>CAZVNM010000002.1:290100-399219 GCA_964628685.1 uncultured Bifidobacteriaceae bacterium | reverse complement strand
GTGGATCCAGCGGTGGCCGAAGTCATCATCGGCCGGTTCGCGGCGGCTCATGTCGAAGAAGATGGCGTCGAACGGTGGGAACACGCTCAACGTCATTCCCCGCGGCACGATGTGGTGCAACGGGTGCGGAGGCTTCCCACTCTTCGTGTACCAGCGTCGCACCGGCCGCTTCGCGGCATCCGCCGCCGCGATCGCCACCGTCGGACGCGTCGCGCCGGGCCTCCGTTGCGGTCGCCGACCGCTGGTCGATCGTCTCCGGGCGTCGGGCCGGTCGGGGTCCAGCCACCGCGCGTCTCGAAACCAGCGGCGCATGGTCTGGCTCGACGGCACCGTCGCGTGATCCTCCGCATGCCGCCCGCGAAGATCGGCGATCACCTCGTCCAACGACTCCCCCATCGCGAACCGCCCCTCCGCTTCCGCCCGCAACGCCGGCCAGCTGTAGCTCCCGGGAAGCGGACCGAGACCGGGACGCGGCCCGTACCTGCGCCGGTGAGCACGGAGTGCAGCACGCCGGAACGCACCCGCCATCCCGTGCGAACGCCACGCTTCCTCCAACGCGGCCGTGAACACACGGCCACCGTCACGTCGCAGGTATCGAACGTCCCGGTGCACTGGGCACAGCTGCACCACCACCCCATGCGTCATCTGAAACCCGGCGACCCGCTCACGTCCACCGCAGATCACGCACCGGCGCCCGACATCGCCGCACGGTCCGCACGAGTCCACGCCACCACGATCATCGACCACCGCAGCGGCCGGCACCGCCGCCGCGCCACTGCCCCGCCGCCGCCGTCGATGCTGCCTTCGTGCCATGGGTCCGACGATGCCACCGAGAGACGTCACACCGCCACACCTATTCCCCACAAACCCGTCCCATCACTGTGACGCCACACACACGATTGAACAGTTCAAACCTCTCAAGTGTGTATTGGCTTCCCTGGACGTTGGCGGGGTCAGACACGCATGGATCAGCTGCGTACGCGTGCCGACGGACGCCGTGCCGGTTCCCGCTCCATATCTGCCGTCTCAGGGCGTCCCGCCGTCAGCGGATCCGACGCCACAGCGGACACGCATCCGCCAGTGGCAGATGAATGGACCGGTACCACGGCTGACACGCACCTGCCGAAGGCACGCAAGTTAAGTGTCAGGCACCAGGCTTGCGCGCCACGTGGACACCACGGCTCACACACCTGCCAACGGCAGATATGCAGACCGGTGTCACGGCTGGCACGCACCCGCTGGCAGCGAACCGGCACCACGGCTCACACGCACCTGCCGCAGGCACGCAAGTTACGTGCCAGGCACCAGGCTTGCGCGCCACCCGGACACGGACGCGCAGGGACCTAGAACAGTTGGTTCTCGCCCTCGAAGACCTCGCTCACCGACTCGTCGTGGAAGACGTTGCGGATGCAGTCGGCCAGGACGCCGCCGGAGGGCAGCTGCGTGATGAGGTCGGGCGCGCCGTCGCGCAGCGGCACCGTGTCGGTGACCACGATGCGCTTGATGTTGGTGGACGCTGCCAGCCGCTCGAACGCAGGGTCGGAGAAGAGGCCGTGGGTCGCCGCGCAGTACACCTCGGTGGCACCCATCTCCCGCACCTTCTTGGCGCCCTCCACGAGGGTGCCGCCCGTGTCGATCATGTCGTCGATCATGATGGCGGTCTTGCCCTCGACGTCACCGATCAGCATGGTCATCTCGACCTGGCTGTGCTCGGGCCGCTGCTTGGTGAGGACCGCCAGCTTGGCTCCCAGCTTCTCGGCGAAGTAGCTGGCGAGCTTTGCGCGACCGGCGTCCGGCGAGACCACCACGAGCTGCCGGTCCGCCAGTTCCGGCAGGTCCTTGAAGTACTGGACGAGGATCGGCACCGCGGTCATGTGGTCGACCGGGATGTTGAAGAAGCCCTGCACCTGACCGGCGTGCAGGTCCATGGTGAGCACGCGGTCGACGCCGGCGGTCTGCAGCATGTCGGCGATCATCTTCGCGGTGATCGGCTCGCGCGGCGCGGACTTCTTGTCCTGGCGCGAGTAGCCGTACCACGGCATGACGGCGGTGATGTGACGGGCGCTCGCGAGCTTGGCCGCGTTCACCATGATGAGAAGTTCGACCAGGCTGTCGTTGCACGACTGGCGGTGGCCGTTGGAGATGCTGCAGGTCGACTGGACGAGGAAGACGTCCGACCCGCGCACGCTCTCGCCGAACCGCGCGTAGATCTCGCCGTTGGCGAACGACTTGACCAGCATCTCACCGGTCGACAGTCCCAACCGCTCGGCGATGTCGCGTCCCAGCTCGAGGCTGGCGCGCCCCGCGAACACCATCATCCGCCGGGCATCGTCCCTGTCGGCCTGTGTCCCGACCCGGTCCATCGTCTCGGTCGTCACCGCGCCCCCTTGGTGCCCTTCGCATTGGCCGCAGCTCTGCGGGCCTTCTCCTCTGCCCGCTCGGTGAAGCCGTCCCGATTCTCCTGCCGCGCCCGTGCAACGCCGAGGGCCCCTGCGGGCACGTCGTGCGTGATGATGGATCCGGCAGCCGTCATCGCTTTGTCACCGATTCTAACCGGAGCGACGAACACGCAGTCCGACCCGGTCTTCACACCGGTGCCGATCGTCGTGCGGTGTTTGCGGAAGCCGTCGTAGTTGGCGGTGATGTTGCCGGCACCGATGTTGGTCCCGGCGCCCACCTCGGCGTCGCCGATGTACGACAGGTGCGGGATCTTGGCCTTGGGACCAACCACCGTGTTCTTGACCTCGACGTAGGTGCCGATCTTCGAACCGTCCTGCAGCTCGACCCCCGGACGCAGGTAGGCGAACGGCCCGATGGAGCAGTCGTCGCCGACGGTCGAGTCGTTCAGGTGCGCGAACACCGCCGTGCACCGTGCCCCGATCACGCAGTCGGTGACGATGACGTCCGGCCCGATCACACAGCCCTCCCCCACGGTCGTCGCACCGCGAAGGTGCGTGCCGGGGTGCAGCACCGAGTCCTGGCCCACGCGGACGTCGGCGTCCAGGTAGACGCGATCCGGGTCCGGCATCGTGACCCCGGCGAGCAGCATCTCCCGCCGCAGCCGATCCTGGATGATCGCCTCGCACTCGGCCAGCTCGACGCGGCTGTTGACCCCCAGGATCACGTTGGGATCGTCGGCCACCACGACCCCGACCGACGCCATGTGGGGCAGCACGTCCGGCAGATACGCCTCACCCTGAGCGTTGTCGCGCTTGACCCTGCGGAGCGCCTTCGTGAGCGCCGCGCGGTCGAAGACGTAGAGGCCGGCGTTGATCTCGGCCACCTCGAGCTCGGCCGGGGACGCGTCGCGGGCCTCGACGATGCGCACCGAATCGCCCTCGCGGATGACGCGCCCGTAGGCGCCCGGATCGTCCAGCACCGTGCTGACGAGCGTCGCCTCCGCCCTGGACCGGCGGTGACGACGCACGAGGTCCCTGATGAGATCGCGCGAGAGGAGCGGCGTGTCACCGGAGAGCACGATCACCGTGTCGCACGACGCGTCGAGCGCACGCAGCCCGACCTGGGTCGCGTGGCCGGTGCCGTGCTGCTCACGTTGCAGGGCCGTGCCGGCCTTCGCCGGCAGCGCGGCGGCCACATCCTCGGCTCCGTGGCCGACCACGACGACGGTGTGGGAGACCCGCACGCCGCCGAGCGCGTCGAGCACCCAGCCGACCAGCGGCCTACCGGCGATCGTGTGGAGGACCTTGGGCAGCGAGGACCGCATACGCGTGCCCTTCCCCGCCGCCATGACGACCGCGCCGACACCCATCGTTGGTGAACCTCTCCCCTGGGTCGCATGTTGGTTGGGGCGGGAGGATTCGAACCCCCGATCGCGGGACCAAAACCCGCTGCCTTACCGCTTGGCTACGCCCCACCGGAGGTCGCGGCCGAGTATAAACGAGCCGCCGCCCGGACCCGGATCCCACCCCGACAGGCGGCCGCCCTCGGCTGACTCCGGCCCGGCACCGGCCCGGATCCGGTCGCACCCGACTGACTCCCGGGTCGCAACCCCGCCCACGCCCGGACCCGGATCCCACCCCGTCAGGCGGCCGCACCCGACTGACGCCCGGGTCGCAACCCTGCCCACGCCCGGACCCCGCCCCGACAGGCGGCCGCACCCGACTGACTCCCGGGCCGCAACCCCGCCCACGCCCGCATCCCACGTGACCGCACCCGACTGACTCCCGAGTCGCAATCCCGCCACGCCCGGATCCCACTGACCGCACCCGGCTGACCCCCGGGCCGCAACCCCACCCACACCGGCCTCCCTCTCCCGGGTGGACGTCACCGACGTATGTGATGACGGCGCCAATCTATATTGGCGTTCTGTGAATTTTCGATTGTCGTTACGATAACGCGACGATCTCTCTGCTTGAATCCCCTGCAGCTTTTCGAGGAATCGAGACCACGGTTCCCGCGTCACAGGAAGGCAGGATGCTCGCTCTCGTCCGTTCCCGCACGGTCCCGAAGCACCGTCCCGACCCACCGGCGAGCGCGTCGCACGCCCGCCGGGCAGGCATGACGCCCAGGTGATCGAGGCCGGGTGTCCGGTCTTCCCGCAGACCCTCTCAAGCCGCACCCACCACCCTGCCGATCCTCCAAGGGAGGACCGGCACCGCCACCGCGGCCGGCCCCGCCTACGGCACGTCCTCGGAGAAGAGTCATGAAACTGCGATCCCTGCTCCTTGCCCTCTGCGTCCTCACGGGCTTCGCGTCCGCCGCGAACGCGCAGGACGGAACGACGACCCTGCGGGGCGCCACATCCAGCTTCTACAAGGTCGACCAGAGCGGTGTCGTGCTCCGCGGTGCGCTGTTCGACATCCGTTACTGCGTGACGGATGCGACCGGCAGCAACCTCCAGTGCCAGTGGTACCGCAACGTGGACATCGGCTCGGACGGCGGGGTCGGATTGCTCGGCAACCAGCCCCTCAACCGACTCGGCATCCTGGATCCGTGGGGGTCCCCGCTCGACCAGTGGGGCAACCCGCTGCCCCCCGACCAGGGCGCACAGATCCGCTTCGTCGAGGTGGCCGCGCCGGCCGGGTACCGGATCACAACCACGCCGACGACATGCCGCTGGAGCGTCGTCGGCACGTCCGCGGACGGCGCCGACCGCTGGGGGTGGGGCGGCCCCGCATGCGAGCGTGACGCCTCTGGTCGCGTTCTCATCCGCAACAGCGCCGGCACCTCCCCGACCCCGACGCCGACCCGTCCGCCGGCACCGACCGACATCCGCTTCTACAAGACCGACCCGTCCGGCAACGTCCTGGCCGGTGCGGTCTACGACGTCGACATGTGCGAGCGCGGTGGCGCCGGCGAGCCCTGGTCGTGCACGACGCACTCCAACGTCGACATCGGCGACCGCGGCGACCTGATCAGCAACCTGAGCCCCTACGGCACCGTGCTGGACCCGTCGATGGAGTACCGGGTCACCATGACCGAGGTGGCCCCGCCCGCCGGCTTCGCGGTCAACACCGTGCCGACCGTCTGCCTCTACACGCCCGACGCCGGCTGGAGCCGGTGTGCCATGGACGCGTTCCACCGCGTGACGATGGTCAACCAGCCGGGTGCGTCGACGCCCGCCATCAACACGCCGTACGACGGTTGGCCGCGGCTCTACAAGACCGACCCCACCGGTCGCGTCCTCGCAGGTGAGCAGTTCGATCTGGAGGTGTGCGCCGACTCACCGGACGGCGAGTGTCCGACGCTCCAGAACTTCGACATCCCCTCGGAGGGCTTCCCGCTTCCAACCAACATGTGGTGGCGTCTCACCCTCACCGAGACGCTCGCCCCGGTCGGGTACCTGACGGCCGATCCGTTCGTGTGCGAGTACACACCTCCGCCAGGAGGAAGCGGCGGCGGCTCGATCTTCGCCACCGCCCCGCAGGGCACCTACACCGGCTGCACCCCGGACGCGCTGGGCCGCATCAACCTGGTGAACCGGCCGATCCCGGCCCCGGTGACCCCGGCGCCCGAGCAGCCGGCGCCGGCACCCGAACAGCCGGCACCGGCACCCGCTCCCGCAACGCCGCCCCCGGCCCCGCCGGCCACCTCGCCGAGCACGGCCGTGCCGCCGGTCCTTGCGGCGACCGCACCCCGCCTCGTGCTGTCCAAGCGCGCGCTTCGCACCGCGTATCGCGCCGGGTCGTTGGCCACCTACACCCTGCGGGTCAGGAACACCGGCAACGCCGCCGCCGCGCGCGTCGTCATGTGTGACGTCCTGCCGTCGGGCACGACGATCCACCGTGCGCCCGGCGCCCGCATCACGCGCGGCCAGGCCTGCTGGAACGTCGGCACCCTCAACCCCGGCCGCACGGTCACCAAGCGCATCACGGTGCGCATCGCCGCCACCCGCAGGACCGGTCGCCTCGTCAACACCGCGACCGTCACCAGCCCCAGCGTCAGGGGCGTGCGCCACCGCGCCAGGGCGGGCATCACCGTCCGTCCCCGCATCGCGGCCGTTCGCGCACCCGCCGTCACCGGCTGAACCCACCCTTTCGATCCCGCATCCAGACGTACGGAGAGACCACGATGAAACCCACCAAATTGATCGCCGCAGCCGTCGCGACGTGTCTGTTCGCGGGGGTTTCGGCGACCGCGAACGCCCAGAGCAGCCCCGCCATCAGCTGGGGGGAGTACTACCCCAGGGTCTACAAGGTCGACCAGAGCGGCAACGTCCTGCGCGGCGCCATCTTCGACATCGAGGCATGCGCGGTGGATCCGACGACGGACGGCTCCGAGTGCAACGCGGTCTCCAACGTCGACATCGGATCCGACGGATCGTGGTGGCTTCCGGTGGTCGACAGCGAGAGTGCACCCTACGTCGCCCGCGCCGTCCAGCCGGAGGTGACGATCAGCTTCACCGAGGTCGCCGCACCGGCCGGCTACATGCGCACGACGACCCCCTGCACGGCGCAGGTGACGTTCGATCCCCAGACGAACAGGCCGGTCTTCAGCCAGTGGACCGGATGCGAGGTCGACGCCGCCGGCCGCGTCCTCATCCGCAACACACCGGGCACGTCACCCACGCCCACGCCGACGGTCGCGCCGCAGCCGACGGAGATCCACTTCTACAAGACCGATCCGTCCGGCAACGTCCTGGCGGGCTCGGTGTACGACGTCGAGGTCTGCGAGCGCGCGTTCGGCTGGCAGTCGTGGTCGTGTGACTCCTACCCCAACGTCGACATCGGTGACCGCGGCGACGCCCGGACACCGGACGGCATGCCGATCGCCCACCGACTGCGCGACGAGGACATGCAGTACCGCATCACGCTCAACGAGGTCGCTTCCCCGGTGGGCTTCGCCCTCAACCCGGTCCCGACCGTCTGCACCTACACACCCCAGGACGGATGGTCCCGGTGTGCGATGGACGCATTCCACCGCGTGAAGATGGTCAACCAGCCCGGCACCGCCTCCACGGCGATCACAACGCCCTACGAGGGTCCGCCCCGCTTCTCCAAGACCGACCCCGCCGGGCGAGTCCTGTCGGGTGAGCTGTACGACGTTGAGGTCTGTTACCCGGTCGGCAACGACGCCGAGGAATGCACGGTGCGGCGGGACGTCGACCTCGATTCGTCCGGCAGCCTCCGACTCGCCGAGGTCCCCCTCAACTGGTCGCGGCCGTTCCGCATCACCTTCACCGAGACCCAGGCACCCAGCGGTTACCTGGCGGGCGACCCGGTCACATGTGAGTACACGCCCGCTCCCGGCGGCGGCGGCGATGATGGGATCCCCATGATCGTCGCCGGCGACTCACCGGAGTGGTGGACCGGCTGCACTCCGGATGCGTTCGGCCGGATCAACCTCGTCAACCAGCCGATCCCGGCGCCGGTGACCCCGACGCCCGAACAGCCGGCGCCTGAGCAGCCGGCACCCGCGCAGCCGGCCCCCGCGCAGCCGGCGCCCGCCCCCGCCCCTGCTCCGGCTCCCGCGGCTCCGGTCGTCAGCCCGACGACCGCGGCACCCCGCGCCGCACGCCTGGCCGTGTCCAAGCGGGCGCTGAAGGCCACCCACCGTGCCGGCGCACTGGCCACCTACACGCTGCGGGTCAGAAACACCGGGACCGCCCCTGCCACCAGGGTCGTCATGTGTGACGTCCTGCCGGCGGGCACCACCGTCCACCGCGCCCCCGGCGCCCGCATCACCCGCGGACAGGCCTGCTGGAACGTCGGCACCGTCAACCCCGGCCGCAGCGTCACCAAGCGCATCACCCTGCGCATCTCCGCCACCCGCAAGGCCGGCCGCCTGGTCAACAACGCCACGGCGACCAGCCCCAGCGTCAAGGGTGTGCGCCACCGCGCGAAGGCCGCCGTCACCGTCAGGCCCAGGGTCGCATCGGTACGCGCCCCCGCCGTCACCGGCTGACCATGTCCTCCGTTCACGGGCGGCCGCGGGCCGTCCGTGCACGGCCCATGGCCGTGCGCCCACAACCAATGTAAGAAACCTGCGAAGCCCTCATCGTTCGCATGCGTACGACCGATGATCTCGATACGGCGACGGTTGTACCGACAGCCGCGCATCACGTCGAAGGAACCGAAATGAAACTCCGCACGCTCATCGCCACCGCCTGTGTTCTGCTCGCCGCCTGCGCAACCGCCGCCGGGCAGAGCTCTCCACGGGATGTGCCGTACGTCTACAAGGTGGGCCCCGACGGTCAGGTGCTGCGTGGCGCACTGTTCGACGTCAGGGTCTGCACGAGGTGGGACAACGACCTCAACTGGCAGTGCGACGACAGCTGGCGCAACGTCGACCTCGGATCCGACGGCGAATGGGTGCGCGACAACATCCAGTGGCGCGACGGCGACCCGGTCACGATCCAGTTCACCGAGGTCGCGGCACCCGCCGGCTACCGGATCGAGCCGCGTCCGTGGCTCTGCAGGTACACCGACCTCGACCCCGACCCGAACGTGACGCGCTACGGGATCACCGGATGTGAACTCGACGAGAACGGTGCGATCCTGCTGCGAAACACCCCCGGTCAGTCGGCGGCCCCCGAACCCATCAATCCCCCCGAGTCGCCCATCCTGCACCCGTACAAGACCGACGCCGCGGGCAACGTCCTGGCCGGCGCGATCTACGACGTCACGATGTGCCACACCCCCACGGGTGCGCCGGACGCGGCGTGCTCCGACGTCACCGCGGACATCGGTGACGACGGCGCGTTCCTCCAGAAGAACATCCCGTGGAACATGAGTACGGCTCAACCCGAGAACATGAGCTTCACGTTCACCGAGCGGGTCGCGCCGGCGGGCTTCGCCCTCGATCCCACGCCGGTCACCTGCACCTGGACCGCCGCCACCGGTGCCTGGAGCGGCTGCGACGTGGACGCGTTCAACCGGGTGTTCCTGGTCGATCAGCCGGGAACCGCCGAGATCCCCGCCATCGCCGCGGCCGGGCAGGTGCCCCTGGTGTACAAGACCGACCAGGCCGGTCGCGTCATCGCCGGTGAGCGCTTCGACGTCGAGGTGTGCAGGGACGGTGCCGACGTGGATCCGTGCTGGGAGGTCTACGCGAACGAGGACCTGCGAAGCGACGGATCGTGGCTCCGCGACAGGGTGAGCATCGATCCCGCGCAACCGATGCGGATCACGTTCACCGAGGTGCGGGCACCGGTCGGCTTCACCGTCGCCGAGACCCCCTGGGTGTGCACGTACACACCCGGTGACAACGGAACGGGCAGCTGGAGCGGATGCGACATCGACGCCGCCGGCCGCCTCCTTCTGAGGAACACACCCGCACCCGATCCGACCCCGGATCCCGGACCGACCCCGGATTCGGGACCGACCCCGACACCCGGGCCGGCCCCGGCACCGGCACCGACGGCCGCCGAGACGACGCCTGCACCCCCTGCACCCGCGGCCCCGGCCGCTCCGGCTCCTCCGGCCACGGCGGCGGTCACGCCTGGTGTCGCCCGCCTGACCCTGGTCAAGCGTGCGCTCAAGACCACCCACCGTGCCGGGTCGCTCGCGACCTACACGCTGCGGGTCAGAAACACCGGGACCGCACCGGCGACCAGGGTGGTCATGTGTGACGTCCTGCCGGTGGGCACCACCGTCCACCGCGCACCCGGCGCCCGCATCACCCGCGGACAGGCCTGCTGGAGTGTCGGCACCGTCAACCCCGGCCGCACGGTCACCAAGCGCATCACCCTGCGCATCTCCGCCACCCGCAAGGCCGGCCGCCTGGTCAACAACGCCACGGCGACCAGCCCCAGCGTCAAGGGTGTGCGCCACCGCGCGAAGGCCGCCGTCACCGTCAGGCCCAGGGTCGCATCGGTACGCGCACCCGCCGTCACCGGCTGAACTCTCACGTCGCGGGCGGCCAGCCACCGGGCCGCCCACGACGATCGGTATCGGACGGTGGGTCCATCGTCATTGAACAACCGCACAGCACTTTGAAGTCGCCCTCCAGTGGCCGATGAGTGAACCACCACGAACCTCATCCCTGCCGGTCGACGGCATGACCACGGTCCCCGCCGTCCGACATCGGAATTCTCATCAGGCGACTCAGCGTTCCAACCAGAACTGAGACCACCATGAAAAATCCCCTGTCCCTCGTCGCCGCGCTCGTCGCGGTCTGCACCATCGGCGTGTTCGCCACGGCCGCCCCGGCGCAGGACGGCCTGTCGTACGATCAGGCACCGCGCGTCTACAAGGTCAACCAGGACGGTGAGGTCCTGCGCGGGGCACTGTTCGACCTCGAATGGTGCACGCGCTTCCGCAACGACCCCGACTGGACGTGCAGCCTGTACGCCAACCTCGACCTCGGGTCCGACGGTTCGTGGCTCTACCGCAACATGTACATGGAGCCCTACGCCCAGATGCGGTTCACGCTGACGGAAGTGGCCGCCCCCGCCGGTTACGCGCGCTCCGCCACACCGATCGCCTGCGAGTTCAGTCCCGCAGCCGACGATCCCCAGAATTGGGCCTGGCGTGGTGAGAACTGTCCACGTGACGAGTTCGGCCGCATCCTCGTCACCAACACGCCGGGGACGTCACCGAACCCGACCCCGACGACACCGCCCGAGCCGGGAACCATCAGCTTCTACAAGACCGATCCGACCGGCAACGTGCTGGCGGGCGCCGTCTACGACATCGACGTCTGCCGTCGGGACACCGGCGCATGGGCCCTCGCGCCCTGGACCTGCAAGACGATCCCCAACGTCGACATCGGCGACCGCGGCGGCGACATGTTCGAGTACCTGTACGCACCCCCGTTCGATTTCTGGAGCTCCCGCGACACGTCCGACTACCGCATCACGCTCAACGAGGTGGCGGCACCCGCGGGTTTTACCATCAACCCGGTGCCCACCGTCTGCCACTACACGCCGACCACCGGCTGGACCGCGGGGACCCGCTGCAACCTGGACGCCTTCCACCGCGTCCACATGGTCAACCAGCCGGGTGCGTCCCAGCCGAACCTCTCGACCCCGTACACCGGCCCCGCACGCATCGTCAAGACCGACGCCGACGGACGGGTCCTCACCGGCGAGATGTTCGACATCGAGGTCTGCCTTCTGGAGTGGGACTACTGCTACACGATGCAGAACCGTGACCTCGAATCGACCGGCGACACGGACCGCTCCGGTCTTGGGCTGCCGAACGACCAGCCGGCGCGCGTCACGTTCACCGAGGTCCGCGCACCGGCGGGTTATGTGACCCGCACCGAGCCCTGGGTGTGCGAGTACACCCCCACGGGCAACGACACGGGGATCTGGTCCGGCGACTGCGCCGATCCCGACGTGCTTGGTCGCATCAGGCTCGTCAACGAGCGCATCCCGTCGCCCGCCCCCACCGCGCCGACGCAGACCCCGCAGTCACCGGAGTCCGTCGATTCGCCGGCCACGCCGACCATGCCGGCTCCTCCCGCAGCCCCGGCTCCGCCTGCCGCCTCGACGTCACCCGCCGTCACGCCGGCTCCGCCGGCCACGGCGGCGGTCACGCCTGGTGTCGCCCGCCTGACCCTGGTCAAGCGTGCGCTCAAGACCACCCACCGAGCCGGCGCACTGGCCACCTACACGCTGCGGGTCAGAAACACCGGGAGCGCGCCCGCCACCAGGGTCGTCATGTGTGACGTCCTGCCGGTGGGCACCACCGTCCACCGCGCCCCCGGCGCCCGCATCACCCGCGGACAGGCGTGCTGGAACGTCGGCACCCTCAACCCCGGCCGCGCCGTCACCAAGCGCATCACCCTGCGCATCTCCGCCACGCGCAAGGCCGGCCGCCTGGTCAACACCGCCAGCGTCACAAGCCCCAGCGTCAAGGGCGTACGCCACCGCGCACAGGCCGGCGTCACCGTCAGGCCCAGGGTCGCGTCGGTACGCGCACCCGCCGTCACCGGCTGACAACACCCACCATTCAGGGGCGGCCCGCGGCCGCCCCTGAACACCAACCGGTCGGGACCCGTGCGCTCGAACGCGACGGGGCGCTCGTCTGCCATCACCTCACCACCGATGGCGCAACCGCGCGGATCCTCGAGAGGCTGGAGCGTCCGGGCGTCTGAGTCCAATCGCTCGTCGGCCGCCCGGGCATGTTGAGTGTCTGCGCGTACACGTACCCGCGCCGCCGCCTGGACACCGGCCCAAAGACCCGTGGAAACTCCGGGGAGACGTCCGGTCCCCCGCTGAGATCCTTGGAGGCATCGATCCAGCCAAGGAGGCCCGTCCCATGAGAATCCCGAGATCAGCCGCGGTGGCGGTGGTCGCTGCGCTCGCGGTGCCCGCCGGCGCATCGGCCGCATCGGTCAGCGCCAGCGCCGCCAAACTGACGAGCGGGCAGGTACTGGGCCTCGATGCCAACGACGGGCGGGGCAAGCCCGACGGCTTCACCCTGATCGTCACGCGCGGCATCCTCCCGACCGCCAAGCGTCTCCCAAACCAGATGGACATGTTCGACTTCAAGCGCGTCAACGTCGTCATCAACGGCAACCGCGCCACCATCAAGGGGTCGCTCGGCCCTCGTGGTTCGGTCAACCTCCGGTTCACGAACCCCAAGCTCGTCCGGGCGAAGCTGCCCCGTGGATGCACCGGAAAGCCGGCGCGCTCCTACACCGGTCAGTTCGTCGGTGTGCTGCGGTTCCGTGCAGTCGACGGACGCTGGAACACGATCCGCCGCATGCCCGCCGAGATCTACACCGGTGACGCAACGAAGCTCACGTGTGTCGGCGATGCCTCCCCGGCCAAGGGGGACGGCGACGGCTCGGGCGCAGGCGGTGAGCCCCGGCTGGCGCTGCACCGGGACCTGGGCAACCAGAACTCGTGGGTCTTCACGGCCACGAGGAGCAGCCTCACCTTCACCCGGATGCTCAACATCGCGGTCCCGAAGGGATCGATGCACATGACCATGATCACGGCGACCGGAAGCGGACTGCTCAACGTCACCGGCGGTGGTGCGCACGCCACCGTCCGGGGTGCCGGTGCGTTCACCGGCGGTGGGACCTTCACGTCCGCGTTCGCCTCCGAGATGGTCGCCACCGGTCCGCTGGCCCCGGGCCTGACCGTCACGGGCTTCGGGGTGCCGACGGTGCAGATCGAGGGCGAGAACGCCGTCCTCACCAACCCCAACGGCTGACCCTGTGCGGGAGGCCGATGCAACAGGCATCGGTCTCCCGCCGGACGGTCGATCGGGCCGACCGCGAAACGGCGTGACGGGTCAGCCGAACCGGTCGGCCGCCCGTCGCACCGGCAGGAGCGCACGGGTGATCGCGTCCAACCGACGCGGCGCCAGGCCGTGAAGCCCGAAGGCACTCTCGCGAAGGGCGCCCGACGCCTCCACGACCACCCGACGTCCCTCGTCGGTGATCTCCGCCAGGACCGTGCGTCGATCATCGGGGGACGGCATCCGCCGCACGAGGCCCGCCGCCTCCAGACGTCCGACCGTGTTGGTCACGCTGGCCGGGTGCACCTGCAGGCGGTCGCCCAGCTTCCCCATGGGCATCGCCCCGGTGCGGGTGAAGTGCAGGACCGCCAGCGCCTCGAAGCGCGAGAGCGTCAGCCCGTGCGGTGCGAGCGCCCGGTCGATCTCGCCCAGGACGATCTGGTGCGCGCGGACGATCGACGTGGCCGCGGCCATGGCCTCGGGCACGCCCCAACCGGCGGCCTCCCAGTTGCGCCGTGCGTCGGCGATCGGATCTCGTTCGAGCGGGGCGATGGCGTCAGACTACCCGTCCGGCCTGCTATCGTTTGACATCAAATTGTCTGATGTCGAATCTTCCATGACCACCACGAGCGACGACACCCCGGCCCGCGCGTCCTGGCGACGTGCGGCGGATGCCGCGCCCATGCGCGACGTCCCGTTCGCGACGATGTCGGGGGTCCCGGTCGAGGCCGTGTACGGTGCCGCGCCCTACCCGGGTCAGTACCCGTACACCCGCGGCATCCACCCCGCCATGTA
The DNA here is from genome assembly GCA_964628685.1 of uncultured Bifidobacteriaceae bacterium. GTDB lineage: Bacteria > Actinomycetota > Thermoleophilia > Miltoncostaeales > Miltoncostaeaceae > CALMEC01. The sequence continues at coordinate 384,829 of CAZVNM010000002.1, read as the reverse complement.
CCGCTCGCGCCTGTGGACCATGCGGATGTTCGCCGGGTTCGGCAGCGCCGCCGACACCAACCGCCGGTTCCGCGAGCTGCTTGCGGCCGGAGGGACGGGGCTCTCGACCGCGTTCGACATGCCGACGCTCATGGGCGCCGACTCGGACCACCCGCTGGCACTGGGCGAGGTCGGCCGGGCGGGCGTGGCGGTGGACAGCCTGGTGGACGTGCGGGAGCTCTTCGCCGGCATCGACCTGGGTGCCGTGTCCACGTCGATGACGGTCAACGGCCCCGCCCCGATGCTGCTCGCCATGTACGTGGCCGCCGCCGAGGAGACCGGCGTGGAGCGCGCACGGCTGTCGGGGACGATCCAGGCCGACATCCTCAAGGAATACCAGGCGCAGAAGGAGTACATCTTCCCGCCGCGCCCGTCGGTGCGACTGGTCACCGACATGATCGCGTTCACCGCCGCCGAGATGCCGCGCTGGCATCCGGTCTCGATCTCCGGGTACCACATCCGCGAGGCGGGCAGCACCGCGGCCGAGGAGCTCGCCTTCACCCTGGCCAACGGGTTCGCGTACGTCGAGGCGGCGGTGGCGGCGGGACTCGCCGTCGACGCATTCGCGCCCAGGCTCAGCTTCTTCTTCAACTGCCACTCCGACTTCTTCGAGGAGATCGGCAAGCTGCGCGCCGCACGGCGCATCTGGGCCCGCTGGATGTGCGAGCGCTACGGGGCGCGCGACGAGCGCAGCCTCATGTGTCGGTTCCACGTGCAGACCGCCGGCGTGTCGCTCACCGCCACGCAGCCCGAGGTCAACATCGCCCGCGTGGCGATCCAGGCGCTCGCCGCCGCCATGGGCGGTACGCAGAGCCTGCACACCGACAGCTTCGACGAGGCCCTGGCCCTCCCCACCGACCGGGCCGCGCGCATCGCGCTTCGCACCCAGCAGGTGGTGGCCCACGAGACCGGGGTGACGAACGTGGCCGACCCGCTGGGCGGGTCCGATTACGTCGAGTGGATGACCGACGAGATGGAGCGGCGCGCCGAGGCGATCTTCGAGCACCTGGACGAGACCGGTGGCGGATCGATCCTGGAGGGCGTCTACCGGGGCATCGACTCAGGATGGTTCACCGGGCGGATCGCCGATTCGGCCTACCGTCTGGAGCGTGCGGTCAACGACGGTGAGCGCATCGTCGTGGGCGTCAACGCGTTCACCGACGGCAACGAGGACCGCGTGGACGACATCCTGCGCATCGACCCCGCCGTCGAGACGGCGCAGCTCGATCGGCTGATGTCGGTTCGACGCGAACGCAGTGCCCCCGCGGTCGACGCGGCGCTCGCCGAGATCGCCCGGTGCGCCGCCGATCCCACGGTCAACGTGATGCCGGCGCTCATCGACGCGGCCCGGGCGCACGTGACGGTCGGCGAGATGACCGCGGCGTTCGAGGGCGTCTTCGGCCGGTACCTCGAGCCGGCGACCGTCTGATGTCCACCCGTCCCACGAGGGTGGTGCTCGCCAAGCTCGGATTCGACGGCCACGACCGCGGTCTTCGCGTGGTGGCGCGCATCCTGCGCGACGCCGGCATGGAGATCGTCTACCTCGGCCTGCGTCAGACCCCCGAGAGCGTGGCGTCCGCCGTGGCGCAGGAGGACGCCGACGCGGTGGGGGTGTCGATGCACAACGCCGGTCATCTCACGCTTGCCCCGGCGATCGTGGACGCCCTGCGCGCCGCCGACCTGGACACCCCGGTGATCGTGGGCGGAATCATCCCGGATCGCGACGTGCCGACCCTGACCGCGGCGGGCGTCGCGGCGGTGCTGGGCCCGGGCACGTCGGCGGAGCGGGTGGTGGCGACGGTGCGCGAGGCGGTCGGCCCGCGGGGGTGAACACCGGGTGCTGTCGTCGTCGCAAGCTCAGGTCGATCAGCGTCCGACCGGCAGGCACGGACGGCCGGTTCGACTCGGACCAGCGAGGGAGCACCATGCCCGTTTCTCACGTGGACACGTCACCGATCCGCACGCACGTTCGGACCACTCCAGCTAGAAGTCCTGCCGCCGTGCGCGATCCACACATCCGGCAAGAACCCGCGACGAGGCGCTCCGAATCGTCACCCCGCGTGGACCGGCACTCGTGACGCACTCACGCATGTATCGCATCGCGCGGCTCATCCGGATTTCGGTGTCCCTCATGGCGGAACTGCCGGTAAGGGCATCCGACTCGTCGAGAAGCGCCTGACAGGCGGTCGCCGCCCGCTTCCCTGGATCATCGTACTCGAACCCCATTGGAACGCGGATCTTCTTTGCACCGTTCTTCACCATGCAACGTGATATCCGAGCGTTGATGGACTCGATACGGGCTCGCATGAAGGTGGGATAGTCGACGCGCCCATCACTTGAGAACTGGAGCGCATCCGCCGCCGCGCGCTGGGTGGTTGATTCCGCCCGGTTGGGACTGCTGCCGTCAGACCGGAGGAGCGCGACCGTCACCATGATGGTGACAAGCGCGAGCGCAGTGAGCCATCCGGTGCCCTTCTTTGCCACTTCACACCTCCCGAACGCGATTGTCTACCCCCGGAACATCATCAATGAGCGGGACACCCAGCCATGTACCGTGTCGCCGTCTGAGTGCGCGAGGAGTCCCCACCAGGCCGTGGCGGCTCCGCCGCAGTACTCGACGACCTTGTTCGTGGCGAACTTATAGCGATACTTGCCGGGACTGACGAGCGGCCACACGGAGTGCACCGCATAGCCGTTCGAGGGTTCCTTGGAACATGTTCACATTCGTGTTGCAGCGATGATTCCAAAGCTGGGTACCATCCTGCCCGCAAGGACTTCCGGCGAAGGTCGTGTGGTTGGTCGTATTACAGATGGGCAAGTTGGCAGTCGCGTCGTCACTTGCACGGAGCGCAACAGCAAGCGCACAGAGAAGCGCGAGAACCACGACACTCCGCTCGAAGGACTCCCCTTGTTCGCTGCGTGGTCATCATCCCCATCCTCAGTCTTCCATTCTTTGGCACGTTCACCCACGGCTGTCGATGCTCGACCGGATCAACATCGCACCTTCTTGAGCAGTGCGGTATCGCGCGATCTGACGGTCGTTGGTCCTACAATCGGAGGATTCGGATCGTGATCGGTGGCCGTCGGCATTCCCTGTCGATCCTCGACGACAGCTTGCGTGATCACGACCGACGACTCGGCCGCGCTTCAGGTGCCGTGCGATCCGGGGCCCCGTCGCCGGGAGTGTTCGCATCCCCGGAGTCTCGCGATCAGAGGAGAAGGCCGGTGCGAAGCGCCCTGCTGACGGTCGCCGTCTGCCCTCGGGTTCCGAGCTTCTCCGCCGCGTTCACCACATGCGTTCGAACCGTCGTCACCGAGAGATGCAGCGCGCGGGCGATTTCCGGAGCCGCCAGGCCGTCGGAGAGGGCCTGAAGAACCTCGAGTTCACGCGGCGTCAGATCGGTGGACACCGCCCGGACGGTGAAGGCGGGCGACAGGCACCTCAGCCCCTGTGCGACGGCCTGCAGGGCCGAGAGCAGTTCGCCCGGGTGTCCCTCGCGGATAACCGCGTCGGCCCCGCTGAGAAACGCCGCCGTCGCCTGCGCGTGCCGGCACTTGGAGGCCTGAACGACCACCGCATGGGACCGGCCGTTCCGCGTCAGGTGGTTGATTCCGGCAACCAGGCCCTCGATCGCCGCGTCGGCGATGACGATGTCGTGCCCGATGGCATGCACGTCGAGGGCGATGGCATGGTCGGGTTGCTTCATGAGGACGCCGCGGATCGTGGCCGCGGTGGCCTCCGCGCGATGATGGAGCGGATCGACGATGAGCGCGGCGCCGAAGAGCGGCTGGTGGACTCGCGGCCCGGTCACGGGATCCGTCCGTAGCCCGGCCACCCCTCGAAGCTCTCCGTCGCCACAATGTTTCCGGATGCGTCACGCCCGGTCACCGTGAGCGGCCCGGAGCGTTCCGCCTCAACGACCGTGTCCCGGTCGAGGACGATGACGAATCCACCGGCGGGGGTATCGGCCGACGCAAGCGTGGTGCCGTCGGTGGCGGTCAGCGTGACCGTGCTGATCGGGTCTCGCACGAGGCCCCAGAGGGCGAGCCTGTGGCGCGACTTGGCGAAGGTGCCGGTGAGGTTGATGTCGGATCGTTCGAACGGCGACGAGGGAAAGCCGCAGGCGCCCATGATGTCCGGGCCGTATTCGAGACATGGCTGGCCGCTCGTGGAGCGATACGCGAGGAGCCGCAGATCGCCGGCCTGGGCGATGATGCGTGGCGTCTCCTTCAGGGCACCGGACTCGTCGAGGCGAACGAGCCAGGCGGGCATCTCCTGCCGCTGGGCGACCGGCCCGGGGGGAGCGCCTCCGTCAAGGAGGAACGCGGAGACCTGATCGCGCAGTGGCGGGACCGCTGCAACCGCCCCGCCTGCCAGCGCCCCGGCCGCCGAGACGATCAGCACTGCGCGGCGTCGGCGGTTGCGCGTCCTGCGCATGCGGTGTGCCGCCGCCACGAGTTGGCTCCTCAGTTCGCTCAGGTGCGGGGGAAGCGCGTGGTCGTCCATGTCACCGGTCCTTCAGTTCGTGTCGGAGGTGTCTGAGGCCACGGGACACGCGGGCACGGGCGGTGTCGATCGAGCAGTCGAGCGCCCGGGCGACATCGGCGAACGGCAGCTCGTCGATCACCCGCAGTCGGATCGCGTCACGCTGAGCGGGTGGCAGTGTGGCCATGAGTTCCGCGAGGCGCCTGCTGTTGCGCGCCGCATCCAGCCGTTCGAGGATGACGACCTCGTCGTCAGGTGGATGGGTCGTGACGACTTCGAGTTTGCGTCGCGCCCGGGATGCCACCCGGGACGTGCGCAGGTAGCGGCGCAGGAGGTTGCGTGCGATGCCGTACAGCCACGCGTCGGCGCTTCCCTCGCCGTTGGGTCGAAAGCGGTGGACCGATCGAAGGGCCTGCGCGAACGTTTCGGCGGTCAGCTCGGCCGCGACCCCCGGATCGTCATGCACACGGGAGCGGAACCATCGCTCGACTGCGGTGGCCGTGCGATCGAACAGCGCGCCGAACGCCTCGGGGTCGCGGCGCGCCCGAAGCAGCAGCTCCTCGTTGGTGCCCGGAGAGCCGGGCGTGACCGGATCGTGTCCCATCACCCTCTTCATGCCGCGACACCCGGAAACGTGACGACGACCATCCGACTCATTCAATCGTACGACCCATGATCCTCGAATCGTGCGATACCGCAGGGGCCGCCACGATGCGAGGTTGGGTTCGGAAGCCTGCCGGCGATCGCCGGACACCCACGTCTCGAAGGACTGCCATAAACTTCCCGCGGATCCTCGCCGCCTCTGCATGTGTTCTCGTCGGATCACTCACCACCGTGGTCGCGACCGGCCAGACGACCGGTACCGATGCATCCGCCGTTCTTCCGGTGAACCCCGACCCGGTCCCCGCGGACTGGCAAAGCCTCCCCCAGGACAAGGACGGGCTGCGTCACGCGGGGAAGTTCACGATCTATCCGAACGGGCTTCAGGTCGCCCCGATGGCCACCGACGCAGACTGCATCGACGGGTACTCCTGCTGGTTCGAGAACACACGCTTCAACCGCGATGTGGACGGCTGGATTCGCCGCATGAAGGATCCGACGGGATCGTTCATCACCAGCAACGTGGTCCCCGGCATGAGTTCCTGGCTCAACAGGAACACACGGGACGCCGCCTGGAAGGACCACTTCGGCGGCTTTCACTGCATGCCGAACAAGAACAAGGCGCCCGCCAACTACAACGCCTACGCGAGCCCGAACGACCTGTGGGCTTCATACGCAATCTACGGCTCGGGAGCCGTCTGCTGACCGTGTCCAACTGGGACGCGGCTGCCGACAACGCTTCTCCCGACGATGTCGACTGCACACAGCATCCAGGCTCGCCTCCCGAGATCTAGGATCGCCCTCCGAAGAGGGCCTGATACACCAGTCGTTCTTTCCCACCATGCTTGCCACCGCGATGTTCAGACCTACCACACTCACTCCACAATCAGGTCGACAGCTTTGCTCTTCTAATGCGCCGGGTATTTCGTACCCGCTACTTCCACCATAAACCCGACATGGAGAAGCCTGATGTTGCGAAAAGGATTCGTACTGGCCGTAGCCGCATTCTGTCTGAACATGGGCAGTGCCACAGCCATTGACTCACCCTACTTCTGCACACCCAACGGCACATGCGTGCTGCATTCGGAGCAGATCGCGAACTCAAGCGCGAGCAACTGGTACATGAACTATATGTTCAACAAGGGAGTGAGCACCAAGACGGTCCGGATGTGGTTCTATCGTCTCTCGCCGAACCCGGGCTACATCAAGAGCGATCCAGTCTCTGGTGTACCGCTCCAAGGACAGCAGCCGCGCTATCAGGAGACACACGATGGGGGCCTGCAGTACTCGCGAGGATACTGCCAGAGCAAGGGCTCCAATATGTATGCAATTTGTGAGATGAGCTACTACTGAGGAGTAGGCGATGAAAACCTGGAGTTCAATTGCCGCCGTATCCACTGTTGGCGTGGCAGGCGTGCTTGCATGGGCTGCGCTCGCCCAACCAGCGATGCGCGAGGTCTCAGGTGACCCGTTGGTTCTGACATCGACGCCCACCCTTTCGGCGTTCGAGTGGACCACTCCGCGGAGTCCCACCGATGCAGTCCCGAAGTCGGTGGCACCCTCGTACAGAACCTCCATGTTGTCACTCGAATCGAGTCGCTTCGCGGCAAGAGAAGCCACCAACAGCCTCTATGTCACAGAAGTGAGAGACAACCCGGGAACGATGTGTGCACTTGTTGTGACCGCACCGCCCAACTCGCTGAGCGAAGCGACGTGCTTCTCGCGAGACTGGGTGGCAAGCGGAAGGGCTTTGATCCAGTCACAGCTCACGCCGAACGGCCCCGTGGCACAGCCTCGCACCTGGTTCATCCTCGTACCGGACGGCGTTCGCGCAGTTGTCGCCGCGGATGGTCAGGTCGCAAGCGTGAAGAACAACGTGGCCAGCTGGCTGAGACGCGATGGAGAACTGGCTGCCCCGCTGAGGTTCGTGCACACGGATGGCTCGAGTGTCGAGGTGGATCCATTCGGGTCCTGAGCATGCGGTCCATGTGCGACAGCGACGTGCTTTTTCGCTAATGACACGCGGAGACCGGCGGAGAACGCTGGAGCCAAACCACCGAGCTGCCGCCGTCGCGAGGAACATGAGGGGTGGACCGACCATCCACCTCTCATGTTCGTCATCGAAACGCCGCCTCCGGGTTCGCTCAACGTGACGGACTGGGGCAGTCGGCCAACGTACGCGAGTGCGGTGCAGATGAGGGTGCCGCCGGTGGCCGCGAGCGATCCCAGCCCGCCGGTGAGGAGTGCCGTGCCCCGGCCGCTGTTCCTCCTCGCCTCCGACGACGTACGTGCGGTGACCTGCGGGTCTTGCGTGAACGGCCGCGGGTGGCGCGGTCCTCCCGGCGGATGGATCCCCCGCGGCGGTACCCTGTGCGCCATGCCACCTCTCCGCTCACGCACCAGCACCCACGGCCGCAACATGGCCGGCGCCCGCGCCCTCTGGCGCGCCACCGGGATGACCGACGACGACTTCGGCAAGCCCATCATCGCCATCGCCAACAGCTACACCCAGTTCGTGCCCGGACACGTGCACCTGAAGGACATGGGCGACGTGGTGGCCGAGACGGTGCGCGAGGCCGGCGGGGTGCCCCGCGAGTTCCACACCATCGCGGTGGACGACGGCATCGCCATGGGCCACGGCGGCATGCTCTACAGCCTGCCGAGCCGCGAGATCATCGCCGACTCGGTGGAGTACATGGCCAACGCCCACTGCGCCGACGCGCTGGTGTGCATCTCCAACTGCGACAAGATCACCCCGGGCATGCTGAACGCGGCGCTTCGGCTGAACATCCCGGCCGTGTTCGTGTCGGGAGGACCGATGGAGGCCGGCAAGGCGGTCATCGTCGACGGGGTGGCGCAGGCCCCGACCGACCTCATCACCGCCATCTCCGCATCGGCGTCCGACGCCGTGAGCGACGACGGGCTGGATGAGGTGGAGCGTTCGGCGTGTCCCACCTGCGGTTCGTGCTCCGGCATGTTCACCGCCAACTCGATGAACTGCCTGACCGAGGCGCTGGGCCTGTCGCTTCCCGGAAACGGTTCGACCCTCGCCACGCACGCGTCGCGTCGCGACCTCTTCCGGCGCGCGGGCACGCTGGCCGTGGACCTCTGCCGTCGCTACTACGAGGAGGACGACGACGCGGTGCTGCCGCGAAACGTCGCGACGCCCAAGGCGTTTCGCAACGCCATCGCCCTCGACATGGCGATGGGCGGGTCGACCAACACCGTGCTGCACATCCTGGCCGCCGCGCAGGAGGCCGAGGTCGACTTCTCGATCGACGACATCGACGCGGTCAGCCGCAGGGTGCCGTGCGTGTGCAAGGTCGCCCCCAACAGCGACTTCCACATGGAGGACGTCCACCGTGCCGGCGGCATCCCCGCCATCCTCGGTGAGCTCGACCGCGCCGGCCTCCTGGACCGCGACGTGCACGCCGTGCACGCGTCCAGCCTTGACGACTGGCTGGGTGAGTGGGACGTGCGCGCCGAGGAGCCCACCGATGCGGCGCTCGAGCTCTTCCACGCCGCGCCGGGTGGGGTGCGCACGATCGAGCCCTTCTCGACGACCAACCGCTGGGACAGCCTGGACACCGACGCCGAGGGCGGCTGCATCCGCGACGCCGCCCACGCCTACACCGCCGAGGGCGGCCTGTACGTGCTGCGCGGCAACCTGGCCGAGGACGGCTGCGTGCTGAAGACCGCCGGCATCCGCGAGGAGCTCTTCACGTTCACCGGCCCCGCCCGCGTGGTGGAAAGCCAGGAGGACGCCATCGACATCATCCTCAACAAGCGCGTCCAGGCGGGCGACGTGATCGTCATCCGCTACGAGGGCCCCGCCGGCGGCCCGGGCATGCAGGAGATGCTCTACCCCACCTCCTTCCTGAAGGGCACCGGCATGGGCGAGAAGTGCGCGCTCATCACCGACGGGCGCTTCAGCGGCGGCACGTCGGGCCTGTCGATCGGACACATCTCACCCGAGGCGGCCACCGGCGGGCTGATCGGCCTGGTGGAGGACGGCGACGAGATCCAGATCGACGCGCACGCCCGCACCATCCATCTGAACGTGCCCGACGACGTGCTGGCCGAGCGGCGCCGCGCCATGGAGGCCCGGGAGCACCCCTGGCACCCGGCGGACCGCGACCGTCCGGTGTCGGCCGCCCTTCGCGCCTACGCGAAGCTCGCCACCTCGGCGTCCACCGGTGCCGTGCGCGACCTGGCGCGACTGGGGTAGGTATGGCGACCACCGTCGACGACTACATCGCGGACGCCACCGCCTGGTCGGACGAGATGGCCGCGGTGCGTCGGGTCATGCTGGAGTGCGGGCTGGACGAGGCCATCAAGTGGAACAAGCCGTGCTTCGTCGACGGGGACTCCAACATCGCCATCCTGCAGCCCATGAAGGACGTCCTGGGGCTCATGTTCTTCCGCGGCGCGCTGCTTGACGACCCCGACGGCGTGCTGGTGGAGCAGGGACCCAACTCGCGGTCGGCGAAGCGGGTGGAGTTCACGTCCACCGCCGATGTGACGGGACGGGCCGCGGCGCTTCGGGCGCTGGTGGACGAGGCCCGTCGCGTGGCCGATGAGGGGATCGAGGTCGAGCCGGCGCCCGAGCCGGACCCGGCGGACGAACTTCAGCAGCGACTGGACGCCGACCCGACGCTGCGCGCGGCGTGGGAGGGGCTCACCCCGGGCCGCCGGCGCGAGTACAACCTGCACATCTCGTCGGCCAAGCGCACCGAGACCCGAGCCGCGCGCGTCGAGAAGCAGGTCGCGCGCATCCTCGCGGGGAAGGGTCTGCGCGACCGGTAGCCCGCGGGCCCGCCGCCGCTACCGGTCGCGTCGCGGCCGGCGTCCGGTGAGCTCGTCGATGCGGCGCCGGTCGCGCTTGGTGGGGCGCTCACCCATGTCGGTGCCGGGCGGCGGTGCGGTTCGAAGCTGCTCACGGCGGATGCGCCGTCGCTCGGCCGACTCCGGGGTCTCGGTGTAGAGCGTCGCCGCCACCGTCGCCGACCCGCGCCGGTCGGCGATCCCGGTCACGACGACCGTCCACGGCACCTGGCCCACCGTGAGCTCCACCACGTCATCCACCAGCACGTCCTTGGCCGGCTTGGCGCGCGCACCGTTCACGTGCACCCGTCCGCCGGCGACCGCCTCGGTCGCCGCGCTGCGCGTCTTGAAGAAGCGCGCCGCCCACAGCCACTTGTCGATGCGCACCCGTTCCATGATCGATGCCATTCATACCGGTTTCACACTCATGGTGCGGACCGCTTCTGCCGATCTGGTGGTTGGCCACCTCCCACCGACCGGCCGGGGCACCTTCCGTGAGCACGTCCCATCACAATCAGTCAGGGCATCGTCACAGCCCGGTCCGCCGGTTTCCGCACAACCGCTGGATGCGCCCGCCGCGGTCCTTCGCCGAGCTGGCGGAGATCGCCCGTGGGATGGACGACCGCAGCACGCTCACCCACCGCCACTCCGAGCGCGTGGCCGCGCTCGTGGGCCTCATGGCCGACCGGATGGGCATGGACCGGGCGCACGTCGCCGAGATCCGCGCGGCGGCGCTGGTCCACGACGTGGGCAAGGTGATGGTGCCCGACGCGATCCTCACCAAGCCCGGTCCCCTCGACCCGGACGAGGTGGCCATCATCCAGCACCACGCCGCCGCGGGCGCCGACCTGGTGCGCGACGTGATGACGGCGGAGCAGGCGCGTTGGATCCGCCACCACCACGAGCGCATCGACGGCACCGGCTACCCGGACGGCCTCGCGGGCCACGCGATCCCGATCGAGTCGCGGCTGATCGCGGTGGCCGACGCCTACGACGCGATGGTCGCCCACCGCGTCTACCGCGCCGGGATGAACCCCATCGGGGTGCTCGACATCCTGCGACAGGGCGCGGGCACCCAGTGGTGCGAGCACGCGGTGGACCTGCTCATCGGGATCGGCGACGACGCCGAGGCCCGCCCCGCGCGACCGCGCGCGGTGCGGCGCACGCATCGGTCCGCCCAGCCCGTCCACCGGTAGACGACGGGCGGTTTCCGCCGGCGGGCGTCGTTCACCGACGCGACGGCAGTTCGATCCCGTACCGCCGTGCCAGAACGTCGCCGCGACCGTACCGCACGGCCCGGTGCGCGGCGGTCGGATCGACACCACCCTCGATGAGCGCCTGGCGCATCTCTCCCTCACGCGCCATGCGGAAGAAGAGGGCGCCGACGATGATGAAGGTGACGGTGCCGGTCCACCCCATCATCACGGTGCCGGCGTACACCTGATCGGCCAGCGCCGAGAGCCCCCACAGCGGCGCGGTGATCTCGTAGCGCTCATAGAAGACCATCGGCGAGAACAGGAAGATGTTGCCGACGATCCCCTGGATGGCGCGCACCACCATCATGTACCCCAGCTTCGCGCCGGTCCCGAACCATTCCGGGCCGGGGAGGGACTCGAAGATCGGGCTCCACAGGAGCACACCGGCGGTGAGGAACGAGACGTGCTCGGCGGCGTGGAGGAGGCTGTTCTCGAGCGCCGCCTCGTAGAACACCGGGATGTGCCAGCCCAGGAAGAGGGTCGCCCAGATCACGAACGCCGCCACCGGGTGGGTCAGCCGGCGAAGCGACTGCACCCATTTGGCGCGCATCACCGGCTGCAGGACCGGACCGGTGGCCCCCACGACGAGCAGCAGGGCGGCCAGATCGCCGATCAGCATGTGCTGCAGCATGTGCACCCAGAAGGTGCCCTCCTCCCCGATCGGGTCGATGGGCGACGCCGCCGAGAGGGTGAGGACGACGAGGCCGCCCAGGAAGCACATCGCGCGCCAGCGCGGCAGTCGCGGTCCGAGCTCGCTCGCCCGCACCGCGTAGAGCACCGCGATGATGATCGCGACGATCAGCTCGGGCCACGCGGGGCTCCAGGCGCGGGTCCAGTCCTCGCGCAGCGCGATGGCGTCCCGCAGCAGACGCTCGTTGTCCGCGCCGACCGCCGGTGACGCGGTCACCGCGAGGCCGATGAGCGCCGCCCAGAGCGCGCGTCTCACGTGGTCTGCTCGGCCTCGACGGGCACGGTTCCCCTCCCCCGCAGCCGCTGCCACAGCCGCAGCAGCCCGGCGCCGAAGGTGAGGGCGGCGATGTCGAACATGACGTAGCCGCTCACCGCGCCGCTGGGCGGGTTGCCGTTGGGGATGCCGAGTCCGGGGATCTCGGGATTCCAGTACCAGGTGCCGATCGCGGTGCCGTAGATCTCGAGGGCGGCCACGGCGAAGAAGACGCCCGAATAGATCGCCGCGCCGCGCCCGCGCAGGATGAAGGCGGTGACGACCGCGCACCCGACCGCGCCCATCACGTCGTGGCGGCCCAGCACCCCGGAGAGCCCGAGGAGCCCCCACGTCCAGATGCCGGCGAGCGCCAGCCCGATGAACGCACGACGCCGACGCACCGCGAAGCTCGTCTGGCTGAGTCGCCAGCCGGCCAGGTAGACGATGCCATGGCCCGGAGGCACGAACATCGGCAGGTTGCCCAGCCGGTAGTCGTAGATCCCCCAGATGACCGAGCCGATGATCTCGCCGATCGTCGCGACGACGATCACCACCGCGGTGCGCGCCCGCTCCTCCCGCGTGAGCGGGATGCAGCAGATGATGAGGATGATCCACGTGCACACCGACAGCACGTACTGCCAGCCCAGGGTCGCCCAGTGATCGAGGCCGAGGCCCAGGAGCATGACGCCGAGCATGGCGAGGACGAACCGGCCAGGGGCCGGCTGGGGACGTGTGGATGCCTCCTGCATTCCACGGCATGGTAGCCGTCCCGCACGCGACGACCCCCACCCGTCGGCGGTGACATCCGTCGCCGCACGCGGCCCCCGGCGTGGGTACACTCACGCTGCTTTCGGTCGGTGCGAGGGAAGCCGGTGTGAGACCGGCGCGGTCGCGCCACTGTGACCCGGGAGCGTGGTCCGCCGGGCGAAGAGCCGGCCACTGGGACCCCTTGGGGTCGTGGGAAGGCGCGGAGCACGTGACGATCGGGAAGCCAGGAGATCTCCTCCGACCGGCGACGACAACGATCACCTCCGATCACCTCCGCGAAAGAGGAGCCAGAGCATGAGAATCCGCCGTGTCATCGGCGCAGCCGCCGCGTTGGCGTGTGCGCCCGCACTCGCGTACGCCGCCCCCGTCCAGACCACCCTGCGGGTGGAGGGCGGATCGTCGACGATCATCCCCCAGACGGCCGTGACCGTCGACGACACCGCCGGCGCCACGGTCACGGTGCGCGACACCGCCGACGGCGACACCATCACGGTGCCCACCAACAGCGCGACCGCGCAGGTGGGCCAGGCCATCACGCACTTCGGCCTGCCGTACGAGTTCCAGGTGTTCAACTTCGGGGGACCGTCGTCGTTCGTCACACGCATCGGCCAGGACGCCATGCCGGCGTCGTACTCCCCGTCCTGGCGTCTCACGGTCAACCACAGGAGCGCCCAGGTCGGGCAGGACGCCGTCATCCTGAAGCCGAACGACAGCGTGGTGTGGGCGTTCACGAGCGACTTCAACGCACGTGAACTGGACATCGAGGTGTCCGGCGATCGCTTCGCGCAGGGCACGCCGTTCACGGTCGCGGTCCACAGCCACGACCCGAACGCCGCCCCGACGGTCGGCCCCGCACCGGCTGCCGGCGCGGTCGTCACCTATGGCGGCCAGCAGGCGACCGCCGGTGCCGACGGCCGCGTGACGTTCCGCGCCGTCGGATCGGGCGTGCAGCCGGTCGTGGCGAACCGCACCGGTGAGGTGCGGAGCCCGGCACGCGCGGTCTGCTCCTACACCGACGACCCGACCGTCTGCGACCTGCCGGCCGCACAGAAGCCGTCAGCGCCGACGTCGCCATCGACACCCCCCGCCCCGGCTCCGGCTCCGCCGACGGGCATCCTCGCCGACACGGTCGCCCCCGGCAGCCAGATCACCTCGCAGATCTCGGGTCGCCGTTACACCCGTGTCATCGCGATCGTCGGCCGCACCGGCGCCGACCGCTCCGACATCAGCCGGGTGGAGGTGGCGGTCGCCCGCCGGGTGGGCACGCAGTGCCGCTACATGGGCCCGCGCGGTGCCTTCGGCGCGGTCCGCGCCTGCCGCACCCCCCGCTTCGTGACCGCGCGCTCCAGCGGTGACCGCTGGATCCTCCCGACCCGCCGCCCGCTCACCCCCGGCAAGTACCTGGTGCTCTCACGGGCCACCGACGGCGCCGGCAACCGTGAGACGCGGACCATGAACACGATCAACACGATCTCGTTCAACGTCGTGCGCAGGACGGTGACGCGATGAGGCGCCTCGCACTCACGCTGGCGGCGGCATGCCTCGTCGCGACGCCGGTGGCGGCGAACGCGGCCACCGACGCGCAGGCGGCCCGCACCGGGGCGCTCTGGATGGCGCGGCAGCAGAACATGGCACCGGGCCAGCAGGCCGACACGATCGTCTCGATGGCCGCCGTGGGTGCGTCCAAGGCGTCGCTTCGCGGCCGGCTGCGAACCCTCACCCCGCGGGCGGCGGGGTACGCCGGCAACCCCGGAGCGGCGGGCAAGATCGTGCTCGCCGCGACGGCGGCGGGTGTGAACCCGCGGCGCCTCGGCGGTGTCAACTACGTGGCGCGCATCCGCGCCGGCTACGGGGACGGTCGTTACGGCACCACGACGTACGATCAGGCGTACGCCATCCTCGCGCTGCGCGCCGCGCGTGAGCCTGTGCCGGCGGCTGCGATCACCGCGCTGCGGCGCACCCGAGGGGCCGGCGGCTGGGGGCATTCCCTCAACCCGCGCGTGCGTGACGACGTGTCGGCCACGGCCATCACCATCGAGGCGGCACGGGCCGCGGGCGTCTCACCGCGCGACCCGATGCTGGTGCAGGCCACCGCGTGGATGGTCGCCCAGCGCAACCGTTCGGGCGGCTACGCCATCACCGGCCGCGGCGGTCCGACGGAGGCCAACTCGACGGCCCTCGTCGTCCGTGCGCTGCGTGCCATGGGGCGCCGTCCCGCGCCCGCCACGGTCCGTCAGCTGCGCGCCCTCCAGGAGCGCGACGGTGGATTCCGGTTCACCCGGACCATCCGGGAGAGCCGGGTGCTCGCGACGGCCGATGCGTCGCTGGCCCTGGCGGGCCGCACGCTGGCCGCACCGCCCCGCTGACCCGCCGAGTCAGTCCGTGGGCCGCCCGGTCGGGCGGCCCACGGCGGACGTCACTACCGGGTCAGGTCCTCCTCGGGATCCTCACCCTCATCGTCGTCCTCGTCCCGCTCGTGGAGCGTGTCTGCCGACGATGCTTCGCGCTCCGCGCGGTCGAGGGCGTCGAGGATCGCGAAGGCATCATCGCCCCCGCCCCCGCCCCCGCCCTGCATGTGGCGAATGCTGCTTCGCCGTTCCTTCTTTGACTTCGCCACCCAGCACCTCCGTGATCAGGATCGCCGATTCTAGCGTGCGGCGGAGGGGTCGCGGACCGGCAGCAAGTACGTTCGCCCCGCCCGGGCGAGGCCGTCGGCGACCAGGCTGGCCGCCGCATCGGGATCCGTCGCCATCCGCACGCGACCGTCCCGGGCGAGCGCACCCAGAAGGACGCCGCGGCGCTGTCGCATGGATCCCTCGTACCGGGACTGGCGCCGGCCCGGCGGGGTGACCTCGTCCACGACCCCCAGGTCCGCGGCCGGACACCCCGTCCGCAGCGGGCAGGCGTCGCACCGCGGGGCGCGGGCGGTGCACACCTCGCGGCCCAGATCCATGAGCGCCTGCCCCGCATGCCATCCGAAGCCGGGGGCACCCGGCCACCCGTCGGGAAAGCGCCGTGCCACCACGCGCCGCACGTTCACGTCGACCGGCAGCACGTCGCGTTCGTCGGCGAAGCAGGCGATGGCCGCCGCCGTGTACGGCCCCACCCCGGGGAGGTCCTCCAGACGCTCGGGCCATCCGTCCACCGCGACGACGCCGGCCGCGGCGTGCAGGTTGCGTGCCCGCCGCGGATAGCCCAGTCCGTGCCACGCCGCCAGCACGTCGCCCAGCGGGGACCCGGCCAGCGCACCCGCGGTCGGCCAGCGGTCCAGCCAGCGCAGGTAGTACGGCACCACCCGTGCCACCTGGGTGGCCTGCAGCATCGTCTCGGCCACCAGGATCGCGTAGCGGTCGCGCGTCGTCCGCCAGGGGAGGTCCGCACCCTCGCGGGCGAACCAGTCCAGCAGGCGGCCGACGACCGGGTCGATCCCGCTACGCGGCATCCCAGAGCGGGTCGTCGCCGTCGGTGCGCATGCCGGCGACGACCGACAGCACGTGGCCCAGTGTCGCGGCGACGCGGAAGTCCGCACGCAGCGGCATGACACCGGGCTGGTCGGCCCTGCCGCGAAACCATTCGTGGAGGATGACGGCCTCCACGACACCGGCCGGGTCGCGGTCGCCGGCGGCCCGGCCGCACCGCTCCCGCAGACGGGTGAGCGCGTCGCGCAGCTCGCGCTCGTCGGGCGTGTCGTCCAGCGTGGCGACCACCCGCCCCCACGCCACGAGCGTCACGTGGACCCGGTCACCGTCCTCCTCCACCACCACACCGTGGGTCTCGGACGCGGCGCGACTGCGCCCGAGCGCCCCCAGGAGCGCCAGCACCGCCGCGAGCCCCTCGCGTCCCTCCTCGTCGGCCACGAGCAGCGGGTCGAGCGCGACGCGTTCGGCGACGATGCCACCGGCCTCCGCCCAGTCCGCCGTCAGCAACCGTGCGATCGCCTGGGCATGGCGGGCCGGGGCGGTCGGATCGGCCCGGGGGACGTCGCCGCCCTCGGGAAGGAGCACGCCCTGCGCGGCCGGGGGGCCGGTCCGACGCAGCGGGAACATGCGCTCCAGCATCGCCACCGCGGTCCGCACCACCCGGTCCGACCGCACCGGCCCGTGGTACGCCGCGCCGTCGCGGCCGACGTCGGCGACGATCGACAGGCGCGGCGCGTCCCCGCCGGTCAGCTTGATGTACCGGGTGGACACCCGGCGGCCGCGGCTGTTGCACGGTGGGCTCAGGTCCTGGATGAGCCGCGCCTCGCGCAGCAGGGCGCCCAGCTCGGAGCCGGTCTCCTCGTGGTCGATGACGGTCACGGCCTCGAGCGCACGCGCCACGAGCGGGCTGTGACGGCCCTGCGGACCGAAGTACGAGCGCACGCGACGACGGATGTTGCGTGCCTTGCCGACGTACAGGGGCGACCCGCCGCGGTCGCGCATGATGTAGACGCCGGCGCGCTGCGGCAGGCCGTCCGCCAGCGCCAGCTTGTGCGCATACCGCGCGCCCCCGGTCTGTCCGAAGGTGACCGCCCGCTCCAGTGTCGTCACGCCGCGGTCCACCAGCAGGTCGAGCAGCCGGGTGAGCACCTCGGCGGTCGCCTCGGCGTCGGCCAGGGCGCGGTGGACCGGCCGCACCGACGTGTCGGCCCACTCGGCGAGCGTCGCCAGGTTGAACCGCGGCACGCGGCGGCGAAGCAGGCGCCTGGCCATCACCAGGGTGTCAAGCCACGGCTGGGTGAAGTAGCGGGTCGAGATGCGGTGGCGCTCGTAGTTGAGAAAGCGCAGGTCGAACGGGGCGTTGTGGGCGACCATCACGTCGTCGCCGACGAATGCGGCGAACCGCTCGATCACCTCCTCGATGCGCGGCTGGCCCACCAGCATGTCGTTGGTGATGCCGGTGATGCGGATGATCGGCGTCGGGATCTCGTGCCCCGGGTCCACCAGGGTGTGGAAGCGGTCCTCCACGACGCCGCCGCGCACGCGCACCGCACCGATCTCGGTGATCTTGGACCGCCCGGGCACCCCGCCGGTGGTCTCGAGGTCGACGACGCAATAGGACGCCTCGCGCAGCGGCAGCGACGCCCACCCGGGCGGTGCGAGCCCCACGAGGTCGCGGCCCCGCCACGCCAGACGCGAGTCGCCGTCGACGATCTCGGCCACGAGGATCCGCTGCAGCCGCTGCGGGCAGCCCTTGACGCGCAGGATCTGTGCGACCACGTGCCCCACCTCGAGCGGCCGGCCGCGGCGAACCAACAGATCGCACAGACGGTCGGCCAGGGTGGTCTGGTGTTCGCTCCCCGGTTGTGCACCGGGCAGCGGGAGCTCGAGCTGAAGGGCGTCGTACGACACGGAAGACCGATGGTAGACCCGTCGTGCGGACGGACCGCCGAGGTCGCCGATACGGTGCCCGCATGCCCGAGTCGAGCACACCGCGGCGCCGGGAGTCCGCACCGCGGGGGACGGTGGCCGTCATCGCCGTCGCGGCGATCGCGGTGGTTGCGTCGGCGCTCGTCGCGCGCAGCGATCCGGCCCCGCCGTCACCGGGTGAACGGGTCTTCCTGCTGCCCGGCCGCGGCTTCGGCCACGGCGTCGGCATGTCGCAGTGGGGGGCGCGTGGTGCGGCGCGGCAGGGGCTCACCGCCGAGCGGATCATCGCCCACTACTACCGCGGCGTCGAGATCGCCGACGGACACGCCGAGCAAGTGCGCGTGCTGATCGAGGAGGGGGTCGAGGAGACCACCCTGCGAAGCGACGTGCGCTGGATCGCGTCGACCGACCGGGGTCCTCACCTGGTGCAGCCGGGCACGGTCACCGTCCGACGTGACGGTGACGGCCTGGCGGTGACCGGGCCGGACGGCGCGGCGGTGCCGGGGGTGGGCGCCGAGACGTCCTTCAACGCCCCGTCGCCCATCGCCGTCGGCGACCGCCGCTACCGCGGCACCGTCCGTGTGACGCCCGGTGAGACGGAGGGCCTCGACGTCGTCAACGAGGTTCCCGTGGAGGCCTATGTGCGGAGCGTCATCTCGCGGGAGATGTCGCCCGAATGGGCGACCGACGCATTCGAGGCGCTCAAGGCGCAGGCCATCGTGGCGCGCACCTACGCGCTCGCCAACCGCGCCCCGTCTCGCCCGTTCGACCTCTACGACGACACGCGCTCCCAGGTCTACGGCGGGGTCAACGACGAGGACCCGCGCACCGACCGGGCGGTCACCGACACCGCGGGCAGGGTCGTCACCTACCACGGCGACCTCATCACCGCGTTCTACTCGTCGTCGTCCGGTGGCCACACGGAGTCCGGCGACGTCATGTTCCCGGTCGCGAAGTCCCGCCCCTACCTGGCGAGTGTGGAGGACCCGTACGACGTGGATGCGCCCCTCCACCGCTGGGGGGTGATCCCCACCTTCTCGAGCGACGAACTCGACGAGCGGCTGGGCCTGCGGGCGCCGGTCACCGGCATCGAGATCACCCGGCGGGGCGAATCGCCGCGGGTGTTCGAGACCCGCGTGAGGGTGGCGCCGTTCGGGTCGGTGCGGATGTCCGGGGCGTACCTGCGCCGTGAGCTGGAGCTGCCCGACACCTGGTTCGACGTCCTCACCCGGCGACGGGCGGCCGACGGCACCGCCCTGCCCGCGGCGAAGGGCACGCCGCCCGCCGAGGTGTGGACGGCCGTGCTGAACGGCAGCGGCAAGCAGGGTGAGGCCCGCCGCAACGCCGACCGCCTGGAGGCCGCCGGGTATGTCGCGGTGACCGCCGGCAACGCGCCACGGCGCACCACCGGATCGGCGGTCTTCTTCGCCGCCGGATCCGAGGACGCGGCGCGGGCGGTGGCCGACACCCTGGGCATCCGCACGCTCGGTCCGCTGAGCGACGCCGGCAGCCTCGAGGACGCGCCGGCCGGCGTCCAGGTTGTGGCCATCATCGGCACGGGGGGCTGACCGCCACGCCGGTCCGGCGGGGGCCCGCCCGCCTACAATGACCGCCATGGCGGATCGATGGTGGACGAGCGGTGTGCGCGGCGCCCCATGGGACCCCTGGTTCCGCATCGGGCGGGTCGGGGTGACCACCACCGTCTTCGTGATCCTCCTCGGGATCGTCTCGATCGTCGTCTACGCCGTCGAACCGGCGGACAAGCCGATCATGACGAGCCTCGCGCTGTGGCCGGATCCGGTGAACGGCGGGGAGGCGTGGCGCCTCGTCACCTGGCCGTTCTCGGTGCTGTCGTTCAGCATCTGGAGCGCCCTCACCCTGCTCTTCCTCTGGTGGTTCGGATCCGACGTCGAACGCGCCCTGGGCCGCGCACCCATGATCGGGCTGTTCGTCTCGTCGATCCTGGTGATGGGCGTGGCGGGATGGGCACTGGGGACGCTGCTCAACCGGCAGCAGGCGTTCACCGAGCTGGGACTCCTGTCGCTGGTCCTGTTCTTCCTCTACTGCCTCGAGCATCCGCACGGTCAGTTCTTCTTCGGCATCCCCGTCTGGGTGCTGGGCGTCGTGATCGCCGCGATCAACGTGATCAGCGAGGTCGCGGCCCGCCGCTGGGTGCACCTGCTGGTCCTCGTCATCGGGACGGCGGTGACCGCCGTGATCGCCAAGACGATGGGCTACCTGTCGGCGCAGGCGGCGATCCCCGCGATCCCGACCCCCGACCTGGCCGCACGGCGGCGGGCCAGGGACGAGAGGCGCCGCAGACGTGCGCGTGAACGCTCCCATCTGCAGGCGGTGCCCGACCTGCCGCGGTCCGAACCCGCGTCCCGGACGGCCCCCGCGGTGGCGACGCCGGACCCCGAACCGGAGCCCGAGGAGATCGATCCCATGGACGCGCTGCTCGACAAGATCTCGGAGTCTGGCATGGACTCCCTGACCGCCGAGGAGCGCGAGCGGCTGGACGAGCTGAGCAGGCGGCGCCGGGAGCGCTGACCGGCACCGGATGCGTCCGGGCGCGCCTGCCAAGATGTGCGCGTGCCGCAGCAGGAACCCTCAGCCCTCGACCGTCATTTCCGCATCTCCGAGCGGGGATCCACCCTCCAGCGGGAGATCCGCGGTGGCCTGGTCACCTTCTTCACGATGGCCTACATCATCGTGCTGAACCCGATCATCCTCGGGTTCGCGCAGGATGCCGACGGGAAGTTCCTGGGCGGTGGCGACGCGCCGAACCTGGCCGCCATCGCCGCCGGCACCGCCCTCGTGGCCGGTGTCATGACGATCGTGATGGGGGTCGTCGCCAACTATCCGCTGGCGCTTGCGGCCGGCCTGGGGCTCAACGCCTTCGTCGCGTTCGCGGTCGCGTCGCAGATGACCTGGGCGGACGCCATGGGCCTGGTGGTCCTGGAGGGCGTCATCATCCTCGTCCTGGTGTTGACCGGCTTCCGGGAGGCCGTGCTGCACGCGGTGCCGTCGGCCCTCAAGGTCGCCATCTCGGTGGGTATCGGCCTCTTCATCGCCCTCATCGGGTTCGTCGACGCCGGCTGGGTGCGTCGCATCCCTGACGCCGCCAACACGACCGTGCCGGTCCAGCTGGGTCCCAGCGGCGAACTGCAGGGATGGCCCGCGGCGGTCTTCGCCATCGGCGTCCTGTTGGTGATCGCCCTGTGGGTGCGTCGCGTGCGCGGCGCGATCCTCATCACCATCCTCGCCACCGCGGCCATCGCCATCGTGGTCGAGGCCATCGCGAACATCGGCCCCTCCGTCCTGGCCGACGGATCCAAGAACCCGACCGGGTGGAGTCTCAACGTGCCGGGCCTTCCGGACACGTGGGTCGACACCCCGGACTTCGGCACCCTCGGCCAGTTCAACCTGCTCGGTTCGTTCGATCGGGTCGGGGTCGTGGCGGCGGTGCTCCTGATCTTCACCCTGATGCTGGCCGACTTCTTCGACACGATGGGGACCATGACCGCCGTCGGGTCCGAGGCGGGGCTTCTGGACGAGCGGGGTGTGCCGCCCCACACGCAGCGCATCCTCGTCGTCGACTCGGTCGCCGCCGCGGCCGGGGGTGCCGCCGGTGTGTCGTCCAACACCTCGTACATCGAATCCGCCGCCGGTGTGGGCGAGGGTGCGCGCACCGGCCTCGCGTCGGTCGTCACCGGCATCTGCTTCCTGCTGTCGATGGTCTTCGCGCCCGTCGTCAACATCATCCCGAGCGAGGCCGCGGTGCCGGCGCTCATCCTGGTCGGCTTCCTGATGATGCAGCAGGTCACCGAGATCGACTGGAGGGACCTGGACATCGCGATCCCGGCGTTCCTCACGATCGTGCTGATGCCGTACACGTACTCCATCACGGTGGGCATCGGCGCCGGGTTCCTGGCCTACGTCTTCATCAAGGTGGTTCGCGGGCGTGCGGCGGCGGTGCACCCGCTCATGTGGGTGGTGGCGCTCGGGTTCGTCATCTACTTCCTGATCCACCCGATCACGCAGATCCTCACCTGAGTCCCGCGCGGGCGATCGGCCCGCGGCCCGGTCGGATGCGGCGCGCCGCACCCGTGGTCCCTAGCGTGCCGTGCCATGGAACGTCTCGCACTCGCACTCTTCGCCGCCCTCGGCGGCGGTCTCATCGCCGCTCAGGCGCCCATCAACGCCCGCATGCGAAGCGCCGTCGGGTCACCGATCCTCTCGGCGGCCATCTCGTTCACCGTGGGGACGCTCGTGCTCGTCGCCGCCGCCCTGTCGACCGAGTCCGGTCGCGGCGGGCTGGCGCAGATGGGCGGCGCACCCTGGTGGGCGTGGGTCGGCGGGCTGTGCGGGGCCCTGCTGGTGACCGCCACGCTGATGGCCGCGCCGCGCATCGGCGTGACCACCACGTTCGTGGCGGTCATCCTCGGCCAGGTGCTGGTGGCGACGCTGATCGACCGCTTCGGCTGGTTCGGACAGGCGGTGCGTCAGCTGACGCCGGAGCGCATCACCGCCCTGGGGCTCATGGCGGTGGCGCTGGTGCTCCTCATGCGGCGTTGAGCCGACGCTACTTGAGCTTCACCGCGCGGCTGACCTTGGGGATGGCGCCGATGGTCGGCTTGAAGCCGCGATTGCGAAGCTGCGTGCGCAGGTTCTTGGCGTTGTCCAGGTAGATGAACTTGCCGGCCACGACGACGAAGCGATAGGCGCGCAGCTTCGGCTGCCACTCGTTGCGCACGACCGTCGTGCGAAAACCTTTCCGGCGCGTCTGGACCAGACGGGTGCGCGCGTCGCGGACGCGGCGGAACGTCCCCAGGTTCACCTGGTACTTCGGCTCCAGGCGCACCGGCTGTGCCCCGTACATGTTGAGGTGTCCGGCGCGGTCGTATTCGACGATCCCCTCGCCCACCGACTCCGCCAGGCGCTGGCGGACGTTGGGGTCGGCGAAGATGAGCGCCTCCTGCGGATTGCTGAGGAAACCGCCCTCAAGGAGCACGGCCGGCATCCGCGTGTTCTTGAGGACGAAGAAGCCGGCGCTCTTGACGCCGCGGTCGGGAAGCGCCAGCGACGAGAGCATCCGGCGGTGTAGCACCTCGGCGAGCGCCCGTGACGGGGCGCTTGCGTAGTAGTAGTGGAACGTCTCGGTGCCGGTGGTGGTCGCCGCGAGCGCGTTGTGGTGGATCGAGATGAACATGCCGGCGCCCGCGTTGTTGGCGATGTCCACACGCGCGCGCAGGTCGGCGCCGACGGTCGTTTACGGGACGTCACCGCCGGCCAGGTCGGTGGTGCGCGTCATGAGGGTCGGGTACCCGCGCGCCTGCAGGAAGGCGTTGAGGCGCTGCGCGACGTCCAGGTTCACGTCCTTCTCGTAGAGCATCGTCTGCCCGTCCTTGTCGAAGCGCTCCGGCATGCCGGTCTGGGTGCCGGGCGGCAGCACGCCGCGGGCGCCGGTGTCCGATCCTCCGTGCCCGGGGTCGATCGCGACGAGGGGTTGGGCGGCCGCGGCGGCCGGCCAGGCGGCGACGAGGGAGATGAGGAGCGTGGCGAGACGGCGCACGATGCGTTCAGCCTCCGGAGATGGTGAGGTCGGGGAAGTCGGCGCGGGAGAAGTCCCGTGCCCAGTCGAACTGGGACCCGGCCGGAGCCGGCGTCTGCCCGTCGACGGTGATGTGGACGTGCTCGACCGATGCCGCGTCGGTGGCGGTGAAGACGAGCGGGGCGAGCACCGCGATCTCGGCGGCGCTGCCGCCGGCCGGGTAGCCCTGCAGGAACTCTGGGCTCAGGTTGAGGTGGGCCACGTCGCCGCGCACGTCGGTCCCCACGATCTGGGTGCCCGTGGGGAGGGCCGGCGTCGCGGCCAGGGCGACGAGGGCGGAGCGAAGCGGCGCGCCGTCGCCGCCCGGCACCGTGGTCGCCACCAGCTGGGTGCCGGCGTCGTTCAGACGGTAGACGGTCACCTCGGACCCGGTGAGGGTCGGTGCGGTGTCGGTCGTGGTCGCGTCCGTGGTGGGGCCGCCGGTCGTGGCGCCGGTGTCGGTCGCCGTCGTGTCGGTGGTGGGTGCTGTGGCGGTGGCGGTGCTCATCGTGGAGGTCGTGGTCGTCTCACCCGCGTCGGACCCCCCACAGCCGGTTGCGGCGGCGGTGAGGACCAGACCGGCGGCGAGGCCGGCCAGCAGGCGACGGGTCGGTGACGTAACGCGCATTGAAGCGGTCCTCCAGTGTAGACGCGAAGAATCGTGGTGCTTGCAGGACTTACGAAACTCGAACGAGATCGTGCACGGGACCCGTCACCGTGAGCCGGGACGATTCCCGGCGGGGACTCCCCCATCCGTGGCGGCCCGGATGGACGTGTACTCGCTCGGCATCGTCGCCCCTGCACGGTGCCGTTGCGCGTTGTTCGTCGCATCCCCGGCCCGCGGGACCCGACGCGGATTCGAGTAGTCTGCCGACCGCGGGCCGCCACGCCGAATCCGGCCGGTGTCTTCCGCATACGACGTCCGACGGGAGGTTGGGGTGGCGCTGCTCAGCGGGATTGAAACCGTCTATTACCGCATCTGCAACATGGACAAGGCGGTCGCCTTCTACCAGGACGTGCTCGGCCTGGAGCTCGTGAACCGTGCCGGCAACGACTGGGCGGAGTTCCGGGTCGGCGACTTCGAGATCGCCCTGGAGGGCGAGCTCGCCACGCGACCGCACCAGGGCGGTGCCACGATCGTCTTCCAGTCGAGCGACATCGAGGCGCTGGACACACGGCTCACCGAGCACGAGGTCGTCAAGCACGATCTGGAGGACCTGGGGCACTCGAAGCTGCTGGAGTTCTGCGATCCGGACGGCAACCGTCTGATCGCGATGCAGGCGAGCTAGCCGCGCGTTCGGTCTCGGCCCCGCGCAAGCCTGGTGCCTGGCACGTAACTTGCGTGCGGCGCCCGGTCAGCCGCCGGCCCGGATGGGCGGCGGGTCCTTGGCGTAGATCTCCCTGATCGCCGCGGCCAGCTGATCGCGCTGGGCGCCGGACAGACGCGCGCTCCCGTGGATCAGCTTGTACTGCAGCGGCGGCATGTCGCCCGACGAGACCATCTTCACGACGTCGTCGACCGACGGCTGGGGCCTGTCCCACTCCGAGAAGTTGAGGTTCTTCCGTCCCCCGCTCACGTCGTTGGCCACCAGCCAGGAGGACGGGGCGACCTTCGTCGCCCACCACCAGTCGGTCAGGTTGGAGTGGCAGTCGAAGCAGGCGCCACGGGCGATGTTCTCACTGGTCGCGTCCGGCCACTCGACCGCACGTGTGACCGGCGGGTTGGTCCAGTCGTGACCGTACGGCACCAGCTGGATGAGTCCGAACAGGACGATCAGGCCGATCACGACGCGCTTCAGAAGCCGGCGCCGTCGACTCCGCTTGGGTGGGACCTCGGGCGCGACCGCCAGCTCGGGCTCGGACTCGGTCCGCGTGGGGTCTGGATCGTTCTCGGCCATCAGTGCGAGGGTACTCCCGCACCGGAGCCATCAGGTCCCCACCTTGATGGGACAATCGTCATGACGACGATAATAGGCCCACGATTCGCGAATTCGGCTGCGGACGCAAGGTGTCCCGGCGATCGTCATCGGACGACCGTTCCGATCCGGGCCGTTCCCGCAGCGAACTCGACAGTAAAGTTGGAGTTGACGGTGAGATTCGGCCAATACCGCCGGAACCCGTAGGGGTCAGCGTCCCATCGGCACCAGCGAGAACGTGGCCGTCGCAAACGCGAGCAGCCGATTCCGCTCGTCCCTGATCTCCGTCTTGGCGAGGACCGTCGTGCGTCCCTTCGAGAGCACCGTGCCCTCCGCCCGCAGCAGCGGTTCGGCGAGCACCGCGGGCCGCACGAAGTTCACCTTGATCTCGAGCGTGGGAGCGACGAACCCCTCCGGGGTGATGCTCACGACCGCCAGGCCGGTTGACATGTCGGCCAGCGCCGCGATGGTCCCGCCGAATGCCACGTCCATCACGTTGATGTGCCGGGATTGCAGGCGCATCTCACAGGTGACGCGCCCCTCCTCCACCTCCAGAAGGCGCAGGCCCATGTCCTCGAAGACCTCGGGCGCCGGGATGTCGCCCCGCGCGGTGGCGAGGAGCCAGTCGTGCCCCTTCAGGGACTCGAAGTCACGGCGGGCCGGGCTGGGTCCGTTGTCGCCGGATGAGATCACCATGCGTCGTCCCCCGCATCCGCGGTGCCGGCGGTCCGTCCGATCGCCCGTGTCCGCGCGTGGTCGATGGCGTGCAGAAACCCCTCGACGTCCTCCACGCCGACCGCGATCCGCGGCGTACTCCAGCCGAACGGCGTGTGGACCCTCACCGGTTCCTCCATCTCGATCAGCGCGCACTCACCCGGTCGGGCGACGTAGGCGACCATCTTCACAGCGATCCGCACGCCGAACCCGCTCCACCACGGCCAGGTCATCTTCGAAAGCCGGGCGATCCGCGTGAGCGGCAGCTCGGCGTGTCCCAGCGCGCCCAGACGCACGCGGACCTCGTCATCGGTGATCACGGCCTCCTGGGGTCCGCGAACCAGCGGCCACAGCAGGCGCGCCGTTCCACCGCTTCGAATGGGGAACCGCTGCATGCAGGAAGGTTCGCACACAACCAACCCGCCACGACCGGCGGGGTGTGGGAAGATTTGCGGCATGGACGACGGTCACGTCATGCTCATCACCGGGGCGTCGAGCGGCATCGGCGCCGAGACCGCGCGTCAGGCCGTCGCCGCCGGCTGGCGGGTCGGGCTGACCGCCCGGCGACGCGCGCCGCTCGAGGAGCTGGCGGGCGAGCTCGGCGGGGATGCCCACGCCGTGGTCGTCACGGGTGACGCCGGCGACTGGGACGACGTGCAGGCGGCGGTCGCCGCCACGGTCGACGCCTTCGGCCGGCTGGACGCGGTCTTCGCCAACGCCGGGTTCGGCGCGGTGCGGGGCTTTCTCAACGAGACACCCGAGCACTGGCGGTCGATGGTCCTCACCAACGTGTTGGGCCCCGCACTTCTCATCCGGGCGGCCATCCCGCACCTGGAGCGCACCGGCGGGCACGTGGTGCTCACCGGGTCGGTGGCCGGTCACGTGGAGGTGCCGGGATCGGTCTACTCCGCCACCAAGCACGCCGTGGTGGCGATGACCGAATCCGCACGCAAGGATCTGCTCGCCCGGGGCATCCGGGTCACCGCCATCTCACCGGGCAACGTGGAGACGCCGTTTTTCGACAACCCGCCCGAGATCGCGCTGGAGCCGGGTGATGTGGCCCGGGCGGTGATGTTCGCGGTCATGCAGCCGCGTCACGTCGCGATCAACGAGATCGTCATGCGACACCGCGAGCAGGAGATCTGATCACCCACCATGGTGATGTCCTGATGGAGGCGCTGGCGTCCCGGCTTCGCCGCGCCTTCTCCCTCAGTCGCGAGTCGCATGGTCCGGCGCTGGCGCTTGCGCGGATGGTCGAGGCCGACGCCCGTGAACAGCGGCTGCACAGCGAGCGTGTGCAGGCGCTCGCGATCCAGGGCCTCGTGCAGATCGCCGCCGGCCACCTGGACGACGCGTCGGCGATCGCCACGCGCATCGCGGCGGCCCCCGACGCGACCGCTGAATCCCCGACCGCCGCGGTCCTGATCGCCGCGTTCCACTCCCAGCTGGCGTTCTTCTTCGGTGCGTACCGCGACGCGCTGGCGGCCGCTCATCGTGCCGTGTCCACGGCCGACGTCGACGGAACCCCGGGCCTGCGGCTCCTGGCCCGTCAGGCCACGACCATCGTGCTGGGAAACCTCCAGGCACCCGAACTCGGGCCGCTCCTGGAGGAGCGTCTGCACCTGGCGCGTGAGGCCGGCGATACGTGGGACGTGGCGGCGTGCCACAACGATCTCGCAAGCCTGGCCCTCACGCGTCCCGCCGGCGGCGGCGACGCGCATCGTGAGATCGAGCGGGCGCAGGTGGCGCTCGAGACGCTCACCGAACCGGCGCCCATCCTCGCGGCGGTCATCGCCGGGACCCGCGCCGAGATCCTCACCCGCGACGGGCGGTTCGACGAGGCGCTGCAGAACGCCCTGTCGGCCCGGCGGATGCTGGAGGGGGCCCGGTCACCCGACCGCTATCTGATGGGCATCGTGGGCATCGTCCTGATCCAGTGCCTCGTGGCGTCCGGGCGGTTGGACGAGGCGATCGCGGAGGGCCGGGCGACGGTCGCCGGCCTGGACCGGTATCTGCCGCTGCTGCGAAGCGCGGTCCTTGCCGAACTCGCCCGCGGATTGCGTGAGGCCGGACGCGTGGTTGAGGCATTCGATGCGCTGTCGGCCAGCATTGAGCTGGAGCGCGAGGCGGTGCGTCAGTTCTCGGCGCTGCAGCACGACGTGTACCACGCGGTGGCCGCCCACGAGGCCACGCGACGCGAGGCGGATCGCCTGCGGGTCGAGCGCGACCGCGACTGGCTGACGGGGCTGCGAAACCGCCATGCGCTCGCCGGCCTGGACCTGGCCGCCCGCGAGCGGATCGGCATCGCGTTCATCGACGTCGACCGGTTCAAGGACGTGAACGACACCCACGGCCACGCGGTCGGCGACCGGGTCCTGGTGCGGATCGCCGAGGTGATCACCGCCCACTCCCGGTCCGACGACGTCGTCGTGCGGCTCGGTGGTGACGAGTTCCTGGTCGTGATGCTGGGCGTCGAGCAGCCCGCCGTGAACGAGTGCGCCACCCGCATCCTCGACGCGCTGGCGGACGAGGACTGGGGTGTGATCTCACCGGATCTCGCGGTCAGCGTCAGCATCGGGGTGAACACCGGCGCGGCGACGGATCCGCTCGGCGATCTCATCTCCGGGGCCGACGACCTGATGTACGCGGCCAAGCGCGGGGGCCGGGGACGGATGGTCGGCGAGGGGTGAGCCGGCTGGGGCGGAACGCCGTGCGGGCTCAGGGGGCTTCGACGGGCGCCAACCGCTCGAAGCCGGTCTCGTCCTCCCCCGCCAGGTGCGCCGCCAGGTCGCGGTACTGGCGCAGCAGGTCGCCGCTCATCGGCGAGTGGTACTCGTTCTCGTAGACCACACGGCGCACCCCCGCCTGCACCGCCTCCTTGAGACAGCCGAAGCACGGCGACAGCGTGGAGTAGAGCGTGGCGCCCTCCACCTTGATGCCGAACCTGGCCGCGGTGATGAGCGCGTTCTGCTCGGCGTGCACGCAGATGCAGCGGTCGAGGCCCCGCCCGGGCACGTGCTCCGGGTCGGTCGCCTCCGCGCCGCGGCCGGCACGGTGCAGGGCGCTGTCGCGGCAGCGCACGCAGCCGTAGTCCGAGCAGTTGGGGAACCCCTCGGGTGTCCCGTTGAAACCGGTCGAGATGACGCGGTTTCCCAACACGAGCACCGCGCCCACATGGGAGCCCAGGCAGTTCGCACCCTCGCGAACCGCCCGGGCCAGACCCATGTAGAACCGGTCGCGCTCGAGCTGCTTGGCCCGACCGACCTGACCGCGTCCGCTCAGTCGGGGATCAGCCCCTCGTCGGACAGGAGCGAGCGCGCCTCCTCCAGCGTGGTGTCGGCGTCCGGCACCACGGCGTCGCTGGGGACGAGCTCGTCGTCGGGCAGCGGGTTGCCGTGGTTGCGGATGGCCTGCACCAACGCCTCGAGCGCCGCCGAGAACGCCTGCTCGTCGCCGGCCTCGACCGCCGACTCCAGACGCTCGTCGACCTGCTGGATGGTGGCGACCGCATCGTCGGGGATGCGGTACTGCCCCTCCCCGAGGATCCGAACGATCATCGGTCGCCTCCCGTCGTGCCGTCGAACGGGTCGTTGCCCGAGCCGATGCCCTCACCGCTGCCTGCGGTGGCGGTCTGGCCGGGGCTCGTGGCGGAACCGGTGCCGAGCTCCTTCTTGAGCGCCTCAAGCTCCGAGTCGACGGCGGCCTGGGCGCCGACCTTGGCGAGCTCGCGGTCGATGGAGTCGCCGGTCTGCGTCATGTCGTCGAGCGCACCCGACTCGATGAGCTCGTCGAGGGCGCCGGAGCGTGCCCGCATCTCCTCGGTCTTGTCCTCGGCGCGCTGGATCGCCAGACCGACGTCGGCCATCTCCTCGGACACACCGCTGAACGCCTCGTTGATCTTGACCTGTGCCTCGGCGGCCGAGTACTGGGCCTTGATCGTCTCCTTCTGCGTGCGGAACGTCTCGACCTTGGTGGTGAGCTTCTGCTCGGCGGCGACCAGCTTCTGCTGCTCACGCTCCAGCTGCTGGCGTTGGGTGTCGAGACCCTGCAGCTGTCCCTGGACCACGTTCTTGCGCTCGAGGGCGGTGCGGGCCAGGTCCTCGCGACCGGCGCCGACCGCGGCACGGGCCTGCTGGTCGAGCTTGGCGATGCTGGCCTCGAGCTTCTCGGCCTGCAGTTCCAGGCGCTTCTTGCTGGTGGTGACGTCGACCACGCCGCGGCGCACCTGCTGGAGGAGCTCCAGCTGCCGCTCGTAGGAGTAGTCCAGCTGCTCGTTGGGGTTCTCGGCCTTCCCGAGAAGCGCGTTGATCTTCGATTTGACGATCAACATGAATCGGCGCATCAGGCCCATTCGTGTTCCTTTCGCAGTTTCCGCGGTGCGCTGGAAAGCATAGGCCACCGGGCCCTCCGACACGGGAAATCACACGGGTGCGGCGGCGCGGCCGGACGCTGCTAGCGGCGCTTGGGCACCACGGGCGGACGCGTCACCACGTGGCGGATCGTGCTGACACGGGTGCCGGCCGGCGAGATCACCGTGACGCGCACCTGATAGATGCCGGTGCGAAGCGGCTTGGGGCTGAGGATCGCGGCGCGACGACCGGCGGTGCCGCCGACGCGGCGGGGCGGACCGACGGGCAGGTACACGGGTGGGCGTCCGGCACGCGGGGTGCGCCGGGCGAGCTGCACCCATACGCGCTGGGCCCGTGCGGCCAGACGGAACCGGACGAGCGTGCGGGTGCGCTGCGACACGACGAGCAGGCCGGTGGCCCGTGGCGCGAGCGCCGCGGCGGCCCGGCTCGCCCGGGTGCGGGTGACGGTCACCGTCGTCGCCGAGGCGTTGCCCGCCCCGTCGATCGCCCGGACCGACACGGGGTTGGGGCCCACCGCCAGGTTGAGGTTGACGGCGAAGCGCCCGTCGGCACCCACCCGTGCGCGGGTGCCCGCCACCACGACGGCGGCGATGCCGGACGGGTCGGCCACGGTGCCGACGACGTCCGCGGCGGCCGACTGGCTCTCGGGGACCGCCGATGCCGTGATCGACGGTCCGGTCGCGTCCGTCGGGGGGAGCGTGGCGAGGAGCGCATCGGGTGCGGCGTCGGTGTCGCCCGCGGCGGGTGACGCGCTGGGCGCCGGCCCGTCGTCGAGGCGCAGTGCGACGGCGCCGCCGTTGGGCGCGATCGTCGGGGTGTCGGAGGTGCGGAACACGTCGGGCGTGAGCGGCGGGCGGGCCGCCAACGCCGGGGTCGCGGCCGCCAGGTCGCGCACGTAGACGTCGGGCAGGCCGTTGGCGTCACCGGGGGCGGTGTCGACCGGCGAAGTGAACGCGACGCGGGTGCCGTCGGTGCTGACGGTCGGCGGATCCTGTGTCGCGTCGAGCACCCGTGGGGCGGGGGATGCGGTGTCGGCCGCCACGACGTGTCCGCCGAACCGGTAGACGACGACGCGGCCGTCGCCGCTCAGGTCGGGTGCGTCGCCCGCGCCGATGATCCGCGTCACCCCGGCGCGCAGATCGCGCACCATCACCGTGCCGGCGTGCTCGAAGGCCACGCTCCAACCGTCGGCGCTGATCGCGGGTGGACCGAACGGGCCGGGAAGCGGCGCGCCGTCCGGACCGATGCCGGCCGGGACGACACCGCCGCGAAGCAGGTCGCGGACCACGAGGTCCGCCTGTGCACCGGTCGTGTCGTCCCAGATGTCGGTGGCCGCGCCGGTCGAGAACACGACGCGGTGCCCGTCGGCGGACACGTCGGGAAGACCCGTCACGGGTGCCGCGCCGGAGGTGCCCGCGGCGGTGGTCGACACGAGACGCACCACGCCGGTCGCGAGGTCCTTGCGAACGACGTCCCGTGCGGCGCCGTCGGTGTCGGCCGGGGTCAGGTTGCCCGCCGTCGTGCTGAACACGACGAAGCGTCCGTCGGCCGAGATCGCCGCGGCGACGCGCCCGTCGGGCCGCAGGTCGACCGGGGCTGAGGCCGGGACGCCGGTCCGCGTGGACGATGCCAGGAGGGTGCGTCCCGCGGCGGTGTCGCGCACGTAGAGCTGCCGGGCCGGGACCGCGCCCCCCGCCGCGAGGGTGTCGGGTGATGCGAAGAGCGTGCGCGATCCGTCGCCTGACGGGGCGCCCGCGTTGACCGGTCCGGCGGGGTTGGCGCCGGCATCGGACCGGCTGAGGAGGGTGATGTCCAGCACCCCGGCCGCGGACGCGACGGGCACGGCCAGCAGGGCGGTCACGCCGCCGATGAGGAGGGTGCGCGGGCGCATCGGCGCACCGTACCGCCCGCGTCCGCGACGCACATGCCGCCGGGGTGCGTGACGGGTCATCCGGCCAGGAACGACAGCCGCACCCGTCGGACCGGGTTGTCGCGGTTCAGGTCGACCAGGACGATGCTCTGCCACGTTCCCAGCCAGGGGGTTCCGGCGCGCACCGGCACGGTGAGCGACGGGCTCACGATCGCGGGGAGGACGTGGTCGGCGCCGTGCCCGGGGGATCCGTGCGAGTGGCGGTACCGGTCGTCACGCGGGAGCAGGCGCACGAGGGCGTCCTCGACGTCGGGCTCGGATCCGGCGCCGGTCTCGATGACGGCCACGCCGGCGGTCGCATGCGGCGCGAACACGCTCACCAACCCGTCGCCCCGGCCGCGGCAGAAGGCGGCGACGTCGGCGGTCAGGTCGGCGATGCGCCGGTGCGTGGTGTCGACGGTGAGCTCTGTCGTCTCCATGCGCGGTCGCGTTACGAGACGATCGCGGACGACGGGTCGTCCTTGAAGCGCCGCTTGAGCTCGTCCGTGAGGGTGTCGAGCA
Organism: uncultured Bifidobacteriaceae bacterium; assembly: GCA_964628685.1. GTDB lineage: Bacteria > Actinomycetota > Thermoleophilia > Miltoncostaeales > Miltoncostaeaceae > CALMEC01. The sequence continues at coordinate 351,541 of CAZVNM010000002.1, read as the reverse complement.
CCTGCATGGCGGTCCGGCGGTCCTCGGAGACCACGCGTTCCTCCTGCTCCAGGTCCGAGACCGACGCGGCGATCTCGTCCTCGCTGAGGCTGGAGGGGTCGACCACGCCATGGTCGGCGACGAGCTTCTCGATGCGACGGCGCGCGAGGAGCATCTCGTCGTCGGGTTCGCGCACCCGGACGGCGGTCCCGATGGAGCGACGTGGGCCGTCGTGGTCGCCGGCGAGGATGTCGGCCAGGTCGTCCACGAGCGTGGTCGACTCGCCGCCCTTGCGTCGGCGCACCTCGGCGTGCAGCACCTCCGCCCGCGTCTGGACGTAGCGGCGGAGCATCGACAGGTGGTCCAGCTCGTCGCGGCACTCGTCCCGACGGCGACGGACCTCGTCCAGGTCGAGCGAGCCGAGGTCCTCGAGGTACTCGGTGCTCTTGATGCGATCGATGCGCCGTTGGCTTGACACGTCGGGATCCTCCATGGGTGACGGCACAATGATGCCGCACCACGCGACGCCATGCCGTCTCGGTCGGGCCGACGAGGACCACCGATGAATTCGGACGGGGACATCGGTCAGCATTGTCACCAACGACCGAGGAGACCAGGATGCGGACGCTCAGACTTCAGGTGCAGACCACGGTGGACGGCTTCATGGCCGGCCCGGAGGGACAGATGGACTGGATGACGTTCCCGTGGAGCGACGACGTGGGACGGTTCGCGACGACGCTCACCGACGGGGTCGACCGCATCCTCCTCGGCCGACGGCTGGCCGAGGGCTTCATCCCGCACTGGGCGTCGGGTCCCGAGGGGGAGCCGCAGGAGTCGATCGACATCATGAACGCGACGCCCAAGGTGGTGGCCTCGCGCACCCTGACCGCCTCGCCCTGGGAGAACGCCGAGATCGCAGGCCCTGACCTCGTGACCGCCATCAGGGCGCTGAAGGCCGAGAACGGCGGCGACGTCATCGCCTACGGCGGCAGCGGCCTCGTGACCAGCCTGCTGGCGGCGGGGCTCGTCGACGAGCTCAACCTGTTCGTCAACCCGAGCGCCATCGGCGCCGGCCTGCCGGTGTTCCCCGTGAGCGACGATCCGGTGCGCTACGAGCGCACGGAGGTGCGGCCGTTCGACTGCGGCATCACCCTGGTGCGGCTGGTCCCGGCGGGGTGACGGCGGGGTGGTGGTCAGCGCCCCCGGTTGCGGGGGTGCTGTCGCGCCTGACGTTCGTTTCCGCGCCGGTAGTTGCCGGTCCAGCGGGCCATGACCTCCTGGTCGTCGCCGGCGGCCACCTCGTCCAGGAACTCGGCGGCACGCGGGCCGCGCAGGGTGGTGGCCGCCCGGCCGTGGTGGGTGATGACGACCTGTTCGCCGCGCTGGACGTACGCGAATCCGAGAGGTGTTCCCATGCCGGGACCGTAGTGGACGGGCGGGCGGCCGGCGTCCTCCGTCGGCAACCGCGCTACGGCTCCAGCAGGTAGACGGCCCCCGAGGCGAACAGGTTGGGCGCACGCCGCGCCGGTCCCCCGGCCTCCCCGCCCCGCGGGTTCAGCGGCACGAAGCGCACCGGGTGCAGACCCACCTGGGCCACGAGACGCTCGAAGTCGGTGATGGTGCACAGGTGGATGTTGGGTGTGTCGTGCCATTGGTACGGCAGGGCGCGCGAGACCGGCATGCGCCCCTTCAGGCAGAGGCTCGCCCGCACCAGCCAGTGACCGAAGTTGGGGAACGAGACGATCGCCCGCTTGCCGACCCGCAGCATCTCCGCAAGGACGTAGGCCGGCCGGCGGGTGGCCTGCAGCGTCTGGGACAGGATGACGAGATCGAACGACTCGTCCCGGAAGTCGGCCAGGCCGTCGTCGATGTCGCCCTGCACGACGGGGACCCCGCGGTCGATGCAGGCGCGGAAGCCGTCGTTGGAGATCTCCACGCCGTGACCGTCGCAGCCACGCTCCTGGATGAGGTTCGCAAGCAGCGCGCCGTCGGCGCAGCCGAGGTCGAGCACGCGGCTGCCGCGCGGCACCATGGCCGCCACCAGCGTCAGGTCAGGACGCATTCGCCTCCCCCGGGGTGGGCGCGGACCGCGCACCGCCGACGACCTCCTGGTGCACCCGTCGCATGAACGTGGCGACCGTGTCGTGGTACTCGGGCACGACCAGCAGGAACGAGTCGTGACCCCAGGGCGACGCGATCTCCTGGAAGGTGACCGGCACCCGGTGGGCCGCCAGGGTGCGGACCATCTGGCGGGAGTGTTCGGTGTCGAACCGCCAGTCGCTGTCGAAGGAGAGCACCAGGAACCGGGTGCGCACCCGCATGAGCGTCTCGGCCACCTCGGCGGGGTCGCCGCCGAACGGGTCGAAGTAGTCCATCACCCGGGTCAGGTACAGGTAGCTGTTGGCGTCGAAGCGCTTGAGGAAGCTCTCGCCCTGGTACTGCAGGTAGCTCTCGACCGCGAAGTCCACGCCGAACCCGCGACGCGGCGCGTCCGAGTCCTGGATGCGCCTGCCGAACTTCTGGCGCATCGACTCCTCGGACAGGTAGGTGATGTGGGCGATCATCCGCGCCAGGGAGAGGCCCATGTCGGGTCGCGCGTCGCGGTCGTAGTAGTCGCCGTCGTTGAACGCCGGGTCGCGCAGGATCGCCTCGCGGGCGACGGCGCTGAACGCGATGTTCTGCGGTGAGAGCCTGCTTGACGAGCACACGAGCAGCGCCGCGTGCAGGTCGTCCGGATGCTTCAGCGCCCACTCGAGCACCTGCATGCCGCCCACGCTGCCGCCGATCGCGGCGGCCAGACGCCGGATCCCCAGGTGATGCATGAGGGCGCGGTGCACCGTCACCAGGTCCCCCACCGTGAAGGTCGGGAAGTGCAGCCCGTACGGGCGTCCGGTGGCGGGGTTGACGGAGCCGGGGCCGGTCGTCCCCTGGCAGCCGCCCAGCAGGTTGGAGCACACGACGAAGAACCGGTTGGTGTCGACGGGGCGTCCCGGTCCGATGATGTTGTCCCACCAGCCGGGGCGTTCGGGGTCGCCGTGGTGGCCGGCGGCGTGCGCGTCTCCGGTGAGGGCGTGGCAGATGTAGACGGCGTTGGAGGCGTCGGTGTTCAGGGTCCCGTAGGTCTCGTAGGCGACCTCCACCGGGGCGAGCCGCTCCCCCGACTCGAGCTCCAGCGGATGGTCCCCGTCGAAGAGGACCACCCGCCGGGTCTCGACGAGCCCGACCGAACCGCCGACCGCGTGTGGGCGGGTGGCGCTCCCCACTACCCCGCGGCCTTGGCGAGCGCCTGGTCGATGTCGGCCAGGATGTCGTCGATGTGCTCGATGCCGATCGACAGGCGCACCATGTCCTGGCTGACGCCGGCCGACTCGAGCTCCTCGTCGTTGAGCTGCGAGTGGGTGGTCGACGCGCTGTGGATGGCGAGCGACTTGGCGTCACCGATGTTGGCCAGGTGCTGGAAGAGCTCGAGCGACTCGATGAACGTGCGGCCGGCCTCGCGGCCACCCTTGATGCCGAACGTGAGGAGCGAGCCGAAGCCGCCGGTGAGGACGCGCTTGGCGACCTCGTGGTACGGGTCGTCCTCGAGGCCCGGGTAGTTGATCCAGGTGATCGCGTCGTGGTCCTTCAGGTGCTTCGCGACGGCCATGGCGTTGGAGAAGTGGCGCTCCATGCGCAGCGGGAGGGTCTCGACGCCCTGCAGGAACAGGAACGCGTTGAACGGCGAGAGCGCGGCGCCGGTGTTTCGCAGAAGCACCGTGCGGGCCCGCCCGATGTAGGCCGCCGGTCCGAGGGCGTCGCTCCACACCACGCCGTGGTAGCTGGGGTCGGGGCCGGTGAGCAGCGGGTAGCGCTCACTGTGCGCCGGCCAGTCGAACGTCCCGGCGTCCACGAGGATGCCGCCGATCGAGTTGCCGTGTCCGCCGATGAACTTGGTGAGCGCGTGGATGGAGATGTCGGCGCCGTGGTCGAACACGCGGCAGGCGAGCGGGGTCGGCACCGTGTTGTCGATGGCGAGCGGCAGGCCGGCGGCGTGGGCGGCGTCGGCCCAGGCGCGGATGTCCATGACGTTCAGGCGCGGGTTGCCGATCGTCTCGCCGAAGACGAGGCGCGTCTTGTCGTCGGCGATCCGCGCGATGGAGCCCGGGTCGTCCGGGTCGACGAAGTGCACGTGGATGCCGTAGCGCTGCAGCGTGTGGGCGAACAGGTTGTAGGTGCCGCCGTACAGGGTGCTCACCGAGATGATGTTGTCGCCCGCCTGGCAGACGTTCATCACCGCGTAGGTGATGGCCGCCATGCCCGACGCCGTCACCAGCCCGGCGATGCCGCCCTCCAGGGCCGCGACCCGCTGCTCCAGCACGTCCCAGGTGGGGTTCATGATGCGGGTGTAGATGTTGCCCGGGGTCTTCAGTGCGAAGAGGTCCGCCGCGTGGTCGGTGTCGTCGAACACGTAGGACGTGGTCTGGTAGATCGGCACCACGAGGGAGTTGGTTGCCGGGTCCGGCGTCTGTCCACCGTGGACGGCGATGGTCTCTGGGCGAAGGTCGCTCATCGGGGCTCCTGGGAATTGATAAAGGCCGCTGGGTTTACGGGTTATACCGCGTCCGGCGTCCGACCGCCGTCCGCGCGGTGTCCGGCCGGTCCGTTCTCCCGCTAACCTCCCGGCGTGCGACCCTCGCGACGCGGCATCCCAGGTCTGATCGGCGCGGTCGTCGTGCTGACGATGGCCGGCGCCGCGACGCCCGCGTCCGGGGAGCCGACGCCGCCGGCGACCTGGCGGGCCTGCGCCGGTGAGCTGCGGGGCCTGCAGTGCGCGAACGTGCGGGTGCCGCTCGATCACGCCGACCCCGACGGCCCCACGATCACGCTCGCCATCAGCAGGCGACGGCACACGGCACGCCCGTTCCTCGGCGTGGTGGTCACCAACCCCGGCGGGCCCGGCGCACCGGGTCGGGACCTGGCGGCCGTCGCGCCGTCCATCGCCGGACGTGACGCGAATCGCTTCGACTGGATCGGCATCGACCCGCGCGGTGTCGGCGGCAGCCGCCCCGCCCTTCGTTGCGCCCCCGCGATGCTGCGCGCACCGACGCCGCCCAGCACCGCGCTGGGCGCATGGGAGCGCCGGTCGCAGCGCTACGCGGCGTCCTGCGGTGCCGCACCCTCCGCCGTGCTCCTCCCCCACATGACCACCGAGAACCTCGCCCACGACATCGACGTCGTCCGCAGGGCGCTGCGGGTCGAGCGCATCTCGTACTACGGCGCGTCGTACGGCACGGTGCTCGGCCAGGTGTACGCATCCCTGCACCCGCAGCGCGTGCACCGGATGATCCTTGACGGTGTCGTCGACGCCCACACCCCGTACTACGTCGTCAACCGTTCCCAGCGCAGCGGATTCGAGGCGAACCACCGGTCGTTCCTCACCTGGGTCGCCCGCAACCGCGCCACCTACCGGCTGGGCTCCGACCCCCGCGCCATCCGCGCACGCATCAACGCCCGGTTGGCGAAGCTGCGCCGCAACCCTCCCGCCTCGGGCCCCGGCGCGTCCGAGATCGAAAAGACGTTCGTGATGAACACCTACGCACCCCACCAGTGGCCGATGACGGCGGTGGGCCTGTCGCACTGGCTGCGCTCGGGCGACCGGACCGCCATGGACGGGGACCGCATGACCGACAACATGCTGGCGGCGTACCTGGCCATCGAGTGTCGCGAGTCGCCCAGCCCGCCGTGGAACCGACTCGTGGCCGACGCCGCCCGAGATGTGCGCGTCGCCCCGCTGGGGACCTGGCAGAACATGTTCCAGAACGGTCCGTGCGCCTTCTGGCCGGTGCCGGTGGTGGAGCGGCCCCCGGTCGACGGGTCGCGGCTCACCGCGCCCATCCTTCTCGTCCACGAGACGCGGGATGCGGCCACGCCGTACCGCGGGGCACTCACCACGAGGGCCCTCTTTCCCAACGCCCGACTGGTGGCGGTTCGCGGCGGTCTGACGCATTCGGGCGCCACGTTCGGCGGGTCATGCGTACGCCGGGCGACGGCCGCGTACCTGGTGCGGGGCACCGTGCCCCCGCGGCGCGCCGGCGTCCGCGCCGACCGGGTCTGCGCCCCGGTGCCGATGCCCCAGCCCGTCGCCCCCTGACCATCGGGGCATGGAATCGGGCATGGTGGGAATACCGCCCATCATGAGAACCGACCCCAGCCAGAACACCGCCCTCCAGACGCTCGCCCGCGCGGGTCACGCCATCAACGGCGTCATCCACCTGCTGCTGGGCTGGATCATCCTGCAGGTCGCCTGGCAGGGATCGGCCGGGGGAAGCGGCGCCGACCAGAACGGCGCGTTCGAGCAGCTGGCCGGCAACTCGGTCGGCAAGGTGCTTCTGTGGATCGGGTTCGTCGGGTTCCTCGCCCTGGCGATCTGGGAGCTTCTGCAGGCGACGGTGTCGGCGGGACGCGACGACGAGTGGACCGACCGGGCCAAGTCCGCGGGCAAGGGCATCACCCATGTCGCCCTGGCGATCGTGTGCATCCGCTTCGCCACCGGTGGTGGCGAGAGCTCGGGGCCCGGCCAGAGCCAGGACACGGCGCGGACGATCATGGACCAGCCGGGCGGACGGATCCTCCTGGTTGTCCTCGGCCTCGTCATCATCGGGATCGCCGGGTATCACGTCTACAACGGCGCGACCAAGGGGTTCCTGGACGATCTGCGCGGCAACCCCGGGGATGCGGCGGTCAAGGCGGGTGTCGTCGGATACGCCGGCAAGGGTGTCGCCCTCGCCCTGATCGGGGGACTCTTCGCGCTGGCGGGCTTCCGCGGCCAGTCCGGTGAGGCACGTGGCCTCGACGGCGCCATCCGTCAGCTGGGTGACGCGCCGGCGGGACGGTTCATCCTGACGGTGATCGCGATCGGCATCGTCGCCTACGGTGTCTACTCGTTCGTCAAGGCCAGGTACGTGGACCTGTCGGGCAACTGACCGCCCGACGGGCGGCCCGCCTTTCGTAAGGGTCCAAACAGTTGTAGTGTGCAACGGCTTTTTCCGTCGACCGGAGCCGCCGTGGCCCGACGCCCCTCACCCAACCTGACCCTGCTCATCCTGGCGATCGCGGCGGTCTCGTACGTCCTGCAGCAGACGCTCGTGGTCCCGGCGCTGCCCGAGATCCAACGTGACCTGCACACGAGCACCACCTGGGCCACCTGGGTGTTCACCGGGTTCCTGCTCACCTCGGCGATCTTCACCCCGATCCTGGGACGGCTCGGGGACATGTACGGCAAGAAGCGACTCCTCGTCGTCGGCATGGGCGCCTTCCTCATCGGCACGATCGTGGCCGCATTGTCCGACTCGATCGCCCTGCTCATCGTCGCGCGGGCGGTGCAGTGCGTGGGCGGTGCGGTCTTCCCGCTGGCGTTCGGGATCGTCCGCGACGAGCTGCCGCCCGCCCGGGTCGGCGTGGGTCTGGGCCTCCTCTCGGCGACGTTCGGCGTCGGCGGCGGCGCGGGGCTCGTGCTGTCGGGCGTGATTCTCGACAACCTGGCGTGGCAGTGGCTCTTCTGGATCGGCGCCGTCCCGGTCGCGATCTCACTCGTGCTGCTGGTCATCCTCATCCCCGAGTCGCCGGTCCGCACCCCGGCGCGCATCGACTGGGCCGGGGCGGTGCTCCTGTCGCTTGCGTTGGGTGCGCTGCTGGTGGCCCTGAGCGAGGGGGCGAGCTGGGGATGGACGTCGGTGACGACGCTCGGCGTGTTCGCCGTCGCGTTGGCCGCGCTGGCGGCGTGGATCCTGGTGGAGCTGCGGGTGCGCGAACCGCTGGTCGACATCGGGATGATGCGCGACCGCAGCGTCTTTTGGACCAACCTGGTCGGCCTGGTGACCGGCTTTGCGATGTTCGGCACCTTCCTGCTGGTGCCCCAGCTGGTGCAGATGCCGCGTGGCCTGCCCGCCGAGGCCGCGGCGCTGGTCGACTACGGGTTCGGCGCGAGCGTGACGACCGCCGGCCTGTACCTGCTGCCGTCCTCGGCGGTGATGCTCCTGATCGGTCCGGCCACCGGGGTCATGGAGCGTCGCTTCGGGGCCCGCGCACTGCTCGGGGTGGGACTCGTGATCCTCACGCTCGGGGCGCTCGGGCTGGTGTTCCTGCACCACGCCGGGTGGGGCATCGTGCTGTCGATGACGCTCATCGGCACCGGTGTCGGCATGTCGTATTCGATGCTCGCGAAGCTGATCGTCGACGCGGTCTCGCAGGCGGTGACCGGCATCGCGATGGGGATGAACACCGTCATGCGCACCATCGGCGGCGTGGTCGGCGGCCAGGTCGGCGCCGCGGTGCTCTCGTCGATGACGATCACCGGCACCTCGATTCCGCGCGAGGGCGCCTACACCACCATGTTCGCCCTGTCGGGCGCCGCGGCGCTCCTGGCGGCGCTCGGCACCCTGCGCCTACCCCGCCGGCGCGGCCGGGTGCTCGAGCTGTCGGTGACCCACCATCCGGCCACACCCTCCCCCGCCACATCGACCCCCGTCGAGGAACGATGACCACCGGCCATCCATGTCACAGTGACGATGATCTGACGGCGGCGTTCCTCGCGGTCCGCGCGGACGCGGTGCGCCGGCTCATGGCCGCGTCCGACCGTCGCGGCGGTCCCCCCGGTACCCGTCTAACCGGTCCGCAGCACCTGACCCTCGCCGCCCTGGCGGCCGGTCCGCTCGGCATCGGCGATCTGGCGTCGGCGACGGGGGTGGCGGTGAGCAGCGCGACGCGGATGGTGCAGGGACTCGAGCGCCTGGAGCTCGTGGCGGAGGCCGCGGTGCGGCTCACCGATCGGCGCAGGCGTCGCGTGGAGCTGACGCCGGCGGGCCGCATCGCCCTCGACGAGAAGGAGCGGGCGGTCGCGACGAGGGTGCGTCAGATGATCGCGTCCCTCTCGGACGAGGAGCGCGATGATCTGCTGCGGGGTCTGCGTGTGATGCGCCGCGCGCTCGGGCGACTCGGCTGAGTCAGCGCGACCGCGGTGACCGCGGACCGCGCAGGCGTCCGCGCATCGCGTCGAAGGCCGACACCGGCCGCTCACCGTTGCCGACGCCGCTCATGAGCCGCTGGATCTCCCGCTCGGCGGCCTTCACGGTGCGTCGTCGCGCCACCACCACGCCGGCGGCGACCGCCAGCCCGAGGGGCACGGCCAGATACGCCAGCGGGGTGAAGAGAACGCCCGTGGCGACGCCGGCGACGGCGAGCATGGCACCGATCGTCCCGGCCTGTGCGAAGGTCCGCTCGCGTGAGCCCGGATCGAACTCCACGCCGACGGCGAAGCGGCCCGCACCCGCGGGGCTCACCCTGGTCGTGATCCCGGCCAGCCCGTCGATCACCGGTTCGCCCGCCACCTGCCGCGCGCCGCGGCGGATGGACCCGAGGATGCCGCCGGTGGGCTCCCAGTGCGTCTCGTCGCCGTCCCGGTAGCGCACCCGCATGCAGTGCTGCACGCGCACCCACTCCTCCACCCTGGCGCTGATCTCGCGTTCGGCACCGTGGACGATGCGCTGCCCGGCGATGACCGGCGGGCCCGCCAGGCGCATCACGATCCCGCCGCGATCCGGTCCCGGGTCGAAGCGCTCGAGGGCGGCCGCGGTGACGACGTCGTGCCCGTCCAGTCCGATCTCGGTGCCGATCTCGACGAGTTCGTCGAGCGTGAGGTCCGCGGCCAGCCGCTCCCGGCGGTCGCTCTCGAGCGCGATCGCGCGGTGCAGCACGCGGGCAGCCTGGTCCGGGGTGAAGCGCGTCTGCGCGGTGGCGGCCGTCGGCTCGTCCACGCGCCGCACATCGTGCCGGTCGGCCCGCGTCCGCGTGGCCGCGGCGGCCGGTGCGTGCTGGTGGGCGGTTCCGCCGCCGGTGGTGGAGCTGGTGTCGTCGATCATTCCCGGGTTCGAATCGTGCGCCGTGGGCCGCCTTCAGGATAGACCGTCGCATCGTGGGCGCCACCGGAACCCGTCCGAACGTCGCCCGACACCGAAAACCGCGTCCCCCTCGTCGGTGGCGTCGTGGCGTAGCGTTCGACGGGTCACGTCCACCGACGCCCGAGGATCCGCCATGGAGATCACCCGCACGCACGCGGCCACACGCCCCGGACCCGCCGACTGGTTCACCGGCCTCGTGTGGATCGACGACATCGCCGCGCCGCCGGCGCCGTCGCGCCTGCACGCCGTGAGCGTACACTTCACCCCCGGTGCCCGCACCGCCTGGCACCGCCACCCGATCGGCCAGATCCTCCACGTGACCGAGGGGATGGGCCTCGCCCAGCGTCGCGGCGCGCCACCGCAGGTCATCCGCGCGGGCGACGTCGTGTACTTCCCGCCGGACGAGGAGCACTGGCACGGCGCCGCCCCCGACCATTACATGACCCACCTGGCGCTCCACGAGCACGCCGAGGACGGGGTGGCCACCCACTGGGGCGCGCACGTGACCGACGAGGAATACGGGGAGCCCCCGGCGGAGGGCTGACGGGGGGGTTGGCCCACCCCGCACCTGTGACGCCGGCGTGGCGTCAGGCCGTGGCGGCCCCGCTGCCCTCCGGGCGGTCGTCGTCCGCGTGCTCCAGCAGGTAGTCGATGTAGAACGGCCGCAGCGAGTCGGCCAGCTCGCCCTCGTCGGCACCGAACAGGTCGCGGACCAGCGCCACCATGTGCAGCACGTCACCGGTGCTGCGGTCCTCCCCCTCCTCGCCGCCGGTCGCGGCGGCGGCCGCCGGGATGGTCCGCAGCAGGTCGTAGAAGAACTTCACGTCGATGTGACGCTCGGCACGTCCGACGGCGCGGTCGTGGAGTTGCTTGGAGCTGAGGGCGTCGAGCTCGGCGCGATCGGTCATCGTGCGAGCATACCCGCCGCAGGCGCGTACGATCTGTGGTGATGACGACAGACCCACGACTGCACGATGTGACCTGCCGGCATTGCGGACGGGGCGTCAAACCCCACCCGGCCGGCGGACGGCTGATCCACCGATCGAGCGGCGCCGTGGCCGCCTGCGACCTGGATTCGGATCACATCCCCACCCCCGATTGGCGTCCGCTCGGGACGGTCACCTGCGGCCGGTGCGGCGAACCCGCCGAGGCCACCGGCAGCGGCGGGCTGGCGCACGTCGACCGGGCGCGCGACGGGGATCACACACCCGACCCCTGGGCGCGCTGAGCCACCACTCGGCGGGACCCGACGTGGGCCGAATCGGTCAACGCACGCCCTGCGGCCGAAACTGGATCGACACGCGGGGCCCCACCGGCCGCCGCGTCTTGGGGATGCAGTGGTCCCAGGTGCGCTGGCACGATCCGCCCATCACGATCAGGTCGCCGTGGCCCGTCGGGAACGGGACCGAGGGGCCGCCGTCGCGCGGCCGGAGCATGAGCGGACGGGTGGCGCCCAGTGAGACGATCGCCACCAGCGTGTCGACGTCGCGTCCACGCCCGACGCGGTCACCGTGCCAGGCGACCGAGTCGGCCCCGTCGCGGTAGAGGCACATGCCCGCGGTGGTGAACGGCTCGCCAAGCTCGGATGCGTAGTGGCCGGTGAGCGTGTCGCGGGCGTGGGCCAGAACCGGATGCGGCAGCTCCTGGCCGGCGCCGTAGAACCGGGTGAGCCGCGGCACGTCCAGCACGCTCTCGTACATCACCCGTTTCTCGGACATCCACGGCACCCGGCGCAGCAGGAGCTCGAGCAGCCGGTCGGCGCCCCGCAGCCACCCGCGGCTCACATCGACCCACGCCCCACCGTCGAGCGTCGTGCGTTCGCATGCCAGCCGGCCGAGCTGCGGCTCGACGTCCTGTTCGAGGAGCGATCCCTGCCATTCCATGCGATCCACGGTACCAGACGATCGAACATGTGTTCGCATCGCGGTCCGACGATCCGCCCCGAACGCGTGTCGGGCGCTACGGTTGCCGGACGAATCGAGGGGAGGACCGATGAGCGAGAAGAATCCGCGACACCGTTACACCGGCGAGGACGTCGAGGTCACCTGGGACGAGCGCCTGTGCATCCACTTCGGCGCATGCATCCGCGCGGGCGGCGACGTGTTCGTGAAGGACCGCAGGCCGTGGGTCGACCCGGACCGCGCCGACGCCGACACGGTCGTCGACATCGTGGCCACATGCCCGACCGGCGCCCTCGACGCGGTCCGCAGGGACGGCGGGACCGGCGAGACGCCGGATGCGCGCAACACGATCGGCATCGCCGCGGACGGCCCCCTGCACCTGCGGGGTGATCTCGACATCGTCGGCGCCCCAGAGGACATGGCCGGCGTGCGGATGCGCGCGACGCTCTGCCGCTGCGGCCACTCCAAGAACAGGCCGTTCTGCGACAACTCCCACGTCGAGGCCGGCTTCGCCGACCCCGGGGTGGTGGACGACCTCACCACGCACGTCCTCGAGGCGGAGGACGGCACGCTCACGGTCACGCCGATGCCCAACGGCCCGCTCCTCGTCACCGGCAACATGACCATCGTCGACGGCACCGGCGAGGAGCGCTGGCAGGGGACCAAGACGGCGCTCTGCCGCTGCGGCCACTCGAAGAACAGGCCGTTCTGCGACGGCAGCCACACGGCCGCAGGGTTCACGACCGAGTGACGACCGGCGCCCCACGCGGCCGGCGATCCGCGGTGTCGGCGGGGTGACCGGCGACGCCACCGGCCGCGGTCCGCGGCTGCTTTCGACCGCGGAGGGCAGCTCGGCCGGCGCGTTCGGGGCGACCGAGTGGGGGCTGTTCGCGTTCTGCGGGCTGGTGTGGGGCGGATCGTTCTACCTGATCGCCGAGTCGGTCGACCACTTCGCCCCGGCGGTAGTCGCGTTCGTGCGTGTGGCGTTCGGCATCGTGGTGGTGGGGATCGCACCGGGCGCACGACCGGCGATCGCCCGGTCCGACTGGCCGCGGCTGATCTTCGTGGCGGCGGTCTGGATGGCGATGCCGTTCGTGCTGTTCCCGTATGCCGAGCGGGTGGTGGCGTCGTCGATCGCCGGGATGGTCAACGCGAGCCTGCCGGTGTTCGCCGCCACCATCGCGGCGCTCCTACTTCGTCGCATGCCGGGGCGCACCCAGACGCTGGGGCTCCTCGTCGGGTTGGCCGGCGTGGCCCTCATCGCGATGCCCTCCCTGGACGGTCGCGCCAACACGCTCGGCGTCATGGCCCTCATCCTGGCGGTGATCGGCTACGGGTTCGGTGTCAACCTGACGATTCCGCTCCAGCAGCGGTACGGCACTCTGCGGCCGCTGGTGCGGATCGAGGTGGTGGCCGGCCTGCTCCTGCTGCCGTTCGCCGTCGCCGGTCTGGGCGACAGCACGTTCGCGTGGAGCGCCCTCGTCGCCAACGCCGTGCTGGGCCTCCTGGCGACCGGTGCCGCGTTCCTCGCCATGTTCACCCTGATGGGCCGGGCGGGCGCCACCCGCGCGTCGGCGGTGACCTACATCTTCCCGGTGGTGGCGCTTGCGCTGGGCGTGTGGCTGCGCGACGAGCCGCTGCACGCCGTCGCGATCGCCGGAACCGTCCTGGTGCTGGCGGGCGCGTGGCTGGTCAGCCGGCGGGAGGACCGGCGGACGGCCGTGAGCGAGGCGGAGGCGGCGACCCCCTCCTGACCCGCACGGCGCCGCCCGTCGCCGGGCGTCCGCCGGACGGCAGCCGAACGCCGCGCGGGTGAGGTCTCAGACGGCCTCGACGGCCCGCTGGATGCGCTCGCGCGCCTCGCGTGCCAGGGGCTCCAGGTCGGGGTTTCCGGCAAGGCCCATCGCCGCCAGCGGTTCCATGGCGGCGATCCTCGTCCCCGCGCCCGAACCACGCACGACGACGTTGCACGGAAGCAGCACCCCCAGGTCCGGTTCGGCCGCGAGACCCCGGCTGGCCAGGGTGGGGTTGCAGGCGCCCAGGATCACGTACGGGTCGATGTCGAGGTCGAGCTTCTTCTTGAGGGTCGCGGCCACGTCGACGGTGCTGAGGATCCCGAACCCCTCGGTGGCGAGCGCCTCGGTCACACGGTCGATCACGTCGTCGACGTCGCCGGTCACGTCACGGCAGATGGCGTAGGCCGTGGTGGTCGTCCCGCTCATGTCGTCTCCTCACTGTCGGGCGCGCGGATCGCGCACACCCAGGGTAACGCGTCAGTAGGCGAGGTGGATGTGGTCCCTGTGGTTGCCCATCGCGAAGTTCCACGACTCGGTCGGCCACAGGTCGAACCCGTAGATGATCTGCGACGGCTGGTACTGGGTGCCGCGCGTCGCGGCGACGATCTCCTGGTAGAGGACACCGCACTTGCCGGTGGTGGTGCCCACGCACGCCTCACCGTCGACGGCCGCGATGTCGATGGCGCGCCCCATCTTGTGTGCGCTGACGCGACAGGGGTTGCTGCCGGCGACGCACATGCTGTGGTCGGTCTTGACCGAGGTGATCGTGATGCTCTGCCTGCGGTTGACGATCCAGGTCATGATGTCGATGACGCGCGGGTCGACGCCACCGGAGAGGATGTCCTGCACCTGTGACTGGCGGGTGTAGATGACCTTGGCGTTGGTCGCGATGGCCGATGCGGCCTGGAGCGGTGCGGGGAGCTGCGCCTGGGCGAACCGCGACTGGGACTTGCGGAGCTTGGCCGCCAGGTCGGCGGTCGGCGGCGCGCCCGACACGTAGTCCTTGGGCAGGTCCTTGGTCACGACGACGAAGTCGCCGTCCTGACCGACGGTGCGGCTGGCGCCCGCGGACGCCGTCGCCTGCTGGGTGGCGGCGCGCTGCAGCGCGGCCTGCTCGGCGGCCACAACCTCGGCGTTGCGCGTCTCGGCGATACCCGAGAACTGACCGATGATCTGCTCGCCGGAGACGCCGTCACGGGCGATCCGCGCCTCCTCTGCGGCCTGGAGCTCCTCGGGGGTTGCGACCGATGCGCTCCACGTGCCCTCCTCGTCGTGGGTCGGGGGCACCGACGCATGCTGGGTCGTCCCGACGGTCGGCCAGCCGACGCCGGTGGAGTCCTGGGCGACGAGGAGACCCGCGATGATCAGGGCGACGAGCGCCGCGAGCACGCGGCCGCGGCCGATGTTCTGGATGGAGGCGAACATGCCCTCCAGTCATCGGCGTGTGACCGGGGAACCTGAATGGCGCGTCGCGCCGCGACCGGTCAGCCGCCGACGAGGGTGACCGGGTCCACCCCGGCCAGTCGGGCCTGGGTGAGTGCGGCGTTGCGCGCCGCCGCGCGGATGTCGTCGAACACGCGTCCGAGCGGGGATGCGCGGTCCAGCGAGGCGATGCCGACCACCGGTGCCAGGGCGTCGGCCGCACGCACCGCCACGGCGGCCATGTGGACCGACGCGACCTGCAGGCGCGTCTGGTTGCGCAGATCGGTGCGTCGGGCGCGTGCGTCGTCCCAGACGTCCTCGGTGGCCGCGTGCAGCGCGTGGACGGCGGCCTCGACCTCCCCGGCCGTGATGGCCAGGGTGCGCCGGACGGCGGGGTCGTCGGCCGGCCGGCCGCTCGAGCGCTCATGGGTGAGGGCGAACCGCGCCGATCCCTCCACCGCCGCCCGGGCCATGCCGGCCGCGACGGCCGCCATGGTCGCCTCGGCGAACCGCATGAAGCCGATGTGGAAGACGGTCTCGTCGCGTCGTGGCTCGTCCCCCACCGTGAAGACGCGGTGGGGTGGCACGCGGACGTCGGCGAGCGACACGTCGCAGCTGGCGGTGGCGCGCAGGCCGCGCACGTCCCACGTCTCGGGGTGGACGGTGGCGTCGGCGGCGGGGACGGCGATCGTCAGCAGCTCGTCGTCCTGCGTCCGCGCGTTGAAGGTGAACCACTCCGCCCAGGGTGCGCCGCTGCAGAAGCGCCAGCGTCCCTCGACGACCAGGTCGTCCCCGTCGCGTCGCGCCCGGCCGGCTTCGGCGGAGCCTGCGACCGCGCCGGCACCCGCGAAGACCTCACGTGCGCCGGCCGGATCCATGTGGGCAGCGAACCACGCGGGGCCGGCACCGATCATGGCCGCCCATCCGGCGGCGCCGTCGGCGGCGGCGATGTCGGCGATCACCCGACAGGCCACCGGGAATGACAGCCCCAGTCCGCCCAGGTCGAGCGGCGTGTGGAGGGCGAAGCACCCGGCGTCGCGCAACGCGTCGACCACCGCCGGGGTGAGGGCGCCACGCCGTTCGGCCTCGGCGCCGTCGCGCCGCGCGACGGTGAGGACATCGGTCAGGTCCGGTGCCGAGGGGGTCGTGGGCGCAGGGGTGTTGGACGTGGACGACACCGCCGCAGCCTACGCACTTCGTCTCCGCGACATCGATGGTCCCGGGCGCCGGTGGGTCCGGAGCCCGGGACCATGAGGGTCGATCAGCCGGTCACGGCGGGCACCGGGACGACACGCGGCGTGCGCAGCACCCGGACGGTCGCGGTGGACCGAGCGAGACGGCTGACGTTGGACGCGCGTGCGGTCGCGCTCGTGCGGACGATCCGTGAGCGGGGCACGAGCATCCGCGTGCGCAGCACGAACGTGCGGGTGGCGCCGGCGCGCAGCGTCGGGATCGTCCAGCACACCGCTCCCTGATGCAGCCGCGCGTTGGTCATCCGCTGGAGGGTCAGCCCCGCCGGCACCGGCACGCAGACGCGCACGTTCCTGGCGTCGGTCGCACGGCCCGCGGTGACGCTGACGCGGTAGAGGACGGTCATCCCGTGGCGGACCACGGTGCGGTTGGGTCGGATGCGCACCGAGAGCGTCGTCTTCGTGGGTGAGGCGACCGTCGGGGGCGCCACCGTCGGCGGGGTCGCTGCCGGCGGAGGCGTGACGGGGGCCGGTGCCGCGGGCGGCGATCCGAAGCCCTCGCTCCACGCGGTGTCCTGCCCGGCGAGCACCATCACGCTGTTGGCGTCCGGGGTGGTGACGATCCGCCCCGCGGGGGTGGTGTAGACGAGCGTGTACCGGCCGGGTGTCAGGCCGTCGAAGCGCGCGACGCCGTCGGCGCCGGTCACCGCCGTGGCGATCACGGCGCCCGTCGCGGGGTCGGTCACATCGACGCGGACGCCTGCGAGCGGCCCCTCGTCCGGGGTGCGGACACCGTCGCCGTTGGCGTCGTCCCAGGCGGTGGCGAGGATCCCGCCGGGCTGGACGAAGCCCTCCTCCACGACGGCGGTGCCGTCCACGGTGACGGTGACCGTGTTGGGCGCCGGGGTGGTGAGGAGCATCCCGCCGGGAGCGGCGATGCGAACCACGTAGTCGCCGGGGGGCACACCGTCCCACACGACGTTGCCGTCGGCGTCGGTCACCGCGACCAGCGGTGCGCGTCCGGGCGTTGCCGGGTCGACGAGTTCGACGGTGACGCCGGCAAGCGGTCCCTCACCGGGGTCGCGCACGCCGTCCGCGTTCAGGTCGTTCCACACGGTGGTGCGGACGGTCCCGACCTGCGTGGTGCGGACGAACCTGCTGAGTGCCGAGACCGGGGTGAGCGCCGTCGTGACACCCGAGGCCCGCGCGACGATGTAGTTCTCCATCAGGTTGTTCTGGTCGTTCAGGTCGGCGAGCGTCTCGACCTTCACCTCGAACTGGTCGGTCTCGAGGAACGGACCCGGACGGAGGATGCGGATGGCGGTCACCTCACCCGCCGACTGCGGGCAGGCGCTCGGGTCACCGGCACCGCTCGTCACCGTGCCGCCGGTGGCGGCGTCGCACCAGACGGTGGAGCCCGTGGGCCCGTTGGACGGGTCCGCGGGATCGTGGTTGACGAGGTCACGCGCGGTGCGGGTGTAGCGGATGCTGATGCCGGTGCCCTGCGAGACGTGGGCGCGGATGAACGTGCCCGGCCCCGCGAAGTCGGACGTGTCATGGGCGGTCTGGGGCAGCAGGTCGATCATGTCCAGGTCGCCGATCTGGTTGGCGGCCGACGCGCCGATGTTGGCGGCGGTCACGCTCCACACGACGCGGGCCGGGTTCGCCCACCCCGAGTCGGTCACCCCCACCAGGGGGGTGTCGGTCGCCTTGGCGACACGCAGGCCGTCGGGCGAGCGGTAGATGACGTGGGCGATGTCCGACTTCTCGTCGGTGCTCGACGCATCGCCGTCGGCGAGTGCGATGGCGCGGTTCTGACGGATGCCGTTGGGTGCGGTCCCCAGCACGCGGGCGGTGACGGTGATCTCCGGGATCGGCTGGTTGATGGTGCGGGGCCCGAGGTCCCAGATCAGGTAGTACTGGCCGTCGGGACAGGCCAGCGACGCACCCGCGGGACGGGTGCGGGACACCGAGATGGGTTCCACGTTCGAGCCGGCGTAGATCGCGTCCTTGGGCAGGCAGTCCTCCACACGCACGTTCTGCTGCCACGACAGGGTCGTGTCGGCGGTGAGTGTCGGGCGGAGCCTGAAGGTCATCTCGTCCCCGGCCTTGTACTCGGGCAGGGTCACCCCCGGCACGAGGCGCCATGTCCGTGAGGCGGGCACCCACTCGTCGGTCTTCACGTCACCGGCGAGCGTGACAACGCGCTTGGCGATGCGGCCGGTGCCGGCGCTGTAGGTGAGCCGGTCGCCCAGACGCAGCCCGGACGAGGGATTGGCGTTGACCGCGGGGTCGTAGTCGGAGGTGATCCATGCGTTGCCCGACGTCGTCATCGCGGCCATGGACCAGTCGCCGATGCGAGAGGTGTAGCCGGTGTAGGTCGGCAGGTGTGTGCCGGGCGTCGTTCCGCTCAGCACCGTCATGCCGATCGAGATCGTGGTGCGCTGGTAGAGGGCGCCCTGACGGACGGTCGTGGGGCCGGACGTGTACGGGGCCGCCCGGTTGTGGACGAGCACACGCACACGCGAGACGCCCGTGTAGATCCCCTGGGCGGCGAGCGCGGGGTCGTTGGCGAACTTCGCGTCGGTGGGGCTGTCGACCCAACCGGCGTCGTCGCACCGCGTGGAGGTGCCGTCGTTGTACTGCACCTGGATGCCCGGTGACCCGGACGCGGTCGCGAAGCGCGTGTCGTACGGCCACGACACCCCAGCGGCCCCGGAGGCCCCCATGTAGTCGACCATCGATCCGGAGATCCAGACCGGTCCCGTCTGCCCGTTGGTACCGGGGCCGGGGGCGGGGGTCCTCCGGTCGTTGCCCCAGTACTGCTCCCCGCCGGCGCCGGGTGTGCCGGTGGCGTAGGCGAACTGCGTGAGCGCCGTCTTGGTCGGGTCGAAGTTCGTGCAGCGAGGGTGGTCGTGCCCCAGGCGCCGCCGGTGCGGTCGGCGAGGTCCTGGGCGATGGAGAAGCCGTCGATGTGGATTGTGTTGAGCACCCGCTGTCCGGGGGTGCCGACCCCGTCACCGGTGTTGATGCCCGTGGGCCCGGTCGGCCCGACCCACACCGGGTATCCGGGACTGTGGGTCACCGGTGGCGTGGTGGTGGGGTCGCCGGGCATTCCCGCCCAGAAGTTGTTGGCCTTCATGTTGGTGTACCACTGGGCGTCGACCCGCCGGTAGTCGTTGTAGGCCAGGTCCTGGTCCGAGATGGCCGGGGCGGTGCGACCGTCGACGCCGGTGGCCTGCAGGTCGTGCGCCTCGACGCGAAGCGGCACCAGGCTGGGGTTGAGCATGGTCGCGTAGAGGTCGTCCACCCTCGACACCACCGCGTCGATCGGAAACTCGATCCACACGTACCGGTGGAAGATGTAGCCCAGGCGCGGGTCGGTCGGCAGGCCGCTCGCGGTCGTCGTGGGGATCGTGTGGGCGGTGGAGTCCGTGGGAACGATCGCGGTCGGTGCGGGCACGCCCGTCGAGACGACGATGTCCGCACCGGGGGCCGCCTGTGTGCAGGTGACCGATCCCGAGTTGCGCACCGAGTTGGCCGGGTCGCCCATCTGCGCGTTGGGTGCGTCCCATGTGTGGGTCGTGCAGCCGGACGCCGCGACGCGTCCGCCGTAGACGTTGGGGTCGAGGCCCGCGACGCCGAACACGGTCTGGGGGTCGACCTTCACACGGAAGGTGAACTTGCCGTCGACGGCGGGCACGCCGCCGCGCCCGGCGTTGGGGACGCTGATCTCCACCGGGTACCCACCCACCCAGCACCACTGTCCGGCGATCGCTGGATTCGTGCAGCGCTGGAACGACGCCTGCCTGACGAACGCAGCGTTCTCGGTGGTGATGGCGCCGTTGATGCTGATGTCCCAGCGGGCGGCGGCCGACACGTTGATGTGCCTGGCGACGGTGACCCCGGTCGACTGACGCGAACCGACCGGACCGTACGTGACCCGCGCCTGCGCGCCACCGAGCTGTG
Source organism: uncultured Bifidobacteriaceae bacterium (assembly GCA_964628685.1). Classification (GTDB taxonomy): domain Bacteria; phylum Actinomycetota; class Thermoleophilia; order Miltoncostaeales; family Miltoncostaeaceae; genus CALMEC01. The sequence goes on along the minus strand of CAZVNM010000002.1, from coordinate 331,349 downwards.
AACCCTGACGCATCTCCGACCGCACCATCGCGGTGATGTTGATGTTCCAGTTGTCACCGGCCGTGACGGGTTGGTCGAGCGTGCAGACGATCGTCTGGGCCGGCGGGAGCGGCTGGTTGGCGGACTGGATCGGCGGCGGCGCAGGAAGCGGCGTCGTGTCCGTGGGGTTGGCGGCGGTGCGGTAGACGGTGCAGCCCGAGGGCGCCACCGGCCGGTCCACCAGGGTCGAGCCGAACTGGGGTGGCGCGCCGTTGGACGGGAAGATCTGGAGGCCGGCCGGAAGGTCGACGCGCAGCACCGGGTTCTCCGCCGATCCCGTGTCGACCGCCACCGAGTAGCGGTAGGTGACGAGGTCGTTGGTGCGGACGATGAGGTTCGTCGGACCGCTGTCGTGACCCGCCAGGTCGTCACCGTTCCATGGGGCGATGCCGTCGGTCTGCGACACCCCGAGGTTCACCGCGGCCGATGCGAGCGACGGCAGCAGGAAAAGGGCGAGGCCCGATGCGATGAGCGCCGCGAGGCAGCGTGTGCGGGCACCGCGGCCGGTCGGAGTGATGACGGACGGACGGCTGAGGACACGCATGCTGATCCCCGGTGGATTGAGTGATGTACCTGCGACGACAACCGCATCATGCCGAAGACGGCACCGGTCGCGTCCGAACGATCGGCATCCGGGATCCGTTCGATGAGATGACGGATGTTCGGATCACGTGCACCGTTCGTCCCCCGACACGACTGTGCGACATGCGCGACCGGCCGACCGTCACTCGGCCCGCCTGCGGCGCGAAACGGCGCGGTGACGGCCGCATGAGATGCTCGGCGAGCGGATCGATGGGAATCTCGACGCCATGTCGTGACGTATCTCGCCGACCATCGGGAACGTCAATACACATCGCGTTGGCCGTCACGAATTCATCCCGGATTCATACCCGGGCGTTCGACGCATTCACTACAATCCGGTGACCTCACCTGAGGGTATCCCGCACCCGGAGGTCACACACCCATGCAGCACGACTCGGCGATGCCGGTCGACCTGCGCCTGCGCGAAATCCGTGCGGACGCCGGCACCGCCATCCGATCCGTCGACGACGCACGACACCACGCGTCGAACAACGCACCGCGCGAGGCGGTGCGGGACCTGATGGCGGCGGTCCAGGCCCTGCGACGCCTCCAGTACGCCCTCCCGGAGATCATCGAGGAGCTCGACCGCACGGCGCGTGATGGTGACGAGAACGACGTCGCGGCGCATCGGCACGGGCGACGATTCACCGACCGCCCCTCCCCGCGTCACCCGCGCACACATGAGACGCCGGCCGCGTAGGCGCGCCCCGCGGCGCCTTGGGATCGCGGCCGCGCTCGTCGCGACGTTCGTCCTCGTCCCGCAGACACCCGCCCCCACCGCGACGGCCGCCGCCGATCCGCGCGCGGACCTGCTCAAACGCATCAACCGGGCCCGCGTGTCACGGGGTGTGCCGGCGCTTCGCACGAACCCGGTCCTCACACGACCGGCGGTGCATCACAGCCGGTATCTGGCGTCGATCGGGACCCTTGACCACCGGGGCGCCGACGGGCGGCCGTTCTGGGTGCGGCTGTTTCGCGCCGGGTATCCGCGAAACCGCGCGGTCGGCGAGAACCTGGGAATGATCGGCGGGTGCACGCTGGACGCCGGAGCCGCGATGGTCACAATGTGGCTGGAGAGCCCGTCTCATCGACGCAACCTGCTCTCACGGCGCTTCCGTGCGGTGGGCATCGCGATCGTCGCGGCGCCCGACTGTTCGAACACCGTCTACGCGACGACGTTCGGGGGCTGACGGCCCGTCCGGGGTCGTGACGGATCCGGTCGGAGGCCGGTGGGGCCCGTGGTTGGCCCGGTCGTACTAATCGGTTAGAGTTCCCGCCCATGAGCACAGATCGCCGCGACTCCATCGCCGGGGGCTTCTCCGAGACGGCATCCGACTACGACGGCGCCGTCCGTCACAACATCGAGGGTGCGCAGCGGCTGGTGCTGTCGATCCCGTTCGGCGTCTACGACGACGTCCTGGACGTGGGGTGCGGCACCGGTTGGGCCACCCAGGCCATGATCGACCGCTTTCACCCCGCGCGGGTGACCGGCATCGACCCGTCGGAGGGGATGCTCGATCAGTTCCGCGAGAAGCTCGGCGATCTGAAGGACGTGGAGATCACGCTCCACCAGGCGGGCGTCGAGGACATGCCGGTCCCGGCGGAGTCGTTCGACCTGGTCATCTGCTCCATGGCCTACCACTGGTTCCAGCAGCGCTGGGTCGCGGCGGAGAAGATGGCGAAGGCGATGAAGCCCGGGGGTGTGATCGCGATCCTGTGTTCCGGCAAGGGCGGTGAGCAGGATTACCGCGACGTCATCGCCGACGTCGAACCCATCAACTACCAGTGGCTGGGTGCGTTCGACGGCAACCTGCGCGACATCCCGGAGATGGAGGGCTACCTGACCGCGGCCGGCCTCGAGCCGATCGACATCTGGATGGAGCGCCGCGTGCGCCACGTGCCCGTCGAGGACTACATGGAGCGCATGCGGGTGGTCGCGGGTCACATCATCGGTGACCCCTCCACGCCCGAGGTGGCGTCCTGGCTTGCGACGGTGGAGGAGCGCATGCGCGAGCGCTCCGGCCCGCGCGGCTGGCGGTACGAGTTCATGAAGCTCTTCGCCCTCGCACGAAAGCCCTGAGCACCGGCCGGGAAGACCGCTCGCCGGATCCGGCACGCATCGCGGTCACAGGTGACACAATCCCGGGCGTGCGCCCGCGACGTGATGCCAGAACAGAGGGTGGTCGCCCGATCCGGGCCGAGGGGGTGATGTGAGCCCCACCGGCATCGACCTGGTGGCCGCGCGCTTCGGGCATTCCGAGAACCGGGAGCTTGCCGACCTGTTCAGCAGCATGGAACTCGCCGTTGCGCTGTGCGAGATCGTCGTGGACGACGACGGTCTGCCGGTGGATTACCGCTACATCGCGGTCAACGCGGCGTTCGTGACGGTCACCGGGTTTCCCGGGGCGACTGGCAGGCTCGCATCGGAGGTGGCGCCCAACTTCCACATCGACTGGGTGCACATGGTCGCGCCGGCCGCGATCGGCCGCACCCGTGTGCGCACCGAGGTGCGGGTGCGAAGCCGCTGGTTCGACCTGTCGGCGGTGCCGGTCGGCGTCGACGGTCACTTCGCGCTCGTGTTTCGAGAGGAGACCGCCCGACACGCGGCGCTGCAGGACCTGCGCGGACGGGCGGAGGAGCTGCGCGACGGGCTCAACCGGGAGCGGGAACAGTCGCGTCGCCTGCAGCGGGCGCTCCTGCCGGACGCGTTGGTGCAGGGCGACCGGATCACCGTGAGCGCCCACTACCGGGCGGCGCACGGCGACACCCAGGTCGGCGGTGACTGGTACGACTCCTATCGCTGGGACGACGGGCGCGTGGGGGCGATCGTCGGCGACGTCGTGGGACACGGCGTGGAGGCCGCGGCATCCATGGGGCGGGTGCGGGTGGCGGCGGCGACGCTCGCGCCGCTGGCCGAGGGACGCCCGATGGCGCTCCTTCAGTCGCTGGGCGACGCGGCCTGCGGTCCCAACGGCTGCGAGTACATGACGGCGATCAGCGTGGTGGTCGACTGCGAACACGAGCGGCTGGCGTACGCGCGGTGCGGTCATCCTCCCGCGCTCCTGCGTCTGCCCGACGGTTCGACGCAGTGGCTGGACGAGTCCAACGCACCGCCCCTGGGACGCATCGTCGGCGCGCCGGATCCCACCCGCAGCGGCGAGACCACCGTGCCGATGCCGCCGCACAGCACGGTGATCCTCTTCTCCGACGGGCTGATCGAACGACGCGGCGAGGACCTGCGCGAGTCGCTCGACAGATTCCGGCAGATCGTCGAACGGATGCCGCCGTTCGACCCCGTCTGGGCGGCCGCGCAGATCGCCGAACACATGGTGGACGTCACGCCCGGTGACGACGACGTCGCGATCCTCACGCTGCATCTGCATCCGGCGCCCGACGACTGAGACGTCGCGGCGGGCGGCGGCCCATACGCGTCACGTTGACGCGCCGTCCGGTCCGATCATGTTGCGAAGCGGTGAACCATCGCGCGATTTTCGCGGTGTGCGCACCGCGGGCGGGATAGGCTCGTGGTGGAGCAATTCGAGGAGAGGATCGGATCATGTCCGCCGCCGTCAGCCTGGACGTCCGTTACGAGGAGCGGCGCCGGCGCGCATCCAATGCCTTTCGGATGATCCTCGCGTTCCCGCACATGATCGTGCTCGCCGCGTGGGGTCACCTGGCCGGGGCCGTGGCGCTCATCCAGTGGTTCCACATCCTGTTCACCGGCCGGCGCAACCGTGGACTGTGGCGGGTGCACGACCTCCACCTGGCCTACGCCACGCGCACGAGCGCCTACACCATGCTGCTCAACGACGCGTTCCCGCAGTTCGTCGAGGACCCCGATGAACACTGGGTGAGGTACCGGCACGAGCATGTGGAGCGGGCCGACAAGCTCCGCACCGGCCTGCGGTTCATCTGGGTCATCCCGGCGGCCGTCATCTTCATCGGCATCAGCATCGCGACGATGGTCCTTCTGGTGGTCACGTGGTTCGGGATCCTCTTCACGGGACGACAGGGACGGGGGATCTTCGACTTCCTGGTGACGTCGCTTCGGTTCGGTCAGAACGTCACCGCCTACATGTACCTGATGACCGACGAGTACCCCAGGTGGGGTCGTGGGGCGATCGAGCCGCCCGAGGCGTGGCCGCCGCTTCCCACCCGGGACGCCCTCGACGACGCGGCATGACCCGCCGCGCACCGGGCGACGAAACCCCCCGTATGGGCGGGGGATCCTGACCGTTCGTCCAGGTGGCCCGCTGGTACCGTGACGGTGAACGGACCCCCTCCCGCCGGTGACGACAGTGTCCGACCCGATCCGCTCGACGACAACCTTGAGGTGCCGCGCCCGCCCGACGGCGCTCGCCGCACTCTGCGCGTGCCTGGTCGCCCTCGCAGGTGCCGGTACGGCCACGGCGGCCATGCCGATCGGCGGGCAGACGAGCGCCGTCGCCCAGGCGGACGGAACCGTCCTCGTGACCGGCACCGTGCGCAACACCGGGACGCGGGCGGCCACGTTCGGCATCAGCTGCCTCACCGTCCCCGACGGTGTGACGGTGGTGTCCACGATCGCCGGACGCTACGACCGGGCGACGGGCCGGGTCTGCGCCCGCCGAAGCGGCACGATCCCCCGGGGGATGCGCATCACCGCCGCGGTCAGGGTACGCGCGTGTCAACCGGGTGCCCGGGTGCGGATGACCGGATCGCTGGCCCGCGCCTCGGCCGACCCGCGGCTGTCGGGACCGCTGTGGGCCGTCACGCGGAGCGTGCTGCTTCCCTGACCGCCTGTCCCCGCGGGGATTTGCGTCCCGCACCCCGCCGCTGGGATGATGCGCACGAGGTGACGTCGATCATCAGGAGTCGCGCATGGGCGCTGTGCGCTGGACCGCCGACATCGAGGAGTGGGGTCCGGCGGCCGCCGTCGTGCTCACCGACGATCAGGTCACCCGGCTGGGCGGTGGACGACGGGCCCCGGTGCGCGTGACCATCGGCGGTCGGACCGCCCGGCTGCGGCTGGCGGTCATGGGCGGACACAACGTCATCGGGCTCAGCCGGGCGGCGCGCGACGAGTTGGGGGTCGCCATCGGCGACGTCACCGAGGTCGAGGTCGCCCTGGACGACGAGCCGCGCGTGGTGCAGGTGCCGCCGGAACTCGACCAGGCGCTCGCCCGTGCCGAGGACGCGCGTGACGCGTACGACCGTCTGGCGTACACGCACCGCAGGGAGTACGCGCGGTGGGTTGCGGAGGCCAAACGGCCGGAGACCCGGGTGCGGCGGGCGGAGCGGGCCGTCCAGATGCTGCGTGAGGGGCGGGTGCGGTGAGCGGCAGGACGGCCTATTACACGGCGACCAGCCTGGACGGGTTCATCGCCACCGACGACGACTCGCTGGAGTGGCTCTTTCGCCAGGAGGTGCCGGGCGACGGCGGCGACCCGCACTTCGCCTACGACACGTTCATCGCGCGCATCGGTGCCATGGCGATGGGCGCCACCACGTTTCGCTGGATCCTGGACCACATGGCGCGCACCGGTGAGGCGTGGTCGTACGAGATCCCGTGCTGGGTGTTCACGCACCATCCGCTGCCCGAGGTGGCGGGCGCCGACATCCGCCCGGCGGATGACGTCGCGGCGACCCACCACGCCATGTGCGCGGCGGCCGGCGAGCGCGACCGGTGGGTGGTGGGCGGCGGTGATCTGGCGGGGCAGTTCGCCGATGCCGGGTTGCTCGATGATGTCATCGTGACGATCGCCTCGGTGACGCTCGGCTCGGGGCGGCCGCTCCTTCCGCGCGCGCTGGACCTCCGGGTGGAGCGGACCGGACGGTCCGGTCCGTTCGTCTGCGTGCAGTACTCCGTCGTCGGGTCGGTGGGCGACGGCGGGGCCATCGACTGACGGTGGACGGAGTCGGACGGACCGGTGTCGCCGGGTCATCCGGCCCCGTCGGCGGCGCCGGTTTGCGCATGCCGTCCCGCGCTGACAGGGTGTGCGCGGTGTGGCCGACACGGACGGGACGGTGCGATGGGATCTGGTGAGGTGCGATGAGTTCGACGCGGTTCTGCAGACGCTGCGGGCAGGAGCTGCGCGAGGGTGCGCAGTTCTGCGGTGAGTGCGGCGCCACCGTCGAGGACGGCGCACCACCCACCGGGCCCCTCCCCCACCCCGACCCCGTGATCGACGAGGTCGAGCAGCCCACCCGACCGATCGAACCGGTCGCCCCGACGGCGGGATCCGTCGCCGCGTTCGACGACCACCCGCGCGACGACGCCGGCGCGACGGCCGAGTTTGCGGCCCCGCCGCGGGGTGCGCGCGGCAACCGGACGCGGGCGGCGGCGTGGATCGCCGCCATCGCCGTGCTCGTCCTGGTGGGTGGCGGCATCGCCACGTGGGCGGCGCTGCGTGACGACGACCCCGGTCCGACCGCCGCCGCCACGACCGCCACGGCCGAGGACGCCGCAACCGACGCCGACGACACGACGGCGGCCGACACCGGGGAGCTCACCGCGCCCGCCCAGGACACCACCGACATCGCACCGGAGCCGGAGCCCCCGGCGCCGACGACGGTGACGGTGCCGCCGGTCACGGTGACCGAGACCGAGACGGTGACCCAGGCCGCACCGCCGGCCGATCCACCGTCCATCGAACTCGATCCGGCACCCGTGTCGCTGGCCGAGGCCCGCAGGCTGACCGAGGAGGCCTTCGCCCTCAACCGCAGCCGACGGTACGCGGAGGCCGAGCGCCTCTCGCGGCGGGCCCTCACGGCGCTCACGGGAAGCGGGGACCCGCGCGAGACCAACGCCCACTACAACCTCGGGCTCAGCCTGGTCCGCCAGGGCAGGTGCGCCGAGGCCATCGACCCGCTCCAACGCTCACTCGTCCGCGGTACCGATCAGCAGATCCGCATCCGGCGCGACACCCTGGCCGAGGCGCAGCGCTGTTCGTGAACGTGCGGTTGTGTCAGTCCGACGCCTGCTCCTGACGGTCGCGCTTCACGATCCCCCTGATCACGGCGAACGCGCCGAACCCGCCGTAGAGGACGAGCTTCGCCAGGTCGCCGGCGGTCGCGCTGACCACCTCGGAGTCGAACGCCATCCGGATCGACTCGCCCCAACCGATGAACACACCGTGGTCCGGTCCCTCCTGGTGAAGAACGTAGGCGACCGATGCGAAGTGGCCGGCCACGAGGCCACCGGCGATGAGGACGACCAGCGGGACGAGCCCCCGGCGGGGTGGGTACCCGGCCCCGGCCCGGTAGAGGAACGCCGCCGCGGCGGCCAGGACCACGCCCGACAGCCCGGCCACGTAGCCGGCCGCGGCGATGGCGACGATGACGGCGATGCCGACGAGCACACCGCCCAGGGCGAGGAGGAGCCCCTGTCCCACGTTTTCGTCGACCCGGACCATACGCGCGGCGTACTCGTCGATGGTCGGTGCCTCGACCGGGGCGGGTGCGGCGTACGGGTCGTCGGGCTGGTCGGTCATGGGTTTTCTCCGCGAATCGGGTCGTGACGCCGCGGCGGCGGCGCGGTGCGGCGGGTGTGACCCGCTCATCCCGTTCATCGCCGGTTGGCGGCCCGGGCTTGAGTGGTGCGTCAGTATGAAAACGGTCCGATTCGCGTCCGGCCACGCGGCCGATCGGACGGCGCCCCCGCCGCCGGTCTCGAGTTCACGCGCCAAGGGCAACGCCACGACGCGCAGCTATCCGGTCATGTTCCGCTGAAACCCGGACCCCGCCCGGTCTCAGCGCCCTCTCATCCGTGCGACCTACCGTCGGTCCCGGTCATCACGACCCGGTGAGGTGTTCCCTCCTCACCGACAGACCCGAGCAAGGAGCGTGGAAACGTGATTTCCAATCGACAGAGGCGGACGGTGGCGGTGCTGGGATCGGCCCTGGCGCTGAGCGGCATCGGCGGCGGGCTCGCGCTGGCGGCGGGAGGCCACACGTCATCGCCGACATCGGTGCGGCCCGCCACGGACCCGGCGACCCCCGGCGACCGACCGGACACCAGGGCCGACGTCCCCACCAGGGGCGACCGACCCGACGCCAAGGCCGACGTCCCCACCAAGGGCGACCGACCGGACGCCCGGGCGGACCGTGAGACCGCGGACCGTCCCGGCCAGGAGGGCGTCGAGAACCCGTCGGCGGAGGCCCGCGACGACTCCGAGTCGCACCCGGCGAACGAGCGGGGTGCGAAGCCCGACCACGGCCACGAGGACGCGGGCCACGACGTCGTGCACGCTCACGAGGACGCCGAATAACGGGCTGACGCGACACCGCAGCCACGTCCCGCCCCGGCCGGCCGGGGCGGGACGTACCGTCACCCCCGTCTCATACCTGGACCATCCGGCGACGACCGAGCGGTGTGACGAGCGCGACGGCCACCAGGCCGAGGACCACGTCGGCGAGTGTGAGCGCCGCCTGCATCCCGACGCCGAAGCCCACGAGCGTGGCCAGGTCGGCGGTTCCCGCAAGCGTGACCGCGATCGCCGCCTGCTGCGTGCCGGCGTTGCCCGGCAGGAGCGGAATCGCCCCGGCGACCGTCTGGCCCGCCAGTACCGCCAACGCGATCACCGGCGAGGCCGGAAGGTGGAATGCGGCGAGGAACGCCATCACCGTCACGAGCCGCAGCAACCAGGCGACGACCTTCCAGCCGAGCACGCGCCGGACGAACACCCCGGGGCTCTTCAGGATCGAGAACCCGTTCCACCAGTGTGCGGCGGCGATCCTCAGGGCGCCCCGATACCGTCGGATCGCCAGCGCCACGGCGATCGTCGCCAGGCCGATGCCGATGAGTACCAGGGGGTTGTGCAGGAGTGGGAGCAGGTGCGACGAGCGCAGCGCGGGCAGCGGTCCGCCGCTGACGACCCAGACGAGGATGACGATCACGCCGAAGAAGACCTCGATCAACGTCTCGAGGGCGATGCTCGCCGACAGCGCCGCGATCGACGAGTCGCTGACCCGCCGACGCACGATGCCGACGCGGAGGGCCTCACCCACACGGGCCGGGAGCACGGCGTTGGCCCCGATGGCCGCGGCGAACCCCGCGAACGTCGTGCGGAACGCCACCCGTCCCTGTTCGGGGTAGGTGTGCGCGACGATCTCGTGCCAGCTGCGCGCCTCGACGACCACCTTCACCAGGTGCGCGACCAGGGCCGCGGCGAGCGCCCACGGCGAGACGTGGGCGATGGTGTGCAGCGCGTGCGTCACGATCGAGGTGAGGGCGCTCATCGCAGGACGGGGTGTGGCGCGCTCGCTGGTGACGTGGTCATCTCATCTCCCGGGGTCCGGTCGCATTCAATGCCGCTGTGATGAGATGTCGATGAGAGCGCGACGCCCGAGGCCGCGATTCGCGGGGTGTCCGGCCGTGGGGACTCATCCGCCTCTCATCCGTCTCTCACCCGCCGCGTGTCAGGATGGGGGCGGCTTTCGGCAGGCGGACGTGGGGGCGACGCGATGCGTGTGCTCGTCGTGGAGGATGAGGTGAAGATGGCCTCGATCATCCGTCGCGGGTTGACGGACGAGGGGATGGCGGTCGACATCGCCCACCGCGGCGAGGATGCGCTCTGGCGTGCCGGGTCGACCTCCTACGACGCGATCATCCTGGACGTGATGATGCCGGGCATCGACGGGTTCGAGACGTGCCGCCGGCTGCGGCGGCAGGAGGTCTGGGCCCCGGTGCTGATGCTGACCGCGCGTGACGGAGTGGAGGATCGCGTGGCGGGCCTCGACGGTGGGGCGGACGACTACCTGACCAAGCCGTTTTCGTTCGCGGAGCTCCTTGCCCGGCTGCGGGCGCTGGTGCGCCGGGGGTCGTCCGCCCGACCCACCGTCCTGCGGGCGGGTGACCTGTCGCTGAACCCGGCCGAGCATCGGGTGCACCGCGGCGAGGTCGAGGTCGAGCTCTCGGCCAAGGAGTTCGCGCTGCTCGAGACCTTCATGCGCCGACCGGACGAGGTCATGTCGCGGTTCCAGCTGCTCGAGAGCGCGTGGGACGACGAGTACGAGAACCGCTCCAACGTGGTGGACGTCTACGTCCGGTATCTGCGGGAGAAGATCGACCGGCCGTTCGCGGTCACGTCGATCGAGACCGTCCGCGGCAGCGGGTACCGGTTCCGCTCGGACGGCGGGTGCTAACGCGTCTGCCGATCAGGCTGCGCCTGGCGGTGGTGTTCACCGGGGTGATGGCGTTGCTCCTGGCGGTCGGTGCCGTGCTGCTGCACATCCTGATGGCGAAGAGTCTCGATGACGAGATCCGCCGTGCGCTTCGCACGCGGGTGGGCGACATCCAGTCGCTCGTCATCCAGTCGGACCGGGGTCCTGCCGAGACGACGGCCAGTCCGCTCACCGAGCAGGGCGAGAGCATCGCCCAGATCGTGGACCGCTCCGGGCGGGTGGTGGACGCGACGCCGGGGCTGCGGTCGCGGTCGCTGCTGTCGCCCGACCAGCTGCGCGCGGCCGAGCGCGGTGTGACATCGGTCGACCGGGCGCCGGTGCCCGGTGATCCGGGGAGCCACGTGCGGCTGCTCGCGGCCCCGGTGACCGCACACGGCCAGCGCCTGGTGGTGGTCGCGGGAGCCGACCTGGACCGGCGCGACGAGACGCTGCGCGAGCTGGCGGTCCTCCTGGGGATCGGCGGGCCGCTCGCGCTGCTCGTGGCGTCGCTCGCCGGGTACTGGCTCGCCTCCGCCGCCCTCCGTCCGATCGAGGCGATGCGCCGTCGTGCGCAGCTGATCTCGGGCGGCGATCCCGGGGCACGTCTGCCGCTGGCCGCGTCGCGCGACGAGGTCCGGCGTCTCGGCGAGACCCTCAACGCGATGCTCGAGCGCATCGACGCGGCCATCGCACGCGAGCGGACGTTCGTGTCGGACGCCAGCCATGAGCTGCGCACGCCGCTCGCCATCCTCAAGGGCGAGCTGGAGCTGGCGCAGCGGCCCGGCCGTCGTGTGGACGAGCTTCGGGAGGCGATCGACTCGGCGGCCGAGGAGACCGACCGGTTGGTGCGGATCGCGGAGGATCTCCTGGTCATCGCGCGCCTGGATCAGGGACGCCTTCCCATCCGCCGCGAGGTGGTGGATGTCGCCGCACTCCTGGAGCGCGTGCGCAGCCGGTTCGAGGGTCGCGCCGGGGAGCTCGACCGGACGCTGCGGCTCGAGGCGCCGGAGGGGTTGACGGTGCCCGCCGATCCGCTGCGCACCGAGCAGGCCGTCGGCAACCTCATCGAGAACGCCCTGCGACACGGCGAGGGGCCGGTCACGATGGTCGCCCGCCCCGGTGGCGAGGGGGTAGAGATCCACGTCACCGACCACGGCGCCGGATTCCCCGACGAGTTCGTCCCGTCGGCGTTCGAACGCTTCACCCGCGCGGACGACGCGCGCAGCCGTGGCGGTGCGGGGCTTGGGCTCTCGATCGTCGATGCGATCGCCCGCGCCCACGGCGGCAGCGCCGGGGTGCGAAACGACGCGGGTGCCGACGTGTGGATCGCGCTGCCCGACGGGACGCCGCCGGCGTCGACCCCCGGCGGCTGATCCCCGTCGGGGTTCACAGGTCGCGAAGCTCGCCGACGGCCGGGCGCCTGAGCCGGCGTAGGACGCTCACACCCGCCACGCCGACGGCGCCGAGCCGACGCTGTGCACGGCGCCGCTCCCGTTCCCCAGCGGTCGATGGTTCTGGCACGCGGCGAACCATAGGGACCCGAACGCGAGGGCATGGTCGTGCGTGGGTCCGTGGGACGCACCGGTCCGCACCGAACCGCCGGCACCGCCCGGGTGCCGGTCAGGCCGCCGGCCCGCACCGGCCGCCGGCACCCCCGTCGCCGTTCACGCCGGTGACGGGCTCCCGTTCCCGGGTCCGCTCCGGACGCGGGGCGGCGCCGGTTCAGACCTCCCAGTGGTCGGGCGGCGTCTCGAACGGGATCGCGATCCTGTTCCATCCGTTGATCGCGATGATGAGGAGCGTCAGGTCCGCCAGCTGCCGCTCGTCGAACTCCGCACGGACCTCCGCGTGGAGGGCGTCGGTGACGTCGGTGGTCGCGATCAGGGTGAGCGCCTCGGTCCAGGCCAGGGCGGCCCGCTCGCGCGGTGTGAACCAGTCGCACTCCCGCCACGCGGGCAGGACCGCGTACCGGTCGACGCGGTCGCCGCTCCCGACGCCGTCGCGCATGTGCATCGACATGCAGTGGGCGCAGCCGTTGATCTGCGACGCGCGCATCTTCACCAGGTGCTGCAGGCCCGGCTCGAGGTCGGTCGACGCCAGGTACTGCTCCAGGCCGAGCATCTGTTCGTAGAGCGCGGTCATCGCCCTCGTGTCCTTCACCCGTGTTGTCATCGTCGGCCCCCTTCCGCGCCGGGATCGCCCTGACGTCGCATCGCCACCGCGGGTCGGGCGTTTTCCACAAGGACGTGACGACGGCCGCCCTGCGACGCGGGTGCCGGCCGGAGGGGCGGCTCCCAACGTCAGGACTATTTTTCCCATCACTCGTGACTATATTCGGGCAAGGACACGACCGGTGCACCGACCGTTGACGCCGCACGGTGGCCCGGCCTTCCTCCCGGCGGCCCCGAACGAAGGTGGCAGGACGATGGCGCTCGCGACGATTCCCGGATATCCGCGCATCGGGCGGTCCCGTGAGCTGAAGGCCGCGTTGGAACACCACTGGCGGGGTGCGCTCCCCGCATCCGAGCTTGCCGCAGTCGGCGGGATGATCCGCGCGGCGTCGCGCGCATCCCAACGCACCGCCGGCATGGACATCCTCCCGGTCAACGACTTCACGCTCTACGACCGGGTGCTCGACACGACCGCGATGGTGGGTGCGGTGCCGGAGCGCTTCGGGTGGGACGGCGAGACGGTCGACCTGGACACGTACTTCGCGATGGCGCGGGGACGTCCCGGCGACGACGGCGCCCATGCGATGGAGATGACCAAGTGGTTCGACACGAACTACCACCACATCGTCCCCGAGCTCGACCGGTCGTCCACGTTCCGCCCGGCGTCGACCGCACCGCTCGACGCGCTGGCCGAGGCGCGCACCGCCGGCGTGACCGGCAAGGTGGTGCTGCTGGGTCCGGTCACGTGGCTGCGGCTGGCGAAGGTGCGCGACGACGCGTTCGACCCGCTGGAGCTTCTGGACGCCCTGCTGCCGGTGTACGGGTTCGTGATCCGTGACCTGGCGGCCGCGGGCGCCGAGTGGATCCAGATGGACGAGCCGATCCTCGTGACCGGTGTCGACGACGCCACCGTCAGCGCGCTGAAGCGCGCCTACCGGGCGATCGGCAGAACGAAGGGTGACGCGCGCATCATCGTCAACACCTACTTCGATCACGTCGCCGACGTGTACGACGATCTGGTCGGTCTACCGATCGACGGCATCGGCCTCGACCTGGTGCGCGGTGCCGCCACGCTCGAGCGGATCGGGACGAAGGGCTTCCCGGCCGACAAGGTGCTCGTGGCCGGTGTCGTCGACGGCCGCAACGTCTGGGTGGACGACCTGCGCGCGAGTTTGGAGCTCCTGCAGCGGCTCGGCGCATACGTGTCCGCCGACCGCATCCACGTCAGCACGTCATGTTCGCTGCAGCACGTCCCCCTCGATGTCACGCTCGAGTCCCGGCTCGATCCGGAGGTGCGGGGTTGGCTCGCGTTCGCCGTGCAGAAGCTGGACGAGGTCCGCACGCTCGCCACCGGCCTCACCGCGGGTGAGGACGCGATCGCCGCGGTGCTCGCCGAACGCGACCTGCTGCTCGACCGGGCGTCGATGTCCGAGCGCCGTCACAGCGTCCACGTCGCGCAGCGTCTGGGCAGCGCCTCCCCTGACGCCGCCGATCGTGGCTTGCCCGCGGCCGCGCGCGGCGAGCTCCAGCGCCGGCGTCTCGACCTGCCGATCCTTCCGACCACGACCATCGGATCGTTCCCGCAGACCGACGCGCTGCGCGCCGCCCGCCGCCGGCTGAGTGCCGGCGAGATCACCGACGATGAGTACGAGGCGTTCATCGCGGACCGGATCCGCGACGTGGTCGCGCAGCAGGAGTCCCTGGACATCGACGTGCTGGTGCACGGGGAGCCGGAGCGCAACGACATGGTGCAGTACTTCGGTGAGCGTCTTGACGGGTTCGCGTTCACCGAACACGGCTGGGTGCAGAGCTACGGGTCGCGCTACGTGCGTCCGCCGCTCCTATTCGGCGACGTCGCCCGCCCGCATCCCATGACCGTGCGCTGGGCGACGTTCGCGCAGTCGCTCACCGAACGTCCGGTGAAGGGCATGCTGACCGGCCCGGCGACGATCCTCAACTGGTCGTTCGTGCGCGACGACCAGCCGCGGGCCGTGACCTGCCGGCAGATCGCCTGGGCGATGCGCGACGAGGTGGCCGATCTGGACGCCGCCGGCATCTGCATGATCCAGATCGACGAGGCCGCCCTGCGTGAGGGGCTGCCGCTGCGGCGCGAGGACTGGGACGAGTACCTGGACTGGGCGGTGGAGGCCTTCCGCATCACCGCCGCGGGTGCGCGTCCCGAGACGCAGATCCACACGCACATGTGTTACTCACAGGTCGACGATATCTTCGGGGCGATCGGCAGACTGGACGCCGACGTCATCTCAATCGAGAACGCCCGCTCCGGCCTGGAGCTACTGGAGACGTTCCGGACGCAGGGGTACGACAGGGGCATCGGCCCGGGGGTCTATGACATCCACAGCCCGCGGGTGCCGCCGACCGACGAGATCGCCGACAACCTGCGGGCGACGCTGACGGTGCTGGACGCGTCACGTGTGTGGGTGAACCCGGACTGCGGCCTGAAGACCCGCACGCCGGAGGAGGCGAGCGCGGCGCTCCGCAACATGGTGAGCGCGGCGAAGCGCGTGCGGAAGGAGGTGAGCGCGGCGGCGTGAGCGTGCCAGGGACCTCAGCCCGGCTCAGCGCACCGGCACGATGAGTGCTGACGGATGGTTGCGTCCGCGGTGCACCGTGATGGTGGCCTCCGGTGTGAGGTCGTGGCGCGGAAAGTTGCTGCCGGCGACCTGCAGACGGAGCCGATGTCCCGGTCGGAACGTGTGGGCGACGTCCCAGAGGTCGACGTCCACGCGCACCGCGGTTCCGGAGGTGAGGTGCGTGCGGTGGATGCCCTCGGCGATGTTGGTCGTTCCGCCGTCCGGGTCGACGTCCACCAGCCGGGCGACGACGTCCACCAGGTCCGTATCCGCGGTCACGTGGAGTTCGGCTCGCACCTCTCCCGCGATCGTGATCGGTTCACCGAGGGGATTGGACGAGTAGACGAGCACGTCGTGGCGCGTCTCGATGGGCGTCTGGTCCTGGACTCCACCGGGTGCGAACACCGGCGACAGGGTGCGGCCACCGATCGTGGGAACCGGATTCGCGGGATCGTGGTGCAACGTGTCGTCGGCGTCGTCACCGGCGGGGGACGCAGCGAGCGATCCGTGACCGTCGCGGCCGATGGACGCACCCTGTCCGCCCAGGTGCCAGCGCTGCTCCGTGGCGGTCGGCGGCCAGCTTTCGGCTTCCGACCACTCATCGTCCCCCATCACGAAGTAGCGGACCCGCGGAAGCCCGGGTGGATCCCCGCCTCGCAGCCAGTGGTCGAACCACGACAGTACGAGTGGGGTCATCATGTTCACCCCGCCGAGCGCCCCTGGTCCGAACTCGCGACTGCCGGCGACGGTCATCCGGACGCTGAGGTACGCCTCGTGGTCCCATGGACCGATGAGCAGGCGATGGTCCGCCGCGGCCGGTGAGTGCTCCTGCAGGGCCCGTTGGAAGTCCATCTGGCTGCGCTGGAAGTTATCGTACCAGCCGACCACATTGAGAAGCGGCGCCGTGACATCAGCCGCACGCCGTGTCGCATCGGACCGGCGCCAGTACTCGTCGTAGTCGGGATGGGCGAACCACTCCCGCCAGTACGGGGCCGCGCGGTCGAAGCCGGGCAGATCCGCCAGCGGCTCGTGGCGTGCCGCCGCGGTCCAGTCGGTCGCGATGGACGCGAGGTTGGGCAGCACATCCGGATCGGCGCCATCCCGAGCCCAGGTGTCCCAGGCCAGGAAGCTCGTCCACCAGAGGTTGAAGCCGAGCTCGAATGCGCCCCCTGAGTAGGTCCAGCCCTCATGCTGGTTCGCGCCCGTCAGATACGCGACCGCCGCCTTCAGGTGCGGTGGTGCCGCGACGAGACACTGGACCGAGGTGACGCCGAGATAGCTCGACCCGAAGATGCCGACGTTGCCGTCACTCCAGGGCTGGGCCGCGGCCCATTCGACGGTGTCGTAGCCGTCATCGGACTCGTGGACGAACGGCACCCACGCACCCTCGGACGCCGCGCGGCCGCGCACGTCCTGGACGACGACCGCGTATCCGTGATCGACGGCGTTCAGCGGGTTGATGATGAGGCCCGCGCTGAACCAGGCGAACGATTTATCGTACGGGGTGCGCTCGACGAGGACAGGGAAGGGACCCTCACCCGGCGGACGGTAGACGTCTGTCGCCAGTTGCACGCCGTCGCGCATGGGGACCATGACGCTGCGTTCGACGATGATCTCGGACACTGGGTTCCCTCCGCGTCTGATTGACAAAGACGCGGTTCGGAGCGCCCCTCGGCGACGCTCCGAACCGCGTCGCCTCTCACGTGGTGGTGATGATGGGCGGCGATTCGACGGGCTGGGCCGTCTCGGTGACCTCGTAGCGCTTGATCACCTCGCCGTAGGGCAGGACGAAGTTGTAACGGCCCCAGCTGCTGGCGACCATGCGACGGACCGGCATCCGGTGCCACGGGTCGACGGCCGATGGAGAGTCGAAGGTCACGTTGCCAGGTCCGCTGAACCCCTCGCCGCGACCGTCGGTGCCGACAATGAGCTGGAAGTCGAGGGGCGTGCGGACGAGCTCGCACACCTCGGGCGGCGCCCCCTCCTCGGGACTCGGAATGATCTTCAGCGTCACGAGCGGCGGGGTGACGATGTCGTCGGGCGCGAGGATGTCCCGCGGGCGCATGACGCCGGTGCAGATGCGCTTGCCCTTGGGCCGTTCGGCGTAGGCAGAGATGATCTCGTGCTCCTTCACCCACTCCACCTCGCCGAACAGCTTGGGGAAGCCGTAGGGCTCACGGCCGCCGATGAGGCCGACCTCGTTGGTGACGAGGAGGTTCGTGCAGTAGGTGACGGGCTCACCCTCCCACAGGCAGCTCACACCGAGGATCGCCTCCGTGTACGCGCCGAGGGTCGAGAAGTGGAAGTTGGTGAAGATGAGCTGTGCGATCGCCGGCGAGTGCGCGATGGTGAGGCCCTCCGGCACGATGGCGGCCGCCGCCTCGTCGTCGGTTTCGTACGCGAACGCCATCATCTCGATGCCCCGGTAGTAGTACGGGGGCTTGTCGAACGGCGGGTCGCCGGGCGGCATCGAGAATCCGAACTGGTCTGGGCGCAGCTGTCCTTCAAGTCCAGGCATTGGGGTGTCTCCAGGAGGCGATGTTGCGGGTCACTGTCACGATAGGACGACGGGCGTGACAGACGCGTGACTGCCCTACGGGCCCCGGCGGAGACGATCCCTCAGCGCTCGTGTGGTCGGCGACGGTTCCATCCCGATCTCCGCGAGGCGAATCTCGAGTTCGTGGTACACGGGGGGTATCGCCACCGGCCCTTCGGCGGCCGCGGTCGCCCGCAGCAGGATCTGCCACACCTGCTCGTCGTACGGATCCGTGCCGACGGCGGTGCGGGCGATCCGCTGCGCCTCGGAGTCGCGGCCGGCCGCGAGATGGTGGAAGGCCAGCTCGTGTCGGACCTCCGACAGGGCACGCGCGATGTCAACCCTGCGATCGGTGGCGAACGGCGAGTCGGCGGACGGCAGGAACTCACCGCGTTCACCGGTCGCAAGGGCCGTGGACAGCAGGTCGAACCGGGTCTCGCCGACCTCCCGGTTGGCCTGTGCGACGAGCGCCAAGAAGCCCAGGTCGTCACTGGCGACCGTGCCGGCGGGATCCCATCGCAGGACGCCCTCGTCCGATCGCAACTCGACATCCGGGGGAAGCGCACGTCGCAACCGGCGAACGACCTGTCGCAGGTACGCGGCCGGATCATTGCTGTGGACGTCGAGCCGATCAAGGGCATCCGTACGAGCGACTCCGCCGGGTCCGGCCGCGGTGACGAGCGCGGCGAGTTCGACGGCCCTGTCCGGGACGGCGATGGGACCGTCGGGCCCGGTCAGGCCCGCTGCGCCCAGCGTGGTGATCGTCAGTCGCGGCGACTCGACCAGCGCGGTGACGCCCGCAGGTCGCATCACTTGGGAAACACGCCGCCACTGTCGCGACATCGGCTCATCCGCTGAGCCGAGACGACGCGCCAGGACATCGGGGAACACGCTGACCGCCGTGCTCAGCGGTGTCAGGGAGCCGAGGTCGACCGCGACGCGATGTGCATTGTCGAGCAGCCGGTCGTGTTCGTCGTCGTCGCCCAGCCGCCAGCGCGCCTCGGCCAAGAACACGAGCGCCGCGACGAGCTCCAACCGGCGGGCGGCGGCTTCCATCCCGGCGATCGCCTGAGCGGTGGATGCGGCGGCCTGTTCGGGATCGTCGCCCAGGCCCAACCAGGCGGCCGCCCGCCACGCGCGGGCCCACTCCCCGGCGCACGGAACGCCGTGATGGTCGCACCACCAGACCGCTGCATCCAGCACCTCGACGGCCTCCGGCAGGCGTCCGGAGAGGACGAGCATCTTGCCCTCGATCGCCGGGAACACCGCACGGTCCGCCAGCCGATAGCCGTGTGTCCGTGACGTCTCACGGGCGGTGCGGATCAGCTCGATCCCCCGTTCATGGTCGCCCTCCGCGAACGAGAGCTCTCCGTCGACCTGCTGCCAGAACTCGATGAAGCGCGAGCTGCGCACCCGTGGTGTCGCCTCCTCGAGTTCCCGACGTGCTCGTTCGAGCCGACCCTGCGCCGTCAGCGTGGCCACCATGTAGATCCGCGCGAGTGTCGCCGTCACGGGCCCGCGGGTCGCGGCCGCCGCCCACAGCCGTTCCACCTGCCCGAAGCGGCCGCGATAGTACTCGGCCGACTGCAGAGCGACGTGAAGCGGCTGAACGCGGTCGTACGAATCCGCATCCCACGCGGGCGGTGGTCCGCTCCCGCCGAGGGTTTCGAGGATGTAGCGCACGGACCTGCAGCGTGGAGACCTGTCGGCCGCCGGTGCGATCCGGATGAGATCGCGCAGATCCCCGGCACCGTGCAGGGCCCAGACGGACCACGCGGCGACGTCCGGAGCATCCCGCAGATGACGGTCGAATTCATCCGTCGCGCGCATGCGTTCGACGACGGGCGCAACGTCCTGCTGGCGTCGACTCATCATCAGTGCGCGGACCTGCAGCCCACGCAGGGTGGTGTCCGTCGCGAGTCGCTCCTCGCCGATCAGCGCGCACCAGTCGATGAGCTTGTCCCAGTCACCGCGACGCAGAAGGGTGCGGGCCGCCTCCTTCACCGCCATCACGGCGGTCTCGATGGCACCGGCGGCAAACAGCACGTCCGCGGCCTCCTCCGCGTACCCGTCGGCGAGCAGTGTGTTCGCACAGCTCACACGCACCCGGTTGCCCTGATCCGCGAACTCCTCCCGAAGCAGCTTGAGCAGGAACTCCCGGAACCTCGGGTGATACCGGAATCCATCCGGCTCGGCGACACCCGGTAACGTCATGCGGACGATTTCGTCGAAGCGACCCCGCAGCCCGCCCAGGACCGAACCGGCGGCGTCGAGTCCGTGCGGCGTCACGACCTCCAGCACGGAGCTGGCGATCACGAGCGGGCGAAGCTCCGTCGGGACTCCGTCGAGCACCTCTGATCCGAGGTAGCTGAAGAAGGGATCGGCGCGGTCGCGGTGCATCGATGTCTCGGATCGGACGGTCTCGAACACGATGCCGGCGGCCCACCCCTGGGAGGTGCGGGCCACGTCCGCGGCGTCGGCCGGCGAGTCCCGTGCGGCGAGCAGCGCTGCGACCTCCTCTTGGGTCATGGCGAGGTCACGATCCGTGACCCGGGCAACCCGGCCATCAAGGAGTTGACGGGAGAGGTCGAGATGGAGCAGACGCCGTGCGACGAGGATCAACCGAGCCCCATCCCTCAGCGCGTCGGCCAGCATGAGGAGGACCCCGAGCATCGACCCGCGGGATTCGACCGCGTGGACATCGTCGATGACGAGCAGCGCATCCTCCGGAAGCTGTTCCGCCAGGAGGGCGGCGCAGTCGAGCGGCGCGAGGCCGTCCGCCATGAACGCATCGATTCGATCCGCCAGATCGGGATCGATCTCGTGGACCGCGGCCGCGAGGTATGCGACGAAGCGACTGGGCGAGCGCTCCGCGACATCGACCGTCAGCCACGCACACCGAGCGGCACGGGCGGCGAACTGGGCGACGGCGGTCGTCTTCCCGCAGCCCGCCATCCCGCTGACGACCACGATTGGATGCTCGTGGACCGCGGACTCCACGATCCCCATCACCCGCGGCCGTTCGATGGCGCCCGGTGCCGTGCCCGGGATCCGGATCTTCGACCTGATGATGTGTGGGTGCGCACTCACAGCCGTTATCCCCTGGGATAGGAGCAACATATGGGACGTCGGGAGACGGGGCGATCGGGACGGTGACCGGCTGCCCGTATGCTCGAGGCGTTCCGAACGCGGGCGACGACGGGGAGCTTCGACACCCCCGACCGCGGGGACACCCGAATCACCCGAGGTGCGGTTGACGATGCGCCGGATGCCCACTTCGGTCGAGCCGCGTCCTGGATCCAGCGGCTTCGCCGGTCAGCAGGCTCCCGCAGCCGATGCCGTCACCGCCGTGGTCAAGATGGCGTCCGCGGGCGGCGGACAATCTGTTGATCCGAATCCGTGACCGCACGCGGGTTGCCGACTCGGTCATGCCAAGGCACCATGACAATCCCATGGCACTCGCAGAGACACTCCCCCGTGACCCCGTCGCCGCCCTCACACACATCTCATCACTCAGGGACGAGGTCGACGCACTCGAACACGAGCAGGTGCTGCGTGCCCGTAAAGCCGGCGTCAGCTGGCAGCAGATCGCCGATGCACTCGGCATCGGCAGGCAAGCCGCATGGGAGCGATTCACTCGGGCCGCCCGCGAAGCGATGGCACGAACCGCCGCGGACAACCAGGACCTCTCCGAAGACGAGGCAATGCGGATCGCCGTCGAGGCGGTCAAAGTGGTCCGCCGGCAACGGCCCATCTGACGGTGCTCCAGCCGGAGCGGCATCTGGCACCTCACTCCTATGACGTCAGGATGGAGTGTGAACTCTGACGAGCCTCGCAGGACGGAGTTTGCGCGAGGAGCACATCCGCGAGCTTCGTCGCAGGCCGACAGCCGACCGAACACACTTGCGATCCAATACTAGGACGACCTCTCGATGCGTCTTCCGGACGCGTCAGTGAAGACGACCTGGCTGTCGGCCGGAGCGTCGACGGCATAGAAGCGGTCCGACCGGATGTCCGACGACGTGTTGCCGACGGTCACGCGTGTCGCGCCTTCGGGCGCGAGACCGGAGGCGACCATGCTGTCGCCGAATCGTGACGTGAAACCCAACCCGTCACGCATGACGTCCACACGTCGCCCGCAGGATGCGCTCGTACCGGTCGCGGCGAAGCCGACCTCGACGCACAGGACGTCCTCCTCCCGGCCTGTCAGCTGCGCACGCCGCTTCGCCTGGGCGGTGTCCACACTGGCCGCGGCCAACGTCAGGCGGACGCGACCTACGATGGCCTGCGCTTCGATGCGAGTGCTGTCAAGGCCGGCTCCTGGCGCCCCCAGCGGCAGGGGCGCCACGTCGGTGAGGTCCAACGACTCGAAGCCATTACGTGGTTCGGTACGTGTGGCATCCGGCGTCGTCGGTGGCGTTCGATCCACGCCCCCTGCGGTCGGGGTCGTGATCGGTGACGCCGGTTGTACCGGTCGCTCATGGCCACGCATCACCAGGCCAACGCTGACAAGCCCACCCACGCCCGCCGCGACGCACAGCACCACGACCGCACCCGACACGCCGCTTCGGGTGTCGACTCGCCGGTGGTCGTCGGTCGACGAGACGATCCGGGCGACGAGTTCGCTCGGGGGTTGTGGTGTCGCGTGGCGAAGCCCGTCAAGGGCATCGTCAAGGTTCATGTCATCCCTCCATCGGTCTTCGCCTGCGTCGGGTCCGGGACGGACGCCGGGTCAGTGAGCTCGCGGGCGGCCCTCGTCCGAGCCCGGTGCAGCCAGGTCTTCACGGTTCCCTCCGGCACGTTCAGCGCCTCTGCGATCTCCGGGACACGCAGCCCAGCAACCGCCGACAGGAACAGGACCTCGCGATGCCGCGGACGCATTCGGGCCAACGCGGCCACCAACCGCGGGTCGACCCCGTCGAGGTCACGTTGCGGTGCGGCCACATCCACCTCGTCAAGTCCGACGATCGCGAGGCGCCGCAGGCGACGCGCCTCACGGCGGCGGTGATTTCGCAGAAGGTTCGTCGCGATCCCCAGCAGCCACGGGCGGGCAGACTCGCTGTCACCCGTGAAACGACGGGCCTGGCGAAATACGACCAGGAACACGTCGTTGGTGATCTCCTCGGCGTCCGACGCTCCCACACGCACCGCCACGTATCGGTACACCACCGATACGTGCCGACGCACGAACCGCTCGAACACCTCCGGCTCGCCGACCCGACGCAAGAGTTCCCTGTCGCTGTCCATCACCCCGTATTGGTCGACACACCGCCAAATCGTTTCACTCGGCGGAACTGTCGGGCTCTGTGGAGGTTCGTGGCCGGCGGCTACGGGAGACTCCCGGCGTGTGAAGGGCCCGATTCGGGCGATCTCGTGGCCGTCGTGGTCGCGTCCGGTGAACGTGCGCGGTCCTGACTCGGCGGTGCCGGTGTCGAGTGCGACCAAGCCGTTGCAACCGTCAGGTGAGTGTGACGGCGTGGACTGCGGCGAACTCAGGATCGCCGATCCTGCCGACCATGATCGCGCCGGTTCCGTTGCCCGAGCAGACGGTGAGTCGCGGCGGCCAGGGAGGACATGAGACGCATGCTCACCTCCCACGGCCCGAGGTCCGCGCGTCCGACCCACCACGCATCGACTCGCCACGCCCAGACCGATCAACCAGCTCGACTGTCACCTATTCGTTCTGCAGACCCGACTCCTTCAAGGGCAACGACCAGGTCGCTGAAGTCCAGCGCACCTGGTCCACAGCTACACCGCAGGCGGATCTCGCCATCCCGGATATCCACCCTCATTCCGGCATGGCCAGTCCAAGCATCCGTATAACCGGCCCTTCGCATTGGAGTGGGGTGTGAGGGGGTAGGCGGGTTGGGGTAGACGTCAGGGGCCTCGGTCATCGTTGCGGCTGGTTGAAGGTCGCGACGGTGAAAGGGGCCCCTGACGATGAGTGACGCTACCCGCATCGGCGAGGTGATGCTCGCCCTGCCCGGCTTCCAGGTGCTGGAGGCGGAGGAACAGGTCGGTGAGCTGGTGATTTGGGTGCAGACCCATCCGGGCTTGGTCGGCTGTGTGGGGTGTGGGGTGGTGGCGTGTACCCATGATCGGATGGAGGTCCAGTACCGGGATCTGCCGGCGTTCGGCCGGCCGGTGCGGTTGGTGTGGCGAAAGCGCCGGTACCGGTGCCCGGAGCCCGAGTGTGCGGTGCGCACCTGGACCGAAACAGCCGACGCGTTGGCGTCGAGGTGTCTGTTGACCCGGCGGGCGGCGGTGGACTGCTGTGTTGCGGTTGGCCGTGACGGGCGGCCGGTCGCCCAGATCGCACGGGAGCTCGGGTCGCGTGGCACACGCGTGATGGACGCCGTCAGCGAGTACGGCCAACCGCTCATCGACCAGCCGGACCGGGTCGGTTCTGTCAGGGCGTTGGGGGTGGATGAGACCGTGTGGCTTTCCGCCACCCGTGATCACCCCAGGCTGTACGCCACCGGCCTGGTCGACCTCGACGCCCGCCACGTCATCGACGTCATCCCAGGAAACCGGGCAGACGACCTGGGCGGTTGACTCGACGCCCAACCCGACCCATGGCTCGAGCAGGTGCGGGTGGTGGCGACCGATCTCGCCGAGTCCTACCGCAAAGCGCTCGATGGACGGCTGGCCGGGGCGATCCGTGTCGCCGACCCGTTCCACCTCGCCGAGACTCGCCAATCAGACGCTCGACAAGATCCGCCGCCGCGTGGCAAACCAGACGCTCGGCCACCGCGGCCGCAAACACGACCCGCTGTACCACGTCAGGAAGCTGCTGGTCATGGGGGCCGAACGCCTCGACCAGCGCGGCCTCGACCGGCTCCTGCTCAGGTTGCGGGTCGGGGACCCGAACGAGGACGTCCTGGGCGGCTGGCTCGCCAAAGAATCGGTCCGAGACATCTACCTCACCAACGACCCCGCCGAAGCGCAGGTGCTCATCGACAAGACAGGTCACCGGATGCCTCGCCGACCCCGTCCCCGAGATCAACGCCCTCGGCCGCACCCTCCGCCGGTGGCGCGAACAGATCATCAACCACCACCGCACCGGCGCATCCAACGGCCCCACCGAAGGCCTCAACCTCCTCGTCAAGAAGGTCAAACGCGCAGGCCACGGCTTCCGATCATTCACCAACTACCGCCTCCGCATCCTCCTACACGCCGGCGGCTGCAACTGGACGCCCCTGCAACCCCCAACCACCCCCATCCGCACACGCCAACCCCACTGAAACGCGAAGAGCCCATTTATCTTAGCGGCCCGCAGCTGCGTTAGTAGTGAGTCGTTGAACCCCGGCGCCGGCTCGAGCTCGGCAAGACTCCCAGACGCCTTCTTACGGTAGAGCTTTCTGATCCGTGGTCCCGTCGCACGTCTCTCTGGATACCCTTGCTCGTGCCCATCCGCCCGCTGCGAGGCGAGTCAACAACGTGGCAAGAACCGGCCCGCGCCGGGCCGACCAGCCAGTACGAGAGTCCGCAGCCAAACGCTTCGCAGCGACCATAACCGCGTGCTCCATCGATGTGTCCACACCGCGACGGTACTGTGCGCCGACAACGAGCCAGTTCTCGAATTCCTCTACATCAAACCCTGGCCAGGAACACAGGCGCTCAGCATAGAGGCCCGAACTCTCTCCCTTGCGCTCCGGCTGACGGAGTTCACGGTCTCGATTACGGCGCATGGGCGTTATTCTTCCAGAACCGCGCACGGGCTTTTCTCGGCAGACCCGCCTGCGACGGATACGCCCGCCCGTTTGAGCCCTTTCTCCTACTCCAACACGCGGATCCGCATACGCCCCTTATGTATCTGCCGGGACTCCGCCTCGATCACTCCTTCCTGCTCGCCGGCTTCGACAGCTGCGCGACGCAACCACTCCTGCAGGGTCATCGGGTGAACCCCGAAGTCCTTAGCGATGTGCTCAAGGGTCGCCCCCGGTTCACGCTGCCGGCAGCACGGACGCCGTCGTCACGGAAATCCTTGGGGTACGGCTTCGGCATGGTGCACATCCTTCCCGGCCCACCCCACAGGCAAGCCCGCTCATGTGTCACCTGTTCGTGCGCAGATCCCCCGGTCACTACAGCTCGTGCGCGGCAAGCGCATCACGCCACGCTCTGAAGTCCTCGACTCCATGGAGGTACTCACGGTCTAGATCGGGTAGATCCGCGCCGGCTAACTCCAGCAGCCCCTGCCACGCCGTCGGATGGATCTCGCCTGAGTCGCGCACATCGATCCAGCGGAGAGCCCAGGCGGAGGCATCCTCGCGCGTGATCTGACCGCGAATCAGCTGTTCGATCCTGGCGCGAACATCCGCGACGCTCGGCGGCGGAGGGGAGGGATCATCGCGAACCAAGGTACCCACCTTCGCCGTCGAAGTAGCAGCGGACAGAAAACAGCCGTATAGCAGGCACTTCCTGAAAGCCGGAAAGGGGACTCGAACCCCTGACCTGCCGCTTACAAGGCGGCTGCTCTACCAACTGAGCTATTCCGGCAGCGGTCGTCCATTGTACCCCTGCTCCATCCCCACCCGACGGTCGCTCCCGTCGCCGGCCCGCCGCGGCGGTTCATGTCACTCTGACGCGGTGCGATCTCAGCGCACGCCCGGCAGCCCCAGGCTCTCCACCACACGGTCCAACCAGCGCAGCGTGCCCTCCCGCTCCGCCAGCGCCTGGCGCGTGCGCACCGGGTCGATGCCATCGGACGACGCCTCCTCCGCGTCGGCCTCCAGCTCGTGCTCGATCCACGTGTCGATGACGCTCGCCATCATCAGGTAGAGGAGGTACGGGGCCACCGCCGGCTTCAACCGGTCGGTTGCGACGAGGGCCGACGATACCGGCAGGATCGCCGCGAACGCGCGCGCCCGGTCCGCGACGGGGTCGGCCAGCCGCTCGGCCGGCACGTTGAGGAGCACGTCGCACTGCTCGAGCCGCTGGGCCGCCTTCACGACGAGGCTGATGCGAAGCGCCCAGGTGAGCTCGACCGCCGACCGGCCGAAGACCGTGTCGTCGATCGGGCCGAGACGTCGATGAAGCGGCTCGGGCAGCAGGAACGTCACGTCGCCCGCCTCCATCGCGCCCGCCTGCACCCCGCGGTAGTCGCGCAGGCGGAGCCCGACGACGCGCTGCGGCGAGATGCGACGCCGGATGCGGCGGACCTCCTCGACGGTCACACGGTCGAGGTCCTCGGCGACCTGCGGTTCGGGCGACGCCTCCGCCGCCACCGGCCGAAGGAGGTCGAGCGCATCGCCGTCGGGCGGACCGTCGCCCGGATAGCCGACACGCTCAAGCCGACGCGCCCACTCATGCAGATCGTCGACGGCGGCGCGTCGCGCGTCCTCCCTCCTGGACTCGATGACGCGGCGAATCCGGACCGACATGCCCTCACCCGCCATGTGGGCCCGAAGACGCGCGATCTCCATCGGATCGAGATCGTGCCCCGAGGGGTGCCCGAGGGGTTCGGACGAAGCCATGCCCCCAAGTATCGCGATCGCACCAGGGTGATGGCGCGAACCGGTCCCCGCGGACCGGCATCCCGTCAGCGCAGGTCGAGGACCTCGCGGCTGCGAAGGTGCGCCGACACCTTGCGCTTGACGCGCTGCAGCGCGTTGTCGACGGTCTTCGGTGTGCAGCCCTGGATCGAGGCGATCTCCTCGTAGCTGCGGCCCTCGAGGTACATCGCGAGCACCGCGCTCTCGAGCTCGGAGAGCGCCGACCCGAGACAGTCGAGCAGGCTCCGGAGCTCCTCCGCGGAGATGGCCTGCGTCAGGGGGTCCGAGACCGGGTCGCCCGCCAGGACCTCGGCGAGGGTGGCCTCCTGCTCCCCGCTGCCGGCGCGGGAGTAGCTGAACGAGACGTACGTGTTGAGCGGAGCGTGCTTGTTGCGGGCGGCGGTCTTGATGGCGGTGATGATCTGCCGGGTGACGCACAGCTCGGCGAACGACCGGAACGAGGCCTCACGGTCGGTGCGGTAGTCGCGGACCGCCTTGAACAGGCCGATGAGCCCCTCCTGCACCAGGTCCTCGACCTCGCCGCCCGCCAGGAAGTACGAGCTGGCCTTGAGGCGCACGAACCCCTTGTAGCGCTCGATGATCCGGTTCATCGCGGCGTTGTCGCCCTGTCGGGCCCTGTTGACGAGCGCCCGATCCTGAGTCTCGATGAATGCTCGAGCCTGGATCCGTTCGCTGGACATGTGGCGGGAGGCAAGGGAACCGCTCATGAAGAAATCCGTTCTTTGCAGGACATTCGCGATCTCGACCGGTAAGTCTGAAGTTCAAGTTGAACTTCTGACTTGACCCAATGGGCGTGATCATGCCCCGCACGTGACCCCTGTGTCAAGCCGTATAACCCGCTATTTGCGTGAATCTTGGCTCCGAACAGCCTCGTAGAGGAGCAATGCGGCCGAAACCGACAGGTTGAGACTCTCGACCGATCCGGACATCGGAATACGGGCGATCCGGTCGCAGGTCGACCGCACCCGGGGGCGCAGTCCCTCCCCTTCCGCACCCACCACCACGATGCTGTCGGGGCCCAGATCGACCTGTCGGAAGTCCTCGGCCTCGTCGGCGTTGTCGGCGCCGATCGCCCACCGGCCGGTGCCCCGCGCGTCGTGGAGGAAGGCGGCGATGTTCTCGACCCGGGCGAGCAGGATGTGCTCGATCGCACCCGCCGACGTCTTGCAGACCGCGCCGGTCACCTCCGGCGTACCGCGGCGGGGGATGACGATGCCGGCTCCCCCGACGGCATCGACCACGCGCGCGACCGCCCCGAGGTTGCGTGGATCCTGAATGCGATCGAGACACAGGACCGGACCGGGCGCGGCGAGCACGTCGGACACATCCGCATACGGGTAGGGCGCGGCGATCGCGGCCACGCCCTGATGGTCCCCCGTTCCGGCCAGACGCCCGAGCTCGGCCCGGTCGACGATGCGGGGCCCGAGCTCCGCCAGCCAGGGGTCGCGCGCCGCCTCGGCGGTGGCACGCACCTCGCGGACCTCGCGTCGGGCGGCGCGCACGAGCTCGCGCACGGGGTTTCGTCCGTAGACGACGTCGCGGGTGTCCGAAGAACGGGTTCTGGCGGTCTTGCTCGTCACGCCGGTCACCATCGCAGGAGACTCGGACGCCCCCTCATCCGGTGGGCGGACCGATGCACTCCCCGCATCGCAGCCCGATCCCGACCCGCCACAGAGCGTGGCGGAGACGATCAGCGATCGGCCGGTCGGTCGCCCCTGATGAGCGACTCCTGCTCGATGATCCGGGACGCCACCTGGGCCAGCGTCAGGTTGCAGTCACGCGCGTTGCGACGCATGCGCCGAAACGCCTCCTGCTCGCCGATGCCGAACGCATCCATCAGAAGGCCCTTGGCGCGCTCGATTAGCTTGCGCGCCTCGAGCGCCTTCGTGCAGCGGTCGTAGAGGATCTCGAGTTCCCGCAGCTCGGCGTGCTGGGCGGCGGCGAGCCTGATGGCCGCATCCAGCTGCCGGTCGTCGACCGGCTTGGTGAGGAACGCCGACACCCCGATCTCCACCGACCGGTCGATGATGGATGCGTCGTCGCTGCCGGTGACGACCACCAACGGCCGGCGAAGGCCCTCATCCGCCAGCATGCGCGCCGCGGCGAGCCCGTCGACCTTGGGCATCGTCACATCGAACATGTAGATGTCCGGGTGCGTGTCGCGTGCAAGCTCGATGGCCGCCGAGCCGTCGTGGGCCGGGCCGATCGGCCGATGGCCGAGCCGTTCGAGACGGCGCGAGAAGCCCAGGGCGATGACCGGGTCGTCTTCGGCGACGAGGACCCTCATCGCCGACCCTCGGTGGGGACGTCGAACTCCACGAGCGTCACCATAGCCGAGCCCTCGCCGCGCTCAACCCTGATCCGTCCGTCCAGGCCATGCTCCACCACCTGCCGGGTGAGCTGCAGTCCGAGACCTGCCCGAGTGAGGTCGTAGCCGGGGCCCGCATCGCCGACCTCCAGGCGTAGGGGCGAACCGGCCGACAGGCCGACCGTGACCGGCGGGCGACCGTGACGGACCGCGTTCGTCACGAGTTCGTTGGTCACCACACCCAGACGCTGTGCCGTCTCCGCCGGAACGCGCACGGGGTCGACGGTGACCACGATGCCCGGGTCGATGCCCTCGACCACCCGGCGGACGACCTCGTCTGCCGGCGCGTCGATCCCCTCGGCGGCTTCGAGGACCTGGTGCACGGCCGCGATGGAACGGATGCGGCCGGCGGTCTCGTCGAAGGCAGCACCGGCCACGCCGTCGGGACGCGAGAGGACCAGAAGCTCGGCGACGTGCTGGAGGCTGTTCTTCACCCGATGGTGCGCCTCGTTCGTGCTCGAGTTCGTCGCGATGATCGGCACCGCGCTCGTCGCGGTGATCGCCGGCATCCGTCTGATCGGCGGTGACATGGCGTTCGTCGACGCCATGGCCGTCCTGCTGCTCGCGCCGGAGCTCTACCTGCCGCTGCGTGCGATGGGCAGCGAGTACCACGCTGCGGCGGAGGCGCGCGCGACCCTCGACGCGGCGCACGAGGCATGCGAGGTCCCGGCGTCCATTCCCAGCGGGCGACCGGGCGCGTCCGCCGCCGACCCGAGAAGGGAGGCGGTCCGACTGGACGATATCGTCATCATGACAGCAGATGCCGGCCGGCGAATTCTGGACGGCGTCACCCTGACCCTCGAGCCCGGCACCGTCACGGCGCTCGTCGGACCGAGCGGCGCCGGCAAGTCGACGATCCTGCGGCTGATCCTCGCCCTGCAGGGGGAGGATGCCGGACTGGTGACCTGTGGCGACCGGCCCGTCGCGGCGATGGACCCCGACCAGTGGAGGGGACGGATCGCATGGATCCCGCAGGCACCGATGGTGCTGCCCGCGACGCTGGCCGAGAACCTGCGGATCGCCCGCCCGGACGCGCAGGACGCCGAGCTGTGGTCGGCGCTCGCCGTCGCCCGCCTCGACCGCTGGGCGGCGCGCCTGCCGCACGGCCTCGACACCGGTCTGGGTGACGGTGCGGTCGCGATCTCCGCCGGCGAGCGCCGACGACTCGCACTGGTGCGGGCGGTGCTGCGGGACGCGGCGCTCGTGCTGGCGGACGAGCCGACCGCCAACCTGGATGCGGTCACCGCCGAACAGGTGCGCGACGCGCTCGCCGAACTGGTGCGGGGGCGCACCGCGCTCATCGTCACCCACGAGCCCGACGTGCTCGTGCTGGCCGACCGGACCGTCGAGTTGCGCGACGGACGCCTGTCCGCATTCGCGGGCGCGGAGGTGGCGGCATGACCACGGCGACCGTGCGACACCGTTCGGGTCGGGTGCGGTCGGAGGCGGCGATCCGACGGCGCGAGTTCGTCACCGCCTGTCTGCTGGCCACCCTCGCGACGATGGCCGCGCCGGCGCTCCTGTCGCTCTCGGGGTACCTGCTCACCAAGGCGGCTCAGGCACCACCAATCCTCACCCTCACCGCCGCCATCGTCGGCGTGCGGTTCTTCGCCCTGGTGCGCGCCACAGCCCGGTATGCGGAGCGGCTCGTCTCCCACGACCTCGCGCTGCGCAAGCTGACGACGACGCGTCTGTGGGTGTTCGAGCGCATGCTGGACGCCACGGCGCGACCGGCGGCGTCGACGCACATGCTGGACCGCCTGGTCGCGGACACCGAGACCCTGCAGGACCGCATCGTTCGGGTGCAGGTGCCCGGCGTCGCCCTCGTGGCGACCACCGTCACCGGGGTCGTGATCACATGGCTCATCCTCCCCGCGGCCGCGGCGCTGTTGGCGGCAGGCCTGGTGCTCCAGGCGATCCTGATCGCCCTCATCGAGACGCCCGCCGCCCGGGCCCGCGCCGAACGGCACGCACGGACCCGGGAGGACCTGACCGGCGAGCTGGTGGCCGTCCTGGACGGCGCCGCCGAGATCGTCGCGTGGGGAGCAGCTCCCGCGTACACCGCCCGCGTACACGACACGGGCGCGACCCTCGACCGGATCACCCGGCAGGATGCCCGACGCGCGAGCGCCGCATCCGCCGCGTCGCTGCTGGGATCGACGCTCCTCGCGGTCGCTGTGCTCCTGGTCGCCGCCGACGCCGCTCAGGCGGGCGCCATCGCGGTCACGATGGTGGCGGCCCTCGCGCTCCTCGCACTGGGCCTGGCCGAGGCGGTCGGGATGCTGGGCGACATCCTCGTCGCCCGCAACGAGGTGCGCGTGGCCGTCGCACGCCTGGACGATGCGGCCGCGTCCGCGGACCACACACCGCGTCCCTCGACGCAGCCACCCGCCGATGTGCGGCTTCGCGCCCGGGGGCTGACGCTCACCTTCGAGGGACGGGAGGTGCTGCGTGGAGTCGACCTCGTCGTGGGCACCGGTGAGCGCGTCGCGATCGTCGGACCGTCCGGTGTCGGCAAGTCGATGCTCACGCAGATCGTCCTCGGTCTCACCCGCCCCGAGGAGGGGTCGGTGACGATCGGGGGCGTCGACATCACCGGTCTGGACGATGCGGGGCGCAGCGCACTCATGTGCTGGGCGGCACAGGATCCCCACCTGTTCCCGGTCTCGATCGCCGACAACGTCCGCATCGCCGATCCTGATGCGAACGACGACCGCGTGGAGTGGGCGCTGCGCGCGGTCGGCGCGGGCCCGTGGCTGGACGCGCTTCCGGACGGGATCCACACGCGGGTGGGTGAGTTCGGTGCGCGGTGCTCGGGCGGCGAGCGCCAGCGGGTCGGGCTGGCCCGGGTCGCGCTCTCCCGTGCGCCGCTCGCCGTGCTGGACGAGCCGGCGAGCCACCTTCCGCGGAACGAGGCCGTCGATGCGATCCGCGCGGCGGTGGATGCGCGCCCCGGCCGCGGACTCCTGCTCGTGACCCACCACATGGACGAACTCGAACTCGTCGACCGGACGATTCCGCTGACCGAGCCGACGTGACATAGGTTTCGGCCATGGCGTACGACGAGGCCCTGGCAGAGCGGATCCGCGAGGTGCTCGCGGCCGAACCCGACCTGACCGAGCGGCGCATGTTCGGCGGGCTGGCCTTCCTGATCGGCGGGAACATGGCCGTCGCGGCGGCGGGGCCGGGCGGCCTGATGGTGCGGATCCCGCCCGACGAGGGTGAGCGCCTGATCGCGGCTGGGGAGGCCGCGCCGATGGAGATGCGCGGCGGCGCCATCAGCGGCTGGCTCTACGTCGACGCCGCCGGCCTCAGCAGCGCATCCGAACTCGCCACGTGGGTGGAGCGAGGAGTGGCGACGGCCCGGGCGCTGCCGCCCAAGCCGCCCAAGCGCGGCTGAGACCCAGCGCCCGCGTCGCGTGCCGACCCGACCCGGGGTGCCGACGGCACGGGGATGATCGCGGCACCGGTGCCCCGCGAACTGCCGCCTCACCGAGCCCATGGGACCAGGGTGATCACCCGAACCATCCGGTCGGGATGCCCTAGGGCGCGACCCCCATCAGCGTCGACTCGCCGCCGACGTCGATGAGCGCGGTGCCCTGTCCGAACGGCACCGCGTCCACGAGCTCGTCGACCATCCGCGAGCCGGTGCGGACGCTGTCGGAGATCGCGTAGACCCGCACCAGCGTGCCGTCGCCGGCGAACGGATTGCGGCCCTTCGTGTCGACGGCGACCACCATGGAGTCCTCACCCACCGAGACCGACGCGATGCGACCACGCGTGACCGTCCAGGGGTGCCCCACGAAGGGCGTGACCTCGAGCAGGTTCTCCTCGAGCTGCACCGTGCCGACGCCCGTGGCCAACGTGACGGGTGGTTGCGAGCCGCCGCGGCGAAGCGGCCGGATGCCCTCCACCGCACGCGGTGCGCCCTCGGCGGGGATGACCAGGCTGACCCCGTCGGGCGGCCCCTCCACCGTGGGCACGCCCACCATGATCGCGTCCTGCACCACGTAGGTCGACGTCGTCGCGCACGGCCCGGGGATCTGGTCCACGCCCCGCCCCTGCAGGTCCCAGCGCTGCACCTGGCAGCCGCCCTGGGTCGGTCGCACCGCGAACAGGTGCCGGCCGGCGATGCCCGCGCTCGCGGCGGTGGTCGTGACGATGGTGCGTCCGGACGCAGGCTCCAGCACCCGGTAGCGGACCGCGTCGTCGGCACCACCCGGTTCGGCGATCACCGCCACGGGCGGGATGCGTTCGGGCATCGGCTCGCCGTTGCGGTCGGTGAGGTCGGACGAGGTGCCCAGGTGCGGGAGGGTGCGCCGCTCGGTGACCGTGGAGCGACGGTAGGTCACACGGCCGACGTCGCGGGCGACCTCGGCACGACGCCACACGACCTCGCCGGCGTCGGTGCGGGCGAATGCCGAGCAGCGATCGGACGTCGGCTGCGGGCAGTTCAGATAGACGGTCGTCGTCCCAGCCCGCGCGAGGACCATGTCCGCATCGACCGTCCCCCGCCACCGCGGCGTCCCCGAGGGATCGAAGGCGCGCACGCCATCCGGCCCGAGGGTCATGAGGGTGTCGTCGGTGAACCCCAGCATCGGCCGCGACGGTGTGGGGATGTCGGTGATCCGCGCGCCACCGGCCAGGTGCAGGAGGGTGACCCGGTCGTTCATGGGGG
Source organism: uncultured Bifidobacteriaceae bacterium (assembly GCA_964628685.1). Lineage (GTDB taxonomy): Bacteria > Actinomycetota > Thermoleophilia > Miltoncostaeales > Miltoncostaeaceae > CALMEC01. The sequence goes on along the minus strand of CAZVNM010000002.1, from coordinate 296,723 downwards.
CGACGAGCCGGTCGCCCCACCGCACGGTGACCCCGTCGATCTGCGCATCCCAGAGCACACCGCGTCCCGTGCGCTCCGACGACGCCATGACGATCGGCGCCACGATCGCGAGGGCGGCGACGACGACCGCGACCGCCCCGCCGATCGCACGACGCTGCCGATGCGCGGTGAGTGCCGCGATGATGAGCCCGGTGCCGATGCCCGCGGCCACCGCCGCCACCACGTACAGGATCGGTTGGTCGGCCCGCCAGGCCACGGCGCCCAGGACCAGACCGGCGATGAGCACGATCGCGCCCGTCCCGGGCGGGCTGCGTACTGGTTCGGGGGCGAGGTCGGCGTCGGACGGCTCCGGCGTGGTCACGTCACCCCCCTCTGGTGCGTCGGACACGCTCACCCCTTGGGCACCGCGGTCGCACCGTCGGCGGAGTCGCGCACCTCGTACCCCAACTGCGCGATGCGGTCGCGGATCCGGTCGGCCTCGGCGAAGTCACGGGCCTGCCGGGCGGCCTGGCGAGCGGCGAGCAGCTCGGTCACCTCCGCCGGCACGTCGTCGGACCGATCGATGTCCGCCAGCGCGAACACGTCCAGAAGCTCCAGAAGCACCTTGCGCGCCTCGGTCAGCTGGTCCGCGTCGGGCCGTTCGGTGTCGATCGCCTGGTTGATCGCACGGGCGATGCCGTCCAGCGCGGCGAACGCCTCCGGGGTGTTGAAGTCGTCGTCCAGCGCCGCGAAGAAGTCCTGGCGTCCCACCATCAGGGCGCCCGCCAGCATCGTGTTGGTCCCCTCACCCGGCGTCTCGATGGCCGCGGCGATGGAGCGCAGCGTGTTGCGCAGCCGTTCGATGCGCCGCCCCGCCTCCTCCAGTCGTTCCGACGAGAAGGGGAGCTTGCTGCGGTAGTGGCTGGTGAGGAAGTAGGCGATGACGGTATCGCGGGGCCATTCGTCCATCACCTGCTCGAGCGACTGGATGTTGCCGACGCTCTTGGCCATCTTCTCGCCGGAGAGCTCCAGCATCTCGTTGTGCATCCAGATCTTGGCGAACGGGCGGTCGCGCGCCCCCTCCGACTGCGCGATCTCGTTCTCGTGATGCGGGAAGGAGAGGTCGATGCCGCCGCCGTGGATCTCGAACTCCATGCCGAGGGTCTCCTCCGCCATGGCGGAGCACTCGATGTGCCAGCCGGGGCGGCCGGGACCCCACGGCGACTCCCACGCGGTGTCCTCACCCGGCTTCTGTCCCTTCCAGAGTGCGAAGTCGAGCGGGCTCTCCTTGCCCTCCCCGGGCTCGTCGCTTCGCATGTCCTCGAGCCTGCGGCCCGAGAGCTTGCCGTACCCCGGGAAGCGCTCCACGCGGAAGTAGACGTCACCCGCCGCCGCGTACGCGAGGCCCTTGTCCACCAGGTCGCCGATGAGGGCGATGATCTGCGGCATGGTCTCGGTGACCGTCGGCTCGTGGGTCGGTCGCCCGAGTCCCAGACGATCGGTGTCGGCGATGTAAAGGTCGGCGTACTTGCGCGCCACCTCGTCGCTGGGACGCCCCTCGGCCTGGGCGGTGACGTAGATCTTGTCGTTGATGTCGGTGATGTTGCAGACGAGCACCGCCCGGTAGCCGCGCCGGTCGAGGAAGCGCTTCAGCACCGAGAAGACCACGAACGGTCGTGCGTTGCCGATGTGCACGCGCGAATAGACGGTGGGCCCGCAGGCGTAGATGCGCACCGTGTCGTCGGGCCCCGGCACCAGGGGCTCCTTCGTCTTGGTCAGCGTCGAGTACAGCCGGATGTTCGATTGGCTCATGTGCGCTCCACCATCGCGACAACCTGACATGCGATGCCCTCGCCACGCCCGGTGAAGCCCATGCCGTCGTTGGTGGTGGCGTGCACGCCCACCGGCGCCCCGACGAGCTCGCTGAGCGCATCGCTCATCCGCTGTCGGTGCGGGGCCAGACGCGGTGCCTCGCAGACCACCACCGCGTGCGCGTTGGTGACGCGCCACCCCTCGGTGCGGATGCGCTCCAGCACGACCCGCAGAAGCGACGCACCGGAGGCCCCCTTCCATGCGGGGTCACCCGACGGGAAGACCGCACCGATATCGGGCCCGCCGGTGGCCGCAAGCAGCGCGTCGCACAGCGCGTGTGCGACCACGTCGCCGTCGCTGTGGCCCACCAGACCATGGGTGTGGGGCACCTCGACGGTGCCCAGCATGAGCGGGATCCCCTCCCCCAAACGATGCGCGTCCAGGCCGATCCCCACCCGCATCGTCACGCGATCGGCTCCTGACGCGGCTCGCGGCCGGCGAAGCGGGTGATCGTCGTATAGCCGGCGGCGCGAAGCGCGGCGACCGTCGTCGGATAGTCGCGACCCACGTCCTCCGGCACGTGCGCGTCGCTCGCCAGCGTCACCGGCACCCCCGCGCGGTGCATGAGCCCCAGCCAGTCGGGGTCCGGGTAGATCTCACCGATCGGTTTGCGAAGGCCGGCCGACGAGCACTCGAGCGCGACACCGGCCTCGGCCACCGCACCCACCAGGTCGTCGACTCTGCTTCGCAGCGCGGCCGGCATGCGACTGCCGAACACCTTGGGCAGATCGGGGTGGGCCATGATGTCGTAGAACCCCGAACCGACGGCGGCGGCGAACTCCTCGAGGTAGCGCTCCCAGACCGTCACCTCACCGAGGTGGTCCGACGCGGGGTCGCCCGGATCGTCGATGCCCAGCTCGTCCAGCCAATGAACCGATCCCAGCACGACGTCGAAGGGGTGGGCGTCGAGCATCGCTGCGATCTCGTCCCGCCGGTTGGGCAGCCAGTCCATCTCGATGCCGAGCAGCACCGGAAAGCCGTTGTCCTTGGCGTGGATGATCGCGTCGCAGTGGGCGCCCAGGTCCTCGGTCGACTCGGCACGCCACCATGGGTGACCGTGCCAATCGCGGGCGGCGGTGAAGCGGTGCACGTGCTCGGTGATGGCGATCTCACCCACCGCCCGCGCCCGCGCCTGGGCCACGTACCGGCCGATCCATCCCAGGGACCGCGACCCGCCGTGGGCTTCCCAGCGCCGCTCGTCGCGTTCGCGCGCCTCGACGCCATCCGGCTGGAGGTGCATGTGGTAGTCGATCAACACACCCGGGACGATACGCGGCCGGGCTCGCACGTGGCCGCTGCCGGGCCGGGTCAGTGAAGCAGGGTGCGTCCCGCCCGGTCGATGTGCCAGTGCGGGTTGTGCGCGACCTCCCACGGATGACCGTCCGGGTCGATGAACACGCCGGAGTACCCGCCCCACTCGGTCCGGGCGCCCGCACGGGCGATGGTCGCGCCGGCACCGGCGGCCCGCGCGAGGACGCGCTCCACGTCGTCCGGTGATGCGACGTTGTGGGCCAGGGTGACACCACCCCATCCGCCGCCGTCGGTCACCCGGCTGTCATCGGCCAGGTCCGCACGTCCCCACAGCGCCAGGATGATCCCACCCAGCTGGAAGAACACCACGTCACCGTCGGGGCTCTCGCCGCGCCAGCCGAGGGCCTCGTAGAACGCGCGGGCACGGTCGGTGTCGGACACGCCCAGGGTGATGAGGGACATGCGCTGGTCCATGGACCCAGTATCGCGGCTTCAGCCGCGGTCGCGAAGGAGCGCCGCCACGATCACGGCGTCGGCCGGCGTCGTCACCTTGGGGTTCGGCGTGGGCGACGCGACCAGCCGCACGGGCACACCGGCGGCCTCGGCCATCGACGCGCAGTCGGTGGCCGTGTCCAGGGTGTCGTCATCGGCCTCGGCGAAGACGCGGCGGATCACGTCCGCGCGAAATCCCTGCGGCGTCTCGGCCCGCCACAGCCCGGCGCGATCGATCGTGGCGGCGATCAGGTCGCCGTCACCCGCGCGCTTCAGTGTGTCCGCCAGAGGCGACGCGGCGATGGCACCGTCCACGTCGGCAAGCGCGTCCGCGATCGCGGCCACGATCTGCGGCGTCACCAGCGGACGGGCGGCGTCGTGCACCAGGATGCGGGTGGCGTCGGCCGGCACGTGGGCGAGCCCGGCGGCCACCGACCGCTGCCTGGTGGCGCCCCCGGGGATCACCCACACCGGCACGGGGGCATCGTCCAGTGCATCGGCGATGTCGGTCTCGTACCCCGGCGGAGCGGTGACCACCACGCCGGCGCATCCGGCGAACGCGCGCACGCTCCAGGCGACGAGCGGCGCTCCGGCCAGGGGCACGAGGGCCTTGGGGATGTCGGCACCCAACCGGGTACCGGATCCGGCGGCGACGATGACGGCGTGGACCACGGACGAAGGATACGGTGGACACGTGAGCGTCCGCATCGGCACATCGGGATGGGCGTACCCGGAGTGGAAACCGGCCTTCTACCCGGCGGGTCTGCCGCAGGATCGCTTCCTCGCGCATTACGCAACGCGTCTCACGGCGTGTGAGGTCAACGGCACCTTCCACCGCGTCCCCACGACCGCGACGGTGGAGCGCTGGGCGGCGGCGACACCCGAGGACTTCCGCTTCGCGCTCAAGGCGCCACGCGGGGTCACCCACACAGCGGGCGGCGAATGGGACGACGGTGCGCGGCGGCTGCTCGACCGCCTGATCGCCGCGATCGCACCGCTCGGCGCGCGTGCCGCCGCCATCCTCCTTCGCTTCCCGGATGATCGTCCCTACGACGAGAAGATGCTCGCCGCGATGCTGGAACACTGGCCCTGCGCGACGCCGGCGGTGTTCGACTTCCGCCACCCCTCCTGGTTCACCCCCGAGGTGGTCCACGACGTGGCCGCCGCCGGAGGCACCGTCTGCGCCACCGACACCGCCGGGCGGGTGGTGGACGCGCTGCCGCCGGGTCCCCTCGCCTACGTGCGTCTGCGCGCCGAGCGGTACACCGAATCCGCCCGCGACGGCTGGCGCGACCGTCTGGAGCGCGAGGGACGCGTGCGCCCCGTGCTGGCGTTCGCCCGCCACGAGGGCATCCCGGCGGGCGATCCGCTGGCGGGTGTGGGGCTGGCGGACTGGCTCTGCCACGCGCTTCGTGAGGGGGCCGGGCGATGAGCGACACGGTCGCGCGTCTGGAGGCGCTCCACGTGCGCATGGAGCCGTGTCGCCGGTGCCCGCTCATGATCGGGCCGGTCGTCCACGGTCCACCGGTGCCCAGCCGGGTGCTCCTGGTGGGGCAGGCGCCGGGCCCGCACGAGGGGCGGTTCGGCCGGCCGTTCGCCTGGACGGCGGGTCGCACCCTCTTCCGGTGGTTCGAGGACGCCACGGGCGCCGACGAGGAGCGCATCCGCGCGACCGTCTACATCGCCGCGGTCAACCGCTGCTTCCCGGGCAAGGCGAAGGGCGGCGGCGACCGGCGTCCCAACCCCGAGGAGATCGCCAACTGCCGCGAGTACCTGGAGGAGGAGGTGGAGATCCTCCAGCCGCGGCTCGTCATCCCGGTCGGGACCCTGGCGATCGCACAGGTGCTGGGGCACAAGGGCCTTCTGACCGAGGTGATCGGAACGACGCAGCGGGTGACCTATCACGGCGTCGAGTGCGACGTCATCGCGCTGCCCCACCCCAGCGGCGCCTCCACCTGGCACAAGCGTGAGCCGGGGCTCGGCCTTCTGAAGGACGCGCTCCGCCTGATCGGCGATCACCCGGCGATGCGGGCGGCGCTCGCGTCGCACCCGTGAGGGGGCCGGTGCCGGGGTCCGGACCGCCGTCGTTTCCGCCGACGCATCGCCCGGCCGTCGCGGCCGGTCAGGTGGTGGGCGCGGGGACCGGGCTGACGACGCCCGTTTCGTGATCCCAGACGGCCGGCTCCAGCCCAGAGCCCGCGTCGATCATCACCAGCATGTCGCCGGTCCCGTTCTCGCCGATGGCGATGGCCTCGTCCGGAAACCCGGTCCAGCGACGAGCCGCCTCCTGACGCCGGACGATGTCGTCCCAGGTCCGGCGGATCCGCCGCGGGTCGCTGTCGTCGCGCACCGGGTGGAGCGTCCAGCGGTCGCCGCCGACCTCGATCTGTCCCCCGTTGTCCGCCGCCAGGGCACGTCGCAACCATGTGGGGAGGGTGACCCCGAGGGCCGCCTCCGCGGCGTCGATACGGGGCTCGTCGACCGGATGTCCCATGCGGTGACGATACCGGCCGCGACCGGCCCCGAGGCGGATGGCTGCGCCCGTGCGACCCCGTCGGGCCGGCCGCACGTCGCCCAGCCCACGGAGGTGTCACGACACCGTGCCAAGACGCGCGAAATGCGTCACGTACCCCTCACGACATCGCGCAAATGAACAGTTGTCGCCGCTCGATCGAACGGAACCGACCCGCCGCGGCCGGCTCGCGACAACCGAGGGGTTCACCCAAGGAGCCGAACCCGCCGCGACCGCGGCACCGCCCACCGCCCGCAGATGTCACAACACCGTGCCAACACGCGCAGAACCCGTCACGCACCCCACACGACATCGTGCGAATGAACAGTTGTCGACGTTCGATCGAACGAAACCGACCGGCCGCGGCCGGCCCGAGACGACCGACGGGTCCACCCAACGAGCCGAACCCGCCGCGACCGCGGCACCGCCCACCACCCGCGGATGTCACAACACCGTGCCGAAACGCGCAGAACCCGTCACGCACCCCACACGACATCGCGCAAATGAACAGTTGTCG
>CAZVNM010000002.1:279633-290000 GCA_964628685.1 uncultured Bifidobacteriaceae bacterium | reverse complement strand
ACGCGCAGAACCCGTCACGCACCCCACACGACATCGCGCAAATGAACAGTTGTCGACGTTCGATTGAACGAAACCAACCGGGCGCGGCGTCGGCGCCCGGCCGAACGCGGCAGCATCACGCCTCACGTCAGAACGGGAGCGTGCGCTCGAAGACCAGGCGGTCCTGATCCGGGCCCAGGTACCCCTCGTGGGACGTTCCCACGAACCCCAGCGCCTCGTGGAAGCGCACCGAGCCGGTCCGCCCGGGCGACGCCAGCGCCCGGACGCGGGTGCATCCCGCACCCGCCATGCGCCGGCCGAACTCCTCGTAGAGCGCGCGCCCCACACCGGTGCCGCGGGTGGCGGGGTCAACCATGTGGAAGTGGACGTAGGCGAGGTCGACCTCCGCCTGGCTGCGAAGCCCCAGCAGGCATCCGACCATGCGCTCCGGATCGTCGGTCGGCGCGGCGTGCACCCCCCACGGGCCCAGCTGATCGAAGAAGAGCCGGTGCATGGTCAGGCCGACCGGGTGCCCGAACCAGTCGTCGGCCACGGCCCTGGCGGAGTCGAAGTCCGCGGCGGTGAGGGGACGGAGGATGAGGTCCGCTGCCATGGAGGGACTCTCGCAGATGGCAGGCCGACGCCTCAGCCGGTGAACCGCAGACCCACCACCCCGCCGACGATCAGCACCAGGCAGGCGATGCGCAGTGCGGTCACCGGGTCGCTCATCGCCACCATGCCGTAGACCGCCGTCCCCACCGCCCCGATCCCCACCCACACCGCGTAGGCGGTGCCGATCGGCAGGTCGCGCAGTGCGAAGGCGAGGCCCGCCATGCTGACGACCATCGCGATGAGAAAGACGATCGTCGGAAGCGGCCGGGTGAACCACCTGCTCTCGGCGAGCGCCGCCGCCCACACCGTCTCGCACAACCCTGATGCGACCAGCACCGCCCATGCCATCCGAAACCGCCCTCCCTCCCCCGGGTCATCCGGTCACTTGCGTCCCGCGTGCGGAGTGTGTCACCCCGCATCGGGTGCACAACGTGGCAGAGTGAGAGGTGACCCGCGAACGCCGTCGTCGAGGTGCATCATGCAGCCGTCCGTCCGCCGTCCACTCCCACCGCTGCTCGCCGCCGCCGTCGCCGCGCTGGCGATCTCGGCCGCCGGCGCCTCGGCCGCCCCGCGCGTGACCGCGACCCCGTCGGTGCTGACGCCCAACTCGCCGGTGACGCTCGACGCGTTCGGCATGCGCCCGGGAACGCGGGTGACGTTCATGATCGGCCCACCCAACTCGGAGGCGAGCCCGATCGCGGCCGCCACCGCGACATCGGCCGGCCGGGCCCGTGTGCGGGTGGGCGTCGACCCGTCGGCCGGGACCGGACGCTGGATCATCCTCGCCTGCCAGCGAGAATGCCGCGTGAAGGCCGCCACCCCGCTGACCATCGTCGAGCGCATCGTGACACCGGCCGAGGCGCGCACCCGAGTGACCACCGCGACCGCGCTTCGTGCGGACGCCTGCCGTCTGACGACCACGCGGATTCGGGTGACCGCCGCGCCCGCGACCTGGATCGTGTCGCTGACGGGGACCACGCGTCGGGGGCCCGTCGCGGCCCGCTGGTCGGTCCACAAGGCGAGCGGCGCCCTGCGCGTGGTCAACGCCGACGCCCGCACGGTCATGGGCGGGTGCCGCTGACCCGTCGGGACCTATGAGGCCCGGTGGTCCTCCAGGGCCTTCGGACCGGTCGCGATCGCCTTCGTGAAGATCATCTTGCCGGACGAGGACTGCAGCACGCTCGTGACCTCCACGGTCACCTGACGGCCCACGAGGCCCTTGCCGCCCTCCACCACGATCATGGTCCCGTCGTCCAGATAGCCGACGCCCTGGTCGTACTCGCGGCCCTCGCGGATGATCTTCACCTGCAGGGGCTCCCCGGGCAGCACGGCCGGCTTGAGGGCATTGGCCAGGTCGTTGAGGTTGAGGACGTCGACACCCTGGATCTGGGCGACCTTGTTGAGGTTGAAGTCGGTGGTGATGATGGCTGCACCCAGCTCGTGTGCCAGCCGGACGAGCTTCGCGTCGACGCCGTCCAGGTCGGCGTAGTCGCCCTCGTGCACCACGAAGCCGGTGTCGACGAGGCTCTTGAGCTCCTCGACGAGTTCCAGGCCACGGCGGCCGCGGGCGCGCTTGAGCGCGTCGTTGGAGTCGGCGACCTTCTGGAGCTCGTCCAGGACGAAGGTGGGGATGACGAGCTGGCCGGAGAGGAACCCCGTCTTCATCACGTCGACCAGCCGGCCGTCGATGATCGCGCTCGTGTCGATGACGCGGGGCGGAACCGGCGGCAGCTGCTGGCGCTGGCGGATCCCCATGACGCGCAGGATGTCGACGTGCTTGCGCGCACCGATGCGGCTGAACACGTAGGCGACCACCAGCGCCACCACCACCGCCAGGTACACGCCCACCTTGGGCAGCTGCGACACCAGGAGGCCGGCCAGCACCGCCACGACCAGACCGACCACCAGGCTGAGCGACCCCACGATCAGCTCGGCCGCGGGGCGCCGGTCGGCCGCGCGGTCCAGGGCCTTCATGCGCTCGGAGAGCCAGCGGCCGGCGAACCCGCCGACCAGGTAGCCGATGCCGACGCCGATCACGATGATCCCCACCCAGGCGCTGTAGCGCGGCAGACCGCTCCAGGTGGTCGGCAACAGGCTCGCCCCGCCCTGCCATCCGGCGAGGCCGAGCAACACCGCGAGCACGATGCGGGAGACGATCACCATGAGGAAGTGGGGTGCGGTCGGGGGATCTACGGGCGTGGCGCCGACGAGCGGCGCCACGTGTGACTCACGCTAGGTTACTCCCGCCGGTGGGATTTTCCTCTGCACCGGGACGCGCGGAACGTCATTCGACGAGCGCAGCGTCCTTGCTGTTCTTGCCGATGCGCGACTGGGCGATCTCGTCGAGCAGGTTGTCGAGGAAGTCGGTGGCCTCGTCCTCACCCATGTCACGGGCGTACATCAGCTCGCTCGCGAGGATCTTCTTGGCGCGTCCGAACATCTGCTTCTCACCCGTGGAGAGGCCCTTGTCGAGCTCGCGGATGGAGAGGTTGCGCACGACCTCGGCCAGCTCGAACACGTCGCCGGTCTTGATCTTGTCGCGGTTGTGCTTGAAGCGGCGGTTCCAGTTCTTGGGCATCTGGGAACCGTCGTCGTGGAGCACGGCGATCACCTCGACCACCGTCTCCTCACCGATGACCCGACGCAGACCGGCGCGGTCGGCGCTGTCGGTCGGAACCTCGACCGTCATCTCGTTGTAGAGGATCTGGATGGTGAGGTACTCGCGCGTCTGCCCGAGCACGTCTTTCTTCTCCTTCCCTACGATCTTGCCGGCACCGTGATGCGGATAGACGACCTTGTCTCCGACCTTGTACGCGGCCAAATCGATACCCCCTGGGCAGGTGGTTGCAGGATGAGAAGAGCGCGGGGCCTTCATGCCCCGCAGGTACGGTGCGCGTCCCGCCGCCACGGGCGAGCGCATGAGGCACTGAGGCCAATTCATTGGATTATCGCACAATTCGGCCCGAATTCCGAGGCCGGATGCAGGGGATTCACATGACCTGTGTCACCGGGTCGGCGAGCCCCCGGTGTGGCGACGCTCCGACGACCCCTCGGGGGGTTCTCGTCACCCGGATGAGATATCAGCGGAAGGCGGCGTCCAGCGCGTCGTCGATGGACCGGACAGCCTGGACGCGGAGGCCGTCCGGATGGTCGCCGGACTCGCCGTGCGGCATCAGCCCGTGCTCAAGGCCACGGGCGGCGCCGGCGCCCAGACGTCGTTCGGCGCCCCCGACGGGGCGCACGACCCCCGTGAGGCCCAGCTCGCCGAATGCGAACACCGACCCGCCCAGCGGCCGGTTGCGAAACGCGCTGGTGACGGCCAGGGCGATCGCGAGGTCGGCGGCGGGTTCGGCGGCACGCGCGCCGGCGGCGACGCTGACGAAGACGTCATGGTCACCCAGCCGAAGCCCGGCGTGCCTGCTGAGGATCGCGATCACCTGCGCCAGCCGTGTGCGGTCCACGCCGACGGCCACGCGCCTGGGCGGCACCACCTCCGTGTGACCGACGAGGGCCTGCACCTCCACCAGCACGGCTCGTGAGCCCTCCAGCGCGGGGAACACGCACGAGCCGACCCGCTCGCCCGCCTCCGCCAGCCAGACGGCGGTGGGATCGGCCACCGAGATCAGGCCGTCGGCCCGCATCTCGAGCACACCCACCTCGTTGGTCGACCCTAAGCGGTTCTTGGTCGCGCGCAGCACACGGTGGACCCGGCCCTCCTCCCCGTCGAACGCGACGACGCAGTCGACCAGGTGCTCCAGGAGGCGCGGCCCGGCCAGCGCACCGTCCTTGGTCACCTGCCCCACCACGAGCACCGTCGTACCGCTCGACTTGGCGACGCGCATGAGCTCGGCGGCGGCCTGGCGCACCTGGGCGACCGAACCGGCGCCGCCGTCCAGGGCGTCGGAGGAGAGCGTCTGCACCGAGTCCACGGCGACCACCGCATGGTCGGCGGCCTCGATGAACCCGAGCACGGCCTCGAGGTTGGTCTCGGCCACCACCTCCACGGCACCGCAGTCGACCCCCAGACGTCCGGCGCGCACCCGCACCTGCTGGGGCGACTCCTCGCCGGTCACGAGCAGCACGCGGTCGGCCGCCGACAGATGACCGAGCACTTGCATGACGAGGGTGCTCTTGCCGATGCCGGGCTCACCGCCCACGAGCACCAGGGAGCCCGGCACCAGGCCGCCGCCCAGCACGCGGTCGAACTCCGAGACGCCGGTCGGCACCCGCCGCTCGGCGCCGGTCTCCACGTCGCGCAGGCGCACCGGCGCCGCTCGTCGCGTCCCACCTCCGCCCGTACTCCGGCTCCGCGGGGCCGCCGTGTGCTCGACGAGCGTCCCCCACTCCCCACAGCCAGGGCAGCGTCCCAGCCACTTCATGGCCTCCTGTCCGCAGGCGGAGCAGGCGAAGACGGTCCTGGGGCGCGACGACGGGGGCATCCGCCGATGATGGCAGGCCGTCGTGACGCGATGTGTCACGGATGCGTGACGTCTTCGTGCCAGGCGCGGGCCCAGCGGGACGGGTGGGTCGGGACGCGCGGCGCCCCGACCGGGCATGATCTCGCCGCCGGAGGGAATCACCTACGAGACCCGCACGGGCACACCAGACCGACCACCGGAGGAACCACATGGACGTCACCGTCACCAACAACGAGGCCGAGAACCGCTACGAGGCCCGCATCGGCGACGATCTGGCCGGCCACATGGACTACACGCTGGACGGGACGCGGGTCACCGTCACCCACACCGAGGTCGACGACGCCTTCCAGGGCAAGGGTGTGGCGGGCGCACTGGCCCAGGGCGCGATCGACGACATGTCCACCAGGGGGCAGAAGGTCGTGGCCCAGTGCGACTACCTCGCGAAGTGGCTCGAGAAGCACCAGGAGTACGCGCCGATGGTGGCCGACACCACCGCCTGATGCCCGCTCCCGGTCGGGCCCCGCGTGGTGCCGGGGGCCGACCGGTCGGCGATCCGACGCCGAATGGCGAGGGCCCGGCTGATGCCGGGCCCTCGGTCCCTCTCACCTCGCGGGTGGACGCTTACTCGTCCGTCCCACCCTCCGTGTCGTCGCCTCCGGTCGAGGCCGTCGCGGCGGCCACCGGCGGCTCACCCGGTGCGATCGAGATCTTCATCTCCTCGCTCTCACCGTCGCGGTCGACGGTGATGACCGAACCCTCGGGGATGTCCCCGCCCAGCACCTGGTCGGCCAGCGGATCCTCGATCAGTCGCTGGATGGCCCTGCGGAGCGGACGGGCGCCCATCATCGGGTCGTAGCCCTGCTCCACCAGGAGGTCCTTCGCGACCTCCGTGAGCTGCAGCGACAGGCCACGGTCGGACAGCTGCTCCTGCAGGCGGACCAGCAGCAGGTCGACCACCTCGGTGATCTCCTCGCGGGTCAGCTTGTGGAAGACGATGACCTCGTCGATGCGGTTGATGAGCTCGGGACGGAACACGCGACGAAGCTCGCCCATGATCTGGGACTTCATGTCCTCGTAGCTCATGCCCGTCTCGTCCAGCACCGAGAAACCGAGCGGCGCGTTGCGTGAGATCGTGGCCGCACCGATGTTGGACGTCATGATCACGATGGCGTTGCGGAAGTCGACCGAACGACCCTGCGAGTCGGTGAGGCGACCGTCCTCCAGCACCTGCAGGAGCACGTTGAACACCTCGGGGTGGGCCTTCTCGATCTCGTCCAGGAGGACCACCGAGTACGGCTTGCGCCGCACCATCTCGGTGAGCTGACCGCCCTCGTCGTAGCCGATGTAGCCGGGGGGCGAGCCGACCAGCCGCGACACGGAGTGCTTCTCCATGTACTCGGACATGTCGATCTGGATGAGCGCCGCCTCGTCACCGAAGAGGAACTCGGCGAGCGTGCGAGCGAGCTCGGTCTTGCCGACGCCCGACGGGCCCAGGAAGATGAACGAGCCGGCCGGACGCTTCGGGTCCTTGATGCCGGCGCGGGCACGGCGGATCGCACGGGAGACGGCCTTGATGGCGGCCTCCTGCCCGATGACCCGCTTGTGCAGCTCGTCCTCCATGCGAAGGAGCTTCTGCGTCTCGGCCTCGGTCAGCTTGACCACCGGGATGCCGGTCCACATGGACACGATCTCGGCGATCTCGTCCTCGGCGATCGACGGCCGCGGGCCCTCGTCGTCCGAGCGCCACGCCTCCTCCAGGTCGCGCTTCTTGTTGGTGAGGCGCCGCTCCTTGTCGCGCAGGTTGGCGGCCTTCTCGAACTCCTGGTTCTCGATGGCGGCCTCCTTGTCGCGCCGCGTGGTCTCGATCTCGTCCTCGAGCTCACGGAACGACGGCGGGGCGGTCATCGTCTTGATCCGCATGCGCGACGCGGCCTCGTCGATGAGGTCGATGGCCTTGTCGGGCAGGAAGCGGTCGGCGATGTAGCGGTCGGCCAGGGTGGCGGCGGCCGCCAGCGCCTCGTCGGTGATCTCGACGCGGTGGTGGGCCTCGTAGCGGTCGCGAAGACCGCGCAGGATCTGCTCGGTCTCCTCGATGGACGGCTCGTCCACCTGGACCTTCTGGAACCTGCGCTCGAGCGCCGGGTCGCGCTCCAGGTACTTGCGGAACTCGTCCAGCGTCGTGGCGCCGACCGTCTGCAGCTCGCCGCGTGCCAGCGCCGGCTTGAGGATGGAGGCGGCGTCGATCGCGCCCTCCGCCGCACCCGCGCCCACCAGGTTGTGCAGCTCGTCGATGAACAGGATGATGTCGCCGCGCTGCGAGATCTCCTTCATGACCTTCTTGAGGCGCTCCTCGAACTCACCGCGGTACTTCGAGCCCGCGACGAGGGCGGCCAGGTCCAGCGTGTAGATCTGCTTGCCGCGCAGGAGGTCCGGCACGGTGCCCGCCGAGATGCGCTGCGCGAGCCCCTCGACGACGGCGGTCTTGCCGACGCCGGGCTCGCCGATCAGCACCGGGTTGTTCTTGGTGCGCCGCGCGAGGATCTGCATGACCCGCTCGATCTCGGTCTGGCGGCCGACCACCGGGTCGAGCTTGCCGTCCGACGCGAGCTTGGTGAGGTTGCGCCCGAACTGGTCCAGCAGCTTGCTGGACTTCTTCTCGCCCGACGACGCCCCGCCGCCACCCTGGGTCGCACCCTGCCGCTGCCGGCCGGACGGTCCGGACAGCATGCGGATGATCTCGTTGCGGATCTTCTCGGAGTCGGCGTCGAAGTCGGCCAGGATGCGCGCCGCGACACCCTCGTTCTCGCGCACGAGGCCCAGCAGGATGTGCTCGGTGCCGATGTAGTTGTGGCCCAGCGACAGCGCCTCGCGCAGCGCCAGCTCCAGCACCTTCTTGGCGCGCGGCGTGAACGGGATCTGACCGGAGGTCACCTCCTCGCCGGCACCCACGATGCGCACGACCTGACCGCGCACCTCGTCGACCGTGATCTCGAGCCCTTCCAGCACCCGGGCGGCGAGCCCCTCCTCCTCACGCAGGAGCCCGAGCAGGATGTGCTCGGTGCCGATGTAGTTGTGCTTGAGGGTCCGTGCCTCTTCCTGTGCCAGGACGACGACCTGGCGGGCGCGTTCCGTGAAGCGTTCGAACATGGGCCCTCCCTTACGTGTGGCGGCGGGCGAAACCGTTCACTGCCGGTGACGAAACGGCCCGGATGGGACCGTCAATCGCACCTTGTGATGGAGTCCAAGAAGGAGAATTTAGCATCAGCCCGTTTGGGGCAGCCCATCGGGTGTCAGCGGGCGGGGCGCACATTGCGGTGCGCCCTCGCAGCAGGTCTCGACCTTGTGGCGACATCGATCACACCAGACGCCGTTGTATCGGCACGTCAACGGACCGTCACATGCGGGGCACGGTTGCATGCCCCGCATCATCACATCGCCTCCGGACACCGGAGGCCCGGAGCCTAGGCCTCCTCGGCCTCGACGGCAGCGGTCTCCTCGGGAGCCTCCGACTCGGCCGAGGGGGCCTCGTCCTCCGGGGCCTGCCGCGGACGGTCACCGGCACGGGGCGGCGGACCGCCCTGCGCACCACCGCCGACGCCGCGCTCACGCTGCTTGCGCTCCTGGTCCGGGTACGGGAAGAGCCCCATCGTGCGGGCGCGCTTGACCGCGCGGGCCAGCTGCGACTGCTGGCGACGCGAAAGACCGGTGATCCGGCGCGAGCGGATCTTGCCGCGCTCGGAGAGGAACCTGCGAAGGGACGGGAAGTTCTTCCAGTCGATCTCCTCGGCCGACAGCTGGGGACGCCGCTTGCGCGGTGCCGGTGTCGCCTGCCGCTTGCCGCCCTTGCGCGGATCCTGCTTCTGCCTACCCATGAGCTCCTCGGTACCTGATCGGAAAATCGACCGGGGATTGTACCCCATTTCGGTCGTCCCGGAATCGGACGCCGGGCCCGACGGTCGGACGGAGGGTCGTCGCGCGCGACTGTAGGGTCTCGTCTCGTGACCGAATCCGCCACCTTCAGGGCCGCAGAACAGCGCTCGGCCGAGCTCGCGGCACGCATCGACGCCGCTCCCGGGGACTTCCGCATGCTCACCGGTGAGCGCCCCACCGGCGCCCTTCACATCGGCCACTACTTCGGGTCGATCGCCAACCGGGTGCGGCTGCAGGAGCTCGGCACCGAGATCTGGTGCATCCTCGCCGACTATCAGGTCATCACCGACCGCGAGGTGGCCGGCGACATCGCCGGGAGCGTCCACCAGTGCATGCTGGACAACCTGGCCTGCGGCATCGACCCGGACCGCGCGACGATCTTCACCCACTCGTCGGTGCCGGCGCTCAACCAGCTGATGATCCCGTTCCTCAGCCTGGTGAGCGTCGCTGAACTGCAGCGCAACCCCACGGTCAAGGCCGAGGCGGAGGACGCCGGCATCACGTCGATCGGCGGGCTCCTGCTCACCTACCCGGTGCACCAGGCGGCCGACATCCTCTTCTGCAAGGGCAACGTGGTGCCCGTCGGCCGCGACCAGCTGCCGCACATCGAGCAGACCCGGATCATCGCCCGGCGGTTCAACGAGCGCTTCGCGCCGGTGTTCCCCGAGCCGGAGGCCCTGCTTGCCGGGGTGACGCTCCTGCTCGGCACCGACGGCACGAAGATGAGCAAGTCCAAGGGCAACGTCATCGAGATCCGCATGAGCGCGGACGAGACCGCCCAGCGCATCAAGCGCGCCAAGACCGACAGCGAGCGGCACATCACCTACGACCCCGCCGGCCGGCCCGAGGTCGCGAACCTCCTCACCATCGCGGCGCTCTGCGAGGGCGGCGACCCGGCCGTGATCGCCGACGAGATCGGCGACGGCGGCGGCGGTGCCCTCAAGGCGCGCGTGACCGACGCCCTCAACACGTTCTTCGCCCCCATCCGCGCGCGACGCGCTGAGCTGGAGGCCGACCCGGGCGCCGTGGCCGAGATCCTGCGCCGCGGCAACGAGCGGGCGAACGAGGTGGCCGAGGCGACGCTGGACGAGGTGCGCGACGCGATGGGAATGAGATATTCGGGGACGAGCCTTTCGTCGACGTAAGCGCGGTCGGGTGAGGAGCCGCGGCTCGTCCCCGTTCCCCGACGATTCGCCATCAGACGCACACGACTTCGGCACGACCGCTGTCGACGACGCCGTACGGCAATCGCACATGGCAGGCACATGAGTTCGCCTGAACGGCGAACGCGGAGGCGCCCTTCGGCGCCCCCGCAACCGCCGCCGCTGACGCGAAGGAGCCTTTCGTCGACGTAAGCGCGGTCGGGTGAGGACCCGCGGCTCGTCCCCGTTCCCCGACGATTCGCCATCAGACGCACACGACTTCGGC
>CAZVNM010000002.1:21380-279533 GCA_964628685.1 uncultured Bifidobacteriaceae bacterium | reverse complement strand
CGCTGTCGACGACGCCGTACGGCAATCGCACATGGCAGGCACATGAGTTCGCCTGGACGGGTGGACCGGCCTCGACCTTCGGACAGTGGTGACGGCCCACCCGGCCCGTGTACGTTGCCGCCATGGGTACCCGCCGTCCGTGGATCCTCGGTCTCGCCGTGATCACCGCCGTCCTCGGCGCGGTCGGGGCGGACGCCGCCACCGTCACCGAGGACGGCTACCAGACCGGGACGGCCGGCCGGAAGAACTCGATCAGCATCAGCGCCCACGAGTCGACGGTGGCGCCCTACATCCGCCTGGATGTCGTGGACGACGGTGGCCACATGGTCATCGGCAGCGGGTTCACGCGAACCCCTGACGACGCACTCGCCGTCGACCCGCGGCCCCTGCGCTTCTGTTCGATCGGCTTCACCCCCGGGGACTGGACCTGCATCATCGCGTTCGAACCCAACCGGCCCTTCCGCATCACGGGCGGAGACGGCAACGATCTCGTCGACTGGAACTGCGCGCACGCCGGCACCCCGCAGCTGCTCGACGCATGGCCCGCGGGGAGCCCCTGTCCACGGCGGGCGGACATCGCGCTGGGCGGCGGTGACGACGAGCTTCGCGTCGGCGCCATGTGGTCCGACATCAGCCCGCCGGCGGACCACGTCAACTACGTGGGCGCCGGCATCACGGCCGACATGGGCGCCGGCGACGACAACCTGCTCGTGGCCGCCGGACCGACATCCGGCACCGGAATGCTGGGCGCCGGCCGGGACTTC
The DNA here is from genome assembly GCA_964628685.1 of uncultured Bifidobacteriaceae bacterium. Taxonomy (GTDB): domain Bacteria; phylum Actinomycetota; class Thermoleophilia; order Miltoncostaeales; family Miltoncostaeaceae; genus CALMEC01. Next base: position 278,769 of record CAZVNM010000002.1, on the reverse strand, counting down.
GCCGACACCACGTTCGGCACGGGCATCTGGACCATTTCCTGCGGGCCCGGCGTCGATGTGGTGCGCGCCGGCCCGGATGACGTCGTCGGCGCCGACTGCGAGCGGGTGAACGGCAACTCCCGGCCACGGGCCGTCCCGGACCGCATCCGCCCCAACCGCAACCGCGCACGGCTGGTCGTCCGTCCATTGGCCAACGACCGTGACGGTGGCACCGCGCACCTGGAGGAGGAACGCGACACCGACACGGAGGGTCGACCGCTCCGGATCCACTCGATCGTCCAGCGTCCCCGCTGCGGCCGGCTGACCCTGCGATCCGGTCTGGTCCGATTCATTCCGCCGCGTGCGGGGTGCCGGCGGGCCCAGGTGGCCACCTACCGCATCACCGACGGTCTGCTCGTATCGCTGCCGGCGCGGATCCTATTGCCCGCGGTGCCGAGGCTGCGATGACACCGACGGCGACACCCCTCGAGATCTCGGCCTCCGCGCCGGTCCGACCACCGCTCGACGCCATGTTCGCCGGCGTCGCCAAACGCCGCGAGCAGGGCTTCGCGGCCGTCTGGTGGGCCGACCACCTGCTGCACTGGTTCCCGCCGTCGATCTGGACGCCCGACCTCGTCCCGGCCGCCCGCACGCAGGCGAGCCCCCACGTCTGGTGCGACCCGTTCGCCCTCATCGCCGCGGCCGCCCAGCACGTGCCCGACATCCGCTTCGGCGTGGGCGTCACCGACACTGTGCGCCGTCACCCCGCCGCGCTCGCGCAGACCGCCCTCACCTTGGACCACGCCACGCAGGGTCGCTTCATCCTCGGTGTGGGGGCCGGCGAGGCCCTCAACCTCACGCCGATCGGCATGGAGAACCGGCGAGCCGTCGGTCGCCTGCGCGAGTCCCTCGAGGTCATGCGGCTGCTGTTCGCGACCACCGACGAGGTGGACTACGAGGGCGAACACGTGACGCTGCGCGGAGCCGCGGTGGGACTGACGCCGTTCGGCGATGCACCGCCGCCCATCTGGGTCGCCGCACACGGCCCCCGCGGCCTGGAGCTGACCGGCCGGCTGGCCGACGGATGGTTCCCGGTGGCCACCGACCCCGAGACCTACGCACGGATGTGGTCGCGGGTCGAGCGGGCCGCGGGGGATGCGGGACGCCCCGGCGCCGTCGTGCCCGCGCTCTACTCGCGCGTCGTCGTGGCCGAGACGGACGAGGCCGCCCGGGAGGCGGCGGGCACCTCGCCGCTCCTTCGCTTCATCTCGCTCACGGCGCCGGCCGACGCGTTCGAACGCCACGGGCGGCCGCATCCCGTTGGCGAGGGCATGTCGGGCATCACGCACTTCCTCCCCACCGGCCTCACCCGTGCGGAGGCGCTGGCGCTTGCCGACCGCGTGCCACCGCAGGTCGTGCTCGAGACCGTGATCGCCGGATCGCCCGACACCATCGCCGGCCGCCTGCGCGAGATGGTCGACGCCGGCGCGCGCCACGTCCAGGTCGTGAACATGACGCCGCTCGCCTCCGCCGACCTCGCCCCGGCGAGCGAGGGGCTTCTGGGCGAGGCGCTGGCCGCGCTGCGGGCTACAGGCTGAGCGTCATGAAGACGCTGTTCGGGTCGACCGTGTGGTCGCCGAACGGCGGGCACGCCTGGAAGCCGTTTCGCAGATAGAGGCGGTGCGCGGGTGCGAACACGTCCTGGGCGCCGGTCGCGACGCTGACGCGCAGATGGCCGCGCCGGCGTGCCTGGTAGAGCAGGTGGGCGAGCACCGCGGAGCCGACGCCCTGTCCCCGCGCATCCGGGACCGTGTGCATCGTCGTGATCTCACCGTGCAGACGCGTGATCTCGCGAAGCGCCCCGCAGCCCAGCAGCCGGTCGTCGTCCCAGACCGTCCACAGCGTCACGCCGTGGGCCGCCGGCGCGTCGGGGTCGAGGGCATGGCAGCCCACCTCGCGCAGATGGTCCGCGAGGAGGTCGCGCACCTCGGGGAGGGTGGTGTCGGCCGGTTCGAATCGCATCGCGGGCCATCGTAACGGGGTCGGGGCCGGCCGCGGGTCGCCGGTGCTTGAATCGGAACGTGACCGTCGATGAGGACACCGACACCGCCCCCGCCGCGCACGACCCCGCCGGTGTGACCATCCAGTGGGCGGGGCACGCCACGGTGGTCATCCGGGTCGGCGACCGCGTGGTGGTGACGGACCCGGCGCTCACGCGGCGTCTCGCCCACCTCGTGCGCAGGCATCCGGCACCCCCGATCGACCACGTCGACCGGGTCCTGATCTCCCACATGCACGCCGACCACCTGCACCCGGCGTCGCTGTCCCTGCTCCGGCCCACCGACGGATACGTGGTGCCCGCGGGTGCCGAGCCGTTCGTGCCGGCCGGGAGCCCCGTGCAGGGTGTGCGCGCAGGCGACCGCCTCGACGTGGGCGATACGACCGATGGGATCGAGGTGGAGGCGGTCCGTGCCGTGCACGACCACCGACGCGGCCCTCACTCCCGCGCACGGGCGGAGCCTCTGGGCTACGTGCTGCGCACGCGCGGTCGCACGATCTACTTCGCAGGCGACACCGGTCTGTTCGAGGAGATGGCAGACATCGGCCAGGTCGACGTCGCGCTCCTGCCGATCGGCGGTTGGGGCCGGCGCATTCCGCCGGGGCACCTCACACCCCTCCTGGCCGCCCGCGCCGCACAGCTCCTGAGCGCGCGCATCGTCGTCCCGATCCACTGGGGCACCTACGCACCCGCGTGGACGCGGACGACCGCCGTGTGGCCGGACAGCCCGCTGCCGGCGTTCACCGCGGCGATGGGGGTCAGTGGTCTCGCCGGGGCGATCCGACCGCTCGCCATCGGCCAGACGCTCTGCGTCGACTGACGGCGACCGTGCGAGGATCGGCGCCCGTGCGCCGCCGATCCCACCATGCGTCCGCCGCTGCAGGGCCCCCGTGATGAGCGGACCCACGATCGCGTTCATCGTGATCGGCCTGCGGTTCGCGCTGCCGCTCCTGATCCCGCGGTTCCCGCTGCCGGCGATCATCGCGTGCCTCGTCCTGGACGGCGTCGACCAGTCGGTGTTCCAGGCGCTCACCGACGACCCGCTCACCTGGTACCAGTCGTACGACAAGGCGCTCGACGTCTTCTCCCTATCTGTCGCCTACATCGCATGCATGCGCAACTGGCGTTCGACGGCCGCGTTCCGCGTGGCCGAGGCGCTCTTCTTCTGCCGCCTGCTGGGGACGGCGCTGTTCGAGACCTTCGAGGAGCGCTGGCTCCTGTTCGTGTTCCCCAACACGTTCGAGTACTACTTCATCGTCGTGGAGGTCATCCGCACGCGGTGGAGCTCGCTCCAGCTCTCCGGGCGGTTCTTCCTCACGCTGGCCGCGGCGATCTGGATCCTGATCAAGCTGCCGCAGGAGTGGTGGATCCACATCGCGCAGCTCGATTTCACCGAGTTCATGGCGGCGCACCCCGACATGTGGATCGTCGTCGCCGCGCTCGTCGTCGCCGCCGCCCTGGCGCTCGCATGGAGTCGCCGACGATGGCCCCCGGTGGACCACCCGTTCCGCATCACGCTCCCCCGCGGGCACCTGCGTCAGCCGGCTGACCAGGAGCCGTTCTTCAGCCTGTCGCTTCTCAAGAAGGTGCTGCTCCTGGCAGGTGTGGCCGTGGCGTTCGGACCGAACCTGCCCAACCTGACCGCCTCGTCGCTGCGCCTCGGCCTCTCGGTCGCGGTGTTCGTCGTGGTGAATGCCGCCGTGACCCAGTTCCTGGTGCGACGCGGACGCACGTGGGCGACCGCCGGACGCCAGTTCGTCGGTGTGACCCTCATCAACACCGGCCTTCTGCTGGCGGACGAGTTCCTGCCGTTCGTGCCGCTCACCACACGCCTCACCATCCCAAACGCCGCGCAGATCCTGATGGTGCCGCTCCTGTCGCTCCTGATCGCGCTCTTCGACCGCTACCACCCCGACAGCCCCGGATCACCCCGATGGCGACGATTGATGGAGCGGCTTCCCGGGATGGAGCGGGGGACCCACACGACGCAGACGCACGTTCGGGCGCCGTGAGGTGGGACACCCGGCCCCGGCCATCGCGGCCGTGGTGGTCCGCCTCCGATGTCCCTCCCGAAGGACGCGGCCGCGTCGCGGGAGCCTCGGTCCTACGAGCGGTCCGCCCCCGCCATCAGGTACTCGGCCAGACGATCCGGACTGTGGAGCGCCGGCAGGTGGCCGCCCGGGATCACGTCGGGCTCGATGCCCAACCGCTCCCGGCTGATGCGCTGCATGAAGAAGAGCGGGAACAGACGATCGTCCTCGCACGCGAGCACACGGGTGGGGACGTCGGGCCATGCGTCGAGCGGCCAGACGTCGTCGAAGGGCCGCACCGCCTGATTGACCATGTTCTTGCCCTGCGCGATCGCCAGGTCGTGCGGCACGTCGTGCATGAAGAGCTCTGCCGGATCGAAGTCGGCGTCCGGGTCGCGCGCGGCCATGATGGCGGCCAGGCGCTGCGCGTCCATCTGGTCGGTGGCGAACCACCAGTCGTGGCCGGACTCCCCGGCCGCCGGGATCATGGCGCAGACGAGAACGATCTCGTCGATCTGACGACGCGACGCGACGAGGGGCACGCTGAGCCCCGCCATCGACTGGGCGACCACGCTGACCGGGCGCCCCACCTCGTCGACCGCCGCGGCGATCACGTCGGCGTACTCCTCGAGCCCCGCCGATTCGTCGGCGGCCGGCAGATCCGGGGTCGCCACATCATGGCCGGCCGCGCGCAGCCGCTCGGCCACCAGATGCCAGTACCAGCCGGTGGACGACGCACCGTGCACCAGGACGAAGCCGCTCATGCCGCCACCAGCTCGCCGTCCAGCGCACGGCGGATGAGCTCGCGCGTCTCGTCAATGCCGTAGAGCGCGATGAACGGCCCGAAGCGGGGACCGCGCTCGGCACCCAGGAGCACCTGGTAGAGCATGTTGAACCACGCGAGCGCCACACCCGGACGTTCGGGGGTCGCACCCTTGGCGTTCGGGTCCTGGTATCGCTCCACCGAGCGTCCCACGTCGTAGACGGCGGTCTGGATGTCGTCGCCGGTGGCGTCGGCCGGCAGCGCGGCGAGCGTCGCGTCCAGCGCGCCGAGCGCCTCGCGCTCCACGTCGTCGGGTGCACGGGGTGCGCGGGTCGGCCGCACGAAGTCCCGGTAGTAGCGCAGCGCGTACCCCACGAGCGCGTCGAGGCGCGGGTGCGTCTCGGGCGACACACCCGGTGCATAGCGGCGCAGGAAGGTCCACAGCTTCTCGTGCTCATCGGTGTTGGCCACCGACACGAGGTTCAGGAGCAGCGCGAACGTGACCGGGGTGCGCCCACCACCGCCCAGCGGCTCGGGCGCCGGCGGGTCGCCGGCGTGGATGTGCCACACGGGGTTGGACAGCCGCCGCGTCGCGTCCTGCCGCACGTACCCCTCCAGGTGCGCCAGGTATTCGTCGACCTGACGGGGGATGACGTCGAAGTACAGGCGCTTGGCCTCACGCGGCTTGTTGTAGAGGAAGAGCGCAAGGCTCTCCGGGCTCGCGTAGGTGAGCCACTCGTCGATCGACAGGCCGTTGCCACGCGACTTGGAGATCTTCTGGCCCTGCTCGTCCAGGAAGAGCTCGAAGATGAACGTCTCGGGCGGGGTGCCGCCCAGGATCTGGACGATCTGGGTCGCGAGGCGCACCGAGTCGATCAGGTCCTTGCCCGACATCTCGTAATCCACCGAGAGCGCATACCAGCGCATTGCCCAGTCCGGCTTCCACTGGAGCTTGCAGTGGCCACCGGTCACCGGCGTCTCGATCCGCTCACCGGAGTCGGGGTCGGTCCACACCAGGGTGCCGGCGTCGCGCCGCACCTCGTCGATCGGCACCTGCATCACGATGCCGGTCTCGGGGTGGATCGGCAGGAACGGCGAGTAGGTGGCCGCCCGCTCCTCGCGCAGTGACGGGAGCATGACCCCCATCACCTCGTCGAAGCACTCGAGCATGCGCAGAAGGGCCCCGTCGAAGCGACCCGACGTGTAGTACTCGGTGGAGGAGGCGAACTCGTACGCGAAGCCGTAGTGGTCGAGGAACTCGCGCAGCTTGGCGTTGTTGTGGTGGGCGAAGCTCTCGTGACAGCCCCACGGGTCGGGCACCCGTGTGAGCGGCCGGCCCAGGTTGGCCGCCAGGAGCTCCTGGTTGGGCACGTTGTCGGGCACCTTGCGCAGGCCGTCCATGTCGTCGGAGAACGCCACCAGGCGCGTCGGCATGTCGGACAGGGTCTCGAACGCACGCCGCACCATCGTGGTGCGCGCCACCTCCTGGAACGTGCCGATGTGCGGCAGGCCGCTGGGGCCGTACCCGGTCTCGAACAGCACCGAGTCTCCCCGGACATGACCGGCCTCCACCCGCCCCAACAGTCTGCGGGCCTCCTCGAATGGCCAGGCGCGGCTGACCCCCGCCAGCTCGCGCAGTTCGGCGTCGACGCTCAATCTGATCACCTCGTGCCCTGCAGGTGGTGTGTTCCTACGAACCGCCCGTCTGGATCTTCATCACCTGGTACTCCATCGCACCGCGCGGTGTGGCGACCGTGATCTTCTCGCCCTTCTTGCGACCGATGATGGCCTTGCCGAGGGGGCTCTCCGACGAGAGCTTGTGCTCACGCGGGTTGGCCTCGGCCGAGCCGACCAGGCTGTACTCGGTGTTCTTCTTGCTGGCCAGGTCCTTGAGCGTGACGCGGGCGCCGATGGAGACGGTCTCGGTGGACACGGTCTCGGCGTCCACCACCCGGGCGTTGCGCAGCTGCTGCTCCAACCCGAGGATGCGCGCCTCGAGCTGTGCCTGCTCGTTCTTGGCGTCGTCGTACTCCGAGTTCTCGGAGATGTCACCGAATTCACGGGCTTCCTTGATGCGGTCGGCCACCTCGCGACGCTTCACGTTCGAGAGGTAGTCGATCTCCTCCTTGAGCTTGTGGTAGCCCTCTTCGGTCAGGACGACTTCGCGCTCCATGTCCGCCTTTCAAGATTCGGTGTCACGCCGGAATGGCGACGTACCGTAATCCAACTCGTAGTGTGCTTTCAACCCGCAGAGCGCTCGACGATCCGCGTCAAGAGCAGAAGCGCGTCGTCGAGCGAGGGAGCCAGCAGGAGCTCCTGCCGTTCCGCGACCGGTACATCGTGTCCGGCCAGGTACCAGGGATAGAACTTTCGCATGTATGCGCACCCGCGGGTCGCTCCGAGTACGTCACGGACATCCTCGGCGAAGCGCCGGACCTCCTCCACCACCTCGGGCAGCGGGCGCACCCGTGCGGCCGACGCGTCCAGCACGTCGCGAAAGAGCCACGGATTGCCGAACGCCGGACGGCCGATGGCGATCGCCGTCGCCCCCGTCTCGCGCATCACGCGGGCGGCCTCACCGGGGGTGTCGATGTCACCGCTCGCGATGACGGGCACGTCGACGGCGGCGGCCACCTCCGCCGTGTGGACGTGGTCGGCACGGCCCTCGTACTCCTCGTGGGCGGTCCGCGGGTGGAACGTGATCGCCGCCGCACCCGCCGCGACGAACCGCCGCGCCGCGCCCACCGGGTCGGCGTTCGACGGTGTCACCCCGCGGCGCATCTTGACGGTGACCGGCACGTCGACCGCGGCGACCATGGCCTCCACCACCCGCGCGCCGGCGTCGGGATCGGTGAGGAGCGCGGCCCCGGCACCGGTCTTCAGGACCTTCCGGACCGGGCAGCCCATGTTGATGTCGATCACATCCGCCCCGCGGTCGGCCGCGACACGGGCGGCGTCGGCCATGAGGGCGGGTTCGGCGCCGAAGAGCTGGATCGCGACGGGCCCCCGATCGCGGTCGGTGTCGAGCATCGTCATCGTGCGCGCGTTGTCGTGGGCCACACCGTGGGCGGAGATCATCTCCGAGACCGCCAGCCCCACGCCGAACCGGCGCGACTGCTCCCGGAAGGCCCAGTTGGCGATGCCGGCGAGCGGCGGCTGCACGAGGCGGTTGGCGATCGTGACCCCACCGATGTCGAACGGCTCGTCCAACGGCCAGGACTCGCGATCGAGCGACTCGTCCCGGTGTCGCGCCGGGAACGTGCGGTTCATGCGCTTCCTCATCGGGCGACCGACCCCCGCCGCGGGCGGGCGGACGTGGTGTTGAGCTCGTGGACCATCAGCAGACCGTCCAGCGTGAGGGTCGGCTCGTGATGGTCGATCTGCTCCGAAAGCGGGACGAGGAGCGCGGCCAGGCCGCCGGTCGCGATGACCACGCTCTCCTGCCCCAGCTCGGCCTTGAGCCGCGCCGTGAGACCGTCCACCATCGAGACGGCGCCGTAGAGGATCCCCGACTGCAGTGCAGTGACCGTCGACTTGCCGATGGCGGCGGGCGGCTCGATGAGCTCGACGCGAAGCAGCCGCGCCGCCCGTCCCGTGAGCGCCTCCATGGAGATCTCGATGCCGGGGGTGATCGCCCCGCCGACGTAGCGACCCTCCGCCGAGACGCAGTCGAAGTTGGTGGCCGTCCCGAAGTCGACCACGATGCACGGCCCACCGAACCTGCGGTGCGCGGCGACAGCGTTGACGATGCGGTCGGCGCCGACCTCGTGCGGATTGTCGATCTCGATCGGCATCCCGGTCTTCACGCCCGGCCCGATGATGAGTGCGTCCTCGTCCAGGTAGCGCTGGGCCAGGTCCCGATAGCCGGCGGTGAGCGACGGAACCACCGAGGACACCACCAGGCTCGCCACGTCCGACAGGCTCGAACCGCGCAGATGCAGCATCGAGTCGTGCTGGGCCGCCAGCTCGTCCACCGTCGCGGTGCGCACCGTCGAGATGCGCCAGCGGTGCAGCATCTTGCCGTTCTGGAACGCACCCGCGACCGTCTGGGTGTTGCCGACGTCGACCGCGAGCAGCATCACGTGGTCAGGGTCCCCGGCTCGCCGACCTCCACGTCGTCGTTCCTGAGGACCTCGACCGTGATGTCCTGCGATGTGTGCAGCTCAACCCGCGGGATGATGCGCGTGGGGCGGTTTTTGTCCCACACCCAGACGTCCTCCATCACCACGTGGAACATCGGGTAGGACGGCTGGTTGTCGACCGAGCGGTCGATCGAGTTGCACAGGTAGATGGCGTCCTGTGAGAGCACGCAGAACCGAAACAGCGGATAGACGTCCCGATATTCGCGCTTCAGCTGAAGCTCGAGGTCGGCGTCGTACTCGTCCAGCTCGTCGACGTGCGACAAAGGCGTGCTCCTCAGGCCACCGCGCGCCCTGCCCGGATTGGGGGCGCGAACGGGCGACCATTGTAGCGGCCGGACGGCGGGTGTCACCCGCACATGCGGTCCGGCGGTCATGGGACGGGCGTTGTGGACATGGAGGGTCGCGGCCCGCCGCCGAAATGCCGTCCACCCGTGGAGCCGGCGTCCGGACGGCCGGGACGCGTCCATCGCTGACATCCTTCCCCGCATGACGGATCCAGGAGCACGCCCGAAGGTGGGCATCACGGCGGCGCGACGCGCACCCGAGCAGGCGTCGCTGTGCCGGTCGCTCGGGCTCGAACCGGTCGTGGGCCCCTGCATCGACGTGGACCGGCCGGTGGACGACGCCCGGCTGGTGGCACCCATCGAGGAGGCCGTCGCGCGGCCGATCGACCTCGCGGTGTTCATGACCGGCATCGGCGCCAGGCACGTCCTGGGCGCGGCGGCTCGCCATGGGCTGGAGGCGCGGCTCGCCGAACGGCTGGCGGACGCCACCGTCGTCGCGCGGGGGGCGAAGGCCCGAAATGCGCTTCGCCGTCTGGGCGTGCGCGTCGACCACGTGGCCGATCCGCCGGAGACCGCCGGGATCGTCGCCCTGCTCGAGGACATGCGGCTGCGCGGCGCACGGGCGCTGGTGCTGGCGGCCGGGCCGAACCCCGACGAGATCGGCCATATCCTCACCGGGATGGGGGCGACGACCGTCCAGGTCCATCCCTACGACATCGCGGCGCCGCCGGACGATCTGCCCGGCGTCGAGCTCGTGCGGGCGGCGGCGCGCGGCGGGCTTGCGGCGGTCACGTTCACGAGCGCCCACGCCGTCATCGGCTTCGCCGCCCTCGCAGAACGCGCCGGGGTCGAATTGGACGAGGTCGCGGCGGCCGGCACGATGATGGCGTCGGTCGGTCCCGTCACCACCGCGTCGCTTCGCGATCACGGCCTTCCCGTCGGCCTCGAACCCGAGACGCCCCGGATGGGCGCGCTCTATCAGGCGCTCGCCCGCACGCTCACCGACGCCGGGGTCCCCCCGACCGCCTGAGCGTCGTCAGGCGGCGCGCACGAACAGCCCCTCGGCCGCCGCGACCGGGATGGTGCGCTCGTGTCCGTCCAGCGACACGGCGAACCGCTCGTCATCCCCGTCGTCGCGGACGGTGACCGTCACACCGGGCACGAGCCCCTCCTCGTAGAACCACCGCAGGAGGCGCAAATCGTGCTCGGCCAGACGCACGATGGTGGCGCCCGAACCCGCCGGCAGGTCCACGAGGGCGGCGAGCTCGTGGTTCTCTGCCTGCTCGACCGCCGGATCGACCGGCCAGCCGTGCGGGCAGCGCGCGGGCGAGCCCAGCTTCGCGTCGGTGCGGTCGATCATCTCGTCGGTGAAGGCATCGCCCAGGATCTCGGCCTGCTCGTGGCAGTCGCCGGGGTCGTACCCCATGAAGTCCACGAGGAAGTTCTCGATGATCCGGTGCCGGCGCACCACCCGCTCGGCCTCGCGACGACCGCGTTCGGTGAGGACCGCCGCCCTCCGCGGGCCGCGCTCGATGAGCCCGTCGGCCTCGAGGCGCTTCAGCATCTCGGTGACGGTGGGCGGTGCGACCTCGAGGAGCTCGGCGACCCGTGCGGCCAGGACCGGCGAATCACGCACCACCGGGCCGTACTCGCCCACGGGGAAGGACAGGAAATAGATCGTCTCGAGGTACTCGTCGTACGAATGCGACCGGCCCATCGGGCCATCGTAGACCACCCGTCCAGCGGATGCGGCCGTCGGCGTCAGCGCAGGGTCACGTCCGGCAGCGGCACGACCCGCTGGCCGGGATCGTCGCGCAGCGCCCGCTCCAGGTCGGCGACGGTGCGCCCGTCGGGCAGCGCGAGCCCGGGGTCGAGGTCGAGCAGCAGCACGAGGGCGAAGCGCCGCTCGTGCAGACGCTCGTGCGGGACGCTGAGCGACGCGTCATGCCAGGGGCCGGCGTCGGTCAGGAGGATGTCGATGTCGACGACGCGCGGGCCGCGCCGCCTGCCCGGGGTGCGTCCCACGCGGCGTTCGACCTCCTTCACGATCCGCAGGAGCCCGTCGGGTGCGCCGTCGTGGCGCACGCGGCAGGCCGCGTTGTGGAACTCGGGTTGATCGAGCACGTCACGTGGCGCGGTGACGTAGACGGGGCTCACGGCCTCCACCACCACGCCCGCGGCCTCGAGCCCGTCAAGGGCGGCGCGCAACCGGCCGACCGGGTCGGTGAGGTTGGCGCCCAGTCCCAGCCAGGCGATCAGCGCGAACGACGCAGCGTCACGGCGGCCTTGGCGCTGCCCTCCATCTCGAGGTCCGGCTTCAGCAGCGTCACCGCGACGTTCGTCACCCGCTGATCCTCCAGGATGCGGTCGGCGATCATGGCCCCCAGACGCTCGAGGAGGAACACCGAGGGGCCCTGGATGACGTCGGTCACGATCTCGGCGATCTTCCCGTAGTCGATCGTGTCGTCCAGGGCGTCGGTCTCCCCCGCCTGCACCGCGCTGAGGGTGATCTCGACGTCGACCACGAAGCGCTGGCCGTGCTCGCGTTCCTCGTCGTGGACCCCGTGGTATCCGTAGCAGGAGAGGCTCAGCAGCCGCACCGTCACATCGTCGCTCATCGCGCATCCTCCACATCGTTCACCGCGCTCCATGCGCGCACAGAATCGACAGTCTCTCGAACGTCGTGGACGCGCAGCACGGCGGCCCCGCGGGCGACCGCCGCGAGACCGACGGCGAGCGACCCCGCCAGGCGCTCCTGCACGTCGCGCCCCAGGAGGTCGGCGAACATCCGCTTGCGCGACACCCCGACCAGCACCGGCCGGCCCAGGTCGACGATGCGTCGAAGCCCGGCGATGAGCGCCAGGTTGTGCTCCAGCCGCTTGCCGAACCCGATGCCGGGGTCGAGCAGGATCCGCTCCTCCGGGATGCCGCGCCGCACGGCCTCCTCGGTCCGCGCGGCGAGGAACGCCACGACGTCCTCCACCACGTCGTCGTAGACGGGTGCGTCCTGCATGGTGCGCGGTGTCCCCAGCATGTGCATCAGACAGATCGCCGCGCCGCCGTCCGCCACCACGTCCAGCATGTCGGGGTCACCGCGCCCCGCGGTGATGTCGTTCACGAGGACCGCGCCGGCGTCGATCGCGGCCTGTGCGACGCGTGCATCGGCCGTGTCGACCGAGACGGGGATCGGCGCACCGCCCGTCCGCATCGCCGCGAGCACCGGCTCGAGCCGGCGAAGCTGCTCGTCAGCGGGGATCGCCTCCGACCCCGGACGTGTGCTCTCGGCCCCCACGTCGCAGATGGCGGCGCCCTCGGCCGCGATGGCCGCCAACCGGTGACGCGCGTCCTCCGGGTCCAGGTGACGGCCCCCGTCCGAGAAGGAGTCGGGCGTCGCGTTGAGGATCCCCATCACGCAGGGGGCGGTGAGCCAGGCGAGGGGGTCGGGGGTCACGACGGCGATGGTACCCGGCCGGCCGACCCGCGAACGGGCCGGACAACCGATCGCTCGCTCCGGGCACGTACGCCGGCGGGCGCGTCACCCCTCACGGGACCGCCCGACCCGCGGTGGATCAGGCCTCCGGGACCGCCGGGCCGGTGTGCGGGGGCGCCGGCTGCTGGGCACGCCGCTTCTCGGCCTCCGCCAGTTCACGCTCCGCCTCGGCGCGCGCCTGCGCGTCCTTCTCGTCGCGCTCCCGGAAGACGTCGTCCTCGGGGCGGCCGTCCAGCAGTGCGAGGAACTCCTCGCGCTCGATGGTCTCGCGCCGCAGGAGGATCTCGGAGATGAGGTCCAGGTCGTCGCGGTGGTCGGTCAGGATCGTGCGCGCCTGCTCGTGCGCCTTCTCGATGATGCGGCGGATCTCGGTGTCGATCTCGCGCGCGATCTCCTCGGAGTAGTCCGGCTCGCTCGCCATGTCGCGGCCGAGGAACGGCGCGCCGTGGTTGTGGCCGAGCACGCGCGGGCCGAGCTTCTCGGACATGCCGAACCGCATCGTCATCGACTTGGCGATGGACGTGACGGTCTCCAGGTCGCTGGATGCGCCGGTCGTGATCTCACCGAACACGATCTCCTCGGCGGTGCGTCCGCCGAGCGCCATTGCCATGCGGTCCTCGAGCTCCGCCTTGGTGGTGAGGAAACGGTCCTCCTGGGGCATCGAGACGGTGACGCCGAGGGCCTGGCCGCGCGCGATGACCGAGATCTTGTGGACCGGGTCGGCGTTCGGCAGGAAGTGGCCGACGAGAGCGTGCCCCACCTCGTGGAACGCGGTGACGCGGCGCTCCTTCTCGGTCAGCAGGCGGGACTTCTTCTCGGGTCCCGCGATGACCCGCATGATCCCCTCTTCCAACTCGTCGTGGCCGATCACCCGCTTGCCGCGACGGGCGGCCAGGAGGGCGGACTCGTTGACGAGGTTGGCGAGGTCGGCACCCGTGAAGCCCGGGGTCTGACCGGCGAGGGCGTCCAGGTCGATGTCCTTGACGATCGGCTTGCCCTTGGTGTGCACGCGCAGGATCGCCTCGCGGCCCTGACGGTCCGGGCGGTCGACGACGACCTGCCGGTCGAAGCGGCCCGGGCGCAGGAGCGCGGGGTCGAGGATGTCCGGACGGTTGGTGGCGGCGATGAGGATGATGTTGTCCTTCGCCTCGAAGCCGTCCATCTCGACCAGCAGCTGGTTGAGGGTCTGCTCGCGCTCGTCGTGACCGCCGCCCAGGCCGGCGCCGCGGTGGCGTCCGACGGCGTCGATCTCGTCCATGAAGATGATGCACGGCGACGACGTCTTGGCCTGCTCGAACAGGTCGCGCACGCGGGATGCACCCACGCCGACGAACATCTCGACGAAGTCGGAGCCGGAGATGGAGAAGAACGGCACGCCGGCCTCACCGGCGACGGCGCGGGCCAGGAGCGTCTTGCCGGTGCCCGGAGGTCCGTAGAGCAAGACACCCTTCGGGATGCGCGCCCCGAGGGCCTGGAACTTCTTGGGGTTTTCGAGGAACTCCTTGATCTCGTGCAGCTCTTCGACGGCCTCCTCGGCACCCGCCACGTCGCGGAACGTGATCTTGGGCGAGTCGGGCGTCATGCGTTTGGCACGCGCCTTGCCGAAGCTCATCACCTTGGACCCGCCGCCCTGCATCTGGTTCATGAGGAAGATCCAGATGAGGATGATGAAGGCGAGCGGCGCCAGCGTGAGCAGGATGCTCCACCACGTCGATCCGGACCGCGCCTTGATGTCGACGTTGCGGACCTCGGCCTTCTCGATGGCCGCGACCATCGCCCCGCCCTGGTTTTCGAGGAAGCCGGTGGTCTTCTCGGTGGTCGACCCGTTGACCCGGTACGTGATGCGGTTGCGGTCCTGGTTCACCTCGACCGACGTGACGCGCCCCGCCTCGAGCTCGGTGATGAAGTCGCTGTACCCGGAGCGGATCTTCCCGCCGTTGTCCGCCGAGAAGATCTTCTGCGCCACGAACACCAGCAGCAGCACGATCAGGATCGGGAACGCAGCACTCTTGAGGAAGCGATTCAGGACGGACCCTTTGGACGGCGCGGAGCGAGTTTGCCGAGGATAGCAGCGGCCGTCCGGCTCACGTTCCGCCCGTGTCAAGCGCCGCGATGTACGGCAACTGCCGGAAGTCCTCGTTCAGGTCGAGGCCGTACCCGATCACGAACCGGTCGGGCATGTCGAAGCCCACGTAGCGGGGCTCGAGCGGCAGCGCGCGTCGTCCCGGCTTCACCATGAGCGCGGCCAGCTCCAGGGTCGCGGGGTCGCGCGAGCGCAGGTTCTTGATGAGGTACGACAGGGTCAGACCGGAGTCGATCACGTCCTCGACCAGGAGCACGTGGCGGCCCTCGATGGGACGGTCCAGGTCCTTGAGGATCCGCACCACGCCGGACGAGTGCACCGAGGCGCCGTACGACGACACGGCCATGAAGTCCAGCTGGCACGGGACGGTCAGCCTGCGCACCAGGTCGGCGATGAACGGGAGCGCCCCCTTCAGCACGCCGATCACCAGGATCTGCCGGTCCGCGTAGTCCTTCGAGATCTGCTGCGCCAGCTCGCCGATCCTGCGCTGCAGGACGTCTTCCGGAATGAGGATCTCACCGATGCGCGGGTCGTTCACACAAGCTCCAGCCGAGTCGCGGGTTCGCCGGGGGTCGCCAGGAGGGTGGCATCGGCACGGTACCCGCTCACCCACACCACCCGTCCGCGCAGCGTCACGATCGCGACCGCGGCACGCAGGTCGGCGGGGACACCGGCTGCGGCGAGCAGACGTCCCACCGCCGCATGGCCACCGCCCGCGAGGGCGATGCGATCACCCGGTGCCGGCGCCCGGACCTCGAAGGGCCCGTCGGCCCGCAGGTCCACCCGCCGCGGACCGGGCGGCGCCGCGCACGCCGGTCCCGCGGTCAGGTTCACGTCACCGAACCGCACGGATCCCGGCACGTCGAGCACGGCGGGCGGCGGCGGCGTCACCGCCCGGTCGGCGCGCAGCACGCCGCGCCACACGTGCACCCGCACGGCCCCGGGGGCGTGCAACGATCCGCCGCCGGCGTCGCAGAGCGCGAGCGCGCGCTCCACCCACACACGATCGGGTGGCACACCGGCGGCGTCGAGGGCGCACCGCACCACCAGACGTCGCATGGCCGGATCCAGCGCGGCGACGGCGTGGACGTCCAGGCCGGTGTCGCGCGCGCACGACGTCCATGCGGCGTCCACCAGGGGGCGAAGGACGGCCCGCTCGTCGTCCATCAGCTCGGCGAACCGCGTGACGGCCCGCTCGGCGTCGGGGTGGACCGCGCGAAGCGCCGGGACCAATCCGTGCCGCACACGTGACCGGGCGTACCGGGGGTCGTCGTTTGCCGGATCGTCGACGAACGCCACGCCGTGGCGCCGACACCACGCCCGTGTCTCGTCGCGGGTGACCGTCAGGAGGGGGCGCACCACGGTGCGGTCGGCGGACATCCCGATCGCCCCGTCGCGCCCGGTGCCCCGCGCCAGCCGGAAGAGCACGGTCTCGGCCTGGTCGGATGCCGTGTGCCCCGTGGCGACGACGTCGAAGCCCTCGCGCCCGGCCACCAGTGCGGCCGCCGCGCGTCGTGCGTCGCGCGCGCGCCGCTGCAGCGCCGGCCCCGCCCGCAGGTCGGGATGCTCCACCCATGCCTCGAGCCCCAGCCCGGCGGCGTACGCGACGACGGCGTCCGCCTCGCGGGCCGCGTCGGGACGCAGGCCGTGGTCGACGGTGAGCACGCCGATCCGCCCCCGGTGGATGTGCATGAGGGCGTGAAGCAGACACATCGAGTCGGCTCCGCCGGAGACCATCGCGAGCACCGACGCGTCCGGATCGAGCAGCCCGCGCGTCGCGGCGTGTGCGGCGACGCGGTCCATGAGCGGATCGACCATGGGGATAGTGTGCCGCACCATGGCGCTGCACCTCCTGACCCGCCCGGATCTGCAGGCGCCGCTCGCCCTGTGTCCGGGCGACCCCGACCGCACCCGCCTGGTCGCGGCCGAGCTCCTGGACGGGGCCGTGGAGGTGACCGCCGCCCGCGGGCTCCTGGGTGTGACGGGCCGCTACCGCGGGGTTCCGGTGACCGTGCAGACCACCGGCATGGGCGGTGGCAGCACGGGCATCGTCGCCAACGAGCTGATCGAGCTCGGGGCACGCGTCCTCATCCGTGCGGGCACGGCCGGCGGTCTTCAGGACGACATCGGGCCCGGCACGTTCGTCGTCGCCGACCACGTCGTGGCCGACGACGGCGCGGGGCTCGCGATGGCGGGGCCCGGTGTCCACGCGACCGACCCGGACGTCGTCGACGCGCTGGTCCGGTGCGCCGCCGGCACACCGATCCGGACGGGCACCGTCGTCACCACCGATGTGTTCTACGACCTGGCGCCCGGACGCAACGAGGCCTGGCGGGACCGGGGGATCCTCGCGGTCGAGATGGAGATGGCCGTCATCCGCGACGTCGCCCGCCGCCGGGGAGCGCGTGCCGGGTGCGTGGTGACGGTCTCCAACGCCCTTGTGGGCCCGTCACCCGGATGGCTGGACGCCGACGCCCGGCGCACGGCGGGCCTCGAGGCCTGCCGCATCGGGCTGGACGCCCTGATCAGCCTGGGCTGACCGGCGAGGCCCCGTCGACGTGCTCCACGCGGGGTGGCCGCGCACGGGTGGACCAGGCCCACACCGCCAGCCCGGTGATGCCGATCACGAGGTCCAGGATCTCCATGCGGGTGTTGCGGCCGAAGATGTCGGCCGACCCGTCGCCCAGGACGAACTCCAAAAGGCCGAACACGGTGAACCCGATGCCGACGACGAGCGCGGCGGTGCGGGTGGCCGCCAGCGACCCGAGGGCGGCGATCATCGCGATGGCCACCAGCAGATGGATCAGGTTGGTCAGGGGGCTTCCGAAGAAGCCCAGCACCGAGACCTCCGCCCCGGTGAAGTCGTCGAACTGACCGCGGAAGATCGCGACGAGGCCGAACATGAACAGGATGCCGCTCGCCCAGCGCGCCCAGCCGACCAGCGTGCGATCCGCCAGCGGTTTCACGGGCGCCCGCCGATCAGGCGACCGACGGTCCGGCCGATCGCCGCACCCAGGGCGGCGCCGGCGGCGATGTCGGCGGGGTCATGTCGTCCGTCGGCCACACGGCCCACGAGACCCACGGCCGCGCCGGCGCCGAGCAGCCGCCCGAGACCGGGTCGCCGGGGCGTCACCGCCGTCGCGATGGCCGTGGCGGCCGCGGCATGACGACTGGGAAAGCCCGGTCCGTCCCACCGCGCGTCGGGGCGACGACGTCCGATCCTGCGGCGAAGGCGCTCGGCCAGCGAGGCCGCACCCACCGCCGCGAGCCCCGCGGCCACACCCGTGCGGCGGTCGGCCCGGCGCAGCACGAGCGCGGCGACCGTGACTCGAAAGACCGGCCCCAGGAGCGCGCTCGCCGCCCGGCCGGCGCCGTCGAGCCGCGGACCGACCAGTCGCCGCAGCCGCCGGCCCAGTTCACGATCGAGTGCGTCCAGTCGCTCCACAGACGGGATTATGTCGGCGCGGCGTGCGCGGCGCACGGGGACGGTGACGCGCCGGGGGCGGCGACGGCGGTTGCATTCGTCCCCGCAGCCATGGCCAGGCGCCATGGTGCCCGCGGTCACCGCCGTCCGTAGACTCACGGACGACACGGGGCGCCTCCTGTTCGCCCGTCACGTCGAAAGGTCGGTGAAGAAGATGGAAACCACCAAGATTGGCGTCGTGGGCGCCGGTGTCATGGGCAGTGAGATCGCACAGGTCTTCGCGGCGGCGGGGCACGATGTGCTGCTGGTCGACATCGAGCAGCGCTTCGTCGACAAGGGCCTGGAGCACCTGGCCAACATCTGCGCCCGCCGGGTGAAGCGCGGTGCGATGACCCAGGAGGAGGCGGACGCCATCGTCGCCCGCGTGCGCGGGGACCTCTCCATGGACTCGCTGAGCGATCGGGACCTCGTGATCGAGGTCGTCCCGGAGGTCATGTCCATCAAGGAGGACGTCTGGAAGAAGATCGACGCCGCCGCCCCGGCCGGCGCGCTCCTCGCGTCCAACACGTCGGGTCTTTCCATCAGCGCCATGGCCGACCTGACCGGCCGTCCGAGCGACGTGCTGGGCATGCACTTCTTCAACCCGGCCAGCGTGATGAAGCTGGTCGAGGTCATCAGGGGCTCCTCCACCTCCGACGAGGTGCTGGACCGCGCCGTGTCGATCGTGAGCGCGGTCGGCAAGGTGCCGGTGCGCGTGATGGAGTGCCCGGGTTTCCTGGTCAACCGCGTCCTCGTGCGCGCGCTCGCCGAGGCATATCGTCTGGCGGACGAGATCGGCGCGTCGAAGTCGTCGGCCGACGAGGCCGTGGCCGCTGACGCCGCCCCGATGGGCGCGTTCGCCCTGGGCGACCTGATCGGTCTCGACACCACCCGGCACGTCCAGAGCGACCTGCTGGCCGCCTACGGTGACCGCTTCGAGGCGGGCACCACGCTCGCCGCCCACGTCGACGCGGGCGAGCTCGGCCAGAAGTCCGGCACCGGCTTCGTCACCGGCCAGGACCCGGACGCGGCCGACGACAACGGCCCCGCCATCGCCGAGCGCTACTACCTGGGCGCGTTCGACGAGGCCTGCCGCTGCATCGAGGAGGACATCGCGGCCATCCCCGACATCGACCTCGCGCTGAAGCTCGGCGCCGGCTGGGCGATGGGCCCGCTGGAGTGGGCCGACAAGCAGGGCCTGGCCGATGTGAAGGCGCGTCTGGAGGCCCTCGCGGCCGCGGCCGGCGACCGGTTCGCGCCGCGCACCCCGCTCCTCGAGCGGGTGGAGTCCGGCGAGCCGTTCATCTCCTAGCGGGTCATCGTGCGGGGCCGTGCCACGCGCCGGCCCCGCACGGCCCGCCCCGCGGGCGTATACGGTTGCGGACTCCCGGCGGGCCGGACGGCCCGCATGACCCCGACACGGAGACCGACGACGCGATGAGGCGCCCGGAGCCGCACCCGGAACTGGCAGGACGGTCTGTCCTGACCCTGATGAACCACTCGACCGAGGCCATCGAGACCGTGCTGGACCTCTCGGCCGAGCTGAAGGCGACGCCGCGCGTCGACTGGCCCGACTGGCTGCGCAAGCGCGTGGTGGCCATGATCTTCGAGCGCAACAGCACGCGCACCCGGGTGGCCTTCGAGACCGCGACGTTCCGTCTGGGCGGACACGCGATCTACCTCTCGTCGGGCGACACCCAGCTGGGCCGCGGCGAGGCGATCCAGGACACCGCCCTCATCCTGTCGGGCATCGTCGACGCGATCGTCCTGCGGACGGGACCGCACAAGAAGCTGGTCGACCTGGCCGCCCACGCGTCGGTGCCGGTCGTGAACGCGCTCACCTACGAGCACCACCCGTGCCAGGGACTGGCGGACGCCCTGACGCTGCGCGAGCGCTTCGGCGACACCGACGGCTTGCGCGTGGCCTACGTGGGCGACGGCAACAACTGCTTCATCTCGCTGGCCGTCGTGTGCGCCAAGCTCGGCATGAACGTCACCTGCGCCTGTCCGGAGGGGTACGACCCGGACGCCGACCTGGTCGCCCGCATCGACGGGATCGCACGCGAGCGCGGTGGATCGGTCACGGTCATGCGCGACCCGGCCGAGGCGGTCGCGGACGCGCGCGCCATCTACACCGACACCTGGGTGTCGATGGGCGACGAGGAATCCGAGGCCGAGCGGGTCAGGGCGCTCGGCCCCTACAAGGTCGACCAGGCGCTGATGGACCGTGCCGCCGACGACGTGATCGCCATGCATCCGCTGCCCGCGCACCACGATGTCGAGATCGCGTACGACGTGATCCACGGACCGCGTTCGGCAGCATGGCAGGAGGGGCACAACCGCCTCTACACGCAGGCCGCGCTCCTCGCCCACATCCTCGCCGACTGAGCGTGTCCGCCGCGGCCGGAGCACCTCGCCCTCACCGCCCGCGGCGGCGCGCACCCGAGCGGACGTAGCCCCACATGGTCATCCCGATCCACGACCGCAACCCGACGCACCGCTTCCCCATCCTGACGGTGCTCCTGATCGCGCTCAACGTGGGGATCTTCGTCTGGATGGCCACGCTGCCCCAGCCCGAGCGCATCCCCATCGCGCAGTTTCCGGAGACGCGGGAGGCGGTGTACTGCGAGTTCGGGTTGATGCCCGACCGGATCGTCGACGGGCGGGTCGACGCCGACGATCCGTCCACCGGTGTGTGCGTGGCGAAGAACCAGGAACAGGCTCGCCCGGTGTCGCTCGTCAGCCACCAGTTCCTGCACGGTGACCTCCTGCACCTCCTGGGCAACATGCTGTTTCTATGGGTGTTCGGCAACAACATCGAGGACCGTCTGGGCAGGGTCCGCTTCCTGCCCTTCTATCTGCTGTGCGGGATCCTCGCGGCGATCGGTCAGATCGTCACCGACGTCGGATCGACGGCAATGATGATCGGTGCATCCGGTGCCATCAGCGGCCTCTTGGGTGCCTACATGCTGCTCTTCCCGCGGGCGCGCATCCTCACCCTGGTCGTCGTGTTCCCGCTCCGCATCCCGGCGTGGCTGGTGCTGGGGCTCTACATGGCCTTCCAGTTCCTCTATGTGTCGGGGGCATCCGAGGCCGAGGGCGGTGTGGCATTCTGGGCCCACATTGTGGGTTTTTTCGCGGGGCTCCTGCTCATCAAACCCTTCCTCGTGGGGAGGCCCCCGCCACCACAGCGCCGGATGGTCGGTGCAGGAGGAGGCTGATGACGACACGTTCCGACAACGATCCCTGGGTGCTTCTCACCCACGCGCGTCACCAGCCGGAGGCCGACCTCATCGTCAACATGCTGGACGGCGTCGGCATCCATGCCTTCCACCGGCGAACGCTCGGCTTCGACGTGCCGGACTTCCTGGCCATGGGTGCCCGCGCGGTGCTCGTCCACGCATCGGACCTGGAGCGTGCGCGGGAGCAGCTGGCACCGCTGGACGACGACGCGGCGGACGGCGACAAGACCCCTGACACCACCGAAATCCGGCCCTAGAGACGCCCAGAGCCACCCGAGGGTGGCTCTCGCGTGAGCAGATGCTGCCGCCCTGCCCGAGCGGTGTGTGCACTCACACCATACACCGGTTTCTGACGAGCTCAACACGGGTCGTTGACGGCGATGCGACATGATGCGCCGATGAGCCCGTCACCGCACATCGCCGTTTCCCTCGCGGTCGCCGACGATGCGATCGACGCCGTCGACCGGGCGACCGCGGACATCATCGCGCGGATGGAGGGGCGCCCCGTCGACCTCGCCGTCCTGTTCACCTCACCCGGCCTCGCGGCCGATCCATGGGCCGTCTCCGAACGTGTGCACGAGCGCATCGCACCCGCGCACCTGGCCGGCTGCATGACCGAGGCGGTCATCGGCGAGGGGCGCGAGATGGAGGGTGCCGAGGCTGTGGCGCTGTGGTGCGCGCACCTGCCCGGCGCATCGGTCGACGTCGTGCGCTTCACGGTCGACCCCGACGGGGTGGCGGCGTTCGACGGCGCCTGGCCGGACGGGGTCGAGGACCGGGCGGATCCACCGGCGCTCCTCCTCCTGGCGGACCCGTTCACCTTCCCCACCGACGCCTTCCTCTCGCAGCACCGGCGCGGCGGCCTGCCGCCCGTGCTGGGCGGTCAGGCCTCCGGCGGCCGACGCCCGGGCGAGCACCCGCTCTACGTCGATCGCGACGTGCACTTCGAGGGTGCCGTGGGCATCGCGATCGGCGGCGTCGCCACGGTATCGATGGTGGCGCAGGGCGCGGCCCCGGTCGGGCCCGAGATGGTGGTGACCGCCGGTGGCGGGACGGCCATCGCCGAGCTGGCGGGGATGCGCGCGATCGACAAGGTCACCGCGGTGGCGCAGGAGCTCGCGGACGGCGGTGAACCGTTCGCGGGGATCCCGATGCTCGGCATCGTCGTCGACGAGAACGTCCCCGAGTACCGCGCCGGGGACTTCCTGGTGCGCGGCCTTCTGGGACAGGACCCCACCTCCGGGGCGATCCACGTGGGGGACGATGTCCGCGTCGGGCAGACCGTCCGGCTGCACAGCCTGACCGCCGAGACCGCACACGCGAACCTGGACGATGCGCTCGCCCGCGTGACCGAGGAGATCGGGTCACGGCGTGCCCTGGGCGCGCTGATGTTCACCTGCAACGGCCGCGGCCGGCACCTCTTCGGGGCGCCCGACCACGACGCGGGGGCGGTGGACACCGCCATGGGGATTCCCACCGCCGGCATGTTCGCCAACGGCGAGATCGGACCGGTGCACGGCGCGACGCATCTGCACGGCTACACGACCACCATGATGGTGTTCATGACTGGTGACCGCTCCCCATAACAGCGACGAACGGACGCGGCGTTTCATATAGTGGGCGACGTTGTGTACGAAGTGTTTATTCGTGCGCTAATGTAACGCGCCGCTGATTGAGGTGCAGTCCTCGATCGGTACTCGTGATAACAGAACGACAGGGGATGGTTATGGCTGACGAGAAGCCCGCGCGCGGCAGCATCGGGAACGAGATCTTCGAGGAGGTCGAGCGCCTCGTCGCCGACGGCATGAACAAGACCCAGGCCTTCAACGAGATCTCCAACCGCACCGGACGTGAGGCCGGTACGGTCGCCGCCAACTACTACCGCGTCGCCCGCCAGCGCGGCGCCGAGCTGCGCCCGCGCCGGCGTCGTGGCGAGGGGTCGTCCCGCGGCCGCGCCGGGTCCGGCGGCGATGTGCAGGCGGCGCTCTCCCGGGTCACCGCGGCGCTCGACGAGCTCACCCGCGCGGTGCGTCAGCAGGACCAGGAGCTCGCGCGCCTGCGCGAGGACGCCTCGGGCCTCGCCGAAATCCGGCGGCTCGCGAAGCGCCTCAAGTAGTCGCGCGCGGCCGGACGGGCCGCTTTGCACCGGAGGAGGTGAGCACGCCGGCCACCTCCTCCAGGTCGATCGTCGCACCCACCAGCTCGTCGAAGGGCACCGGCGGCGTCACCAGCATGGCCAGGGCATCGCGGATGGCGCGGGGCGTGTGGTGATACGCACCGACGATGCGCAGCTCGTCGTAGTGGAGCGGCCCGGTGGGAAACGTCACATCGCTGCCCGGCGGGCACCCGCCGTAGAGCAGCACCTCCCCACCGCGTCCGGCGAGCGCGACCGCGATCCGCCAGGTCTCCGGTCGCCCGATCGCCTCGACCACCAGGTCCGCGCCCCGACCGCCGGGCGTGAGCGCCCGTACCGCGGCGATGCCGTCGGCGTCCCGGGGTGCGTCGTGCGTCTGGTCCGCGCCGAAGCGGCGGGCACGATCCCGCCGTTCGGCGTGTGGGTCGCACAGGATGACCTGACAGCCGCGGGCGGACAGGTGCGCGGTGAGGAACTGGCCCTGCACACCGCCGCCCAGGACGATCACCGTGGCGCCGTCCGCCGCCTCGACGCGGTCGGCGCCGTGCATCGCGCAGGCGAGCGGCTCGACCATGGCCGCCATGCGCGGATCGAGCGACGCGGGCCGCTCCAGCATGTTGTGCCGCACGATCGCTGCCGGCACCCGCACCCGTTCGGCGTAGGCGCCCCACAGGTAGGTGAGCGCATCGCACAGGCTCGGTCTGCCGCGCTCGCACATGTGACACCGGCCGCACGGCGCCGAGTTCGCGATGACGACCGCATCGCCCTCGCGCGGCCACGCGACCCCCGCGCCGACCTCCGCCACCCGGCCGGTCACCTCGTGGCCGAACAGCGCCGGGCAGGGGCCGATGGCCGGGTGGCTGCCGTTGCGCATGATCTTGGCGTCGGTGGCGCAGGTCATGGCGAAGTCGGTGGCGATCACCACCTCGCCCGCCGCGGGGCGCGGGCTCTCCACGTCCTCCAGGCGGACGTCACCGGGACCGTGCAGGACGAGGGCGCGCATGGGGCCACCATAATGCCGGGGCAGCTCGTCCGCTGACGATGCCGCCGCGGTCGCCGCGAACGGGTCCGCGACGGTCGCGACCGACCCACGCGACACACGGTCGACCGCCGCCACGACGGGGCACCCGCGGCCGACCACCTCACAGCCGGGCGCAGGCGGTGACGCTCCGACACCACCTGCGCCCGCGCGGATCTCCTGCTGAGCGTCCGTCGTCGCAGGTGAACGCACGCGTACCGCGCCCGCCCCGCGACGGCCCGCACGTCGCAGGCACTAGGATGGCGCCCGATGACGTCGGTCGCGCCCAGGTACCCCACCCACCTGCAGGAGATGGTGGACGCCTACCTTCCGCAGATCGACTTCACGACGGCCGATTGGGCCCCCGCGGACACCGACGGCGTCGACGGGCTGGTGGACGCCATGCGGTACTCGCTGCTGGCGGGGGGCAAGCGGGTGCGCCCGGTGCTCTGCCTGGCGACGGCCGCCGCGCTTGACCTGGAGCCCCGCGATCTCCTCCCCACGGCCGCGGCACTCGAGCTGATCCACACCTACTCGCTCATCCACGACGACCTGCCGGCGATGGACGACGACGACTTTCGCCGCGGCAGCCCCACCTGCCACCGGGCGTTCGGTGAGGACACCGCGATCCTGGCGGGAGACGCCCTCTTCGCCGAGGCGATGCGACTGGCCGCGGACCTGCAGACGGGCACGCCGGAGGTGCGGCTGGCGATCGTGTCCGAACTGGCCCGCGCCTCGAGCGTGACCGGCATGGTCGGCGGCCAGTATCTCGACCTGCGCGACCACGGCCGCAACTCGGCGTCCGCCCTTCGCCAGGTGCACCTGCTGAAGACCGGCCGGCTCATCGCGGCCGCCGTGCGCTGCGCCATCGCCGCCGCCGGCCCGCCGCCCGATGTGGACGAGACGCTCAACGCCTTCGCCCTCGAGATCGGACTGCTCTTCCAGATCGTCGACGACATCCTCGACGTGGCGGGCGACGCCGAGCTCCTGGGAAAGCCGGTGGGATCGGACGAACGCCAGGGCAAGGTGACCTACGTGAGCGTGCACGGTCTGGACGCGGCGCGCGGGCTCGCCACCGAAAGCCACCGCCACGCCCGTGAACTCCTCGACCGCGTTCCCGGCGCGACCGATGATCTCGTCGCACTGACAGATCTGATCCACGCCCGCCAGACGTGAGTCACACCGACCCCCGGATCGACGGCGCCGGCCTCGGCATCGACGACGAGCGCGCCGCGTGGCGCGCGAGCGGCCTGGACGAACGTCGCCTGGATCACGTCGCGTTCCCCGAGATCGACCTGGACGCCGTGGACACCACGACGATGCTGTTGGGACGACGTCTCGATGCGCCCGTCATCGTCGCCCTCGCATCGGAGGGCCGCACCCCGAGCGCCCGCGCCGCCCGCAGCCTGGTGGCGGCGGCCCAGTCCGCCAGGATCGCAATCGACGCCGGAGCACCGCCGTCGGACCCGGACGACGTGGAGTCCATGCGCGAGCTGCGCGAGCTCGCACCGGACGTGCCGCTGCTCATCAGCGTGCCCGCCACAGAACTGCACGGGGACCGCGGCCTGGACGCATGCCACCGGGCCGTCACCGCCGCCGGCGCCGATGCGCTGGTGGTGCGGGCGTCCCCGCTCACCGACGCGCTGGAGGGCCGCCCGTCCCGCTACGGAGGAATCATCCCCCGGGTGCAGGAGCTCGTCCGCCACCTGGACGTCCCCGTCCTCGCCGGTGCGGCGGGGCACGGCATGGACGAGGGATCGGTGCGCCGCCTGGCGGCCGCGGGCGTCGTCGGCGTCGACGTGGCCGGTCGCGGCGAGCAGCCCGACACGCAGGCGCGCCCGGATGATCCCGCGCACGCGCGGGTGCTCGAGGAGTTCCACGACTGGGGCCACTCGACCGTGGCGAGCGTCGTCGCCGCGCGACGGGCGTTCCCCGACGGGCTGGTCATCGGATCGGGCGGCCTGCGGGGCGGCGTGGACGCCGCCAAGGTGATCGCGCTGGGCGCGGACATCGCCGGCATCGGCGTGCCGCTCGCCCGGGCCGCAAGCGTCTCGCGCCACGCGATCGACGACCGTCTGCGCGCCATCGTCGCCGCCCTTCGCGTCGCGATGCTGTGCGCCGGTGCACGGACGACCGCCGACCTGCGGAGCACCCCGATCCGCGACGCGTCGTGAACGCCGCGACCACCCCAGCGGATGCGCGGCGGATCGCCGCCCAACTCGCACGTCGACACGACGAGAACTTCCCGGTCCTCTTCGCCCTGCTCCCCCGTGAGCTGCGGATGGACATGCGGGCGCTCTACGCGTTCTGCCGCACCGTCGACGACCTGGGTGATGCGGCCACAGGCGACCGGATGATGCTCCTCGACGGGTTCGCCGACGACCTGCGGGAGGTGTGGCACGGACGTCCGGAGCATCCCGTGCTGCTCGCCCTCATCCCGACCGTGCGGCGTCACGGCCTCGACCCCGAGCAGTTCGAGCGGCTGATCGAGGCCAACCGCATGGACCAGCGCTGCCGGCGCTGGGAGACCCACGGTGATCTTCTGGAGTACTGCCGGCATTCGGCGACCCCGGTGGGCCGTCTGGTGCTCGCCGTGCTCGGTGTGCACAACACCGCCGCGACGGCGCTGTCCGACCACGTGTGCATCGGACTCCAGCTCGTCAACTTCTGGCAGGACATCGCGCGCGACCTGGCCGACAATGATCGCGTCTACCTGCCCGTGCAGGACATGGAGCGCTTCGGCGTCGACGAGGACGACCTGCGCGCGACACGCGCCGCACCGCCGGTCCGCCGGCTGGTGGAGGTGGAGGTGGAGCGGGCCCGCGCACACCTCGTGGCCGGGTCGCCCCTCGTCGGAATGGTTCCGCGCCGGGCACGACTGGACATCCGCATGTTCATCGCCGGTGGCCTCGCCGTGTGCGACGCCATCGCCCGTCAGGGGTACGACACGCTGGCCTCGCGCCCTGCACCGGGGCGACTGGGGAGGGCGCGCATCGTCGCGTCGGCGCTGATGCGGGCGCTGGTGATGCGGTGATCGACGTCACGCAGGCCTATGCGACGTGCCGTGCCATGACGCGCGAGCACGCCCGCAACTTCTACTACGGCTTCGTCCTCCTGCCGGAGCCGCGGCGCTCGGCGATCTATGCGCTCTACGCGTTCGCCCGCCGGGCAGACGACGCGGTGGACGAGGCCCCGAATCCGCAGACCGCGACCGACGGCGTGCACGCCCTGCGCGGCCAGGTGACCGGCCTGTACGCCGGGGACATCGACCCCCACGACGCGGTCCTCGTCGCGCTCGGCGACGCGGTGCGGCGGTTCGGGATCCCGCGCAGACATCTGGACGACCTGCTGGACGGCATGGAGATGGACATCGTCCCGCGCGCCTACCCGACGAGCCACGACCTGGAGCGTTACTGCCGTCGCGTCGCCTCGGCGCCCGGACTCGCCAGCCTCGAGATCTTCGGGTACTCGGACGAGCGGGCGCCCTACTACGCGGGAAGGCTGGGCGTGGCGATGCAGCTGGTCAACATCATCCGGGACGTGGACGACGACGCGGCCCGCGGGCGCATCTACCTTCCGCGTGACGAGATGCGGGCGGCCGGTGTGACACCCGAGGACATCCTCGCCCGTCGTTTCACGCCGGCGCTTGCGGATGTGCTGGCCGCGCAGGCCCGCCGCGCACGACGCACCTTCGCCGAGGCGGACCACCTGCTGCCGCTGCTCGACGCCCCGTCGCGGGCGTGCGTGCGGATGCTCGGAACGACCTACCGGGCGATCCTCGACCGCATCGAATCCCGCGGGTACGACGTGTTCGCGGAGCGTGTGTCCATTGCGACGTCGCGTAAGCTCGCCCTCATGGCACGGAGCGCGATCACGGCGAGGTTCGCACGATGACCCGCCGGGTCGTGATGTGCGGCGGCGGTCTGGCGGGCATGGCCGCGGCGGTGGAGGCGTCCATCCTCGGGGCCGAGGTGACGCTCGTCGAGCGGCGTCCCTTCCTGGGGGGCAAGGCGTTCAGCTTCACCGACGAGTTCGGTGTGGAGGTCGACAACGGACAGCACGTCTTTTTGGGCTGCTGCACGGGGTACCGGGCGTTTCTTCGGCTGATCGGCGCCGATCGCGACGTGGTGCTGCAGCCGCGACTGGACGTGACGGTGCGCGACCGCTCCGGGCGACGCGGGAGCCTGCGCGCGGCGGCGGTGCCCGAGCCGTTCCACATGCTCCGTTCGTTCGCGGCGTTCCCGTTCCTGTCGACGGGTGAGAAGGCGCGCGTGGTGCGGGCGCTGGGTGCGCTGGAGATCATGTCCGAGACGCGACGCGCGTCGCTCGACGACGTGACCTTCGCCGATTGGCTGCGCGACCACGGCCAGACCGACGCCGTCATCTCGCGCTTCTGGGACCTCTTCGTCGTGCCCACCTGCAACGACGCGAGCGAACGTGTGAGCGCCGCCATCGCGGCGTTCGTCTTCCGCGAGGGCTTTCTGGGCCGGCGGGACGGGTCCGCCATCGGCTGGGCGCGGGTCGGGCTCACCACCCTCGTCGACGCGCCGCTTCGCACGTTCCTCACCCGGCGGGGCGGAACGGTGCGGACCGGTCACGGGGTGCTGCGGGTCGCGGACGACGGGGTCGTCCTCACGAACGGCGATCACATCGCGGCGGACCGGGTGATCCTCGCGCTGCCGCCCGATCGCGCCGCCGCGGCCTGCCCGCAGGCGGTGACCGACCCCGGCCTGGGGTCGTCCCCCATCGTCAACGTGCACGTGTGGGTCACCCGGCCCGTGATGGACGAGCCCTTCGTCGCGGTGATCGACGGGCCCGCGCAGTGGGTCTTCAACCGCACCGCCATGACCGGTCGTCCCGACGGGCCGCACCACCACCTGGTGGTGTCGATCTCAGATGCCCACACCGAGGTCGACAAGCGGCGGGATGCGCTCGTGGACATGGTGGTGGACGAGCTCACCGCAATGCTGCCGGCGATGTCACCGGACCTCGTGCACCGCGCAACCTGCATCAAGGAACCGGACGCGACGTTCGCAGTCGGCCCGGGGCAGGCCGCGCGGCGACCGGGCCCCGGCACTCCCCTGCCGCACGTGACCCTGGCCGGGGCGTGGACCGACACCGGGTGGCCCGCCACGATGGAGGGCGCGGTGCGCAGCGGTGTGACGGCGGCGCGCCACGCGCTGGGTGACCGATCCCGCTGACGGCGGGTCCGGCGCGTTACCGCCCACCCGCTCGGGGAAGGCAGTCCGCCGGGATGTCGGTGATCAACCCGCCGGGATACGACACGGGAATCCCGTTCAGCGCGCACGAACCGTGAACACACACGGCTGGAGTGTGAAATACCACGCTCCGACCGTTTTCTCAGGCTCGACTTGACGGTTATGGAAGGCGCAGAAGTACTGCTGAGCGCTGCTTTTCGACCTCGTCGCGCACCCAGCACCCCGCCAGGTGATCGTTGACCATCCCCACCGCCTGCATCAGGGCGTAGGCCGTGGTGGGCCCGACGAACCGCATGCCGCGGCCGCGCAGATCCGCCGCCAGCGCGGTGGACTGCGGCGTCGTGGCCGGCACCGCGGCCCGCTCCGTGGGCGCCGGGTGCGGACCCGGCGGCGCGAACGACCACAGCAGGTCCGCCAGCGACCGCCCGGAGGTGCGCAGCGACACCACCACCCAGGCGTTGGCGATGGCCGCCTCGATCTTCCCGCGGTGCCGAATGATCGCGGTGTCCGCCAGAAGCCGCTCGACGTCGGTCGCACCGAACGCCGCCACGGCATCGACATCGAAGTCGGCGAAGGCCCGGCGAAACCCCTCCCGCCGGCGCAGGATCGTGATCCACGCGAGCCCCGACTGGAACCCCTCCAGGCAGATCCGTTCGAAGAGCGGACGCTCGTCGGTGACGGGACGCCCCCACTCGCCGTCGTGGTACGCCCGGTAGTCCTCGGCGGACGCACACCACCCGCACCGCGCCAGGCCGTCGTCCCCGACGACCAGGTCCTGCGGATCGCGGCTCAATCCTCCAGGCCGTCGATGATCTCGACGTATCCGCTGCTCAGGTCGTAGTACGCCCCCACCACCGCGATCCGGCCGGACCGCAGCTGCTCGCTCAGGATGGTGCTGTCCGACGCGCGCAGCTCGGCGACGGTGCGGAGCACGTTCTCGCGGGATGCGACGTCGATCAGATCGTCCCCGGTCGCGGTGCAGTGCGCCCGGGCGTCTCGCACGGCGGGCACGATCATCTCGACCACCTCGCCGAGCGCACCCGGGTACTGCGGCGCCCCGGCGTCACGCTCGACGGCGGCGGTGACCGCCCCGCACTTCTCATGACCCAGCACGACGATCAGGGGCACGCCGAGCTTGCCGATGGCGAACTCGATCGATCCGAGACCCACCTCGGTGATGACCGCACCCGCGGTGCGGACGATGAAGAGGTCGCCGAGTCCGACGCCGAAGAGGAGCTCGGGCCCGACGCGGCTGTCGGAGCACCCGACCAGCGTGGCGAAGGGGTG
The DNA here is from genome assembly GCA_964628685.1 of uncultured Bifidobacteriaceae bacterium. Classification (GTDB taxonomy): domain Bacteria; phylum Actinomycetota; class Thermoleophilia; order Miltoncostaeales; family Miltoncostaeaceae; genus CALMEC01. Next base: position 247,576 of record CAZVNM010000002.1, on the reverse strand, counting down.
CTGTTCGCGGGCGACGGTGAGCCGGCGCTCACGCGAGACGTCGCCGATCGACCCCTCGTCGGAGACGAACCGGCGGTTGCCCTCGACGAGGCGGGCGAGCGCCTCGTACGGTCGGACCGGACGGCTCGTGTCATCGCACATCGGTCTCCCCCCTCGGTTCAGAGCGACGAGGCCGCCGAGCCTGAACCGACACGGTGCTGGTCGAGCCGCTGGACGAGGGCATGTGGGTTCGCGATGCCCGCGAAGACGAAGTCGGCCTGGTTGGAGTCGCTGCCGGCGGTGTCGAAGTCGACCGACCCCACCCCCAGCAGGCGATCGAGCAGCGACTGGTTGGTGTTGATGTTCTGCACCTTCTCGATGATGGTCGACTGCTCCCGGCGCGACAGGATGCCCCGGCGGATGCGGATGCGGCGGGTCGTCACGACGTAGTCGATCGCCGCCCTGCGCAGCACGTCGAACACGATCACGACGACGAGGAGCACCAGCGAGATCAGCGCCCACGTCCAGAACGACAGGCCCGTCCCCTTGTCCTGCGATCGCAGGATGCCGGCGACGATCACCGGAAGCAGCGCGAGGAAGCCCCACTGCAGGTACCAGAACAGGTACGCGCGGGCCGACGGATGTCCCCGCCAGATCAATTGTTCGTTCTCTTGGAGCTCCATGGGCTCAAAGCGTACAAGTCATCTGCCGATACCCATTGAGATCCCCTCGGAGGACAGTCGCCCCTCGTTGCTGGGAATTCCGTCCAGCGGCGGGTGTAGGGTGCTCAAATCTTCTCCGTTCGTTTACCGAGCCCGCACGAGGAAGCATCTGTGAATCGCCGCCATCATCTGCATGAGGTCATCGTCTCGACGGTCGCGCTCGTCGCCGTCGTCGGGTTTCTCGCGATGATCATCTTCGCCGGATAAGCACCGCGCCCACCGCCACCCACGCAAGGACGCCCCCGGCCCGCACGCCGGCGGTCGCATCGACGGCGCGACCCGTGGCAGTCCCCTAGGCTCTCCGGCCGTGGCACTCACAATCGGCATCGTCGGACTGCCCAACGTCGGCAAGTCGACCCTCTTCAACGCGTTGACCCGCAACGATGTGTTGGCGGCCAACTACCCGTTCGCCACCATCGAACCGAACGTCGGCGTGGTCGCGCTGCCGGACGACCGTCTGGAGAAGCTCGCCGAGATCTTCGGCAGCGAGAAGATCCTGCCGGCCACCGTCTCGTTCGTCGACATCGCCGGCATCGTGCGGGGTGCGTCGGAGGGCGAGGGCCTCGGCAACAAGTTCCTCGCGCACATCCGCGAGGCGGACGCCATCTGCCAGGTCATCCGCGCCTTCCGCGACGACAACGTGGTGCACGTCGACGGTCGCGTGAACCCGCAGGCGGACATCGAGACCATCAACACCGAGCTCGTGCTGGCGGACCTCCAGACGATGGAGAAGGTCATCCCGCGTCTCGAGCGCGAGGCGCGCACCAGCAAGGAGAACCAGCCGGCGCTCGACAACGCTCGGAAGGTCGTCGACGTGCTCGACGGCGGTTCGACCCTCTTCGCGGCCGGTGAGGCCGCCGGTGTCGACATGGACCGGGCACGTGCGCTGCAGCTGCTCACGACCAAACCGTTCATCTACGTCTTCAACGTGGACGAGGACGAGCTGGTGGACGACGCGGTGAAGGCGGAACTGCAGGCGCTGGTCGCACCCGCCGAGGCGGTGTTCCTGAACGCCCAGCTGGAGATGGAGCTGACCGAGCTGGACGACGCGGACGCCCGCGAGATGCTCGAATCCGTCGGAGTGACGGAATCGGGCCTCGACCAGCTGGCCCGCGTGGGTTTCGACACCCTGGGCCTGCAGACCTATCTCACCGCCGGGCCGAAGGAGGCCCGCGCCTGGACGATCCACCGGGGCTGGACCGCACCCCAGGCCGCCGGTGTGATCCACACCGACTTCCAGCGGGGGTTCATCAAGGCCGAGGTGGTGTCGTTCGCCGATCTGATGGAGGCGGGTTCGATGGCGGCGGTGAAGTCGGCCGGGAAGCTCCGCATCGAGGGCAAGGACTACGTGATGGCGGACGGCGACGTGGTGGAGTTCCGCTTCAACGTGTGATCAGCGGTGCAACGAGTGCCGCGCCGCCTCGTTTCGTAGCGCGCCCGGCCACGTATCGATGAATGGCGACATTCGTGGCTCCCAGGGGCACACGTCTTCGACGAAGCTGATAGCGACCGCGTTGACTGCGTACTCATCGCCCTTCGTGAGGGCATTGTCGAATAGCCGCAGAACGGCGGCGACGGCGACAACGTCTTCGCCGTTGTAGAAAGCGGCCACAGCCCAGCGCCGGATGTCTCCGACCAAGAGATGGAGCAACACCTCGTCGTGCTCGTCGGTGTGTGCCCTGACCAGTGCTGCTACCCGTGGCGATGTCTCGGCCAGTTGCCTGACGAACTCGCTGGATGGGCTGCGGTCGACATGTTCGACGTATGTACCGTCGGGCACGGATGCTCCGTAACGCTGTGGGTAGGCGTGGAGGATCTCCTCTACCTCGAGTCCTCGCTTGAGCGCGGACTCGCGATGACCGGATCATCCCTATCAGCAAGTTACCTCGCTGTTCGTCCGTCGTCCAGCAATCGCCGAGGAACGCCACTAGTCCGTCAGCCGCCCGCAGAGTTCGTCATCTTCGCGGTGTAATCATCCGGTGGAGTTCCGCTTCAACGTCTGACGGGCGTGGGTCGGGACGGTTCCCCCAAGTCCGGCCCGGGACGCGGCGCACCGGGTACGCCGGGATGGTCCTCGCCCGTCGGGGTTGCGATGACCGTCCGCACAGATTCGTCGCACAAGGGCCAGATGCGCGGCCATGCTCCGAGGCGTGCATGCGCCGATGCGGGGCTGTGGCCTCAGGCGTGCCTGTGCCGCGGTCACCGTTCGAGGCGTTCCGAGGTACGCCTCGACGTATCAATGGGGTTCTACTGCCGACCTCGCGGACCAACCCGCCTGGGTGAACGTCGAGCCCACCGGGTTCGCCGGCGATCGCCCGAGGCCGATCGATCGCCGCTGATGACGACGGGCAGCAGGAGTGCGGCCATCAGGGCTGTGAAGACGCGGTTCTTGAGGAGGTCCTCGACCACCGAGCCGGTCGGGAATCCGTAGCCCAGAACCAGGATGAACGCGAAGAACACGAGCGCCGCGACGGCGGCGATGCGCGCGCCGGCACCGCCTCGCAGGAGCGCGACGCCGACCACCAGCTCGAAGACGCCGACCGCCGCCGTGAGCCAGCCGATGTTCGGCATGACGAATGTCGCCCACAGGTTCTCCAGCCAGGACCAGGCGGCGGTGTCGCCGAACGCCGCGTATCCATCCGGGGCAATGCGCCCCAGCACCAGATGAACCAACCCACCGAGGACGAAGATCCACCCGAAGGCGATCCTGCTGATGGTGACGTACCTCGTCATCACGGTTCCCGCAGGTGGGTGCGCCGAAAGTGCAGAACATGGTCCACCAGCAGTTCCCGGGCGCGCTCCTCGTGCACACCGCCGGACTCGGCCAGTTGCAGGAGCGTCAGCACCGGTCCGAAGAACGCGAGGGCCGTCTGCTCGGGGTCGAGTCCGTCGAGGAACTCTCCGCGGGCCATCAGGTCTCCGAACAGCGCGGTCTGGAAGGCGATCGGCCGTTCGATCCAGTAGTCGCGCAGTGCTCGACCCATCGTCGGATCTCGGTACTGGCCGACGACGAACATCCGTCGCAGCGACGCCAGCTCGGGGTCGTGCAGCATGGCGTCGAAGAACCCCACGGCGATGGCGGTCAACCGTTCGATGGAGATGCCCGCGTAGTCGGACGCCGCCCGTGTCGGGCTCTGCACGTTGACCGCGAGTTCGGCCGCGACCTCGCCGAGACGGGCGTCCGCCTGCGTCAGGAGGGCGTCGAGAATGGCCTGCTTGGACGAGAAGTGCTTGTAGACCGAGCTCTCACGGATGCCGACGTCCGCGGCGAGATCGCGGATCGACGTGCCGGCCCACCCGTCACGGGCGAAGCGGGGGAGCGCGGACGCCAGGAGCCGCTCACGCGTTGAAAGCGAACGTTCGTTAGCCACGCACTCATGGTATCCGAAGTGAAGGACCCCACGCCACGAAACGCCCGGCGCCAATTCTCGCGCCCGTCGGGTGGGGCGCGATACAAATGCAATAGAACGATCCCAACTGTTCAATCGCACCTATGATGTCACGGTTGTGGAACAGACTTGTGGGAAAAGCGCGTGGAGATGTGACGTTCCACCGTGTCATCGTCCCCGCATGGGACGCAGACGGAAGCCACGAGGACATCGCCGCAGGCGGCGGCAACAGGCGTCGGGACCGGCCGGGGCGCCCTCCGCGCCGCTCGTCAGCGGCACGACAGTGGAGACCCCGGGCCAGGGCGATCCGGCCACCGACGTTGCCGCGGAGATTCCCGGCCAGGGTGAATGCGGGCCAGTCGGTGACGTCGGTCGTCGCTGTGTCATCTGCGGCGGGCGCCAACGGGTCCGCGCGTTCCACATGACCCACCGGGTCGTCGTGCAGCTCTGCCCCACGCACGCGGATCCTCGATATCTGTGTCGCGACGGTGGCCGCCCGTTCACGCGGGCGCTCGAGGAGGTGTGGCGATCCCACGGAATGGCGGGCGCGTTTCGACGTGCCGCGCTTCGCGCCCACCGACGCCGGTATGGACCGCGGGTCGATGCGGGAGATCTCCCCGGGAGCTACAGCTGGCCGGCGCTTCGGGCCGAGGCGGAACGGCGCTTCGCCGCGGGTGAACCGCTGGACGATGTCATCGCCGATCTGCGGGTGCGCCATTCCGAGGACCACGCGACGGTACCGTCGCGCCAGACCATGCGCCGCTGGTTTCGTGACGCCAGGTGGCTTGGCCCGAACCGGTCGAACGCCGGACGGCGGTCACCGAGCGGACGGAACCGACGCCGACCGCGAACGTCAGCCGGAGCACCAGCCCGCTGGGTCGCACCGGCGAACCACCCGACGCGGCCGGTGCGTCACCACTACACGAAGACCGGCAAGCCGCCACATCCCCTGCGCCACATCGTGCCCCGCGGCATGTCACTCAGTGTGTTCCCGCCGTTCGACGCCATCTTCTTCGACATGAGCCGCCAGGAACCGGCCGACAACGACTTCGGCGACCGCTGGATCCACGGCACTCGCGAGTGACGACTCCGACACCGACGAGGTGGACCTCGACCAACGCACATCGGTGACCGGCCACCCGCTGCAACCCCGTGATCCCGCCGAGGACGACTTCGGCGACCGCTGGATCCACGGCACTCGCGAGTGACGACTCCGACACCGACGAGGTGGACCTCGACCAACGCACATCGGTGACCGGCCACCCGCTGCAACCCCGTGATCCCGCCGAGGACGACTTCGGCGACCGCTGGATCCACGGCACTCGCGAGTGACGACTCCGACACCGACGAGGTGGACCTCGACCAACGCACATCGGTGACCGGCCACCCGCTGCAACCCCGTGATCCCGCCGAGGACGACTTCGGCGACCGCTGGATCCACGGCACTCGCGAGTGACGACTCCGACACCCACGAGGTGGACCTCGACCAACCCACGTCGGTGACCTGCCAGATGCGGCAACCGTGAGGATCCGGCCGACGCCGACGTCATCAACGTGATTCGGACGCCGCCGGAGTGACCTGCGGCACCGCCCGATCGGCACGCCGGCTCGGCCCCCGGGCGTTTCGCCTCAACATCCCAGCCCCTCCGATCGCACCGTCCCGTCCGACACCTGCCAGGCTCGGGCCAATCGATCCCAGATCGGAGAAGACGTGCGCATCCTGGTGGGCGCCCCCGGCAACGGCACCCTGCTGAAGGACGAGATCAAACGGCGACTCGAGTCCGACCCGCGCGTCGACCTGGTCATGGACATCTCCACGCCGGGTGTCACCTACCCCGCCCTCGCCTTCCACGCCGGCACGGCCATCGTCGAGGGACGGGCGGATCGCGCCGTCCTCATCTGCGGCACCGGTGTGGGCACCGCCATCGCCGCCAACAGGATCCCCGGGGTGCGGGCCGCCACGGCGCACGACATCGTGACGGTGCGCGGTGCGATCGAGAACTACGACGCGCAGATCCTGTGCATGGGCCAGAACGTGATCGCGGCACCCGCGGCGGCTGCGCTGATCGACCTCTGGCTGGACCTGCGCCACGATCCGGCCGGGTCGTACCACCCGATGCTCGACGAGATCGCTGCCCACGACGCACGCGCGACGCACGCCTGACGAGACCGACCGCCGACCGGCGGCGCGCACCGGCACGGTGCTGTCAGAGTCACACCGTGGTCACGGGATCGACAGGACGATGGGCGGGCGTCGCGTCATGAGCCGGAGGGATCCCGCACCACGCTTCGATCCGCCCCGGAGCGCGGACGAATGGGACGCGCGCTACTCGACGGCGGAGCGGATTTGGAGTGGCAAGCCCAACGAGGTGCTCGTCACCGAGGTGGCCGACCTGCCACCGGGGCGGGCACTCGACATCGGCTGTGGGGAGGGTGCCGACGCAGTCTGGCTCGCCCGGCGTGGTTGGCGGGTGACCGGGATCGACCTCTCGCGCGTCGCCCTGGATCGCGCCGCGGCCGCGGCCCGCGCGGCGGACGTGACGATCGATCTGTTCGTGGCGGACCTCATGGACGCCGCGCTGCCGTCGGGCCGATTCGATCTCGTGTCGGCCTTCTACCCCACACTCCCCGGCACCGACGACCGGGCCGCCGAGCGCATCCTGATCGACGCCGTCGCACCCGGAGGCACACTGCTGGTGGTCCACCACGTGGACTTCGGTCAGGGCCCCGGTGGACGACACGGCTTCGATCGGTCCGCCTACGTGGGCCCGCGCCAGGTCCTGGCGGCACTGGAGACCGACGAGTGGACGATCGAGGCCGACGAGGTGCGCGGGCGACGGGTAAGCGGCGGTGCTGGGGCCCGCCACTGGGACGACCGTGTGCTGCGCGCACGACGGCGCTCCCACACGGATGTGTCGATCTGACGGAATCTCTGCCGCGCCGGCGACCTCGCCCCTACTCCCGCGCCTTCCACGCCTCCCCCAGTGAGAGGCGGCCCTGGGTCTGCAGCAGCGAGCGCCGGTAGATGCGCTCGGCGAGCACCACGATCAGGGCCGCGCTGAGCGCAAGGATGCCGATCGCCGCGACCGGCTCCCACCATGCGGCGTCACCGCGCACCACGCGCATCGGCATGATGATCGCGGAGAACGGCGGCACGAACGACCCCACCGTCATCCACACCCCCGACACCATCAGCGACGCGAAGAACACGACGATGAGCAGCATGGTGAGCGGCGTGGAGGTGGCCTGCAGGTCCTCGGAGCGGCTGGCGAGCGCGCCGGCCACCGCCCACAGGCACGCGAGCAGCAGGAACCCCACCACGAAGAAGACCAGGAACCACACGATCCCCCCGGACACGCCGGACAGGAACGACGCGTAGTCGGTGAACTGCAGCCCGACCACGCCGATCGCCACGTAGAGCGTCATCTGCAGGAGGGCGATGAGCGTGTTGCCGGCGATCTTCCCCGCGAGCAGGTGACGGAGCGGGATCTTGGTCGCCATGATCTCGACGATCCGCGACTGCTTCTCCTCCACCACGCTGCCGGCAAGGGTCATGCCGAACATGACCGACGCGATGTAGAAGAGCGAGGCGAAGATGAAGCCCATCCCCGTGGCGAAGTTCCGCTCCTCCACATCCCCCTCGAGCACGGCGGTGCTGACCTCCGTGCCGCGCGTGAGCTCCTGAAGGGTGGTGCCGCTCGCGCGGGCGTTGCGGGTGAGCGCCTCGGTGCGCACCACCGACTCGACCACACGCTGCAGACGGTCGTCCACCTCGTTCTTGGACGTGATGCGCCACCCGTCGGCGGTCTCGGCGAGCCATGCGTCCGCCTCGCCGTCGCTCACCGCGGTACGTGCGGCGGCGTCGTCGCCGACCGGCCGCAACCGGACCCGGACCTTGTCGTCGATCGACGGGCCGGACGACACGAGCGCGTCGCCCATCGGCTGGGCCGCGGACGTGACCGCCACGTCGAACGTCTGCGTGCGCCCGCTGAGAACACCCTGCACCACGATGAACGCGAGGAGGACCCCGATCATGAGCGACGTGCTGACGAGGAACGCGCGGTCGGTGAGCTTGACCCTCACCTCGCGGGCGGCGACCGTCATCCACGGCGCCCTCATGCGCTCACCTCCCGGTAGATCTCGGTGAGCGTCGGAACGACCCGGGCGAATTCCCGCACGCCGCCGTGTTCGAGCGCCTCGCGCAGAAGGCGCTGATCGGCCCCGTCGTCCGACCGGAGGTCGACGAGGGCCGTCGACCCGTCGATGTCGGCCGACGCCACGTTGGGCGACGCCCGCAGCCAGCCCAGGTCCGCATCGGCGACCAGGCGGTGGCGCACACCGCCGCGCTCGCGCAGCTCGGCCACCGTCCCGTCGGCCACCACCCGACCGCCCGCGAGGACCACCACCCGGTCCGAGAGTCGCTCCACCAGATCGAGCTGATGGCTCGAGAAGAGCACCGGGATGCCCCGCGCCGTGTGCTCGCGCACGAGCGCGGCCATCTGATCCACGGCCGCCGGGTCGAGGCCGGAGAACGGCTCGTCCAGCACAAGCGCCCGCGGCTCGTTCATGACGGCCGCGATGATCTGCACCCGCTGTTGGTTGCCCAGGCTGAGCTTCTCGACGCGGTCGCCGGAGCGGTCGGCGAGCCCGAAGCGCTCCAGATGCTCCATCACGGCGCGGCGCGCGTCGGCGGCCCGCATTCCGGAGAGCTCGCCCAGGTAGACGAGCTGGTCGAGCACGCGCTGCTTCGGGTAGAGACCTCGTTCCTCGGGCATGTAGCCGATCGTCTGGCGCACCGCGCGGGTGATGGGCGCCCCGTCCCACCGCACCTCGCCGGCGTCGATGCCGAGGAGCCCCATGATCATGCGCATCGTGGTGGTCTTGCCGGCGCCGTTGCCGCCGACGAAACCGGTGACGGCACCACCGGGCACCGCAAACGACACGGCGTCGACGGCGGTGAGGTCCCCGAAGCGCCGGGTGAGGTCCCGGACCTCGATCATGTCGCGCACTCGACGGGAGGCATCGCGGTCGATCATAGAAACGCGCTCGCGACGGGGCCCGGCCCCGCCGCCGAACCTCGAAGAACCGCGCGACGGATGTCCAGAACCGTCGCCGTGCGGGTCGCCGCACCCGTGGATGCCGGAGCCGGGGTTCGAACCCGGACCCCCGTGGGGAGAGGAGTTTAAGTCCCCCGCGTCTGCCAGTTCCGCCACTCCGGCCGGGTCATGCCGGTCAGGGTAATCGGCGGACCGCGGTCATCGTCGCCGCGCGGCTAGCGACCGAACGTCGCCGCACCCGGGGTGCGGTCGACGGTGAGCCGTCGCATCTCGATGCGACGCGCCCAGGGCTCGGGCAGGATGGGCCAGCGCTCCATGATCTGGGCGTGACGGATGTGGCGGTAGTTCTCGCCCTTCGCGAAGATCATCCGGCGCTCCGCCTGCTGACCACCCGTGACCTCCTTCACCGCGTCGGCCAGGCCGTCGATCATGTTGACCGCGTCGAGGTCGGTGGGAGGGGCATCGGGATGATCTGGTGCCTGGCTCATCACCCGATCCTAGCGCGCCAGGTCCGTCAGGCGAAGGACGACCCCGTCCAAGAGGTCGCGCTCGCTCACCCGCAGGAGGTCCAGCCCGGCCGCCTGCAGCACGCCGGCGGCGATGCACGCTCCCGCCACGATCGCGGGCGCCCGGTCGGGATGCAGACCCGGAACCGTCCGCCGTTCGTCGAGGCTCATCGCACCCAGGCGCGCCGCCATCGCCTCGATCCCGCCCCGGGTGAGCCGGCTGCCGTGCACCAGGTCGCGGTCGTACTGCCCGTGGTCGATGGCGGCGAGGGTCGTGATGGTGCCCGCGACGCCGATCATCGGGGCGGGCCCGCCGATGGCGGCGATGACCGGAGCGGCGGCCTCGGCCGCGGCCGCCTGAAGCGACGCGCGCTCCTGCTCGGTCGGCGGATCGCCGTGCAGGTACTCGTCCGTGCAGCGCACCGAGCCGATGTCCATGCTGACCGCCTCGGTCGGACCGCTCGCGTCACCGCGGACGAGCTCGGTGGACCCGCCGCCGATGTCCATCACGAGCACGACCTCGTCACCGTCCACCGCCAGCCGTGCGCCGACGTAGGAGAGCTCCGCCTCCTCCGGACCGGTCAACACGCGCAACCGCGTCCCCAGCCGGTCCCGGATGCGCTCCGCCACCTCCGCCCGGTTGGGCGCGTCGCGGACCGCGCTCGTGCCCACCGCGACCACCTCGTCCGGCACGAACGCCTGCAGCCGGGGTGCGTACTCCCGCAGGCAGCGGTCGAGACGGTCGAGTGCCTCGGCGGTGACGGTGCCGTCGGCCGCCGCACCGCGACGAAGCGCCGTGACCGTCGTGAGCCGCTCGCCGACCGGCTGGCCGTCGTCCAGCCCCTCGCAGAGGAAGAGGCGGGCCGAGTTGGACCCCACGTCGACGACCGCGACCCGGCTGACGCTCATCGGCCGAGGTACTTGAGGGGTGCGCGAAGCACCGTGATCGCGCGACCCGCGGTCGACACGAGCACACCCAGCTCGGTGGTGGAGGCCTGGACACGCTCGATCGTCGCCATCAGATCACCCTGGGCGCGGGTGAGCCCGTCCACGCGGACCTGCGCCTGGTCGACGGACGCGGTGAGCGTGGTCACGCGCGGATCGATCTCGCCCCTCGCCCGCTTCGTCGCACGCCACAGCACCAGCCCGCGAAGCGCGACGACGACGAGCCCGATCACCACCAGCGCGGCCAGGGCGATCACCGACACGAGCACCAGGTTGTCCCACAACCAGTTCATCGCGCCATCCTACCCGCCCGTGTGGCCCCGATCGGGGGTTGGACAGTCACCGGGCACCGGGCACCGGCATCGCGACCGCATTAGGCTTCAGCCGATGGGCGGTGAACGAGGATGAGGTCGGTCCGAAACGCGGAGGGACGCACGTGCGCGATCTGCGGACGGCGGATGCTGACCGGTGAGACCTACCAGGTGATGGACCATCGCGGGCGGCGCCAGTACCGCCGGTCGGTCTGCGCCCTGTGTCGCCGTGGCGCCCTGACCAATGGCTGGGAGCCCACCGAGGAGATCCCACGGGTCTCCCCGACCGACCTGCCACCCGTCGCCGAGGAGTAGGACGGCCCGCACGTCCCCGCCCGGGGTCGCAGATCCCGCGGGTCGATGTGCAGCGCGAACCGGTCCGATCCCCGCCGCGCGCGGGGCGTGAACCGGCCCCGAAACCGGCGCCCCCACGTGACCCCGGTGACGGATCCCTCACACGTGCCGATCATGGAATCGGCCGCCGCTGCCGATAACGGGTCCCATGACCGCCGCCGCCCGCCGCCTCACGCAGCTCGACCGACGGGCGATCATCGCGGCGGCGCTCCTGGGCGCCCTCCTCGTGGCGGCGATCCTCACCGGTGCCCTCGCCCGGGTCACCGAGATCCTGAGCGGCGACCGTGAGGAGATCCGCGCATCGCTCGCCGGACTCGGTGCCGCTGCGCCCTTCGCCTCCATCGGCCTGAACGTCCTGCAGGGGGTCATCGCGCCCATTCCCGGGTTCGTCGTGCCGTTCATCAACGGCATGGTGTTCGGCACGTGGGCCGGCATGCTCATCACCTGGATCGGCGGGATCGCGGCCGCGTCGGCCTGCTTCGGGATCTCGCGCACCATCGGCCGCGGGATCGCCGAACGCCTGTGTCGCCGGTCCGCGGCGATGGAGCGCGCCAACCAGGTGCTCGAGCGCCACGGCCTGGGCGCCATCATCCTGGCCCGGTCGCTGCCGGGCATGCCGTTCGACGCGTTCTCGTACCTGGGCGGGCTCTCGCGGGTGAGCTACCGGACCTTCGCGCTCGGCACCGCCGTCGGCTCGGCCCCCCACGCCCTCGCGTACTCGCTGTTGGGATCACACCTGTCGGTGCCGCTCTGGATGGGGCTCGCCGTCACCCCGCTCGTGGGCGTCGCGGTGGCCCTGGTCCACTGGACCGTCACCCGCGCACGCCGTGCGGTCACGCGTCGCGCGACGACCGCCGCACCCACGATCACCGTGACGCAGGCGATCCCGTCACGACGTCGCCCGTGCCCCACTCCCGCATCGGTCACCCCGGCCGGCTGCGCGGCGCGCGTCGCCGTGTGCCCCACCGGCTGGGCGAGTGGACGCCGCGGGATCCCGGCGCCGGTGCCCGTGCCCGTCGGCTGACGAGGTTCGCCAGAACCCGGTCAGCGGACCGGCACGCCGCCCGTGAGCAGCCGCTCGTAGAGGCGCTCGTGTTCCTCCGCCGCCCGCTGCCACGTGAAGCGCGCGCTGGTCGCGGCACCGCCCGTTCGCAGCCGCTCACGCAGCGCCGCGTCGCGGACCGCGCTCACGAGTGCGTTGGAGAGGGGGCCGGCATCCCCCGGGGGCACCATGACGCAGTCGCGTCCGTCCTCCAGATGCTCGCGCAGGACCGGCAGGTCGGTGACGACCGCCGGGATCCCAGATGCGAGCGCCTCCAGCACCACCAGCCCGAATCCCTCGCGTGTGGACGGGAACGCCAGCGCGTCGGACGCACGGTAGAGCGCCGGCATCCGTTCGTCGGGCACCACCCCAAGGACCACGACATCGGCGTCTGGTGGGACCGGGCCGGTGCCCTCGGCCACGCGGATCCCGAGCCGCTGCGCGTCGCGGTGCCAGGTGGCCAGGTACTCGTCGATGTCCGGGACCGTGCCGCCCCGGCCGGCGATCACGAGCAGGGCACCCGGCCCCAGGCGGCCACGCGCCCGTGCGAACGCCTCCAGCAGCAGGCGGCTGCCCTTGCGCGGTTCGATCCCGCCCACCGCCAGGACGGTCGTCCGATCGCCCCACCCGAACTGCGCGCCGGCCGCCGCGCGGTCGAGCGGACACTCGGCGAAGCGCGCACCGTCGAGCCCGTTGGCGATCACCTCGGATGCCACGCCGAACTCCTGCTCCACGCGATCGGCCCAGTGCCGCGAGACGCACACCCGTGCATCGGCGTCGACGATCGAGGCGCGCTGGAACTCGAGGAGCACCGGGTTGGAGTAGGCGTTGACGTGGTGGATCGTCCTGATGAGCCATGGGACGACCCCCTCGGCGCGAAGCGTCAAGAGGGCACGCGACGTGAGGGCGTCCTCGGCGTGGTTGACGTCGAAGCCGCCGCGGTCGCGCATGGCCGCGACGAGCGCGTCGGCGCCGGCGGGCAGCCAGACGTCGACGGGGTCGCCCTGTGCATGGGTGGTCGGGACGAGGACGGTCGGCACCCGGGCGTCGCGGAAGAAGCCGGCACCGCGGTGGCCGAGCGCCCAGACCTCCACGTCGTGCCCGCGGTCACCGAGGGCCTCGGCCAGCGACAGCGCGTGCACCACGTCCCCGCGCGGGCGGGTCGTGTAGACCGCGATGCGGATCCTCATGGGCGGGCGAGGGGGATCGGCGGTGTCCGGACCACCGCGCCATCCTAGCCCCGGGCGGGGCGGCGGACCGGACCGGACGATCGTCCATGGCAAGTGCCGGCCGGTAATGGCACGATGGTCCGAACCCTCCCAAGGAGCTTCTCTGTGCGGCGGACCATCCCCCTCTCCATTCTCATCGGCGCGCTCGTCATCGTCTCGGCGGCGTCGGCGCACGTCAGCGTGACGAACAAGGCGACCAAGGGCGGCACGCGCGGCACGTTCACCGTCGGGGTGCCCAACGAGCGGCCGTCGTCGGCGACGACGAAGGTCGCCCTGCGGATCCCGGCGGGCTTCACGCAGGTGAAGCCGGTGGCGCGGTCCGGCTGGCAGGCATCCACGCAGGCGGAGGAGGGCATGACGGTCCTCACGTGGCAGGGCGGACGGATCACCGGCACCGCCGACGCGACGTTCCGCTTCACGGCCGTGGCGCCGACGAAGGCCGGCGCGTACCGCATCCCGTCGGTCCAGACCTACGAGGACGGGCAGGTCGTGCGCTGGATCGGACCGGCCGACGCCGAGTACCCGGCCCCCGTCATCACGATCGGCGCCACGGGCGCCGCCACCACGCCGGCCACGACCCAGCGCCACACGATCCCCGGCGGGAACGACACCGCGCAGGCAGAGCCGGCCCCCACCACGACGGGCACCGACACCACCGCCGCGACGACCACCACGGCCACAACGACGACCGCCACCGACACGACGGCGACGACGGACACGACCGACACGACCACCGAGACGGCGGCGGCGGGCCCGCCGCCCAAGCGCGGGGGCATGGGCCTCACGCCGCTCTTCATCGTGTTCGGCGTGATCTCCGTGGTCGCGGTGGTGGGAACGATCGCCTACCGCCGTCAGCACCGTGAGCTTCGGGAGGAGGCGGCCGCGAACACCGCGGACGAGGCCCCATCCGACGTCTGACGCGGGCGTCCGGTGCGGACGCCGCCCCGGACGGGCAGAATCCGTAACGACGCCGAAGGGAGATCCCGTGGACACGCAGACCAATCAGCATCCGGCCGACGAACCGGCGGGCAGCGGCCCGCTCTCGCTCATCGTGTCGCTCGGCGCGCTGGCAGTGGCCGGGGTGGTGGGTCTCGTGGGCTTCCGCAGGCGCCGGCGTGCCGAGGACGACGACTCGTAGGCCCGGCGACGGGCGCGGATTCAAACGCAACAACCGGAGGAGGCAGGATGCGTGACGGCGTGCGAGTGAAGCCCGGCCGGAAGGTCGACCTGGACGACTACCCGTCCGACGCGAAGCTCGGCCTTGAGGACAAGGAGGCCACGCGGGCGGAGACTGCGCGACTGGGCGAGCGCCTCGCGGAGCTGGGCGGCCTGCTGGCCGCCAACCGCACCAACGGCGTGGTCGTGGTCTTCCAGGGCATGGACGCGTCGGGGAAGGACGGGTCGGTCAAGCACTGCATCGGTCCGCTCAACCCGAGCGCGGTGGATGTCACGTCGTTCAAGGCGCCGACGTCGACCGAGCTGGCGCACGACTTCCTGTGGCGGGTCCACCAGGTGTGCCCGCCGCGCGGCGAGTTCGCGGTCTTCAACCGCTCCCACTACGAGGACGTGCTGGTGGTGCGGGTGGAGGGGCTTGTGCCCAAGAAGCGCTGGGAGGCCCGCTACGACGCCATCAACGCCTTCGAGAAGAACCTCGTCGACGAGGGCACCCTGGTGATCAAGTTCTGGCTCAACATGAGCAAGGACGAGCAGCTCGTCCAGATGCAGGAACGCCTGGACGACCCCACCAAGAACTGGAAGTTCAACGCCGACGACCTCACCAAGCGCGAGCACTGGGACGACTACATGGAGGCGTACCGCGTGATGCTGGAGCGCACCAGCACCGACTGGGCGCCGTGGTACGTCGTCCCGGCAGACCGCAAGTGGGTGCGCAACCAGGTCATCAGCGAGGTGCTGGTGGAGTCGCTCGAGCGGCTGGACATGAGCTGGCCCAAGCTCGATCCCGCGGTCAGGAAGATGAAGCTCGCCTGAGCGACCGTCCCGTCCGTCGACCATCCGTGGTCCGGACGGCCGAAACGGCGATAGATTCCATACGCCACCACCGTCCCCGAGGAGCCCCGATGTCCGACGAGATCCGCTTCGACCTGCCCGTGTCCAAGGCGCCCACGGCGTGGCTCAACATCAACCCGGACCTGCCGGGCCCGGCGTTGCCGCCGCTTCACCCGGGGACCAAGGAGCCGGTCACGGCGGAGTTCATGTCGGCGCTGGTGCCCGCCGCCCTCGTCGGCCAGGACGTCTCGGGTGACGACCACATCGAGATCCCCGAGCCCGTGCGCGAGATCTACCAGCTGTGGCGGCCCACACCGCTCCTGCGCGCGGTCCGCCTGGAGCGGGAGCTCGGCACGCCGGCGCACATCTACTACAAGTACGAGGGCGCCTCGCCGGTGGGCTCGCACAAGTCCAACACCGCCGTCGCCCAGGCCTTCTTCGCCAAGGAGGAGGGCGTGAAGGCCTACACCACCGAAACCGGCGCGGGCCAGTGGGGCAGCGCGCTCGCCATGGCATGCCAGATGTTCGGGATGGGCTGCGAGGTCTACATGGTGCGGGTGAGCTACGACCAGAAGCCCTTCCGCCGGTTCGTGATGGAGACCTACGGCGCGTCGGTGTACGCCAGCCCGTCGGACCGCACCGAGGCGGGCCGGTCCCTTCTGGCCGACACGCCGGACCACCCGGGGTCGCTGGGCATCGCGATCTCGGAGGGCATCGAGGCCGCGGTCACGTCGGGCGGCGAGAAGAAGTACAGCCTCGGATCGTTCCTGCCGCACGTGTGTCTGCACCAGACCGTCATCGGCCAGGAGGCCCTGGCCCAGATGGAGATGGCCGGTGAGTACCCGGACATCGTGATCGGCTGCGCCGGCGGCGGCTCCAACTTCTCGGGGATCGCGTTCCCGTTCGTGCGCGAGAACGTGCGCAACGGCAGGACGACGCGGATCATCGCCGTCGAGCCCGCGGCCTGCCCCACCCTCACGAAGGGCGCCTACACCTGGGATTCGGCGGACGGCGTCGGCCTTGCGCCGATCGTGAAGATGTACACGCTGGGCCACACCTTCGTGCCGCCGGGAATCCACGCCGGCGGCCTGCGCTACCACGCGATGTCGCCGCAGGTGTCGGCGCTCGTGAAGCACGGCATGGTGGAGGCGGTCGCCTACGACCAGATCGCGACGTTCGCGGCCGGGGTGCAGTTCGCCCAGGCCGAGGGGATCATCCCCGCACCCGAGTCCAACCACGCCGTCAGGGCCGCCATCGACGAGGCGCTTCGCTGCAAGGAGACCGGTGAGGAGAAGGTGATCCTCTTCAACCTCTCGGGTCACGGCAACTTCGACATGACGGCCTACTCGCAGTTCCACGAGGGCAAGCTGGAGGCCTACGAGCACCCGGACGAGGCGATCGCCGAGGCGCTCACGCACCTGCCGGAGGTGACGTTCGCGGGATGAGCGCGTCGCGGTCATCGTCATCGGGGATCGGCGGCTGGCTGCGTCGCTATCCCATCGTCGCCGCGACCCTGGTCGTGCTGGCGACCTGCCTGGTGCTGGTCGCGACCGACCAGCACACGGTCGCCCGGTGGATCGCCACCGTCTACGTGGCGGGGATCGTGGCGTGGACGGCGGTCGACATGCTGCGCGACATCCTGCGCGGACACTTCGGCCTCGACATCCTGGCGGTCGTCGCGATGGTGGCCGCGGTGGCCGTGGGCGAGTACATCGCCGCGGTCATCATCGTCCTCATGCTCTCCGGCGGCGAGGCCCTGGAGGACTACGCGGCCAGCCGGGCGCAGCGCGAGCTCAACAGCCTGCTGGACCGCGCGCCGCAGCGGGCTCACCGGCTGGGTCCGTCCGGCGACGAGTCGACCGTTGAGGATGTGTCGGTCGACCAGGTGGCGCCCGGCGACCTGATCCTGGTGAAGCCGGCGGAGATCGTCCCGGTGGACGGCGAGATCGTCGACGGCGAGGGCGAGTTCGACGAGTCGTCGCTCACCGGCGAGAGCCTGCCGGTATTGAAGGCCGCCGGCGATCGCGTGCTCAGCGGTTCGGTCAACGGACACCACGCCGTGCGCATGCGCGCCACCGCGACGGCCGCGGACTCCCAGTATCAGCGCATCGTCGCCCTCGTGGCCGCCGCCGAGGAGTCCAAGGCGCCCACGGTACGGGTGGCCGACCGGTACGCGGTGCCGTTCACCCTCGTGTCGCTGGCGATCGCGGGCGTCGCATGGTGGCTCTCGGGCGATGCGGTGCGATTCGCCGAGGTGCTCGTGCTCGCGACCCCCTGTCCCCTCCTCATCGCCGCACCCGTGGCGTTCATGGGCGGGATGAGCCGCGCGGCCAAGTCCGGCGTCATCGTCAAGGGCGGCGCCACCCTGGAGGGGCTCGCCAAGGCGCGCAGCGTCGCGTTCGACAAGACCGGCACCCTCACCTACGGCGAGCCGACGATCGCGCGGATCGTCGCCGCGCCGGGCGTCGACGAGGACGAGCTGCTGCACCTCGCCGCGTCCGCCGAGCAGTACTCGTCACACGTCCTCGCAGACGGCGTCCAGGCCGCGGCGCGCAGACGCAACCTGCAGCTCACACCGGCGTCCGACGCGTCGGAGATCGCGACCAACGGCGTGACCGCCACCATCGATGGCCGCAGCGTCGTGGTCGGCAAGCTGTCGTTCGTCCGGGACACCGACCCGACGGCGCCGGCGGTCGACTTCCATGCGGGCGAGACCGCCGTCCACGTGGCCGTCGACGGACGCTACGCTGGCGCGCTCGTGATGGCCGACGAGCTCCGCGCGAACGCCGCCGCCACCGTCGCCGCCCTGCGCGAGGCCGGGATGGTGCACGAGCTCATGGTGACCGGCGACAACCGCGAGACCGCCAACGCGCTGGCGGCGCGCGCCGGAATCGACGAGGTGCACGCCGACCTCCTTCCCCAGGACAAGGTCGACCTGGTGATGGGCGCCCCCGACCGCCCCATCATCATGGTCGGCGACGGGGTGAACGACGCACCCGTGCTTGCGGTCGCCGACGTGGGCATCGCGATGGGCGCCCGCGGGTCGACGGCCGCCAGCGAGTCGGCGGATGTCGTCATCACCAGGGACGACATCGGCAAGGTGGCGCAGTCGGTCGAGATCGGCAGGCACACCTACTCGGTGGCGCTCACCGCGATCTGGATCGGCATCATCCTCTCGGTCGGGCTCATGATCGTGGCCGCCTTCGGCCACATCCCGGCGGTGATCGGCGCCCTCACGCAGGAGCTGGTCGACCTGGCGTGCATCCTGTACGCGCTGCGGGCGCTCTCCGGCCCCACCCGCCACCCGGTGGAGGAGGACACCCGCAGGGCGTCGACCACCGCGGCGGTGGCGGGCGCGACCGGCTGACGGCCGGGACGGCATCCGGATCCCGTCAAGGGCAGGGCCCGAAATGCCGATGTACACGGGGTGAAATCGCGATCGCGCCGCACAGCATGGATGCTCGCCGTCGCGCTCTCCACGGTGATCGCCGGAAACGCCGTCGCGGCGCCCACGACCACGCGGGGGGTGCTCCAGCGGTCCATCGGTGACGAGTTCTCCGCCGGGCGCACGACCGAGCGGTTCTCGCTTCGGACGGCGGGCGGCAACCGGCGCCTGCGCGACGCGCAGCCACGGCACCTGGTGGGTCGCGTGGTGGAGGTCACCGGCGAGTCGACGAGCACCGGCGTGGCGGGCACGGCCGACGCGACGACGACGCAGCCGGTGACCGCGCCGACCGCGACGGGACCGCGCACCATGGCGGTGGTCCGCATCACGTTCCCGGACAACCGGACCATGCCGTTCACCGAGGCACAGATCCGCGAGCGCTTCTTCGACAACACCACCGACTCGCTGAACGCCTTCTACCGGCAGCAGACCAATGGTGCCACGTGGTTCACCGGCATCCGCAGCGCGTCCGGGGACATCTTTTCGTGGGACTCGTCCGCCACGATCGGCGACTGCGACATCGACCTCATCGACAACGCGGGTCGGGCGGCGGCGCGGGCGGCCGGGGTGAACCTGGCCGCGTACGACCACATCGTCTACGTGACCCCGCGACGAAGCTGCGTCGGCGGCACACCGGAGGGCGTGGCGTACATGCCCGGCACGGTGAGCTGGCTGAACGCGAACATCGCCACGTGGGTGACCGCCCATGAGATCGGCCACAACCTCGGTTCCAGCCATGCCGGGTCGATGCAGTGCCGTGACGCCAACGGCCAGCGGACCCCGCTGAGTGTGAACTGCTCGTACCGCGAGTACGCCGACCCGCACAGCGTGATGGGAAACTCGCCGACCGTGCGGCTGACCGACACCTGGCACCGCCATCAGAACGGTGAGCTCACCGCCGACGAGGTCCGGGTGGCCCCGGTCTCAGACACCTACGCGGTGCGTGACGCCAATGACTTCGTGTCGACCGGACCCAAGCTCGTGCTGGTGCCCCGCGTGGACGCCACCGGCGCGGTCGACGGGTATCTCGCGGTCGAGGCCCGACGTCCCACCGCCCGCTACGACACCTATGCCCCATCCGACCCGATGGTGACCGGCGTCACCGTGCGGCATGTCCCGGCCCCCAGGAGCATCCGGAACTCGTACCTGCTGGACATGAACCCGCTGACCGACTCGTTGGGCGACGCCGCACTGCAGCCGGGGGCGTCCTTCACCGACGCCGAGACCGGCGTGCGGATCACCAACACCTCCACGGGATCGGGTCCCGCACAGATCGCCGTGCGGCTTCCGGCGGGCATCGACGTCACCCCGCCGAGCGACCCACAGCCGCAGGACTTCTCGGTGACGGTGCGCACACTGCGCGTCACATGGGGTGCGGCGACCGACGATCTGTGGGTCTCCCACTACGAGCTCGAGCGCCAGGGCACGGGCACCATCCTCACGACCACGTCCCGCACCGCCACCGTCGACATCCCCACCTCGGTCGGCGGGGCGTACTACCGGGTGGTCGCCGTCGACGGCGCCGGCAACCGGTCGAGCGGCGGGTGGACCCACGTGCAGCCGACGCCGGACGTGACCCCGCCCACGGCCCCGGGCGGCCCGTTCGTCACCGTTGTGGACCGCACCGTGGGACTCAGCTGGACGGCGTCGTCGGACGACGATCGCGTCGCGCGCTACGAGGTGGTGCGCGATGGCGTGATGATCACGACGACCACCGCGCTGCGGACGACCGACGTCATCCCGGCCGGGGCATCGCGCGTGACCTATCGGGTGGTGGCGGTCGACCGGGGCGGCAACCGCACCCCGAGCACCGACGTCGACGTGTCCCCGGAGCAGACCGCCACGGCCGTACCCCCGCCGCCGACCACGACCGACACCCCGGCGACGGTGGTCCCGACGACCGACACCGCGACCGGCGCCACGGTGGTGCCGGTCGTGCCGGCGACGACCGGTCCGTCCGCCCCGCCGGTCGCACCGGCCACACCGGTCGCAACCGTGACCCCGACCATCGCGGTCCTCATCCCCAGGCTCGTCGCCGGACGGGCCCGCCTCGCAACCACCGGACGCCTGCGCCTGCGGGCCCCGGGCGCCACCCGCACCACCCTGATCGCCGGCGGGCGGGTCCTCGCCACCCGGGCCGGCGCGATCCTGGACGTGCGGCTTCCGCGACGGATCACGCGGTCGCGCACGAACCTGGTCCTCACCGCCCGGGCACGGGTGGGCGGCCGGGACGTCACCCGTCGCATCGTGGTGCGGTCGGGCCGGGTGACCGCGCTTCGTCCCACCGTCCGCTGATCGCGGGGCCGGCGGGCCGTCACCACGGCTACCCTGGCCGGGTGAGCACACCCGCGCCCATCACCGCCGTCGTGTTCGACTGCGACGGCCTGCTGCTCGAGACCGAGAGCCGGTGGACGATGGCCGAACAGGCCGTCTGCGAGACGCACGGCACACCCTTCTCGATGGAGCTGAAGCACCTCCTGCACGGCACCGCGCTGGGCGACGCCGGTCGTCTGCTCGCCGAATGGTGCGGCGCCCCCGCCGAGGAGGGCACCCGGTTCGGCGAGGAGCTGATGGTGGCGTACCGCCGCGCCGTCGACGAGCACGGCGTCGAACCGATGCCCGGTGTGGTCGACCTGCTGGCGGTCCTGGACGGACGGGTGCCGATGGCGGTCGCATCCAACACCGCCGAACCCGATACCAGGCGGGTGCTCACGCGAAGCGGCCTCGTCGACCTGTTCGACGCGATCCGCTGCGCAGGCGACGGGCTGGAGCCCAAGCCCGCACCGGACGTCTACCTGGCCGCCTGCGCGGCGCTCGAGGTCGACCCCGCGCGCACCGCGACGTTCGAGGACTCACCCCTGGGGGCACGTGCCGCGATGGCCGCCGGCACGCGCGCGATCGGCATCCCCAGCGTGCCCGGTGGTGCGCCCCTCGCGACCCCGGTCGTCGTCGCGTCCATGGCCGACGTCGATCCGGCCGCTCTGCTGGACGGCAGCATCTTCCCGCCGACCGGATCGCGCTGAGGCCATGCTTCGGCGCGCCGACCGTCGTCGGCCGCGCGATCAGACCGTCGAGTGGCCCGCCTCCGCCAGGTAGCGGTCCCGGTCGAGCATGACCTGCGATGGGCCGCGCCCCACACGCAGTGGGAGCGTCGCCCCCTCCTCCAGCGCATCCATGCGCACGTCCTGCGGTGGGATCACGATCGTGGCCGGGTACGGCGCACCGGTGAGCGGCATGACGTCGAGCGTGACCCGCAGACCGCCCCCGTCGTCCGGCCGGGTGGCCGTGATCGTGCCGTACGCCGAGGCCGCACGCGCCGGGTCACCCCCGATGCGGGAACGCATGTAAAGCATGGTCGCCGTGGCCCCCACGCCGAACACGATGCCCAACAGGAGCAGCAGCCGATCATCGGTGGCGAGCCCGACCGCCACGAGCACGGCCCCCGTGAGGACGTCCACCACCGCGACCATGCCGAACATGCGTCGGCGAAGCGCCGGATCCAGTGCCGGTCCGCCGCCCTCGGTCACGTCGTCTCCCGCAGGCGCCGCTCGCGTCGCGGGCGCTCCTCCACGTCGATGCCGCCGAACAGCGAGAGGGCCCGCACGCGGATGCGGGGGCCGCCCTGCACCGGCGCGCTGTCCATCTTCAGGTCGTTGCCGCCGAAGATCGCGCCGCCCGTCATGCCGACGTCGGCGCCCTCCGGGACGATGATGTCGCAGCCGCCGAAGACGGCGATCGCCGTGATGGTCACCTCCGGCGCCGTCACGATCGCGTCGCGCAGGTCCAGGTCGGTGCCGCCGAAGACGTCGACGACGGTGATGCGGGGCGCCACGCGCCACCGACCCTTCGTCGTGCCGCCGCCGAAGATCCCCAGAAACCACCGGCGCTCGCGACCCGCCGGTGCCCGTTCGATCCCGCGCGGCAGGTCACGGGTGAGCTCCTCCAACTCGCCCCGCGTCGTCGCGCGGTACGCGGTGTCGAGGCGCACGGTGAACTCCTCGAGCCCCAGCCGCCCCTCGGCACATGCCTCGCGCAGCCTGACGACCGTGGCCTCCCGGTCGGCGTCGCCCGCCCGCATCGCTGGGAGGTCGCCGCCGGCCGTGGAGTCCCCGGTCGTCATCGCCTGATCAGCGGCGCTTCTTGCGCGGCGGGACGTGGATGGGCCGCTCCAGTGCGACCAACCCGGCCTCCTTGAAGCCCTCCGAGAGCGTCGGATGGGCGGCGATCGACTCACCGACCGTCTCGATGACGGCCTCCGAGTCGAGGGCGATCACCCCGGCGTTCACGAGGTCGGTCGCCTGCAGCCCCACGACGACGACGCCCAGAAGCTCTCCGGTCTCGGCGTGGGCGATCATCTTGAAAAAGCCGGTCTTGTCGGCGAACATCGCCGCCCTCGCGATGGCCGCGTACGGGAACTGGCCGGTCATGACCGCGTCCTTGCCGTACTTCTCGACCGCGTCGCGTTCGCTCATGCCGACCTGCGCGACCTCGGGGTCGGTGTAGATGCACGACGGCACGGCGCCCGTGACCTCGGTGCGGTGTCCGGCGATGTTCTCGGCGGCAACCTCACCCTCGCGAAACGCGGTGTGGGCGAGCTGCCAGTACCCGGCCACGTCGCCGACCGCGTAGATGTGGTCGACGCTGGTGCGGCGGGTGGCGTCGGTGGTGATGCCGGTCTTCTCGAACGTCACGCCGGCGGCCTCGAGGCCGATGCCCTCCACGTTGGCGCCGCGGCCGGTGGCGACGAGGATGAGGTCGCCTTCGACCGACTCGTCCTCACCGCCCTTGTCGAAGTGCAGGACCACGCCGTCCTGGTTCTCGACGATCTTCGTCGCCCTGGCACCCGTGTGGACCTCGATGCCGTCCTTGCTGAAGGCCCTGGTGAGCGCCTTGATGGCGTCGTCGTCCATCATCGGGATGATCGAGTCGAGCATCTCCACCACGGTCACCTTGGACCCGAAGTGGTTGAAGATCGACGCGAACTCGACGCCGATCACACCGCCGCCCAGGACGATGAGGCGCTTGGGGATCTCGGTCTGCGCGAGGAGCCCCGTGCTGTCGACGCAGCGCTCGTTGTCGATGCCCTCGACCGGCGGACGCAGCGGCCGCGAACCGGTGGCGATGACCGCGTGCTTGAAGGTGACGCTCTCGGCACCCTCGACGGCGATCTCGTTGGGACCGGTGAACGTCCCCTCACCGTTCACCACCGTCACGCCGTTGGCCTTGAGCAGCGTTCCCACGCCGCCCACCATCGTCTTGACGATCTGGCCCTTGTTCTCCTGGACCTGACCGAAGTCGAGCGTGGGCTCGCCGGCGGTGACGCCGAGCTGGGGGAACGCGTGACGGGCGTCCTTCAGCGCGTGCGCGCTCTGCACCCATGCCTTGGTGGGGATGCAGCCGACGTTGAGGCAGGTGCCGCCAAGCTCGCCCTTCTCGATGAGGGCCACCGACAGCCCCAGCTGGGCCGCCCGGATCGCCGCCGGGTATCCACCCGGCCCGCCGCCGAGCACCGCGACATCGACTTCCATTCCGCTCCCCTCCTCGCTGCAGGACACCTGGACGATACCCCGACGCGGCGCACGGGTGCCGGGGATCCGCCGGTGTCGAACGTTGCAGGGTCCGCGCCGACCCCGGCGAACACAACCCAGGCGAGCCGTGACATGCATGGAGGACACATGGGGAAGATCGACGGGCCGCGGCCGGAACCGGGCCAGGAGCTGTACGACGTCGACGAGAAGCTGGTCGAGGACTACGACGCCCGCGAGGGCGATCGCGCCTACATGTTCATCTCCACCGCCCCGTACGAGGGGTCGGCGGGACTCACCAACCTGTTCGTGGCCACGCGCCTCCTGCGCAAGGGGTTCGACCTCTCCATCGTGCTGCACGGACCGGGCGTGCTGATCGCCTCGGGGACCCGCGGGTACCCGTCGGTCGGGGCCGAGGCGTTTCCCGGCCACATGGCGGCCAACAACCAGGTGCGTGCGCTGCTGGACGAGGGCGCGAAGATCCTGGTGGACCGCTTCTCACTGGGCGCCCTCTACGGCTTCCGGGAGGACGACCTGATCGAGGGCGTGCGCCCGATCAACCCGCTGGACGTGCTGGACCTGCAGCTGGAGGCCTGGCGCAGCAACGCCTTCCGCGTCGACGTCTGACCCACCGGACCCGCCCGGGCCCAGCCTGGACGGGTCACGCCGCGGCGGCACCCCGTGGCGGACGCCCGGGACCCCGGTGCGGTGCCCCCGGTGCCATCACACGCGGCGAGCGCGGCCGACGCCACGCGGATCGCAAACGACCCCTCGCGCGGATCGGGCATCGGTCATCGCGGGAGTCGGGCGTGGGGAACGGCGACGTCCGCCGGGCGCGTCAGCCGGGTGCGATGGCCGGGTGCGATGGCCGACCGCATCAGCCGGGATCACTCCCCGTGGCGGCTCGGCGCGGGACTAGCGGAACGTGACGAGGTGCTCGCCGCGCTCGCACCAGAAGACGAGGGCGCCCTCGTCGATGTGCCCCACGCAGTGGCACTCGCCACCGTGGTCGTCACAGTCACGGGTGATGTGGCCGAGCAGCCCATCGGTACGCGCCGGCACCAGCGTGTCGCGGATCTCTGCCTGTGTGTCGATCACGATCGCGGTGCTCATCCGATGTCGTCCCTGTCCTCGGTGCCGATGGTACTCGGGTGTTCGTCCCCGCCGGTCGCTTCCCTGCCCACGCCGAGCGTCCGCCAGAGGGTGACCGCGGCGGCCTTCCTGTCGCCCTGCGCCACGAGGTCGGCCAGCTCGTCGATGCCCCGGTGCAGGTGCTCCGGATCGAGCGGCCGGCGGGTGGCACGGTGGAGCCTGCCGAAGCGGGTGGTCTGCACCGTTTCGTCCAGGTTGAAGAGCTCCTCGTGGAGCTTCTCGCCGGGACGGATGCCCACGACCTGGATGGCGATGTCGCGCCCGGGCTCCTGCCCGGACAGGCGGATCATGTTCTCGGCCAGGTCCATGATCCGCACCGGCTCGCCCATGTCCAGGACGAAGATGTCGCCACCGTCGGCGATGCCGGTGGCCTCGATGACCAGCTGCACCGCCTCGGGGATCGTCATGAAGTACCGGGTCATCTGACGGTCGGTCACGGTGACCGGCCCGCCGGCCGCGATCTGCTGGCGGAAGATGGGGACAACCGAGCCGGAGCTTCCCAGCACGTTGCCGAAGCGGACGGCGGCGAACTTGGTGTGCGATCCGGCCCCGCGCGACTCGACGATGCGCTCGCCCAGGGCCTTGGTGGCGCCCATCACCGTCTTCGGCTCGACGGCCTTGTCGGTCGAGATGAGGCAGAAGCGCTTCACGTCGTAGCGGTCGGCCAGCTGGGCGAGAAGCGACGTGGCCAGGGCGTTGTTGTCGATCGCCTGGAGCGGGTTCAGCTCCATCATCGGAACGTGCTTGTAGGCGGCGGCGTGGAAGACCACCTCCGGCCGGTGCTCGGCGAAGATGCGCTCCATCACGGTCTCGTCGCGACAGTCCGCGATGACCGGGATGGTGCGACCGCGCCCCGCCACCTGCCGGTCGATCTCGAAGAGGTTGTTCTCGGCGTGGTCCACCATGACGAGCTTCGACGGGCCGGCGCGCAGCACCTGGCGGCAGAGCTCGGACCCGATCGAGCCGCCCGCACCGGTCACGAGGACCGGCTTGCCGTTGAGGTAGCGGGACACCTTCTCGAACTCGATCCGCACCGGCGCGCGTCCCAGGAGGTCCTCCACGCTGACCTCGCGCAGCATGCGCACCGTGACCTCACCCGAGATGAGCTCGGGCAGACCGGGGAGCGTCTTGCACGGCACACCGGCCGCGCGACACGCCTCGGTGATCTCGCGTCGCACCGAGCCCTTGGCCGACGGCATGGCGATGATGACCTCGTCGACCTTGATGTCACGCAGGATCTGCGGAAGGTCCGCCCGCCGGCCGAGCACCCGCACCCCCTGGATGCGCAGGTTCTGCTTGCGGTCGTCGTCGTCGACGATGCCGACGGGGATGTAGCCGAGTGCGCGGTTCTTCTGCATCTCGCGCAGCATCGTGTTGCCGGCGTTGCCGCCCCCGCAGATGAGGACCTCGCGGCCCTCACGTGCGACGAGCTCGCCGCGGTTGGGCCGCTCCACCAGGCTGCGCACGACGAAGCGCGCCCCGCCGATCAGCGTGAGGGTCATGAAGAAGTCCAGCACCAGCACCCCGCGGGGCACCGGGACGTTGCGACCGCTCTGACGTTCGACGGGCTGCCAGAACGAGAGCACCGCCACCACGAGGATGCTGGAGAGGATGACCGCGGCCACGATCGCCTGCAGGTCGCGCACGCTCGTGAAGCGCCACCACTTGGTGTAGAAGCGCGCGGCGACGAACACGACGATCTTGATCGCGATCACGACGCCCAGGGTGGCGACGAACAGTTCCCGGTACACGCCCTGCAGGCCGCCGTCGAAGCGGAATGCGAACGCGAGCCACCAGGCCAGCAGAACGAGCATCGCGTCCACACCGACCTGGATCACCCGGTGGAGGTGGCGACGCCAGCCGCGGGTTCTCGGCAGGAGTCTCACGCGGGCGAGTTTATCCTGTGTGTGCGGGGGCGCACGACGGACGCGGGCATGACCGGGCCGCGCGGGACGGGCCGCCGGGACCCGCGGCGCGCACGATGACGCGGCGGGGCGGGACGGATCGCGGCACCGGACGACGCCCGGAACGGACTCAGGCGGCGTCCAGGATCGCGTCGATCAGGACGTCCGGGTCGCGCAGCGGCGGTGTCGCCGAGCGGTCCCGCTTCGCGAGGCGCACCTGGTCGGCCGACTCGACGCGGACGAGACGCCCCTCCTCGATCAGGCGGCGGTCCACCGCGCCGAGGGTCCCGGCGAACGGCGTGTAGGCGGGCACGCCGAGCGCGACGGCCTCCCGGTTCATCGTTCCGCCGGCGCTCACCACCAGGTCGGCGAGGCCGATGAGCGTGGGGCCGTCCACCGGGCGCTCCGGGACGATGAACTCCGTCCCCTGCAGGGACTTCCGCTGCTCGTCGGTGCGCGGCAGCACCACGACCTGATCCTCGACTTGAGACTGAGACATGCGTGCCAGCACCGACGAGAAGAGCTCCGTGGAGCGTCCGCGGTGATAGAGCGTCACCTCCGGCGCGGGTCGCAGCACCGCGATGACGGCATCCGGGCGCAGGCCCAGCTCGTCGGCGACCGTCGGGTCGGGAACATGGTCCGCGAGGTAGTACTCCTCCTTGAGCCCCGGGTAGCGCACGAGCTTGGGCGGCCGCATGCCGAATCGCGTCAGGGCCGACTCGGGGATGGCGTCGGGCACCAGCACCCGCCGCGCCCAGCGACCGTTCCAGTGGTGCATGACGGTGGCGAACTCGTAGTCGAACATCGTGACCTGCGCCGTGCCCGCAAGCCGTGCGGCGACCGGTTGGTCGGTCGAGCCGTGCGCCACGGCCAGATCGAAGCGCTCGCGGCGGGCGAACCGCGTGAGCTCACGGGTGCGCCCGAGGGCGGCCGCGGCCTTACCCCGCAGGCCCCCGCCGCCGTGGGCGCCCACCACGCGATGCGGCATCCCGAAGCGATCCAGCAGGCCGGTCGTCTGGGCGAACTCGCGGGAGGTGACGGTCACCTCGTGTCCCCGTGCCTCCAGCCGCGCGATGAGCGGCCGGAAGATCACCACATGGGGTGAGTTGGTGACGTCGATCCAGATGCGCATCGGGCGCGGGCGTCAGCCGATCTCGTCGACCGCGTCGCGCACCGCGGCGACGACCCGGTCGACCTGCTCGTCGGTGAGGTGCGGGTGCATCGGCAGGGCCAGACCGGTGCGGGCGTGCTCCTCGGCCACCGGCAGGCTCCCCTCGGTGTAGCCCAGGTGCTTGAAGACCGGCTGCAGGTGCATCGGAATGCCGTAGTAGACGGCGGCGCCGATGCCGGCGGCGTTCAGGCGCTCGCGGATCTGGTCGCGCTTCTCGTGGCGGGCGACGAACAGGTGGTAGACGTGATTGGCCCCCTCCCGCTCGTGCGGCAGGGTCATGAGCTCACCCAGGCCCGCGCTGCGGTAGCGGTCGGCGGCCCGGCGACGCCCGTCGTTCCAGCCGTCCAACTGGGGCAGGAAGATGCGGATGACGGTCGCCTGGATCTCGTCCAGACGCGAGTTGTAGCCCACCTCGTCGAAGACGACCTTGTCCTTCGAACCGTGGAACCGCAGCCGGCGGATGCGCTCGCCCAGCGCCTCGTCCCGCGCGACGACCATGCCGCCGTCGCCGATGCCCGGGAAGTTCTTGGTGGGGAAGAAGCTGAAGGTGACCGCGTCGGCCACGGTGCCAACCGGCCATTCGCCGTCGGAGGCCCCGAACGACTGCGCCGCGTCCTCGATGACCGCCAGGCCGTACTCCGCCGCGGTGGTGAGGATGGGGGTCATGTCCGCCGGGTGGCCGAAGATGTCCACCGGGATGACGCCCTTCGTGCGGTCGGTGATGGCCGCCTCGATGGCGTCGGGATCGATCGTCGCGGTGAGCGGGTCGATGTCGACGAACACCGGGGTCGCGCCGATGCGCGCGATGGCCTCCGCCGTCGCATAGAACGTGTACGGCGTGGTGATCACCTCGTCGCCCGGGCCGATGTCGAGCGCCTGGAGCGCGATGACGAGCGCGTCCGTGCCGTTGGCGACACCGATGCACGGACGTCCCTGCAGGCGGGCGGAGATGTCGGCCTCGAGTCCCGCCACCTCGGGTCCCAGGATGAACCTGCCGGTGTCGAGCACCGTGGCGATGGCCGCGTCGATCGCGGCGCGATGCGGCTGGTACTGGGCCTGGATGTCCATCAGCGGAACGCTCAACACGGGGCTCCTGGTCGGATCGTGAACGGCTCATCACTGTATCAACGGCGTTTTCGGCGCTGTCCGTCCACACCTCGCTCGGTGCACACATCGCGCGAAATCCCTGCTCATCGAATCATTACCGGCGGTCAACGGCGAACAGCGGGGCTTGTGCAGGACTTCGGCGTTTGATCGGGTAGCCCGGTCCTCATGGCCCACCGCCGATGCGATGGGCCCTCTCCCGCAGTCGTCCCCAGCGAGGTCTTTCGTGCAGGCACGCCGTCTCACCCGTCGTCTCACCCTCATCGCCGCCGGCACCGCGGCCGCCGCGATCGCGTCGCAGGCGTCCGCCCAGCCGACCGACGTCGTGCCCGGGGTGACCTACGAGCGCGTGGCGGGTGGCGGTCAGGTGACGCACGTGACCCGCGTCGACCCGAGCCCCCTCATCTCGTTCAGGCCCGTGCCCTTCAACGGCACCACCGCGCGACGCGGGCTCCTCACCACCATGATGCGCCAGCGTCTGGGAAGCGGCGCGGTGGCCGGCGTGAACGGCGACTTCTTCAACTGGGACAGCGGCTTTCCCAGCGGGCTCTTCGTGCAGGACGGACAGTTCGTGAACGAGCCGGAGGCCACGCGGTCGGCGATGGTGCTGACCTCGACCGGCGCGCTCATGGCCCTCCAGTCGGCGGTGCAGGGCACCTGGCAGGCCGATCCGACACCGGCCGACCCGCTGGTCCGGCAGGGCGGGTTCGTGGCGGCCAACCGTCCGGCGGAACGACCGTCGTCGGACCGCACGATCCTCTACACGTCCTCGTTCGGCGACCTCACCCCGCGCAGCGCCGACCGCGTCGAGGCGCTCATCACCCTCGACGCGCCCGGCGTGATCGTGCCCAACCGGCCCATCGCCGGAACGGTGCACAGCGTGCGAAGCGGCGGCGGATCCGGCGTGGCACCCAGGATGGTGGCGCTCACCGGTGTCGGCACGAACCCGGCCGCCCGCATCGGTGCGCTCACACCCGGCCGCCGGATCACGCTCAACCCGGTGCTCACCAACCTCCCCGGTGACGTGGTCGCCGCCATGGGCGGGGGCCCGGTCCTGGTGCAGAACGGACAGGCGGTCATGAACGGCGACGCCACCGGCTTCACCTCGGGCCAGGTCGCCGGCCGCTCGGCCCGCACCGCCATCGGCCAGACCGCGCAGGGGCAGCTGCTCATGGTGGTCACCGAGGGTCCCCTCGAGGGCAGCGTCGGCATGACCGCCAATGAGCAGGCCAACCTCATGGCATCCCTGGGCGCACAGACGGCGATCGCGATGGACAGCGGCGGCTCGTCGGGCATGGCGATCCGCGAGAGGCTCGTCAACCGCGTGGGCAACGGCGAACGAGCCGTGGCCAACGGGCTCATTGTGTCCTACGGGGGCGTCCAGCTGACCGAACCGGCGGCGTTCATCTCACCCAACGGCGACCGTGTGGACGACTTCACCCGTGTCGCGGCACGCTCCGCCAAGGAGGGAGCGGCCAACATCATCCTGCGAAACGCGTCCGGCAAGGCGGTGCGCCTGGTCTACCGCGGACCGCTCGGGCCGGCCGGCCGCATCATCACCCTGAGTCACCGGCTGAAGGTGCCCGCCGGCAGGTACACGCTCGTCGCGCAGCTTCGTCCCACCGACGGATCGACGCCCACCGAGCACGTCCGTCCGCTCGTGATCGACCCGACGCTCGGCCACCTGCGACTGCGCAAGGTCGGTCCCACCGCCAAGCGCACGCTCAATATCGGCTTCCGGCTGCAGTCCAACGCCCGGGTGACGGCCGTCGTGCGCGACACCCAAGGACGGAGCGTCAAGCTCGTCACGCGAAACCGTCTGCTCAAGCGCGGTCCGCGCACGCTCACCTACGACATGCTGCGACACCGCAAGCGACTGGCCCCCGGCGTGTACACCGTCACGGTCGGCGTCCGGACGAACTACGGCGTGAAGAACGAGCTCTCCGCGCGGTTCCGGGTCACCAAGCCGCCGAAGGCGCCCGCCACGCCGCGGGCGAAGGCCGTGCGCCGCTGAGGCGGCCACCGGTTCGATGCGCCCCGGTCAGCGCGGGGCGTCGCGGACCCAACTGACGAGCGCGGCCTCGTCCATCGGGGCCGCGATGAGGTGTCCCTGCACCATGTCGCAGCCCAGCTCGTCGAGCGCGTGGATCTGGACGGCGGTCTCCACGCGCTCGGCCACGACCTGCATGCCCAGCGCATGTGTCAGGTCGCAGATCAACCGCACGAGGAGCGTCCGGTCCGGGTCGGCGCCCACCGGCGTGATGTAGGAGCCGTCGATCTTGACGATGTGGGCGGGGATGCGTTCGAGGTAGGTGAGTGACGCGTAGCCGGTCCCGAAGTCGTCGATCGAGACCTGCACACCCATCTGGCGCAGCTCGCGCAGCGCGTCCTCGACCTCGGCCGCGTCGCCGTCGACGAGGAAGGTCTCCGTGAGCTCGATGCCGATGGCCGAGGCCGGGACGCCCGCCGCGTCGCAGGCCGCGCGAACGTCGCCGACGACGTCGCCGTCCATGAGGTGGAGGCCGGACACGTTGACGGCGATCGGTGCCGCGAATCCCGGGACCGCCGCCGTGAGCGTCGCGGCCGTCCGTGCGGCCGCGCCCAGCGCCCAGCGTCCGATGGCGATGATCTGGCCGGTGTCCTCCGCCAGGGGGACGAAGGTGCTCGGGGGAACGACGACGCCGTCCGCATCGGTCCATCGCGCCAGCAGCTCGATCGACCGCAGGCGGCGATCGCCGGCGGCGACGACCGGCTGGAACACCGCGTGGAGCCCGTGACCGGCGATGGCGATGTGCAACTCCTCCTCGAGCTGCAGGCGGTCGGTCACGGCGCGATGCAACGAGGCGTCGAACCGCGCGATGCGCCCGCGACCGTTCTGCTTGGCCGAGTACATCGCGATGTCGGCGCGCCGGATCATCTCGGCGGCGCCGGTCGCGACGGGCTCGACGACGATGCCGATGCTCGCCGAGATGTGTGCCGCGGTCCCGCGCAGATCGAAGGGTTCCTCCATCGCCGCGATGATGTCGCCGGCGACCGCGTCGATCTCGCCGGTGCCCTGCCCGTCGCCGCTTCGCACCAGGACGAACTCGTCACCGCCCAGTCGTGCGAGCAGGTCGTCGTCTCTCACGCAGTCCCGCAGCCGGACGGCGACCTGTCGCAGGAGCTCGTCACCGTACTCGTGCCCCAGCGCGTCGTTGATCCGCTTGAACCGGTCCAGGTCGATGAACAGCAGGGTGACGGCGCCCGGCCGGCGACGGGCGATCTCGTCGAGCTCCTGGTGGAGCCCACCCCGGTTGGGCAGGCCGGTCAGCATGTCGTGCGTCGCCTCCCAGGCGAGCCGTTCCTCGAGGTCCCGCCGCTCGGTGATGTCGCGCACGAAGACCATCGCCCGGGACGAGCCGTCCGGGGCCTGCACGGCCCGCACCGTCACGAGCGCATCGATGCGATCACCCGCCGGCAGGTGGAGCTCGTCGACGAGGTCGGTCACCTCCGCGGGCATCGCGCCGCGATCGAGGCGCAGCCGCTCCCAGGCCACGACATCGGCCAACGACAGGCCCACCTGGCCCGCGACCCCGCGCCCGACCAGCTCGCAGGCGGCGGCGTTGGCGGCGACGATGCGCCCGGCGGCGTCGGTCGTCCAGATGGCCTCGACGGTGGTGTCGACGGTCAGGCGGGCCACCTGCTCGCTCATCCGAAGGGCCTCGGTCGTCTCGGCGAGCCTGGCGACGGACCGCTCGAGGGAGGTCCCGATGTGGCCCGGCACGACGTGGCGATGCGAGTCGTCGCGACCGTCCGCCATGGCGTCCACCCGT
This sequence comes from uncultured Bifidobacteriaceae bacterium, assembly GCA_964628685.1. Classification (GTDB taxonomy): domain Bacteria; phylum Actinomycetota; class Thermoleophilia; order Miltoncostaeales; family Miltoncostaeaceae; genus CALMEC01. The sequence continues at coordinate 213,922 of CAZVNM010000002.1, read as the reverse complement.
GACTGGAGCGCGCTCAGCGTCCCGGTCATCTCGTTGAAGGCGCCCGCGAGGACCGCGAACTCGTCGGATCCGCGGACCTCCATCGGTTCGATGTCCAGGTCGCCGGCGCCGATGCTGCGCGCCTGCGCCGCCAGACGTCGCAGGTGCGCGGTCGTGTGGCGCAGGACGACGAACGCGATGGCCAGCGTGATGACGCCCAGCCCGAGGGCGACGCCCAGCGCCAGCCGGAAGGCGCGACCGGCGCTGCGGGCCTCGTCGGCGGCACGCGCCTGCGCCTCGGTGGCGATCCTGGTCTGCAGGGCGTTGATCGCCCCGCTCCGCGCGTAGATCATGTTGATCCCGCGCAGAGTGTTGGGCGAGCGCCCCGCCATCGCGTCGTCACGGAACCGCGCCCACGCCTCGCGCTGTGGCCAGTGCAGGAGCCGGTCGCGGTCGGACGGGGCCAGACGCAGGGCGGCCGCCCGCTCCAGGATGCGGCGCTCGCGCACCGCATCGTCCATCGACGCCGTCGAGAGCCATCGGGGTCGCAGGATGTTGGCGATGGCCACCGCGCTCTCGAAGACGTACGCCTGCGCGAGCTCGGTGAGGTCCATGAGGGTGGCCGCATCGGGGGCGCCGCGCACGGGGTTCATACGCGTGCGCATGTCGTAGACGCTCGTGCGGAGCGCATCCATGGTCGCGCGCAGCTCACCGGCGGTCGCGCGGTTGAAGAGCGGACGGGCGTCCGCATCCCCCTCCGGGGTCCCGTCGACCGAGTAGCCACTGCGCAGGCGGTCGACGTGGGAGACGGTTGTGGCCAGCTCTGCGCGGGTCGCGGCGTCCAGCGCCGGCAACAGGCGACGTGCCTCCGCCACCGCGTCGCGGAGCTGTTCGTCACCCGCGAGGGTCGCGCCGCGCGGCATTCTGGCGATGTCGCCGAGCTCCTCCAGACCGCCCGCGGCCAGCACCAGGCCGGTGGTCATGGACATCTCCCGGACGATCCGGTACATGCGCGTGGTCGCGATGACGCCGTCCAGCTGGTGGCGGCGAAGCTCGGCATCGCGCACCACGTCACGTCGTCCCCCCGCCCAGAGGATCGCGAAGGCGGCCAGGCCGACGAGCGGGATCACGGCCACCAGCGCCAACTGGGCGCGCATGGACAACCGTCCGGAGAGACGCTTCACGTCTGGAGCATCGGCAGCCGCGCGCGTCCGCCTGAGATGCGGCGTGGGGCGTCACACGTGCGCCGCGAGGACGGCAGCGCACGGCCACCCGTCGTGGCGGCCACGGTCATCGACACCGGTCGGACGCGACGCGCGCCCGACCAGGGGTCAGGACTCCTCGAGCTCCTTGATCTCGGCCTCCGCCGCGCGCACCTCGCCGACCAGCCGGTCGATCTCGGCGTCCAGCCCCGCCTCACCGTTCTTCTGGCGCAGCACGAGGTGTCCGATCTCCTCCGCAGCCGCGTTGATGCGGCGCTTCAGGACGAGCTCCTGCCCCTTCTCCTTGGCCTCGGAGATGCCCTCCTGGGCCTGCTCGGCGACCTTCTTGGCGGTCTCCTTGGCCTTGTCCAGAAATCCCATGTCGCTCCTTGCGTACGGGCGGCTATTGCTCGTCGCGGGTGAGCACGACCACCGCGAGACCGACGATGCCGCCGATGAGTCCCAGGTACGCGCCGAACTTGCGGCCGCCCTCGAGGTCGATGAAGTGCGAGAACGTCCAGGTGAAGACGATGACCGTCATGACGGCCGCGAGCCCCAGGTTGAGGAAGGGCGCCGGCGGCGGGAAGTCGATGGCCTCCATGACGAAGATGGCCCCGGCGACGATCGCCGGGATCAGCGCCAGAAGCCACCACGAGCTGAAGTCGGTTCCCTTGACGTTGAAGCCGCCCGCCCCCGCCCAGGCGACGAACAGGCTGATGAGGACGAGGACCATGGCCCCCGCCCCCGCGTACATCTTGTGCTCACGCTGAATGCTGTCCAAGCTCCCGCCTCCGTTCGGTTCGCTCGTAGACCCGCGCTACTTGAGCAGCGCGAGGAAGTCGTCGACCGGGATGGCCGTGAGCGTCTGGAAATGCGCGGTGCCACGCGCCGCGAGCTCGACCGACACACGGGCGATGACCCGCTCGTCGGGAGCCTCGACGATGTTGACGAAGTCGTAGGGGCCCAGGACGGCCCACTGGTTGATGACCTTCGCGCCCATCTGCTCGATCTCGTCGTTGACCTCTTTCAGGCGCAGCGGATTGGCCTTGAGTGTCCCCGCCCCATGCGGGCTGAGCGTGCTGAGCAGAATGTACGTGGGCATGGATCCTCCAGCGACGGATGCGCGTTCCCCGGTTTGCCGAGCCTACCACGCAGGAGACGCTACGATCTTCACGTGCGACGCCAAGCACGCCCACCGATCGTGGGGCTGGCCGAGGCCCCGTCCATGATCGCCATCGCGATGTCCATCGCCGTGATCGCCTCAGTGTTCCTGCCGTGGTTCCGCACGAACCTCGGCGCACCCAGCGAACCCGGCCGCATGTCCGGCTGGGCGGCCTCGTCGGTCGGCCGCGGTGCGCTCTTCGTCGCGATCCTCTGGCTCCTCGCGGCGACGCTCGCCCTGGTCGAGCAGATCTCGCCGGGGCGGATCGACCGGACCACCGCCAACCTGCTCGGCTGGCTGGTCATGCTCTGCGCGACGGTCTGCACGCTGCTGGTGGGGCTCCGGCTGGTGCGGCCGCCGTATCCCGCCGAGTTCCTCAGCCGCGACTACGGCATCTTCCTCGCCATCGCGGCCGCGGTCATCGGCGTGGGCGCCGGCCTGGCGATGACCAGGGGCACCCGCCCGCGCACGCGCGCCTCGGCGCGCCGGCGCGCGATCCGCGGGGTCTGACCGCCGCGGACCGGTGGGGACGGGCCCGTGCCGGCGCCCGCCCCCCGACCGTGGGTCACATGCGTCGCTCGACGCTGATCAGCCGGTCGCCCTTCGAGACCTTGCCGACGTCGAAGCCGTGGCCGCCCCACAGGAGCTCGCGACCGGGACCGCCCACCAGGATGTCGCGGCCGGTGCCGCCGAAGAGGCGGTTGGCGCCGGTGCCGCCGTACAGGCGATCGTCGCCCTCACCGCCCACCAGCAGGTCGGCGCCGCTGCCGCCGTCGAGGACGTCGTTGCCCTCGAGCCCGCGGATCACGTCATTGCCCGAGAGGCCGCAGATCACGTCGTCGCCGGGGGTGCCGTCCAGCACATCGTCGCCGGGGGTGCCGACGATCGTGCAGCGCTGGCCGCCCTGGGCGACCGCGTACGGGATCGCCTGGATCGTGCTGGTGGAGGTGTTGTTGGCCCGAACCCGATCACGACCGGTCGTCGTGACCCGCGCCGTGTTGACCAGCGTCGCCACGCCGTTGGGCTGGATGAAGATGCGGGCCATGGCCGGCACGCCGACGGCGGGCCGCGGCCACGTGCACACGACCGTGCCGATCTCGCCGACGCGCGGGCCGGTGCAGCGTCCGCCGAGCGACGCCTCCACCCGCACGAACCCGACGCCCGTCGGCAGGGTGTTGCGGATGGTCATCGAGGCCGGCACCTGCGGGCCGTTGTTGACCGCGGTCACCTCGTAGTCCATCGGGATCCCGACGGCCGCGGGGTTCATCCCCGGCACCTGGGTCACCGCGATGTCCGCCACCGCCCGCTTCGTGGTCTGCGCGGTCGCCACCTGCACCGCGCCGGCCGCGACGACCGCCGCACCCGCGACCGCCACTGTTCTCATCACCCGCATGTCCGCCTCCCGTTGATCGCCTGACTGCGGGCAGCCTGGCAGGTGGGGTCACGGACGCCGCTCCCATTTGTGCGGAGGCTGTGTGCGCCGGGTCAGGGGTCTGTGAAAGATTGGACCCCGCGATGGGTTTTGACAGGATCGGCCGGTGGGCAACCGCCGCCTGCGTGCATCGCCCGCCGATGGATGTCTCACCGGGTGGTCAGCGGCGCACCTCGATGCCGACCAGCACGTCGCCGCCTGCGACGACCATCCGAATCCGACGCCGGCGGCGCCACCGACCCGCCATGCGACGCCGGATCGGCAGAATGGTCCGATGCGCCTCGGCATCCATCTCCCCCAGTTCCGCGACCCGGTCCCCATGGACGGGCTGGTCGCCTTCGCCCGCGCCGCCGAGGAGGCGGGCGCCGACGACCTCTGGGTCTCCGACCACGTGATCCTCCCCGCCGGGAGCACGGTCCCTCCCGAGCACTTCCACGACGCACTCACGCTCCTGACCGTCGCCGCGGCCGCGACGTCACGGGTGGGGCTCGGCACCAGCGTGCTCGTGGCGCCGTATCGTCACCCCGTCCTGCTTGCGAAGTCGGTGGCGAGCCTCGACGCCATGTCGGGTGGTCGGGTGATCCTTGGGCTGGGATCCGGCTGGATGGAGTCGGAGTTCCGGGCGCTCGGCGCCGACTTCGCACGACGGGGAGCCCTGACCGACGATGCGATCCGCGTGGCCCGGGCCCTCTGGCGCGGCGAGAGGGATGTGACCCCGCGCGCCGGTGGGCACGCCCGCGGGCTGACCGTGCGTCCCGGTCCGGTGCGCGACGGCGGTCCACCGGTCTGGATCGGCGGCAACTCGGATGCCGCGATCGCCCGCGCCGTGGCGCTGGGCGACGCCTGGCACACGACCATCTCGGACGAGGTCCGGCTGCCGGAGCGGATCGGTGAGCTCACGCGCGTGCTCGCATCCACCCGCCGCGCCCGCGCGGATTTCACGGTCTCGGTCCGCGTGCGTGCCGACATCGAGCGTCTGCGCCGCGTGGCACCGCGCCTTCGCGACCTGGGTGTCGATCACGTCCTTGTGGACTGTCCGGACGAGGACGTGGCGACCACGCGCGACCGTGTGGCGCGGATCCGCGACATGGTGCGCGGCTGACGGTCCGGTCAGCCCGCCGGGACGAAATCACGGGCACGTGCCCGCACCGCGGCGATCGCGTCGGGACGGCTGCGTGAGAGCGGCACCGTGGCGCTCACCTCCTGCACGATGGCGTCCGTGGTGGGCGTCCCGCCGACCTGCAGGGCGCGCAGAAGGCCGGCCACCACGCTCTGCTCGATCTCGGCGCCGCTGAACCCCTCGCTCGCGGCCACCAGCGCCGCCAGATCGAACCGTTCCCGGGGCTGACGACGGATCGCGAGCTGCGCGGCGAAGATGGCCGCCCGCTCCTGTGGCGTGGGCAGGTCGACGAAGAAGACCTCGTCGAAGCGCCCCTTGCGCTGCAGTTCGGGCGGCAGGATGGACAGGTCGTTGCTCGTCGCGACCACGAACACGTCCGCGCGGCGCTCCTGCATCCAGGTGAGGAGGGTCCCGAGCATCCTGCGCCCCACCGCCGCACCGGCGTCGTCACCGCCGACGGCGAGGCCCTTCTCGATCTCGTCGATCCAGAGGACGATCGGCTCGAGCGACTCGGCCAGATTGAGCGCGCCGCGCAGGTTCTTCTCACTCTCACCGATGTACTTGTCGTAGAGCATCCCGGCGTCCAGCTTGAGAAGCGGCCGGCGCCAGCGGAGAGCGATGTACTTGGCCGCAAGCGACTTGCCGCAGCCGGGGACCCCGGCCAGCAGGATGCCGCGCGGCGGTGAGATGTTGAGGGCGCGTGCCTCGGGCGAGGCGGCGACGGCGGCGCGCTCCAGCCACGCCTTGAGGTTGGCCATGCCCGCCAGGCGCGCGTGGTTGTCCTCGGCCGGGAAGTACTCCAGCAGCCCGCCGTCGGCGATCGTGCGGACCTTCCGCTCCATGAGCGTGGCCACGTCGTCGGCGTCGACGGTGCCGTCCAGCAGCACGGACGCGACCGCCTGGCGGGCCTGGTTGAGGGTCAGTCCCGTCAGTGCGTCCAGGGTGCGGGCGCGCACGTCGGCGGCGGGCTCACGTCCGGTGGCCTCCACCAGCCCGTCCAGCATGACCGAGAGCTCACCGCGATCCGGCAGCGCGATGCGCAGACGGATCGCATCGGCCCGGATCGCCGCCGGGAGTTCGATGTCGCTGCCCGACAGGACGATGGTGGAGCCGGTGCGCGCCAGCGTCGGCAGCAGGTCGCGCAGGAGACGCGCAACGGTGGGTGATGCCAGATGCGGATGCAGATCGTGCATCAGGAAGACCGCGCGCAGCGTGAGGCCCGCCACGTGGGCCAGCATCTTCGCCGGGTCGGCGGTGATGCCGTGCCAGCTTCCGCGGTCGTCGGCGGGCCGAAGCCCCTGGGTGACGGTCCACTCGAAGACCGGCACCTCCAGCCGCGCGGCCGCCTGAACCACGAAACCACGGACCCGCTCCTCCTCCACGCTCTCGGCGACGATGAGCGGATGGCGCGACGCCATGAGCGTGCGCAGCTCGTGCAGCGTGGATGTGGAGGGTGAGGCCGCCGAGGTCATCGGCCGAAAATCCTAGTGCGATTGCCGTGACGGCGGGGCCCCGGGCATGCGGCGACGCCGGACCTCCACGCCACCGGGTGGCTGCAGCGGGCCGCGACGGGTCAGACGTGGGCGGGCGACGTGCCGGCGACCACCCGCTGGCGCAGCACCGATGCGCGCCGCAGGTCGTCCTCGCGGCGCTCGGCGATCACCGTGACCAGGTCATCCGGCGCGACCTCGTGCTCGTCGTAGACCACGACCACCGACTCGTCACCCAGACGCAGATAGGTCGCCTCGCCGAGCGCCGTGTAGCGCGTCGCGCCCAGGCCCACCACCACCCGGGACGGCCGGCCGCAGCCGTCCAGGTATCGGCCGACCGCCTCGATCGGGGTGTCCGGATCATCGGTCTGCTCGCGCAGCCGTCGCACCAGCCAGTCCATCAGGCGCCCGCCGTAATAGGAGTACTCGCGCAGGGGCGAGTCGATGCCGTAGGCCCGCGTCGCACCATCGCGCACGAGAAAGCACGCGAGGCGCAGCGACGCGGTGGCGCCGGGCACGTCCAGATCGTCGATCGGGAACAGGCGCGGTGCCAGCCCCTTGGAGGCCGGGCCCCAGTTCTTCTTGTGGCTGATCTTCGTCGCGCCCTCGCGGCGGATCGAGCAGTCGTTGAAGGCACCCAGAAGGCGCGGGCGCAGACCGCTCACGAGACCCGCGTCGTCGTAGTCGACGTCGGCCACCATCGCGGCCTCGGGTTCGATCTGCAGGTTGACGCCGTCGCCCGGCGGCAGGACGACGGTGTCGTCCGCGAGCGGAAAGGTGTGCAGGAACGCGGGGGTCGCGCCGCCGTTCGCACCGGGGATGTACCAGGGGAAGACGGCGCGCGGCGCCTCGGGCGTGACGGGGGTGACGCGCACGAAGTCGCCGGCCTCACCCGCCTGTTCGAGGTGGCCGGCGAAGTTGCCGGCGACGCCGAGACCGAACGCGTCGCGAAGGCCGTCGGGTGTCAGATCGATCATCGGCGGCAGCCTACGACGCCGATGGCGACGACGCCCGGTGCATCTATCATCGCCCCGTGAGCGTGAACACACCGGACCGGTGGCCGCGGCTTGGGGACCCGCGCCTCCTCGCCCGTTTGGCGGTGCCGGACGAGGCGTTCCTGGACCACATCCTCGGCCATCCCCCACCCCCGCCGCCGCTCGCCGATGCGCCGCTTCCCGAACGCATCGCCCATGCGGTCGGCTATCCGTGGTCACGACCGGAGCATGCGTGCCGGCTGGTGGGCGACCGCGTCGAGGCGGATGACGGGCCGATCGCCGACGGGGTCCCGCGGTGGCCCCTCGTCGCGATCGGCGCCAACGGCGACCCCGCACGACTGGCGCAGAAGTTGGCCGGTCTTCCCGTCGAGCCCATGCGGATCGTCCCGGCGACGCTGCACGACTTCGACGTCTGCGCCGTCAGCCTCCCGACGTCGTACGGCGCGATGGCGGCGGGCCTCGCGTCGAGCCCGTCCACACGCGTGACCGTCACGCTCCTCCAGGTGACCGAGGCCCAGTTCGAACGCCTCACGCTGACCGAGTTCGGGTACCGGCCGGTGCACCTCGAGGGCATCACGCTCACCACGCGGGCGGGCGAGGTCATCGACGCCGGCTACGCCTATGCGCACCGCATCGGGTTGCTGGCCGGCGACGACGGCGCGCCCGTCGCCCTGAGTGCGGTCCCGGCCGCCGGCCGCACCCTGACCGCGATGACCCAGCGCGAGCTCCTGGACCTGGTGGCGCGACGCACGCTGGACCCGCCGGCGGATGCGGACGAACTGCTGCGGCGCCTATTCGCCGACTACACCGGGTTCGTCGCCGCGCATTTCCCCGGGCTCCGTGCGGCCGCCCTGCGACCGGCGCTGCCCGGCGCCTCCGCACCGCCACCCGATCCGGCCTCCGACGCGGCCGCACGCGACCGCGGGTGAACGCGGCAGCCGCTTGCCGCAGACACGCGGGCATCCGTCCGCTCCCGCCCGCACGGTGGCCCAATAGGATGGCGCCATGAGCAGCAACCGGAAGACGAAGAACAAGAAGTCCAACAGCTCCAAGGACCGCGCCAAGAAGATGGACCGGGCGGTGTACGAGTCCGAGTTGATCCGCCTGCAGGCCCAACTGGTGGAGATGCAGGAGTGGGTCCGCGCCGAGGGCAAGCGGCTGGTGGTGGTGTTCGAGGGTCGCGACGCGGCCGGCAAGGGCGGTGCGATCAAGCGCGTGGTCGAGTACCTCAGCCCGCGCATCTGTCAGATCGTGGCGCTCCCCGCACCGACCGAGCGCGAGCGGACCCAGTGGTACTTCCAGCGCTACATCCCCCACCTGCCCGCCGCCGGTGAGATCCGGCTGTTCGACCGCTCGTGGTACAACCGGGCGGGGGTGGAGCACGTGATGGGCTACTGCACGCCCCAGGAGCACCGCCGCTTCCTGCACCAGTGCCCCATCTTCGAGCGCATGCTGATCGAGGACGGCATCATCCTGCGCAAGTACTGGTTCTCGGTGAGCGACCAGGAACAGCACCGCCGGTTCAAGTCGCGGCTCACCGACCCGATGCGCCGCTGGAAGCTCTCGCCCACGGACCTCGAGTCGCTCACGCGCTGGGAGGACTACTCGCGTGCCAAGGACGAGATGTTCGTCCACACCGACATCCCCGAGGCCAAGTGGCATGTGGTGGAGAGCGAAGACAAGAAGAAGGCGCGCATCAACATGATCGCCCACCTCCTCTCGTCCATCCCCTACGAGCATGTGGACGTGCCGGTCCTCAAGCTGCCCAAGCGTCCACCGTCCACCGGCTACCAGCGCACGGCCCGCACCCTGCAGGACGAGGTGCCCGACTACGCCTCGACGCTCGGTTCCGACGACGAGGGCGCCGATTATGACCGCGAGGCGTGACGGCGCTCACCCGTCCGGACGTCGCATGGGCCGACCATCGGCTACATATACCCCATGAGAATCGACGTCTGGTCCGACATCGTCTGCCCCTTCTGCCTGCTGGGGCGTCGTGAGCTCGAGATCGCCCTCGCCGGGTTCGACGACGACGTGGAGATCGTGCCCCGCAGCTTCGAGCTCGATCCGACCGCCGCACACGTAGCCGAGCCGGTCATCGACCACCTGATCGAGAAGTACGGCATCACCCGCGAGCAGGCCGAGGCCAACAACCGCCAGATCGCGGAGCGCGCGGCGGGCGTGGGGCTGGAGTTCAACTGGAGCGAGGCAAAGAGCGCCCCGACCCTCGATGCGCACCGGGTCGTCCAGCTGGCCGGACGTTCCGGGCTGGCGTCGGAGGTCGAGTCGGCGCTCATGCGGGCGTTCTTCACCGAGGGACGGGCGGTCGACGACCACGACGTCATTCGCGATGCCGCCGTGGGCTGCGGACTGGATCCGGCGCGCGTGGACGCGGTGCTCGCCTCCGACGAGTTCACCGACGAGGTCCGCGCCGATGAGGCCGAGGCGCACAGCATCGGTGTGCGCGGCGTGCCGTTCTTCGTGTTCGACGGACGCTTCGGCGTGAGCGGCGCCCAGACCGCCGAGACCTTCGCGCAGGTCCTGCGCGAGGTCCGGGACGCCGCCGATACCCCGGCGGACGACGGCCCCGACGGCGCGGCGTGCGGCCCGGACGGCTGCTGAGCCCGAATCCTTTTCCGTCCGTTGGTGGACCGGTCGGATGCCGGGTGCGAGGGTGGCGGCTCCATCCGCCGAAGGAGAAGGACCGCATGAACACCCGCCCGCACACGATCGCCGCGCTGGCGGCGGCGATCGCCCTCACGTTCACCCTCGCCGCCTGTGGCGGTGGCGACGACACGGCGACCGGATCGGACACGACCGGGACGACGATCACGGAGACCACCACCGGGACGGACACCACGGCGACCGACACGACGGGAACCGACACCACCGGAACGGACACGACCGACACCACGGATACCACCGGAACGGACACCACCGGCACCGACGCCACCGCTGGCGTCACCGACGCCTGCTCGATCCTGACGCGGGATCAGATCGCGTCCGCGACGGGCACGACGCCCACCATCTCCGAGCCCGAGGACGACGGCAGACGCTGCAACTTCGGTGTCGTCACCACGTGGGTGGGATTCGGTGAGGACTGGATCCGCAGCACCGCAGAGAAGGGCGAGTCGCTCTCGGTCGGCGACAGCGCGGCGCACGACCCGCGGTTCCACCAGGTGTACGTGAAGAGCGGCGCGACCACCTTCAACATCAAGTGCAATGTCTGCTCGGGCAGCACCGACGAGCAGAAGGCCGCGCTCGTGAAGATGGCCGAGGACGCGATCGCCAACATCGGCTGACGCCCGGCGCACCGGGAGGCGACACGCCGAGTGGTCGCCTCCCCCGTCGGCTGCCAGACTCCCGCACCGTCCACCGCGGAGAGGGGATCCCATGACGGTGCTTCACCGATACACCAGGCTCGCGGCGCTCATTGCGGCGCTCGCGTTGATGTTCGCGGTGCTCGCGGGCTGCGGGGACGAGGGCGGCACCACGGGCCCGGGCGACGACGGAACCACGATCACGGTCACCACCGGTGCCGACGACCGCACGGACACCGACACCGACGACGACGACGACGACGACGACGACGACGACGACGACGACGACGACGACCCGGATGATGATGATGATGATGACGACGACGATGACGACCGGGATGACGATGACGATGACCCGGATGACGACTGAGCCGAGCCGGGTCCCCGGCTGAGCGTCGCCGCGGCGCGCCGGCGCCCGGGCGTTCGACTCAGCGGCGGTCGGGCAACCGGCGCGGCTCCACACGCTCCTCGCGGATGGCGTGGCCCTCGCGCGCGACGATCCAGGCGGCGGCGCGGTCGCGCTCGCTGACCGCCTCCACCAGCTCGGTGCCCCGGTAAACGAGCCCCACGCCGTCGTCGGTGCAGTGGGTCTCGGGCAGCGTCCCGTCGGCCACCAGCCGGTGGATGACCGGGCGCCGCTGTTCCTCGGCGTCGTAGTGCACGCCGCTTCCCCAGGGCAGAAGGCCCAGACCGTCGGTGAACGGCTGCAGCTCGGGGCCGAAGCTGTCGGTGCAGCCGCCCACGTACCAGCACATGGCACCGGCGGACACACCGGCGAGGACGACCCCCGCCTCCCAGGCGCCACGCATCATGGGCCCAGACCGTGCACGCGCCACACGGCGAGCATGTTGGCCACCGAACCGCCGTTCACCCAGATCACGTCCTGTTCGCACAGGTGTCCCGCCGGATCGGCCACGTTGGGCATCGGGAACAGGTTGAGGCAGGTGACGTCGAACCCGGCGACGCGCCCCGCCTCCAGCACGCGGAAGTCGAAGGACGACGGATCGCCCAGCGCCGTTCCCACGAACGTCAGCCGCGGCCGGCGTCCCTGCACCCCGGCCAGCTCGACCGCGTGGTGCACGAGCGGTCCGAACTCGAGCGCGGTCCGGGTGCCGGACCGATACCCACCGGAGGTCGCGAGGATGGTGGGTGTGTCGGCGGGCATGGGCCGACCCTAGCGTGGCCGCGCATCCTCCGGGGACGCTGCGCGCCGTAGGATCGGGCGGGCATGTGCCCGGCCCACGCAGACGGCGTTCCGATGACGGTCATCCCGCCCGCCGGTCCGCCGGCCGCCCACGCATGACCGACGCCGCGGCACGACGCGACGCGACGCCGTCCAGCGTCGTTCGATCCGCGTGCTCGTGGCCGCCCAGGTGTTCAGCGGCGCGGGCCTCGCGGCCGGCATCGCGGTGGGCGCGCTGCTCGCCGAGGACATGATCGGCGGGACCGGCTGGTCCGGACTGCCCGCGGCGCTCTTCACCCTGGGATCGGCCATCGCCGCGTTCGCGGTGGGCGCCGTCTCGCAGCGAGCCGGACGCCGTCCGGGTCTCGCGCTCGGTTTCGGCGTGGGCGCCGTGGGGAGCGCGGGGATCGTCGCGGCCGCCGCCATGGACAGCGTGCCGCTCCTCGTGGTCTCCCTCGTCCTCTATGGCTGGGGCACCGCCACCAACCTGCAGGCCCGCTACGCCGGCGCCGACCTGGCGAGCGCCGACCACCGCGGCCGGGCGATCAGCGTCGTCCTGGTGGCCACACCCTGGGGGCGGTGGCCGGACCCAATCTCGTCGAGGTGACGGGAGATGTGGCCGAGCGCTTCGACATCCCCCGCCTGGCCGGGCCGTTCATGCTCTCGAGCATCGCCTACCTGGTCGGCGCCCTGGTGGTGATCGTCTTCCTGCGCCCCGATCCCCTCATGATCGCCAGACGGGAGCTCGCGGTCATCGACCCACATCCGGCGGACGTCGCACCGCGGTCCGAGACCGACATGCACACCGTCCGTCTGGCGACCGCGGTCATGGTCGTCGCCCAGATGGTGATGATCGCGATCATGACCATGACGCCGGTCCACATGCGCGACCACGGTCAGTCACTCGACATGGCCGGCCTCGTCATCTCGCTGCACATCGCCACGATGTTCCTGCCGTCACCGCTCACCGGCGCGCTGGTCGACCGCGTCGGACGGCGGGCCATGATCGCCGCCGGCGGGATCACCCTGGCGGCCTCGGGTCTCGGCGCGGCACTGGCGCCACCGGAGACGGTGCCGGGACTGGCCATCGCGCTGATCCTGCTCGGCCTGGGGTGGAACCTGGCGATCATCGGGGCGACGACGATGCTCACCGACGCGACCGCCGTGGAGCGTCGCGCCGCCACCCAGGGCGCGGCCGATGTGGCGCTCGCGATGGCCGGCGCGGCCGGCGGGCTGGGGAGCGGCGCGATGGTGGCCGGGGCGAGCTTCGCCGTGCTCTCGATCGTGGGCGGGGTGATCGGCCTGGCCCTGGTGCCGCTGCTCATGCTGACGGGGCGCACGACGGCACGGTGAGCGCCGCACCGATGCGGTTCGGGACGTCCCGGAGGCCGTCCCGAACCACGTCACGCCGATCCGAGTCGGTGCATCACTCCTCGGGGGTTGCCGGTCCCTCCTCGGCCACATCGGTCCCCTGGGCGACCCGCCGCGCATGCAGCACGTCGCCGATGAACAGGTCGTAGAGGATGATCCCGATCACCCCGCCGATGAGCGGCCCCACGATCGGCACCCAGAAGAACCACGAGAACCATCCGTCGACGGTGCCGGGCATGGCAACCTCGCCCCAGCCGCCGATCCAGGCGATGAGCCGAGGTCCGAGGTCACGGGCGGGGTTGATGGCGTATCCCGCGTTGGGACCGAACGACATGCCGATGGCGGCCACGGCCAGACCGATCATGAACGGCCCGAGGTTGGCCTTCGCGCCGACGTTGCGCATGTCGATGATCGCCGCGACCATCAGCACGAGGAGCGCGGTGCCGACGATCTGGTCGATGAGCGGTCCGATGTTGCTCCCGTTGAAGTACGGGGCCGGGAACGTCGCGAAGATCGAGTAGGTGGGGATGCCACCGCCGGCGGGATCGTTCCGCGCCACGCCCGCCGCCTGGTTGAACGCGTCGATCGCGTCGTAGTAGACGAGGTAGACGACCGCCGCGGCCGCGAAGGCGCCGACCAGCTGGGCCGCGCAGTAGGGCAGAACCTTGTTCCACGGGAATCTGCGCCGGACGGCGAACGCCAGGGTCACCGCCGGGTTGATGTGGGCACCGCTGACGCCACCGGCGATGTACACGCCCATGACGACCGCCATACCCCAGCCCCAGGTGATCAGGAGCCAGTCACCGGTCCCCTGGAAGAAGATGTTCTCGCCCGCGGTGCGGCCCGACCCGGGCAGGCCGGCGACGGCCACCGCGACGGAGCCGCATCCGAAGAGGATGAGCACGAAGGTCCCGAGGAACTCCGAGAGCACCTCCCCCCACGTGCCGGTCATGCGCTTGAGGCCGCTCCCATGGGTGATGGCCCTGCGCATCGGAGAGATTTCGGTCATGACAAGCCTCCTTCGAACCGCATGAGCTTCGATTCAGGCTCTCCACTGTCGAGAGTCACGTGACACCGGAACCCGTCCGATGCCGCGTGAACGGGTCCCGTACGTGTCGTCTCTACCGAGGTCGGGTGCGAAACGCGACGTCGATGTTGATCGTCACCCTGCGCGCATCGGGGCGACGATGCGGGAGCGTCACGACGCCGGCGGCACGAGCCGATCGCCCGGCGCGGACTCGTCGGGGACCGTCCGTCCACGGGCATGACCCACCCGTGGCAGGACGCGTTGCAGCCAGCCGGGCAGGTACCAGGCCGTTCGGCCGGCCACCGCCATCGTCGCGGGGACGAGCACCAGGCGAACGAGCGTCGCATCGATCGCGATGGCGACCGCCAAGCCGAACCCGAACATGTTGACCACGCGCTGGTCGTTCAGCAGGAAGCTCGCGAACACCACCACCATGACGGCGGCCGCGGCCGCGATCACACGGGCGGTGGCCACGATCCCGTCCGCGACCGCGCCTCCGGGGTCGTCGGTGCGCCCGTACTCCTCGCGCACCCGGCTGAGGAGGAAGACCTCGTAGTCCATCGAGAGCCCGAAGAGCACCGCGAAGAGCATCATCGGGGCGAACGACTCGATCGGCCCCGGCTCGGCGCCGATGATCGGGCCGAGCCAGCCCCACTGGAAGACGGCCACCACCGCCCCGTAGGCGGCACCCACCGACAGCAGGTTCATGAGGGCGGCCTTCACCGGCACGAAGAGCGACCGGAACTCGACGAGGAGCAGCAGGAAGCTCAGCGCCACGACGAAGCCCATGAACCAGGCCATCCGCTGGGCGAGCTTGTCGGCCAGGTCGATCGCCGTGGCGGTCGCGCCGCCCACGTGCATCTCGCCGGCGACGGGGGGTCCGGTGATATCCGCCCGGATCGCGTGGACGAGGGCCTCGGTCTGCTTCGTGTCCGGCGAGGTGGTGGGGACCACGGTCAGGAGCGCCAGGTCACCGTTGCGGCTGAAGGTGGGCTGGTCGACACGCGCGACCCCCGGCGTCTCCATCAGCCGCGTGCGCAGGCGCGGAGCGTTCTGCGCGGCATCGGCCGGAAGCTCGTACCGCGCGGTGACGAGGAGCGGGCCGGTGGCGCCGGGCCCGAACGACGTGGCGATCAGGTCGTAGGCGGCGCGCTCGGTGCTGCCCTCGGGGGCCGAGCCGTCATCGGCGGTGCCGAGACGCAGGCTGAGGAGGGGGAGCGCCAGCACGACGAGAAGTACCACGGACCCCACCAGGTACGGCCACGGCCGGCGCTGCACGTGGTGGGTCCAGCGATGCCAGCCGGAGACCCGTCCGTCGCCGTGGTCGAGGCGGCGGTGGCGACCCACGCGGAATCGGTCGATCCGGTCGCCGAAGACGCCCAGCAGGGCCGGCAGCAGCGTCACCGCGGCGAGGAGCGTGGTGGCCACAGTGATCGCGCTCGCAAGGCCGAGCGTGGCGACGAACGGGATGCCGATGAGGTGGAGCGACAGGATCGCGATGATCACCGTCGTCCCGGCCACGAGCACCGACCGCCCCGCGGTGGCGAGCGCCAGCGGGATCGACTCTTTCGCGGGGAGTCCGCGGGCGAGTCCCTCGCGGTGACGGGTCACCACCAGCAGGGAGTAGTCGATGCCCACGCCGAGCCCGATCATGGCGGCGACGACGGGTGCGGACGTCCCGATCGACATCTGCGTCGTGAGGAGCGTGATGACGCCGATGCCGAGGCCGAGCGCCATCATGGCGGTGACGAGCGGGACGGCCATGGCGAACACCGAGCCGAACGCGAGGAGCAGGACGATGACCGCGGCGGCGAGCCCGATGACCTCGCTGCCGGACGGGCCCGATTCGCCCGCGAGGGCGGGTCCGCCGTACTCGACCAGGACACCCGATGCCACCAGGTCGTCGAAGTCACGCTGGACCGTGGTGATCCGGGCGGGGTCGATGTCCTTGGCGCGCTGGTCGAACCGGACGTTCACCAGTGCCGTCGTACCGTCGGCCGAGACCATGCGCGACCGGGGCGCGTACGGTGACTCGGCGGCCACCACGCCCGGCCGCTCGCGCACCCTCGCCAGGGCGGCTTCGAGACCACCGCGGGTGCCCGGGGTGTCGACGCCGTCGGCGAAGTGGACGACGACCTGCATGCCGTCTCCGGACATCGTGGGGAACTCCGCGGCCAGGGTGTCGTAGGCGGCCTGGGAGTCCGTGCCGCCCACCGCGAGGTCGTTGGAGAACGAGCCGCCGGCGCCGCGGCCGGCGGCCATCGCACCGACGACGAGGACGATCCAGGCGAGGAGGACGATCCATCGGTGGCGGACCGAGAACGACGCCAGTGCGTGCAACATCACGGCTCCCGTCGGTTCGTTCGGGCGGTCATTGGTCGCTCCATCCGCCGTGGATAAAGTGAGATATTAATGTCTCATTTTAGGGCTGACACCGGCAGCGCGTCAAGCGGACGTGGCCGTCTAAGGTGTGTGGCGGATGCCGTCGACGACACCCCAACCGCAGGACGGTGAACGCGCCGACGTCGTGCGCAACCGGGCGGCCATCCTCGAGGCGGCCATGGATGTGCTGGCGGTCGCCCCGTCCGCGTCCCTCTCGGAGGTCGCCGCACGCGCCGGTCTGGGCCGCGCCACGCTCTACCGCCACTTTCCCAGTCGCGAGGCCCTGATCGGGGCGATCCAGAAGGAGACGCTGGCGCGCGCGAGCGCGGCGCTCGCGACGGTCGACCTGGACGGCCTCCCCGTCCGTGAGGCTGTCCGGCGTGCCGTCGAGGTTCTCGTGCCGCTCGGCCGGCGCTTCCACGTGCTGCTCGGACCCGCAGGCATCGGCAACCCCGAGTTCATGGCGGCACGTGAGCGCGTGCTGGCACCGCTCTTCCGTCTGGTGAACCGGGCGACCGATGACGCATCCGGGTCCGCACCGGGGTCATGGCCGGCGATGGTGCTCTCGAACATGCTGATGGTCGGCGTGCGCGCCACCGACGCCGGGATCCTCGACCCGGACGAGACTGCGGAGGTGGTCACCCGGACGTTCTTCGACGGCGTGACCGCGGAACGTTCCACCGACTGAGCAGACGAAGGGCGACCGGTCGGTCGTCCCACTCCGAACCGGCGATGAACGGACGCCGGTCGTCGATGACCGAGCCCGCGTCCTCAGGAGATCCGGAAGGACCGGGGAGCGGGGACGCCCACCTCGTCGTGCACGGCGATCTCCGTTCTGCCGAGACCGCGGACCGCGTCGAGAAGCGCCACCTCATCCATCACGAAGTCGCGACGGAGCTCCAGGGGCTGACCGGTGCGGAGGTCGACACGATGAACGCGGGCGACGGTGTGGTCCGTCGGGTCTCCGTCGACCGTCCAGCGCAGGACGTCGTCCCACGGGACCCGGATGGTCTGCTCCCGGTCGCCGTGGCGTCGCTGCAGCCACGCGGGGAACGTGACGCCCGCGGCGTCGATTACGATCTGCGCAGGCGCATCGGGAGTTCGCGGCGGAGGCGGCGGAAGGAACCCCGGAAGCGGGCCGCGCACCTCCTGCAGGAACATGTCCTCGATCTCGTTGCGGGGGTGGAGCGGAAGCACAATCGAGATGTCCGGCCGCGATGTCTCGGCCACGGGCGGGACGATGTGCTCCGCCGTGAGGGCGGCGGCGGCCTTGGACAGATCTTGGACCCCGACGGTCCGCATGGCGACCGGCCCCGAGAACAGCGTCACGGCGGTGGCGACTCCCATCAGCAGCAGTTGTTCACGCCCAGTGGTGTTGAAGAACGCCCACGCGAGCAGCCCAAGTGCGGCGGCGTCGATGACGATGGCGACCACCATCGCGCCCCGAAGGGCTCGCGTGACCGGCTCGGGCGGCGGCGGCCGCCGGTATGGATCGTCGTCCATGGAGCTGCCATCGACAGCGCGCTGCCCCGGCTTGAGCGGAGGTCGCACCGCGTTTCCAACCGTTCAATTGGACGAGCGCACGGGGCGATTGAACGCGTGTTCCACGTGCACCCGGGGTGGGCCGTCAGGCTCCGGGCGTCGCTCCTATCCACGTGCACCGCCCAGAAGCGTTCAAGTCACGCCAGACCACACGTACGACCGCACCAAGGGTGCCCGATCAGTCGCGGGGGATCGCTGCAGCGCAGCCAACGAACAGCACACGACAGCCGCAGCTCAGTCGATGACACTCTCAGAGATGGCCTCGATGCACGCCGGGTCGAGAGCCGGCGCGACGTCAGGAGGAACCGTGTTTCCACCTGGTGCCGAAGTCGTCCTCGTCGGGTTCTCGTCGGGACATGTCGAAGAAGATCGCACCCCACGGATGGAAGACGTCCATGCTCATCCCCGGCACCGTGAGATGTCGCCACGGACACGGCGGCTTGCCACTCGGCGTGTACCAGGTCCGCCGCGGCCTCTGGCCCAGCACCGCCGCCAGCAACCTGTTGCGCGGCCGACGCTCCGCCGACACACGCCGCCGGCCACCACGCGCCCGGCGGTCACCGTCGAGCCACCGCCCCTCCCGGAACCATCGGCGCATCGTCTGCACCGAGGGCACCCGCGCGCGGTCGTCCCGGTGACGCACGCGCAGATCGGCGATGACCGCACGGGGATCCTCGTGACCGGCGAACCGCCGCTCCGCCTCCAGGCGCAACTCCGGCCAACTGTAGCTCCCCGGACAGTCCGACCGATCCGGCCGCGCACCGAACCTCCGCCGGTGCGCACGAAGCGCCGCGCGTCGCGCCGACGTCAACACACCGTGGCCCCGCCACACCCGGTCCAACCACCCGGTGAACGCGCGACCGCCGTCGCGCCCCAGGTAGCCCGGGTCGCGGTGGGCCCGGCACAGCACCACCTCCACGCGGTGCGTCATGTGGAAACGGCCAACCCCGTCCGCACCTCCACAGATGACACAGCCGACCGCCGACAGATCCTCAGCCGCACGGTCCACACCGACGCGGTCCGACGAAGGATCTGACGGGGAGGCGGAGGAGGAGACCGCTTCATCGGCCGCCACCACCGGATCTGCGGCCGAACCGCCTCCGTGACCGCGGGTTACCGGCCCAACGTCCGGACCGAGGGACGCCCCACGCCGCCGCCGCTTGCGTCCGCCATGCCGTCGTCGTGCACCCATGCCATCAGCATCCCGCAGCCACACGTCACATCGCCACACCCAATCGTCACAACGGACCTACGCATCCGTGACACAACAGCGCAATTGAACGGTTCGACAGGGTCGATTGGATTTCCCACTCACACCGCTCAGCGCACGGCGGGAGTGGGCATCGATCCGCAACCGGTGGATTCCATGACGTCATGCCGGGATCCGCACCCGCTGGCGTCACGCGGGTCCGGTCACGCCCGCGGCCACGGTCCGCAGGCGGTGCAGCGTCGGGGCATCGCGGCCCAGCTCCATCAGGGACGCATCCGTTGTCCGCGGCGTCCCGCACTCGATCGACTCCATCAGAACGACCGCGCACCGGTGTTCCTCGATCGCGTCGACACCCAGGTCGATCCAGGCGCTGACGAAGTGGACCTCGTCGAGCATCCAGCCGCGCCGATCGGACGCATCGGCGATCAGGCGTGTGTCGGGCGTGTGACCACACGGATCCGCGGTGCCGGCCGCCCGCTCTCCGGATCGTCGATCCGAAACGTGTGCGGACCGGTCAACATCATCACTGCATCCACGGTGCCGGCGTCCGCTTCCGGGCGCCGGCACCACCACCCCTCCCCTACACCTCCGCCCGCTCCGCGGCCCGGAACGTGAGCAGTCCCTCGTCGTCGGCGTCCACCTCGATGTGGTCGCCGTCCCGGAACTCGCCCTGCAGGATCCGCAGGGCCAGCTGGTCCTGCAGCCGCTTCTGGATCACCCGCTTGAGCGGACGCGCCCCGTACGCCGGGTCATAGCCCTCGTCGGCCAGCGACGTCTTGGCCCGCTCGGTGAGCCTGACGGTGATGTCGCGCTCGGCCAGACGGGTGTCGAGACCCGCCAGCTGCAGGTCGACGATGCGACCGATCTGGGAGCGGTCGAGCCTGCGGAAGATGACGATGTCGTCGATGCGGTTGAGGAACTCCGGACGGAAGTGATCGCGAAGCGCGCCCATCACCCGCACCTCGGCAACGTTCTCGTCATCCAGACCATCGGTCAGATGCTGGCTGCCGATGTTGGAGGTCAGGATGACCACCGTATTGGTGAAGTCGACGTTGCGCCCCTGCCCGTCGGTCAGGCGACCGTCGTCCAGGAGCTGCAGCAGGATGTTGAACACATCCGGGTGGGCCTTCTCGATCTCGTCGAGCAGGAGCACCGAGTACGGCCTGCGTCGCACCGCCTCGGTGAGCTGACCGCCCTCCTCGTAGCCCACGTAGCCGGGCGGCGCACCGATCAGCCGCGAGACCGCGTGCTTCTCCATGTACTCGCTCATGTCGATACGGACCATGGCCTTCTCGTCGTCGAACATGAACTCGGCGAGGGCCCGGGCCAGCTCGGTCTTGCCCACGCCCGTGGGGCCCAGGAAGATGAACGAGCCGATCGGTCGGTTGGGGTCGGATAGGCCGGCGCGTGAGCGGCGCAGCGCGTTGGCGACCGCGGACACCGCGGTGTCCTGACCGACGACGCGGTCGTGCAGCCGCTCCTCCATGTGGACGAGCTTCTCGACCTCGCCCTCCATCAGACGGTTGACCGGCACACCGGTCCAGCCGGCGACCACCTCGGCGACGTCCTCCTCGCCCACCTCCTCATTGAGCATCTGCCCGTCCGACTGCTTGCGGACGAGGTCCTCCTGCGCGGCGGCGAGGGTGCGCTCGAGCTCGGGGATGGTGCCGAACTTGAGTCGTGCGCCACCCTCCAGGTCGGCCTGACGTTCGGCGCGCTCCAGCTCGACGCGGGCCTGCTCCAGATCGGTCTTGGCCTGCTGGATGCGACCGATGAGCTCCTTCTCCTCGTCCCAGTGGGCGCGCATCGAATCGGCGCCCTCGCGCAGGTTCGCGAGTTCCTCCTGCACCGCGTCGCGACGGGCGACCGACCCGGGGTCGGTCTCGGGCTTGAGCGCCTGCTCCTCGATCTCGAGCTGGATGATGCGCCGCTCGACCTGGTCGAGCTCCTGCGGCACCGAGTCGATCTCGATGCGCAGACGGCTGGCGGCCTCGTCGACCAGGTCGATTGCCTTGTCCGGCAGGAAGCGCCCGGTGATGTAGCGGTGCGACAGGCGCGCGGCCGCGACGAGGGCGCTGTCCTGGATACGCACGCCATGGTGCACCTCGTAGCGCTCCTTGAGCCCACGCAGGATCGCGATGGTGTCCTCCACCGACGGCTCGCCCACGAACACGGGCTGGAAGCGACGCTCGAGCGCCGGGTCCTTCTCGATGTGGCTGCGGTACTCGTCGAGGGTCGTGGCGCCCACCGCACGCAGCTCACCGCGCGCCAGCATCGGCTTCAGCAGGTTGGCGGCGTCCACCGCCCCCTCCGCCGCGCCGGCGCCCACGATCGTGTGGAGCTCGTCGATGAAGAGGATGATCTCGCCCTCGGCGTCGGCGATCTCCTTGAGCACGGCCTTCAGCCGGTCCTCGAACTCGCCCCGGTACTTGGATCCGGCGATGAGCGACCCGATGTCGAGTGAGATGACCCGCTTGTCGCGCAGGCTCTCGGGGATGTCGCCCGAGACGATGCGCTGCGCGAGTCCCTCGACGATGGCGGTCTTCCCCACGCCCGGCTCACCGATGAGGACCGGGTTGTTCTTGGTGCGACGCGAGAGCACCTGGATGACGCGACGCACCTCGTTGTCGCGACCGATCACCGGGTCGAGCTTGCCGCGGCGGGCGGCGTCGGTCAGGTCGCGCCCGTACTGCTCGAGCGCCTGGAACTTGCCCTCCGGGTCGGGGTCGGTCACGCGATGCGAGCCGCGGACCGACTGCAGCGCCGTGAGGAGGCCATCCCCGGTGACGCCGGCCGCCGACAGCGCCTCGCGCGCCGGCGACGCCACCTCGAACAGCCCCAGCACGAGGTGCTCGGTGGAGATGTATTCGTCACCCAGACGTTCGGCCTCGGCACCCGCGTGCTCCAGGACCTGCCGCAGCGCCTGACCCAGGTGCTGCTGGCTCGCGCCGCGCACCACGGGCAGACGGTCGATCGACCCCTGCGCCACGGCGTGCAGCGACGCGACGTCGGCACCGGCCTTCTCGAGCAGCGGACCCACGATGCCCTCGCGGGCGTCCAGGAGCGCGACGAGCAGGTGCTGCGGCTCGATGATCTGCTGTTCACGCTCGCGCGCCAGCGACTGGGCTCCGGCGAGCGCCTCCTGCGACTTGGTGGTGTACTGGTCAACGGCCATACGGCTGTCCCCTTCGGATCACGGGGTGGATGATGGTTGCGGGAAGCCCGCCGCGGGCGGCGGGCACGAGATCGGTGGCGGCGGTGCGCCGCAGCGTCTGGAGCTCCTCCATGGCGGCGGCCGCCTGCGCGAGCATCTGGGCCTCAAGCGCACGCACGCGCTCCATGGCGGCCTGCAGCTCGATCTCGAGGTGCATGACGCGCTCGATGCCCAGGAGGTTGAAACCGGCCTCGGAGAGCTCCTGGATCTGACGCAGGCGCGCGACGTCGGCGTGGCTGTAGAGGCGCGTGCCGCCCCGTGAGCGCGACGGGGTGATGAGCCCGCGCCGCTCGTACATGCGAAGCGTCTGCGGATGCATGCCCGCGAGCTCGGCGGCGATGCCGATCATGAACAGGGGGCGCGGGTCGGGGGTCATGACAGGAGCGTCTTCCTGGGCTCGGAGGTGTCGAGCTTGGCGTAGGCCTCGAGGGCCTCGCGCTGCTCGTCGGTGAGGCGGTCGGGGACCTGGATGTGGATGCGGGCGATGAGGTCGCCGGTCCCCTCACCCTTCACGTGCGGGGCGCCCTTGCCGCGGACGCGCAGCGCGCGGCCGTCCTGACTGCCCGGCGGGATCGTCACCGCCACTCGGCCGTTGAGCGTCGGCACCTCCACCTTCGCGCCGAGGACCGCCTCGGCGTAGGTGACCGGGACCGCGACCTCCAGGTTGTCGCCCTTGCGGGTGAAGCGCTTGCTGGGGATGACGTGGGTGACCACGATCAGGTCACCCGGCGTCCCGCCCGGGACGGCCTGCCCCTTGCCGCGCTTGCGGACCTTGGTGCCGGTCTTGACGCCCTTCGGGATCTTCACCTGCTCGGTGCGGCGCACGTGGCGCACGGCCTGCCCCTCGCACTTGGGACAGGGCGTGTCCACCACGGTGCCGGCGCCGTGACAGACCGGGCAGGTCTGGCTGAGCACCTCGAACCCGCCGAGGTTGCGTCCGATGACGCCGCGTCCGCGGCACTCGGGGCAGAGCGTCGACTTGGCCCCGGGCGTGCCGCCGGTGCCCCTGCACTCGTCGCACGCCTCGTCGACCTCGTACGTGACCGGCACCGTGGCGCCCGACATCGCCTGGTCGAACGACAGCGTGACGTCGACCTGCACGTCCTGCCCGCGCCGGGGTCGCCCCGCCTGAGCACCGGCCGCACCCGCCGGCCCGCCGGCGCCACCCGCGCGTCCGCCGCCGAACATGCCGCCGAAGATGTCGCGCAGGTCGAAGTCGCCCATGTCGAAGCCGGCGGTCCCGGACGCGCCGGGGCCGGGGCCGTACATCGGACCCATGTCGTACTGCTTGCGCTTCTCCGGGTCTCTCAGCACGTCGTGGGCGTGCGAGATCTCCTTGAAGCGCTCCTCCGCGGCGGTGTCGCCGGCGTTGTGGTCCGGGTGGTACTGACGGGCGAGCTTTCGGTATGCCTTCTTGATGTCGTCCGCGGACGCGTCCTTCGACACACCGAGGACCTCGTAGAGGTCGCGGTCCATCAGGTGTCACCTCCGGGTGGGGACGTGGCGACGACGACCTTCGCCGGCCGGATGACCGACTCACCGAGCCGGTATCCGCGCTCCATCACGTGGATGACCGTGCCCTCCGGGTGCTCGGGCGTCGGGTGCTGTGCAACGGCGTCGTGCACCTCCGGGTCGAACACCGAACCGTGCGCGTCGATCTCGTCCACCCCACGCGTGGAGAGGAGCTGGGCGAGCTGCACACGCACCATCTCGACGCCGGTGACGATCTGCTCGGCGGCGGCGCCGCCGGACACGCCGACCGCGCGCTCCAGGTTGTCGATGACCGGCAGGAGGTCGCCCACGAAATCGCGGACACCCGCCATCTGCTGGGCCTGGCGGTCGCGCTCGACGCGCTTGCGGTAGTTGTCGAACTCGGCCTTGAGCCGCTGCAGGGCGTCCAGGTACTGGTCGCGCTCGGCGGTGAGCCGATCCAGCTCGCCGCCGCCCCCCGCATCGGTGTCGGGGGTGGGTGCGCCGCCACCCGGCTCGGCCGGCCGGGTGGGCGCGTCGGTGGTGGGGTCGGACGCGACGTGGGCGTCGAACGGGTTGGTGGGCGATCCCTCGGGTCGCCCGGCGTCCGCGGCGGCGCCCGGGCCGGGTGCCGCGTCCGATGTGTGACGGGGGTCGGTCACGCCGGCGCACCCGTGTCGATGGTGACCTTGCGCGGCCGGACCTCGTCGGCCTTCGGGACGGTGACCTGGAGGACGCCGTCGGTGAAGGTGGCGGAGACGGCATCGGCCTTGATGCCCTGCGGCAGCGTGAGGCTGCGCGAGAAGCGGCCGTAGCTGCGCTCGATGCGGTGGTACCTGCCGTCCTCGACCTCGTCGCGGAACTCGCGCTCGCCGGAGATGGTGAGGACGTTCTCGTCCACCTCGACGTCGACGTCCTCGGCCGTGAGGCCGGGGAGCTCCGCCTTGAGGACGACCGAGTCGCCGGTCTCGATGACGTCGACGGCCGGTGTCCACGTGCGCTCGCCGTCGCCGAAGGTGCGGCTGACGAGGCGGTTGAAGTCGTCGCGGAACGACGTGAGGTCACGGAGTGGTTCGAAACGGACAACGCTCATGTCTGGGTCTCCTCGTGATGCTGGGAAGGTGCTTTGGGGGTCCCGGCGCGCGACCGGATGTCGCGCGCCGGGCGGTCGGTCGTCACTTGGTCTCGTCCTCGTCGATCACCTCGTACTCGGCGTCCTCGACCGGCTCCTCGCCGGCCGCACCCGCACCGTCCGCGCCCGCCTGCTGCTCCTGGGCCGCCCGCTGGTAGAGCTGCTCCGAGAGCTTGTGCAGCAGGTCGGTGACGGCCTGCGCCTTCTGCTCGATGGCGTCGACGTCCTCGCCCTGGGCGGCGTCCTTGGCGGCGGCGATGGCGCCCTCCAGGTCGCGCTTCAGCTCGGCGTCGATGTTGTCGCCGTGCTCCTTGATCTGACGCTCACCCTCATGGGCGCGGGCCTCCGCGTTGTTGCGCGCGTCGGCGAGGGCGCGCAGGCGCTTGTCCTCGTCGGCGTGCGACTCGGCGTCGGAGACCATCTTGCGGATCTCGTCGTCGGACAGTCCGCTGGACGCCTCGATGCGGATGTTCTGCTCCTTGCCGGTGCCCAGGTCCTTGGCCGACACGTTGACGATGCCGTTTGCGTCGATGTCGAAGGTGACCTCGATCTGCGGCACGCCCTGCGGCGCCGGCGGCAGGCCCACCAGCTGGAACTTGCCGAGTGTCTTGTTGTAGGAGGCCATCTCGCGCTCACCCTGCAGCACGTGGATCTCGACCTGCGACTGGTTGTCCTCCGCGGTGGAGAACACCTGGCTCTTCTTGGTGGGGATCGTGGTGTTGCGGTCGATGAGGCGCGTGAAGACGCCGCCCTTGGTCTCGATGCCGAGCGAGAGCGGGGTCACGTCGAGCAGCAGGACGTCCTTGACGTCGCCCGAGAGGACGCCGCCCTGGATGGCCGCGCCGATGGCGACGACCTCGTCCGGGTTGACACCCTTGTGGGGCTCCTTGCCGGTCAGCTGCTTGACGCGCTCCTGCACCGCGGGCATGCGGCTCATGCCACCGACGAGCACGACGTGGTCGATGGTGACGTCCTTGCCGGCGTCCTCCATGGCGCGCTTGGTCGGACCGACCAGGCGGTCCAGCAGGTCGGCGACGAGCTCCTCGAGCTTGGCCCGCGAGAGGGAGAGGTCGAGGTGCTTGGGGCCGCTTGCGTCCGCGGTGACGAACGGCAGGTTGATCTGCGCCGTGGCGGTGGTCGAGAGCTCGATCTTGGCCTTCTCGGCGGCCTCGTAGAGCCGCTGCAGCGCCATCTTGTCGCTGGAGAGGTCGATGCCGTTGTCGCGCTTGAACTCCGCGACCATCCAATCGACGACGGCCTTGTCGAAGTTGTCGCCGCCCAGGTGGTTGTCACCGGCGGTGGACTTGACCTCGAACACGCCGTCGGCGATCTCGAGCACCGACACGTCGAAGGTGCCGCCGCCCAGGTCGAAGACGAGGATGGTCTGGTCGGTGTCCTTGTCCAGGCCGTAGGCGAGCGCCGCGGCCGTCGGCTCGTTGATGATGCGCTTGACGTCGAGGCCGGCGATCTTGCCGGCGTCGCGGGTGGCCTGACGCTGGGCGTCGTTGAAGTACGCCGGCACCGTGATGACCGCGTCGGTCACCTTCTCGCCGAGGAACGCCTCGGCGTCGGCGCGGAGCTTCTGCAGGATCATCGCGCTGATCTCGGGCGGCGAGTACTCCTTGCCGTCGGCCTCCACGCGCACGTCGCCGTTCGCGCCGCGCACGACCTTGTACGGCACGATCGTCATCTCCTCGTCCACCTCGGCGTACTTGCGCCCCATGAACCGCTTGATGCTGAAGACCGTGTTCTCGGGGTTGGTGACCGCCTGCCGCTTGGCCACGGCGCCGACCAGACGCTCACCCGACTTGGTGAACGCCACCACCGACGGGGTGGTTCGACCGCCCTCGGCGTTCGGCAGCACCTCGGGCTCACCGCCGGTGAGCACGGCCACGCACGAGTTCGTGGTCCCGAGGTCGATTCCGATCGTCTTTCCCATGTGTGCTGCTGCCTCCAATTACGGGTGTCGCCTCCGCACGACGGCCGGTTTGGACCGATCCACCGCCGGAGACATCTGTGGTTGAGAGCATTCTGCGATATGAGTCGATGCATGTCAAGTCACATGACATGAAGGGTGTGCGATCAACATGTTGCGATCGCAGGGGGCGACCGCAGAGGCCCGTCTGCCACCCGTGACCGCGTCCGCGCAAGTGAAGTGCCAGGCACCAGGGCGTGCGCGAGTGCCGACGACCGAAACGCGCCCGACGTTCACAGGGCCTCCTCTGCCACCCATGGACGCGTCCGCGCAAGTTACGTGCCAGGCACCAGGGCGTGCGCGGACGCGTCCATGGACCGGATACGCGCCCCACGTTCAGCCCGACGCCGCTTCGGCCGATGGACTGGGGACATGCACCACCTCTCGCTGCGACTCCTCCTGGTTGCGCTCGGCGCCGCCGTGCTCGCCTGGCTGCTCTACATGCAGTACCGGGGCGAGGAGCGTCGGCCCGCCGTGGTCTGGGGGCTCGCGGTGCTGGTGGTGGGCGGCGGGTTCCTGGAGTACCGGGCCCAGGCCGCCGAGGCCAAGCTCTCGGAGGCGGTGAGCGTCCTCGCCCACCGCGACGTCGGCGTGCGCTGCCAGGGGATCCTGGGCAACATGGTCGACATCGGGCCCGAGCTCGGCACCGTCGCCTTCGACGCCGAGGGCGAGCCCGCCGACATCACGCGGATCAAGCGCGACGCATGCGGGTGGGCCAAGGCGTACGCGGCCGGCAACCGCCGCATCACCGAGAACAACGCCCTCGCCGTCCACGTGCTTGCCCACGAAGCCATGCATCTGCGGGGCATCACGAGCGAGGCCGTGGCCGAGTGCTACTCGATGCAGCACGCGCCGACCCTGGCCCGCAGGCTGGGGGCCACGCCCATGCAGGCGCAGCAGCTCTCCGAGTTCTACTGGGAGGCCATCTACCCCGGCATGCCGTCCGAGTACACCACGCCGGACTGCGTGAACGGCGGTCGCCTGGACCTGAACAAGCAGTCGGACGTGTGGCCCACCCCGCCGCCGGGGTCGGGACGCGACTTCAGCGTCCAGTAGGGCCACCGCGGCGACGCGACATCGCGGCGGGCGATCCGAGCGGCGACGGGAGTACCGTCGCGCCATGGCCGCCACACCGTCCACCGCGCCCGGCGATCTCGGTGCCACCGCGCCGCTGGGACCGGACGTCATCCGCATCGCGGCGGTCGTCCTGGTGGGGTCGTTCATGTCGATCCTCGACACGACGATCGTCAACGTCGCGCTCGATCGGCTGACGCTCGACCTGGGCACCGACTTCGCCCACATCCAGTGGATCGTGACCGCCTACATGCTGGCGATGGCCGCGGTCATCCCGCTCTCCGGCTGGATCGCGCTGCGGTTCGGCGCCAAGCGCGTGTTCATCGCCTCGATGGTGATCTTCACGGTGGCGTCGGTGCTCTGCGGGCTCGCCTGGAACCTCGGGTCGCTCGTCGGGTTCCGCGTGCTGCAGGGCGTGGGCGGTGGCCTTCTGATGCCGGTCGGCCAGATGATGCTGGCCCACGTGGCCGGGCCGCGACGCATGGGCCGAGTGATGAGCATCGTGGCGATCCCGATGCTGATCGCCCCGGTGCTCGGCCCGGTTCTGGGCGGATTCCTGGTCGACACGGCGGGGTGGGAGTGGATCTTCTTCGTCAACGCCCCGGTGGGCGTGCTCGGCGTGATCCTGGCCCAGCGCCTCCTGCGGGAGGAGGGCCAGCACGGCAGGGCATGGCCGCTCGACGTCATCGGCGTCGCGCTCATGGCGGTCGGCATCCCGGCCATCACGTTCGGCCTGGCCGAGACGGGGATCGAGGGTTCGATCGCGCCGTTTCGCGCATGGTTTCCGATCGTCGCCGGCCTCGTCCTGACCACCGCGTACGTGGTCTACGCGTCGCGCCGCGAACGGCCGCTCCTGAACGTGCGCCTGTTCAGGAACCCGGGGTTCTCGGCGGCGTCGGTCACGTCGTTCGCGCTGGGCGCGGCGCTCTTCGGCGGGATGATCCTGATGCCGCTCTACGAACAGGGTCCCCGCGGCCAGAGCGCCCTGATGACCGGACTGATCCTCGCGCCGCAGGGCCTCGGCGCCGCCCTCGGGGCGCCCATCGCCGGCCGGTTGACCGACCGCCTGGGCGGCGGCAAGGTCGCCGTCGCGGGCCTCGTGATCCTGGCCGTCGCGACGGTGCCGTTCACCATGCTCTCGGCCACCACGCCGCAGTGGCTCATCATGGTCGGCCTCTTCTTCCGCGGCATGGGGATCGGCGCGTCGATCATGCCCGCCTTCGCCGCCGCCTACGCCGCGCTGGAACGCAGGGATGTCCCCGACGCCACGTCGCAGCTCAACACGGTGCAGCGGGTGGGCGGTTCGATCGGAAGCGCGCTGCTGGCGGTCGTCCTCGCCGGCAGGCTGAGCTCACCTGGCGGCGGGCACGCCGCGCCGCCGCCGGGGACCGAGCTTCCCCTGCAGGTGCGGGAGGTGATGGCCGACGCCTACGCGGTCACCCACTGGTGGGTTGTGGGTCTGACGGTGGCGGCCTTCGTCCCCGCCGTCGTCCTGCTCGTCGTCGAACGGCGTGCCGGCCGCCACGCCGTCGTCGCGGAACGCCCTCCGATCGAGATGTGAGGTCACCAACGCATGGGACCGGCCGCCGATGAGATCCGCGGTCGCCGGCGGTCTCCATTGCATCACCCCATCTCGAAAAGCGAGGCCTCCCGATGCACGAATACATCTTCGTCAACCTCCCCGTCCACGACCTGAACCGCTCGCGAGCGTTCTTCACCGCGCTCGGCTACACCTTCGACGAGGCGCACAGCGACGACCGCGCGCTCTGCATGATCCTCGGTGACAACCTGTTCGCGATGCTCCTGCGCCGCGACTTCTTCGCAACGTTCACCACGCGCGACGTGGCGGACGCGACCGCGTCGACGGAGGTGCTGACCGCGCTCTCGGTGGCGGACCGCTCCGAGGTGGACGCGATGATGGAACGGGCCGTCGCCGCGGGCGGCGCGACCGTGGGCGACCCGCAGGACCACGGCTTCATGTACCACCGAAGCTACGCCGATCCGGACGGCCACATCTGGGAGATCCTCTGGATGGCGTCGGACGGTGGCGTCGACTGACCGGCCCCACCACTCGTCACAACGACATGATGCGGGCGCCCGCCGGCCTCACCCCAGGCCGCGGGCGTCCTGCTTGAGCGCCGTGTCGATCGAGAGCGCCGAGGCGACCACCAGGCTGTTGAGCGGTTCGGCGGGTCGCTGGTGGATCTGCACGACGTAGTTGTCGGCGGTTGTGAAGAGCGTCTTGGCGACACCCTCGAAGGTCTTCGTGATGCGGGCGATCTCCATGCCGGTCGCATCCTCGATGCGGAAGTTCCAGGCCCGCCAGTTCTCGGCTTTGATGGCACCCAGCTGCTGCCCGTGCGCCTCGAAGGCGAAGTTGATCTTGCCCACCATGTTCTGCTGGACGATGCGGCCGATCTCCTGCCCCTGCCCGTCCGAGACGATGACCGTGCTCTTGATGATCTTGCCGGGCCGGGTGAGCTGCAGCAGGAGTTCGTCGTGGGGGGAGCGCACCTCGAGGCGGGTGGGCAGGAACTGGTCGAGCGACGTCAGCAGGCGGAGTGCCTTGCGCGCCTTGCCCTGCCCCACCTGCGTCACGTGCGCGATCTCGGAGCCCTGCGCGTCGAAGACGCGGTACTGGTTGGTGAGCTCGATGACCTTCATCTTCTGGTTGACGACGAGGATCGGCTCGTCGAACACGGTGCCGCCGCCCCCGGCGACCATGCCGCGGTCGATGCCGGCACCCCGGTGACCGGTGCCGTGGATCTGACGCTCCACGCGCTCGCGGTCGGAGGCCCCGTGTGACGGATCGTTGGTTCCCATGTCGGAAGTGTACGGGTGGCCGGCCCGCAGGCGAGCGAATCTAAATCTAATAACCACTTGATTTAGATATTCGGGTCCCCTAACTTCCCGCCGTCCCCCAACACCGAAGGACCCAATGCACCGTCGCCTGCGCTCATCCGCCGCCCTCGTCACCCTGACCGTCCCCATCGTCCTCATGGGCTGCGGAGGCGGATCGAACGCACCGGACGAACCGCCGGCGCTCACGATGGTGATGGACGATCAGGGGTGCACCACCGATCGTCTCGAGGCCGAGGCATCAGGGACCATCCGCTTCGACGTGACCAACAACGCATCGAAGCGCGGTGAGTTCGAGCTGGTCTCCGCCGAGCCCGCCATCGTCTACGAGGGCTTTCTCGCGGCCGGCACGCGAGAGACCAACGCGGTGATGCTCCGGCCCGGCACCTACCAGGTGATCTGCATCAACACCAACACGCCCAACCGAGCACGCCTGGTCGTGGGCGGCGGAGGGACGGCGACCGACGCGCCCGCCTCGACCGCCGAACTCGAAGCTGCTGCGGCGGAGTACACCACGTACGTCCGTCAGCAGGCACGCCTGCTGCAGCAGGGGACAACCCGCTTCACCAACGCGGTGCGCGCCGGCGACACGGCGCGCGCCAAGGCCCTCTATGCCGAGGTCCGCATCCCCTGGGAGGCCATCGAGCCGATCGCCGAGGCGTTCCCGGATGCCGACGCCGCCATCGACTCCCGCGCTGACGATCATGCCAAGGCCGAGGCGGACCCCGGCTTCGTCGGCTTCCATGCGATCGAGTACGGGCTCTGGGCGCAGGGGACCAAGGACGGCGCACGCGCCAACCTGTCGCGTCTGGCCGACCGGCTCGACACCGACGTGGCGGCCCTCGTGAAGGAGGTGAACGGTCTCGAGGTCTCCCCGTCGCAGATGATCAACGGTGCCGCCGCCCTGATGGACGAGGCCGCCCAGACCAAGGTGACGGGTGAGGAGGAACGCTATTCCAGGACCGATCTGATGACCCTCGCATCCAACCTGAAAGGGTCCCAGAAGGTCATGCGGCTGATCGACCAACCGCTTGCGGCCGCCAACCCCCAGCTTCACGACGACATCCGCATCGCGTTCCGCGATGTCGATCGCGTCCTCAACCGCTACGCGCTCCCGAACGGGCGGTATCAGCCGTACGACCGAGTGAGCGACGAGGACCGCAATCTGCTGAAAACGAGCATGGCGAGCCTGGCGGAGCTCCTGTCACAGGTCGCCGGAACGCTCGGTGTTGAGGTCGCCGGATGAGCAGCGGGGGGCACGGCATGTCACGGCGGGGTTTCCTGCGCACCGCGGCGGGCGCCGCGGTGGTCGGCGGAGTGGGGCTGGCCGGGGCGGGTGGCCTCGCCGGCTGTGGCGGTGACGACGCGACCTCCCCCGGTCGGATTCGGTTCCACGGCGAGCACCAGCAGGGCATCACGACGCCCGCGCAGCGACACGCGATCGTCGCCGTGTTCGACAGCACCGCTCCCACCCGCGCCGCACTCGCCGACGCGCTGCGCGGGCTCTCGTCCGTCTCCGCCATGCTCACCGCCGGCGAGCTGGGCGACGAACGGGGCCCGCTCTTCCCACCCACCGACAGCATGATCGTCGACACGACGCTTCCGCCCGACGACCTGACCGTCACGATCGGGTTCGGCGCGTCGCTCTTCGACGACCGCTACGGATTGGCCGGACGCAAGCCCATCCGCCTGCGCCCGATGGACCACTTTCCCAACGACCAGATCGATCGGGCGCGCGCCGACGGCGACATCTGCGTCCAGATCTGCGCGCAGACCCCGGAGGGGACCAACCATGCGCTTCGCCGGCTGATGCGCGAGACGCGGGCCACGCTCACCCTGCGCTGGATGCTGGCCGGGTTCGCCGCCCCCAACCTCCTGGGAGCGGGGCGATCGTCCATGCGCAATCTCCTCGGGTTCAAGGACGGTACGGCCAATCCCGATCCGCTCGCGGGGCGGCTGATGGACGAACTCGTGTGGGTGCAGCCGGGGGACGACCCCGCCCGTTGGACGGTGGGCGGCACATACGGGGTGATCCGCATCATCCGCAACCGCGTCGAGTTCTGGGACCGCACGTCGCTGCGCGCCCAGGAGAACATCTTCGGACGCCACAAGGCGAGCGGGGCCCCGCTGGGGATGGCGAACGAGACCGACGAGCCCGACTACGCCGCCGACCCGCGTGGCGCCGTGATCCCGACCAACGCGCACATCCGCCGGGCGAACCCGCGCGACGAGACCGCGATGCGCACCAGGATCCTGCGCCGCGGCTTCAACTACTCGGAGACCTTCACCACCGATGGGCAGCTGGACCAGGGACTGCTCTTCATCGCCTTCCAACGGGATCTCGACGCCGGTTTTGTCGCGATCCAACGGCGCCTCGACGGCGAGCCGCTGGAGGAGTACATCACCCCCGTGGGCGGCGGCTACTTCTTCATGCCGCCGGGGGCACGGGACCGCGACGACTGGGTGGGACGCACGCTGTTCGAGGTCTGACCTCGTCCGGTCCGGCGGTGAAGGACGTCGCATCTCCAACCACACGAACGCGCCGCCGGACGGCGGCGTAGGGTCCGTCCGCACACGCCCGCCCGCGGTGCACCCGATCCAACGTCCCGTGACGGCGACCCAGCGCACGTGCCGGTCGCGGCGCCCGACTCCGCGCCACATCGTGCGGATGCGGGCCGCCGGATGCAACGGGACCGACGCCCCGAGGATGAGTCTGCGTGAGCGATACCCCAGTCCCGACCAGCGGCGCGACCGATGCCGCGTACACCCGCGTTCGTGCGTACCTGCTCGATCTGCAGGACCGCATCTGCGCGGCCATCGAGGATGTCGACGGAACGGCCCGGTTCGGGGAGGACGTCTGGGACCGGCCCGAGGGCGGCGGCGGCCGCACGCGGGTGCTGCGCGACGGTGCGGTGTTCGAGCAGTGCGGCATCGGGTTCTCGGACGTCGCGGGCACCCGACTGCCGCCGTCGGCGACGGCCGCCCGCCCGGAGCTGGGCGGTGCATCCTGGAACGCGTGCGGCGTGTCGCTCGTGTTCCACCCGCAGAACCCATACGTTCCGACCACCCACGCCAACGTGCGGTTCTTCCGCGCGGTCCGCGACGGCGCCACCGTGGCGTGGTGGTTCGGCGGCGGGTTCGACCTCACGCCGTTCTACCCGTTCGACGAGGACGTGGTCGCGTGGCATCGGGTCGCCCGCGACCTGTGCGAGCCGTTCGGCGGCGCCGAGCGCTACGCCGCCCACAAGCGGTGGTGCGACGAGTACTTCTTCCTGCCGTTCCGGGGTGAGACCCGCGGGGTCGGCGGGCTCTTCTTCGACGACCTCGCGACCGACTTCGAGACGGACTTCGCCTACCAGCGGGCCGTGGGCGACGGATTCCTGGACGCCTACCTGCCCATCGTGCGCCGTCGCATGGGGACCGCCTTCGGTGATCGCGAGCGGCAGTTCCAGCTGTACCGCCGCGGCCGGTACGTGGAGTTCAACCTGGTGCTCGACCGCGGTACGCACTTCGGACTGCAGTCGGGCGGGCGCACCGAGTCGATCCTCATGTCGCTGCCGCCGCTCGTGCGCTGGGAGTACGGGTACCGACCGACCGGCGAGGAGGCGCGCCTGGCCGACTACCTGCGCCCGCGCGACTGGCTGCAGGAGCTCGCGTAGCGCACGCGCCATGCGCCCCGGCAGCAGGGGCGACGCCAGGTGGACGGCCTCGGGACCGAGACCGTCCACCTCCCACCGCGTCACGCGATCCGTCAGCGGCGGACCGTCGCCCCCCGCGGGATGACCACGGTGCGGGTGACCGTGCGGCCCCCGACCGTGGCGACGATCCGCACCCGGTGACGCGCAGCCGAGCGGACCGGCATCCGGACGATGGTCCGGGTCGCCCCGCGACGGACGACCGTCCGCGTCCCGCTTGCGATGCGGACGTTCATCCGCGCCGGACGGCGGGTCACCGCCCGGTCACGCCGACCGGCGGCCGACTCGCGGATGACGCAGGTGAGCGTCGTGCGGCGCACGGAGCACGTGATCGTGACCGGGCTGATGCGACCGGGAAGGCCGCGCGGACCGACCGGACCCCTGGGGCCCTGCGGACCGGTGGGACCCGCCGGACCCCGCGGACCCGTCGGACCGATGGGACCTGCCGGACCCTGCGGACCGGCAGGGCCGGGCACGCCCGGGTCGCCCTTCGGACCGGTGGGACCGGGCACGCCCGGGTCGCCCTTCGGGCCCTGCGGACCCGACGCCGGCGCACCGCTGGTGGCGGTGAGCGGCACCCGGTGACGACCCTCCGGCGTGTTGGCGCTCAGCACCAGCGTGGCGCTGGAGGTGAGGTACGGATCACCGGCGGCGAAGCGCACCCGGATCCGGCACTCGGTCTGCGGCGCCAGCGTGGCGGCGGTGCAGGTGTCGCCCGAGGTGAGGAACTTGCCGGTGGACTGCGCGTCGGACGCGACCACGGCGCTCGCCCCGATCGTGAGCGGCTGGTCGCCCCGGTTGGTGACGACGATCCACTCCCCCTCACCGATCGTGTGGGCCGACTGGACCGGGAACACCGGCACCGTCGCCTCCAGGCGCGGGCCCGGAGCCGTGGACGGTCCCACCACGATGGTGCGCTCGGTGGTGACCGGCGAGAGCGACGCCTCGTCGGTGTACGCGCGCATCGAGTCGTTGGTGACCCGGATGGTCACGACACCCTGCGAGAGCGCCGTCAGCTTCCGCGTGGTCGGGTCGAGGATGGCCACCTTGCCCGCGTCGCGGGCCGCCTCGACGGCCGCATCACCCGTGCCGATGGCGAGCGAGTCAGACCCACTCCAGTGGATCGACATCGGGTAGGCGAGCGGGACGACCCGGCTGCCGGGCTGCACGCCGCTGGGCTGCACGATCGAACCGGTGAGCACGCTCGACTGCCCGACCTCCATCGCGCCCTCGGCGGCCGGGTCGGTGGTGCCCGGCGCGTTCAGCGTGATCGATTGGGCGAACGCCCGCACGTCCTGCGTGACCCACTGGCCACGGGCGTCGGCGTCGCGGTCGACCTTCCAGTTGACCCAGCCGGTGAAGCCACCCCGGTCGGGGGTGCCGTACGGCGCCTTGCCGGACGACGGCAGCACCGAGTAGTTGACGCCCTCACGACGACGGACATCGACGATCTGCGCGTGGCTTCCGATCATCGCGGCGCCCTTGCCGGTCTCGTCACGGAAGTCGGTCAGCATCTTCTGGACGAGCGCGACCTCGGTGCGCTCACCCAGCTGGCTGCCCTTGGCGTCGGGGTCCTCGACCGGGTGGTGGGCGAAGACCATGACGTTGCGCACCGAGGCGTCGGTGCGCGCGCTCGCCAGGGCGTCGCGCATCATCACGAGCTGATCGAAGCCGGCGTCCGGCGCGCCCGGGTAGGAGCTGCGACGGAACGAGCCCAGCGTGCTGTTGAGCAGCACGAAGCGCGTGCCCTTGTGGTCGAACGTCCGGTACGGACGGCCGAACTCGGCGACGAACGGCGCGAGGTCGCCCTGCGATCCGGCGCGGTAGGTCTCGTGGTTGCCGGGCACGTAGTAGCAGGGGACCCTGCCGGACTCGTGGTCCGGCGTGCTGTCGGCCGCCGGCTCGGCGCCGACGGCGATCAGGTCACAGCCACCCGCCTCCAGCGTCTCGCGGGCCAGGGTCATGTCCTCTGCGGCACCCAGGTCCGTGACGTCACCGTTGAGGATGACGAGGTCCGGACGGGTGAGACGAATCCGCTTGAGGGCCGCGATGCCCACCTGCGCGAGCGTGGGGTCGGCGGCGGTGAACTGGATGTCCGAGATCGTGGCGAACGACCAGTCGTCCTCACCGTTCGTCGTGCCGTCGGGCGAGATCTGGGGGTCGGCACGAAGCGGCGCCTCGGCCGGGATCTCGACGTCGCTCGCCTGGTCGACCTCGATGCGGTCGAGGATGAAGTGCCCCGCGGCCTGTCGCGCCGCGCTCGTCTCGATCACCTGGAACTCGGCGATCCTGATGGGGAACTTGGTGTTGGCCGGGAGGTTCCAGGTGTACTCACCCCAGCCGGGCTGCGCCCCGGGCATCAGGAGGCCCTTGCGGGCGCCGTCGGCCTCGTACCAGTACATGTTGACGTACTCGGTCCGCTGGCTGGAGTACACGCGCCAGCGCACGCGGAGCGGCGCGCCGGGAACCTCGATGCGGGTGGCGGCCGGGGTCTTGGTGACACCCATGTTGCGCTGGGCCGCGTAGTCCAACCGCAGTCCCTCGGGCGCCATGGAGATCGTCTTGGCCATGCCGGCTGTGCCGTTGGTGGTCCAACCGTCGGCCTCGTTCTCACCGTCGAACTCGTAGATCGTCGACGTCACGACGCCGACCGAGATCGGCAGCTTGGCCGTGACCCCGTCGACGGTCATCGAGACCAGCGTGCCGCCGGTCGTGAGCGGGGTCACCCGCAGGGCCTCACCCTCGGGGGTGATGCGCACGACCTTCTGGTCGTACTGGAGGGTGATGTCGGCCGGGTCGATGTTGGTGGTGTAGCCGGCCGCGTCGCGACCGACGACCCGCACCCGGCTCGTCTGTGCCAGGTCGGCCAGCGACAGGCGCGTGGAGGAGGGCTCGAGCGTCTGCACGCGACCGAGCACGCGAACCGGCAGGTCGGCCTGGGCGGAGCTCGCCGACGCGCGAACGCGGACCGTGCGGTCACCGTCGGCGGGGGCGGCGAACATCCCGTTCGCGACCGAGCCCGCATCGGCCGTCCAGGCGATGTCGCCGGCGGCGACGTCGACCGCGGTCTGGTTGGAGTCGACGCCGCGGACGACGAGACGACGGTGCAGACCCGCGAACACCCGGGGCTCCGTGTCGCCGGTGGCGCTCTTCACGACCAGGTCGGCCAGGCGGCCATCGCCCTGACGGACGAACACGCCGACGCCGTTGGGGTCGTGACGCTCGAAGCCGTCGGACGGGGTGTTGCGCACGGTCACCGACCGCTCACCCTTGGGACGGGCGACCATGGTGGTCGAGCCACCGCCGTCGAGGTTCATGGCGTTCTCGGCGCCCATGGCGACCATCATGCGCGCAAGCTCACGGAGGCTCACACCCGGGACGTCGGCCTGACGGCCGTCGACGATGACCAGCATCATCGTGCGCCCGCCGTCCTTGAAGCCGATGGCGGTGCGGGGGTGCAGGGCGGCGTCCAGCTGCGCGTCGGGAAGCGCCTCGCCGTTCACCACCAGGTTGGTGTTGCCGCCGAGGGCGAACTTCATCTGCCGCGCGATCTCGTCGCGCAGACTGTAGGTGAGGGCGACCTCGTCGCCCACCGCGAGGGTGCGCAGCGCGTCGGCCGCGGTGCCGTCACCGGCCAGCACGAAGCTGCCCTCGGGGATGGCACCGGCCCCGATCGTGTCGCCGCTGACGCTCGCAACCCTGCCGTCGGTCACGACGACCTCGGCCACGTTGGTGGCGCCGCCGAAGGCGCGGCGGCGGCTGTAGGTGCCCCACACCGGGGTGAACGCCACCATCGCGTTGGCCCCACCGCGGTCGGCGACGTTGAGGGCGCGCACCGTGTGTGCGGTCCCACCGAACGTCGCGGTGGCCTCGAGGGTCATGTCGACCAGCCGGCCGACCCCGTCCTGACCGACGCCGGCGTGGTTCCAGCCGGTGCCGCCGTTGGGACTCTTGACGAGCACGCCGTTCTGGATGATCCCGCCCAGCGGCGCGCTCGAGTTGCCGATGTCGAAGAAGTCGCCGTTGACGCCGGCGGTGGCACCCACGTCGTTGGCGTGGACGCTGAGCGGCGCGGCCGTGGTGACCGGACCGGAGAGCTCGTCGGTCGTGACGGCCGGGTTGGCCAGGTCAACGGTCAGGACCTGCTGGTCCACCCATCCCGCCGCGCGCAGGTACTTGCCGCGCTCCAGCGTGATGCCGGGACCGATCTGCTCGGTCGATTGGATGAGCGGAAGCGTCGCCTCCTGGCCGCGTGCGGTCGGGACGGCACCGGCGACGAGCGCGAGACATGCGAGGAGGATGGACAGGACAATGGGCGCGCGACAGCGCAAGGACGGGTCCACTGCGAGGGGCCTTTCGGGACGGGAGAAATTGGGGGGAGGACCCGCGGTGGCGGCGACCGGCGGGTCCCAGCGGCACCCTCTCCCGGCCGCCCGCGACGATGGGCGACCATGGCGTATCCGCCTGGTGACGTTCCGGTCAACCCGTGGTCGGGACCACAGGCCGGCCGGCGCCCGGGTTCAGTGCGCGCGCAGATCCGCCGGTTCGGCGCCGTCGACGCCGACGAGGACCTCGGCCTCACCCGAGACCACACCGCTGTCCGGGTACCACTCCCGCGCCCTGGGCACGACGATCAGGAGCCCGTGGGGATCGCCGATCGCGGCGAAGGCCGGGCCGCCACCGTCGTAGAGCGGCGCGTCGAACCGCTCGCACAGACGCGTCACCGCCGCGCGCATGTCGTCCACCACCACGCCGATCTCGCTGACCGCGATGACGGCGTCGACCGAGAAGCGCGGGTCCCCTCGTTCGGGAAGGTCCTGACGCGCGATGAGCTCCACCACGTTGCCGACGGGGTCGAGGAAGTAGAGGCTGCGCGCGTCCCAGGACGTGAACTCGTGCACCTCGGACCCGTCGGGCGCCGGGATGAGCTCCACGCGATCGGCCATGTACCGCTGCGCCGACATGAAGGTGTCGGGTGCGATGTTGATCGCGAAGTGGTGGGCATCGGCATCGCCCGCGACCGCAACGAAGTCGACGCGCGTCCCGCCAACCTGCACCGTCGTCGCGTCCGCCGCCGGTGCGACCGGCAATCCGAGCACGCCCGCGTAGAAGGCCGGAAGGGCCGCGAGGTCACTCGTCGCGAGTTGGAGTCGGGAGATGCGCATGCGTCCGATGGCCGTGGTGGACCTGCTCCCAGGGTACCCCCACGGACGTGACCGGTCCCGGCGGCGGTCAGGGAGACCGGCGTCATGGTCGGCCTCCACCCGGGTCGGTCACCCGTCGCCCGCGGTCACCCACGTCGCGGACCGTTCGGATCGCGGGCCCACCCGGCCCGGCCACCGCCGTGACCGCCCGCATGTCGGCGGCCGGTCACGGGTGGTGCGTCACCGCATCGACGGACGCGAGCCGACCACGTGGTCGGCTCGGTCACGTCGCATCGCCTCACCGCCGGTCAGCGCCGGCGCTCGTCCTCCATCCGGCGATCCCGATCGCGATCATCCACCCCGTCGTACCGGTCACGATCATCGATGCGGTCGCGATCATCCACCGCGTCGCGGCGGTCGTGGTCTCGCCCGCGACCGGTGTCCGGATCGATGCGGTC
Source organism: uncultured Bifidobacteriaceae bacterium (assembly GCA_964628685.1). Lineage (GTDB taxonomy): Bacteria > Actinomycetota > Thermoleophilia > Miltoncostaeales > Miltoncostaeaceae > CALMEC01. The sequence goes on along the minus strand of CAZVNM010000002.1, from coordinate 173,486 downwards.
GGCCTTCGCCAGGCGTTCGTCGACCTCCTCGCGCGCGGAGCGGGCATCGGTCTCGTGGTCCTGTGCGCGGGCCTCGAGCGCCTCGGCCTCGCGACGCGCGTCGAGCGCGTCGGCACGTGCACCCTGCGCCTCCGCCTCACGTCGGAGCGCGTCCGCCTCGGTCGCGCGGGCCGACCTGCGCAGATCCGCCGCCTCGTCGCGTCGCCGCTGCGTGCGCTGTCGCGTGCCCATCGTCAGGAACAGGACGATCGCCAGCACGACGACGATCGCGATGATCAGCCACACCCACCAGTCCATCGGATCCCCCCGGATCGAGTTCGCTGGTGGAAGCGTTCCCGGGCGCGGATGCCGTAAACCCGCGGGCACGACATCCGGACGCTGGCATCCTGGTGGACATGTCCCGACCCGGCACCGACGATCGGCACATCCACCCGACGAGGACCGTCGGTCCGCCCGTCGCCGTGCCGCCCGGCCTGGACGACCAGCGCCGGCTCGGACCGGACTGGGGACGCTGGCTCGACCTGCTCCCGGGGCGAGTGGCCGGTCTGCTGGACGCCTGGACCCTCACCGTCGACGGAGCGCCCGCCCACGGCTTCTGTTCCCTCGTCATCCCGGTGCGGACCGACGCGGGACGTGCCGCGGTGCTGAAGGTGGCCTTCGATGCCGACGAGGAGTCCGAGCACGAGGCGCTGGCCCTTCGCCTGTGGGACGGCGACGGAACGGTCCGCCTGCTGCGCGACGATCCGTCGCGGCGGGCGCTCCTGCTGGAGCGTCTGCACCGGCGCGATCTGACGACCGGCGACCCGCTGGAGGCCTGCCGGGTGATCGCCGCGTTCTACGGGCGCATCCACCGGCCCGCCCCGCCTGAGGTGCGCCCGCTCACCGCCTTCGTCGCGCGCTGGCTCGACGACCTGGCGACGTGCCCGGCGTGGGCGCCCATCCCGCGCGACATGATCGACTGTGCACTGGCGGTGGGCCGCGAGCTGATCGGCACACCCGACGCCGTGGGCACCCTCATCCACGGCGACCTGCACTACGAGAACGTGCTGGCCGCCGACCGCGAGCCGTGGCTCGTGATCGACCCCAAGCCGATGTCCGGCGACCCGCATTACGAACCGGCGCCGGTCCTGTGGAACCGGTGGGCCGACCTGGAGGCCACCGGCGACGTGCCGGGCACGGTGCGCAGGCGCCTGGCGGTGGTCGTGGAGGTGGCCGGGCTGGATCCCGGGCGTGCGCGTGACTGGGTCGTCGTCCGGATGGTGCTGAACGCCTGGTGGTCGGTGCAGGACGCCCTGCGGATGCGTCGCGCCCTCGATGCCGACGAGCGCACGTGGATCGCCCGCTGTCTGGTGATCGCGACCGCGGTGGATCCGCCGTGAGGTCCACCGCGGCCGTCGCATCATGCGGTCACGGCCGCGCGTCGTCCGCGTAGGCGGCGGCGAACTCCCCTGTGGGCGGGATGGGCTGGATGACGTCGAGCAGCACATCGTCGGGCGCGCGCACGATGAAGTGGCGCTGCCCGAATGCCTCGTCGCGCAGCGACCGCACCTCCTCCATCCCCCGTTCGACGACCAGACGCCGGTGGATCCGGTCGACGTCGTCCACCTCCAGGTTGAGCAGCACGCCCCGTGCCGGCTCGCCGAACCCGGCCGGCACGGTCTCGTGCCCGGGGTCGAGGATCGCGAGCTCGAAACCGCCCAGGCGCAGGCTCACGTACCAGTCGGACTCGAAGGTCGGCTCGAAGCCCAGCGCGTCACGGTAGAAGTCCGCGGCCGCGGTGACGTCGGCCGACATCAGGACCGGGTAGAGGCTCGTCGTGGTCATGGCTCACCCTCCTTTACGTACACTGTGTTTGTATCGCCTCCCCACTATACATACACGCTGTACGTAAAGGAAGCCCATGGCCCGCGCATCCGCCGAAGCCGCAGCCGCCACCGCACGTCGCGTGCTGGACGCCGCAACCACCCTCTTCGCCGCGCGCGGCTTCGCCGGCGTCGGCCTGGAGGAGATCGCACGCCGGGCGGAGGTGACGCGCGGCGCCGTGTACCACCACTACGCGGACAAGGAGGGGCTCTTCACCGCGGTCGCCGCTCGCCTGCAGGCCGACGTGGCCGACGCCGTGGTGGGGGCGGCCGAGGCCGCGGGGTCCGACCCGACGGCGCAGCTGCGGGCAGGAAGCCACGCCTTCCTCGATGCGATCACGAGCGGCCCGGCGGTGCGGATCCTCCTGCTCGACGGGCCCGCCGTGGTCGGTTGGACCGCCTGGCGGGAGATGGACGCCGCCAACTCGGGGACGCACCTGCGCGAGGCCCTCGCCGCCATCGGCGTCACGGCGGACGTGCTGGACGCCCTCACCGCGCAGCTCTCGGGTGCCATGAACGAGGCCGCCCTGTGGGTCGCGGCGAACCCCGCCGGACGGGATGCCGCCCACACCGCGCTCGACCGGATCCTGGATGCCGCCGTCCGGGGCGGATGACCCTCCCGACGGTGACGGACCGGTCATCGGACAGCGTGCCGACGGCGAACGCCCGAGGGATCCACACATCGCCGCCGGACGGCCCGTCGACACGCCGCGGACGATGCGCGCGGGCGGTGGCCGACGCCGACCCGATGCGCCGATGTGCGGCTCCGTCGGCGCAACCCGACGTGCCCCGGCAGAGATGATCCGCTGACCGTGTGACCCGGCCGTCGTTTCCGACGGCGGCCGACCGCGGTGTGCGCGTGGCCTTCGGGGTGTCCGCGTCGGCGGTGGTGTCCACCGGGTCCGCCCCGCCGTGCTGCACGGGGATGCGGGCGGGTGCCCCGCCGCCGACCACCGCCGCAGCGGTCCGGCGGGCCCGGCGAGTACAGTGTTCGGGATATTCCGGCGACGGGCGTCGACCCACCGCACCCGCGGCAGCGCCGCCCGACACCGTCAGCCGATCCCACCACCCGCTGGAGGCACCTGCGTGGCACTACCGTCCGACGTCGACATCACACCTGCCCAGGGCAAGCTGGGCGTCCTCCTTCCCGGCATGGGAGCCGTCGGCACCACCTTCATCGCCGGCGTCCTGGCCATCCGGAAGGGCCTGGCGGCACCGATCGGCAGCCTCACGCAGATGGGCACGATCCGCGTCGGCAAGCGCACGGACGACAACGTGCACGCGATCCGCGAGTACCTGCCACTGGCCGACCTGGACGACATGGTGTTCGGCGGCTGGGACGTCTACCCCGACAACGCCTACGAGGCGTCCGTCCGGGCCGGCGTGCTGGACCCGCCGATCCTCAACGAACTGAAGGACGAGCTCGAGGCGATCGTCCCGATGCCGGCGGTGTTCGAGCAGGAGTACGTGCGCAACCTGCACGGTGACAACGTGAAGCCCGACGCCTCCAAGATGGAGTGGGCCGAGGCGCTCATCGCCGACATCGAGGGCTTCCGCGAGACCAATGGCTGCGACCGGCTGGTCGCCATCTGGTGCGGCTCGACCGAGATCTACAAGCAGCCCTCCGCGGTGCACGCCACGCTCGAGGCGTTCGAGCAGGGCCTTCGCGACTCGGACCCCGACATCGCCCCCAGCCAGATCTACGCCTACGCGTTCCTCAAGCTGGGCATCCCCGTCGCCAACGGCGCGCCCAACCTGATGTTCGACTTCCCGGCGCTCATGGACCTGGCGCGGACCAACAACGTCGCGGTCACCGGCAAGGACTTCAAGACCGGCCAGACCCTCATGAAGACGATCCTGGCCCCGGGTCTCAAGGCCCGCATGCTGGGTGTCCACGGCTGGTACTCGACCAACATCCTGGGCAACCGGGACGGTGAGGTGCTGGACGACCCGGACTCCTTCAAGACGAAGGAGGTCTCCAAGCTGGGCGTGCTCGACACCATCTTCGAGCCCACGCGCAACCCCGCCCTCTACGGGGACATCCATCACGTGGTGCGGATCAACTACTACCCGCCGCGCGGTGACAACAAGGAGGGCTGGGACAACATCGACATCTTCGGGTGGCTGGGCTACCCGATGCAGATCAAGATCGACTTCCTGTGCCGCGACTCGATCCTGGCGGCGCCGATCGTCCTGGACCTCGCCCTCTTCATGGACCTCGCCCAGCGGGCGAACCTGTCGGGCGTGCAGGAGTGGCTGTCGTTCTACTGGAAGAGCCCGCAGCCGGTGCAGGATGACGTGTACGTGGAGCACGACCTCTTCATCCAGCAGACCAAGCTGAAGAACACGCTGCGTCACTTCATGGGCGACGACCCCATCACGCACCTGGGGGCCGAGTACTACGACTGAGCCGGCGGGCTCAAAGCCCATCTGATCGACACGGGTCGGGGTGCGCGACACCCCGACCCGTCGCCGCTCGATCCAACAGACGCGGCACTGCACCGCGCACCGTGACATCAACCGTTCGCGCACACCGGGCGTCATCGACGCCGTGACGGCAACCGCCGCCATCGCGTCCCGTGCGGTCGCCGCACGCGGAGCGCGGTCCTGTCCGAGACACTTCGCCCCACGATGCGCTTCGCCCTTCCCCCACTCACCACCGAGCGCCTGCGGCTGGTCCCACTGACGCGCGGGCTGGCGCGGGCCCGGCTGGACGGCGACAGCCATCACGACGGTGTGCACGTCTCGAGCGACTGGCCGGGGGACGACGCCCTCGCCCGACTGCTGGGGCTCGTGTCGTCGGACGCGGCGACACGCGAGGACACGCTCGTCGTCCTGCAAGACGCCGAGGCGATCGGCACCGTCGGCACGAAGGGGCGGCCGGTGAACGGCGCGGTCGAGATCGCCTACGGCCTCGTACCCGCGGCGTGGGGACGCGGGTACGCGACCGAGGCCGTGACCGCACTGGTCGACCACCTGCGTGGGATGAACCTCGTGGTCACGGCGTTCACCGAACACGGCAACACGGCGAGCGAGCGCGTGCTCCAGAAGTGCGGCTTCGTCCGCGGACGCGAACACCCGCAGCGGCACGGCCCGCCGGTGACCGACTGGGTGTGCGTGCCACCCGTGCGGCCCTGAGCCTGCCGGGTCGGTCCGTCCTGACCCGGCCGTAGTCTCGGTTGACCGATGTCGACCGCCCCACCACCCGCCGGCCCTCCCGCAGACGACGCGGACCACCGGGCCACCGCCGCCGCGTGGCGCTGGGGGATCCTCCTGACCGCCGCGCTCGTGGTGATCGGCGTCGGCCTGAAGGCCGTCTCGGGCATCGCCGGTCCGGTCTTCCTGGCGATCAACCTCGTGGTCGCCGCATACCCGCTGCAGGTCTGGCTGCGACGTCTGCGCGTGCCTGGGTGGCTCGCCAACCTGGTCGCCCTCATCGCGGTCTTCGCGATCCTGATCGCGATCATCGGGTCGGTGGCGTGGGCGGCGACGCAGCTGGCCGACGCGATCCCCCGCTACAGCAAGCAGTTCAACGACCTGTACGACTCGACGATCGCCTGGCTCGCCGGCCTGGGGCTGCAGGAGGAGCAGCTGCGGGAGATGCTCGCCAAGATCGACGTCAACAACTTCACCGGGATCGCCAAGACGCTGCTGAACACCCTGAGCAGCGGGCTCTCGCTGCTGCTTCTCATCGTCACGGTGATCATCTTCGTGGCCATGGACGCGCCCAGCACCGAGTCGCGCCTGCGCTGGATCGAACGCGAACGTCCGGCCATCGCCGCCGGGCTGGGCGACTTCGGCCGCAACGTCCGCAAGTACTGGGTGGTCAGCACGATCTTCGGTCTGATCGTCGCGGTCATCGACGTCATCGCCCTCATGATCATCGGCGTGCCGCTGGCCGTGACCTGGGGCGTGCTGGCGTTCGTGACCAACTACATCCCCAACATCGGCTTCGTCCTGGGGCTCATCCCGCCGGCGCTCCTGGCGCTCCTGGACGGCGGGATCGGCCCCATGATCGCGGTGATCGTCGCCTACGCCGCCATCAACTTCGTGATCCAGTCGATCATCCAGCCCAAGTTCACCGGCGACGCGGTCGGCATCAACGCCACCACCGCGTTCGTCTCACTGGTGTTCTGGGCGTCGATCCTCGGACCGCTGGGCGCGCTCCTCGCGATCCCGGCGACGCTCTTCGTCAAGTCGGTCCTGCTGGACCACTCCCCGCAGGCGCAGTGGGTGAGCGCGCTCATCAGCTCCAGGTCGACACCCGATCCGCCCGACGTCCCGGACGACACCGCGGGGCCGCCACCCGGTGCGACACCGCGCCACGCGTCGCCGTACTGACCCCGTCAGGCCGTCAGGCGTCCGCCTGCTCGGAGAGCTCGTTCACCTGCACGATCTCGACGGCCTCCTCCACCAGCGCCAGGATGGTCGCCACCCACACCGGATCGCGGGCCGCGTCGGGCGGTGTCTCACCGTGCGCCAACGACGCCAGCGCATGGGCGACCTTTCCCTCCGCCCCGTCGGTGATCCACTCGAGCTCGTCACGCGCCCAGGCGCGGATCTCGGGGTCACCGGTGGAACGTGCCAGCGCATCCCGGTCGTCGTCACCCTCACCCGACTGCACGAACTGGGCGATCTCGTCCTCGAAGTCCTCGGCGTCGATGTCCAGGAGGTCGATCACGATGTCACCGACGGTGCGCGCCACGTCGTCGCCCCCACCGTCACCGGCCATGCGCTCGTCCAGCACCCGCAGGCGCTCGTCGGTGCGCACGATGACCGCGGCGAGCGACCGCGCAGCACCCTCCACCAGCGCGAGCGAGAGCGGGTTGCCGGCGTCCTCGTCCTGGACGAGCGCCAGCGCGTCGTCGAGTGTGGGGTCGTCGCCGTCGCCGCGTGCCCGGTCCAGGGCCGCACCCATCGCCAGCCGCAATTCGGACCAGAGCCCACCGGCCGCCTCGCGGCGCAGGAGCTCCCCCGCCTCCACGTCACCCGCGGCGATGGACTCGGCGTACGAACGGGCCTCGAAGCCCAGTGCGCCGCGCGGATAGCCCACGCCGGTCCTCGAAAGCAGCATCTCGAACCGCTCGACCTCGCTCATCGCTCACCTCCACATCCACCTGCGGGCGCGACCATGCGTCCACCGTGCCCTCACGATATCCCCCGGCCGGTGACCGACACCGGACCGGTGGCCCGGCACAGCGCACTCGGGTCGCTTGACCGTCACGACCCGGCCGCGATCCGGTGTCGGTCGTGTGTCCACCCGGCATGCTTTTCGTGAAATCGGGTACACGGTCGGATCGTGACCCCGGACCAGGAGACGATGTGAGCGAAGCACGTGACGGCATGGGCGCGCTGCCCCACGACGACGGTGTGGCCTTCCGCGTGTGGGCGCCGCATGCGGAGGCGGTCGCGGTGGTGGGCGACTTCAACGACTGGGACGACGGGGCCGATCCGCTGACCTCGGAGGAGAACGGCTATTGGTACCTGGACGTCCCGGCCGCGCGCCCCGGACACGAGTACAAGTTCCTCGTCACCCATGAGGGCGAGCGCTTCTACCGCATGGACCCGTACGCCCGCCAGGTGACCAACTCGGTCGGCAACGGGGTGATCCACGATCACGGCGCGTTCGACTGGGGCGACGACGACTTCACGATCGCACCGCACAACGAACTCGTCATCTACGAGCTCCACATCGGGTCGTTCGCCGCCGAACGCGAGGACGCACCCGGCACCTTCGAGCTGGTCGCCTCGCGACTGGACCATCTGGTGGAGCTCGGCGTGAACGCCGTGCAGGTCATGCCAATCATGGAGTTCGCCGGCGACCGTTCCTGGGGGTACAACCCCGCCCACATCTTCGCCGTCGAGACCTCCTACGGCGGACCGGACGGTTTCAAGCGGCTGGTGCGCGAATGCCATTCGCGCGGCATGGCCGTCATCCTCGACGTCGTCTACAACCACTTCGGGCCCTCCGACCTGGACCTCTGGCGCTTCGACGGCTGGTCCGAGAACGACAAGGGCGGCATCTACTTCTACAACGACCACCGGTCGCAGACACCGTGGGGCGACACGCGCCCCGACTACGGTCGCGAGGAGGTGCGCCGCTACATCCACGACAACGCGATGATGTGGCTGCACGACTACCGCGTGGACGGCCTGCGGTTCGACATGACGCCGTTCATGCGTTCGGTGAGCGGATCCGGACGCGACATCCCCGAGGGTTGGGACCTCATGCGCTGGGTGAACCTCTCGGTGCGGGAGCAGTACCCCGGACGGATCATGATCGCCGAGGACATGCACCGCGACCCGGACATCAGCCGGGTCGACGACGCAGGCGCCGCCTTCCACGCCCAGTGGGACGGGGCGTTCGTGCACACCGTCCGCCACTCCGTGGTGGCCCACGACGACGCGTGGCGGCCCATGGGCGAGGTGGCCGCCGCCATCCTGCAGCGCTACAACGGCGACGCCTTCCAGCGGGTCGTCTACACCGAGTCGCACGACGAGGTGGCCAACGGGCAGGCCCGGGTGCCGCAGGAGGTGAACCCCGACGACCCCACCGGCGAGCACGCGCAGCGTCGCTCGACGCTGGGCGCCGCGCTCGTGATGACGTCACCGGGCATCCCGATGATCTTCCAGGGCCAGGAGTTCCTGCAGGGCGAGTTCTTCCGCGACGACGTGCCCCTGGATTGGAGTCGCAACGACGATTTCCGGGGCATCGTGCGGATGTACCGCGACCTCATCGCCGTGCGCCGCAACCTCGACGGGCGCACGCGCGGTCTCACCGGCCAGGGCGCGACCGTGTTCCACGTGAACGAGGACGACAACGTGCTGGCGTTCCACCGCTGGAGCGACGGGGGTCCCGGCGACGACGTCGTGGTGGTGGTCAACATGGCGTGGGCCACACGGGAGGGCTACCGCATCGGCCTGCCGTTCCCCGGCCGGTGGGAGCTCGTGTTCAACAGCGACGCCACGGTCTACAGCGACGCCTTCTCGGACCACGCGACCGGCGACATGGACGCCTTCGACGAGGAGCGCGACGGCATGCCCCACAGTGGGATGCTCGACATCGGCTCCTACAGCGTGATGGTGTTCGCGCGGACCGAATGACCACGGCGCGGATCGCGACCCGGCCGGCTCAGTCGGCCGGGTCGCCGTCTTCCCGCGCCACCCGGGCCCGACGGACCGTCAGCCCGACCATGCGCGAGATGACGAGCGCCACGTACATCAGCCCGGCGATCTGCTCCACCATCACCACGGAGCGGGCGTGGGCGGTCACCGGGACGATGTCCGAGAGCCCCGTGCTCGTCAGCGTCGTGACCGACAGGAACAGGAGCTCCACCCATGTGCGCGGGTCGGCGGCGTTCACCGCGGCGGTGAACGCTCCGGGATCGACCGCCTGCATGGCCTGGTACACGTAGGCGAACGCCCAGGCAACGAGGGTGAAGGTGGCGCCCACCGCGTACATCTCGTCGCGCGAGACCCGCAGGTCGGACAGCATGTAGCGAAGGAGGCTCCCCGCGGTGGCGAAGTAGAGCGCCGCGTGCAGCACGCCGCTCAGCACGACCAGCCAGGTCTGGTACTCGAGGGCCGAGGCGATCGACGCGGCACCGGCCAGCGCCCCCATCACGGCCGCGCCCCACACCACCCATCCGGAGGCGTGGACCGCGCGCACCACGAGCACGAGGATGATCACCCCGAGGGCCTCGAACGCCACCCGCCCGCCGGTGGTGTTCTCCATGAACGGGTAGACGAGGATCCCGAGGAGCTGAACCGACAGCAGCATCGCCGACGGATGGGACCACAGGTGCAGCATCACCCCGCGGATCCCCGACACCCCGTGGACGCCGTGCGACCCGCCGGTCACGGGCCGGTGACCACCGGGTGCTCGATGCGTCCCAGGCCGTCGATCTCGATCGCGACGGTGTCCCCGGCGACGAGGAAGCGCCTCGGATCGCGGGCCACCCCCACGCCGGCCGGCGTGCCGGTCGCGATCACGTCGCCGGGTTCGAGGGTGAACGAACCGGAGATGAACGCGATCAGCTCGGCCACGGGGAACTCCATGTCCGACGTGTGCCCATCCTGCATCAGCTCGCCGGAGACCCACGTGCGCACGCGCAGATCCTGCGGGTCGGGGACCTCGTCGGCGGTGGTGATCCACGGTCCCCACGGCGCGAACGTGTCCCCGCCCTTGGCCCGCACCCACTGGGGCTCCGACCGCTGCACATCGCGCGCACTCACGTCGTTCATGACCGCGTAGCCGAACACGTGCTCAAGTGCCCGGTCGACGGCGACGTCCCTGGCCGTCCGTCCGATCACCACCGCGAGCTCGCCCTCGAAGTCGACCATCGTGCTGTACGCCGGCAGGACGACCGGGCCGGCGGGGCCGGTGATCGCGGTCGGCAGCTTCGCGAACAGGAGCGGTTCGTCCGGCACCGCCATGCCCGTCTCCTCGGCGTGGTCCCCGTAGTTGAGCCCGATGCCGATCACCTTGCCCGGCCGCAGCGGCGGGAGGAGGGTGAGCCCCCGGAGGGGCACCGGATCGCCCTGCGGTTCGACCGGCGCACCCCGCACCACGTCGAGCACATCGGCGCCGATCGGCTGGACGGCCCCGTCGTCGAGGAACCCGGCGCGGGGTCCGTCGTGGTCCGCGAAGGTGAGAAGGCGCATGGCCCGCTATCCTAGTGCCGACATTCGTCGACGGTCGAGGCAGAAGCGGCACACGCCACGCGCCCGTCATCGCCCGTCCCGCCCTGATCGTGGCTCCCAGCCAGGTCGAGCCCGTCACGCATCACGCCGATTCCGACTCCACAGCACAACACCACACCACCGCCGCCGCCGGGGCTTCGCGACAAGGTCACCCGCACCGGTCGCGGCGCCGTCCAGCCGGTCGTGCGCGGCCTCGTCAGGATGGGTGCGACACCCAACACCGTGACGGTGCTCGGGTTCCTGCTGGTGGCCGGGGCGGTGCCGCTGATCCTCGCCGAGCAGTGGATGTGGGCGTTCGCGCTCTTCACCGTCGGATCCCTCAGCGACCTGCTGGACGGGTCACTGGCCCGCATGACCGGGAAGTCCAGCCGCTTCGGCGCGTTCCTGGACTCGACGCTGGACCGCACCGCCGAGGGCATCGTGCTGGGCGCCATCGGCATCGTCTTCGCCCAGGAGGAGCGCTGGTGGGCCGTCGGCGCCGCCTTCCTGGCGCTCACGGCGTCGTTCCTCATCTCCTACACGCGCGCCCGCGCCGAGGGCCTGGGGATCGATTCCAACCGCGGCGGCCTGATGAGCCGGCCCGAGCGCCTGTTCCTGCTGGCGGCCGGGTTCTTCTTCCAGACCTGGTTCGACCACGTGCTGGCGGTGATCGTGGCCGTCCTGGCGGTGCTGTCGATCCTCACCGTGGTCCAGCGGATGTTCCACGTCTGGCAGGTGCTTCGCGCCGAGGACGGGCCGCTCGTCGACCGGAACGACACGCAGACCTGAGCCCGGTTCGCCCGGGTTTCGCGTCGCGGGGCGTCCGTAACGCCGCTCCCACGACGGTGACATCGCCAACACGCCGCGCGTCCGTCCGCTGTGGAGGCGGCGAACGCGAATGCTCCGCGGCGACGCACCCCGGGTCACCGGGCCCTGCCGCGCACGTGCGCCCGACGCCGAACGCACTGACGAACCGGCCCACGAAGCATCCGCCCGTGCGACCCGCGCGGTAGTCTCGACCGGTGGATCACCCGTCCGCACGCGCCATGACAGAGCCCCTCGCCATCGCCCTCGTCTCCCCCCACGCGTGGCCCGCCTACGACGAGGTCACCTGGCGCATCGAGGCCGAGGCCCGCGCCCTCGCCGCCCATGGCCACGCGGTGAGCGTGCTCACGCCCGTGCGCGGCAGCGAGCTTCTGGGCCGCGGCCGCCGGATGCTGGCCGACCTGCGCGGCGGCAACGCCGCGGTGGCACGCGCCGAGCCCGGTGAGGTGCGCCTGGTCCCACTGGGACGCGCGCTTCCCACCGGCGGCCGGCGGCGCATCGGCGGACCGCTCGACCTCTCGGCGGCGTTGGAGGACGTGCTCTCGCGCGTGGACTTCGACGTGGTGCACGTGCACGAACCGCTGGCGCCGACCCCGGCCCTGGCCGCACTGCGACACGTGCGCGGCGTGACGGCCGCCACCGTGCACCGCATCGAGCAGGTGGCCGGGGTGGCGTTCGTGCGTCCGCTCGTGGACCGCGCCGTGGGTCGCGTGGACCTGTGGTTTGCGACCACCGACACCGCGCGGCGCGCCGTGCGCGAGATGTTCGATCGCGACGCGACGGTGCTGGGAGCCGGCGTCGACGCCGCCGGACTCGGTGCCGCACCCGCCGGCGGCGCCCCCCCCGACCTCGTGATCATGGGGCGCGCAGCCGACCGCGCCGGCACACGGTTCGGCGCCGGCCTCCTGCGCGCGCTCGACATGGAGGCCTTCGGTGAGATCACCCTCCTGGGACCGCCGGACGCCCCGTGGCGCACGCGCGCCGCGATCCCCAAGGCGCTTCGGCCCCGCGTGCGGGCGGTCGCCGACGACGGCCCCGCCGCGCGTGCCCGGCTCCTTCGCAGGGGCGGCATCGCCGTGATCGCGTCGCCGGGCGACCTGAGCGGATCGGCGGCCGTCGAGGCGATGGCCGCCGGGATGGCGCTCGTGGTACCCCGATGCGCGGCCGCCGACGCACTCATCACCCACGGCGACGACGGCCTCGTGCTGCCACCCTTCACGCGCGCCGAATGGGTCGAGGCGCTCACCGGCCTCGCCGCCGACCGCGGGCGGCGCTCGGCCATGGGCGACGCCGCCCGCCGCACCGCCGCGGAGCGGGACTGGTCGATGGTCGCCCAGCAGCTGGAGGAGGCCTACCGCGCCGCCGCGCTGCACCTGCCCACGGGCGAGGTCGAGGTCGACCGCCTGATCGCCGACCTGCGCGTCCATCCGGGCCCGCGGCTTTCGGCCCGCGGCATCGTGGAGGCCAGCCGGCTGCGCGGCGTCGGCGCCGTCGCGGTGGTCTGCGAGGGCGACATCGGCCCCGCGCTCGACACCGCGCGCGTGGCGCCCGCGGAGCTGCGGGTCATCGTCTGCCAGCAGGTCCACACCGCCCAGGGCGACATCGTCGGCATGTTCCTCTCCGCCGCACTGGAGGACGGGCAGGGGCTCGAGGAGACGATCGAGCGCATCCGCACCCAGGGCGGACTGGTGATGGTGCCGCACCCGGTGTGGGGCGTCGGGCCGCCGCCGTCGGCCGTCCGGGCGCTCGCCGATCGCATCGACTGCGTGGAGGCCCTCGCCGGTCCCGCCTCGGTCATGCGCTCCACCATCGCCATCGAGGACGCGCGTCTGATGCAGGCGTTCGGCCTGCGCACGTGCGCCGGAAGCGGGGCGACCGCCCCGACCGAGATCGGATCCGCGCACGTCCGCATGCCGGCCTTCGACGATGCCGCCGGGTTCCTTCGCGCCATGGACGAGGCCGAGCCCATCCAGCAGCGACGTGGGCTCCGTCACCTGCCTGCACGCGAGCGCCGGCGGCCCGCGGATGGGCAAGCCTGAAACGCGTTGCATGCAGGACTTCACCCTGCCAGGGGCAATTAGGGGGCGCCGATGAGCCCTCCCACCCACGGAAATGACCCGGCGTCCGACAGGCCGACGCCGACCGGACCGCTCGGCGACATGAGCCCCTCAGACATCTCGGACGCATACCTGCGCCGCTCCATCGCCGAGATCGAGGACCTCAACCGCCAGATCCTCGAATGCCGCCACTGCGTGCCGTCGCACGAGCTGCCGGTGCTCGCCTCCGGCAACCCGCAGGCCGACATCCTCCTCGTCAAGTGGTCGGCCTCGCTGGCCGAGCGCCAGGAGGGTGTGGCCTTCTTCGGGCGCGCCGGGACGGCCATCCTCAAGAGCCTCGAGCGCCTGTCCATCGACCCCACCACGATCTACGGCACGCTCGTCATCAAGTGCTCGCACATCGCCGAGTCGCGCGCCGCCCGCATCTGCCCGCCGTGGTTGACGGACGAGATCACGATCGTCATGCCGAAGCTCGTGGTCGCCATGGGCGCCCGGGCGCTCGAGGCGATCAACGGGCTCGATTACCCCATGGCCGAGGAACTCGCCGCGGACGTCGGGACGATCCAGCGGTGGACGCCCAGCATCGATGCGCTCTTCGTGCCCGACATCGACGACTCGCTGGACGAGCAGGGGTCGAAGCGCGCCTTCTGGAACGCGTTCCGCGCGATCGGGGAGTGGCACGCCTCACAGCCGCCGTACTGACCGGGACGCTCCGGGTCGCCGTGACGACCCGGAGCGCTCCGACGTGTGTCACGGCCGGTAGACGTACCGACCCAGACGGCAGGTCGAGATGCCGCGGGTCTCGGCCTCGGTCGCCTTGCGGGTGCAGATGTGGAGCCAGACCGGTCCGGCGCCCCGTCGCCGCAGCGCGGCGGTCGGAACGAGGTTCACCGGCCGCACGCCCGTGAGCGGGGTGGACGTCACCACCGGGCGGACGAGCCCCGGCGGGATGCTGCGCACCGTCAGTCGGGCGCCGCGGACCCGGAAGCCGTAGTTGTCGCTCACCGTCGCCGTCAGACGGGTGACGCCCCGCACCAGACGCGTGTAGGCCAGGCGCTCGAACTGCAGACGTCGCGGCGGGAAGAGCTGCGACACCGGCAGCGAGACGCGGTTGCCGGCGATCGTGATCGCACCGGCGGTGACGCCCGGGGTCGTGTCCCTGGCGATGCCGCGCACGCAGGTCGTGCGGCTGTCGATGGTCAGCTGGTCGAGCATCACCGCCGAGTCGAGGATGCCGTCGCCCTGATCGAAGATCGACAGGTACAGGGTGTGGTCACCGGGTGTGATGGGCGTCGATGCGACGAGAACCGCGGTCGCCGCGTCGTAGGTCGTGCCGAAGGCCTCACCCCGCGAGACCGCCGATTCGCCCGCGCCGTTGACCGAGATGGGTCGGCCCACCTCGTCGAACGCGAAGTTGTCGGGCGCCACGATCCTCGCCCCGTCGGTGGTCCAGGAGTTGTTGTCGAGCTCGGCGATGAACGCGTCGTTGAACGGCGAGCCCAGGTACTCGGGGAACTCCTCGGACAGGAACTTGAACCGCACGGAGAGGCACCGGGCCGTGCTGGGCGCCCGGAGCGCGATCCGCAGCGTCACCACGTCACGCGCGCCGCGGTGGGGTGCGTCCCGGTTGTCGGTGGACGTCGCGTCGCTCAGGTTGGCGTTCTGCAGGACGGTCGCATCCCCCGTGCCGAGCACGGTGTAGGTGCGCCCGTGCCGCGGGAACCCGCCCACCGGCGCGGTGCCGATCGCCACGGGGTTGCCCGCGGGCGGGATCTGGTCGAAGGTCGCCGAGGTGACGATCCCGGCGGTCGCCTGGATCGCCCCCGCGGCCTGGGCGGCATCACGCGTCGCGGCGGGCGGCGCCGCCGTGGCGGCTGACGCCCCCGCCAGTCCCGCGGCCACGATCAGCGCCGATGCGCCCCTGCGTCCCACGGCCGATCGAATCATCTCGGTCTCCTCTCACTGTGCTCGCGCGGACACGCGTGGGCGCATCATTCCGGCCGGACCGGGCCATGGGAAGAGCCGGCGGAGCGGGTCGTGGCGTTCCCCACAAAGCGACGCCGCCCGGTCCGATCGCGGGGCACCGCATGCATCGGCACAGGATCGCCCGTGGGTCCGGAGCCGTCGCACGGGAGCGGGACCCGCGTCCGCCGGCACGCGTCGACGGGGAGGGAACGGCGCACGATGATCGAATTCGTCGCTTCGTCGATTCCTGATCGCACGCAACCGATGGGGTTGCACCGACCGACCCGTGTGATTCAGGATTGCCGACCCACCGTCCGATAACGGACGGACGACCGCCCCCGAAACGGCCGCGCAGGTGCCGGTGATCTCCTCACCGCGAGCGCCCGGCCCCGCCGTCGGAGGACATCACGACCGGGAGGACCCTCCTGAACCGCCGCATGCTGCTCGTCACCGTCTCCGCGCTCCTCGCCTGCCTCGCCGCCGTCGCGGCGATCGCGCTCACCCGCCCCGAGACCGCCACGGCCATCGACACCCGCGCCCTCATGCTCGAGTCCCAGAACGACGCGCTGCGCGACCAGCTTCGCGCCGAGCGCGCCACCAACCGACGCGTCACCACGACGCTCCGGGCCCGCGTGGACGCGGCCGCCGCCGCTCCCCGCACGGGCAGCGTCGACCATGCGCTTCAGATCGCCGCGGCGACCTACGGCGTGTCCGAGTCGCGGCTGCGGAAGGTGGCGACGTGCGAGTCGACGCTCAACCCGGAGGCCACCAACGGTCCGTACGTCGGGCTCTTCCAGTTCGGCACGCCGCTCTGGAACGCCACGCCCTACGGCGACATGTCCCGCACCGACCCGTACGCCGCCGCGCTCGCCGCGGCCAAGACGTTCAGCGAGGGCGGTGCGTCACACTGGCCGGTCTGCGGCGCGTGAGGCCGCGCGGCGGTCAGTCCCGGACGAACCGGGCGACCGCCTCGATGTGGGGCGTCTGCGGGAACATGTCGACCGGACGCACCCACTCCAGGCGGTAGCCGCCGTCGACGAAGCGCCGTGCGTTGTCGGCGAACGTCGCGGGGTGGCACGAGATGTATACGAGCACCGGCGGGGCGAGCTCCAGGATGCGCCGCACCGCCCCGCCGGAGAGCCCGGCCCGCGGCGGGTCGACGATGGCCACGTCCGGCCGTGGGAGCTCGCCGCCCCGCTCGCGCAGCACCACGCGCACGTCGCCGGCGATCGCCCGGTAGCGCTCGAGGCCGTTGGCGCGCGCGTTGGCCTCGGCGTCGCGGACGGCCTCCTCGACGAGCTCGATGGCCACCACCTCGGCCGCCCTCGGCGCGAGGACGAGCCCCACGCTGCCCGCGCCGGCGTAGAGGTCGAAGAGCACCTCGTCGCCGGTGAGACCCGCCGCCTCGGCGGCACGCTCGTAGAGCCGCTCGGCCATGCGCGTGTTGGTCTGGAAGAAGGCGTTTGCCGAGAGCCGCAGCGTCACGTCGCCGATGCGCTCCTCGATGTGGTCGCGGCCCCACACGAGGCGCGACGGGATGCCGGTGGTGATCTCGGACACGCCGTCGTTGATCGAGTGCACGAGCCCCACGAGCTCGGGATGCGCGGCGCGCAGGCGCTCCACCAGGGCATCGACCACCTCGTCGGCACCGGACGTGGTCACCACGTTCACGAGCGCCTGGTCGGTGTTGACACCCACGCGGACGACGACGTGGCGCAGCACCCCCGCCTGCGCACGCTGGTCGTACGGCGGCACCCCCTCGTCCTCGGCCCACGCGCGGACCGATTCGCGCAGGGCGTTGCCGAGCGGCGTGGCGATGAGGCAGTCGTCCACGTCGACGATGCGGTCCCAGCGGCCACGCTCATGGAACCCGAGCGCCAGCCCACCCTCGCCGTCGGGCGCCGCCGAGTACTCCATCTTGTTGCGGTAGCCGAAGGACTCGATCGCGGGATCGGGCTCCCGCACATCGATATCATCCAGATGACCGATACGTGCCAGGTGCTCGACGATCTGGTCGCGCTTGGCGGCGAGCACGGTCTCGTCGCGCACGTGCTGCAGACGGCATCCACCGCATCGGGGGACCAGCGGACACGGTGGATCCACCCGGTCCGGCCCCGGAACGAGCACCTCCTCCAGCCGGGCCTCGGCGAAGCGGCGACGCGCCTTTCGCACGCGCACGCTCGCCCGGTCGCCCGGTGCGGTGTCGTCGCAGAACACGACGAACCGGTCGACGCGGGCCACGCCCTGACCGCCGAAGGCCAGGTCGCCCACCTCGACTTCGAGCACGTCGTCACGTCGCGGTCGTTCCATCGGCGCGTGATGATAGGAGGTCGGCGCCCGCGGTGCCGGGCCGGCGTCCGCCCTCCCCCAGACGCTCGTGCATGATTCCGGAATGGGAACGGACGTGAACGACCCCCGGGACCGTCTGGCGGCCATCGTCTCGGCCGGCCGGGCCGCCCTGGAGGCCAGGGCGCGCGAGGTGAACGACCTGAACGTCTTCCCGGTGGCCGACGGCGACACCGGCACGAACCTGCTGCAGACCGTGCAGGCGGTCGAGCGCGCCGCCGGTCAGATCAACGCCGGCGAACCGGTGACGGACCGCTGCGAACGGCTGGCCCGCGCCGCCCTGCTGGGCGCCCGCGGCAACAGCGGGATGATCCTCTCGCAGATGATCCGGGGGGCCGCCGATGCGATCGGCGCGCGCGGCACGATGGACGCCGGCGCGCTCGTCGCCGCCCTGCGCGGCGCCGCCGACACGGCATACGCCGCCGTGCGCGAGCCGGTTGAGGGGACGATGCTCACCATCGTCCGCGGCATGGCCGAGGGGGCCGAGCGCGCCGCGTCGGACGACCTGGAGGTGGTCCTTCAGGCGGCGCTCGACGCCGGCGCGACGACGCTGGCCGCGACCCGCGACATCCTGCCGCAGCTGCGCCAGGCCGGCGTCGTCGACTCGGGGGCGCTCGGCGTGCAGCTGATCCTCGAGGGCATCGCCGCCGGGCTCGCCGGCCACGACGTGGGGCCGGCCATCGCGGTCAGCGCGCCGGTGGTCGTGGTCGACGACCACGAACCCTCCCAATACCGGTACTGCACCACGTTCATCGTGGACGCCCTCACGATCGACACCGGCGAGCTCGAGTCACGGCTGGTGCCGTTCGGCGACAGCCTGCTGGTCATCGGCGATCGCCGGCAGGCGAAGGTCCACATCCACACCGACGAGCCGCAGCACACCATCCGGCTGGGCGAGTCGGTCGGCGCGGTCTCGGGCGTCAACATCGACGACATGCACCGCCAGGAGGCCGCCCGCACCGCACGCATCGCACGACACGACCCCGCCCACGGACCGGTCCATGCGCCCCTCGGTCCGGCGACGCCGCTGGACATCACGAACACCGCGATCCTCACCGACTCCGCCTCGGACCTGCCCGCCGAGGACCGCCCGGCCAACGTGGTCGTCGTGCCGATCCCGGTGAGCTTCGGGACCAAGGCCTTCCTGGACGGGGTGACCCTCGACACCGACGCGTTTCACGAACGGCTGCGAAACGGCGGTCCCAGCCCCACCACGGCGGCGCCGTCCATGGGCGAGCTCGTGGAGTGGATGGAGCGCGCCCTCGACCGCCACGCCCACGTGCTCGTGCTCCACATGGGCCGCAACTTCAGCACCACCGTCGACGTCGCCCGCCGCGCGGCGCTCGAGCTCGACCCCGACCGCATCGCGGTGATCGAGACCGGGGCGGTGTCGTTCCAGCTGGGTCTTCTCGTGCGTCGCGTCGTCGCGCACCTGGAGGCGGGCACCACCCTTCACGAGATCGAGGGCTTCGTCGACCACTTCCGGCGGACCCAGGGCACCGGCTTCACCGTCGAGACCCTCGAGTTCCTTCGCCGCGGCGGGCGGATCGGACGCGCCAAAGAGCTGGTCGGGAACCTGCTGGGCCTGCGGCCCCTGCTCGAGATCCGCGACGGTGCGGTCGGGCCGGTGCGGAACATCCGCGGAAGCGATCGCCACATCGCCGCGCTCGTTGACTACGTCGAGCGCCGCACCCGCCCGGACGACCGGCTGCGGGTGGGGTTCGCACACGCGCTGGCCGCCGACCGCATGGCGGTTCTGCGCGACGAGGTGGTGCGGGTCCGGCCGCACGCGACGGTCGACATCGTGACCGACCTGGGACCGACGGTCGTGACCCACGCGGGGCCCGGGGCGCTCGGCGTCACGTTCGTCCGCGACCCGCTGGACGACCGGCCCGGCTGACGCGGGTCAGGAGACGGCGACGGCGACGCCGGAGCCGGGCTCGATGGGCGCGGCGTCCGGTTCGTGTCCCACCACCACCGCACCCACCGCGGGCGCCTGGCCGCGCGACGTGGTGGACGCCTGGAACGCCTGTGGGATGGTCGTGCCGCGCTTCCACGCCTGCAGGTACGGGTACGGGTTGACCGCGTCGCCGTCACCCGGGTGGATCTCGAAGTGCAGGTGCGGCGGCGTGGTGATGGCCTGCCCGGTGTTGCCGACGAACCCGATGATCTCGCCGGCGCGCACCCGGGCCCCGTCGCGGGTCTGCGACGCGTATCCGGACAGGTGGGCGTAGTAGTACGTGTTGCCGTGCCCGTCGCGCAGCCAGAGGCGATTGCCGCCCAGCCTGTTCACGCCCACCTTGTAGATCTCACCGTCCGCCACCGCCACGACCGGCGTGCCGGTGGGCGCGAAGATGTCGTTGCCGAAGTGGCTTCCCGTGCCCGCCCGCGGAGCACCCCAATCGTCGGTGTACGACGCGGCGGACCCGAACACGGGGAACACGTAGCGGCCGGTGGGGGGCGGCGCGGACTCGCCGCCGGCGATCTGCGGGATGTCGACGATCGGTGGGAGGGCACCCGGCGTTGCGGGCTCGCCCGGCCCGCCCTGGGCGGCGGCGGTTGCCGCGGTTGCGCACAGCACGACGGCGAGCAGGATCGATCGTGCACGGGCCACCTTCACACCCACCATGATGATGCGTCCCGGCACCGGCGACAAGCCCAGCGGGGTAACGATGTGGTGCAAACACGGCCGTTCCACGCAATGCAGATTGCAGAACATGGCGATTTGCTGGGCTAACCTCGCCGGAGTACCGTGGCCGGCTCATCTGCGAGCGCCGGCTCGCATGACCCCTGGGAGCCTGCACTGCGTCGTCCCCTCCTCATCGCCGCCCTGGTCGCCGCACTCTGCGGCGGCCTCCTCGTCACCCGCGCACCCGAGACCGGATCGGCCACGCCGACCATCACGGAACTGCGCAACGAGGTGGCGCGCATCCAGGCCGAGGTGGCGTCGATCGACCAGCAAGTCGGCCTCGCGGCGGAGGCCTACAACGGCGCGGTGTACCACCTGAGCGAGGTCAACCGACGCATCGAGGAGAACCGCAGGGCACTCGTGCGCGCCAACCGGCGCCTCGTCCAGGCGCAGGGGCTTCTCGGCCGGCGCCTGCGGGCCGCCTACATGCAGCCGCCGCCCACCCGCATCCAGCTCCTGCTCTCGAGCCGCAGCGCATCCGACCTCCTGTCGGGGACCGAGGCCATGCGGCGCGCGGCCGAGGTCGACACGCAGGTCGTGACCGCCGTCAGGAGCCTGCGGGCACAGCGCATCCGCACCCGCACCCAGCTGCGCAGGGATCGCGAGGAGGCGCGCACGCAGGTGGCCGCCCGGGCCGAGCAGCAGCGCATCGTCACCGATCTCCTCGCCCGCCGCCAGGCGGTGCTGGCCGGCGCGAAGGGCCGGCTGGCCCAGGAGCTGGCCGCCGAGGCCCGTCGCGAGGCCGCACGGCGCGCCGCCGCCGATCGTCGGGCACGCCAGATGGTGGCCCGTCAGGCCGCCGAGCGTCGCGCCAACGCCCGAAACGCACAGGAGCGGTCCGCCCCGTCGTCCGGAAACGGCGGCGACGCACGCACCGAGCGGCCGTCGTCCGGGGCCTCCCCGTCGGCAGCGCCCGCGGCCGATCCCGCCCCGGCACCGGCACCGGCCCCGTCCGGCAACGCCGGACGCAACGCCCGCGCCGCGCAGGTCGCCATGCAGTACCTGGGCGTCCCCTACCGCTGGGGTGGCGCATCACCATCCGGAGGGTTCGACTGCAGCGGCCTCGCCATGTACGCCTACGGTCAGGTGGGGGTGTCGATGGCCCACTACACCGGGGCCATCTGGTCCGCCTACCCGCGCGTGACCGGCGACCTGCAGCCCGGTGACCTCGTGTTCTTCTCCGGTCTGGGGCACATGGGCATCTACATCGGCGGTGGCCAGATGGTGCACGCGCCGCACACCGGGGATGTGGTGCGGGTGGCCTCCATCAACCGCAGCGGCTACATGGGCGCCGTCCGCCCGTAACGCCACCTCGTCGCACCGGCGCTCCAGGAATTGGGCCCGGCTGTCGATAGAGAGGGAAGGATCGCCCGCGATTCCCGCGGTCGTCGGGCGACCCGCATCCTTCACATGCACGATCCACGAACCCCATCCCGCAGCGCGGACACGACCGCGCGCCGCTTCCTGCACCTCGCGGGACTGCCGGCCGCGGCGCTCATCGCCCTCACCGTGGCGGGCAACACCAACGCGACCGCCATCGGCGTCGCCGGGCTGCCGGCGAACGAGCGGTCGGTCCACATCCCGACGCCGGCGCAGGCACAGATCACCCTGGGCGTCGACGTCGTGATCGCCACCGTCGCCGCACCCGCCGTCCCGGTCGGCACCCCCGTCCCGACGACGCTCGTCTGGAGCGTCCTCGACGAGGACGGGGAGTTCCTCGACGGACGCACGACCGCCGAGGTGGGCGGGGACGTCGTCGTGCGCATGCCCATCACCACGGCCGGCACCTACACCCTGCGCGCGTCGTACTCCCTCGCCGACGGCACGCTCGGTCCGCGGTCCGAGACGCCCTTCCTGATCGCGGGCATCCAGACCTCCCAGACCGGCCCGGTCATCGCGGCGCCGACGCCGGCGCCGCCGCCCGCGGGCACGACGAGCGCCCACGCGCCCACACCCACGCCCCCGCCGGCCACCGCACCGCGAACCGTGTCGGCCCCCGCGCCGATCCTCCGGTTCGGCGCGGTCCGTCCCCTGGCGGGCGGTCGCGGGGTGACGATCCGCGTCACCACGAACCGCAGGATGAGCTTCCCCGTCCGCACCCGACGCGGCGCGACGGTGCTGCGCGCGCGCCTCGTGACCGTGACCGCGGGCACCGGCACCGTCCGGATCACCGCACCGCGCGGCGCAACGAGCATCCAGCTGCGACACCCGCTCACGAAGCGCTGGCAGACTGTGCGCCTCCCCCGCCGCTGACGCGGGATCCGACGCCTCCCCCACCGTGCCCGATGGATGCGCGTGCGCACCGCGCACTCCGCACCCCGGACCGCCGCCGACGGTTTGGGTTTCAGCATTGCGGGAACGCATGAAACCTAAAGGTCACCCGGTGTGCGGCCGATGCCAGTCGCAATGGCAGGACGCCCCCCGAAGATGACCGGACGCCGGCTCCCGATCCGTCACGTGATCGCGGCCGTCGTCGTCGCCTCCTCCGTCACCGTGCCGGCCGCCCTCGGCCAGTGGTCGGTGACGCCCACCCCGGGAACCGCCCCGGCCGACAGCGGCCAGTGGCAGGTCTCGGGATCCCAGGGGGACGACACCTGGCAGGTCGGCACGCCCGGACAGGCGACCACCCACTCCACGACCGGGTCGCCGTCGACCGCCGCCGATCCCGCGGCGGGCTCCGACGACGCCACCCCCGAGGCGATCCTCAGCAACTTCGCCACCGCGGCCACCGCGGAGCCGGCACCCATGGCCGCCCCGCCGGCGCCGCCCGCCCCGGTTGACATCCCGCAGGGACCGCCCGAGCCCACGATCGAGCCGGACCACCCCACGCTCGTGGCGCTGCGCAAGGCCGAGGAGCGGCTCAACCGCATCTCCGGGACGATCGCCGACGCACGCGACCGCCTGGAGAACGCCGGCGAGGCCGAGGCCGAGAGCATCGACGCACGGCTGGCCGGTCTCCAGCGTCGCGAGACCGCCGCCGACGCCGAGGTCCAGCGCCTGCAGAAGCGCGTCGACGCGATCATCGCGAAGGCCAAGAAGGACGCCGAGGAGAAGGCCGCCGCGGAGCTCGCCGCCCAGCAGGCGGCACAGGCCGCCGCGCAGGCCGCCGCCACATACCCCGGTGCGTTCCCCATGGTCACGGGCACCGTGCCGGTGATCGACGCCAATATGTCGGCGCACCTCAACGCCTACCTCTCCGGCAAGGGCAGCCCGCTCGCCGGTCTGGGCGACGCGTTCGTCTACTACGGCCGCGAGAGCGGCGTCGACCCGCGGCTGCTCGTCGCGATCGCCGGTGCGGAGACCAGCTTCGGCTCCTACGGCCCGTCGCAGCGGATCCACAACCCGTTCGGCATGGGACCGGGCATCGTCTACCCGTCCTGGCAGGACGCGATCGCCGGTGCGGCCCGCAACCTGGGCGGCAGCCTCTACAAGGGCTCGGGCCTCTACACGATCACCCAGATCCAGAACCGCTGGGCACCCATCGGCGCGGGCAACGACCCGACCAACCTCAACAGCCACTGGCGCACCAACGTCTCCAAGTACTACGCGGAGCTCGGCGGCGACCCCAACGGCAGCGTCTTCATCGGCCAGGCCGCATCGCCGACCGCGATCCCGGTCGCGCCGGGCGTCGCCCCCGGCATCCAGGGCACGGTGGCCGCACCGACCGCGTACGGCGTGGCCGTGCCGGTCCCCGGCGGTGGCAGGAACGTCGGCCCGAAGGCCGCCGCGCTCGCCCAGACCTACCTCGGCGTCCCCTACGTGTGGGGCGGCACCACACCCGCCGGCTTCGACTGCTCGGGTCTCGTGCAGTTCGTCTACGCCAAGCAGGGCGTGAAGCTGCCGCGCGTCGCGGAGGACCAGGCCAAGGTCGGAACGCCGATCGCTCCCGAGCAGCTGCAGGCGGGTGACGCGGTCTTCTTCGCCGACCGCACCGGCTACATCCACCACGAGGGCATGTACCTGGGCGACGGCCTCTTCATCCACGCGCCGCGCACCGGCGACGTGGTGAAGGTGAGCTCGCTCTACGAGCCCTACTACGCCACCCAGTACGCGGGGGCGCGCCGCTACTGACGTTGCGGGGGTCGTCTCCCGTGTGTCTCCCATGAAAAGCGGGCGCCGACGACCGACGTAGCACGTGTCGCCGCGATGCGGTGATGCGACGTCGACCGGCCCGACCGCGGCGGATCAGGCGGTCTGACGCACCTCGTCGGCGGCGCCGAGCGGCGCCGCCGCCACCTTGCGCACCTCGAAGACCATGTGGCGGCGAAGCGGCGAGCCCCGGCGTCCGAGATCGCGCACCTCGTGGCCGTCGCGCTCGGCCCACAGGGTGATCTCCATCGGGGCGAACCGGTCCCGGGTCCAGATCTCCATGACCGTCCCGACCGGCAGCTCCTCCATCCTGCGGGCGGCCCTGATGAGCCCGATCGCACACGGCGTGCGCCGGTTGTCGAGCACCACCCGTCCGTCGCTCACGGCCGCCCGTCCTCTTCCAGGTCGTCGACGTTGCACACGCCCTGCACCGGCGAGCAGTGCCGGAAGAGCGGACAGGTGATGAAGACGACGACGAGCGCGACGATGGCGAGGACCTTCAGCGGGATGAGCACGCCGGGAAAGCCGGTCCACCAGTCGAACGATCCGCCGCGATGCGCCCAGGCCATCACGACGCCGGTCACGATGATCGTGGGAAGCGCGAATCGCACGACCCAGCGAAACCGGTCGAGCTGGCGGGCACCGGCCAGCACCGCGTCCACGTTGGGATGCTCACGCCCCGCGGGCATCGCCACCGCGATGTTCCAGAGCGCCCCGCCCAGCCACAGGGTGAACGCGGTCAGGTGGAGCATCCGGACGATCCCCGGCCATCCGCCCCCCGCGTCGGCGTGCGCCCACCCGGCGAGAAGGAGTCCGATCACGACCGCCGCCGGTGCCGAGAACACGCGGCGCGTCACGCCGAACCACAGCAGCACGGCCGCCGCCACGGATCCCGCCACCAGCCCGTACCGCAGGACCGGACGCGCGTCGAGCGCGGGGACCACCAGCGCCCCCGGGGCCCCCACGAGGACGATGGGCGCGACGACCCGCGCGATCCGGTCGGCCCGCCCCAGCGCCGAGCGGTTGAGCCCGGTGACGGGGCCTTGGTCCACGTCGCGCTCGCGCACCCGCAGGTACACCAGGCGCCAGACGAGGAACCCGCCGGCGAGCGCCATCGACCACAGGGTCAGCCATCGCAGGATCACCTCGGGGGCCGCCAGGCCCATCCCGCTGCTCGTGAAGGCGACACCCGCCAGCGACGCGAGGGTGATCAGCACGAACGCCACCTTGGGCAGGAACGGCGTCTCCTCCCTCACGACGATGCGAAGCGTCTCGACCCGCTCGCGGTCGCGGGTGATGGCGGGGGCGTCCACAGCGGTCATGGGCCCCACGATACGCCTTTTACCCACTCATTGTGGAATAACAGTCGGCGGGACTCGTCGACGCGGTGCCCACCCGGCCGTCCCGTCCCACCCCCATCAGGTCAATAGGATGCACACCATCCTGCTGCGACGAGGCACGACGACGAGGAGACGGGCATGCGGATCAGGCACATCATCATCGGCGCGGCCGCGGTGCTCGCCCTGCCGTCCGCGGCCACCGCGGCCAACGTCAAGCTCGCGCTCAACTACGACCGCAGCGCGATCTCCGCCGGCCTGAAGATGCCCGACGGCAAGTACGCGGTCCGGGTGCCGTACTCGGGTCTGAAGTTCGAGGCCGGGGCCGCGAACGACGCCGGCTACGCCGTCCTGAAGCCGACCGGAGCGTCGGCGCATGCCACCATCGACCTGATCGCCCGCACCGCCGACGGCGTCGAACGCGTCGTGGACAGCCAGATCATCTGGGACACGCAGTACGTCTCCTTCGACATGCAGTACCCCGAGGAGAACACGACCTACGTCGCGCGGCTGAACCCGTCCGCGGAGGGCGGCGTCGCCGCCGCCACCGACTCCAATCCCATCGTCGTCCCCACCTACGTGCGCAACTATCCGGCCACGGCCTACTCGCGGTACACCGGCTGGCTGCGGTTCGACGGGTTCTTCGCACGCGGCGTGACCGCCAACCTCAACCGGTCGGTGCGCGTGCTCATCCAGAAGCGCTCCGGGTCCTCGTGGCGGACCCTTCGCACCCTCGCGCCAGACGCCGGCAAGAACTGGGTGGGACGTGTGAACGTGGGCCGCGCCCGCACCGCCGTCTACCGGGTGCGGACCGTCCCGATCGGCCCGGCCCGGCGGTACATCGCCGTGACCGACTACCGGTTCTGCATCGCCCCCACCGTCGCGCAGCAGCGCCGGCTCTGCGCGGGCGTCGGATGGGTGCCGCGCTACTGACCCGGGTCAGGGCGTCGCGGTCGTCGCCCCGGGTCGATGCCGACGCGATACCTCGTTCCCAGACCGTCGAGGACGGTGGCCATCGCCGTCAGCTCGTCGTCGGTGAGCCCCGTCTCCGCCGGCATCGTCGCGCCGGGCAGCGTCCCGGCCGGGTCACGCAGGAACCGTCGGTGCCAGTCGACGCCGCGTCGCCTCAGGCCCTGCTCGCCCAGGTCCGGTGCACCCGCGACCGACCGGCCCACGCCGTCACCGACGGCATGGCAGGTGAGGCATCCACGATCGCGGATGAGTCGCCAACCCTCGTCGGCCACCGGGTCATCCGGAATGGGGCTGATCATCGTCGCGTCCGAGCCCCCGTCGCCTCCGCACCCGGCGACCACGAGGACGGCCACGATCCACGCGCGGCGGACGGCACCCCGCGCACCTGTCCGATCGTCGGGTCCGTTGCGCACCCGATCAGGCTAGGGAACGCGGGGCGCACCCCGTCGTGACCACGTCTCCCATCTGAGAACCATTCGCATCCATGGCGCGAATGCGCTATGAACACGGGGTGCGCACCGTCCTGTCCGACCTGGTGACCCTCCCCTACCTGCGGCGTTCCCTCCTGATGATCGCGCTGCTGTCGGTGCCGGCCGGGATGCTGGGCGCCTGGATCGTGGTCCGCCGCATGGCCTTCTTCACCCACACCGTCGGTCAGGCGACGTTCCCCGCGCTGGTGGTGGCGGCCGTCGCCGGGTGGAGTCTCCTCGGGGCGTCGGTCGTCGCGGCCGTCGCGGTGGCGCTCGCGATGGCCGCGCTCAGCCGCCGGCCCGAGCTGGCCGACGGGGCGGGCGTCGCACTGGTGCTCGCCACCGGCCTCGCCATCGGCGCCGTGCTCGTGAGCAACGTGCACGACCCCGGCGTGGGCGCAAACACCCTCCTGTTCGGGAGCGTGCTGGCCGTGACCGACCAGGACATCGCGGTTGGCGTCGCCGTCGCCGCGCTCACCCTGGCGGGACTGGCCGCCGCCTTCCGCGGTCTGGTGGCCGCGGCGTTCGACCGTGACGTCGCGCTCGCCGCGGGTCGACGGCGCACACAGGTGACCGAGGTGCTCCTGCTGGTGCTCCTGGCCGTCGCCGTCGCGGTGTCGGTCCGCATCGTGGGGAGCCTCCTGGTCGCGGGCCTCTTCCTCATCCCGGCCGCCACCGCCCGACTGGTCGTCCACCGCGTCGCGCCCCTGATGGTTGGCGCGACCGCGCTGTGTCTCGTGGAGGGTGTCGCCGGGCTCGCCATCGCCGACGCCGCCGACCTTCCCCCGGGCGCCGCCATCGCCGCGACCACCGCGACCGTCTTCATCGTCACCGCCCTCGCCTCCGGTGCGCTCACCCGTCGCACCGCGACCGCCTGATACCGATTTCCGCAGGGAGCACCCGCCCGATGACCGACATCCCAGCGCAGCCACCCACACCCGACACCGCACGCGGCGACTCCGCGGTGCTCACCCTGGACGGCGTCGGCGTCGCCTACGGGGACCGCGTCGCGCTGCGCGACGTGACGCTCGACCTGCCCGCGAGGACGCTCGTGGGCGTCCTGGGTCCCAACGGCGCCGGGAAGTCGACGCTCTTCCGGGCGATCCTCGGCCTGGTGCCCCTCACCACGGGCCGCATCACCCGCACCGCCCCGGCCGCCTACGTCCCGCAGGGGGAGGGCTTCGACCCGACCTTTCCGGCGAGCGCCCTCGACGTGGCGCTGATGGGCCGCTACGGGCACCGGCGCTGGTGGCAGCGGCTCACCGCGTCCGATCGGCGCATCGCCCGCGACGCCCTGGACGCCATGGGGATGGGCGAGCACGCCGCCTGCCGCTTCGGCACCCTCTCGGGCGGTCAGCGTCAGCGCACCGTCATCGCCCGGGCCCTCGCGCAGGAGCGTCGCCTCCTGCTCCTGGACGAGCCCATGACCGGGGTCGACGCCACCAGCCAGACCATCATCGAGGCGGCGCTTCGCCGGCTGCGCGACGAGGGCCACGTCATCGTCATGTCGACACATGACCTCTCGGCCGCGGCCCGCCTGTGCGACCGCCTGATCCTCCTGAACGGCCGCGTGACCGCCGACGGCCCTCCGGGCGAGGCGCTCGTTCCCGACGCGCTGCGGGCGACCTACGGAGAATCGATGCTGACCCTGGACGACGACGCGCGCACGATCGGGGTCCTGGACGAGGGGCACGAGCACTGCGGGGAGGGCGTGCACGACCCCCACGGGCACGATCACGCCGAGCACCACGCCCACGCGGGGGAGACCGGGTGAGCACCGCCTGGGACTGGCTCGTCGAGCCCTGGCAGAGCGGGATCGCCGCACGCGCCGGCATCGCGCTGGTGCTGGTGGGGCTGATCGGCGGGGTGGTCGGCGTCTTCGCCGTCACACGCGGCCTGGCGTACACGAGCGACGCGTTCGCCCACACGGTGTTCCCGGGAACCGTGCTGGCGGCCGCGGCCGGGATGTCACTGATCGCCGGGGGGCTTGTGGCCACGCTCGTGGCGGCGGGCGCCGTGGCGCTCCTCACCCGCTCCGGGGTGACCGCCGACGACACCGCGATCGCCGTCGTCTACACCGGCATGTTCGCGGTGGGCGCGATCCTGATGGCGCGCATGGGCCCCTTCGACCGCAACGTCATGTCGTTCCTGTTCGGGTCGGTCCTCGGCGTCGGCGACGCCGACCTGGTGGCCATCGCCGTGGCGGGCGCCCTGGTGCTCGCCACGCTGTGGGTGATCCGGCGCCCCCTCATCGCGACCATGGCCGGACGCACGGCGGCCCGGGCCGACGGCGTCCGCGTGGGCGCGATCGACGCGACCCTCCTCGTGGTCCTGGCGGTCACGGTCGTCGCGCTGACGCAGGCGGTCGGCAACATGCTGGTGGTGGCGCTCAT
Organism: uncultured Bifidobacteriaceae bacterium; assembly: GCA_964628685.1. Lineage (GTDB taxonomy): Bacteria > Actinomycetota > Thermoleophilia > Miltoncostaeales > Miltoncostaeaceae > CALMEC01. The sequence continues at coordinate 143,799 of CAZVNM010000002.1, read as the reverse complement.
CGTCGCGCCGGCGGTCGCGGCGCGCGTCCTGACGAGCGGCCTGCGCCGGGCGCTCATCGTCGCCGCCGCGACGGGGATCCTGGCCGGCGTGGGCGGCCTCTACCTCTCGTACCACGCGTCGCTCGCCGTGGGCGGCAGCGTGGTCATGGTCGCCACCGGGCTGGTGCTCATCGCCCTGGCGGTCGTCTCCGCGCGGCGCGTCCTGGCCGCCGCGACCATCCGGTCAGCCGCGCGCGGGAGTGCGTGAACGTCCGGCGCAGGGTCCGCACACCCCGTGGAACGTGAGCGAGTGGCCCGTGACGGTGAACCCGTGCTCGGACGCGATCCGGTCCTCGACCTCCGTCAGGTCGCACTCACTCAGCTCGACCACCGTCCGGCAGCGATCGCAGATGAGGTGATGGTGGTGACCGCCTGAGCACAGGCGGTAGGTGGCCTCGCCGTCGTGCTGGCCGATGGCGTCGACGACGCCGGCCTCGCTGAGGGTGAGAAGCGTGCGGTAGACGGTCGAAAGACCCAGCTCGGGCGCCGTCAGACGGGCCGTCCGGTGGACCTCGTAGGCCGACATGGCGCGTCCACCGGCGAGGGCGTCCAGCACCGCGCGACGCTGCGGCGTACGGCGCAGGCCGTGATCCCGAAGGGCTGCGTCGACATCCATCCGTCCGATGATCGCACACCCGCCCGGCCGTGCAGGGCGCCGCCGGGCCGAGCCGTATCCTTGACCGGTGCGCATCGGCATTAGACTGCCGCAGTACGGCGGAACCTGGGATGACATCCGGGAGGCCGCGTCGCGGGCCGAGCGGTTGGGGTTCGACGGCGTCTGGCTGAACGACCACCTGCAGTCGCCGGGTCGCATCAAGCACGAGCCCACCTTCGAGGCGCTCACCACGCTGGGTGCGGTGGCCGCGCTCACCCGGCGCGTGCGCCTGGGCGTCGTGGTCCTGTCGGCCTCCTACCGGCCGGCGCCGCTCGCGGTGAAGATGACGAGCACGCTCGCCGCCATCGCCGGACCGGATCGCGTGGTGGTGGGGCTCGGCACCGGGTCGGACGTGGCCGAGCACCGCGCCTACGGGGTCGCGTTCCCACCGCCGGCGGAGCGGAACGAGCGTCTGCGAGAGACCCTCACGGTCTTCCGAGCGATGCGCGACGCGCCCGACGGCGCCACGGTCGCCGGGGTCGTGGACGATGCGCCCAATCGACCCGCGGCCACCCCGCCCATCTGGGTCGCCGCACATCGGCCCCGCCTTTTGCGGATGGCCGGCCGCCACGCCGACGGGATCGTGGCGGCGTTCCTCGAACCGGACGACCTCGCCGCACGCGTCGCGACCGCCGCGGCCGCGCGCCCGCCCGACCTGGCGCCGCTCGACGTCTGCCTGTACACGTTCGCGCTGCCCGTGACGCCGGAGACCGAGTCCTGGTTGCGCGGAGAGGCCGACGCGCTCGGCAGCACCCCGCGGCAGGTGCTGCGCTGGCTGTCGACGACGGGGATCGTCGCGCCGCCTGACGAGTTGGCGGAGCGGATCGACGCGTTCGGCGCGGCCGGCGCGACCGATGCGGTCCTGGCACTGCCGTCGCGGACCCCGCCCGAGGCGATGGAGGGTCTGGCGGCGGCCCTCGAAGGGAGGATCGGATGAGCGCATCGACCGAGGCGAGCATCGCCACGCTTCTCGTGGGACGCAACGTCGCGGCGGGCCGCGGCGATGAGCCGGCGGTGATCGACGACGAGGGCACGTGGACCTATCGGGAGCTCGACGATGCCGCCGCCGCCAACGCAGGCGCCCTGGCGGCCGCCGGCGTGTCGCCCGGCGACCGGGTGGCCGTGGTGCTGCCGGACGGCCGTCCCTGGTGTGCGGCCTGGCTCGGCGCCATCCGCCTGGGCGCGGTCGCCGTCCCGCTCGAGCCCGCCGGACAGAACCTGGACCGCACGCTGCAGGCGCTCGAACCGGCCCTCGTGGTGGCCGAAGCCGAATCCGCACTGCCCGACGGCCTCCTCCGGCTCACCCCGGACGAGGCCGCGACGGGCCCGCCCGCCGACGTCCATCCGGTCCGCCCCGACGACCCGGCCTACATGATCTTCTCGTCGGGCAGCACCGGGTGGCCGAAGGGCGTGATGCACGCGCACGGTGACCTCGCGACCAGCATCGACGGATACGCCGCCGAGATCCTGCGTCTGGGGCCCGGTGACCGCACGTACAGCGTCGCGAAGCTCTTCGCGTCACTCGGTTTCGGCAACGGCTTCTTCCGCGCGCTCGGCCACGGCGCGTGCTGCGTGCTCTCGGCCCGGCGCCCGACCGTCCGCGCCGTCCTGGGCGTCGTTGCCCGCGCCGAGGTGACCGTGCTGACCGGTGTTCCGACCTTCTGGGCCCAGCTCGCGACGTTCCTCGACCGGCACCCGGATGCCGCGAACCTGTCGTCGGTGCGCCTGGCGGTCTCGTCGGGTGACAGCCTGCCCGCCGCGGTCCTCGAGCGCATCCGCGAGCTGACGTCGCTGGACGTGGTGGAGGGCTTCGGATGCTCGGAGTGCAGCAACATCATCTTCTCGGTCCGACCGGGCGAGCGGATGCCGGGTTCGGTCGGACGCCCCGTGAGCGGCGTGGAGGTACGGCTGCTCGACGACGACGAACGCCCGGTCGGGCCCGGGACGCCCGGTCGCCTGTGGGTGCGCACGGCGTCGGCCACGTCCGGCTACTGGCGACGACCGGACGAGACGGCGGAGCTCATCCGCGGTGACTGGCTGCGGATGGGCGACACCATGCGCGAGGACGACGGCGTGTACCGACACCTCGGCCGAAGCGACGACCTGTTCAAGGTGGACGGGCTCTGGGTCAGCCCGGTCGAGGTGGAGGCGGTCCTCCACGAGCATCCGGCGGTGTCGTCGGCCGCCGTGATCGCGCTCCCCGACGACGGTGGGCTCCTGCGGGTGGCGGCGTTCGTCGAGCCGGCGGGCGACGAACGGGACGAGGCCGACATCAGACGCCATGTCGCGCGACGCATCGCACCGTACGCGGCCCCCGCCACCATCACGTGGATGGACGAGCTCCCCCGGGGTGCGACCGGCAAGGTGGACCGTCGCGCGCTGCGCGAGACGGCCACGACCGGCACCGGCTGACGTTTGAGCCACCGGTGCACGGGCACCCTCTTCCGTGACCGAGCAGGAGGACACGATGGCCGGACGGTTGGAGGGACGGGTCGCGATCGTCACGGGCGGTGGCGCCGGGATCGGCGAGGCCGTCTGCCTGCGGTTTGCGCAGGAGGGCGCCCACGTCGTCGTGGTCGGCCTCGAGGACGATCCGATCGACGAGGTCGCGGCGGCGGCGAGCGGGCTCGGTCCACGCGCGATCGCCGTTGCGGGTGACGTCGGTGAGGAGGGCACGGGCGAACGGGCCGTCGCCGCCGCCACCGATGCGTTCGGCCGGCTGGACATCCTGGTCAACAACGCCGCGACCGAGGCGGACCGGATGTGTCGTGCCGACGAGATGCCGGTGTCCGAACTCGATCGGCTGCTTCGGGCGAACGCCCGGTCCGTCGTCCTCATGACACGGGCGGCGCTGCCCGCGCTGCGAGCGACCCGCGGCGTGGTGCTGAGCGCCGGCAGCACGGCCGGCGAGACCGGCATCCCCAACATGGCGATCTACGGGGCGACCAAGGGGTTCGTGACGTCGTTCACCCTCGGGATCGCCGCCGAGTCGGCCCCCGACCAGGTGCGCGCCGTGGTGGTGGTGCCGGGCCCGACCGACACCGGCCAGACCCGGCCCGAGGCGGGCCCCCACACCGAGGAGGCCGCGCGGACGATCGTCGAATCGACGCTGACCGGGCGACGCGCCACCGTGGAGGAGATGGCCAACGTCTACGCGTTCCTGGCGAGCGACGAGGCGAGCTTCGTCACCGGGGTGGTGTGGGTCGTCGACGGCGGAGTCGGGATCGCCCGCGGCCTGCCCGGACGCGACCACGCGTGGCAGACACCGGCGATGACCCTGCCGGTCCGTCACAGCCTCGACGGGTTCGACCACGATCCCGGGGACGAACCGGGCGCCTGACGTCCCGCGGCGGCAGCCACGCCCGAACCTGAGACGCGATCATACTTGACAATGATTCTCATGTAGCGGCATACTGCCGCGCATGACACGTCTCCCCCTCCTCGGGGTCCTCGCCGTCGCCCTCCTGGTCGCCGCATGCGGTGGTTCGTCCGGGGGATCGTCCGAACGCCCGACCGTCGTCGTCACCACGACTCAGCTGGCCGACTTCGCGCGCAACGTCGCCGGCGACCGCGCCGATGTCGTGCAGCTCCTGGCGCCCAACGCCGACGCCCACGACTTCGAACCCACACCCGACGACGCGAAACGGGTCGCGAAGGCCGACCTGGTGATCAAGAACGGGCTGGGGCTGGACGACTGGGTGGACGACCTCGTCACGAGCACGGGGACGCGGGCGACGGTGGTGGACGCGAGCGTGGGCATCACGCCGCGCGCGGTGGAGGACGGGCACCACGCGGGTGACGGGCACGACCACGCGGCCGGCGACCCGCACGTCTGGATGGATCCCGAGAACGCAAAGCGCATGGTCCGGAACATCGCGGATGCCCTGGCCGCGGCCGACCCGGGCGGCACGGCGGCCTATCGCGACGCGGCCGACCGATACACCGCGCGGCTGACCGCGCTCGACACCGAGCTGCGCGCGATGGTGGACACCGTGCCACGGGATCGACGCAGGATCGTCACCGACCACGGGGCCTTCGGACACCTGACCGACCACTACGGGATCACCGTCGTCGGGACGATCCTGCCGTCGCTCGCGACCCATGCCGAGCCCAGTGCCAAGGAGATGTCGGCGCTGGCGGCCGCGATCCGCCGCGAGGGTGTGCACGTGGTGTTCCCGGAGGCGGCGATCGACCCGGCGCTCGCCACGGCGCTGGCCCGCGAGGCGGGTGTGACGGTGGGGCCGGCCCTCTACGCGGACTCGCTCGGCCCCGCAGGAAGCCCGGGCGACACGTACGTGCGGATGATGCGCCACAACGTGTCGGCGATGGTCGACGCGATGGCGACGCGCTGACGCGGCCGCGTCGGTGCCACGGCGACCACGCACATCGTGCGGGGATCGGTCACCCGTCGCGGTCGTAGAACGATTCGTCCACCAGCCCGCGGATGAACGTCGCGAAGTCTCGCGCGACGAACGTGATCCGGTGGTCGTCCTCCTGATCGACGTACACGACCGACGGCTCGCCATCCGGGCCGCACTCCCGGTAATCGAGCATGAGCTGCTGGTGCCCGGCGGTTGGCGTGTCGGCGAACCCGACCCCGATCGGCGGGTAGCCCCACTCCTTCTCCATGAAGCGCGAGCCCAGCGGACCGCACACCGACCACTCGGCGGTGCGGCCGATCGCGTAGATGCCGGTGATCGCGATGTGGTCGGGCGCCCACCCGGTGGGCTCGTCCATCGGGAAGCACGGCCGGAGCACCATGCCGCCGTTTCGCACCCGGGCGAGCTCGACCCACGCGGCCGGGAGCCGGACGCCGAGTTCGGCCTCGATCTCGGCCACGAGGTCGTCGCTCGGGGACGGCTCCGTGTAGTGCTCCCGGGAGTAGTCGCAGTCGTCCCAGAAGCCGTCGTGGTCGAACCCGCCGAAATGTTCGGTCACCGCATGGCGCGCGCTCACGTCACCCCCGTCTCCCGCCCGGTGTCCACCCCGAACCACACGGCCGGGCCGGACCGTGGGCGCAAGTCTCGCACCCGCGGCACGGCGCGGGCGGATCCGTGCGCCGCGCGCGTCCGCGCGATCTCGTCCCGGGGACGATCGTCCCCGGAGTCGGTGCACCGCCGTCGATCACGGACCGGCGGCCCGCGTCGTGGCCGCCGCCGATCACTACCCTTGTCGGGCCGATCGGACGCCCCACCCGATCGCGCACCGCCGTCACGACCCGGAGCGACCGCTTGAAACCCGAGCTCTTCACCATCGGACCGTTCACCCTCCACAGCTTCGGGCTGATGGCCGCGCTCGCCCTGCTGGCGGCGGGCTGGGTGACGTCGCGGTTCCTGGCCGAGCGCGATCACGACCCGGCGGTCGGCTGGGAGCTCCTCCTGGGAGCCGGTATCGGCGGCTTCATCGGCGCGCGCCTCGACTACCTGATCCAACACGACTTCGAGGGACCGCTCCTCTCGGGGACCGGTCTCGTCTGGTACGGCGGCGTGATCGGCGGCGCCATCGGTGTGATCGCCGTGGCGCTCGCCCGGAAGGTGCCGCTGGGACTCGCGGCCAACGCCGCCGGCCCGGCGCTCGCGCTGGGATACGCCATCGGCCGGATCGGCTGTCAGCTGGCGGGCGACGGCGACTACGGCGGCCCGTCGTCGCTCCCCTGGGCGATGAGCTACCCCAACGGCACCGTGCCCACCACCGAGAGGGTGCACCCCACACCGGTCTACGAGACCCTCGCGATGCTCGCCGTCTTCGCGGTGCTGTGGGTGCTGCGCAAACGGCTGCGAAACGGCTGGCAGCTCTTCGGCCTGTGGTGCGTGCTGCAGTCGGTGGAGCGCTTCCTCATCGAGTTCGTGCGTCGAAACGACGCGGTGGCGCTCGGCCTCACCCTGCCGCAGATCGTCTCGATCGTCATCCTCGTGGTGGGCGTGGTGATCCTGATCGCGACGCGTGACGGGGCCGATGTGCGGCCCGCCGCGGCTGCGGTCTGGGTCGCGCTCGTCGTGGGGCTCGCACCCGCCCTGATGCATCCGCCCCACCAGCACACCGACGACGCGCACGCGGCGCATGCCGGTCCGGCCGTCGCCGTGTCGAGCGCGACGATGCCGGTCGGCACCGTCGCGATGTCGGGCGCCATCCCGACCGCACGGAGCCCTGTGCCCGGATCGATGTGACCCGAGACGCCCCCGCACCGTATCCACCACAACGCCACCCACCCATGAAGGACCGCAGCACGATGACCATCACACGCCTCCGCACCACATCCCTGATCCTCGCCGGTGCCGCCGCCATCGCCGGGGCGGCCGCGACCGATGCACCGGCGGCGACCGTCACCAAGAAGCCGACGCTCACCGTGACCACGAAGGTCGTCGGGACGCCCGCCCCTGGACGCGCCTCGCTGGTGCGGGTGACGATCGCCAACCGGTCGACCCGTCCCGCCCGCGCCGTGGTCGTCCGGATCGCCGCCCCGACGGCGGCCCACCGGCTCTCGACCCGCCAGATCCGCATCGCGACCGTGCCGGCGCGCGGCCGACGCACCGTCGCCGTCCGGGTGACGCCCCGCCGTGCGACGGCGCTCCGCACACCCGTCCGCATCACGGCGACCGCGCGGGGCTTCCGTGGCGCGACCGCCCGGGTCGTCCTGCGCCGGCCGGCGACCGTGACCCCGACACCGCCGGTCGTGACCGACCCGTTCGCGGGACGCATCTTCACCCACTTCAACCCCGGGGTGAGCGGCCTCATCCAGCCCTCCTACGACACCATCGTCTTCCTCGGTGGCGGCTGGGCGCACTGGGGCATGCCGAAGGGCGGCACCCCGACCTGTGCGGCCAAGACCGGGACGCTCGACCCGAACCGCAGCGGCACCGAGGGGTGCGTGCCGTACGCGTACGACGCCTCGGCCAAGAGCCTCACCGTCGACGGACAGCCGATCACGATCGGCACCGCCGAGAAGGGCGGCACCGTGCTGACCGCCGGCACCACGACGTTCGTGGAGAACCCGCTGGTCCCGAAGGGCGCCCGGTACGACCTGACGCTCAAGAACATCTTCGTCTACGGCCTCTTCCCCAACCAGGTCGTCTCGACCACCTGGCTCGCGATGTCGGCCGACGGCCGCTTCGTCCTGAGCGGCCTCACGATGGGAAGCGGCTTCGACTCGTACTTCGGTGCCGTGGCGCCGGACAAGCGGGGCACGTACGAGTTCACCCAGACCGGCCAGGTGACCCTCACCTTCGATGACGGCACGGTCAGCCGCCGGACCGCGATGGGCGCCTGGATGCCCGACGCGGGACAGACCTACACGCCCGCCACCCAGTGGATGGTGCTGGACGGGACGCTCTACTCCAACACCTGACTCCGGCTCGGATCTTTCGTTGACGGTTTCGCAACCCTGACGGTTCGGCGATCCTCCCCGGTTCCAGGGTGCGGCGGAGAACCTTCGGTTCAGGCGCCGGACCCGTGACGGTGGCGTTCTCCGGCATGACTCTTAGGCGACCTCTGTCGACGGTTTCTTACGGCAGTCGTTGACGGCAGGCACGTGAGTTCGCCTGGACGGCGAACGCGGCGGCGCCCTTCGGCGCCCCCGCAACCGCCTTTAGTTCCGGCTCGGACCGATCCGGCAGTCAAGTCGGATGTTGTGGTGTAGATCGGATCGTCGGTTGGGTTGTGTCTAGTGGGCGGGGAGCGTCTCCTTGTGGGTGCGGCGTCGGCCAGCGCTGCCTTCTACAGCTGGCTGGTCGGCGCCGCCCGGCCCGTAGGGCCGGTCCTCGTTGGTGTAGAGGGCGGCGATGGATTCTTGGCTGAGGTACCGCTTGCCGATGAGCCATTCGTCGTTTTGTTCGATCAGGATCATCGCGACGAGGCGGATGACCGCGGCGTCGTTGGGGTAGATGCCGACGACGTCTGAGCGCCTGCCGATTTCCCGGTTGACGCGTTCCAACGGGTTGGTGGATCTGAGCTTCGCCCGGTGTTCTGTGGGGAAGTCCATGAACGCCAACAGGTCCTCTTCCGCCTGCTCGAGAAGTTCGGCGACCTTCGGTGCCGCCTGTTGGAGGCGGGTGACGACGTCGGTGAGAATCCCGGACGCATCCTGCCTGGTGGGGGCGGCGAAGATCTGACGGATCGCAGCACCGACCATCTGCTGCTGGGCCTTGGGGACATGCCCATGCATGTCCCTGAGGAAGTGGACGGTGCAGCGCTGCCACCTGACTCCCAGCACCTTGCCGATCGCGGTCTTCAACCCGACATGCGCATCCGACACGACGAGTTTGACGCCGGCAAGACCCCTCGCCCTGAGCGACCGCAGAAACTCCCGCCAAAACGCCTCGGTCTCGGCTTCTCCGACATCCACGCCGATCACCTCACGCCGACCCGTCTCGTGCACGGCGTAGGCGACGACCACCGCCTTCTGCCTGACCTCCCCCGGTTCACGGACACGTTCGATCTTCGCGTCCAACCACACATACGGGTAGTTGCCCTCCAACGGCCTGTTCCTGAACGCCTGCACCTGCTCATCCAGAAGGCCACACAGCCTCGAGACCTGATCCTTCGACATCGACATGACCCCGAGCTGCTCGACCAGCCGATCAACCTTCCTCGTCGACACGCCGTTGACATACGCCTCCTGCACCACTGCCACCAACGCCTTCTCGCTGCGCTTGCGCGCCTCCAGAAATGACGGCAGATACGACCCCGACCTGACCCTGGGGATCTCCAACTCGATCGTGCCCACCCTGGTATCCCACACCCGATGCCGGTAGCCGTTGCGATACGCCCGCCGTCCATCCGAATGCTCGTAGCGCTCCGCACCCGCAAGGCGGGCGACCTCGGCTTCCATCACCTCCCGCACCACAAGCTCCACACTCTCGCGCAACACATCCACATGCTCGAAGCCAAGGACCTTGCAGGCAGCGTCACGCATGCTCATGCTCTGGTTGTCGGCCATCAGGGATCACCTCGTTCTTTCGTCAGCGTTCTTTGGTCGGAACACCGACGATCCTACGAACCCCCCGATGGCCGGCAACAACACCGCCACCCAGGAAGCGGATCTACACCACTTCTAGCGACTTGACCGATCCGGCTCGGATCTTTCGTTGACGGTCGCGCCTCCGTGATGGGGGCGCGATCCTCCCCGGTTCCAGGGTGCGGCGGAGAACCTTCGGTTCAGGCGCCGGACCCGTGACGGTGGCGTTCTCCGGCATGACTCTTAGGCGACCTCTGTCGACGGTTTCTTACGGCAGTCGTTGACGGCAGGCACGTGAGTTCGCCTGGACGGCGAACGCGGCGGCGCCCTTCGGCGCCCCCGCAACCGCCTATGTGGCTCGACGCCCCCGGCTCGGATCTTTCGTTGACGGTCGCGCCCCCTCGATGGGGGCGCGATCCTCCCCGGTTCCAGGGTGCGGCGGAGAACCTTCGGTTCAGGCGCCGGACCCGTGACGGTGGCGTTCTCCGGCATGACTCTTAGGCGACCTCTGTCGACGGTTTCTTACGGCAGTCGTTGACGGCAGGCACGTGAGTTCGCCTGGACGGCGAACGCGGCGGCGCCCTTCGGCGCCCCCGCAACCGCCTATGTGGCTCGACGCCACCCGGCTCGGGTCTTTCGTTGTCAACGTTCTCTCGCGCAAGCCTGGTGCCTGACACTTAACTTGCGTCAGTGTCAGCCAGACCTGGCCCGCAACCGTGGGTGTCGCGTTCTTGGGGACGACGCTGGGTCGACCGCTGTCGACGGTTCGTCACGGCAGTCGTTGACGGCAGGCCCGTGAGTTCGCCTGGACGGCGACCGCGGCCGCGCCCTTCGGCCCGCCCGCCGGGACCCGGCGGTGACGAGGTGGGAACAGACCGATGACCACGAATCCGGTGCCGGCATGCGCCGCCGGCACCGGGGTCGTCGCGTGTGATCGCGGGTCCCGACGCGCCGCCCCGATCGTCCCGGCGCCCGCGAACCGGACGCACCCCGTCGCGCACGGGCCGACCCGCCCCCGACGGGTACCCTCACCGCATGGACACGACGCGGACATGGCTCATCACCGGAGCCGGTCGCGGCCTCGGCAGGGCCCTCGTGCACGCCGCCCACGATGCGGGCGACGCGGTGCTGGCCACGGTGCGCGGCGACCACGACCTGGTGGAAGACGAGCGGCTCGTCGTGCACCGCCTGGACGTCCGCGACCGGAAGGGCTGCCGGGGTGCGGTGGCCCGGGCGCTCGACGTATTCGGTCGGCTGGACGTGCTGGTGAACAACGCGGGGTACGGGTTGGTGGGCGCCGTCGAGGAGGTGGACGAGACGTCCGCGCGCGCGATCATCGACACCGACCTGCTGGGACCGCTGTGGCTCTGCCAGGCGGCCATCCCGGCGATGCGCGACCGGGGATCGGGGCACATCGTCCAGATCTCGACGGTGGGCGCCGTCGGCACGATGCCCACCCTCGGGCTCTACAACGCCGCCAAGTGGGGGCTCGAGGGGTTCAGCGAGGCGCTGGCCGGTGAGGTCCGTCCGTTCGGCATCCGGGTGACGATCGTCCAACCCGGCGGGATCGACACGGAGTGGACCACCGGCAGCATGCGGTTCGCCGACGCGAACCCCGCGTATGACGGGCTGCGAACCGACCTCTTCGGCACCCCCGACGTCCCGTGGCCGGCAGAGGGCACCGGTGGCGGGACCCCGGCCGCGGACATCGCCGCCGCGATCGTCGCCCACGTCGTCGCCGACACCCCCGACGAACGGCTGCGGCTGATGGTGGGTGACGACGCCCCCGACCAGGTCCACGCGGCACTCGAGCTGCGCCTGCGCGACTACGGACGCGACCCCCGGTTCCCGGGCGCGACCGCGCGGACTGACGATTCCGACCCCGGCTAGGCTCTCGCCGTGAACACGATCCCCCCCAAGACACGTCCGTCGCGCATCGTCATCGACAACGTCGAGCCGACGGTGCCCGGCGGAAACGCGCCCAAGCTCGCGCTCGGTGACCACATCGACGTCAGCGCCACGATCATCCGCGACGGCCACGAGGCCCTGCGCGCCGTGGTGCGCCACCGCGCCGCGGGCGGCACATGGCACGAGGCCCCCATGCGCGAGGCGCCGGGCCTCGACCGCTGGAGCGCGCTCATCTCACCGCAGGAGCTGGGCGACCACGAGTTCCAGATCGAAGCCTGGACCGACCGCTTCGCGTCGTGGCGCCACGAGATGCGCCGGCGCATCGACGGTGGTCAGACCGACCTGGGCAGCGAGATCCTGGAGGGCGTCGCGCTCCTGCGTGCCGCCAAACTCAAGGGCGACCAGCGCGCCCGGGTCGCCGCGGCCGCCGCGCTCCTCGACTCGGACGCCGACCAGGACGAGAAGCTCGCCGCGGCCATGTCCGACGATCTGCACGCCGCCATGAGCACCTCGACCGCACGTGACGAGCGCGTGCGCTCCACCGCGGTGCCGCTCGTCGTCGACCGCGAACGGGCCACCTTCGGTGCCTGGTACGAGCTCTTCCCGCGGTCGTGGGGCGGGTTCGCCGGCATCCAGCGCGAACTGCCGCGCTTCGCGCAGCTGGGCGTCGATGTGCTGTACCTGCCCCCCATCCATCCGATCGGCGTGCGACACCGCAAGGGGCGCAACAACACGCTGGACGCCCGTCCCGGCGACCCCGGCAGCCCCTGGGCCATCGGCGGCGCGGAGGGCGGACACACCGCCATCCACCCGGAGCTCGGCACGATGGACGAGTTCCGCACCCTGGTCGACGAGGCCCGCGAGCGCGACATCGACATCGCCCTGGACTTCGCCATCCAGTGCTCGCCCGACCACCCGTGGCTCACCGAGCACCCCGACTGGTTCTCGCGCCGTCCCGACGGCACGCTCAAGTACGCGGAGAACCCGCCCAAGAAGTACCAGGACATCTACAACGTCGACTTCGACTGCGAGGACTGGCGTGGGCTGTGGCAGGCCCTCGCCGAGGTGGTGGAGTTCTGGGTCGACGCCGGCGTGCGGATCTTCCGCGTCGACAACCCGCACACCAAGCCCATCGGCTTCTGGCGGTGGCTGATCGCGCGGGTGCGGGCCGAGCATCCGGACGTGATCTTCCTGGCCGAGGCCTTCACCAAGCCGGCCACCATGCTGGAGCTCGGCCGCATCGGCTTCAACCAGAGCTACACCTACTTCACGTGGCGAAACGGCGCGCAGGAGCTCGCCGAGTACGTGACCGAGCTCGCGGACCCCGCGGTGGCGGCGGTGTTCCGGCCGAACTTCTTCGCCAACACCCCGGACATCCTGCACGCCTACCTGCAGCACGGCGGACCGCCCGCCTTCCACGCCCGCCTGGTGCTTGCCGCCACGCTCGGCCCCAGCTACGGGATCTACTCCGGCTTCGAGCACTTCGAGAACACGCCGGTGCGCGAGGGCAGCGAGGAGTACCTGGACTCCGAGAAGTACGAGGCCAAGCGCCGCTCGCTGGACGGACCGCTCCTCGAGCGCTACGCCCGGCTGAACGTCGTCCGCCGCACCCACCCGGCGCTGCGGCGCATCGGACCCATCCGGTTCCTGCACACGGGCAACGACCAGCTGATCGCCTACGTGAAGGGCATCGGCCCGGACGCCATCATCACGGTGGTGAACATCGATCCGCACAACCGGCAGGTGGGCGGCGTGGACGTGCCGGGCGACATCTCCCTGCCCGACCACTTCCAGGTGACCGACGAGCTCACCTCGTGGATCTTCGACTGGCACGTGGGCGGCAACTACGTGGCGCTCGACCCGGGTGACGCACACGTGATGAGCGTGCGCCGATGACGACCGCGACCGGAGAGACCGGCTGGTTCGAATCGGAGCCGATGTGGTTCAAGACCGCGGTGTTCTACGAGGTCTACGTGCGCGGCTTCAACGATTCGGACGGCGACGGCCACGGCGACATCCGCGGCGTGATCGAGAAGCTCGACTACCTGGAGTGGCTGGGCGTCGACTGCCTGTGGCTGCTGCCGATCTACCCGTCGCCGATGCGCGACGGCGGGTACGACATCGCCGACTTCTTCGGCGTGCACCCAGACTACGGCACCGTGGACGACGTGCGCGAGCTGATCGAGTCGGCCCACCAGCGCGGCATCCGCGTGATCGCCGACCTCGTGATGAACCACACCTCGAGCGACCACCCGTGGTTCCAGGAGGCCCGCAGCTCACCCGACAACCCCAAGCGCGACTGGTACGTCTGGTCGGACACTAAGCAGCGTTACGAGGACGTCCGGATCATCTTCATCGACACCGAGGAGTCCAACTGGACCTGGGACGACCAGGCGGGCGCCTACTACTGGCACCGGTTCTTCCGCCACCAGCCGGACCTCAACTACGACAACGACGAGGTCCAGGAGGCCATGCTGGAGGTGCTGCGCTTCTGGCTGGACATGGGCCTGGACGGCTTCCGGCTGGACGCGGTCCCCTACCTCTTCGAGCGTGAGGGCACCAACTGCGAGAACCTTCTCGAGACCCACGCGTACCTCAAACGGGTGCGGCGCGAGATCGACGAGCGCTACCCCGACCGCGTGCTCCTGGCCGAGGCCAACCAGTGGCCGCAGGACGTGGTGCACTACTTCGGCTACGGGGACGAGTGCCACATGGCGTTCCACTTCCCGCTCATGCCGCGGATGTTCATGGCCATGCGCAAGGAGGACGCCACCCCGGTCGTCGAGATCCTCGACCAGATGCCGGAGATCCCGGAGTCGTGCCAGTGGGGGCTCTTCCTGCGAAACCACGACGAGCTGACGCTCGAGATGGTGACCGACGACGAGCGCGACTACATGTACGCCGAGTACGCCCGCGACCCGCGGGCCAAGCTCAATCTGGGCATCCGGCGCCGCCTGGCGCCGCTTCTGGACAACGGGCGCGACGAGATCGAGCTCATGACCGCCATCCTCTTCTCGCTGCCGGGCAGTCCCGTGCTCTACTACGGGGACGAGATCGGCATGGGGGACAACATCTACCTGGGCGACCGCGACGGCGTGCGAACGCCGATGCACTGGACGAGCGACCGCAACGGCGGGTTCTCGCGCGCGGACTTCGCCCAGCTCTACCTGCCGCCGCTCATGGACCCCGTGCACGGGTTCGCCGCCGTCAACGTCGAGGCACAGCTGCGCTCACCCACGTCGCTCCTTCGCTGGACCCAGCGCTTCATCGCCTTGCGCAAGCAGCGGCCCGTCTTCGGGCTGGGCGCCTACGAGAAGCTGACGACGTCCAACCCGCGGATCTTCGCCCACGTGCGCACGTGGGAGGACGACACGATCCTCTGCGTGCACAACTTCGCCCGTTCGGCGCAGGCGGTCGAGCTGGACCTCTCCCGCTTCCGCGACTGGCGTCCGATCGAGATGCTGGGCGGAGCCGAGTTCCCGTTGATCGGTGAGCTCCCATACCTCCTCACGCTCGCACCCAGAGGATACTTCTGGTTCCACCTGGAGCAGCCGTCATGACCGAGCCACGCACCCGCCTGAGCGGGATACCGTCGGATGACCTCGCCGCCTTCCTCACGGCGCAGCGCTGGTACGCCGACCGCGCACAGCCGCTGTCCGGCGTGTCGGTGCTGAGCGCCGTCACCGTCGCGGTCGACCCCATCGTCGCGGTCGCCCTGGTGGGCGCCCACCACTCGGGCGGCACCCACGAGGTGTACCAGCTGATCGTCGGCGAACGCGACCCGCAGGGCGGGCCCGCCGCGATCGGGGTGGTGGACGGCGTGGAGGTCTACGACCTGGCCGCCGACCCGTCGCGCCTCGTGGCGATCGTCGACGCCATCCGTTCGTCGGCGACGTTCGCCGACGGCGAGGAGACGACCAGCTTCCGCTCCGCCGTCGGCTCCGACGCGTTCGAACCCCTCCCCGACAACGCCCGCCCGGCGGGCGTGGAGCAGTCCAACTCGTCGGTCATCTTCGACGAGCGCATGATCCTGAAGGGCTACCGCCGCCTCGTGCCGGGGCTGCAGCCGGAGCTCGAGATCCTGCGTGTCCTCGCCGACATCGACTTCCCCCACACCCCGCCGCTGCTCGGATGGTACGAGCACCAGGGCAGCACCATGACCGCGGCACTCGGCATGCTGCAGGTCTTCCGGCCGGGTGCCGTCGACGGTTGGGAGCACGTGCTGGTGGCCCTGCGCGAGGGACAGGGCGACGACGTCGTCCCCGCCATCCGCACGCTGGGCGAGGTGATCGGGGCGCTCCACGCCGCCCTCGGCGCCAAGCACGACGACCCCACGTTCGCGCCCGAGGACCTGACCCAGGAGGCCATCGCCCTCCTGTCGGCGTCGCTCGACGAGCAGATCACGGAGGTCTTCGCGTCGCTTCCCGAGGACGACCCCGGTCTGGACGCGTTTCGCCAGCACGCGGACGACGTGCGGCTGCTGGCCGCCGGCATCACCCAGGCGGCGGGGCTGGGACGCAGGATCCGCGGGCACGGTGACCTCCACCTGGGACAGGCGCTCTGGCTGGGCGACCGCTGGGAGCTGATCGACTTCGAGGGCGAGCCCGCCCGCTCCATGTCGGACCGCCGGCGCAAGCAGTCGCCGCTTCGCGACGTGGCCGGGATGCTGCGCTCCATCGACTACGCCGAGGGCGCCATCCGCCTGCTGGAGGGCCGCGACGTGCCGGAGGGCTGGTGCAACCGCGCGTGTGAGGCCTTCCTGGAGGGGTACGTCGAGGTCGTCGAGCCCACCGGCCTGCTGCCGCCCAGTGAGGCGGTTCGCACGGAGCTCCTGCGGATGTACGAGCTCGAGAAGGCCGTCTACGAGATGCGCTACGAGCTTGCGCACCGTCGTGACTGGCTGCAGATCCCCGTCGATGCCATCCAGCGAATGATCGGACACGCATGAGCGACCTGCGCCGTGACATCGAGCTCCTCGAGTGGCGGGAGCACCACGACCCCCATCGGGTCCTCGGCACGCACCCCGACGGCGACGGCGTGGTCGTCCGCGCCTGGCGCCCGCAGGCCGACGGCGCCTCCCTCACCCTCCCCGACGGCACCGTCCACGAGATGGAACGCGTGTGGAGCGCGATGTTCGCGACCCACCTCGCCGAACGGCCCGACGGCTACACGATCACCGCCCGCTATCCCGGCGGGGAGCACACCGGTGAGGACGGGTACCGCTTCGCGCCGACGGTCGGCGACCTCGACCTCCACCTCATCGGCGAGGGCCGTCACCAGGAGATGTGGCGCGTGCTCGGATCGCACGTGCGCGAGATCGACGGTGTGGAGGGGACGTCCTTCGCCGTCTGGGCCCCGTCGGCGCGCGGCGTGTCGGTGGTCGGCAACTGGAACGGCTGGAACGACGAGACCAACCCGATGCGCTCGATGGGCGGCACCGGCGTGTGGGAGCTCTTCATCCCGGGTGTCGGCGCGGGCGCCGAGTACAAGTACGTCATCCGCGCGCAGGACGGACGCATGCTCACCAAGGCCGACCCCGTCGCGCGCCGGTATGAGGAACCGCCGCGCACCGCCTCGGTGGTGGACGCCTCCGAGTACACGTGGAGCGACGACGAGTGGATGGCAAAGCGCGCCGACTGCACGCCGTGGCAGGGGCCCGTCTCGATCTACGAGGTGCACCTGGGCTCCTGGCGGCGAAACCCGGAGGAGGGCGCGCGGTCGCTCACCTATCGTGAGCAGGCGGTCGAGCTGGTGGAGTACGCGGTGGACATGGGGTTCACCCACATCGAGCTCCTGCCGGTGAGCGAGCACCCGTTCGGCGGCTCGTGGGGATACCAGACCACCGGGTATTTCGCGCCCACCGCGCGCTTCGGCTCGCCCGACGACTTCCGGGCCCTCGTGGACGCCGCCCACGGCGCCGGCATCGGCGTGATCGTCGACTGGGTGCCCGCTCACTTCCCCCGCGACGACTTCTCGCTGGCCGGGTTCGACGGGTCCGCGCTCTACGAGCACGCCGACCCGAGGCGCGGCGCGCACCCCGACTGGGGCACCCTCATCTTCAACTTCGGCCGCAACGAGGTGCGCAACTTCCTCATGGCGAGCGCCCTCTACTGGCTGGAGGAGATGCACGTCGACGGGCTGCGCGTCGACGCCGTGGCGTCCATGCTCTACCTGGACTACTCGCGCAGCGAGGGCGAGTGGATCCCCAACGTGGAGGGCGGGCGCGAGGACCTGGAGGCCCTCTCCTTCCTGCGCGACCTCAACGAGGTCACCCACGCGCGCGATCCCGGCATCATCATGGCCGCCGAGGAGTCCACGGCCTGGCCGGGCGTCTCGCGGCCGGTGTCCGCGGGCGGGCTGGGGTTCGACTTCAAGTGGAACATGGGGTGGATGCACGACACGCTGCGGTACTTCCAGCGTGACCCGATCTACCGCTCCTACCACCACAACGACCTGACCTTCGGCCTGATCTACGCGTTCAGCGAGCAGTACATCCTGCCGCTCTCGCACGACGAGGTGGTGCACGGCAAGGGGTCGCTCATCGGCAAGATGCCCGGCGACCGCTGGCAGCAGCTGGCCAACCTGCGCGCGCTCTTCGCATGGATGTGGGCGCACCCCGGCAAGAAGCTCCTGTTCATGGGCGGTGAGCTCGCCCAGCCCACCGAGTGGAACCACGACACCAGCGTCGCCTGGCACCTGCGCGACGTGCCGGAGCACGCCGGCGTGCAGCGTCTTGTGCGCGACCTCAACCACGTCTACCGCGACACGCCGGCGCTGTGGCGCCACGACGCGACGCCGGAGGGCTTCGCCTGGTTGGAGGGCGGGGACTCGTCGGCCAATGTGTTCGCCTTCATCCGCTTCGGCGACGACGGGCATCCGCCGGTGGTGTGCATCGCCAACCTGTCACCGGTGCCGCGCGACGGCTACCGGGTCGGTCTGCCACAGGGTGGGACCTGGCGGGAGGTGCTGAACACCGACGCCCACGAATACGCGGGGTCGGGCATGGGCAACGGCGGTGTCGTGTACGCGGAGCCGGAGCACTGGCACGGGCGAGACCACTCCGTGACCCTCACACTGCCGCCGCTCGCCGTGGTGTGGCTCACGCCGGAGGGGTAGGCGCACGGGGCCGCGGCCGAGGAGACGCCTTCTCGTTGAGGCAGCAGCGCGCATCCTCGAAGAATCCCGGCGTGTTGCGTCGACGTCGTGAGGCCCCGGTCCCACAGGACAAGGCTCGATCTGCTGTCACCCATTCGTCCCGCAGACCGCCCCTGACGGGAAGGACCTGCGTTGCGGTCACTTCCCGTCATCGTGCGTCCCGCACGGTCACGATGGTGGTCGGACGGAGTCCCTAACGCACGGGGTGGCGGGAAGTTGGGATCGCCTTCCCCTGATGGACGCGGCGCACCAGCTTGCCATCGGCGACGAAGTCGACGGTGACGTCCAGGGAAGCGGGCACGGTCGTTGAGAACAGCAGCCCACTCTCCTGCACCTTGGCGCCACGGATGACTGTGCGTGCGGCAGCCTGGGGGCGGACTCCGTAGATGACCACGGGTCCGTCGTCGATCTGGCGTGCTGAGACCAGACCGTCGCGCTCGAGGTTGCCGGGCAGTCCGCACGAGTAGTTCGGGGCCTCACCGACGAGAGTGAACTGGATGCAGCGGTCGCCGGAACGCGCGAAGCTGAGCCGGCCAGCGTCGACCGTGGCCAGGGAGACGGCATCGGTGGCTCCAACGTACTCGGCTGACTTGGTTGGAGTCTGCATCGTGGCCTTCGATCCGCGGGTCGCCGCGACGGCGGCGACCGAGGCGCCGATGAGCCCCACGGCAATGGCCATGAGGACGAGTGTCCGGGTCTTATTCATGAGTGCCTTTCTCTACTGCCAGCCGGAGCTACCGTGTGCGTTGGCCCAGTAGGGGTTGTCAGGGCGTTTGCCACGATGCGCCGAGCGGCCTGGTCGAGTGGATCACGGATCCCTGCGCAAGAAACTCGACGAGTGGCTTGACATCAGGTGCGACGAGGGTGGAAAAGAGTGGTCCGTCCTCGCTGATGGGTGCGTCGGTCCCGGCGATCCGGACGTGGTCCGAGCGTTCGGGGCGCACGCCGTAAACGAGGATCTGCGAGTCATCGCGCTGCAACGTCCCGACGAACCCGTCCTGACGCACACCGGCAGGCTGACCGCACAGATAGTTCGGAAGCTCACCGGCCACGTTGAACTCGAGGCACTGGTCACCGGGCTTCGCGTGCTTGAACTCCCCGGGTGCCATCACCCGGAACGCAACCGCATCGGTACGCGCATCCCGCAGGAAGGCGCTGGGCTCAGGGGGGGACGAGACCGTACCCGTCACGGTGGGCGATGTGCCGGAGGAGGCGGATCGATCACCGCGCAGGCCGCCGATCGATGTGACCGCGATTGCGGCGAACGCGACCACCGCGGCGCCGGCCGTCAGCCACACGATCCGCCCACCCACCCGAGGCGGACTCTGCGCCCGCTGCCGGACAGCCCGCCAGTCACGCGCACCCGCCCATCCGTCCGGCGGCACATAGGCATCCAGGATTCGGGCGATGTCGTTGTCGCGGTCATCAGTCATGGGCGTGTCCTTCCATCGATCGTTTCAGCCGTGCCTGGGCCTGGTGGAGGGTCGCGGCGACGGTTCCGGTGCTCACACGGAGAAGCTCGGCGATCGCGGGGTTCGTCAGATCGCCGTAGTACTTGAGGAACAGGATCGTGCGCTGACGTTCCGGCAACCTGCGGATCAGCCGGCGCAGATGGTCATCCACCTCCGGGACCGGAGGGCTTTCCTGCTCGAAGTCCGAGGACCACGCGACCGAACGGCGAAAGCCCTTCAGCCGCCGCGATCGACGAACCTCGTTGAGCAAGATCGACCACACCCAGTGCCGAAGCGCACCGGCATCCCGGAGCGATCCCAGGCGGCCGAGGGCGATCACGAACGCGTCGTTGACCGCATCGCGACCCGCCTCGGCATCACCCAGACGAGCGGCCGCAAAGCGCGCCATCTGCGTGAACTCGGCCTCATAGACCGCACCCACCGCCTGATGGAGGGCGTCGGCATCCTCGTACGGAAGCCTGATCTCCCGATTGAGCGTCGTCTCGTCCATTCACGAGTAAGGATGCGTTGACGACGGACGATCGTTTAGTCGATCCCGGCGCCGCATCAGCGGCCGCCGCCGATTGGGATCCCCGACGACGGTCCCGCGTCACGACGGTGCCAGGTCGTACGGGGCGGTTCTCAAAAGGTGGTGCGACCGTCGCTTGACGTGCTTGGTGTCGAGCCGCCGTCGGGCTGTGCGCGCCGGTCACTTCGTCGGGGATCGGTCGACCATTGCCGACGAGGTTCTCCCGGGGTGCCACAACCCACGTGGAGAACACCGGGATCGGCCGACCCGTGACCGATCTCGCGGGGTTCATCCGGCTGCGGTGGTGATCAACATCGTCCGTGTCGGACCCCGGATCCCGGGTACACGCCGGACATGACCTCCCATTCCAACAGCACCGGCAGTCGGGACGCACCGCCCGACGTCGACCTCGGCACCCGGCTCCTGCGCGGGTTCCTGGTCGGCGTGGCAGTCGGCCTCACCGCGTTCCTCACCATCTGGGCGCCGACCAACCGACCCGGCGTCGCGGCACTCATCGGCCTGGCGCTCCTGGTCGTCGGCGTCGCCATCTCACCGCTCGTGATCGGCGGACGGCACCGGGACGACGCGGCGGGCTGAGCGTCGGCCGTCCACCCCACCGGGTGACGACCGTCTCGGTTCTGGCCATCCGGTGACGGCGTCCGGACGTGCCGGCCGGTACCCTCCCCCGGTGATGAGCTTCGAGCGGCCATGGCCCGGTGAGGCGTTTCCCCTCGGATCGACGTGGGATGGGCACGGGACCAACTTCTCGCTGTTCTCCGAGAACGCGACCGGCGTCGACCTCTGTCTGGTGGACGACGACGGCCGGGAGACCCGGATCCCGGTCACCCAGACCAAGGCGTTCAACTGGCACGTGTACCTGCCCGGGGTCGGCCCCGGCCAGCGCTACGGGTACCGGGTGCACGGACCGTGGGCGCCCGAGTGGGGCCAGATGTTCAACCAGTCCAAGTTCCTGCTCGACCCGTACTGCCGCGCCGTGGACGGACGGATCGACGCGGCCGATCCCAGCGTGCGACCGATCCACGAGGACGGGGCCATCAACGTCGAGGACTCACGGCACGCCACTGCGGCGAGCGTGGTGGTCGACGCGCACTCGTTCGACTGGGGCGACGACCGGCTGCAGCGCACACCGTGGAGCGCCACCGTCATCTACGAGGCCCATACCAAGGGGTTCACCCACCGCCACCCCGACATCCCGCCGGAGCTGCGCGGCACCTACGCCGGCATGGCGCACCCCGCCGCCATCGAGCACCTGCTGTCGCTGGGCGTTACGGCCGTGGAGCTCCTGCCGGTGCACCACATCGCCGACGAGCCCATGCTCGGTCTCCTGGGGCTCTCCAACTACTGGGGCTACAGCTCCATCGGGTTCTTCGCCCCGGACGGACGCTACTCGTCCAGCGGCACGCGCGGCCAGCAGGTCGACGAGTTCAAGGGCATGGTGAAGCGCCTGCACGAGGCGGGCCTCGAGGTGATCCTGGACGTCGTCTACAACCACACGGCGGAGGGCGGTCCGCGCGGACCGATGCTGGCGTTCAAGGGCATCGACAACCGCTCCTACTACCGTCTGCATCCGGACGACCCGTCCCAGTACGTCGACTTCACCGGGACGGGCAACAGCCTCAACCCGGTCCACCCGAGCGTGCTGCGGCTCATCATGGACAGCCTGCGGTACTGGGTGCTCGAGATGCACGTCGACGGCTTCCGCTTCGACCTGGCGAGCGCCCTGGCGCGCGAGCTGTGGGACGTGAACCGTCTGTCGGCGTTCTTCGACACCATCCACCAGGACCCGATCCTGTCGCAGGTCAAGCTGATCGCCGAACCCTGGGACCTGGGGGCCGGCGGATACCAGGTGGGCAACTTCCCGGTGCTGTGGACCGAGTGGAACGGCAAGTACCGCGACGCGATGCGCGACTTCTGGCGGGGACACGGATCGGTGGCCGAGTTCGCCCGGCGCTTCTCGGGATCGAGCGACCTGTATGAGGAGGACGGTCGGCACCCGTCGGCGTCCATCAACTTCATCACCGCCCACGACGGGTTCACGCTCGCCGACCTCGTCTCCTACAACGTCAAGCACAACGAGGCCAACGGCGAGGACAACCGCGACGGCAGCGACGACAACCGCAGCTGGAACTGCGGCGTGGAGGGCCCCACCGACGACCCGGCGGTCAACGCGCTGCGCATGCGTCAGATGGCCAACCTGATGGCCACGCTCCTGCTGTCGGAGGGCGTGCCCATGATCTCGGGCGGTGACGAGATCGCACGCACCCAGGGCGGCAACAACAACGCCTACTGCCAGGACAACGAGATCTCGTGGCACGACTGGGATCTGGACGAGCGCGCAAAATGGATGCTCGACATCACCCGCACCCTCATCCGGCTGCGACGCGACAACCCCGTCTTCCACCGCCGCGCGTTCCTGACCGGCGTCGAGACGATGGGATCCGGACTGCCGGATGTCCTGTGGTTCCAGCCGGACGGCCTGCCGGTGGAGCACGGCGACTGGCACGACCCGACGCTGCACACCCTGGCGGTCTTCCTCAACGGGGAGGAGATCCCCACACCGGCACCCGACGGCACCCGGATCGTGGGCGACTCGTTCCTCGTGATCGTGAACGCGGCGTCCGATGCGCTGCCGCTTCGCCTCCCCGGTCCCGAGGTCGGGACACGCTGGGAGCCGGTCTTCTCCACCGACGGGATCAGCGGCGAGCTGGAGGCCGGCCAGCTGCTGGAGCTCGAGGGCCGTTCACTGCTGGTCGCACGGCGGACGGCGCGACTGGACGGCGCGGCACCGGCCGGGCCGGTCGACGCACCCGCGTAGGGGTCGACCGCCCCCGAAAACGCCGACGGTGCCCGGCACACGGATTGCCCGTCCGTGTCACCGCACACCGTCGAAGCTCCAGGTCATTCACCCGGCGTCCCACCTACACGGAAGGACACCGCAAAGACTACATCTGGCTGAACACGAACTTGTCGGACGAGCCGCCGCGCAGCACGCTCTCGGTCTGCTCACCGAGGTAGGTCTTGCCGGTCACGGCCTCCAGGGCGCCCCAGACCGCGCCGAGGGTGAAGGTGCACTCGCGGTCGGAGCCGTTGGCCTCACCGGCCGAGCACACGGTCTCATCGGTCTCGACGACGATCTTGTCGCCGTCCATGTAGGCGGCCTTGACGGCGCACAGCTTGGTGCCGTCCTTGCCGATGGCCTTGTTGAGGGCCTCGCCGACCTGCTCGACGGGCAGGTTGGAACCGGCCAGACCGAGGTCGGTGGCCAGGTTGTGGCCGCGGACCTTGCCGGCACGGATGAACACGACGGCGGCACCGTCGGTGCCAAGGGTGTCCTCGACACCGGTGATGACGGCCTTGAAGCAGACGATGCTGCTGAAGTCGCCGAGGTCGTTACGGAGGGACATTGTGTGGGTCTCCTTCTGTGAATGCTCTGGTGGTGGGGGTGTGGCGGAGTGGGGTGGGAGCTAGAGGATGTCGGCGATCTTCTTGGCCGCGTCGCGCGCCTCGAGGTGCAGCAGACCGAGGTTGGCGTCCGGGTTGGTGATCACGGCCAGCACACCCTTCGGGCCCGTGGCGTAGATGTAGGCGTTGGCGTCGGTACCCGACACGCTGGTCTCGGTGAACTCACCGGCACCCAGGGTGTCGGCGATCCGCTTACCCAGACCCAGGGCGGTCGCCGACATGGCGGCCACACGCTGGAAGTCCGTGTTGTCCGAGAACGAACGGGCGATGGCCAGACCATCAGCGGTCGCGATCAGCGCGCCCTTGATCTCCGGCATACCGGAACGAAGGCCGTCCAGGATGAACTGGGTCTGCTCTTGCTTGCTCATGCGTACTGCTCCGAAAACGTGGTTCTGCGGGATCGGCCGTCCTGGCCGTCGAACTGAGTCACGTAACGATTGTCGGCAATCGCCGATCGTGACTTGAATTTCACGAACCAATTTTCGGGTGATGGTCACCACACCGTGGTGGCACGATCATCGGGCCCCGCCGCACCGCAGGGCGTCGTCGTCAGCCCTCGCGGTCACCGCCGGGGACCCACAGCACATCGCCGGCAGCGCCGACGTTCGCATGGCGGGCGAGGATGAACAGCAGATCCGAGAGCCGGTTGAGGTACGCGAGCGCGCTCGGTGTCACCGCGTCCTGGGCGGCCAGCGCGACCACCGACCGCTCGGCCCGCCGGCAGACGGCCCTCGCGTGGTGCAGCGCGGCGGAGAGCGCCGAGCCGCCGGGCAGGACAAAGCTCGTGAGGTTGGGCAGCGTGTCGTTGACCTCGTCGCACCAGGTCTCGAGGAGCGTCACCTGCTCGGGGGTCACGCGCAACCGCGAGCGCGATTCGTCACCGGGCGGGACCGAGAGATCGGCGCCCACGTCGAACAGGTCGTTCTGGATGCGCCGCAGCCAGTCGAGCTGCGGTGCGGCGACACCGGCGGCGATCGCGACCCCGATGCAGGCGTTCAGCTCGTCCACGTCCCCGTATGCGCACACGCGCGCATGGGTCTTGGCCACGCGGCTCATGTCACCCAGGTGCGTCTCGCCCGCATCGCCCAGCCGCGTGTAGATCCTCGTCAGTCGCACCACGTCATCCGCCCCCTTGCGCGTCAGTGTTCCTCCGCATCATCGCGCGCACACCACTCGCGGGCGAACCGCTCGGCCTGGCGACGGGTGGTGACGAGCCCCACCACCTGCTCCTCGCGCAGCGCCGCCACGATCCGGGCGGTCCACGGCCCGGGCGGGCGGCCCGCGATCTCGGAGAGCTCGATCCCGTTGAGGAGCGGACGCGGTTCAGGGCGCGACCGCAGATCGAACATGGCGCGGGCCACCTGCCGTGCCACGTCCAGGTGCTTGGTGATCTGCGCCGGCGTGGTGCGCGGACCGTCGGTGGCCAGCCGATCGGCGCACGACAGGACCAGGAGCTCCACATCGGCCCGGGCGGTCGCGTCCAGGTAGCGGACGATGCGGCGCAGGGAGAGCGGTTGGGCATGGACGAGGAACCCCAGGCGGAGGTGCTCGCGCACGCAGCAGACCATCGTCTCGCGAAACCGCGTGGACGTGCGGTGGCGCCGGCACCACGCGTCGACCATCTCGGCACCCACCCGGTCGTGTCCGAAGAACGTCGGCCGCCCCTGCGGGGTGACCGCGTAGGTGGCCGGCTTGGCCATGTCGTGGAAGAGCGCCGCGAACACCAGCGAGTCGCCGCGGGTGATGCCGTCCGACAGCGGTTCGGCGAGCGCCAGCGCCAGGTCGCCGGCCGACCCGCGAAACACGCGCTCGGGATCGGCGCGGATCTCGCACGCGTGCCGCACGGCCTCGAGGGTGTGCCCCAGCACGTCCCGGTGATGGTAGGGCGTCTGCTCGAGCCCGCGCCCCTCCTCGAGCTCGGGGACGAGGACGCCCAGCACCCCGATCTCGTCGAGCGTCTCCATCCCACGCCAGGCATCGGACAGGCTCGCCAGGAGACGCAGCTCCTCCATCAGCCGTTCCCCGGGGGAGCCGCGGACCTCCGGGGCGTCCATGCGCGCGCGCAGTGCGGTGGCGTCGTCGATGGCGAAGCCCAGCTGGCAGGAAAGGCGCGCCAGCCGGACGAGGCGCACCGGGTCGTCCCGAAACGCCGTCGGACCGACCATGCGCAGCACACCGCGTCCGAGGTCGCGCTCCCCACCGTGCGGGTCGATGGGGTCACCGCCCTCGGCGGGGATCGCGATGGCGTTGACGGAGAGGTCGCGACGCGCCAGGTCCGCCAGGATGTCGGCGCCCTGCAGCGGGGTGATGTCGACGCCGAACGGCAGGGTCCCACCGGTCACCCGCCATGCGCCGAACGCGTCCGAGAGCGGGAACTTGGCGGCCCCATGGCGTGCGGCGATGGCCGCGGCCGCCCGCCGGGCGTCGCCGGCGATCGCGAGGTCCACGTCGCGGATGGGAAGGCCGGTCAGGTGATCGCGCACCGCGCCGCCCACGATCCAGACCGGATCGGCGACGACCGTCAGCACGTCCCGGACCGGTGCGGGGACCGGTCGCACCGTCACCCGTCCACCGCGACCCGGCGCATCCGTTCGCCGACCGCGCAGGTCACCTCGTAGTTGATGGATCCCCGCCAGCGGCCGAGTTCCTCGGCGGTGATGCGCCCCTCGCCCTGCGCGCCCATGAGCACCACCTCGTCGCCCACGGCGTCGGTGGACTCCGGCCCGAGGTCGACCGTGATCTGGTCCATCGAGACCGTGCCGACCACCGGCACCCGTCGACCGCCGACGAGCACCTGGGCGACGTCGCCGTTGGCGCGGGCGTAGCCGTCGGCGTACCCCACCGGGATCGCCCCGATCCACGTGCCGCGCGCCGCACGCCAGCGCCGCCCGTAACCGACGCTCTCGCGACCCAGGATCGGCTTGACCGACGACAGGTACGACACCAGGCTCATCACCGGTCGCAGGTCGTCGTCGCCGGGATCGGCCATGAAGGGACTGCAGCCGTACATGGCGATGCCGCACCGCACCATGTCCATGTGCGTGTCGGCGTTTCGGAGCGTCGCCGCCGAGTTGGCCGCATGCAGAACCGCGTTCGGAAACCGCTCGCGCAGCGGACCGATCATCGAGCGGAACCGGGCGAGCTGCTCGACCATGAAGGCGGCGTTGGGGCCCTCGCGCTCGTCCGCGGTCGCGAAGTGGGTCATGAGCCCCACGACCTCCAGCCGGGGATCCGCCGCCGCCTCGGTAAGCGCGGCCACCGCCTCCGGCCGGGCGCCAAGGCGCCCCATGCCGCTGTCGAGCTTCAGGTGCACGCGACGGATGCCCGCGGCCGCCGCGGCACGGCAGCCCTCGGGGGTCCACACCGCGATCTCACAGCCGGTCGCGGCGGCGCGTCGCCACTCCTCGCCGATGAGCGGTCCCCACATCACCATCGGGGCATCCACCCCGCCGTCGCGCAGCCGCTCCACCTCGCATACCGCCGCCAGACCGAGCCGGGTCGCACCGGCGTCGAGTGCCGCACGTGCGACGGCCTCCGCCCCGTGCCCGTAGCCGCCCGACTTCACCACCACCAGCAGCTCGCTGCGTGGCGCGGTCCGGGCGAGGACCCCGACGTTGTGCCGGACCGCCCCCAGGTCGATCCGAGCGATGCTCCGTTCCGCTGACCTCATCCGCCGAGGACCTCCGGCAGCGCGTCGATGATGTCGCCGGCGACGGTGCCGCTGCCGCGGCCGGCCGCGACCCCCGCGCGCGAGTGGAGGGTGACGGCGCTGGTCGCGGCCACCATCGGGTCGAGGCCCTTGGCCAGCATCGCGGCGACGATGCCGGTGAGCACGTCACCGCTGCCGGCGGTCGCGAGCGCCGCGGTCCCGATGCCGTCGATCGCACACGCACCGTCGGGGTCGGCCACGATCGCACCCGGCCCCTTCAGCACGGTCACGGCGCCGGTGATGTCGGCGAGCGCCCGCGCCGAGGCGAGGCGCGCCTCCTCCACCGCCTGCCGCTCGCGTCCCAGAAGGCGCGCGGCCTCGCCGGTGTGCGGGGTGATCACCACCCCGCCCTCCCGATGACGCAGCCACGCCGGACGACGGCCCAGGTGCCACAGCCCGTCGGCGTCGATGACGACCGGCAGGTCCAGCCCCTCGATGACCGCCCGCACGAACGGGTTGGTGCGCGGGTCACGACCGAGACCGGGACCGATGGCCACCGCGCCCACCCGAGACGCCTCCGCAACCACGCGCTCCACCGACTCGGCGGTGAAGTGACCGTCGGAGTCCGGCACGGGCGTGGCCATCACCTCGGCGATCGCCCCGGCGTAGATCGGCTGCACGGCGGCCGGCACCGCGGCCACCGTCAGGCCCGCCCCGGCGCGGAGCGTCGCACGCGATGTCAACACGCCCGCCCCGGTCAGCCCCGGCGATCCGGTCACGACCAGGACGGCACCGGATGCGTACTTGTCGGCCGTCACGCCGCGCCGGCCCAGCCCTGTCTGCGTCCCGTCTCCCAGAAGCCACGCCACCGCGGGTGAGGTGACCTGCGCGGGGATCCCGATGTCGATCACCTCGACGACCCCGGCGTGCGAGCGCCCCGGCTCGACGTGCAGCCCAGGCTTGTCGCCGTGGAACGTGGTCGTGACGGTGGCCCGCATCGCGACGCCCGCCACCGCACCCGTGTCCGGGTCGATGCCGGACGGCACGTCCATCGACACGACCGGACACCCCGATGCGTTGACGGCGTCGATGACCGCGGCGATCGCGTCGCGCGGGGCGCCGCGACTCCCGGTGCCAAGGAGCGCGTCGACGACGACCCGGCCCGGTGGCCCGGCCTCGAGGACCTGCGGGGTGAACGCCCGCACACGCAGACCCATCGACCGGGCGATCGTCGCCATGGTCATCGCATCCGGTGTGCGTGGGCTGTGACCGCGCGGCTGCGCGATCTCGACGTCCCAGCCGGCGTCGCGCAGATGACGCGCCACCACATAGCCGTCGCCGCCATTGTTGCCGGGGCCGCACACGACGAGCGCCGCCGCGCGGTCCGCGAACCGCTCCAGGATCACCTCGGCCGCCCCCAGCCCCGCCCGCTCCATGAGCAGCGTGGACGGCATGCGGTGGCGGGTGCTCGCCCGCCGATCGGCTGCGCCGAGCGCCTGCGCGGAGAAGAGCGGCGTGGCCCCGTCGATCGGAGGGGCCATGGAGGGACGTGCACGCATGCCCACATCCTAAGACCTCCGGGAAGAACCTTTCGCGGGATGGGGCCGCGGCGAGCGAAGCCACCGCGGTTCTTCCCGGTTCCCCGACGATCCCGTGTGACGCACACGACTCAGATCCGACCTCTGTCGACGATCACGTACCAGCAGCCGCACATGGCAGGCACATGCGTCTCGCCGGTAAGAACCTTTCGCAGACGCCAGCATCCCCCGACACGGAGCCGCGGTTCTTCCCGGTTTCCCGACGATCCCGCGTGACGCACACGACTCAGATCCGACCTCTGTCGACGGTCACGTACCGGAAGTCGCACATGGCAGGCACATACGTCCGGCCGGGAAGAACCTCTTCGACGACAATGCGCCAACCGAAGGTGCGACCACGGTTCTTCCCGCTTCCCGACGGTTCCGGGTGACGCACACGACTCAGGTCCGACCTCCGCCCCACGATCGCGCACCAGCAGTCGCACATGGCAGGCACATGCGTCCACCTGACGGCGGACGCGGGACGCCCTGCGGCGTCCCGCACACCGCCTCAGTCACCCCGTCTGAGCACCCCGCGCAAGCCTGGTGCCTGACACCAGGCTTGCGCGCCCGGCACACCGCCGTCACATCTCCTCCCCCGAAATCACCGATGGCCGCGCGCATGCACGGCCATCGAGTCGAGCGGAGCACGGGGCGCACGTCGGCGCGCACGCCCCATGTCCCCCGCAACCCTGGGCAAGCCCAGGTTCAGTCCCCACCTACATGGGGCTGAAGACGAACTTGTCGGACGAGCCGCCGCGCAGCACGCTGTCGGTGTGACGGCCGAGGTACGTCTTGCCGGTCACGGCCTCCAGCGCGCCCCAGACGGCGCCGAGGGTGAAGGTGCACTCGCGGTCCGAGCCGTTGGGCTCACCGGCCGAGCAGACCGTCTCGCTCGTCTCGACGACGACGTCGTCGCCGTCCATGTACGCCTTGTCGACCTTGCACAGCTTGGTGCCCTCGACACCGACGGCCTTGTCGAGGGCCTCGGCCACCTGCTCGATCGGCAGGTTGGAACCGGCCAGACCGAGGTCGGTGGCCAGGTTGTGGCCGCGGACCTTGCCGGCACGGGTGAACACGACGGCGGCACCATCGGTGCCAAGGGTGTCCTCGACACCCGTGATGACGGCCTTGAAGCAGACGATGCTGCTGAAGTCACCGAGGTTGTTGCGAATCGACATGCGTTGTTCTCCTTGCAAACTGAGGGATGACCTGGTCTCTCATGACGGACGGCGCCCGAAGGTGGGCAAGAGCGCCGCACGTCATCTGTGCTGCGGGGGCGAGCCGCAACGGACGCGAAAGCGCGGGGACTAGAGGATGCCGGCGATCTGCTTGGCGGCCTCACGCGCCTCGAGGTGCAGCAGACCGAGGTTGGCGTCCGGGTTGGTGATCACGGCCAGCACACCCTTCGGGCCCGTGGCGTAGATGTAGGCGTTGGCGTCGGTACCCGACACGCTGGTCTCGGTGAACTGGCCGGCACCCAGGGTGTCGGCGATCCGCTTGCCGAGGCCGAGGGCGGTCGCGGACATGGCGGCGACGCGCTGGTAGTCGGTGTTGTCCGAGAACGAACGGGCGATGGCGAGACCATCGGCGGTCGCGATGATCGCGCCCTTGATCTCCGGCATACCGGAACGAAGGCTGTCCAGAATGACCTGGGTCTGCTCCTGCTTGCTCATGTTTCCTCCAGATGTGTAGGTGTGATGCGGGGGATGCTCGGTACGGTGAGAAGCGCGGCGGGCCGTCCCGCCAAGAAATCACGCGGTGTGCGGCACGACGTCGTGTCGACCGGCACGGGATGCTCCTCGATACGGAAGCGACATTCGGTCTATCGACTGGGCGCCGAGGTCCCACAAGCCCCGTTGACCTTCGGCAATCGCGGTTCGCCACTCCTGGTTCGTCAGATGCGATTCACGAGTGGATCTTCCGGTGATCCGGGCCCCGCGTCGGGCCGCCTGCGACCAGGGCGGGTCAGTCGCGCTCGGCCACCGCCACCGCGACCGCAAGCCCCAGGCTGTGGGTGATCGACAGGTGGATGCGGGTCACCCCCAGACGCTCGGCCCACTCGGCGTAATGGCCGTGCAGTGCCACCGAGGGCGCGCCCCTTCCGCGGACCACCTCGACCTCCCGCCAGCGCGTCATGCCGCGTCCGAGCGCCTTGCCGACGGCCTCCTTGGCCGCGAACCGCGCGGCGAAGTGCTGCGGCGGAAACGGCTTGGCCGCGCAGTACGCCGCCTCCGCCTCGGTGAAGCAGCGCTCCGCCAACCGGGGACGACTGGCGAGCGACCGCTCGAACCGATCGATCTCCATGACATCCACCCCGACCCCGACGATCACGATCCACCTCCGTCCCTGCGCGTCCTGCCGAAGAGCGCCCCCAGCACGGCCAGGTCATGCACCGGCTCCACCCCGTCGTCCAGCGGGCTCGCGTCACCCAGCCAGCGGCGAAGTCCCCGACCCGAACGCACCTGCCACGGCTCGGGATCGTGATGGGCCCGGCGCTCGATGATCTCCACGGGAAGATCGGCATCGGTGGCGGCCACCACGAAGTTGCCGGAGCGCTCACCCTCGAGGCTCAGGCGATCGGCCAGCAGGACGACGTTGCGGTACGCGCCCCCCAGCGTCGCCACCGCCGCACGAGCGAGGCCGAACGGCGGGATGTCGATCAGGTTCACCAGGTGGATCCCGCCCGGGCGCAGCCGCGCGCCCACCACGGACGCGAACTGGGCGGTGAGCAGCCGGTGCGGGACCACCAGTCCCTCGAAGGCGTCGACCACGACGAGGTCGAGCGTCCCGTGCGGGACGTCCTCCAAACGGTCGCGACCGTCGCCCACCACGAGCTGCAGGTCGGGGCCCTCCACCAGACCGAGGTGCTCGCGGGCGACGTCCAGGACACCGGGGTCGATCTCGGCGACCGTGCCGGCGAACTCCCGGCGTGTCGCACGCAGCGCCCGGAACACCGCGCAGGGACCACCGCCGATCTGGAACGCGGTGAGCGGCAGGCGACGCGGGTGGAGGACGTCGACGACCATGGCCAGGTGGCGCTGGTACTCGAACGCCAGGCGGTCCGGCCGCAGGAGGTCGACGTAGCTCGACTCCACGCCGTCCTGCAGCACCAAACGCCCGCCCGGATTGGACGGGTCGCGACGGATCTCGATGACCACGTCGCGCACCGGGATCGGAAACGCCGGGACGTCCGGGAGTGATTGGGACCTGACGGTGCGTGCGCCCACACCCCACACGCTACCGTCGGTCGGCGGGCCGGCGCACACGGCTACCCTGTCCGACATGCCGTCCCCCTCCCAACCACCGTCGTCCGCCCCCGACACCCGCACCGGGCTGGCGGAGCTCACCACCCTGCGACTGGGCGGGCCCGCACGGCGGCTGGTGACGGCCACCAGCGAGGACGAGCTGATCGACGCCGTCGACCGCGCCGACCGCGCCGGCGAACCGGTGCTCGTGCTGGGCGGAGGATCCAACGTCGTCGTCTCCGACGCGGGGTTCGACGGCACTGTGGTGCTGGTGCGCACCCGGGGCCTCGTCGGTGAGACCGACTCCGCCGGGACGGTGGCCGAGATGGAGGTGGCGGCCGGTGAGGTGTGGGACGCGTTCGTCGCGCGCACGATCGACATGGGCTGTTCGGGGATCGAGGCGCTCTCCGGCATTCCCGGCCTGGTGGGAGCGACGCCCATCCAGAACGTGGGCGCCTACGGCCACGAGGTCAGCCGGGTCATCACGCACGTCCGCACCTGGGACCGGCGCGAACGCGCGGTGCACGTCCACGCCGGCGCCGACTGCGGGTTCGGCTACCGCAGCTCGATGTTCAAGGCCGACCCCACCCGCTGGGTGGTGCTGGCCGTGACGTTCCGGCTTCCCGTCGATGCGCGGTCCGCGCCCATCGGGTACACGGAGCTCGCACGCCATCTGGGCGTCGCGGTGGGCGACCGGGTGCCCGCGGCCGCCGCGCGCGAGAGCGTGCTCGCCCTGCGCCGCGCCAAGGGGATGGTCCTCGACCCCGACGACCACGACACCTGGAGCGCCGGGTCGTTCTTCACCAATCCGATCCTCACACCGGAGCAGGCCGCGACGCTGCCCGACGACGCCCCGCGCTTCGCCGCCGACGGCATGGTGAAGACGAGCGCCGCATGGTTGATCGAACGCGCCGGTTTCGGGAAGGGCTACGGCGACGGCCCTGCGCGCCTGTCGACGAAGCACACGCTGGCCATCACCAACCGTGGCGGCGCCCGCACCGCCGACGTGATCGCCCTGGCGCGCGAGGTGCGCGACGGTGTGGAGGCGCGATTCGGCGTGCGGTTGGTGAACGAGCCCGTCACCGTGGGCTGCACGATCTGAACCCGCCCGCGGCGTGACCGTCCGGGTGCGGCGCCCGCCGACGCGGCGGCGCCATTAGGCTCCCGGTCTGACCACACGCCGCCGCATCCACCCGGCCTGGATCGTCGCCGGGGTCACCTTCCTCACGCTGCTGGCAGCCGCCGGGTTCCGCTCGACGGTGGGGGTCTTCGTCGTGCCGTTCCAGGAGGACTTCGGCTGGACGCGCGACCAGGTCTCACTGGCCGTGTCGGTCAACCTCGTCTTCTACGGGCTCTCGGCGCCGTTCGCCGCCGCGCTCGTCAACCGGCTGGGCGCGCGCACGGTGATGATGGCGGCCATCGGCGTGGTGGCGGCGGGGTCCGGCCTGACGATCGTGATGAGCGAACTGTGGCACCTGGACCTGCTGTGGGGGGTTGCCATCGGCTCGGCGACGGGTGCCATCGCGGTGCCGCTCTCGGCGATCGTCGCGACCCGCTGGTTCGTGCGACACCGGGGCCTCGTGACCGGCGTGCTGACCGCGTCGTTCGCCACCGGCAACCTGGTCTTCCTTCCCCTCCTGGCGTGGATCACCGAGGCCCACGGGTGGCGCTGGGCGGCGGGTCTCGTGGCGGCGCTCGCCATGCTCATGGTGCCGGTGATCGCCCTGGGCATGCGGAACGACCCGGCCGACATCGGGGTGCTGCCCTACGGGGCGGACGAACCGCCCGTGCGGCATGCGGAGCCGCGGAACCCGTTCGCGACACCCTTCCTCGTGCTGCGCGACGCGGTGCGCGTACCGGATTTCTGGTTGCTCGCCGGCACCTTCTTCATCTGCGGCTGGACCACCAACGGCGCGGTGCAGACCCACTTCGTGCCGGCGGCGCACGACCACGGCATCTCCGAGGTGACGGCGGCCGGCATGCTCGCGTTGATCGGCGTGTTCGACGTGATCGGCGCAACGGCGTCGGGATGGCTGACCGACCGCACCGACCCTCGGCGACTGCTCTTCATCTACTACTGCCTGCGGGGCATCTCGCTGTCAGCGCTGCCGCTCCTGCTCGGCACCGGCCAGTGGCCCCTCATCGCGTTCGCCGTCGTCTACGGCCTGGACTGGGTGGCCACGGTGCCCCCGACGGTGGCGCTCACCGCCATGGTGTTCGACCGCGAGCGCGCACCCGTGGTGTTCGCCTGGGTCTTCTGCGCGCACATGCTGGGCGGCGCCGGGGCCGCGTGGCTGGCGGGGGCGCTTCGCGAGAAGCTGGGCGACTACCTCCTGGCCTTCGGCCTGGGTGGGATGCTCGCGATCGCCGCCGGCATCGCGTCGCTTGCGATCGCCCGGCGGCCGGGGGGACGAATGGTGTCGGTCTGACCGAGCCGGACCCGACGCACAGGACGACGGTCGGACACGCCGTGGCCTGGCCCGCGCCGCCGGTCGGGTCACGCCCCGCCGAGGAACTCCCGCACGCGGTCCTTCGGCCTGCCGATGATGGCGCGGTCGCCCCGCACGACGATCGGCCGCTGCAGCAGCATCTTGCGCGCCAGAAGCAGGTCGATCACCTGCTCCCGCGTGGCGACGTCGTCCTCGGTGAGGCCCAGCTTCTTGAACTGGCTGTCACGACGGACGAGGTCGGTGACCGGATCCTCCAGGTGGTCGGCCAGCCACTCGAGGGCCGCGCGGTCGGGCGGGTCCTTGCGATACACGATGATCTCGGGCTCGATCCCGAGTTCCTCGGCAACGCGCACGGCGTTGCTGGACGACCCTCAGTGAGGGTTGTGGTAGATGCGCACGTGCTCCATGGAGTCGAACCCTAGCGATCCCGGGACGCGGTCGGCATCCGGTCCCGGGATCGCCGTGGGTCTCAGGCCTGGGCCGGCGTGGCGACGAAGACCGGGATCGTGCGGTCGGTCTTGGACTGGTACTCCGCGTAGGAGGGGAAGGCCGCGACGGCACGCTCCCACCAGGTCTCGCGCTCGTCGCCGGACACCTCGCGCACGTCGTACTCGGCGGGCTCCGGACCGTCCTGGATGCGCACCACCGGCGTGGTCTTCAGGTTGTGGTACCAGCCCGGGTTCTCGGGCGTGCCGCCCTTGCTGGCGACGATCGCGTAGTCGCCGCCGTGTTCGACGCGCATGACGGGCACCTTGCGCAGCTTGCCCGACTTCGCGCCGATCGTGGTCATCACGATGATCGGGATGCCGGTGTCGAGGAGGGTGTTGGCCTCCCGCCCACCCGAGGCCTCGAACTGCTCCACCTGCTTGCGCACCCACCCCTGTGCGGGCGGCTCGTACTCACCGTCGAAGCGTGACGCCATGGACCTCTCCCTTTCGCGGACGCCGGTGGACGACACCTGGCATCGTGGTTACGAATCGTAATCAACCGCCGGAAAACCCTAGCAGTCACGGACGAGGCAACGTATCGCCGCAGTCGTTCTGCGGTTCACGCGGACCGAACCCCGACGCTGACGTTCCGAGCGTCCACGATCGCCCCGACCCGATGACCGGAGTCTCGTGTCGTGTGCGTGAAGGGCCCGACATCGCGCACGTCGCCGAGGATGTCAGGAGAATCGACCGGCACCACGTCTGACACGTGCCCGCCGTCAACGACGCCGGTGGCCGAGAACGCGGTGCCGACGGGCAACACGACCGCCGTGCACAGCGATCGAACCCAGTCGAGCGTCAGAACGTGACCGTCACGGGCCGGCGTGAACGGAGGGGTTCACGCCGCACCCGGCCTATTCGACCGTGACCGTCTTCGCCAGGTTGCGCGGGCGGTCGACGTTCAGGCCCTTCGCGCTGGCGATCCCATGGGCGAAGATCTGCAGCGGGATGTTGGCCGTGATCGGCGTGAGGAGCGGCGGGGTCCGGGGGCACCACAGCACGTCGTCCACGTGCTGTTCGATGGTGCGGTTGCCCTCGGTCGCGACCGCGATCACCTGCGCGCCGCGTGCCTTGACCTCCTGGATGTTGGACACGACCTTGTCGAGCACGTGGCCGTCGGTGGCGACCACCACGACCGCGGACCCCTCCGACAGCAGCGCGATGGGTCCGTGCTTCATCTCGCCGGACGGGTACGCCTCGGTGGGGATGTAGGTGATCTCCTTGAGCTTCAGCGCACCCTCGTAGGAGACCGGCACGCCCACGTGGCGCCCCAGGTACAGGAAGAACGGGTGGTGGGCGTACCTGCCCGCGACCTCGATGGCCTGGGCCGGTCCCGGCGACTCGAGGTACGTGCGCACCAGGTCGGGGAGCGCGCGCAGGTCGGCGGCGATGTCGACCGCCCCAACCGACGACAGGGCCCACTTGAGGCGCCCGAGCTTGAGCGCGAGGAGTGCGAGGGCCAGGATCTGGGAGGTGTGGGTCTTGGTCGCGGCCACGCTGACCTCGAGCCCGGCGCGGGTGAAGATGACCCCGTCGGAATCGCGGGTGGCCTGCGAACCGACGATGTTGGTGAGCGCCACCACGTGCGCCCCACGCTCGCGTGCCACGCGCATCGCGGCGAGGGTGTCGGCGCTCTCACCGCTCTGGGTGATGCCGATGACCAGGTCGCCGGGTCCCGCCAGGCAGGTGCGGTACCGATACTCGCTCGCGACCTCGACGTGCACCGGGACGCGCGCCCAGTCCTCCACGAAGTACCGGCCGACCAGGCCGGCGTGGAAGGAGGTGCCGCAGGCGACGATGTGGATGCGCTCCACACGGGCCAGCTGCGCGTCGTCCAGACCGAGGTCGATGAGGTCGACGGAGCCGTCCTCGTTGAGCCGGTCGCCGAGAGTGTCCCAGAGCGCGGTGGGCTGCTCGTGGATCTCCTTCATCATGAAGGTGTCGTGGCCGCCCTTCTCGGCGGCGTCCTCGTCCATCTCGACGCGCGTGACCTCGCGCTCGACCGCGGTGGACGAGCCGTCCAGGATGGTCGTGCGATCCGCTTCGAGGACGACGATCTCGCCGTCCTCCACCAGCTGGATGTCGCGCGTCTCGCGAAGGAACGCCGGGATGGCCGAGCCGAAGAAGCGCTCGCCGTCGCCGACCCCGACCACCAGCGGACACTCCTTGCGGGTGCCCACCAGACGCCCCGGCTCGTCGGCGTGCATCGCCACGAACGCGTAGTGCCCCTCCAGGCGGGGCAGGATCTCCCGCACCGCTGCGACCAGATCGCCGCGGTAGGCCTGCGCGAGCAGATGCGGGATGACCTCCGTGTCGGTCTCGCTCGCGAACGCCACGCCCTCACCCGCCAGCTCGGTGCGCAGCTCGACGTAGTTCTCGATGATGCCGTTCATGACGACGGCGATGCGCCCGGATGCGTCGGTGTGCGGGTGCGCGTTCTCGTGGGTCACGCGACCGTGGGTCGCCCAGCGGGTGTGGCCCAGCCCCGTCGTCGCCGTGGACGAACTGTCCTGGGCGGCGTCGCGCAGGGCGGCCAGGTTTCCGACCGCCCGGACGTTCTCGACCGCACCCGCACCGTCCAGCATGGCCATGCCGGCGCTGTCGTAGCCGCGGTACTCGAGTCGCTCGAGCCCGTTGAGAATCAGGTCCCTACAGGCCCGCGGTCCGACGTAACCGATGATCCCGCACATGGATGTGCACCTCCCTCACAGGAAAGGACGATGATGACGGACGGGTCACGCCCACGCCCGACGACGACTCAGACGGTGCCGAGGGCCGATGCGGCCGCGCCGGCGATGACGTCGCACCAGTGATCGCACTGCGCGGCGGTGGGCGCCTCGACCATCACGCGCACGAGCGGCTCGGTGCCCGACGGGCGGACCACCACGCGACCGTCCTCGCCGAGCGTCTCCTCGGCGGCGCGCACGGCCTCCCACACCTCGTCCGCATCGGGCAGACGCGTCTTGTCGGCCACGCGGATGTTCACGAGCTTCTGCGGCAGCCGCTGCATCACCGACGCCAGCTCCGACAGGCTCCGGCCGGACTCCACCACCGCGTGCAGAAGCTGCAGACCGGCCGCCAGGCCGTCACCGGTGGGACCGCTCGCCAGGTTGATCAGGTGCCCGCTCTGTTCCCCGCCGATCACGAACCCGCCGCGGCGCATCTCGGCGAGCACGTAGCGGTCGCCGACGTCGGTCCAGCGGACGTCCACGCCGTTGGCCGCCATCGCCCGGCGAAAGCCCAGGTTGGTCATGGTCGTGGTGACGACCGTGTCGTGCGGAAGCTCGCCGCGCCCCTTCAGCCGCAGGGCGAGGATCGCGAGGATCGCGTCGCCGTCCACCACCGATCCCGCCCCGTCCACGGCCAGCACGCGGTCGCCGTCGCCGTCGAACGCAAGACCCAGGTCGGCGCCCGCCGTGACCACCGCGTCGCTCAGCGCGTCCAGATGCGTGGAGCCGCAGTCGACGTTGATGTTGTCGCCGTCGGGGTCGGCGCCGATGGTCGCCACGACCCGGGCGCCCGCACGGGTGACGACGTCGTGGGCGGTGGTGACGGTGGCCCCGTGGGCACAGTCGAGCACCACCGAGACGCCGCCCAGATCGCCGGTGAAGCGGCGCAGCAGATGGTCGCGGTAGTCGGTGAGCCCCTGCGGCCACGGGGTGATGGTCCCCACCGCACCACCGGTCGGACGGGCGCCGTCACCGGCGTCCATGGCCGCCTCGATGGCCGCCTCGTCCTCGTCGGCCAGCTTGAAGCCGTCGGCCCCGAACAGCTTGATGCCGTTGTCCGGGAACGGGTTGTGGCTGGCGCTGATGACCACGCCGGCCGCCTGTTCGCCGCTCGCCACGAGCTCGGCGACCGCCGGCGTGGGCAGGACCCCGCCCAGCTCGACGTGGATCCCGGCGCTCGCGAGCCCGGCGGCGACCGCCCCCTCCAGCATCGGGCCGCTGCGACGGGTGTCGCGGCCGATCAGCACGATCGACCCGGGCGCCAGGCGCGAGCCCAGTCCGCGGCCGATCGCG
This sequence comes from uncultured Bifidobacteriaceae bacterium, assembly GCA_964628685.1. GTDB lineage: Bacteria > Actinomycetota > Thermoleophilia > Miltoncostaeales > Miltoncostaeaceae > CALMEC01. Next base: position 104,192 of record CAZVNM010000002.1, on the reverse strand, counting down.
AGCGCCATCTCCGGTGTGAGCCCGTCGTTGGCCACACCGCGCACGCCGTCCGTCCCGAACAGGCGGCGTGCCGGCTTTTCGGCGGCTGCGGTCAGCGCTTGGAGAACTGCGGTCGCTTACGCGCCCCGCGCAGACCCGCCTTCTTGCGCTCCTTGATGCGGGCGTCGCGTGCGAGCAGTCCCTCACGCTTGAGGTCGGACCGCAGCCCCTCGTCCAGCTGGACGAGTGCGCGGGCGATGCCGTGGCGCAGGGCGTTGGCCTGGCCGGTCACCCCACCGCCGCTCAGGCGCGCCGTGACGGACACCTCGTTCGCGATGCCGCTGACCGTCAGCGGCGAGCGGGCCGTCGTGACGAGGGCCTTGCGCGGGAAGTAGTCCTCGATCGTGCGGCCGTTGCAGGTGATGCTGCCGTCGCCGCCGCGGGTGATGATCACGCGTGCGATCGACGTCTTGCGCTTGCCGGTGGCCTGCGGGCGCTCGGCACCCGGCTTGGGCGCCACGACGGGCGCGGCGGCCTCGGCCTCGGTGACCTCCACCTCGACCTCGACCTCGATCGGGGCGTCGGCGACGGCCGCCGGCTCCACCGGCGTCTCGTTGGTCTCGTCCGTCGTCATGCCTCAGCCTTTCGTGCGAGCCGCAGCGGCTCCGGTTTCTGGGCGGTGTGGGGGTGCTCGCCGCCCGCGTAGATCTTCAACTTGCGCAGCTGCGCCCGTCCGAGACGGTTCTTGGGCAGCATGCCCCGCACCGCGGTGCGCAGCACCTCCTCGGGGCGCCGCTCCAGCTGCTCGGCCAGGGTGCGCTCGCGCAGCCCGCCCGGGTATCCGCTATGACGGTAGTACTTCTTCTGCTGGAGCTTCTTGCCCGTGACCGCGACCTTCTCGGCGTTGACCACGACGACGAAGTCGCCGGTGTCGCGGTGACGCGTGTACCACGGCGAGCGCTTGCCCGACAGGGTCTCGGCGATCACCGTTGCCAGACGGCCGAGGTTCTGGCCGTCGGCGTCGACGATCCACCAGCTTCGTTCAACAGTTCCCAGCTTCGCGCTCTGCGTGGTCAATTTCACTTTCCTCGTCTCAAGACCCGTTTGACGGGTGCACTCGACCGGTGCGCACCGTCGTGCGACCGGAGAATGCTAGGCAATCACGACGCCGGCCGCAACCCGAGCGTGCGGGGCCCGCGTCCGACGCGGACATCGGACGAACGGAGTATAAAAGGCGGAAGCCGTCTCGGTCCCGGGCCGGCGCGAGGAGGTCAGATGTCCGCGAGCCCTGTCCGTCGCTGCGTCGCCGTGGCAAGCCACGGTCGCCGCTGCCAGCAGAGCCCGTTCCGCGGTTCCCCCTACTGCTGGCACCACCTGCAGAGCCGCAAGGTGCCCGCCACCAGCCGTCCGCCCGGCGTCGCTCCGATCCGACCGGCCGCCGAGCCGACACCCCTTCCCACCGTGGACCCGGTGGCGCTCGCGGTGCGCCTGGCCAACCAGCTGCCGCCGGAGGTCCTCACCGAGCTGGTCGCGCTGGCCGAATCCCGTCGCGACGCGGATCTGACGATCACGAAGTCCGACGGCCTGATCACGACGTCCCGCAGCGCCCAGCGGCGCCGGTCCCGAGCCGCCCGCGCCTGACGGCGCGCCAACCGGCACCGTTGCCGGACGCACGGTTCGGGTTTCACATCGTGGTCACGTGGGGAAAGCGGTGGGTGATCCCCGAAAACGGAGGAAACCCATGTTCGGACGTCGCGACGACCCCAGATCCGACGAGCACCGCCACACCGTCACCCAACCGGGCATCTCCCTGGCGAAGGGGCCCGCCATGATCATCGGGCTGGGCCTGGTGGCCGCGGGCCTCCTGGGGTTCCTGCACAACGCGGACCTCCCGAGCATCAACGGCTTCCCGAACGGGGACCCGAGGGGCACGACGTTCGCCGGCATCGAGATGAACGGCTGGACCAACTGGATCACGATCGCCGCGGGCGCGCTGCTCCTCTTCGGCGTCGCCCAGCATCACCTGGCCAAGGTCATGTCGCTCATCGTCGGCGGCGTCCTCATCGCCTGCGCCGTGATCGGTCTGGTGACCGGCGACGTCCTGGGCCTGGCCGCGAGCAACGGCTGGACCGAGATCATCTGGGCCATCGTCGGCGTGGTGCTCCTGCTCAACACCCTCGCGCCGCGTCGCGAGCGGGAGCAGGAGGTCATCCACCGCGACGCGAGGACCGCACCCGCCGCGGCCGCGCCGTCACCGGCCGCCGCACACGTCGACGACGACCGCACCGTGGCGCGCGAGCACACCGCGGTCCATGACCGTGCCGTGATGCCGCCGCCCCCCGCCCCCGACGAGCGTCACGACCCCGTCCGCGACGACGGTCCGGTCACGGTCCGTGGCGATGAGGATCGGGAGCGGCTCGCCGGACACGACCACCAGGGCGTGCCCGACGACCGGCGCCAGGACATCCCGCGACACGACGCCGACCGTCCGTCGAGCGCCATGCCGCCCGCCGACGCCCCCGGCGAGCGGACGCAGGACCGTCCGCGACACGACGCCGACCGTCCGTCGAGTGCCATGCCGCCCCCCGATGCCCCCGGCAGCGAGCCGGCGGAGGGTCCCACGGTCATCCGCGACGATGCCGACCGCGAGCGGCTGCGGGACCGCCACCGCGACGCGTGAGTGGGGAGCGTGTCGGGGTGGCCTCGGCCGGCCCCGGCACGCTCATTCCCATTCGATCGTGCCCGGCGGCTTGGACGTGACGTCCAGCACCACCCGGTTGACCCCGGGCACCTCGGCGATGATCCGTCGCGAGATGTGCTCGATGAGGTCGTGCGGCAGACGCGCCCAGTCGGCGGTCATGGCGTCGTCGCTGGTGACCGCCCGGATGACGATGGGGTAGGCGTAGGTGCGGCTGTCGCCCTGCACGCCCACGCTGCGGATGGCGGGCAGCACGGCGAAGCTCTGCCACAGGTCGCGGTAGAGGCCGGCGCGCCGGATCTCCTCCTGCAGGACGGCGTCGGCCGTGCGCAGGATCTCGAGGCGCTCCTCGGTGACCTCGCCGATGATGCGGATGGCGAGGCCGGGGCCCGGGAAGGGCTGGCGCCACACCATGCGCTCGGGAAGCCCAAGCTCCTCGCCCACCTGACGGACCTCGTCCTTGAAGAGCTGGCGCAGCGGCTCGACGAGCTCGACCGCCATGTCGTCGGGCAGGCCGCCGACGTTGTGGTGGCTCTTGATGGTGGCGGCGCCGTCACGCCCACCGGACTCGATGACGTCCGAGTAGAGCGTGCCCTGCACGAGGAAGCGCACGGCGCCGATCTTGCCGGCCTCCTCCTCGAAGATGCGGATGAACTCCGACCCGATGGCCTTGCGCTTGGCCTCCGGATCGCTGACCCCGCGGAGCTTCGCGAGAAACCGGTCCCGTGCGTGCACCGACACGAGCGGCACGTGGAAGTGGCCGCCGAAGGCCTGATCCACCTGTTCGGCCTCGTTCTGGCGCATGAAGCCGTGGTCGACGAACACGCAGGTGAGGCGGTCGCCGACCGCCCGGTGGACGAGGAGCGCCGCCACGGCGCTGTCCACCCCGCCGGAGAGGGCGCAGATGACCCGCTCGTCCCCCACCTGCTCGCGGATGCGCTCCACCTGCTCGTCGATGACGTGCGCGGCGGTCCACGTGGGGCTGGCGTCGCAGACGTCGAACAGGAACGCCTTCAGCAGGTCGGTCCCGAACGGGGTGTGCTTCACCTCCGGATGGAACTGCACCGCGTACATGCGGCGGTCGGGGTCCTCCATGGCCGCCACCGGGGCCCCGTCGGTGGTCGCCGTGACCGTGAACCCCGCCGGGGGGGTCGTCACGGCGTCGCGGTGGCTCATCCAGCAGACGTCGTCGGCCGCCACGTCACGGAAGAGCCCCGTCCGCGAGGTGACCCGCAGGTCCGTGCGTCCGAACTCGCCGCCGCCGGTGCGGGCCACCTCGCCGCCCAGGGCCAGGGCCATGGCCTGCATGCCGTAGCAGATGCCCAACACGGGGATGCCCAGCTGCAGCAGCTCGGGCTGCAGCGCGGGTGCGCCGTCCTCGTGCACCGACGCGGGGCCGCCCGACAGGACGAGCCCGGCGGGCTCGAGACGACGGATCTCGTCCGGCGCGACGTCCGACCCCACCACCGCCGAGAACACCCGGCACTCGCGGATGCGGCGGGCGATGAGCTGGCTGTACTGGGCGCCGAAGTCGACGACGAGGACGCCGCCCGGCGCCGCCTTGGCGAGCGCCGGGTCGAGGGTGCGCGCGGCGGTCACCCCATCCCCACCGACTGCGCGGTCTGCAGCTTCTTGCCCTCGGTGCGGATGGACGGGGCCACCATCACCTCGACCTTCTGGAAGCTCTGCACCGAGTCGTAGCCGCAGGTGCTCATGGCGTTTCGCAGGCCGCCCATCAGGTTGAGCGACCCGTCGTTCTCCATCGCCGGGCCGACGAGGATCTGCTCGAGGGTGCCGATCGTGGTGGTCTTGACGCGGGCGCCGCGGGGAAGGTCCGGGTGGAACGTGGCCATGCCCCAGTGGTATCCCTTGCCGGGGGCCTCCTCGGCCTTCGCCAGGGGCGATCCGATCATGCAGGCGTCGGCACCGCAGGCGATGGCCTTGGCGAGGTCGCCGCCGTAGGCCATGCCGCCGTCGGCGACGACGTTGACGTACGTGCCGGTCTCCAGCAGGTGCTGCATGCGGGCGCCGGCGGCGTCCGCGATCGCGGTCGCCTGCGGCACGCCAACGCCGATCACCTGACGGGTGGTGCAGGCCGCGCCGGGACCGACGCCCACCAGCACGCCGACGGCGCCGGTGCGCATCAGGTGGAGCGCCGTGGAGTACGAGGCGCAGCCGCCGACGATGACCGGGATCGGGAGGTCGGCGATGAACCGCTTGAGGTCGAGTGGCTCCTCACGCGTGGACACGTGCTCGGCCGAGACCACGGTGCCCTGGATGACGAGGATGTCGAGGCCGGCGTCGAGCGCGACGTCGATGTGGTCGCGCACCCGCTGCGGGGTGAGCGAGCCGGCGACCACGACGCCCTGATCCTTGATCTCCGCGATCCGCTGGCGGATCAGCTCCTGCTTGACGTCCGCCCGGTAGATCTCCTGCAGCCCCCGGGTCGCCTCCGCCACGGGGAACCCCGCGATGGTCTCGAGCTGCTGGTCGGCGTCCTCGTAGCGGCACTGGATGCCCTCGAGGTTGAGGACGCCCAGGCCCCCCACCTTGCCGATGATGCCGGCCGTCGTGGGGTTCACCACCCCGTCCATCGCCGACGCCAGGAGCGGATAGGCGAACGTGTGGTCGCCCAGCGTCCAGGTCATGTCGACGTCCTCGGGATCACGCGTGCGCCGGCTCGGCACGATCGCGATCTCGTCGAACCCGTAGGCGCGACGGCCGCGCTTGCCCATCCCGATCTCAATCTCCACGGTCAGCCTCCCCGGCCCTCGACGTTGTGCGTTCTGCTGCGAACGGATACGAAAAAGCCCAGACCGGCGGGGCCGGGCTGGGCTTCATGGGAGCTTGGTGGTTCCGCACATCGATCCGTCACGTGAGTGTGGGCACGGTACCACCCGGTCCCGACGCGCGCCGACGGAGGGTCACCGATCGTTCGAGGTGGTGAGCGGGCCCACCGTCCGACACCCCGGCGATGCCGCGTCCACGCTCATTCCTCGATCTCGGTCACCTCGACCGGTTCGATGATCACCCGCCGTGCGAAGGCCTGCACATCGTCCGCCGAGAACACCCCGGCGCCCAGCTGCAGGGCGTTGGCCGCGCCGCAGGCGACGGCGGTGCGGATGGCGCGATCGTGGTCCCGCGAGGGAAGCCACGCCGAGACGAACCCCGCCAGGAACGCATCGCCCGAGCCGACGGTGGCCGCCACCTCCTTCACGCGGGGAAGCTGGGCCCGGTAGATGGCGGACGACCCGCGGCGGTCGGGGATGCGCGCGATGCATCCGTCCTCGCCGTGGATGAGGACGACGTCGGCGCCCATGTGCGCGATGCGCTCGGCGGCGGCGGCGATGTCCGCTTCGTCCTGGAACTCGTACCCCACGAGCTCCTCGGCCTCGTGGCGGTTGGGACTCACGATCCCGGGCTCACCCGGCAGCGCGCCCCGCAGCGAGGTGCCGTACGCGTCGACGGCCGTCTCCATCCCGTGGGCGCGGAACTCGCGCAGGATGCGGGCGTACAGGTCACTCGAGAGCCGCGGGGGGATCGACCCTGCGAGCACCAGGCAGTCGGCGCTCTTGGTGAGATAGCGCAACTTGCTGAACAGCAGGTCGATCTCGTCCTCGCTGATGTCGGGGCCGACCTCGTTGATCTCGGTCTGGCCACCGCTCATGGGGTCGATCACGGCCGTCGACACGCGCGACTCCCCGCGGATGCGCACGAAGTCGTTGAGGATGCCCTCGTCGGTGAGCTCCTCGATGATGGTGGTGCCGGTGCGCCCACCGGCGAACCCGGTCGTGATCACCGGCTCGCCCAGCTGCTTGAGCGCGCGGGCGATGTTGACGCCCTTGCCGCCGGCGAGCGCGATGGCGTCGGTGGCGCGGTGGCGGCGCAGCGAGCCGAAGTTGGGCACGGTGAGCGTGCGGTCGAGGGCCGCGTTGAGGGTGACGGTGACGATCACAGGATCCTCCCGACCCCGGAGCGGATGCGCTCGGTGAGTGACGGAGCGTCGACGGCCTCGCCGAGCACGATGCGTCGCGTGCCGACGACCTTCCCCTTGGCGAGGATGCGCACCGTACCGACCGCGGTGCCGGCGCTCATCGGCGCCGTGATCTCGGCGGGCGCGACGACCGTGCGGCTGAGCTTCGTCCCCATGCGGACGGTGGTGGCGAAGGGCGCGTTGACGGTGAGGGGGACGGTCACGCCGGGACGGTCACGCACCGGCACCCGCACGATGACCTGCTTCGCCGTCAGCGGTGTGACGCGCGCGTATTGGGCGAGGCCCCAGTCGAGCATGCGCTTGGCGTCCTGGGCGCGCTGGGCGCGGTTGGGTGCCCCGATCTCGGCGAAGTAGAGCTCGGTCCCGTTCGCACGGCGGGTCGCGTGGGCGACCAGTGAATACCCGGCGCCGGCCGTGTGACCGGTCTTCACGCCGTCGGCCTCGGGGTTGATCGACAGCAGGTCGTTCTCGGACTCCAGACGACGTGTCCCACGGCCGCCGGCTCCCGGGATCGTGGTGACGCGTCTGGCCACCGTCTGGCGGATGAACGGGTACTCGCGCGCCCGCTGCCCCAGCTTCACCAGGTCCCGCACCGTCGAGTAGTGGCCGGGCGCATCCAGCCCGTGCGGGTTCGCGAACCGGGTGTTCTTGAGACCCATGGAGGCCGCCTCGGCGTTCATGAAGGTGACGAAGCGGGCCTCGGATCCGTTGCCCACGGCGTCGGCGATGGCGATCGAGGCGTCGTTGCCGCTTCCCACCAGGAGGCCGGTCAGCGCGACGCGCATCGTGATGCGCTCGCCGGGCACGAGCGCCGCCGAGGATCCGCCGGGCAGGCCGGTCGGCACGGTGATCGTCTTTGCGAGGCCGCTTCGCTCCATGGTCACGATGGCGGTCATCAGCTTGGTGGTGCTGGCCATGGGCAGGCGCATGTCCGGGTTGCGCTGGGCGAGGACCTCGCCGGTCGTGGCGTTCACCAGGATCCAGGCGCGTGCCTGGATCGTCGGCGGTGCGGACGCGCCCACCGCGGCGGGTGTCACCACCAGGGTGAGGGCGAGCAGGACCGTGAGCGTCGTGCGGCGCATCACGTCAAAGGTACAGCCGCGCACCCCGAAGTCCTGCACGGGTCAGGCGTTCATCGCCTCCCAGGCGCCCCAGACCACGTCGCGGAGTCCGGCTGCGGCGGCCCCGGGATCCTCCGCGTAGATGATCGAACGGCTGGCGGAGACCAGCGCACCGGCGGCCCGACCGCCGAACGCCGGGCCCAGCTCCTCCGGCCGCCCGCCCTGGGCGCCCACACCGGGCAGCAGGAAGACCTGGTGCGGCATGCGCGTGCGCAGTGCGGCCAGCCGCTGCGGCACGGTGGCACCGACGACCGCACCGATCGACGAGAGACCGGACGATCCCACGGTGGGCGCACCGGTGGCGGCGACCAGGTCGGCCACGGCCTCGTGCCACAGTCGCCCGTCGGCCAGCGGCAGGTCCTCCAGGTCGGCGGCACCGGGGTTTGAGGTGCGCACCAGGACGAAGAGGCCGCGGCCCCCGGCCGACGCCGCGTCCACGAACGGGGCCAGGGCATCGGACCCCAGCATGGGGTTCACGGTGAGCGCGTCGATCGGTTCGCGCAGGAACGCGTCGGCGTAGGCGCGGGCGGTGGCGTCGATGTCCCCGCGCTTGGCGTCCGCGATGACCACCAGGCCGGCGTCCGCGGCGGCGCTGGCCACCGTCTCGAACGCGCGCCAGCCATCGGCGCCGAAGCGCTCGAAGCATGCGAGCTGTGGCTTGGCCGCCACGCAGGATGCGGCGGCGCGGGCGATCACGTCCAGGCAGAAGCGCTCGGCGCCCGCGGCCCCACCCGCGACCCGCGCCGGGTCCGGGTCGAGCCCCAGGACGATCTGCGATCCGCGCCGGGCGACGGCGTCCGCCAGGCGGTCTCCGAAGCCGGCCATCAGAGCATCGCCCGCAGGAGCGGCAGCACGAGCGGGGCCACGATCGCGGTCACCACGATCGCCCCGGCCACGACATCGGTCTTCACGCGGAACCACCCTCCGATCACGAGCGACATCATCGCGGTCGGCATCGCCGACATCAGCACCACGGTACGCAAGACGTCGTCGCGCAGCCCGATCAGCCAGGCCATGACGAACGCGAGCGCCGGCGCGACCGCCAGACGCAGGATCGTCGCGAGCGCCACGGCCCGCCACTCGCGGCGCACGCCGGTCCAGTCGAGCATCAGGCCGGCGTAGATCAGCACAAGCGGCAGCATCGCCGCGGCCAGGATCTCGAGCGGCCGGTCAAGCCAGCCGGGCAGGTCGTGGCCCGACACGTTCCATGCGAGGCCGAACATGAGCGCCCAGATGGGCGGCAGGAGGAGGTTCTTCCACAGCGACCCGCCGCCCGGGGCGTCGGTGGCGGCGGGCTCACCGAACCGTCTGCTGATCCAGATCGTCGAGGTCCACGTCAGAACCCCGGTGGCGAACTGGTCGTACATCACGGCGGCGGGCACCGAGAGCCCCCCACCGGAGGCGGCGATGAGCGGCAGGCCGAAGAAGCCGGTGTTGCCGACCGCCGACGCGATGATGAGGGCACCGACCGTGCGACGGTCCATCCGGCCGAGCCGGGCGAGCAGGTACGCGATGCCCGCCAGGACCACGTGGAGCGTCAGGCCGAGCACCGGGACGAGCGCCAGCGACCAGTCCAGCTCCGCCCGTGCCATGACGCGGAAGATCAGCGCCGGCAGGGTCAGGTAGAGGACGATCTGGATGAGAAGGGGCGCGGCCTCCACGCGGAGCACGCCCGCCCGTTTGCCCAACCAGGCCAGCAGGATGATCGCCAGGGCGGCGAGGGCGGTCGTCGTCACAGGGCGCATGTTGACGCGTGCGCCCCGCGTCCCGCCGTCTCCCGCCCCGGACGGCGCGGGTGGGGTCCCCACCCGCGCCGGATCCCGGCTTTACCCCGACTGAACCGGAGGACGGCCAAAGTGTGGTGTTCGTCACAAGGTCGTCGGCGGCGGCGTGGGAAGGTGTGACGCATCACGCCGGCGCGGCGTACCGCAGGCAGCCACCGATCCACCGGAGCACCCGATGCACACATCACCCCGCACCCGTCGCACCGTCTCCCCCGCCCGCGTGGGTGTCCTCGCGGCGCTGATCGCCGCCGCGGCCGCCGCCCCCGCCAACGCCGATTGCCGCAACGTCTGGCAACCGGATCTGTCCGGGCAGACCGGTGGGTCGCTCGTGCTCATCTGCAGCGGTCCCCAGTCGGGCGGCGGGAGCGCGACGCCGCGCAAGCCGAAGCCGGTAACGCCGACCGCCGCGCAGATCCGGGCGCTGCGGTTCGTCGCGCGCCCGGCGGTGACCGCCACGGTGCGGTCGCAGGTGGCCGCGGCGTTCACGTCCGACCAGGATCCCGCGAACCCCGCGGTCCAGACCATGCGCGCCGCCATCGCGGCCGGGGAGACCGAGCGGACGATCCGGGGATGGATGACGGCGCGCAGATGGGCGCAGAACGACATCGCCGACGTCTGGGCGGCCACGATGCTCCACACGTGGGCGATGACCCGCAACCGCACGGTCGCGAGCGTCCCCGCCCGCGTCGTGACGTCGGTGCGCATGCAGGCGCGCACGCAGTTCGCGCTCGACCCCAGGGTTCGGGGCTCATCCGACGCCGCGCAGCAGCGGTGGGCGGCCCAGCTCATGTCCTGGACGTCGGCGGTGACGGGAGTCGAGGCGGCCGCGCGGGCGCAGGGGTTCACGGAACTCGCGGCCGCCTACCGCGCGCAGGGTGTCAAGGTCTTCAAGTATCCGACGCTCGTCGGCGTCAACCCGCTCGTCAGCCGGTGGCCGCTCATCCACCTGGACGTGGCCCGGGCGAAGCTCAGCGTGCGCGGCATCGCTCCGTGATCCACCGTGGCCCGCACTTCCGCCGACGTGGACGCCGATGGAATTCCCGGAGGGTGCGGCCATGACCGTTGTCACGAGAGAACGCGCAAACTAAAGTACGCAGAGCCGTGGTACGATAATCCATAGGAAGCTATGTATCGTCGTGTGAACAGAGCGGACTTCGGATCTCGGTTGAACGTCGCGGTGGACGTCGACGAGACGCTCTACCCGTTCAACACCCAGGTGAGCCGGCTGAGTGAGCGGATCACCGGGCGCCACCTGACCCTCGACGAGGTCTACGCGTCGTGGTTCGCCGTGCGCGATCTGGTGGGGCAGGAGCGGCGCGACGCGCTCTTCGCCGCCGCCGGCACCCGCGAGGCCATGATCGAGGGCGGCGTGATCCCCGGGGCCGCGGAGGGTGTGGCCGCCCTGGTGGAGGCCGGCGCGCGGATCATCGTGATGACCGCCCGCGGCGCGCACAACGGCCAGGACGTGGTCGACTACCTGGCCCACTTCGACATCCCCTACCACGAGCTGTACGTGGGGACGATGGCGTCCAAGGTCCCGCTGATGATCGAGCGGGACGTCAAGCTGATGGTCGACGACAGCCCGCAGACGATGCGGGAGGCGATCCGTGCGGGGATCGTGACGAGCGGGTTGGTGTATCCCTACAACAGCGAGACCACCCGACGGTTCCCGGTGATCGCGTCACGCACGTGGGACGGCATCACGCCGCGGCTGGTCGAGGCGGTGGAGGATCTGCAGCCGTCCGCCCGTCTGCGTCTGCCACTGGGCACGACCCTCGTGGATCAGGCCACGTGGCCGTGGCGACGCGCCTGGGAGAACCTCATGGCGACGTCCGCAACCGCCGGCTGAGCGTCCGCCCCGCGCGGGATCAGGCGGGCGGCGCGACCTCGTCGACGGGCGGCATCCGCACGTCGAGGTCCGGGTAGCGCTCCTGCATGAACTCGAGCGCCGTCCATGTGTGGCACCTGCGCACGTCGGGCACGAGCCTGGTGGGACAGCTGCACCCCAGATACACGTCGTTCCCACGGGCAAGTTCAGCGAGTTCGTCGAACCGGCGGCGGTCCTCGGCGAAGCGGCGTTCCAGCTCAGCCCGGTAGGCGTCCATCGAGCGTCGCCAGACCTCGTCGGTCGGGTTCTCGAAGAACTCGCGCACGAACTCCGCCTCGGGACGGAGGATGTGGCGCGTGTGCTTGCGGGTGTCCTGGCGGATCCCCTGCGGCAGCCGGGCTGCGGGGACGCCCCGCGCCATCCGGTAGCGGGCGAGCATGCCCGGACGGTATCGGGTGGGGTGCCGGATGTGATCCGGGTGGCGCACAGGACGGGACGGAGGTCCCGGTCCGCACGGGGGCACCGGACCTTCGCGCCCGCGACCGTGCGTCTGCGCTCAGCGCGAGCGACGGCACGAACCCGACGGTGTTCGGAAGGACGTGGCCCAGCGCGGCCGTATGTCTGCGACCATCGCCGGATGACGGGGTCACCACGACGACCATGGGGCGACAACGACGGGATCCCGATGATCGCCGCGCTCGTCGCCGCGGTGGTGGCGGGCACGGGGTGGTTCAGCCTCCTGGTCGTGCTGGTCGATGCGGACGCCCGGGAGGGGTGGTCCGCCCGGACCGGTCGGAACCAGCTGATCACGGCGGCCCTCTTCGCGTCGGCCACCGGCCTCGGATGGATCGCCATCCGCCTCTCCGGATGGGTCCGGAGGTGGCTGGAGGCCGTCGATTCGCCGTCGCGGATCACCGTGCTCAGCGAGCTGATCGGCCGGCTCGTCGTGGTGACCTCGGTGCTCGGTCTCGTGCTGTCGCTGCTGCTCCTTGTCCTCTGACAAGGACGCGCTGAGCACCTCCGTCCGGGGCCTCGTCACGACTGGTCACGCCGATCCGACACGAACGAGCGCGGACCGTCACGGATAACTGACGCCTCCGTGCAAATGAACGGCGACCGACGCCCATGTGAGCGACGGGCCCGCAACCCCCCGATGCCCCGGGCCTGCAGCGAGCGGCCTCCGCGATCCGCGACGCGTCACGCAACCGTCACGAAACGCGCAGAAACCGTCACGAACCTCTGACGCCTCCGTACGAATGAACGACGACCGACGTCCAATCGAACGATGGGGCCGGCGACGACCCGACGAGCCACCCGAGGCCCGATTACAGCCACCGACCACCCGATCATCCTGAAAAGCGTCACACAACCGCCACGATCCACATAGAAACCGTCACGGATCACTGACGCCTCCGCGCAATTGAACGGCGACCGACGACCAATCGAACGATCGGGCCGGCGACGACCCGACGACCCCCGCGGGCATCCAGCACTGACCGACCGACGTCGATCCGCGACCCGTCACGCAACCGCAACGAACCACGTAGAAACCGTCACGGATCACTGGCGCCTCCGTGCAAATGAACGACGACCGTCGTCCGATAGAACGACGGGACGACGACGAGCGCCCGACCACCCCAGGCGCCCATCGACAGTGACCAGAACTGCCGCCGAAGGGCCCGGTCGGACTCCCTCGCCACATGAGGACGCCGGAATCACCGCCAAAGGAGTCCTCCGGACTCCTCCGCCGCATGACAACGCCATCCGGAATACGAACGGGGTCAGAAGGCCCCGTTCTCAGATCAACACGATCCGAAATTCCCGCCGGAGGAGCCCTCCGGGCCCCTTCGCCGCATGAGGATGCCATCCGAAATGCGAACGGGGCCAGAAGGCCCCCGTTCTCAGCTCAACACGATCCGGAGTTCCCGCCGAAGGAGCCCGTCCGGGCTCCTTCGCCGCATGACAACGCCATCCGAAATGCGAACGGGGCCCTCAGATGAGGGCCCCGTTCACAAATCGGATGGCGATTGAGAATTACATCATCCCCGCGCCGGGCATCCCGCCGCCGGGCATGCCGGCGCCCGCCATCGGGTCGTCACCGGGCTGGTCGACGACCAGGGCTTCGGTGGTGATGATGTTCTTGGCGATCGACGCCGCGTTCTGCAGCGCCGAGCGGGTGACCATGGCCGGGTCGATGATGCCGGTCTTCACCAGGTCGACGTACTCGCCGGTGTCGACGTTGAGGCCCATGCCCTTCTTCAGGTCCTTGACCTTGCCGACGACGACCGACCCCTCGAGGCCGGCGTTCTGGGCCAGCTGGCGAAGCGGCTCCTCCAGGGCACGACGCACGATGGCGGCGCCCACGGCCTCCTCACCCTCCAGTTCCAGCTTGTCGAGTGCGGGGAGCGCGTTGATGAGCGCGACACCGCCGCCCGGCACGATGCCCTCCTCGAGGGCGGCACGGGTCGCCTGGAGGGCGTCCTCCACGCGGTGCTTCTTCTCCTTCATCTCGGTCTCGGTCGCGGCACCGACCTTGACGACGGCGACGCCACCGGCCAGCTTGGCCAGGCGCTCCTGGAGCTTCTCGCGGTCGTAGTCCGAGTCGGTGTTGTCGATCTCGCCCTTGATGGTCCGGATGCGGCCCTTGATCTCGTCGCCGTCACCGGCACCGTCGATGATCGTGGTGTTCTCCTTGCCGACCACCACGCGGCGGGCACGACCGAGCTGCGAGAGCTGCGTGTTCTCGAGCTTGAGGCCCATCTCCTCGGAGACGACCTCGCCACCGGTGAGGATGGCGATGTCCTCGAGCATTCGCTTGCGGCGGTCGCCGAAGCCGGGGGCCTTGACCACGATGCCGGTGAACGTGCCGCGCAGCTTGTTGACGATGAAGGTCGCCAGGGCCTCGCCCTCGACGTCCTCGGCGATCACGAGAAGCGGCTTGCCGGTCTGGATGACCCGCTCCAGCAGGGGGAGCACGTCCTTGACGGTGCTGATCTTGCCGCCGTGGATGAGGATGTAGGCGTCGTCGAGGACGGCCTCCATGCGCTCGGGGTCGGTGACCATGTAGGGGCTGACGTAGCCCTTGTCGAACTGCATGCCCTCGGTGAACTCGAGGTCCATGCCGAAGGTCTGGCCCTCCTCGACGTTGACCACGCCGTCCTTGCCGACCTTCTCGATCGCCTCGGAGATGATGTCGCCGATGCCGCGGTCACGCGCCGAGATGGTGGCGACGCGGGCGATGTCCTCCTTGCCCTTGACCGGGGTCGCGGCCTTCTGGACGGCCTCGACGATGTTGTCGACGGCGGCCTCGATGCCGCGCTTCAGCCCCATCGGGTTGGCGCCGGCGGCCACGTTCTTGAGGCCCTCGCGCACGATGGCCTGCGCGAGCAGCGTGGCCGTGGTGGTGCCGTCACCGGCGACGTCGTTGGTCGCGGTCGCGACCTCGCGCACCAGCTGCGCACCCTGGTTCTCGAACGGATCCTCGATCTCGACCTCACGCGCGATCGTGACACCGTCGTTGGTCACGGTCGGAGCGCCGAACTTGCGGTCGATCACGACGTAGCGGCCCTTGGGGCCGAGGGTCACCTTGACCGCGTCGGCCAGGGTGTTGACACCACGCTCGAGCGCGCGGCGCGCCTCTTCGTGGAACTTGATTTCTTTGCCCATGCTGGGTTTCTGTCCCTTTCGTCGGTTCTGCTCGGGTTACTTCTTGCCGCGCTTCGGCTTCGCGTCGGCCGTGACCACCGCGAGGATGTCGTGCTCGGCCAGGATGAGGACGTCGTCGTCGCCGACCGTGACCTCGGTGCCGCCGTACTTGGAGTAGATGACCTCGTCACCCTCGGCGACGTCCAGCGGGACGCGCGTGCCGTCCTCCCAGCGGCCGTCGCCCACGGCGAGGACGGTGCCGCGCTGCGGCTTCTCCTTGGCGGTGTCCGGCAGGACGATCCCGCTCGCGGTGACCTCCTCCGCGTCGATGCCCTTCACGATCACGCGATCGCCGAGTGGCTTCAGGTTCACTCTCACTCTCCTCCCCAACCGGGTTGTCGGTTCACGCTGGCCGAGCACCATTGGCACTCTCGAGACCAGAGTGCCAGAAGAGTACCGCACGATCGGACCGGCTGCCTCACGGGGCGTCGGCGGATGCCCCTGGTGTCGCGTGGGAGCGCCCTCGAACGGTGGGGCGCCGGCGTCGGCGACAACGACCGCCGCACCACCGTCATCGGCCGTCCTTGCTCGCCGGAGCGGGCCTCCGAACGACGCCACCGGACCCCGCCCGGTCGGCCTATACCTCCGTCTAGGGGGCGAACTGTCCGATCGGGTATAGGGGGATTTCGGAGGACGTCATACGTTTGAGGTGTTCTTCCCGCACCAGCAAAGGACCCCAAATGCGCACATGGATGAAGCGCCACGGGATGAAGATCACCGGCATCGCCACCCTCGGTGCCGTCTTCGCCCTCGCGGCCCCCGTATCGGCGGCGACGTCGCCGGCGGTTCCCGGCGGAACCGCCGTCGTCGACGGAAACCTCAGCGAGTGGGCCGACGTGCCGGTCTTCTCGGACATGCATCGAGCCGGCAAAGAGAACAAGGTCGTCGAGAGCACGCTCAAGCTCCAGTACGACTGCTCCTCCAGGACGCTCTACGTGGCCGTCCAGACGGTGCCCGGCGTCACGATCATCCCGAGCAACGGCGACAACTTCGTCAAGCTCGGCAGGAACAACAAGCTCGTGGACGGCAACTCCGCCACGTTTGCGTACGTCGTCCAGAACGGCCAGACGATCGGTTGGGAGGCCTCCTACCAAGGTCTCGTCCCCCGGGAGTACCTCGACCTGAACGTCCACGCCCAGGTCGACCACGGTGGCAGCCAGACGTCGGCGGTCCCCAACCGTGCGATCCCGATGCTCCTGGAGTGCGGGACGACACCCCCGTACGAGCCCGCCCTGAAGGCCGGGATCGTCGCGAACCCCGAGTTCGACCGCGCCCACACCTGGACGATCACCAAGAACGCGGTCGTGGACCAGCCGAACACCACGGCCGACACCGCCACGGCGCACTACACGGTCACCGCGACCAAGAGCGCCCCCGCGGACACCAACTTCCGCATCCTCGGCACTATCAACATCCTCAACCCCAGCCTGGTCACGGTCACCGGGATCGGCGTCACCGTGACGCGCGACGGCCAGCCCTGCACGCTGACGTCGGCGGTGCCCACGTCCATCACGTCAAAGGGCAAGGCGGACATCTCGTTCACCTGCACTCTTCCCGCCGGTACACCGACCACCGCCGGCTCGGTCTCGGCAACGGTGACGTCGAGCGCACCGGCCGCCGTCGCACAGCCCGACACCTACAACTTCACCGATGCCGAGATCAACCTGACGGGTGACGCAGCGGATGTCACCGACGTCTTCAACGGCGGCGACGCGGAGGCCCTCGCGAACGGCACCGGCATCACCGAGACCACCACGTTCCCCTACGACCGCGAGATCGCGGTCCCGGACACCGGGTGCAGCGCCGTGCCCAACACGGCGACCGTCACGCCGACCGACACGTCCAGTGCGCCGAACTCGGCCGACGCGTCGGTGACGGTCTGCCGCGAGGCGATCGGCGTCACGGTCGACAGCACCACCGTCTTCGCACGCGCCCACACCTGGGCGATCGCCAAGTCGGCCAGCTACACGGCGGGCGACGCGACGGCCTCCTACTCGGTGAGCGCGACCAAGAGCGCACCCGTCGACAGCGGCCACGCCGTCACCGGCACCATCACCGCCACCAACCCCACCGACGCCACGATCAGCGGCATCAGCGCCACGGCGACGGTCGCGGGCACCCCGTGCACCGTCGAGTCGGGCACCAAGTCGGCGACCGCCAACGGCGGGACGGCCACCTTCACCTACACCTGCGAGGTCGACGCGGCCACCGCCGGTACGGTCGATGCGACCGTGAGCTACGGAACGCCGCAGGCGAACCGGACCGGGTCGAGCGACTTCACCTTCGGTGAGCCCACGACCGTCACCGGCAACGCCATCGACGTGCTGGACACGTTCAACAACGGGACGCCCGTCATCCTCGAAAACGGCGCGGCGATCACGGAGTCCACCACGTTCACCTACACCCGTCCGGTCCCGATGCCGGCCGCCGGCACCTGCCACGACATCCCCAACGTGGTGGTCGGCACGGCTCCCGGCACCACCATCCCGGTGACCGGCGAGGCCGACGCCTCGGTCCACGTCTGCACCCCGCAGATCCCGCCGACCACACCGGAAACCCCGCCGACCACACCGGAGACGCCTCAGACCCCGACCACGCCGCAGTCTCCGACGAGCCCGCAGCCCCAGACCCCCAGCACGAACGTGCCGGTCCAGGTCCGGGTCGCCGGGGTCGCGAAGGGCACGGCACGGCTCTCGATCATCAAGGTCGGTCCCGCCAGCGCGAAGGCCGGCAGCGTGATCACGTTCAGCATCCGGGTGCGCAACACGTCGAAGGTCGCCGCGACCAGGGTCGTCATCCGTGACATCCTCCCGGCCGGGTACACGGTGGTCCGGGCGCCCGGCGCCACGATCACCCGCGGCCGTCCGGTGTGGAACGTGGGCAACCTCGCCCCGGGCGCCACGAAGACGGTCACCATCCGCGTGCGGATCGGCAAGAACGTCAGTGGATCCCGCATCAACCGCGCGACCGCCGTCGCCGCCAACGCCGCCCAGGTCGCGGCCAGGCGGACCACCAAGGTCGCCCGGGTCGCCGGCGCCATCGTCATCCCGAGGGTGACCGGCTAGCGTGACCTCCGGGCGTTGGGGAACGCCCAGGGGCTGTGGGGAAGAACACCGAAGGGCCCGTGATTCACGGGCCCTTCGGCATTTCGGATGTCCTCGCGCATCACGCGCCGAAGCGCCATTGACGGGCGCATGCCCGGAGCGTCGCCCGCGCCCTCACTCCGACCGGCGTCGGCGCAGCGGATCGGGGATCTGCCCCTCCGCCAGAAGCGCCGCCAACCCCGTGCGAAGCAGTCCCATGCGACCCTCGTACCAGAGGTCCCGCGGCACCCACTCGGGGAAGAACTTGGCGTGGAAGCGGTGCAGGCTCGCGACCTGGACGCCGCGTCCCAACCTGGAGAGCAGGATCCTGCCGAGCGCCCGTTCCAGCCGGTTCGCCGGCACCCGCATCGATCGGGCGAACACCACGAAGTTGAGCGAGACCTCCGCGATTCCGCGGTCGCGGAAGTGTTCGATGGCGCGCGCGACCATGAACTCCGTGAGCCCGTTGGGGGTGTCGCGATTCCTGCGCATCGCCGCGAGCGAGACCGCCGAGCGACCGAAGCACGGGACGAACTGCAGAAAGCCGCGGACCGCTCCGGCCGCGTCACGGGCGATGACGAGCGTCGTCTCACGCTGGTGCGCGCCCCCGATGGAGTCGAGCGCCATCGAAAAGCCCCGTTCCGGCACGCCGCCACGCCAGTTCTCGCTGACCGCACGCAGCGCCGCCACGTCGGCCTCGTCCAACTCGGCCAGCGTGGTGAACGCCAGGGTGTAGCCCTGCCGTTCGAGACGCGTCACCGACTGGCGGACCTTGCGGATGGGCCGCCCCGTCAGGGTGAAGCCGTCCGTGCGGACGATGGCCTCGTCGCCCAGGTAGAGGCGCCGCAGGCCGGCTTCCCGCCAGGCGTCCTTCGCATCCTGCGACGCGCCGATGACCCCCAGGCGCAGCCCCTCGCGCCTGGTGTGCTCGCGGGCGGCCGCGATCAACCTCGGCACGGCGTCGGGTGGCCCGACCGGGTCACCGGAGACGAGCATCACACCGGCGCGGGTGCGCGACGTGAGAAACGCGCGGCCGTCGGGGCTTCGCAGCGCGTCGATGTCCGGCCGGAGTTTGAAGAAGCTCAGCGTGTCGGACCCCTGGGCGCGCACCGTGTCGAGGCATGCGGCCAGCTGCGCGTCGGTCATGCGACCGCGCCCGGTGCGCAGTGGACGTCCCAGCGTCCAGGCGATCGCGGAGGCCGCCCAGGCCCACGAGCCCGATGGCGAGCGGCAGGAACTCGAGGCGTCCGTGGTACGTGAGCGGCCCGGGCAGGAGCACGAGCATCGACGCCGCCTGGCCGAGCGCGCGGGACCAGGTGACGTTCGGCGTCGCGTGGGACGCCGTTACCCAGACCGCCGCCACCGCCGAGCCGTAGATGCACGCCGCGATGACCGGCGCGCGGCGCAGGGCCGAACCCAGTGTGGCCGGATCGGGGCGGACGGTGAACCGCGACCGGCAGACGACCGCGACCGCGACGACCGCGAGGACGACGATCGCGTCATCGAGCGCGGGCCCGCGCATGAGGTCGAGCGCCGCGATGGCCACGAGGACCGCCACGGCCGCGGGCAGCGCGGATCGTCTCCGGCGGGCGATCGGGACGGCGAGGACGACGAGGAGCGCGCCGAGGGGCAGGCGGAACACCTCGGCGGCCGGCTCGAGAAGTGGCGATCCCACCCGGTCCAGGAAGCCGACGCGCTCCTCCATGGACGGCACCAACGCCGAGAGCACGGCGTAGGCGCCGACCGACGCCATCAGGAGGCCGAGCACCGCCGGGACCCAGTCGGCCCGCCCGACGAGCCTCAGGGTGGCGCGTGGCGAGCGGCCCACCACCGGTTCGTGCGGGCCGGCCACGAGCAACCACACGCCGGTGGCGCCCACCAGGGCGAGCACATGCGGCGGCGTATCGAGCCCGAGCAGATGAACGATGAGCACCTGCACAACGAGCGCGGCTCCGGCCACGCCCCGTCGCATGTGGCGTCCGGTCAGCTTGAGGGAGGTTGTCAGGCGTCGGACGATGATCGTGCTCCGGTCGGCCCGCACGACGCTGGATGCGCACCGTGCCACCACCCGCCATTGTAAGGGATCACACGGTTCGGTCGGCACCGACCGGGCCTACGCCCGGGTGTCAGTAGCGCACCGCCACGAGCGTCAGTGGGTGGGCCGGGGCGGTCGGCCCTGCCGCCGACCGCGGCGTGCCCTCCAGCAGCGCGGCGTAGCGGTCGAGCGTCCAACGTCCCTGCCCCACCTGCAGCATCGTCCCAACCAGCACGCGCACCATGTTGCGCAGGAAGGCGTCGGCCTCGACGCGGAAGACGAGTTCGTCGTCACGGCGGTCCCATCCGCAGTCAACGACCGTGCGGTCGAAGAACACGTGCTCGGTGTTGGTCGGGGTGAACGCCGTGAAGTCGTGCTGCCCCACCGTCAACGCCGCGGCCTCCCGCATGAGGTCGACGTCCAGGCGCTGCGGCACCCAGAGCACGCGGTCCCGACGGAGCGGCGACCGCACGCCCGGCAGGACGCGGTACTCGTAGGCGCGGGCGCGGGCGTCGGCGCGGGCGTCGAAGCCGTCGGCCGCGATCACGAGGTCCCGCACCACCACGTCGTCCGGCAGCACGCCGTTCAGCCCACGCAGCAGCCGGTGCGGATCCACCTCGCCGTCCACGTCCACGGAGGCGACCTGCCCCGTGGCGCTCACGCCGGCATCGGTGCGACCGGCGACCCGCACGCGCAGCGGGGGACGTCGCAGCACCGTCGCCAGGGCCGCGACGAGGCAGCCCTCGACCGTGCGCTGATCCGGCTGTGCAGCCCAGCCGGCAAACCGCCTGCCGTCGTACTCGATCACCAGGCGGAGGGTCGTCACCGCCGCCGACCGATCCGCGCGAGACCGCAACGCGGTGGGTGGGACACCGCCCGCCGAGCCGTCACCGTCGCGCACGGGGTGCGCCACCGGACGGACGGCGCCGACGGCGGGCACTCAACCAACGTGCGTCATCCGGGACGCTCCCGTTCCGGGGCGATGCGCCCCGGAACGCATGCGTGCTACTCCGCCGCGGCGGCGGCCGTCGGCACCTCGCGCGAGAGCTCCAGGAGGACCATCGGAGCGGCGTCACCCGGACGCGGTCCCAGCTTGATGGTGCGCGTGTAGCCGCCCGGCACGTCCTTGAAGACCGGTGCGATCTCGTTGAACAGCCGGTAGCTGATGGGCTTGTTGCGCAGCAGGGCGATGGCCTGCCGGCGTGCGTGCAGGCTGCCGTCCTTGCCGAGGGTGATGGCGCGCTCGGCGACGCTGCGCGCGAGCCGGGCCTTGGCCTCGGTCGTCTGGATGCGCCCATGCTCGAGCAGCGCGGACGCCAGGTTGGCGCCGAGCGCGGTGCGGTGGCTGCTGGTGCGGCTGAGCTTCGGTCCTTGACGGCGGTGGCGCATCGGTGTTCCCCTCGGTGAAGTGCTGGTGGAGCGTCGGTGTCAGTCGTCGGCGCGGAGGCTGAGGCCCTGCGTCGCAAGGACCTCCTTGACCTCCTCGATGCTCTTGCGGCCGAAGTTCGGGATGGCCCCGAGCTCGCCCTCGGTCTTGGAGAGAAGGTCGCCGATGGTCTCGATGCCCACGCGACGCAGGCAGTTGAACGCGCGCACGCCGAGCTCGAGCTCCTCGATCTCGACGTCGTACAGCTCGCTCTTGGGCGCGCCCTCCTCGACCTCCACGACCTCCTGGGCGGCGGCCGGGTTGGCGAACATCGACAGGCGGGTGATGAGCGTGCCGGCGGCCTCGGCCATGGCGTCACGCGGTGACACCGAGCCGTTGGTCTCGATCTCGAGCGTGAGCTTGTCGTAGTCGGTGCGCTGACCGACGCGCGCCGCGCTCACCTCGTAGCGCACCCGACGCACCGGCGAGAACGCCGAGTCGACCGGGATGACGCCGATGGTGGTGTTGGTGCCCTTGTTCTGATCGGACGGGACGTAGCCGATGCCCCGGGCGATCGTGATGGTCATCTCCAGGCGGGCGCCCTTGTTGAGGTTGGCGATCTCGAGCTCGGGGTTCAGGATCTCGAGGTCGGCCGGGCACTGGATCTCACCGGCGGTGACGACACCCGGCCCGTTCTTGGTGACCTCGACCTCGACCTCCCCGGCCTCACCGTGCAGCAGGCAGACGAGCCCACGGAGGTTGAGGATGATGTCGGTCACGTCCTCGCGAACGCCCTCGATGGTGGAGAACTCGTGCTGCACACCGTCGATGCGGATCGACGTGACGGCCGCGCCCTCCAGCGAGGAGAGCAGCACCCGGCGCAGCGAGTTGCCGAAGGTGTGTCCGAAGCCGCGGTCGAGCGGCTCCACCTCGAACACGCCGGTCGTGTCCGAGACTTCGTTGTAGACCATCCGAGGGGCGAGGATGTCAAGCATGTGGCCTGTCTTTCTTCCGGCCCGGGGCCGGACGTGGTGAACGCGGGACCGGGTCCCCGCATCGGCGCGCCACCCCCGCGTCAGGAGTGGTCGCCATCGCCGCGGGACCCGATGGTGTCGCGGATTACTTCGAGTAGAGCTCCACGATGAGCTGCTCGCGGACCGGGGTGTCGATGTCCCCGCGCTCGGGGAGCTTCAGGATGGTGCCGGACAGCTGGTCGTAGTCGGCCTGCAGCCAGGGGGCGACGGAGGCCACCAGGTCGGTGGCGTTGCGCACCGTCTGCTCCGCCGACGACTTGTCCTTGAGGGAGATGACGTCGTTGGGACGGACCTGGTAGCTCGGGATGTCCACCCGCTTGCCGTTGACCCGGAAGTGCCCGTGGCGGACGAGCTGGCGCGCCTGCCGGCGCGAGGCCGCGAAGCCCAGGCGGGTGACGACGTTGTCGAGGCGCAGCTCGAGCAGACGCAGCAGGTTCTCGCCGGTGATCCCAGGCTGGCGGCTGGCTCTGGAGTAGTAGCGCCGGAACTGCGCCTCCAGCACGCCGTAGAAGCGGCGCGCGCGCTGCTTCTCACGCAGCTGGAGCAGGTACTCGCTCTGCTTGGAGCGGCGACCCTGCCCGGCCTCACCGGGCGGGTAGTTGCGACGCTCGATGCCGCACTTGTCGGTCAGGCAGCGCTCCCCCTTGAGGAAGAGCTTCTCGCCCTCGCGGCGGCACTGCTTGCACTGGGGATCACGATCACGAGCCAAGGGTGGTGCTCCGTCTCAGTTCTTCGTCAGACGCGCCGGCGCTTGCGCGGCCGGCAGCCGTTGTGGGGGACAGGGGTCACGTCGGTCACCGAGGTGACCTCGAGGCCGGCGGCCTGCAGTGACCGGATGGCGGTCTCACGGCCGGAGCCGGGGCCCTTCACGTAGACGTCGACCTTCTGGAGCCCGTGCTCCATGCCCTTGCGGGCGGCCGCGTCGGCGGTGATCTGCGCGGCGTACGGGGTCGACTTGCGCGAGCCCTTGAAGCCGGCCGATCCGGCGGTCTCCCAGGCGATGACGTTGCCCTCGCGGTCGGTCAGCGTGACGATCGTGTTGTTGAACGACGTCTTGATGTGCGCGTGGCCGATCGCGACGTTCTTCTTGGCGCGGCGCCTGGTGCGTCCGCGGGTGGCCTTCTGGCGTGACACGTGTGTGTGGCTCCTCGGTCGCTCTTACTTCTTGCGCTGCTTGCCGACGGTCTTCTTGGGACCCTTCCGCGTGCGCGCGTTGGTCTTGGTGCGCTGACCGCTGACCGGCAGGCCGCGGCGGTGGCGCAGGCCGCGGTAGCAGCCGATCTCGGACAGGCGCTTGACGTTGTTGGCGCGCTCCCGGCGGAGGTCACCCTCGACCTCCAGGTCCTTCTCGATCACGTCGCGGAGGCGGGTGACCTCCTCCTCGGTCAGGTCGCGGACGTAGGTGTCGCGCGGGATGCCGACCTGCTCCAGCACTTTGTTGGCCGTGGTGCGGCCGATGCCGAAGATGTAGGTGAGGCCGATCTCGACCCGCTTCTCGCGGGGAACGTTGACGCCGGCGATGCGTGCCACTAGCTGAGTCCCTTGTCGTCGTTGAGCATGCGGTTAGCCCTGGGTCTGCTTGTGCCGGGGGTTCTGGCAGATGACCATGAGCTTGCCGTGCCGCTTGATGACGCGGCACTTCTCGCACATGGGTTTGACTGACGCTCGGACTTTCACCGTCTGCTCGCTTTCGATGCTTACTTGAAGCGGTACGTGATGCGACCGCGGGTGAGGTCGTATGGAGAGAGCTCCACCTTGACCCGGTCGCCGGGGAGGATTCGGATGTAGTGCTGACGCATCTTCCCCGAGATGTGGGCGAGAACGTCGTGGTCGTTGTCGAGCTTCACGCGGAACATGGTGTTGGGCAGGGCCTCGGTGACCTCACCCTCCAGCTCGATCGCCTCTTCTTTCTGTGCCACAGACTCCTCTCGATGCCCCTCAGTGGGAGAGGCCTTTTACGCAAGCACGTCCGCACGCGGCCTGGCCGCGAGGGCTACGCATCTTAGCACGCGCATCGTCATCGTGCGGTCAGCACCCGTGGTCCGTCGGCGGTGATCGCGACGGTGTGCTCGGAGTGCGCCGCCAGGCTGCCGTCCTGCGTGCGGATGGTCCAGCGGTCGTCGTCCAGGGTGACATCGTGGCCGCCGGCGTTCACCATCGGCTCGATCGCGATGACGAGCCCGGGTTCCATCTCGAGCCCGCCGCCGCGCCTGCCGAAGTTGGGCACCTGGGGCTCCTCGTGCATGGAGCGACCCACCCCGTGGCCCACGAGGGAGCGAACCACCGAGAAGCCGGCCGACTCGACCTCGCCCTGCACGGCGGCGCCGATGTCGCCGATGTGGCCACCGGGACGGGCCGCCTCGATGCCCCGCTGAAGCGCGGTCTCGGTCGCCGAGATGAGCTCGGCGGCGGCGGCGCTGATCGCGCCGATCGGCAGCGTGCGCGCGCTGTCGGCCACCCAGCCGTCCAGGATGAGACCGCAGTCGATCGACAGGATGTCGCCGTCGCGCAGGGGCTCGGGCGACGGGATGCCGTGCACGACCACGTCGTTCAGCGACGAGCAGATCGATCCGGGGAAGTCACCGGCGCCGGGCGCGCCCGGATAGCCGAGGAACGCCGGCACACCGCCGCGCTCGCGGATGGCCGACTCGGCCATCTCGTCCAGTTCGAGGAGGGTGACACCCTCCTTCGCGGCGCCGCACACGATGTCGAGGCACTCGGCGAGCGCCGCACCCGCGGCCGCCATCGCGTCGATCTCGGCCGGGCTCTTGAGGATCGGCCCGGTCGTACGGCGCTTGCGGCGACGCGACATCAGATGGATGAGCGGATACGCGCGTACACGTCGTCGAGCGCGCCCGTGCCGTCCACCTCGCGCAGGATGCCCTGGGCGCGGTAGTGGTCGACGACCGGCGCGGTCTGGTCGGCGTAGGTGCTGAGGCGTGCCGCGACCGTCTCCGGCTTGTCGTCGTCGCGCTGATAGAGGTCGCACTTCTCGCCGGCGTCACCGGACGGGCACGCGCTGTCGTCGTACGGGTTGGACGTCTCGTGGAACGACCGGCCGCAGCGGCGGCAGATCCAGCGTCCGCCCAGGCGTCGGGTGAGCTCGTCGTCGGGGACCACGAGCGAGATGACGGCCTCGAGCGGCGCGTCGAGCTCGGTGAGCATCGCGTCGAGGGCGTCGGCCTGCGCCACGGTGCGCGGGAATCCGTCCAGGAGGAAGCCGTCGGTGCGCTCGGCGAGCGCACTGCGGATCATGCCGATCACGACCTCGTCCGGCACCAGTCCACCGGCGTCCATGTGCTTCTTGGCCTCCAGGCCGAGCTCGGTGCCGGCGGCCACCTGGGCGCGCAGGAGGTCACCGGTGGCGAGGTGCAGCAGGTCCAGGTCGGCCTTGAGGCGCTCGGCCTGGGTCCCCTTCCCGGCACCGGGAGGACCGAACAGTGCAAGACGGGCCATTTACGCGCACCTCCGAGGACGCACTACAGGAAGCCTTCGTATTGCCGCTGGATGAGCTGCGCCTCCAGCTGGCGCATGGTGTCGATCGCGACACCCACCACGATGAGCAGCGACACGCCACCAATCGTGAAGTTCACGCCCGGCAGGTACTTGAACACGATGGACGGCATGCTCGCGATGGCCGCCAGGTAGATGGCGCCCGGAAGCGTGAGCCGGGTCATGACGCGGTCCAGATACACCGCCGTCGGGCGGCCCGGACGCACGCCGGGCACGAAGCCGCCGTACTTCTTCAGGTTCTCCGCCTGGTCGACCGGGTTGAACTGGACCGCGGTGTAGAAGTAGGTGAACAGGACGATGAGGACGGCCTGGAAGATGATGAAGAACCAGGAGTTGGTGCCCAGGAGCTGTCCCAGATCGCGGAAGAAGCTGCCGCCGATGAGCGTCGAGAGAAGCGACGGCAGGATGACGATCGACGACGCGAAGATGACCGGGATGACACCCGCCATGTTCACGCGCAGCGGCATGTAGGTCGTGCCGCCCTGGGTCATCTTGCGGCCCACCACGCGCTTGGCGTACTGGATCGGGATGCGGCGCTGGCCCTCGTTGACGAAGACGACACCGATGGTGACCGCCAGGGCCACCACGCCGATGACGATCTTCGTGACCGGCTCCAGGTCCCACCACAGGCGCACGCCCTGCGGGATCGAGGCGACGATGCTCGCGAAGATCATCAGCGAGATGCCGTTGCCGATGCCCCGCTGCGTGATGAGCTCGCCGAGCCACATGACCAGCACGGTGCCCGCGGTCAGCGAGATCACGATGAGGTAGAACTTGCCGGCGTTCAGGTTGGGGAGCGCGTCGACCGAGCGGAAGAACAGCACGTAGGCGAACGACTGCAGGAACGCGAGCAGCACCGTCAGATAGCGCGTGTACTGCGTGATCTTGGTGTAGCCGGCCTCGCCCTCCTTCTGCAGCGCCTCCAGATGCGGGATGACCACGGTCATCAGCTGGATGACGATGCTGGCGGTGATGTACGGCATGATCCCCAGCGCGAACACCGAGAAGCGCGTGAGCGCGCCTCCCGAGAAGAGGTTGAGGAACTGCAGCACGTTCGCCGCGCCCTGCCCGCCGATGGCGTTGCCCACGTCGTGCGCGTTGGCACCCGGGATGGGCACGAACGTGCCGAAGCGGTAGATCGCGAGGATCGCGAACGTGAAGAGGAGCTTCTTCCGGATCTCGGGAGACCGGAAGGCGTTCAGGACGCCCTTCAGCATGCTGCGTACCCGTCAGTCACGGAGGGTCAGGCCTCGTCCTCCGCCGCGGCGACCCGCAGCGGAACGACCTCGGCGGTGCCGCCGGCGGCCTCGATCTTGGCCCTGGCGCCGTCGGAGAAGGCGTGGGCGCGCACCGTGAGTGCCCGGTCGATGTCGCCCTTGGCGAGGATCTTGACCGGGTGGCCCTTGTGGGTGTTGCCCTTGACGATGCCCCGCTCCTCGAGCGCGGCGACGTCGACGACGCTGCCGGCCTCGAACACGTCGAGGCGTCCGACGTTCACCGGCACGGTGTGCGTGCGGAACGGGCCGATCGGCATGGACTTCTTGTGGTTGGGACCGCGCAGCTTGCCCTTCTGCATGTGCACGGGCATCTGACCACCCTGGAAGGTGGAGATGGGGCCCTTGCCGGAGCGTGCGCCCTGCCCCTTCTGGCCACGACCGGAGGTCTTGCCCAGGCCAGAGCCCGGACCGCGGCCCACGCGCTTGCGCGGACGACGTGCCCCGGCCGGCGGCCGCAGGTTCTCGAGCCGAACGTCCTCGGCGTCGACGGTGGTCTCATCGGTCATTCGGAAACCTCCTCCACGCGCACGAGGTGCGCGACCTTGCGCAGGCGACCCACGAGCTCGGGGGTCTCGGCGTGAACGCGGCTCTGACCGATGCGGCGCAGCCCGAGGGCGCGGAGCGTCCCGCGGTGCTCCTGCTTGGTGCCGATCGTGGAGCGCACCTGGGTCACCTTGATCACGATGCGTCACCCTCCCTGACCTCGGCGTCGCCGGTGGTCTCCGCCGTCGCAACCGCGGCGGCCTCGACCTCGGTCGACGGACTGTCCGCGGCCGCCTCGGCCCCGGGGGTCTTCTCCTCCGCCACCGCCGCGGCCTCCGCGGCAGGGGCCTCGGACGCGTCGAGCGTGCGCTCGCGACGGTTGTCGGCCAGGCCGAACATCTGGGCGATGGTCTTGCCGCGACGCTCGGCGACGTCCTCGGGACGACGCAGGTCCTTGAGGGCGGCGACCGTGGCCGGCAGCAGGTTCATGGGGTTCGTGGTGCCGAGCGACTTCGACAGGATGTCGTTGATGCCCGCGAGCTCCAGCACGGCGCGCACCGGGCCGCCGGCGATGACGCCGGTACCGGGGGCGGCGGGCTTCAGCATCACGCGGCCGGCGCCGTGGCGACCGAGCACCTGGTGCGTGATGGTGGAGTTGTGCTTGGGGACGCGGAACAGGTTCTTCTTGGCGTCCTCGATGGCCTTCTGGATGGCGAGGGGGACCTCACGGGCCTTGCCGTGCCCCACGCCGACGACCTCGCTCATGTCACCGACCACCACGAGCGCGGAGAAGGAGAAGCGCCGTCCACCCTTGACGACCTTCGCGACGCGATTGACCTGCACCACCCGCTCGGCCAGCTCAAGGCCGCCGGGGTTGATGCGCTCTCGACGTACGTCAGACAACTGAAAGTTCCCTTCTCCTGGCTAGAACTCGAGGCCGCCCTCGCGGGCGCCGTCGGCGAGCGCCTTGACGCGCCCATGGTAGAGGTAACCGCCGCGATCGAACACGACCTTCGTGACACCGGCGGCCTTCGCGCGCTCGGCGAGCAGCTTGCCGACCTCGGCAGCCGCGTCGCCCTTGGAGCTGCCGCGCAGGGACGGCTCGATGGAGCCGGCCGCGGCGAGCGTCCGGCCGTCGTCGTCGTTGATGATCTGGGCGTAGATGCGCGCGTTGGAACGGAAGACCGACAGGCGCGGACGCTCCGTCGTGCCGTGCACCGAGCCGCGGATGCGCTTGCGACGTCGCGCGCGTCCGGGTGCCGATGGGTTGATGTGCCTCATGTGACCTATGCCCGCTTTCCGACCTTGCGGCGAACGAACTCGCCCTGATACTTGATGCCCTTGCCCTTGTAGGGCTCCGGCGGACGGACCTTGCGGATGTCCGCCGCGATCTGCCCGACGGCGACCTTGTCGATGCCCGAGACGACGATCTCGGTGGGCTGCGGGGTCTCGAAGCTGATGCCCTCCGGCGGCTCGATGACGACCGGGTGCGAGAAGCCCGCCGCGATCTCGAGGGACTTGCCCTTCATCTGCGCGCGGTACCCGACGCCCACCAGCTCGAGGCGCTTCTCGAAGCCCTTCGTCACGCCCTCGACCATGTTGGCCACGAGGGTGCGCGACAGCCCGTGCAGCGCACGGTGGGGCGCACGGTCGGTCGGCCGGCTGACGGTCAGCTGACCGTCCTCCTGGGCGACCGTGATGGGCTGGGCCATCGTGTGCTCCAGCTGACCCTTGGGTCCCTTGACGGTGACCCGTTGGCCGGTGATGTCCACCGTGACCCCGTCCGGGACGGGGATCGGTGCGCGTCCGATTCTGCTCATCTGCTCCTCGCCAGCCTTCCTACCAGACCTCGCACAGCACCTCGCCGCCAATGCCACGGCGGCGGGCCTCCTGGCCCGAGAGGAGTCCCTGCGAGGTCGAGATCACGGCGACGCCCATACCGCCCAGCACCTTCGGCACGGTGTCCCGGTTGACGTAGATGCGCCGGCCGGGCTTGCTCACGCGCCGCAGTCCGGAGATCACGTGGCGCCGGTTCTTGTCGTACTTGAGGTTGATCGT
Source organism: uncultured Bifidobacteriaceae bacterium (assembly GCA_964628685.1). Classification (GTDB taxonomy): domain Bacteria; phylum Actinomycetota; class Thermoleophilia; order Miltoncostaeales; family Miltoncostaeaceae; genus CALMEC01. The sequence goes on along the minus strand of CAZVNM010000002.1, from coordinate 74,234 downwards.
GAGTGTGCGGTCGGGGCCCTCGCCCTCGTCCTGCCAGCCCGCGATGTAGCCCTCGGACTCCAGCAGCCGGGCGAGCTCGATCTTGAGCTTGCTGGCCGGCATGGACGCCTGGTCGTGCATCGCGAGGTTGGCGTTGCGGATGCGGGTGAGCATGTCCGCCACAGGGTCGGTCATCATCGGTCCGTCACCCCTACCAGCTCGACTTGGTCATGCCGGGGATCACGCCCGCGTGCGCCTCTTCCCGCAGGCAGATGCGGCACAGGCCGAACTTGCGGTAGTACGCACGGGAGCGGCCGCAGCGGTGGCAGCGGGAGTACGCCCGGGTTGAGTACTTGCTGGGGCGCGCCGACTTGACGCGCAGGCTCGTCTTCGCCACGTTGCTCCTCTATCGCTTCTTCGAACGGCTTCGCGAACGGGACCGCTGCTTGCGTCGACGACGCGCGGCCCGCTCCTCGGCGGTGTAGCCATCCGCGCGGAACGGCATGCCGAGGTGGCGGAGCAGTGCCCGTCCCTCCTCGTCCGTCTGCGCGGTGGTGGTGATGATGACGTCGAGACCGCGGACCTGATCGATGCGGTCGTAGTCGATCTCCGGGAAGATCGTCTGCTCGCGAAGGCCGAGGGCGTAGTTGCCGCGGCCGTCAAAGCTGTCGGGGTTGACACCGCGGAAGTCGCGGATGCGCGGGAGGGCGACCGACGTGAGCCGGTCGTAGAACTCCCACATGCGGGCGCCGCGGAGGGTGACCTTGCAGCCGATGGCCATGCCCTCGCGGATCTTGAACTGGGCGATCGACTTGCGTGCGCGGGTGAGCGCCGGACGCTGCCCGGCGATCTGCGCCAGCTGCTCGACCGCCTCGTCCAGCAGCTTGGAGTTGGTCTTGGCCTCGCCGACGCCCATGTTGAGGACGATCTTCGTGATGCGCGGGTGCTGCATGGGGGAGCTGTAGTTGAACTCCTCCTGCAGCTTGGGACGCACCTCGCTGTTGTAGACGCCCAAAAGACGCGGCGGCGCCGCCGGGGGCGCCTCGACCGTCTGCGTGTCAGTTGTCTCAGTCAATCTTTGCTCCGCTTCGCGCGGCGATCCGCACCTTCTTGCCGTCGCGCTCCTCGACCCGCACCCGCGTGGGCAGGTGTTCCTTGGGGTCGATGAGCGACACGTTTGACCAGTGGATGGGGGCCGGCTTCTCGATGACGCCGCCCGGCTCGTCCGGCGGACGGGGGCGGGTGTGGCGCTTGACGATGTTGAGGCCCTCGACGACGACCCGCTCCTCGGCGGGACGCACCTCGATCACGGTACCGGTCTTGCCCTTGTCCTTGCCCGTGATGATGACGACCTCGTCGCCCTTCTTGATTCGTGCTGACATCAGAGGACCTCGGGGGCCAGGGAGATGATCTTCATGAAGTTCTTCTCGCGCAGCTCGCGGGCCACGGGGCCGAAGATGCGGGTGCCGCGCGGGTTCATGGCGTTGTCGATGATGACGGCGGCGTTCTCGTCGAATGCGATGAACGTTCCGTCGTCGCGGGGATGCGACTTCTTGGTGCGCACGACGACGGCCTTGACGACGTCGCCCTTCTTGACCGCGCCGTTGGGCGTGGCCTGCTTGACCGTGCCGACGATGATGTCGCCCACGTACGCGTAGCGGCGCTTGTGGCCGCCGACGACGCGGATGCAGAGGATCTCGCGGGCGCCGGTGTTGTCGGCCACGCGCAGACGGGACTCCTGCTGGATCACTTGGCACGCTCCACGATCTCGACCAGGCGCCAGCGCTTCTGCGCCGACAGCGGCCGGCACTCCATGACCCGCACGGTGTCGCCGACGTTCGCCTCGTTGCGCTCGTCGTGCACGTGCAGGTTGGACGACCGGCGCACGGTCTTGCCGTACACGCGGTGCGGCCGTGCGCTGTCGATGCGCACCGTGATCGTCTTGTCACGCTTGTCGCTCGTCACGACCCCCTGGCGCGTCTTGCGCCCGGCGATCGACTCCTGCGGCGTCTTCGCCTCAGCCATTCGCAGCCTCCCGCTCCCGCTCTCCGATGACCGTCAGCAGACGCGCGACCTCGCGCCGCCGCTGACCGATCTCCGACGTCTCCTCGAGGGCACCCGACGCGTGCTGGAAGCGCAGGTTGAACAGCGCCTCACGTGCCTCGGCCAGCAGGCCGGCCAGGCGCTCGTCGTTGAGATCCCGCAGATCCTTCGCCTTCTGAACGGCCACTAGAAATCATCCCTCGTCACGAACTTGCACTTCACCGGAAGCTTCATGGCGGCGAGCCGCATGGCCTCCTTCGCGAGCGGCTCCGGCACGCCGGAGAGCTCGAACATCACCTTGCCGGGCTTGACCACGGCCACCCACGACTCGGGCGAACCCTTGCCGGAACCCATGCGGGTCTCGGCCGGCTTCTTGGTGACCGGCAGGTGCGGGAACACGTTGATCCACACCTTTCCGCCACGCTTGATGCGACGGGTGATCGCGATACGGGCCGACTCGATCTGACGGTTGGTGATCCATCCCGCCTCGAGCGCCTTGAGCCCGTACTGTCCGAAGTTGACCTGGGTGTGGCCCTTGGACAGGCCCTGACGGCGACCGCGGTGGTGCTTGCGGTGCTTGATGCGCTTGGGCATGAGCATTACGAACCACCCCCCTGTGAACCTCCGCCACCGTGGCCGCCCTGGGGACCGCCGCCACCCTGGCCACCCTGACCACCACGGCCGCCCTGGCCACCGCGGCCACGACCGCCGCGACCACGACCGCCGCCACCGCCACCCTGCCGGTCGCCGCGGTCACGGCGAGGACGGCGCGGGGGCTGCGGAGCCTCGAAGTCCACGCGACCGCGGGCGTCGGTGACACCCTCGGGCAGGACCTCGCCGCGGTTGATCCACACCTTCACGCCGATGCGACCGAAGGTGGTCTTGGCCTCGTAGAAGCCGTAGTCGATGTCGGCGCGCAGCGTGTGGAGCGGCACGCGACCGTCCGAGTAGTGCTCGGACCGGGACATCTCCGTGCCGCCGAGGCGACCGCTGCACTGCACCTTGACGCCCTGGGCGCCGGAGCGCATGGCGGAGGTGAGCGCGCGCTTCATGGCGCGACGGAAGCTGACGCGGTTCTGCAGCTGCTCGGCGATCGACTGGGCGACGAGGGTCGCGTCCAGCTCGGGGCGCTTCACCTCGTTGATGTTGATCTGGATCTTCTTGCCCGTGATCTGGTGCAGGTCACGCCGCAGCGCGTCGACCTCCTGACCGCTCTTGCCGATCACGATGCCGGGGCGCGCGGTGAAGATGTCGACCGTCAACTGGGTCGGGTCCTTGCGGACGTGGATGTCCGACAGGCTGGCGTGGGAGAGCTTGCCGTAGATGTGGTCGCGCACGGCGCGGTCCTCATCCAGGGCCGTCGCGAAGTCGCGCTGGGCGAACCAGTTGCTCTTCCAGCCGTTGAGGATGCCGAGGCGGAATCCGCCGGGATGAACTTTCTGGCCCAACTACTTGCTCCTCTGGCGACGCCGGCCCTCCGCGGGCTGCGCCAGTCCGATGGTGATGTGGCAGGTGCGCTTCATGATCGAGGAGGCCGAGCCGCGTGCGCGCGGACGGAACCGCTTGATCGTCGGGCCAGGGTCGACCGTGACGTGCTGCAGCACGAGCTCGTCCGACCGCATGCCGTGGTTGTTGTCCGCGTTGGCGGCGGCGGACTCGAGCACCTTGCGCACCGGCACCGCCGCGTCGCGCGTGGCGAACGCGAGGATGGCCCGGGCGTCGGGGACGCTCTTGCCGCGCACCAGGTCCGCCACCAGGCGGGCCTTGCGGGGCGAGACGCGGACGTACTTGGCCGTCGCGCTCACCAGGTCTCGTGTGGCTTTGTTGTCCATTGCTCTCCCGCCCCTAGCGCATCTTCGACGTGCGGTCCGAACCCGCGTGACCGCGGTAGGTGCGCGTGGGGGCGAACTCGCCCAGCTTGTGGCCGACCATGCTCTCGCTGATGAACACGGGGACGTGCTTGCGTCCGTCGTGCACGGCGATGGTGTGGCCCACCATCTCGGGGAAGATCGTCGAGGAGCGCGACCACGTGCGGATCATGCGCTTCTCGTTGGTCTCGTTCATCTGCTCGATGCGCTGCATGAGCTTCTCGGCCACGAACGGGCCCTTCTTGACGCTGCGCCCCACTTAGTTCCCTCCGGCGTGCTTGCCGCGCTTGCGGGCGCGGACGATCAACTTCTGGCTGGCCTTGTTGGTGTTGCGGGTGCGGGCGCCCTTGGTCGGCTTGCCCCACGGGGTGACCGGGTGGCGACCGGAGTTCGACTTGCCCTCACCACCACCGTGCGGGTGGTCGACCGGGTTCATGGCCGAGCCGCGGACGGTCGGGCGCGTGCCCTTCCAGCGCGTGCGGCCGGCCTTGCCGGCGGTCGTGAGCTCGTGCGTCGGGTTGCCGACCTGACCGATCGTCGCCCGGCAGTCCAGGTGGACCATGCGCATCTCCGACGACGGCAGACGCAGGGTGGCGTAGTCGCCCTCCTTCGCCACGAGCTGTGCGCCGACGCCCGCCGAGCGGACGATCTGACCACCGCGGCCGGCCTGGAGCTCGATGTTGTGAACGATCGTTCCCGTCGGGATGTCGCGCAGCGCGAGCGTGTTGCCCGGCTTGATGTCGGAGCCGGGGCCGCTCTGCACGGTGTCGCCGACGCGCAGCCGAAGCGGCGCCAGGATGTAGGCCTTCTCGCCGTCGGCGTAGTGCAGAAGGGCGATGCGCGCGGTCCGGTTGGGGTCGTACTCGATCGCGGCGACCTTGGCGGGGACGCCGTCCTTGCGCCGCTTGAAGTCGATGATGCGGTAGCGACGCTTGTGCCCACCGCCGATGTGGCGGGTGGTGATGCGACCGTTGTTGTTGCGACCACCGGACTTGGAGACCTTGCCCAGGAGCGACTTCTCGGGCTCCTTCTTCGTGACCTCGTCGAAGTCCGACGTGGTGACGAAGCGGCGACCCGGGGAGGTCGGCTTGTACTTCCTGACTCCCATCAGCGGGACTCCTTCCGGTCCTTCGCAGCGCCGTCGTCGTCGCGGCGCGTCTTCGGTGTCGCGGGCAGGACGAGGACCGGGCGGAACGACTCACCCTCCTGCACGCCGCCCTCCGTCTCGTGCGGCGGTGCGGGACGCAGGCTGATCTTGCCCGGCTCGTCCTTGGATGTCCTGAAGAGGGCCACTACATGCCCTCGAACAGCTCGATGCGGTGCTCCGGCGAGAGCTCCACGATGGCCTTCTTGAAGCCCGGGCGGCGCCCGCGGGTGTAGCCGCGGCGCTTGGGCTTGCTCTGCACCTTGACGGTGCGGACGTCGGTGACGCGCACGTCGAAGATGTCCTCGACCGCCTGGGCGATCTGGATCTTGTGGGCGTCGGCCAGCACCTCGAAGGTGTACTGGTTGTGCAGCTGCGCCAGCTGGAAGGCCTTCTCGGAGATGACCGGGCGCACCACCACCTTGCGGATGTCCTCGCGTGCGCTCGCGCTCACGACTTCTCCTCCTCGGTCTCGTCGTCATCGCCGTCCTCGGCGACGTCGGCCTCGACCTCTTCGGCGGTCGGCTCGTCGGAGTCGTCCACCGCTTCGATCGTCGCCTCTTCCGTGGCCGCCTCGGCTGCGGCCGCCTCGGCGGCCTCCAGCTGGGACGCGGTCTGGATCTCGTCCGCCGGCGACGTCCCGGTCACACCGGGGGTCTCGACGATCGGGGCCTCCTCGGTCGCGGTCTCGGCCGCGACGGCCTCGGCCTCCTCCAGCTCGGCGACCGTCGGCTCGTGGGCCTCCGCCTCCGCGGGCTCGGACTCGGCGGCGCCCTTGCGGCGACCGCGCTTCGGCTTGTCGGCGGGCTTGGCCTTCTCGATGCGCTTCGGCTCCGGCGGGGCGGTGCGGCTCGGGGCCTCCTTGGCGGTCGCGGAGACCTCGGTCACCTCGACCTCACCGTGGATGATCCGCTCCCAGACCGAACGCTGGACGAGCAGGCTGCGGGCCGCCATGAGGTCGACGACCTCGAGCTCGGCCGACGCAAGCACGTAGACGTCGCGCAGGTTGCGGAACGAGAGCCCCTCGACCCCCTCCGGGTCGTCGAGGACGACCAGCAGCGGGCGGGCGGCGATGCCCTCGGGGGCCTGGAAGAGGAAGTCCTTCGCGCGCTTGGTTGACGGCGCATCCCAACCGGTGGCGTCCATGAGCGCCAGGCTGCCGCGATCGGCGTGGGCGCGCAGGGCGGCCCGGAACGCCTGGGCGCGGACCTTGCGGTTGACCTTGCCGCCGTACGTGCGGGGCGACGGGCCGAAGACGACACCACCGCCGCGCCACTGCGGCGCGCGGATGGAGCCCTGACGGGCACGACCGGTGCCCTTCTGACGCCACGGCTTGCGACCGCCGCCGCGGACCTCGCTGCGGTCCTTGGTGGCGTGGGTGCCGGCGCGACGGGCGCCGAGCTCGGACACCACGGTCTCGTGGATGACGTGCGGCTTGATCTCCTGCTCGGCGATGGGGCCGGAGAAGGCGGCCTCGCCGGCGGCGAGCCCCTGGGAGTTCAGGACGGGGATGCTCATGCGGGCCTCACGATCACGATGCCGTTGACGCCGCCCGGGACCGAGCCCTGCACCAGCAGGATGTTGCGCTCGGGATCGGCGTCGATGATCTGCAGGCCGCGCTGTGTGACCTTGGCGTTGCCCATGCGGCCGCTCATGCGGATGCCCTTGCGCACGCGGGCCGGGTAGGCGGCCGCGCCGATCGAGCCGGGCCGGCGGACGTTGTGGGAGCCGTGGCTGGTGGGACCGGTCGCGAAGTTGTGGCGCTTGACCGTTCCCTGGTAGCCCTTGCCCTTGGACGTGCCGGTGACCTGCACGTACTCGCCGGCGGTGAACGCGTCGACGCTCACGACGTCGCCGACCGCCAGGTCACCACCGAGCTCCTCGGTGCTGAACTCCGCCAGGTGGCGGTGGGCGCCGGCGCCACCCTTCTTGAGGTGCCCGAGCTCCGGCTTCGAGAGCTTGTCCGGGTTGGTCTGGCCGAACGCCAGCTGAACGGCGGAGTAGCCGTCGTTCTCGGGCGTCTTGACCTGCACGACCGGGCACGGCCCCGCCTCGATGACGGTGACCGTGAGTCGCTTTCCGTCCTCGGCGAAGACCTGGGTCATGCCGAGTTTCTTACCGATGATTGCCGGCATCGCCTTGCTCCACCTACGCCTTGATCTCGATGTCGACGCCCGCCGGGAGGTCCAGCCGCATGAGCGAGTCGACCGTGCGGGGCGTGGGCGAGTAGATGTCGATCAGCCGCTTGTGCGTGCGGATCTCGAAGTGCTCGCGCGAGTCCTTGTCCTTGAAGGGGCTCTTGATCACGCAGTACACGTTCTTCTCGGTGGGCAGCGGAACGGGTCCGGAGATGGTGGCTCCGGAGCGCTGCGCGGTCTCCACGATCGACGCCGCGCTCTTGTCGATGAGCTCGTGATCGTAGGCCTTGAGTCGAATGCGAATCTTGTTCTGCTGCACCTGAACGTCCTGGGGGATAGAAAAGCCCGCCGACTCCGGCTGGAGCGGCGGGCCGGAAACCCTACTGGTATCGCCTAAGCGATGATCTTGTCGACGACACCCGCGCCGACCGTGCGACCGCCTTCGCGGATGGCGAAGCGGAGGCCCTCCTCCATGGCGATCGGCTGGATGAGCTCGACCTCCATGACGGCGTTGTCTCCGGGCATGACCATCTCGACGCCCTCGGCGAGGGTGATCGTGCCGGTCACGTCGGTCGTGCGGAAGTAGAACTGCGGGCGGTAGTTGGCGAAGAACGGCGTGTGACGGCCACCCTCGTCCTTGGAGAGGACGTACACGTTCGCGGTGAACTTGGTGTGCGGGGTGATCGACTTGGGCGCCGCGAGCACCTGGCCGCGCTGGATGTCCTCGCGCTTGACGCCGCGGAGCAGGCAGCCGATGTTGTCGCCGGCGCGCCCCTCGTCGAGCAGCTTGCGGAACATCTCGACGCCGGTGACGACCGTCTGCTCGATCTGCGGCTGCATGCCGACGATGTCGATGGTCTCGCCGACCTTGACGATGCCGCGCTCCACGCGGCCGGTCGCGACGGTGCCGCGGCCGGTGATCGAGAAGACGTCCTCGACCGGCATCAGGAAGGGCTTGTCGATGTCGCGCTCGGGGAGCGGCACGTAGTCGTCGACGGCCTGCATCAGCTCGAGGATGCTCTTGGTGGCGGCCTCGTCACCCTGCAGCGCCTGAAGCGCCGACACGCGGATGACCGGGATGTCGTCACCCGGGAACTCGTAGCTGGAGAGCAGCTCGCGGACCTCGAGCTCGACGAGCTCGAGCAGCTCCTCGTCGTCCACGATGTCGGCCTTGTTGAGGGCGACCACGATGTACGGCACGCCCACCTGGCGGGCCAGGAGGATGTGCTCACGGGTCTGTGGCATGGGGCCGTCGGCCGCCGATACCACGAGGATCGCGCCGTCCATCTGGGCGGCACCCGTGATCATGTTCTTGATGTAGTCGGCGTGACCCGGACAGTCGACGTGCGCGTAGTGGCGGTTGTCGGTCTGGTACTCCACGTGGGACGTGGCGATGGTGATGCCGCGCTCACGCTCCTCCGGGGCGTTGTCGATCGAGTCGAACGAACGCGCCTCGCCACCCTGCGCCTCCGCGAGGACCTTGGTGATGGCCGCGGTGAGCGTGGTCTTGCCATGGTCGACGTGACCGATCGTGCCGACGTTCACATGTGGCTTCGACCTGTCGAACTTCTCTTTGGCCATGCTCAGAGACTCCTCTTCGAGACACTTTCCAACCGACGCCGTCGGGGGCCGGTCGTAGAGTTGCGGGGACGACGGTCCTGCCGCGCGCATGACGCATGCGTCACGCGCAGACATCCGACCGCCTGCAAAGCCCGCGGAGGATAACACAACGGGCACCGCCTGCAACCGGGTCCGACCGGCTGAGCGGCACCATCGTCCTCGGGGCCCACTGATGGGCATCCTAGCAGCCGCCCCCGCGGGCCCAACCGCGGCAGTCGACCGGGCGGGGCGACGCCTGGAATGTCCACGCGAGCGGGGTGTTTTCCACCTGCGGTCGCAAGCCGAGGCCACGCGCACGCCTGCGGATGACATCCGCCGACCACCCGGGGCAGCACCAACCCCGGGGTGAACACCGGCACCACCGGCCGCGCACCCGCGCGGGTGGGCACGGACTAGTGTCACCCACCATGGACGTCGCCGGACTGTGTGCCTTCGTCGAGCGCCACGCGCCGGGCGCGCTGCGCACGAGCGTCGGAGCGCGGGAGCTCTATGCCGTCGACGCGTCCCTCTACCGGCGACTGCCGGCGGCGGTGCTCGTGGCCCGCGACGCCGGTGACCTGGAGATGGCCGTGGAGGCGTGCCGCACCTCGGGGGTGCCCCTCACCATGCGCGGTGCCGGCACGAGCCTCGCGGGGCAGGCGGTCGGCGCCGGCCTGGTGGTCGACACGTCGAGGCTCGCCGCGGTGCGGATCGATCCCGGGGAGCGCACGGCGGTGGTGGAGCCGGGGGTGGTGCTGGACGACCTGAACGCCGCAGCCGCCCGGCACCGTCTGCTGTTCGGCCCCGATGTGGCGACCAAGGACCGCGCGACGCTGGGCGGGATGATCGCCAACAACTCGGCCGGCGCACGCTCCATCGTCCACGGGGTCACCGCCGACCGGGTGGAGGCGCTTGACGTGGTGCTGGCGGATGGGACACGGGCGACGCTCCGACGCGGCGGTGATCCTCCGCGGACCCTCGCCGCGGCCGCCCATCTGGCCGACGGGTTTCGTCCGCCGGGCCTCCTTCGGCGCGCGAGCGGCTACCGCCTGGATGCGCTGGCGGGTCCGGATCCCCGGTGGCACGAGATCGTGTGCGGATCGGAGGGCACGCTCGCCGTCGTCGCCGGCGCCACCCTGGCGCTGGACGTCCTGCCCGCCGCCCGCGGCCTGGCGCTGCACGAGTATCCGAGCGTGGACGCGGCGCTCGAGGCCGTGCCGGGCATCGTCGCCCGCGGACCGTCGGCGGTGGAGCTCATGGACCGGGCGATGCTTCGACGGGGCGACGACGATGCCGGCGCGCTCCTCATCGTCGAGTTTCAGGGGGACGAGGCCCACGTGGCGAGCATGCTTGACGGCGAGCAAGGAGCGCGCATCGTGCGCGACCCCGCCGAGCAGGAGGCGGTGTGGGCGGTGCGGCGGGCGGGTGTCGCGCGGGCGATGGCGGCCACACCGGGGGACGCGCGTCCGCTGCCGTTCGTCGAGGACCCTGCCGTGCCGGTGGAGCATCTGGCCGGGTTCGCCCGTGAGGTGCGCCGCGTGCTCGCCGACGCCCGGATGCCGGCGGTGTGGTTCGGGCACGCGAGCGTGGGCTGTCTGCACATCCGGCCGATGGTCGACCTGCGTGAGCACGATGCGCGGGACCGCGTACGCGCCGTCGCCGAGGCCGTGGCGGACCTGGTGGGCGCGCACGGCGGGTCGCTCTCGGGTGAGCACGGTGACGGGCGAGTGCGCGGCGAGTTCCTGCCCCGCATGTTCGAGCCTACGACCATGGCCGCATTCGGGGAGCTGAAACGGCGCCTCGACCCGGGCGGCATCCTCAACCCCGGGGTCATCGTGGCGCCCGAGTCGCTGGACGACGGCCTGCGGATGGACGTCTCCCCGTCCCGCACGCCGCATCGCACCGCGGTGAGCTTCGCCCATGAGGGCGGCCTTCAGCGTGCGGTGGAGGCGTGCAACGGAAATGGCCTCTGCCGTAAGGCCACCGTGGCCATGTGCCCCAGCTTCCAGATCACCGGCGAGGAGGCCGACTCCACCCGCGGCAGGGCGACCCTGCTGCGCGCCGCGCTCGAGGGGCGGCTGGATGGGGGACTCGCCAACGCGGAACTCCACGAGGCGCTCGACATGTGCCTGGCCTGCAAGGCGTGCAAGGCCGAATGCCCGACCGGCGTCGACATGGCCCGCCTGAAGGTGGAGGCGCTGGTGCACCGGCACCGGGAGCACGGCACGCCGATCGCCGCCCGGCTGTTCGGCAACGCGCACCGGCTGCTGCAGTTGGGTTCCCGTCTCCATCCCCTCGCGCGCGCGGGGGCACGCGCGGTCAACAGAATGCGCCGCGTTCCGGTGCCGGTGCCGGTCCGGAAGTGGCGTCCCCGCCCGCGGCGAACCGACGGCGTCCCGGTGGTGCTCCTGGCGGACACGTTCACGCGGTTCCTGCATCCGGAGGTGGGCGATGCGGCCGTCCACGTGCTGGAGGAGTGCGGGGCGGCCGTGACGGTGGTGGACCCGGGCTGCTGTGGCAGGCCCGCCTTCTCGGAGGGGCTCGTCGGTCTCGCCCGCCATCAGGCGCTGGGTGCGCTGGACGCCCTGGAACCGCATGCGAGGGCGGGGACGCCCATCGTCGTCATGGAGCCGTCGTGCTGGTCGATGCTGGTGGACGACACCGCGACGCTGGTGGACGATGCGCGCGTGGCGACGGTGGCCGACGCCGCGGTCACGTTCGAACGGGCGGTCCTGGACCTGGGCCTGCCGGCGTCACTGCAACGCGGCCGGGGCGAGCGGCTGCTGGTGCAGCCGCACTGCCACGCGCGGGCGCTGGGCGCGGGGGCCGACACGGTGGAGGTGCTGCGGGCCGCGGGCTACGACGCGGTGGACAACGGGGTCGGCTGCTGCGGCGGTGCGGGGAGCTTCATGTACCGGCACCCGGAGTTCGGGCCGACCGGCGCGCCCCCGGACGTGGCAGCGGGAGCCTCGTGCCGGGGACGGTTCGCCCTACGGCGGGTGCCCGTGCCGCATCCGGCACGGACACTCGCCGCGAGGCTGACCGACTAGAGTTCGCTCCAGCGGGTGATGCGGACCAGGTTGCCCAGCGGAAGCTCCGCGGGGCTGTTGAACGTGATCTGCGAGCTGCCGCTGAGGTTGACCGAGTTCTGGCCGACCGGCGAACCGGGCGTGTCGCACTTGTCGGTGGCGATGAGGTTGCCGTTGAGCGACATGTTGCCGGAGAGGTCGAACTGCTCGGTGACGGTGATCGCACCCTGGATCTCGGAGTTGGCGTTCCCGTTGCCCTTGAGGCTGAAGTCCCGGCCCGCCTGCATCAAGATCCCGAGGTCGCGCTGAACAACCTTGTCCTCGACCTGGACGTCGACCTGGATTGGGTAGGGCTTCATCCTCGGGGTTCCCTGGATGTCGATGTCCCCACCGATGGCGTTGCCGGCGGGCTTGCAGAGTTCCGGCGCGTTGAGGTTCTCGGCGGCCACCAGCAGGGTCACCTTCCACGGCTCACCGCCGCAGGTGCCGGTGTCCTTGCCCGGGTTGCCGCCGATGCTGACCGATCCGTGGTGCACGTAGTAGACGCCGTTGTAGCAGAGGGACGTGTTGTAGCTCCACCTGGCGGGCGCACCGTTCTTGGGCGGCGAGTAGCTCCACCCGTTGAACGTGGTGCCGAACATCGGAAGCGGCGACGCACCGGTGCACGGGTCCTGCGACGTCTTCGTGCTGGGCGGTACGCCGTAGGACGCGGGCACCGTCGGGCCGGCGACGGCGGTGCCGTTCGGGCAGAGGACGAACTGCGCGAACCTGAAGTTGAGGGCGGGGTTGGTGTCCGGAATCTGCTGCACCGCCTTGCCACCGCCGGACTGCGAGGAGTTGCCGACATTGCCACCCGGCTGATAGGTGCCCGACGCGGTCACCTGACCGGAGATGCTGTGGCCGCCGCCCTGCCAGGCGAAGTTGCCGTTGGTGTGGATGCTGCCGTTCGCACCCGACACCTCTGCGGATCCACCGATCTTGATGTTGCCGCCGGTGAGGATGGCGTTCACCGCGCTGAACGGGGGGAAGTCGTACTCGATCCGAAGCACGCGCGTGGTCTTCGGGTTGGTCCGGTCGGGGACGAATCCGACGGCGTACACGACCGGCTTGCCGGCCGGTTTGACGACCGCCCACTCACCGCGATGGACGGCCACCAGGTCGGGGAACTGCTTGCTGACGGCGTCCGCGGCCGGGGTCGTGCCGGACGGGTTCTTGAGCATCGCCATCTGGATGGCCCACGCACGCTCGTCGGCACCATCGGGCATCGGCTGGTCGGTGTCGGGGACTCCACCCGCGACCGTGGGCGTCGCAGTCGCGTACTCGGTGGGCTTGGTGCCCGTGGCCATCGTGGCGTATCCGGTCGCGTTCGCCTTGGTGTCGACGACCTGATAGAGCACCTTGTCGAGGGCGCCGTCGGTCAGCTGCAGCGCCTCGTTGTAGCTTCGGTCTCGGGTACTCTGGTTCAGGCCCGTGAGGCTCCGCATCGCGACGGTCGCCACGATCATGAACATCACGACCCCGAGGAGCAGCACCGTCGGGAGCGCGATGCCCTGCTGTGTCGCACGCCGCTCGAAAAGGGGGTGGCTAGAACGTCCGTGCATTGCGCATCCTCACATCGGTCTTGAGTGTCCGGGCGGCCGGGTACGGTCCTGGCGCGGTGTCCGCCGCCAGGACGAAGGACACCAGGGTTACATCGGTCCACGTCGTCGATGGTGACGGGACCTGTGTGAACGGCTGATAGGTCGGGTACTGGAACGTGTCACGGCGCAGTTCCGGAACGGTGCCGGCCGCATCCGGCGGAAAGAGCTGAAGCTCGTCCGAGATCAGCATCTCCGTGCTGCCCGGGGCGTCGGTTCGACGAACCATCACGGCCGGCGTTCCATCCGCCACGGGCGTGGCGCCGGTCTTCGAACGGATGAGGTAGGTGATCCGCTCACCCGGGTCCTGCTGGTTGTCGCGGTCCGTGTCGACCCAGAAATGCAGTCGGGTCGACGTCGAGTCCGCGTACAGGCGGCGCGCCTCGCGCAGTTCGTTCATGACCCGACCCGCTGAGATCCGCAGCTGTGCGAGGGCACGGGACTCCTGATCGTTGCTGGCATCCGCACGCGTTGTGGTGAGGATCGCGATGAGCATGAACGCGCAGACGATCGAGGTGAGGAGCGTGGCGACCAGGAGCTCGACGAGCGTCATGCCCTCCTGGTTGTGGCGTGGTTCGAAGCGGTCCATTTACTTCGTTCCGATCTCGAAGAAGGTGGGCAGAGTCACACCGGACGCCGCACCCTGCGGGTCGTTCTTCAGGTCCTTCTGGACGCCGTAGGCGACGAGGATCGGCGCGTTGATCGGGCGGCTCCCCGCCGCACCACCCGGCACGATCCGCACACGCAGACGCTCGCCGGCGTTGAGGGTGAAGTTCGGGAGCGGCGCGCCGACGTTGAAGCCCTGGAAACTGCAACCTCCCTCGAATGCGCCTGCCGCCGCCATGGAGAGCGTCTGATCGATACGGGTGATGTTCGACACGGTTCCCGTTGAAGTGACCCTGTTGAGGTAGACCGTGAGCGGGATGTTCTGCGTGCAGGCGGCGGTGCCGGCGTTCGCGACGAACACCTGGACGCGCCACTCACCGCCGTAGTTGCGGGCGGTGACAACGGGGAGGGCATCCCATGCTGCGGCGTACGCGGCGTCGGGTGAGGAGTTGCCACCGGTGTAGACCGACTGGACTCCGGGGACGCTGGTCGCGTTGACGCTCAGCGGCCGTCCCAGTCCACTCACCCCTGACGGATGCCCGACGCCGTAGCTCCGAAGGTCGGTCCACAGGATGTCGCCCGGGTTCTGGGGGTCAGTACTGGCCGTCTTGGGTGACCGCGTGTCCATGCGCATAGGGAGGTTGACCAAGGGGTCCGCATTGAACTTCGTGTCGACGTTCTGTTGCTGTTCGAAGTCCGTCCAGTTGTACGGGTAGTAGCGCTCGAACGGCTTGCCCACGGTGACGGTGTCGGTGACGTCCTGGGTGAAGGTGGCGTGCGCGCCGGATGTGACCGTGAACGTGACCTCGCTCGGGCCAAGGGTGTACCCGGCGGGAATCGTGCCGGTCACGAAGATCAGCGTTGCCGCGTTGGTCGTGACGTTGCCGGTGTCCGGATCCGAGTTGCCGTTGGTGTCCGTGAGGACCTGGTCCACGGCGGGGTCGAACAGCCCGTCGCCGTTGTCCCTGTAGACCCTGAGGTTCCAGGCACCCGGACCGGTGAGGTTCCTGATGTCGTAGGTGTCGGCGATGCCCTGGTTGCTGATGGTGTGGGCGATGGAGAACTGGGCCCCCTGACCGACCGTGGCGCTGCCGCTGATCGGCTCGACCTCGAATCGGGGCTCGGGCAGCCCACGGCGGCTGTTGGTGATCACCGTGGACGAGGTCGCCGAGAAGGTGGCGCCGTCGCGCTTGTAGGAGACCGTGACGGTGATCCGCCGGGCTCGGTTCTCGTCCGCGGGCTTGCCGTCGGACCGGGAGATGACGGTGGTCTTCGTGTACGTCCCCTTGAGGACCGGGTCGTACGCCGTCACCTGCCACGGGATCGGGCACGCGTTGGCGAGGCCTGCGGGAAGCGGCACCTGCTGGCAGGCGGCGTCCGGGACCTCCGACTCGACCGGCTCGAGAGGGCCACCGCCCGCCGGCTTGAACATGCGGCCACTGGGCGGGCAATCCGGGTTCGACGCCGCGCACGTGGAGAGCCCGTACCCGGACGAGGCCTGGAGGGCGGCGTCGCGACTCAGGACGAGCTGGGTGAACTGCCGGTCGCGGGCGTCCTCGATGCCCTTGTTGGCGAGCGCCGTGGCCTGCTGGTTGCCCTTGATCGTCCGGTTGCCGACGATGCCGGCCGTGAGGGCGGCGGCGACCGCCATGAGGATGATCATGGCCACCACCGACGCCATCATCACCTCGGCGATCGTGAAGCCTGCCTGACTCTGACGGTGCTTCCTCACCGAATCCGACATCCGCGCTCGCGTCCTTGCCTGGGGTACCGTGCATGCCGCGCTCCGAAGAGCGAGGTTCACTACCTTTTCGGCAGTTCGCACCCACGGCTTGAGCCGGCGCGGCACCCCTCACAGGTCGTTTACATCGGACGGAGCGGGGAGCTCACGCGAACGCACGCGCAGGCGCATGAAACGCGCCCCGAAACGACGACGGGCGGCCCGCAGGCCGCCCGTCTCCCCCTCACGCGTGACGCTCGCGCGTCACTTCGCCTTGATCGTCTCCGCGATGCTCTGCGGCACGGGCTCGTATCGCTCGAACTGCATCGTGAACGTCGCGCGGCCCTGCGTCGCCGAGCGCAGCGACGTGGCGTAGCCGAACATCTCCGACAGCGGCACGAGGGCGGTCACGACCTCCACGCCGGCGCGCGGCTCGATCCCCTGGATCTGACCGCGACGGCGCGAGATGTCGCCCGACACACTGCCGGTGTAGTCGCTGGGCGTCTCGACGACCACGTTCATCATCGGCTCGAGCAGGATGGGGCTCGCCTTCTGCGCGGCGGCCTTCGCCGCCATGGATCCGGCGATCTTGAACGCCATCTCGTTGGAGTCGACCTCGTGGTACGAGCCGTCGATCAGCTGCACCCTCACGTCCACCATCGGGTAGCCGGCGATGACGCCGGACTCCAGCGCCTCGCGGATGCCGTTGTCCACCGACGGGATGTACTCCTTGGGGATGGAGCCACCGACGATCTTGTTCTCGAACTCGTAGCCCTTGCCGGCCTCGTTCGGCTCCATCGAGATGTAGACGTGGCCGAACTGGCCGCGGCCACCGGTCTGGCGGACGAACTTGCCCTCCACCTTCTCGACGGACTTGCGGATGGTCTCGCGGTAGGCCACCTGCGGAGCGCCGACGTTGGCCTCCACGTTGAATTCGCGGGTGAGGCGGTCGACGATGATCTCGAGGTGCAGCTCGCCCATGCCGGCGATGAGGGTCTGGGCCGTCTCCTCGTCGGTCGAGACGCGGAAGGTGGGGTCCTCCTCGGCCAGGCGCTGCAGGCCGGTGGAGAGCTTGTCCTGGTCGGCCTTGGTCTTGGGCTCGATGGCCACCTGGATGACCGGCTCGGGGAACGTCATCTGCTCCAGGATCACCGGGTCCGACGGGTCGCAGAGCGTGTCACCGGTCGTGGTGCTCTTGAGGCCCACGGCGGCGACGATGTCACCGGCCGACGCCAGGGTGATGTCCTCACGGCTGTTGGCGTGCATGAGCAGCAGCCGCCCGGCGCGCTCCTTGCGGTCCTTGGTGGCGTTGGTGATGCTGTCGCCGGCGTTCAGCTTGCCGGAGTAGACGCGGAGGTAGGTGAGACGACCGACGTACGGGTCGCTCATCACCTTGAACGCCAGCGCCGAGAACGGCGCCTCGAAGTCGGACGCCCGGGTGACCGGTTCCTCCGTCTTGGGGTCGATGCCCTCTGCGGCCGCCACGTCGAGCGGCGACGGCAGGTAGTTGATCACCGCGTTCAGCAGGCTCTGGACGCCCTTGTTCTTGAACGACGAGCCGCACAGGACCGGGGTGATGGCGATGGCGAGCACGCCGGTGCGGATGCCCTTGCGGAGCATCTCGGGGGTGATCTCCTCACCCTCCAGGTAGGCGGTCGCCAGGTCGTCGTCGGTGTCGGCGAGCGCCTCGATCAGGTGCTCGCGGGCGGCCTCCGCCTCCTCCTTCAGCTCGTCCGGGACCGGCCCGACGGTGACCTTGGTGCCGAGATCGTCCTCGTAGGTGATGGCCTCCATGGTGACGAGGTCGATCATCCCGGCGAACCCGGCCTCCGCCCCGATCGGCATCTGGATCGGAACGGCGTTGGCGCCCAGGCGGTCGATCATCGTCTGGACCGAACGCTCGAAGTTGGCGCCCACGCGGTCCATCTTGTTGACGTACGCGATGCGGGGAACGCCGTAGCGGTCGGCCTGACGCCACACGGTCTCGCTCTGGGGCTCGACGCCCGCAACCGAGTCGAACACCGCCACCGCACCGTCCAGCACGCGCAGGGAGCGCTCCACCTCGACGGTGAAGTCGACGTGCCCCGGGGTGTCGATGATGTTGATGCGATGGTCCTGCCACTCACACGTGGTGGCGGCGCTCGTGATCGTGATGCCGCGCTCCTGCTCCTGCGCCATCCAGTCCATGGTGGCGGCACCCTCGTGGACCTCTCCGATGCGGTGCGTGCGCCCCGTGTAGTAGAGGATCCGCTCCGTCGTCGTCGTCTTGCCCGCGTCGATGTGGGCCATGATCCCGATGTTGCGGATCAGCTTGAGCGGAAATGCCTTGGCGTTGGATGACACGGGTGCTCCTTGGGAACGATCGGCAGGGTCAGCCCGCCCGACCCCGGCCGGGGTGGGCGGAACGACCGAAGCGGGTAGCTACCAGCGGTAGTGGGCGAACGCGCGGTTGGCCTGCGCCATGCGGTACACGTCGTCCTTGCGCTTGAACGCGCCGCCCTGCGAGCCGAGGGCGTCCAGCAGTTCGTTGGCGAGGCGCTCGCTCATCTGCTTCTCGCGGCGCTCACGTGAGAACCGGACGATCCAGCGGATGGCGAGGGTGCGCCCGCGGCGGGGTGGGACCTCCATCGGCACCTGGTAGGTGGCGCCACCGACGCGACGGAACTTGACCTCCAGCACCGGCGTGACGTTGCGGATGGCCTCCTCCATCACCTGCACCGGGTCACGGCCCGTGCGGTCGCGGATGGCCTCCAGCGCGCCGTACACGATGGACTCGGCAGTGGACTTCTTGCCGTCCTTCAGCACGCGGTTGACGAGCTGCGAGACGATGACGTTCCCGTAGATGGGGTCGGGGTCGACCTCACGGAGGGTTGCTGCGTTGCGACGTGGCATTACTTGGGAGCCTTTGCACCGTACTTGGACCGGGCCTGCTTGCGGGCGTTCACGCCCGCCGCGTCGAGCGCGGCACGGATGATCTTGTAGCGCACACCCGGCAGGTCCTTCACACGACCGCCACGCACGAGCACCACGGAGTGCTCCTGCAGGTTGTGTCCCTCGCCCGGGATGTAGCTGGTGACCTCCATCCCGTTGGTGAGCTTGACGCGCGCCACCTTGCGAAGCGCCGAGTTCGGCTTCTTCGGCGTGGTGGTGTAGACGCGCGTGCACACCCCGCGCTTCTGCGGAGCGCCGCGCAGTGCGGGCGTCGAGTTCTTCCCCGGCTTGGGCTTTCGGCCCTTTCGGACCATCTGATTGATCGTCGGCACGCTTGTGTCTTGCCTCTCCTCGTGGCAGGTCGTCTCCGCCGTCCGCTTGCGGCGGCGGCGGGCGAGTGTATCACGTCACGGCTGTTTCCGGACCACCGGAGAGCCGCGTCAGCGCTGGGGAGCGAGGCTGCGGAGGGTGGCGTCGATCGTCGATTCGTACCCGAACACGCCACCGAGCTCGACCCTCAGCTGCGACCGGGCGACCAGCCGCTCCTCCGGAAGCCACCAGAACGTCTCCCGGCGGGTTCCCGACAGCGCCCCGGTGGTGGTGGTGTCGCTCGTGATGACGAGCGCGGTCACCCGGGTGCCGCCCACCGTGATGGGCTCGCGCCGCAGCACGCGGTTGACGACGGTGTTCTCGAGCGTGCCGGTGCGGTACCGGTCGACCCACCGGTCGCCGACGGCGGCGTCACCGCGCACCACCCGTGCGATCCCGTGGATGTCCCGACGGTCGTCGCGACCGAAGCCCACGAACGAGACGTCCACGCGCCGCCACGACATCACGATGTCCTGGTCGCGGAGCGCCAGCCGGCTGGCCTCGATGTGCTGGCGGCTGTAGGTCATCTCGGACTGCCAGCCGGTGTCGGTGCCGGTGACGGCGAGGGTCGCCTCGACCGGCAGGTCGCGCGGCACCCGGAGCGGACCGGCGCCACCCTGCTCGTGGCCGTGGACCTCGTACAGGTAGACGCCCGGCTCGGGTCCCCCGTGCGTCGCGCGCGATCCCCCCTCCCGGAAGCGCGCCACCACCTCGTCCTCGGGGACCGGGTCGCTGTGGGTGGCCTCGTACCAGATGATCCCGCCGCCGGCGACGAGGCCGACGGCGATGAGCGTGATCCACAGATGCCGTTTGGAGGGCCGCCTCACCCGGCCATCGTAGTCACCAGCGCACGGTCCCCACCCGGATCGAGGGCGCACCGCTCGCAACGTGGATTTCTCGGACGCGGCGGGATCGGGGCTACCGTGATGAACGTGCACCACGTGCGTCGACACCCGCTGCGCTCCGCGCACCGCCAGGCGCTCGCCTGCTGTCCGGCGTGCGCCGCATCGGTGCGTCGCAATCGACGCCGGCCGTTCCCCCGGGCCTGGATGGTCCTCTTCGCCCTGGTCGCGGCCACGCTGCCCATCGCCGCGCTCGACGGCCGCGACTCGACGTCCGCCACCGCGCAGCAGGCCGCGCCGCCGGTCACCGCACCGCCCAAACCACCCCCGCCACCGGCGCCGCGCAAGCCGAAGAAGCCGCCGCCCCCGCCACCGATCGAATCGCGCATCCGGTGGCAGAACAGCGTCGCCCACGGCGGCGCCAACGCCGGCTGGCTGCAGCGGGGCGTGCTCCTTCCCAAGGAGGGGCCGGGCTTCTACACCTACAACCCCAACACGCAGTCGTACCCCAACGCGGCCAACCGCCGGTACGGGACCGACCGTCTGGTGCGCGACCTCGTGGCGCTGGGGAAGTGGTGGGAGGCCAACTACCCCGACGCCCCGCGCCTGGGCATCGGTGACCTCTCCTGGCGGACCGGCGGACGGATCGACAACCACGCATCGCACCAGAACGGCCTGGACGTCGACATCCGCCTGCCCCGCAGGGACGGGAAGGAGGGCGGCGCCGGCCCCTGGAACTACAGCCCCGAGCGCACCCAGGCGGTCGTGGACTGGTGGATGGCGCGCGGCGGCGTCGAGTACATCTTCTACGGACCCAACCTGCAGGTGCGGGGCAACGGGCGCGTGATGGTCTGGCCCAACCACGACGACCACCTGCACATCCGGATCCGCCCGTAGATCCTGCGGGTCCGGCCGTGTGGCGCGGGTCCGTGGTCGCGGGGCCCGGTGGATGACGGCGCCCACCGTTGCGGGCGGCCCAGGTCGCCGCAGCCCGCCGCCGGCGCGGAAGCCGACGAAGCAACCCGCCCTCGGCGCCACCGGGCCGGATCCGGTCGGCCTCGTCGCGGGCCACGGATCCGTTCGCACCCCGTTCCCCCCGACCGCCGCCCGTCCCCGAACAGCGAGATTCCTCGCCGGGTTCGTCACCGTGACCGCATCGGTCTATCCTGACGCCCTTGAGTGGCCTCCCCCACCACGCCGCCCCGCTGCACCTCGAGGGCGTCACCAAGCGGTACGCACCCGAGGGCGCACCCGCCGTCGACGACCTGACGCTCCACGTGCCGGCCGGGGAGGTCTGCGTCCTCATCGGCCCATCCGGCTGCGGCAAGACGACGGCGCTCCGCATGATCAACCGCCTCATCGAGCCGACGGCGGGGCGCATCACCATCGACGGGCACCCCGTCGGCGACATGTCCCCGGCCGATCTGCGCCGCCGGATCGGCTACGTCATCCAGCAGGTGGGGCTCCTGCCCCACCTCACCGTCGCGGCCAACGTCGCGACCGTCCCGAAGCTCCTCGGGTGGGACCGGCGCCGCACACGTGACCGCGTCGCCGAGATGCTCGAGCTGATCGGCCTGCCGATCAGCACCTACGGTGGCCGCTACCCCGCGGAGCTCTCGGGCGGCCAGCAGCAGCGCGTGGGTCTCGCCCGCGCCCTGGCGGCCGATCCGCCGCTCATGCTGATGGACGAGCCCTTCTCGGCGGTCGACCCCATCACCCGCGAGCGGCTGCAGCAGGACTTCCTGGACCTGCACCGCCAGGTGGCGAAGACCGTCGTGTTCGTGACCCACGACATCGACGAGGCCGTGCGCATGGCCCACCACATCGCGATCATGCGCGAGGGCCGCCTGGTGCAGATGGCGCGCCCCGCCGACCTGCTGGCCGCGCCGGCCGATGGCTTCGTGCGCGACTTCGTGGGCGCCGACCGTGCCCTCAAGCGCCTGTCGCTCCTGCGCGTCGGCGACCTCCCCCTGGACACCGCCGCCGCGGGTGACGACCTGCCGGTGGTCACGGTGGAGACGAGCGTGCGCGATGCGCTCTCCCTGCTGCTTCAGACCGGAGCCGGACGCGTCGCGGTGAACGACGCCGCCGGCACGACCGTCGGGACCGTCGACCTCGCGACCATCGCCGGGGCCGCCGCCACGAGCGGGGCGGAGGAGGTCCATGCCTGAGATCAGGTGGCGCTGGATCGAACGCAACGCCGACGACATCCTGCGCGCGACGACCGAGCACCTCATCCTGGTGGTGCTGTCGGTTGCGGTCGCCGTGGCCGTCGCGGTCCCGCTCGCCATCCTCGTCCGGCGCCACCGCGGTGCCGCCGCGGCGCTCACCGGTGGCGCCACCATCCTCTACACCGTGCCCAGCCTGGCGCTCTTCGCCATCCTCGTGAGCACGGTCGGCATCGGTCGCGTGCCCGCGGTGATCGGCCTGGCCGGCTACGCCACCGGCGTGCTGATCCGAAACACCCTCACGGGCCTGCACGGCGTGCCGGCCGCCAGCGTCGACGCCGCGCGCGGGATGGGGATGACCCGGCGCCAGATCCTGCTGCGGGTCGAGCTGCCGCTCGCCGTACCGGCGGTGCTCACCGGCATCCGCCTGGCGACGATCGAGACGGTCGCGATCGGCACGGTCGCGGTGTTCGTGGCCGGCGGCGGCCTGGGGTCGCTCATCTACACCGACGGCATCCAGCGCGACCTCTTCTTCACGCCCATCATCGTCGGGACGGTCATCGCCATCGTGATGGCGCTCGTCCTCGACGGGCTCCTGACGGGTGTCCAGCGGCGCGCGACCCGGTGGCAACGGGGCCGCGCGTCGTGACGAGCCCGGGTGAGATCTGGAGCGCGTTCGAGAACAACGACGGCTGGGACCAGCTGTGGCAGCACGTGCGCCTCTCGGTCATCCCGCTCGCCATCGCCGTCGTGATCGGGCTGGCGCTCGGCGTCGTCACGGCGCGGGCCGGTCGCGTCGGCACCTACGTGATCAACGCATCCGCGTTCGTCGCACGCATGGTCCCCACGTTCGCGGTCATGGCGATCATCATGGCCATGACCTCGGTGGGGTTCACCCCCGCCGCCGTGGGCCTGGTGCTGCTGGCGGTGCCCACGGTCCTGCTGAACACCGCCACCGGCATCCGCGGGGCCGACCCGGCGGCGGTCGGCGCCGCGCACGGCATGGGCTTCACGCGCGCGCAGGTGCTCACGCGGGTGGAGCTGCCGCTCGCCCTTCCGCTCATCATGTCGGGCATCCGGTCGGCGTCGGTGATGATCGTCGCCACGGCGGCCCTGGCCGGGGTCATCGGCGCCGGTGGACTGGGCGTCATGATCGTGGCCGGCTTCTCCAACAACATGCACGACGTCCTGTTGGCCGGCGCCATCCCGGTGACGCTCCTGGCCCTCGCGGGCGAGCTTCTGCTCGTCACGCTGCAGCGACTCTTCACACCAAAGGGGCTGCGCCGGCGGCGCACCCGATCGACAAGGGGGATTCCGTGGTTCGCAAGCGCAAGATGATCGTCGGCCTCACGGCCTGCGTTGTAGGGCTGGTCGCGGCCGGATGCGGCGACTCGGACAGTGGATCGACCGACGGCGATGACAAGCCCGAGATCGTCATCGCCAACAAGGGATTCACCGAAAACAACATCGTTGCCGAGATCTACGCCGAGGCGCTGGAGGAGCGGGGCTACGACGTCGAGATCAAGTCGCTCGCCTCCACCGCGATCGCCGACGCCGCCATCCGCAAGGGCGAGATCCAGATGTACCCGGACTACACCACCACGCTCCTGACCGACGTGCTGAAGGTGCAGAACCCGCCCACCGACGCCGCCGCGCAGGCGACGATGATCAAGGAGCGCTACAACCCCGACGGCCTCGACATCCTGGACGTCGCGCCGTTCAACAACGACAACCAGGTCGCATGCACCAAGGAGGCGGTGGACGCGCACAAGCTGACCGACCTCTCCAGCCTGGGCAGGGCGTCGGGCGACATCGTCTACTCGGCCAACCCCGAGCACACCGCGCGCGCCGACGGGCTGCCGCTCCTTCAGAAGGAGTACGGCGTGAAGTTCAAGCGCGTCATCAAGGTCGACATCGGCCTGCGCTACCGCCCCATCGAGCAGGGCCAGGCGCAGTGCGTCTACGCCTTCGGCACCGACCCCAAGATCGCCGCCGAGGGCCTGGTGGTCCTCACCGACGACAAGGGGAAGTTCCAGGGCGCGCCCTACCAGGGGGTTCCGGTGGTGACGAAGGCGTTCCTCGACTCGGCGCCCGCCGACTTCGCCGAAACGGTCAACGCCGTCTCCGCCAAGCTGACAAGCGAGGAGGTGCGCAGGATGAACGCGGCCGTGGACCTCGACAAGGAGGACCCGGAGGACGTGGCCGAGCAGTTCGTGAAGGACCAGGGACTGGCCGACTGAACCACGCGGCGGTCGGGGGACGCGCCGTCGACGGCCGTCCCCCCGACCGCCCGGCCGTCCGCCCGCAGAGACTGGCGGGCATGCCCATCGACTGGACCCAGGTCGCGATCAGCGGCGCCGTGGGCGGCATCGCGGGCGTCATCAAGCAGCGCCGTCAGCGTCGCGGGGCGGAGGACCGCCCCGGTGAGCCCGACCACGCCGAACGCCCCAACGGGGAGCACGACGCCCCGCCGGCCGCGGTTGTGACGATTCGGTGAGGCACGGTGTCCGTCGTCGCACCGACCGACATGATCACCCGATGCCCGAGGCGAGCCCCGACGAGCACACCGGTTCGGTGACGCCGACCTTCCGGCAGGCGCTTCGGTTCTGGACCCTCCTCGGGTTCATCTCGTTCGGTGGCGCCGCCGGCCAGATCGCGATCATGCACGACGAACTGGTGGAGCGGCGGCGCTGGATCGACGAGCGCCGGTTCGTCCACGCCCTCTCGTACTGCTTCGCACTCCCGGGACCCGAGGCCCAGCAGCTCGCCGCGTATTCGGGCTGGCGTCTGCACGGCACGCGCGGCGCGCTCGCCGCCGGCACGCTCTTCTTCCTGCCGAGCTTCGTCCTTCTGTGCGCGCTCTCGTACGTGTACGTGGCCTACGGCCACCTCTCCGCGGTGGAGGGCGTGGTCCGCATGCTGGGAGGCGCGGTGGTGGGCATCGTGCTCGCCGCGCTCCTTCGGATCGCCGGACGCATCGCCCGCAGCGGTCCCGCCATCGCGACCGCCGTGATCGTGTTCGGGCTCGCTGTGGCGGGGGTGCCGTTCCCACTCATCGTCGTGGGCGCCGCCGTGGTCGGCCTCGTCGTCGATCGGATCCGCCCGGGTTCGTTCGCACCGGCCACCGAACCCGACCGGGACGACGACCATCGTCACCACCGCATCTCGTGGCGGCGCATCGGCGTCATCCTCGTCACCTGGCTCCTTCCGGTCGCGGCGCTCCTGGCGGTGGGCGGCGTCGTGACCGAGGTGACCGGGCTCTTCACCGTCACGTCGCTCGTCTCGTTCGGGGGCGCGTACGCCGTGCTCGCGTTCGTCGCCACGCAGGCGGTCGAGCGCTTCCAGTGGGCGACCACCACCGACGTGGTGGCGGGGTTCGGGCTGGGTGAGACGACGCCGGGTCCCCTCATCATGGTCAACACGTTCATCGGCTACCTGGCCGGCTGGGCCACCCACGGTTCGCACACGTGGGCGCTCGTGACCGCGACGGTGGCGACCTTCTGCACGTTCGCCCCGTCGTTCGTGTTCATCCTCATCGGTGCGCCGCTCATCGAGCGGATGCCCAGCACCGGGCGCGTGGCGAGCGCCCTCGCCGGGGTCTCGGCGGCCATCGTGGGCGTCATCGGCGGGCTGGCCGTCTACGTGGGCCGGCACGCCCTGGTGTCCGATGGATCGGTCGACCTGCTGGTCACGCTCATCGCCGTCGCGTCGTTCATCGCGGTCTGGCGGTTGCGGGTCCACGTGGTCATCGTGGTCGCGGGCGCGATCGCCGTCGGCGTCCTCGCGACGCTCGTGTGACGGATCCCCCTGCGGCGGCGTACCCTTGACGCCACCCGATCGACATCACCTGGGGAGTCACGATGTCCGCACCTCGTTCGCTCATCCGCCGCGGAGCGGCACTGGCCGGCATCCTCGCGGTCGCGGCGCCCGCCGCCGCCCAGACGCAGACGCCACGCCTGACGCAGTTCCCCACGTGCTCGTCGCTGCGCCAGTACGCGGCCGCCAAGGCGGCGCCGCTCGTGCGGAGCGGGGGTTATGGCGCCTATCCCGTGGCGCTCAGGTCCGCGCGCCCGATGTTCGACCTCGTGCGGCCCATGGTCGGCGCGCAGGGCGGGGGCGTCGTCCCCTCCGCCGCCCCGGCCGGCGAGCTGCGCGCCGCCATCCCGCAGCCGGGTGCGGGCGGGGCCCAGCCGCCCACATCGGGCACCAACCTCCAGGAGCCGGGGGTCGACGAGCCGGACATGGTCCTGTCGGATCCGGCGCACGTGATCACGACGGTGAACGACGAGCTGCGCATCCACTCGGTCGCCGACACCCCCGTGCTGATCGGCAGGCTGCGGCTGCCGGGCGCCGGCACCGGCGCACAGATGATCCGCTCGGGCGACCGGATCATGGTGTTCTCCAGCAGGTACGCGCTGCCGGTTGGCGTGAACCGCGCCGCGCGTGACATGCGCTTCGCCCCGTGGGCGCCGCAGACCATGATCCGCCTGGTCGACATCGCCGATCCCACCACGCCGGTGCTGCTCGAGACCCTGACGGTGGACGGCGACCTGCTGGCCGCGCGCAGGCCGGAGGGCGGCGCGGTGCGCGTGGTGCTCTCCACGTCGCCGGATCCGATCCCGTTCGTCGACAGCGCGACCCCCGGCGTCGCGGGCGCAGCCCAGGCCCGGCGAATCAACGTGCGCCGCGTGCGGAACGCCCCCGCCCGCACATGGCTGCCCGCCATGCGCATCCGCATCCGCGGCACGGCGCGGGCCACGACCCGAATCGCGGTGGACTGCCGATCGGTCGCCAGGACCACGCAGTTCGGCGGTCTCGGCACGCTCACCGTCCTCACCATCGACCCCGCCACCGGCCTCACCCCGGTCGACCGCGACGCGATCCTGTCGGACGGCCAGATCGTCTACGCGTCGCCCACGAGCCTCTACGTCACCACGCCGCGCTGGATGAACCCGGCGGTCATGAACCCGGACGCGGTGCCGGACAACGCGAGCACCGAGGTGCATCGATTCGACATCAGCGCGCCCAACGCCACCGAGTACCGGTCCTCTGGACGGGTGCCCGGGTACATCCTCAACCAGTTCTCCCTGTCGGAGTGGCGTGGCGTGCTGCGCGTGGCGAGCACACGTGACCCGGAGTGGATCAACCAGAAGCTCACGACGCGGTCCGAGAGCTTCGTGACGACCCTCCGCGACGACGGCGTCGCGCTGACGCGGCTGGGGCAGGTGGGCAAGCTCGGCACCGACGAGCGCATCTACGGCGTGCGGTTCATCGACGATCGCGGCTACGTCGTGACCTTCCGTCAGATCGATCCGCTGCACGTGCTCGACCTCTCGGACCCCGCGACGCCGCGGGTCACCGGTGAGCTGAAGATCCCCGGGTACTCCGCGTATCTGCATCCGGTCGGGGACGGGCTGCTTCTGGGCGTCGGGCAGGACGCCGACCCGCAGGGCCGGCTGCGGGGCACGCAGGTCTCGCTCTTCGACGTTTCCAACCCGGCCGCGCCCGCGCGGTTGCAGAACCTGACGCTGCCGGATTCGTGGTCGGAGGCCGAGAACGACCACCACGCGTTCCTGCACTGGGCGCCGACCGGGCTCACCATGGTGCCGTTCATCCGGTACTCACCGGCGGGTGTGGACAGCGGCGCGCTGGGTCTCACGGTGTCACGGGTGGCCGGCATCACGCGGCTGGGGATCGTGCGCCACCGCGTGGAGGGCCGCTCGGAGCCCGGCACGATCCGGCGGTCCCTCGTGATCGGCGACCGGGTGTTCACGGTCTCGGACGTCGGGATCGCCGCCGGCAGGCTGACCGACCTGAATCCGCTGGGGTTCACCGCGTTCCCCGTGCGTCCGACGCCTCCGTCGCTCATGGTGACGCCCGCCACGAGCCCGAAATGACGTGGGGCCCGGTCACCCGGGCCCCACGCGAAACCGCACACCCATGCGACGCGGATCAGTCGTCCGCCTCGCCGGCGTCGGCCGCCTCCAGATCGAAGTCCGGCTCGAAGGTGTACGTGCCACCGTCGCCGTCGCCGATGAGGAAGCCCTCGTCGTCGCCGTCGTCCAGCATCGAGAACGGCGTCTCCAGGTCGAACTCCAAGAGCGCCGGGGCGCGCCGGACCGGATCGATCTCGAGCTGGCGGTAGCGACGGAGCCCCGTCGCCGCCGGGATCAGCTTTCCGATGATCACGTTCTCCTTGAGACCGCGCAGGTGGTCGACCTTGCCCTCGAGCGCCGCATCCGTGAGGACCTTGGTGGTCTCCTGGAAGGACGCCGCCGAGAGGAACGACTCCGTGGCGAGCGACGCCTTGGTGATGCCGAGGATGAGCGGCTCGAAGCGGGCCTGGGCCTGCTCGATCTCCGCCTCGAGCTCGCGTTCGGAACCCGAGAAGCCCTCGGCCAGCAGACGCTCACGCGCCTCCAGGCCGACGCGCGCGTTCTCGCGGTAGAGCACCGGCTTGTCGACCAGCTGACCGGGCAGGAAGTTCGTCTCACCGTTGTCGGTGACCCGCACCTTGCGGAGCATCTGACGCACGATCAGCTCGATGTGCTTGTCGTTGATGTCCACACCCTGCGAGCGGTACACGTCCTGGACACCCGACACCAGGTAGAGCTCCGTCTTGGTGGAGCGATCGCGCTTGACCCCCGGTGCGACGACCGGGAAGTCGGCGTGCACGTCCATGCCCGCGACCGGCAGCCACGAGGCGCGGCCGGCGGGCAGGTGGACCCACTTGATCTCCTTGCCGTCCGCCGTGTCGAGCTCGACCTTGTGCCAGCCCTCGTTGCCCTTCTCGGCCGACACCTTCTTCACCCGACCGTCGGTGCGCAGGAAGACGCCCGAGGTGGCCTCGAGGATGTCCGGCGGGTAGGCCGACCCGATGGTGAGACGGTCGCCCGCCTCGACCCACTGCTTGTGGTCGACGGTGATCTGGGTGCGCTTGACCCAGTCGTAGGCGTGCTCGCCGACCGAGCCGCGCTGCTTACCGGTGCCGGCGTCATCGGACTCGACGAAGACCGGCTCCACCAGCACGATGCGTGCGGTGCCCGGCCGGGTCTCGTCATCCTCGATGCGGATCCAGCCGTCGAACTTCGCCACCTGGGACAGGGCCTTGGGACGCCGGGCCTCGAAGAGCTCGACGACACGCGGCAGACCCTGGGTGATGTCGGCGCCCGCCACACCACCGGTGTGGAAGGTCCGCATCGTCAGCTGGGTTCCGGGCTCACCGATGGACTGCGCGGCGATGATGCCGAGCGCGTCGCCCGGCTCGCACATCTCGCCCGAGCCGAGGTTGCGCCCGTAGCAGTGCGCGCAGATGCCCACGGCGCTGCGGCACTTGAGCGGCGAACGCACCGTGATCTGTGCCGTCGGGTGGTCCGCGGCGAGCCGGGTGAGCTCACCCAGGTCCGACGTCTCGAGCATCCGGGCGTTCCAGGTCGCCATCGCCTCGGCGTCGTCGTCGGCCGGACGCTTGCCGCGGAGGTCGGCGACGATCTCGCCGGTCTCGCGGTCCACGACCGGACCGGCCAGAACGCGACCGGACAGGTTGGGGTTGAGGGAGCCGTCGCGCAGGAGCCCCAGCTCGATGCCCTCCTCGGTGCCGCAGTCCCGCTCGCGGACGATGACGTCCTGCGAGACGTCGACCAGACGCCGCGTGAGGTATCCCGAGTCGGCGGTCTTGAGCGCCGTGTCGGCCAGACCCTTGCGGGCCCCGTGGGTCGAGATGAAGTACTCGAGGACCGAGAGCCCCTCCATGAAGTTGCTCTTGATCGGGCGCTCGATCGTCTCGCCCTTCGGGTTGGTCATGCAGCCGCGCATGCCGGCCAGCTGGCGGATCTGCTTGAACGATCCACGCGCGCCGGAGTTGGCCATCATGTAGATCGGGTTGAGACGGTAGAGGTGGTCGCGCATGGCGTCGGCGACCTCGTCGGTGGCCTGCTCCCACAGGTCCACGACCGCCTGCTTGCGCTCCTCCTCGCTCATCTCGCCGCGGTCGAAGTACCCCTGGATCTCCTCGACCTCGCCCTCGTAGCGCTCGATGATCTCCTCCTTCGTGGGAGGGATCACCACATCGTTCTTCGAGATCGTGATGCCGGAACGGCTGGCGTACCGGAATCCCAGGTGCTTGAACGCGTCCAGCGACGCCGAGACCGAGGTGGCCCCGTAGAGGTCCACCAGGTGCTCGATGAAGTCGCCGAGGTCGCGCTTGACGAAGACCCGGTTCTGGTACTCGAACGGCCGGGTCTCCAGCTCGTCCTCCTCCACGGCGCCGGACAGCGCGTCGCGGATGGCGTTGTTGAAGATGATGCGCCCGGGGGTCGTGACGAGCGGTGCACCGCCGTTGCGGTACTCAATGACGTCCTGCAGCCGCACGGCGCCAACGTCGAGCGCGACCTCCACCTCGGCCTGCGAGCGAAACGCCCGCGGCGGCTCGGTGATGCCGAGGACCGTGAACGGGTCCTTCGTCCAACCGTCCTCACCCTCGATGTGCGCCTCGGCGCCCTTCGGCAGCGCCCAGCGACGCGTCTCGGGGTCGTACAGCTCGATGATCTGGGTCTCGCGCGGCGTGCCGTCCTTGCCCTCCCGCACGTCGATCATGCGGCAGTAGGTCAGGTAGTAGAGCCCCAGCACCATGTCCTGGCTGGGCACGGCGATCGGCCGGCCGTTCGCCGGGGACAGGATGTTGTTGGACGACAGCATGAGGATGCGCGCCTCGGACTGCGCCTCCACCGACAGCGGCAGGTGGACCGCCATCTGGTCGCCGTCGAAGTCGGCGTTGAAGGCCGTGCAGACGAGCGGGTGGATCTGGATCGCCTTGCCCTCCACCAGCACCGGCTCGAACGCCTGGATGCCCAGGCGGTGGAGCGTCGGTGCGCGGTTGAGCAGCACGGGGTGCTCGGAGATGACCTCCTCCAGCACATCCCAGACCTCGGGGATCATCGTGTCCACCAGCTTCTTGGCGGCCTTGATGTTCTGCACCTGGTTGCGCTCCACCAGGCGGCTCATGATGAACGGCTTGAAGAGCTCGAGCGCCATCAGCTTGGGCAGACCGCACTGGTGCAGGCGAAGCTCCGGGCCGGCCACGATGACCGAACGGCCCGAGTAGTCCACGCGCTTTCCGAGCAGGTTCTGCCGGAAGCGACCCTGCTTGCCCTT
This sequence comes from uncultured Bifidobacteriaceae bacterium, assembly GCA_964628685.1. Lineage (GTDB taxonomy): Bacteria > Actinomycetota > Thermoleophilia > Miltoncostaeales > Miltoncostaeaceae > CALMEC01. The sequence goes on along the minus strand of CAZVNM010000002.1, from coordinate 43,008 downwards.
GAGCATGTCCGACAGCGACTTGAGCGGACGGTTGCCGGGTCCGGTCACCGCGCGGCCGCGGCGGCCGTTGTCGAGCAGTGCGTCGACGGCCTCCTGCAGCATGCGCTTCTCGTTGTTGACGATGATCTCGGGCGCGCCCAGGTCCAGCAGCCGCTTGAGGCGGTTGTTGCGGTTGATGACGCGCCGGTAGAGGTCGTTGAGGTCACTGGTCGCGAAGCGCCCACCGTCCAGCTGCACCATCGGGCGCAGTTCCGGCGGGATGACCGGGACGGCCTCGAGGATCATCCATGACGGCTTGTTGTCGCTGCGCAGGAACGCGGTGACCACGCGCAGACGCTTGAGCGCCTTGGCGTGACGCTGCCCCTTGGAGGTGGCGATGGTCTCGCGCAGGGACTCCGCCTCGCCGGCCAGGTCGAAGCCCTCCAGCAGGTCGCGGATGGCGCTCGCGCCCATGCCGCCCCGGAAGTACTCGCCGAATCCGTACTGTGAGCCGAAGCGCTCGCGCATCTCGCGGAAGAGCTGCTCGTCACCGATGATCTGGCGCACCTGGATCGTGCGGAACGTGTCCCACGCGGCGCGCAGACGCTCACTGGCCTCCTCGGCGTAGCGCTCCACGTCGCGGATGGCCATGTCGGTCTCCTTGCGGAGGTCCGTCTCGGCCTGCTTCTTGTCGGCGTCGGTCAGGGTGCGCTTGCGGGCACCGCCCTCGGCCGCACGGTCGCGTTCCAGCTCCTCGAGCCAGAAGATGTCCTCGTCGTCGAAGCCCTCCGTCGAACCCTCGCGCAGCCAGGCGACGCGACGCTCGAGCCGCTCGGCCAGGTCCGCAAGGCGCTCCTCGCGGTCTTGCTGGTAGAGCTCGACCGCCTCGTCCACCTGCGCCTGCAGCGCGTCGTGGTCGGCCTCGCGACGCTCGTCGTCCACCTGCGTGATGACCGACGCAGCGAAGTAGAGGACCTTCTCGAGCTCCTTCGGCGCGAGGTCCAGGATGTAGCCGATGCGACTGGGGACGCCCTTGAAGAACCAGATGTGACTGACCGGCGCGGCCAGGTCGATGTGCCCCATCCGCTCGCGGCGCACCTTCGCCCGGGTCACCTCGACGCCGCAGCGCTCACAGATGATGCCCTTGTAGCGGACGCGCTTGTACTTGCCGCAGTAGCACTCCCAGTCCTTGGTGGGACCGAAGATCTTCTCGCAGAACAGGCCGTCCTTCTCCGGCTTGAGCGTGCGGTAGTTGATCGTCTCCGGCTTGGTCACCTCACCCGACGACCACTGGCGGATCTGCCGGGGGCTCGCAAGCCCGATGCGAATGGCTTCGAAGTTGTTGATGTCGATCACGCGGATCTCGCCTTTCGTCTGAAACTCCGGATGCGGACTGCTGTCGGGAACTCCCGGGGCCGTGGACGGTCCCGGGGCTCAGCCGTCAGTCGCCCGCTCCGTCCGCATCGCCTGCGCCGGTCGTGACCGGTGCCTCCTCGGTCTTCTCGCCCTCCGCGGGGGCGGCCGCCGCCTCGGGCTCCTCGTTGACGCCGACGCCGAGGCCACCCGACAGGTCGATGCCGAGCTCCTCCGCCGCGCGGATGAGGTCGTCGTCGTCCGCGTGGCCCAGGTCGCCGCGCGTGTCGCCCTCGATCTTGACGTCGAGGCCGAGGCTCTGCATCTCCTTGACGAGCACCTTGAAGCTCTCCGGGATGGAGGGCTCCTGGATGTTCTCGCCCTTGACGATCGCCTCGTACGCCTTGACGCGACCGACGGTGTCGTCGCTCTTGATGGTGAGCATCTCCTGCAGGGTGTACGCGGCGCCGTACGCCTCCAGGGCCCACACCTCCATCTCACCGAAGCGCTGGCCACCGAACTGCGCCTTGCCGCCCAGCGGCTGCTGGGTGACGAGCGAGTACGGACCGGTCGAACGGGCGTGGATCTTGTCGTCCACCAGGTGCAGGAGCTTCAGCATGTACATGTAGCCCACCGTCACGCGGCCGTCGTACGGCTCGCCGGTGCGCCCGTTGAACAGGCGGAGCTTGCCCGAGCAGCGCCGGCCGACGCGGTCGGCCACGTCGATGTTGAAGCGGATGGGCGTGTCGTGGCTGTCCTGCCAGTCCATGAGCGCCTGGTCGACGTCCTCCGGCGACGCGCCGTCGAAGACCGGGGTCGCGACGTACGTGCGCTCCAGGTCCCCGCCGTTGGTGGTCGCGACCTTGCCGCCGTTGTCGGCGCTCGAGTGCCACCCGTGGTGGGCGACCCAGCCCAGGTGGGTCTCCATGATCTGGCCGATGTTCATGCGGCTGGGCACGCCCAGCGGGTTGAGGATCATGTCGATCGGCGTGCCGTCCTCGAGGAACGGCATGTCCTCCACCGGGACGATCTTGGAGATGACGCCCTTGTTACCGTGACGGCCGGCCAGCTTGTCGCCCTCGGCGATCTTGCGGCGCTTGGCCACGAAGACGCGCACGAGCTCGTTGACGCCCGGGGGCAGGTCGTCGCCGTTGTCGCGGCTGAAGACCTTGACGTCGATGACCTTGCCGCCCTCGCCGTGCGGGACCTTGAGGGAGGTGTCGCGGACCTCGCCGGCCTTCTCCTTGAAGATGGCGCGGATGAGCTTCTCCTCCGCGGTCAGCTCGGTCTCACCCTTGGGGGTGACCTTGCCGACCAGCAGGTCGCCGGAGCGGACCTCGGCACCGATGCGCACGATGCCGCGCTCGTCGAGGTCGCGCAGCGACTCCTCCGAGCGGTTGGGGATGTCGCGGGTGATCTCCTCGGCGCCCAGCTTGGTGGTGCGCGCGTCGATCTCGTACTCCTCGATGTGGATCGACGAGAGCACGTCGTCCTTCACGAGGCGCTCCGAGATGATGATCGCGTCCTCGTAGTTGTAGCCCTCCCAGCTCATGAACGCCACGAGGACGTTCTTGCCGAGGGCGAGCTCGCCCTGGCTAGTGCTGGAGCCGTCGGCCAGCACGTCGCCCGCCTTCACCTTGTCGCCCACCCGGACGATCGGCTTCTGGTGGATCATCGTGCCCTGGTTGGAGCGGGTGAACTTCTCGAAGCCCTCCTCGTGCAGCTCGCCGGCGCGGTCCTCGACGATCACGTGGTCGGCGTCGACCGACGCGACCGTGCCGTCGGCCTTCGCGATCACGACGTCACCGGTGTCGATGGCGGCGCGGCGCTCCATGCCGGTGCCCACGAGCGGGGCCTCGGTGATCATGAGCGGCACGGCCTGACGCTGCATGTTGGCGCCCATCAGCGCGCGGTTGGCGTCGTTGTGCTCGAGGAACGGGATGAGCGCGGTCGCGACCGACACCATCTGCTCCGGCGAGACGTCCATGAAGTCGACGTCCGCGACGTCCACCATGATCGGCTGGCCACCCTTGCGGCACAGGACGGGGTTCACGAGGTTGCCCTTCGCGTCCACGTCCGCGTTGGCCTGCGCGATGACCTTCATCTCCTCCTGCGTCGCGTCCAGGCGCACCACCTCGTCGGTGACGACGCCCTTCTTCACCACGCGGTACGGGGTCTGGATGAACCCGTACTCGTTGATGGTCGCGTAGCTGGAGAGCGAGCCGATGAGGCCGATGTTCGGACCCTCCGGCGTCTCGATGGGGCACATGCGCCCGTAGTGGGTGGTGTGCACGTCGCGCACCTCGATCGGCGCGCGCTCGCGGGTGAGCCCACCGGCGCCCAGCGCCGACAGGCGGCGACGGTGCGTGAGGCCCGACAGCGAGTTGGTCTGGTCCATGAACTGCGAGAGCTGCGAGGAGCCGAAGAACTCCTTGAGCGCCGCCACGACCGGACGGATGTTGATGATCGTCTGCGGCGTGATGGTGTCCGGGTCCTCGGTGCTCATCCGCTCGCGCACCACGCGCTCCATGCGGTAGAGACCGACGCGGAACGCCTCCTGCACCAGCTCGCCCACGGTGCGCAGGCGGCGGTTGCCGAAGTGCTCGTACTCGTCCAAGTCGTGCACCAGCTCGTCGCGCGGAATGAGGCTCGCGTCGGACGCGAAGTCCTTGGAGTCCTCGGGCACGCCGTGCTTGAGCGGCAGGTCGACCAGCTCGCGGATGAGGCGCACCAGGTCATCGTCCATCCCGGACACCCCGCCGGTGAAGCGGGGGTTGGTGAGGGTGCGGACCGATGTCGCCAGGTCGGAGCCGAGGCGGGCGTTCAGCTTGTAGCGGCCGACCTTGGTCAGGTCGTAGCGCTTGGGGTCGTAGAAGAGCGACCGCACCAGCGACCGCGACGTGTCGATCGTCGGCGGCTCGCCGGGGCGCTGCTTCTTGAAGACCTCGATCAGCGCCTGCTGCATGGTCTCGCCGGCGCGCTGTTCGACCTTCTTCTCGAGCTTCTCGATCTCGGCCTGCAGACGGGCGCGCTCGTCGGCGTGCGACGCGAGCATCTGCTCGTGCAGCGCCTGCATCTCCTTGGTGGTCGCCTCGATCTGCTTGAGGCTCTTCTTGTCGCCGGTGGCGGCCTCGCCCTCGATGGGGTCCTTCTCGAGGGTCGCCTCGATGAACGGGTTGACCCGCTTCTGGTCCATCGGGTGCGGGAAGAGGTTGAGGATGTCGTCGCGCGTGTAGCCGATGGCGAACAGCAGCGTGGTGACCGGCAGCTTGCGCTTGCGGTCGATGCGGACGTTGACCAGACCCTTCTTGTCGATCTCGAGCTCCAGCCAGGAGCCGCGTGCCGGCATGAGGTTGGCGACGAAGACCTGCTTCTCGCGGTCCTTCGGTTCCATCACGTAGGCGCCCGGAGAGCGCACGAGCTGGGTCACGATGACCCGCTCGGTCCCGTTGATGATGAAGGTGCCCCGATCGGTCATGAGGGGCAGGTCGCCCATGAAGACCTTCTGGCGACGGATCTCGCCGGTCTCCTGGTTGATGAAGCTGACCTCCATCGTGAGGGGGGCCGCGTAGGTGAGGTCCTTCTCGCGGCACTCCTTGATGGGGTTGTTGGGCTGGATGTAGTCCAGCGGCTCGCCGGGCTGCCAACCACCGATCGTGTAGACCCCGAAGTCCACGGCGAGGGTGCCGGTGAAGTCCATGATCGGCGTGACGTCGTCGATGGTTTCGCGAAGTCCCTCGTTGAGGAACCACTCGAACGACTTGCGCTGGATGTCGATCAGGTGCGGCACGTCCAGGACCTTGTCCAGACGCGAGAACGACCGACGAACGCGGGCAGGGGATTTTGTGCTCAAGTCCTCAACCTCCTGACTGAGCTATCAAAGGGAACGGGCGAAGAAGGGCGGCGGCACAAAGCGCAACAGGAGAGGCTAGCACACGCGCCGTCAATGTCGCGCTTTCCGCGCGTCACCGTGCATAATCAACGGGATGGCCGAGCATCTCCCCACCCCGACGGACGATCCCGGCGGTTCATCGTCCTGGACCGAACAGATCGTGGCCATCGCTCGGGTGGCCCACGACGTCTGGCTGCAGCCGGGTGAGCGGCGACGCATGCGTGCGTACGGCTTCCGGCCGTCGGCGACGAAGGAGACGGTGCTCAAGCGCGACTGGCACGGCATGACCGTGCGCGTGGGGCCCAACCGCATCCGGGCGACGAGCGCCGAACTCGGGGAGCTCGTCTACCGGGGAGCCGACGACGCGCTGCTCTACAACGGCGAGCCGTTCGATGACAGCCGCAAGGCCCTGCAGGCCGCCGACCTCCTGGTGTCGCTCATCAACGACTACGAGCGCTGGGTGGAGGTGCGCGAGGGGCGCGCCAGCCGTCTGCGCCGCACCAAGTCGGTCTCGCACGACCGGCGTCCGGTCAACGCCATCGCCGAGACCCGCCGCCTGCAGCGCATGCTCGGCACCGCCTGGGGGCGGCCGCCGACGCGCCGGCGGTGACCCGGATACGCCGCCTCACTCACGCCTCTCAGCCGGGCTACTCGCGTCGCCTGGCGGCGCCGCTCGAGGTCGTTCGGCGGCTGCGGCTGTCGCCGCAGACATGACTCGGACTCACGGGCCATCGTCACCGCCGACCCGACGCCTCTTCGCCGGGCCACCCCCGTCGCCTGACGGCGCCGCTCGAGGTCGTTCGGTCGCCGCGGACACAACCCGGACTCACGGGCATCGTCCACCGCCGACCACGCCTCTTCGCCGGGTCACACGCGACGACAGGCGGCGCTCTGCGAGTCGCGTCACGCGACTTGCACCATGACAAGTCGCTCATCGGCCGGCGGGGAGGCCGACTCCCATGCGTGCGTGGGGCCGCGGGTCGACCGCCGCCCCACGCACGTCCGCCCGCCTCACGCCGCCGGCAGTGCCGGGCGGAGTGGCCGGCGCTCGCCGCGCCGCCACGTGCGGTCCCCGCGCGGAGCCCGCAGCAGCCGCATGCCGTTGACGATCACCACGAGGACCGACGCCTCGTGCACCAGCATCCCCAACGACATCGTGACGCCGCCGAAGAGCACGCCCGCCAACAGGGCGCCCACCGTGATGAGCGCCACCGCGATGTTCTGCCGCATCACGCGGGCGGTGCGCCGGGCGAGTCCGATCGCCTGCGGGATCCGGTCCAGGCGGCTCGTCATGAGCGCGATGTCGGCGGTCTCGACCGCCACCGGCGATCCGGCCGCACCCATGGCGATCCCCACGTTGGCCAGTGCGAGCGCCGGTGCGTCGTTGACACCGTCGCCCACCATCGCCACGGTGTGCCCCTCGACCTGAAGGTCCCGGACCACGTTCAACTTGTCCTCGGGCAAGAGCCCCGCGTGCACGCTGTCGATGCCCACCTGCGCCGCGATCGACGTGGCCACCCGCTCGGTGTCGCCGGTCAGCATCAGCACCCGCTTCACCCCGGACCGGTGCAACCCGTCCACCAGCCTGTCGGCCTCGGGACGGACCGTGTCGGCCACGCCCAGGGCGCCGATGGCCTCGCCGTCCACCGCCACAAGGAGCGGCGTGCGGCCGGCGTCCGCCAGATCGTCCGCCGCGCGTCGGGCCCAATCGAGCCCGTCGTCGGCGTGCTCGGTGAGGAGCGCGGCGTTGCCCACGGCCACCTGACGTCCCGCGACCCCGGCCACGACACCGTGCCCCGGGACCGACCGCACGTCGTCCGGAACCGCCGGAACGACGATGCCACGGTCGGCCGCGGCCGCGAGGACCGGGATGGCGAGCGGGTGTTCCGAACCCGCCTCCGCCCGTGCGGCCCACTCCAGCACGTCCGTGTCGCTCCAGCCGTCGCGCACGACGATGTCGGTGAGCCGCGGCTCGCCGGCGGTCACGGTGCCGGTCTTGTCGAGCGCGACGACGTCGATCCGCGCCGCGGTCTCGAGGAACTCGCCGCCCTTGATGAGGATGCCGTCGCGGGCGGCCCGCCCGATGCCGGCGACCAGCGCCACCGGCACCGAGATGACGAGCGCACCGGGGCACCCGATCACCAGGAGCGTGAGCGCGAGCTCCAAATTGGTGGTGATCAGCCCCACCCCGACGGCGAGCGCGATGATGGCCGGCGTGTACCAGCGCGAGAAGCGCTCCATGAACTGTTGCGTGCGTGCCTTGGCGTCCTGGGCCTCCTCGACGCGGTGGACGATGCGTGCGAGCGTCGTGTCGGCGCCGACACCGGTGGCGGAGAGGGTGAGGAATCCGTCGGCGACGATCGTGCCGGCGAACACCTGCGCGTCGGGCCCCTTGTCGACGGGGATGGACTCACCGGTGATCGCGGCCTCGTCGACGGCCGCCTGGCCGCCGGTCACCACGGCGTCCACGGGGACGCGACCGCCGTTTTTCACGATGACGGTCTCCCCCACGGCCACCGAGCCCGCGGGCACCTCGACCTGCTGTCCGTCACGCACCACCGTGGCGGTGACGGGGGCCAGGGCCACAAGTTCAGAGAGCGCCGACCGCGTCTTGGCGAGGGTCGCGTTCTCGAGCGCGTGACCGACTGCGAACAGGAAGGTGACGGCCGCCGCCTCCCAGTAGTTGCGGATGGCGACCGCGCCGATGGCGGCCACCGAGACCAGCAGATCGATCCCGATGACCCGCACGCGCAGTGCCCGGTATGCGTTTCGCACCACCGGGGCGCCGGCGACGACCGCCGCCGCCAGCATGAGGCCGTCACCGACGGCGCTCGAGCCGGTCCCGACGATCCAGGACGCCAGGATCAGCAGTCCCGCGACGATCGGGATCGACCATCTCCTGATTCGGGCGTTCACGTGTGTGCTCCTCTCCGTCCGTTCTTTCCGTCAGAAGGCCGAGGGCCGTACCGTGTACCCGACCGCGGCCACGGAGGCCACGAGGTCGTCGACGCCGACCTTCGCGGGGTCGTGGTCGACCTCGATGCGCGACGACGCGAAGTGCACGGTGGCGTCGCTCACGCCGTCGGTGGCCTTCAGGGCCTTCTCGATCTTGGCGACGCACGACGGGCAGCTGAAGCCGTCGGCGCGAAGGATGGTGCGTGTGGCGGTGGTCTCGGTCATGGTTCCTCCCTGTCGGGTCGTTCCGGGTTCGATCCCGGCCATGGACTGACCGTACGTCCATCCGGTGGGTGTCGTCTTGACCCGGATCAAGTCCGCGGGTCGACGGGTTCGTGGCAGGCTTGGGGTCGAGACGGGCATGGATCACGAGCACCCCCATACGGCCACGCACGACATGTGCGTCGCGCGCGTCCCCATCTTCCGCGGCCTCGACGAGGTCCAGCTGATGGAGGTCGCCCGCTTCGCGCGACCGGTGCACGCGGAGGCCGGGGATCGGGTCATGACGGCGGGCATCGATCCCGGACGCCTCATGGTGGTGCACCGGGGGCGGGTTCGGGTGGTCCACTTCCTGGAGAGCGGGCAGGAGCGTGTGGTGCGGGTGCTGGGCCCGGGCGATGTGATGGGCGAGGCGTCGTTCGTGCTGGGGCGCCGGGCCGACCACTTCGCCTACGCCGAGACGGACACCGAGCTCTGCACGTTCGATCACGCCGACCTGGCACGCCTGGTGGCGAGCTTCCCCGAGATCGCGGTGCGCATGTTGCAGGTGCAGTCGGAGCGGCTCGCGGCGGCGGAGCGGATGCTGATGGCCCTGACGGGGTCGGACGTGGGGGCCCGCGTGTCCGCCTACCTGCTGGACCTGCCGGCGCAGCGTGGCACCGACGGGAGCATCGAGGTGGAGCTGCCAATGGCCCGCAAGGACATCGCCTCCTACCTCGGGACGACACCGGAGACGCTCAGCCGCCGGCTGCGGGACCTGTCCGACCGCGGCGTGATCAGCGCCGCGGGCAGGACGGTGACGATCAGGGACGTGGACGCGCTGGTGGCGCGAGCGGACGGCCCGACGGACTGAGGCGGGTGTCGGTGCCGGCGGACGCGCGCTGCGTGACCGCGGGCGGCCGGAGCGACCGTGGGGACGTGAAGCGGGTGCGCGGGTCTCGCCAGGCGGATACTGTCGTCAGCGCGACGAGAACGTACTTGTCACATGACAAGGCGCACGCCCCGAACCGGTCGAACCTCGGGACGCGTCGGCGGCCGGCGAGGGGGAAGCGCCGGCCGCCGCGGGACGAGCGCACGCAGCTCGCGTCCCTCCGAGCAGCACCACCTTCACGACGTCCGGGATCACCGGCGGGGCCCGACCGGACCGCCGGCGGCCAACCCCGCCCGTGCTCACGCCGCGTTCGCCGGCGGCTTCGCGGCCGGGTGCACACCGATTCTCGCCCCGACGACCCGACCCAGGGTCTCCTCGATCGGCGTGCCGTGGGTCTGTCGTCGATCGCCACGGGGCTGGAGCAGGCCGTCCTCCCCCGCCGCGTAGAGCTCGGCCAACTCCCTGGCGAAGGGTGCGGGCACGTCGGCCTCGACCATCGCATCGACCCATCCGTCTCGCGGAATCGTGACCACCTCGATGGGCTTCTGGAGGATCGCCGCGAGGCGGCCCGCCACGTCACGTTCGGTGTGGGCGGGCCCGATGAGGTCGATCGACGCCGACTCCGACGGGCGTGACAGGAGCGCCTCCGCGGCGGCCTTCCCGACGTCGCGGGTCGCGATCATGGGCTCCGGCACGTCGGCGGAGCTTGCGAAGACCGGGTACACACCGTCCTGCAGTACCGCGTCGAGCACCACCTCCACCTTCTCCTGGAAGTGGCACGGTCGGATCGCGGTCACCACGGCTCCCGTGTCGGCCAGTCGTCGCTCCAGGTCGTGCAGCCAGCGGATCGGGCCGGTCCCGGCGGGCAGGTCGGCGCCGATGGATGACAGGAGGACGACCCGATCGACGCCGGCGGCCTCGATCGCGTCGGCGATCGAATCGGCCAGGCGGCGATGCCCCGCCTCGTCCAGCGACGGGAGGACCGGCAGCATCGCGAAGACACCCTCGCTGTCGCGCAGCGCGTCGGCGAGGCCGCGGGTGTCGGTGAGGTCCGCGAGCACGCTCTGCGCTCCCCGCCCGTCCCAGCGTGCGCGCTTTGCGGGGTCGCGCAGCACTGCCCGAACGGGCTCGCCGCGGTCCAGCAGTTCCTCGGCGACGACTGCTCCGACGTGTCCGGTCACTCCGGTGATCGTGTACATGGCATGTCTCCCTCGAATCGTTGACGTGGTGCCATGTCCGATTGAACAGCGACGATCGGGACGAATCCATGTCTGAGCGGCCCAATTTCATGTCTGTGCGTCTACACTGACGGTATGGACCCCCTCTCCGACCTCCTCCAGGGCGTCCGCGCGCGCACTGCCGCGTTCTGCCGGACGATCTGGGACCCGCCGTGGGCATTGCGCATCGCCGATGGCGCGGCCCTTGCGCTCGTCACCGCGCTGCGCGGCCACGTGTGGATCGCTCCCGATGAGGCCGACCCGGTGTTGATCCGCGTCGGTGATGTCGCGATCGCCAAGGGCCCCCGCCTGTACACGATCGGCGACGATCCGGGCACGGTCCCCGAGATCATCGTCCGGCCCGGCAACCGCCTCACCGATGCGACCGGCGCCGACATCACCGACGCCTTCAGCCTCGGTCCCCGCACCACCGGGAACTCACTCGACGGGTCGACCATCGTCGCAAGCGGCACCTATCAGGTCGAAAGCGACGTCACCGGCAGGCTGCTCAAGGCGCTGCCCGATGTCGTCGTGGTGCCCGGCGAGGACGTGCAGCACGAGGTCATGGGGCTTCTCGCCGAGGAGGTCGGCACCGCCGGCCCGGGCCAGCAGGTCGTGCTCGACCGACTCCTGGACATCGCGCTCGTCGCGACCCTGCGCGCCTGGTTCGCGCGATCCGACACGGAGACTCCGGGCTGGTACCGCGCGCAGGCTGACGAGGTGGTCGGCCCTGCGCTGAGTGCGATCCACGAGGATCCGGCCCGGCCGTGGACCGTCGCCGGGCTCGCCCAGCGGGTCGGGGCATCGCGATCGGCCCTCGCGCGCCGCTTCACGGCCCTGGTCGGCGAGCCGCCGTTGACATACCTCACCGGTTGGCGCATGGCGCTGGCCGCCGATCTGCTTCGGACCTCCGACCTGACGCTCGAGGCGATCGCCCACCGGGTGGGGTACGCCAACGCGTTCGCGTTCAGCGTCGCCTTCACGCGCGTTCGTGGCCTCTCGCCGTCGGGGTACCGCGCGGGTGCCGGCGCGCCGGTCTGAGGCGAGGACGCCCGTGGCACGTAGGGGCGCCGAAGGGCGCCCCCTGAGTTCGCCGACCAGGCGAACCCACGTGCCTGCCGTCAACGACTGCCGTAACGAACCGTCGACAGAGGTCGCCCCAGAGTCATCCCCCAGAACGCGACCGTCACAGGTCCGGCGCCTGAACCGAAGGTTCCCCGCCGCACCCAGGAACCGGGGAGGATCGCGCCCCCATCAAGGAAGACGGCCCCGTCAACCGAAAGATCCGAGCCCGGGGGCGTCGAGCCACATGAGGCGGTTGCGGGGGCGCCGAAGGGCGCCGCCGCGTTCGCCGACCAGGCGAACTCACGTGCCTGCCGTCGTTGGCTTCTCTAACCGAACCTCGACAGAGGTCGACCGAAAGTCGTGCCGCGGAACGGACGCGTCACAGGTCCGGCGCCTGAACCGAAGGTTCCCCGCCGCACCCAGGAACCGGGGAGGATCGCCGAACCATCAAGAACAACGGCCCCGTCAACCGAAAGATCCGAGCCCGGGGGCGTCGAGCCACATGAGGCGGTTGCGGGGGCGCCGAAGGGCGCCGCCGCGTTCGCCGACCAGGCGAACCCACGTGCCTGCCGTCGTTGGCTTCTCTAACCGAACCTCGACGGAGGTCGACCGAGAGTCGTGCCGCAGAACGCAGGCGTCACAGGTCCGGCGCTGGAACCGAAGGTTCTCCGCCGCACCCAGGAACCGGGGAGGATCGTCGACCCATCAAGGCAGCGCGACCGTCGACGAAAGATCCGAGCCGGAGTGGCCCGAGCCGGAGTGGCGGGACCCGATGAGAACCCTCTCATCCCCGCCTCACGGTCGTCTCAGGCGGCGTTCCTAGTGTGCTTCGCATCACCGCACGGTGACTGCAATGCCTCCCAACGTCAGGAGCACGAGATGTCCGTCAAGTTTGGTCAGGTTCTTCCCGCTCGCACCTCGCACGGTCGGGGTACCAGCGACACGAGCGACCGTCCGCGTCGTCGCCGTCGCCGCATCCGGCGCCGTCGTCGCATCGTCCGGCGTCGCAACAGCGACACCTGAGTGACCCGGTGACGAGCGACCTCACAGACGAGGTGGCGGCCGGTCCCGGTGACGGTGGGCGGCGCCCACCCCAACGGGACGGCCAGGAGCGGCCCCGCACCACGCGGGGTCGTTCGCTGTTCTCGGGGTTGCTCGAGACCCCGGAGGGCGAGGAGCCTGCGCTCGTCGCCAACGCGAACGCCCTGCGGGTGCGGGACGTCTTCCGACGTTTCTGGCCGATGGCGCGTCCGTACCGCTGGTGGATCGCGGTGGGGCTCGTCGTCGCGCTGCTGATCCCGGTGATCGAGGCGGCCGAGATCTGGATGTTCAAGCTGGTCGTGGACGATGTCCTGGTTCCGCGCGATCTGGGGCCGCTGGCGTGGATCGCCGCGGTGACGATCGGCATCGTCGTGGTCCGCGGGTTGCTCATGTTCGTGGACGATTATCTGGCCGCTTGGGTCGGCGAGCGGTTCGTCCTGGACGTGCGCACCCACGTGTTTCGGCGTCTGCAGCGGGCCGCGCCGGACAGCCTGGAGCACCGTCACATGGGCGACACGCTGGCCCGCGTGACCCGCGACGTCGACAACGTGGAGGGGATCGTCCTGCAGGGCGTGGCCCAGACGCTGTCGGCGGTCGTCCGGATCCTGGTGTTCGTCGGGGTGCTGGTGTACCTGGACTGGCTCCTGGCGGTCGTGTCGCTCGTCGTGGCCCCGATCCTCTGGGCGCTCGCCCACCACTTCGCGAAGTGGTCGCGGCGCGCGAGCCGTGAGGCCAAGCGCCGCGCGGGCGGGCTCACGTCGGTGGGTGAGGAGAGCCTCGCCAACCTGGCGCTGGTCTCGGCGTACGGCGTGGAGGACGACGAGGCCGAGCGCTTCCATCGGGAGGGGCGCGGGATCCTGCGCGCCGAACTCGCCGCCGCCCGCATCCGGTCGGTCTTCAGCCCGATCGTCGACGTGATCGAGCTCTCGGTCTCGCTGGTGGTCATCGGGCTGGGAACCTGGGCGGTGGCGGACGGCCGCCTGACGCTCGGCGGGATGCTGGTGTTCCTCGCGTACCTGGGGCAGCTCTACAGTCCGGTGCGGGAGCTGGGCGCCATCGTCAACTCCATCTTCACGGCCGCCGCGTCGGCCGAACGCGTCGTCGAGATCCTGGATGAGCCGGACGGCGTCGAGGAGGCCCCGCAGGCCACCGACCTCGGCCGTGCGATCGGGCAGGTCCGTCTGAACGACGTGACCTTCACCTACCCGGGTGTCGCGACGCCCACGCTCGACGATGCGTCCCTCGTCCTGCGGCCGGGTGAGTGCGTTGCACTCGTCGGCGCGAACGGCTCGGGCAAGTCCACGATCGCGAAACTCCTCGTGCGGTTCCACGACCCGGACTCGGGTGTGGTCATGATCGACGAGACCGACATCCGGTCGCTGTCGTTGGCGTCGCTTCGCCGCAACGTGTCGCTCTTGCTTCAGGAGACGCTCGTGTTCAACGGAACCGTGCGGCGCAACGTCGAGATCGGCCGTCCGGGCGCGAGCGACGACGAGATCCGGGCGGCGCTGCGACGCGCCGGTGCGGAGGGGCTCCTGGCTGCGTTGCCGGACGGCCTCGACACGGTGGTCGGCCAGCGCGGCCGGCGCCTGTCCGGCGGGCAGCGTCAGCAGCTCGCCATCGCCCGGGCCTTCCTCCACGACGCGCCGATCATCGTGCTGGACGAACCGACGACCGGCCTGGACACCGCGGCACGCGGGCGTCTGCGGGCGCCGCTGACCGATCTGCGCGACGGCAGGACGGTGCTGATGATCACGCACGATTCCGAGATGGTCGCCCATGCGGACCGGGTGGTCCGTCTGATCGACGGCGCGCTGGTCGACGAGACCCCCGCGGCGATGGCGGCATCGTGAACATGATCCGCCGGCCGCGACGCGGTTCGATGCTCGCACCCGGGTACCGCGTCCTCGAACGCCTGCACCGCAGCAACCTGTTCGACGTCTTCGACGCGTGGGACGAGCGCCGCATGTGCCGGTGCATCCTCAAGACGCCGCGGCCCGATCGACTGGACGACCGCTCGGTCCGATCCCGGCTCTTGCGTGAGGGGCGTCGGCTGACGCGGTTGGCGCATCCGCACATCGTCCGGGTGGTCGAGGTCATCGACGCGCCGCGCCCGCTGGTGGTCCAGGAGACGCTCAGCGGCGAGACGCTCGGACACCTGATCGAGCATGCGGAGGCAGGGATCGACCACGAGAGCGCCGCATGGCTCGGTCTGCACCTGGTGTCGGCGATCCATCACATCCATGCCGCCGGCCTTCTGCACCTGGATCTGAAGCCGTCAAACGTGGTGGCCGAGGGTGGGCGCGCCGTGGTGATCGACCTGAGTTCCGCCGCACCTCCGGGTCGCCTCACCCCCGGGGTGGGCACCTGGTGCTACATGGCGCCCGAGCAGGTGGAGGGTGGCCGGGTGGACGCCGCGGCCGACGTGTGGGGCCTCGGCATGGTGCTCCACGAGGTGGTCACGGGGGCAACGGCACTCCCGGTCGAACGCCGCACACGGGAGGCCGATTGGGTCCCCAGCCGTCTCGCGGTCAACGGATCGTCCGCGCCACTGGCAGAGTTGATCGACGGATGCCTCCTCCCCGACCCCGACGACCGTCCCACCCTCGATCTGATCGCAGCGCAGCTCGGCGAGATCACCGGGACCCCGTTCCCACCGCGATGAGGCGCGTCCTGCACATCTGGGTGGCGGCGCTCGCCATGATGGCCGCCATCGCCGGCCTGGCGGGCTGCGGCGGGTCCGGCGACCCGAAGGACGTGCCCCCCATCGTGCTGACGACGGCTCAGGAGGTGACGCCGCCGCCGCGCACCACGCCCGCCCCCACACGACGCCCGCAACCGCCGGCCAGGACGCCGCGCCCGCGGCCGTCGACTCCGAGGACGGCGCCGGCACCGCGCCGGACGACGCCCGCGCCGCGTCCCACACGACCGGCCCCGGCACCGCGCCCCACACGACCGGCCCCGGCACCGCGCCCCACACGACCGGCTCCCGCGCCGCGTCCGACCCCGGCACCCCCGCCCGTCGATGACGACGACGGCGACGATGATGACGACGACGACGATGACGACGACTAGGAGATCCGCCGGGGCCACCCTGGCGCGCCTGGGATCGTCGAGTCGCGCGAAGCTCGCGGCCGCACTGGTCCTGATCGTCGCGATCGTCCTCGTGGCGGCGGGCATCGGCATCCGCTCGATCCTCCACCGCCAGCTCGACGACCGCATCCGCTCGGAGCTGGTGCAGGAATCCCAGGAGTTCCGCCGCTTCGTCGAGGTCACCCGCGACGACCGGGGAACCCCGCTCAGCGTCGACCTGGCCCGTGCCGGCACCGCCTACGTCCAGCGTTCGGTGCTCGCCGAGGGCGAGCTGGTGTTCGTGATCGCGAACGGGCGACTGGCGGCCACGTCGACGCCGGTCGACGGGATCCAGCTCTCCGACGACGCCGAGCTGATCGACCGTGTGGGACGTGGGACCGGGTCGGAGTTCTTCGAGCTGGCGACGGACCTCGGCCCGGCCCGCATGCTCTCCGTCCCCGTCTTTCGGCGCGATGCACGCAACGGGACCTTTGTCGTCGGTCGGTTCGTGCGTCACGAGCAGCGGACGGTGAGCGATGCGCTCGGCACCATCCAGACCGTCGGGCTGTGGGCCGTGCTGCTCACGGCGCTGGCGTCATGGTGGCTGGCGGCGCTGCTCCTTCGTCCGCTGCGCAGGATGAGCACGACCGCACAGAAGATCACCGCGCACGACACGTCACAGCGCCTGGAGGAGCCGAGGGGCAACGACGAGATCGCGGTGCTCGCCCGCACGTTCAACTCGACGCTCGACCGGCTGGACGCGACGATGATGACGCAGCGCACCTTCCTGGCGGACGCCGCACACGACCTGCGGACGCCACTCACCGTCGTGCGGGGCCACGCGGAGCAGCTGCGTGACGGGCTGGTGCAACCGGATGAGGTCGACGAGACGGTGGCGCTGATCGCCGACGAGATCGGCCGGATGGGCCGGATGGTGAACGACCTCATCCTCCTGGCGCGCGCCGAGCAGCCGGCGTTCCTCGAGCTCGGCCCCGTCGATCTGGCCGACCTCGTGGTCGACGTCCATCGCCGCGTTCAGAACATCGAGGGCCCCGTCTGGCATCCGGTGATCGGTGTGGGCATCATCACCGCCGACGCCGACCGCCTGATCCGGGCGCTTCTCAACCTGGCGGAGAACGCCGCCCGGTACGCGCCGCCCGAGAGCGTCGTCGAGATCGGCTCCACCATCGATCCGGACGGCCGGACCGCGTCACTCTGGGTGTCCGACCGCGGTCCCGGGGTGCCGCAGCAGGCGCGGGAGGCGATCTTCGAGCGGGCGGTGAGCGGTCCCGAGCGTGCCGCGAGCGGATCGGGATTGGGGCTTGCGATCACGCGGGCGATCGCCCGTGCGCACGGCGGCGATGCGCGGTTGGATGCCGCATGGCATCCGGGTGCCCGGTTCGTGATCACGGTGCCGGTTGACACCGCACCGACCGAGCGGATGGATGCGATCCCCGCCGAACCCGACCGGGGATGGACCACGTCCCACGGCCGATCCAGATGATCCCACCGGATCGAACCGTGCGCGGATCCGGGGCCCGCCGGCGCATGCGCACCGAACGGGCCCGCGGAACGGACTCCTAGAACTTGCCGGGGACGCCGCCGCCCTTCACGTGGGCGAGGTCCTCCAGCCAACCGGCCGAGCGGGCGTAGTCCTTGTCGTCCTCGGCGAGGCCCTCACGGGCCGCCTCGACCTCGGCGATGATCTCGTCCACGTTGGACTTGTTCGCGGTCGAGATCCGGTCCCGCAGCTTGCTCTTGACGTCGGGGTCGATCGGCATTCGGTTCCTCCTGGGTCATTGGTGATGCCGGGGACATTTTGCGTGATTCGCGCGCCCGAGTCCAGCCCCCATCGACGATGGCGTCGCGACGACGTGCGGCGCCCGCCGTACGACTCAGGTGCGGACCATGACGGATTGGATGACCGTGCGGACGTTGCCGGCCTGATCGGTCACGCGCACCGCGATCCGGTGCGGACCGCGCTTCAGCGGTGCGGTGAGCACCGCCGAGGTCCTCCCGGAGCGGATCGGCCGCTCGATGTCCTCCACCCGCTTGCCGTTGCGCAGCACCGTCACGCGCAGACGCAGGCCCGTGCTGAGGCGGTCGTACGCGCTCGTGTGGACGACGACCCTGCGAAGCCGGCGCGCACCCTCGGGAGCCCACGGGCGCAGGACCAACTTCGGCACCGGCCGGATGCGCACCCGCGCATCGGGGCGGGTGTTGTCGATCACGATGGGCCAGCGACGGGCCGCACGGTTGCCGACCGGATCCGCCAGATGGACCTCCGCCATGTGCCGGCCGTCCGGGAAGCGCCGGGTGGGGAGCACCGCCGTGACGTCCTCGCGCGTCGTCCGTCCCTCCCGCACCACGACCCCGTCCAGCAGGAGCGTGTAGGCGGCGATGCCCGACGGATCGGCCCCCTGCACCTGCAGCCGGACGTCGCGACGCACCGGACCGCGGAAGGCGGGTGTGACCGGGCGGACCGTCGGCGGCTCCAGGTCCACCCGCAGGCGTCCGGATCCGAAGGTGGTGTCCGGTCCGGGGTCACCCAGGTCGAGGGCGTCGCGATCGAGGATCGCGCGCACCTGGTCGGGTGTCGGGAAGATGCCGTCGGCGCGCATGGACGACAGGAGCACGGCAGTGGCACCCGCCGCGTTGGGCGCGGCGATCGACGTGCCGCCCACGTCGCGGCTGTCGCCCTGCACGCCGGCGATGGCGGTGCCGGTCGGTGCCGTGATGTCGGGTTTCAGGCGGCCGTCGGGGGTCGGCCCGCGCGACGAGTAGCGGACCAGGCTGTTGCTGCGCCAGTCGATGGCCCCCACCGAGATCGACCCGTCCGCGTCGGCGGGCGTGGGCACGCTGCCCGGGGAGAAGTCGCCCTGGCCGAACGAGCGGCTGATCTCGTCCTCGCGGGTGTAGAGGTCCAGGTCGACCGGTGGCGGGCCGCTCACGAGGATCGCACGCAACCGGTAGCGGCCGGGGGCACCGCGCAGGCCGTTGATCCGCTCCGCGGACGCCGCGCCGTCCACCTGACGGTCGGTCGATTGGGCGATGACCTCCCATGCCCCGTCGTCGCGTTGACGCTCGAGGGCCAGGTTGATGTCGCTGGGCTCGGCGCCCGGCGCGTTGCGCCAGCTGAGGTGGTAGGTGAGGGCCGAGTTGTCGGTGCGCTCGATGATCCAGGGACCGGCGGTCGGCCAGTCCATTTCGTCGTCGCCGTCGGCGTCCGCCCAGGGACCGCGCCAGTGCTTCTGACCGTAGTTTCCGGCGGAGTTGAACCAGAGGATGCCCGCCGCCGCGGCCCGGTCGACGGCCTGCGCCGGTCCGGAGGTGCCGTCGAACGGCGCCTCCAGGAAGTTGTTGGAGTGGACGACGATGTCGACCTTCTGGGTGGCCAGCCAGTTGACCGCCGCGACGAAGTCGTCCGGCGTGTGGTAGCTGACGAACAGGTAGTTCGCACGCGGTGCGTAGTCGTAGACGGCCTGGGCGACCAGCATCCCGTGGTCGGTGGGTCCCCCGTAGGCGGTTGTGCCGGCCAGGCCGCCCGCCGGATCGAACGACGCCGTCTGCAGACGGGCGGACGGCGGCAGTTCGCCGGCGGCCTGGAGTGGGGCGATCTCCTGGCCGAAGCCGAGGTCGATGATGGCGATGCGAAGGCCGGCCCCACCGCGACCGACGTCGGCGAGCGCCGACGCACCCGTGCGGTCGAGGCCCTGTCCGATGATCGCGTCCGGGTACGCCGACGCGGGCGGCGTGACGGCGGCCACCCCGGGCAGCCGGGCGATGGTGCGCCGCACCGCCGGTGTGCGTGCCACGACCTGCAGCGCGTCCCCGGTGCGGCGGTTGATCCGGATGCCGCGGGCCCGGAGCGCCCGGGCGGCGGTCGCGTGCTGACCCGGCGCGACCTTCACCAGCACGGAGGCCGGACGGGGCTTCGTTTTCGCCCTGGTCGTGGGCTTGGCGGCGGCCACCGCGCCCGCGGGGGTGAGCGCGGCTGCGACAGCACACGTCAGCACGATGCGGCGGGCGGGGATCACCGCGGGAGTGAACCAGATCGCGCGGATGGAAGCGAGTGCCGCGGACGAACCCTTACACGGGGATCACCTGTCAGCCGGGCGAACCCGACTCCCGCCCGTCATGCCGAGCCGTGGATCCATCGGGTGCCGAAGTCGTCCTCATCGGGTTCTCGTCGGGACATGTCGAAGAAGATCGCGCCCCACGGGTGGAGGAAGTCCATGCTCATCCCGGGTAGGGACGCATAACGGAACGGCCACGGCGGCTTGCCGCTCGGGGTGTACCACGTGCGTTTCGGCGCCGAAGGCGACGCCCCGCGGTGAGACCGAACCATCGCCGTTCGCCGACGGCCGCGGCGTCGGCCGGCCACCCGTGATCCGGGGCGACGAGCGTCGTCGTCCAGCCAGCGCGCCTCCCGGAACCAGCGACGCATCGTCTGCACGGACGGTGCGGTCGCATGGTCGTCTGCGTGACGCACCCGCAGTTCGCCGATCACCGCATCCGGATCGTCGCCGCGCGCGAATCGTCCCTCGGCCTCCGCCCGCAGCCCCGGCCAGCTGTAGCTCCCGGGACATCGCGAGCGATCCGGCGGAGTGCATCGGCGGCGGTGTGTGCGCAGTGCACCCAGCCGGGCGGCCGTCGCCATCCCGTGGGCCCGCCAGATGCGCTCCAGCCGGTCGGTGAACGCGCGGCCGCCTCCGCGGCGCAGGTAGCGGTCCGCGCGATGGGTGTCGCAGAGGACCACGACGACGCCATGGGTCATGTGGAACGCGCGAACCCGGTTCCGATCACCGCAGATGACGCACGCCAGGTCGGCCACGTCGATCGGCTCCGGGCCGGCGGCCGCGTCGATGACGGACGCGCCGACCACGGATGGCGGATCGGGTGCACCGGTGGCGGCGGACAGGGATGCCGCCGGTTCAGACGGGCCGGGTGCTCCGGTCATGTCGGGGGCGGGACGATGCCGCCGCTGCTTGCGGCGGGTACGCCGCTTCCGCGAGGTGCTCATGGAACGATCCTGCCCCACCACCCTGTCACGCAACCAGACCTATTCGTCACAGCCTGCGAACCAAAGTGTGACGCCTTCGTTCCAATTGAACGGCTGCGAACGCCCGATTGGATTTCACGCCGGCGGGCTGTGATCGGGCGGGGCTGCGCGCGGGCGAGGTCGTGCCCCAGGTTCCCCACGGGCGTGAGGTGGACGACCTGGGACCGTGTTCGGACCCCACCGGGTGGATCGACAGAGTGACTCCCCAAGGTCCGGACCGGTGATGGCGACAAAGCGGCGTGACCGATACGAGCCCGAAATGCGCGGTGCCCCGCGTACCGAAGTACCGGGGCACCGTGGACCTGCGGCGACCGGCCGTGACCGGTGCGCTTCGACCCGGTCGGGTCGATGGGAACTACTTGAGGGTCACCGACGCGCCGGCCTCCTCGAGGTCGGCCTTCATCTTCTCGGCCTCCTCCTTGGCGACGCCCTCCTTGATGTTGCCGGGGGCACCGTCGACCAGGTCCTTGGCCTCCTTCAGGCCCAGGCCGGTGATCTGACGGACCACCTTGATCACCGGGATCTTCTTGTCGCCGGCGGACTCGAGGACAACGGTGAAGCTGTCCTGCTCGGCCGCACCGCCGCCATCACCGGCGTCGCCACCGCCGCCACCGGGGGCGGCAGCCGCCGCGACGGGAGCCGCGGCGGTCACGCCGAAGGCCTCCTCGATCGCCTTGATGCGCTCGGAGAGCTCCAGGACGGAAATCCCCTTGAGCTCCTCGATCCACTCTTCAGTCGTCATTGCCATTCGTCACTCCGTTTCAGCTTCAGGGGTTTCTGTCTGGCCGTCACCCTCGGGCGCGGCGTCATCGGATGTCTCGGGGGTCTCAGCCTCAGCAGCCGGAGCCTCAGCCTCAGCAGCCGGAGCCTCAGCCTCAGCAGCCGGAGCCTCAGCCTCAGCA
>CAZVNM010000002.1:0-21280 GCA_964628685.1 uncultured Bifidobacteriaceae bacterium | reverse complement strand
GCCGGAGCCGCGGCACCACCTTCGCTCAACTGACCTGACACCTGAACGGCCGCAAGGGTGCGGGCCATCGTCGAGATCAGCGACTGCAGGCCACCGGCGAGACCGGTGAGCGGTGCGGCGATGCCACCCGCCAGCTTTGCGAGGAGGACCTCGCGACTCGGAAGCGCCGCCAGCTTGGTGAGGGCGTCCAGCGGCATGTCATCGCCGTCCAGGGTCCCGCCACGCATGGAGAACTGCTCGTGCTCCTTGGCGAAATCCGAGAGCACCTTCGCGGCCGCGGCCGGGTCACCGTTCATCCACACCAGTCCCGTGGGACCGGTGAGGTACGGCACGAGCGCGTCACGGCCCACCTGATCGGCGGCCCGCTTGCTGAGCGTGTTCTTGACCACGGTCATCTCGGCGTCCGCCTCGCGCAGCTTGCCTCGCAGCTCTGCGAGTGCGGCGACGCTGAGGCCACGGAAGTCCGCGGCGACCACGGTGCCGGTCCGCTCCAGGCGCTCCGCCACGTCGGCGATCACCTGTGCTTTCTCTTCGCGGTTCAGTTGTTCACCTCCTCATGTCGTTCCTTCCGCGAGAGCGACGACACGAGGGCATCCGCAGGCGGATACTCGTTCGCCGATCTCTCACGGGTGGCCGTCACCGGCCGGTTTCAGGCGACGTCGCCGCCGCCCCCGTGGGTCTTCGATCGACCCGAAGTGTGTGATGTGGCGCCGGCTAGGCGGCCGCCTCCGAGAGCAGGTCCTCGGTGATGCTGGAGTCGATCGGAATGCCGGGGCCCATCGTGTGGGTCAGCGTGATCGACCGGATGTAGCGCCCCTTGGCGGCGGCGGGCTTGGCGCGCAGGATCTCGTCGAGCACGGCCTTGTAGTTCTCGACGAGCTGCTCCTCGCTGAACGAGTGCTTGCCGATGCCGAGGTGCACGATGCCGGTGCGGTCCGTGCGGTACTCGACCTTGCCGCCCTTGACGTCCTCGACGGCCTTCGCGATGTCGAACGTGACCGTGCCGGTCTTGGGGTTCGGCATCTTGCCGGCGGGGCCGAGCACGCGACCGAGCTTGCCGACCTCACCCATCATGTCCGGCGTCGCGATGACGATGTCGAAGTCCATGAAGCCCTCGGAGATGCGCTTGGCCAGGTCGGCGCCGCCGACCACCTCGGCACCCGCGGCCTCGGCCTCGCGCGCCTTGTCGCCCTCGGCGAAGACCGCGACGCTGACGGTGCGACCGGTGCCGTGCGGCAGCGCGATCGTGCCGCGCAGCTGCTGGTCGGCGTGACGGACGTTGACGCCGAGGCGGAAGTGGATCTCCACGGTGGCGTCGAACCGCGTCAGATCCTGCTGCTTGAGGATCTTGACGGCGTCCTTGGGGCTGTGCAGCACGCCGGGCTCGATGAGGGCCTTGGCCTGGCGGTACTTCTTTCCGTGCTTGGGCATGTGGCTGGTGCTCCTCGTCCTACCTGGCGACCGTCACGCCCATGCTGCGCGCGGTCCCGGCGATGATCCGCATCGCCGCATCGATGTCGTTTGCGTTGAGGTCGGGCAGCTTCGTCTCGGCGATCTGCCGCAGCTGGTCCTGGGTGAGCTCGGCGACCTTCGTCTTGTGCGGCTCGGCCGACCCCTTGTTGATGCTGAGCGCCTGCTTGATCAGCACGGCGGCCGGCGGGGTCTTGGTGATGAAGGTGAACGAGCGGTCCTCGAAGACCGAGATCTCGACCGGGATGACGGTGCCCTGGTTGGCCTGCGTGCGCTCGTTGAACGCCTTGCAGAACTCCGGGATGTTGATGCCCGCGCCACCGAGCGCAGGACCCACCGGCGGAGCCGGCGTGGCCTGCCCGCCCGGGATCTGCAGCTTGACGACTTGCGTGACCTTCTTGGCCATTCGTGTTCCTCGATCGAGCGCCCGGGACGGGCGCGGGTTTCTCAGGAGAGCTTCTTCACCTGGTCGAAGTTGAGCTCGGCGGGCGTCTCGCGGCCGAAGATGCTGACCAGCACCTTGAGGCGACCCTGCTCGGGGTTGATCTCGGCGATCTCACCCGAGAAGTCCGACAGCGGCCCGGCGATGACCTTGACCGTCTCCCCGACCTCGAAGTCCGCACGGGTGCGGGTCTTCTGCTCGGTCGGCACGCGGAGCAGATGGTCGACCTCCTCACGCGAGAGCGGCGCCGGCGTGTTGGCGGCGCCCACGAACCCGGTGACGCCCGGGGTGTTCTTGACGAGCGACCAGGAGTCGTCGGTCATCTCCATCTGGACCAGCACGTAGCCCGGCAGCACGCGGCGTTCGGACTGCACCTTCTGGCCGTCCTTCGTCTCGACGACCTGCTCGGTCGGGATGACGATCTGACGCACCATGTGGCCCTGACCCGCAGACAGGATCCTGTGCTGCAGGTTGTGCTTGACCTTGGCCTCGTGGCCGGAATAGGTGTTGATGACGTACCAGTGGAACACGCGGGCCTTTCGCTTACTTCGGGAAGATCCAGTCGGTGATGCGCTCGGACACCTGGTCGGCGCCACCGAGGAACGCCGCCATGATCGCCACAGCGATGAGCACGACGACGGTTGCCTGCATCAGCTCGGTGCGCGTTGGCCAGCTGACCTTCTTCATCTCCGAGACGACCTCGGAGATGAACCGCCGCTGACGCCCCGTCTGGACGTCCTTCGTGTAGCTGCCGGACTTCTGCTTCTTGCCGCCGGGGGTCGGACGTGCCCGCGCCGATGTCGGCGCCGGACGCCCGGAGCCCTTCGCCCTGCCGGCGGAGGCCTCTGCGGCGGCGCCCTCGGCGCCGGAGTTCTTGTCGCGGTTACGTGCCATTGGTGATGGGTGTCGATGAGGCAGGGCCGGAGGGACTCGAACCCCCAACCCCCGGTTTTGGAGACCGGTGCTCTACCAGTTGAGCTACGACCCTCGGATGGGTCTCGCTACCTCGTCTCTTTGTGCGCGGTGTGCTTGCCACACCAGCGGCAGTACTTGTTGAGCTCGACGCGGTCGGGCGTGTTGCGCCTGCTCTTGTTGCTCTGATAGTTGCGTCGCTTGCAGTCTTGACACGCGAGTGTCACGGCGATCCGCTGGCCGGTCTTGCCCACGGGTCAATCCTCCAGTCCGGTGACGGGCCGATGGACTTTACCAGAAGCGCTGCGCAGGTCCAGTGACTCAGCGGGCCGGCGTCTGAGAGACTGCCCCGCATGGCACCGGCCGACACCAAGACGCTGATCGAGGGCGCCGCCACCCGCTTCATCGAGCAGGTCCCCGCGCTCAAGAAGCTCGCCATGGTGGCCCGGGTCGACCTGATCGAACGCGGCGGCACGGCGGTCTGGCGCCTCGAGGTGCCGGGACCGACCGCGACGCGCGACCCCGCGGGCGACGGCCGCATCGAGATCATCATGGACCGCCGCGCCTTCAACCAGCTGGCCGAGAAGGCCCAGCTGGGCGACTGGATCGCCGCGTTCGACAAGGGCATCGTGCGGGTGACCGGCGACCCCAACATCCTGAAGCTCCTCGCCAAGGTCATCCAGCTGCGGGTGGCGAAGTCCCGATGAACGCGGTGGTGGTCGGCACCGGGTCGATGGGTCCGGAGATCGCCGCCGCGCTCGCCCGCTCGGGGTACGAGGTGGTCCTGGCGGGACGCATCGCCACAAACCGCGACGCCGGGGCGGCGCGCGCCACGGCGATGGCCGGCGGTCTGCCGGTGCCACCCGCGCTCATCGATGCGCCCACCTTCGCCGCGGCCGACCTGGTGGTCGAGACCATCGTCGAGGACGCCGACACCAAGCGCGCGCTCTTTCGCCGCATCGAGCCCTGGTGCCACCCGAGGGCGATCATCGCGACCAACACGTCCAGCCTCACGATCGCCGACCTGGCGGGTGCCTTCGCCCACCCGGAGCGCTTCGCCGGCCTGCACTTCCTGAAGCCCGCCCACCAGACCGGCGTCGTCGAGATCATCCCCGGCCCCGCGACGGACGACGGCACCGTGACGACGCTGCGACAGGTGGCCGTCGACATGGGGAAGACCCCGCTGGTCGCCACCCGCGACGTCCCGGGCTTCATCTGGAACCGCATCCAGTTCGCCGTGCTGCGCGAATGCCTGCACATGCTGGACGAGGGGGTGGCCTCGGCCGAGGACATCGACGCGGCGGTCGCCGACGGGCTCGCGCCACGCTGGATGGCCGCCGGCCCGCTCGCCACCGCCGACCTGGGCGGCCTGGCGACATTCGCCCGCATCTGCGACGGGCTCTTCCCCGAGCTGGCCTCGCAGACGTACGCGCCGGCCTCGATCACCGGACCCGCCGCGTCGGGTGAGCCGCTGCAGGAGTGGACGCGGGCGGCGGCCGACGCGATCCCGGCGCTTCGTCAGGACGCCCTGGCCGCCGGGCGGACGTTCACCGAGCGGCGGGCGCGCCTGCGGGGTGACGCCGGCGATCGCACACCGCCCGGCACACGTTGATCCATCTTTCCGCACACCTCTCCATGCTCTTCACCGAGATGGACGAACTGGATCGGCCGGCCGCCGCGGCCGCGGCCGGGTTCACGCACGTGGAGTCGTGGTGGCCGCCGGCGGCCGACCTGGACGCATGGGTCGGCGCCGTCGCCACCGCCGGTGTGCGGGTGAGTTGCCTCAACGCGGACGGCGGCGACATCGCCGCCGGTGAGCGCGGCTTCTGCAACCTGCCCGAGCGCGACGACGACACGCTGGCCGCCGTCGGCGCCGCCCTGGACCTGGCCGCGCGCGTGGGCGCCGACCGCGTGAACGTGCTGCCGGGCCTGCGCGCGCCGGGACGCGACCTGGACGACCAACTGACGCACGCCGCCGGCGTCTACCGCCGCCTCGGCGGACTTGCCGCCGAGCAAGGAGCGGTGATCGTCATCGAGCCGATCAACGCCGTGGACGTCCCGGACTACCTCACCCCCACACCCGACGAGGTGGCGGCGCTCCTGGACGAGGTGGACCACCCCAACGTCCGGATGCTCCTCGACGCCTACCACGTGGCGCGCGGAGGTGGCGACCCGATCGACGCCACCCGCCGGCACGGCCCCCGCATCGGCCACGCGCAGTACGCCGACAGCCCTGGCCGTGGGGCGCCGGGCACCGGCGAGATCTCCCTCCGGGCGTTTCTGACCGCGCTCGACGACGCCGGCTACGACGGGGCGGTCGGGCTCGAGTTCGACCCGCGGGGCCCCACGCTGCCGGCCGTCAGCGGCCTGCTCGGCTGACGTCGCTACGTGACCGGCGTCCCGTCGGGTTCCTCACCGCGCTTCACGACGTCCTCCTCGGTGCGGGTTGCGACCTTCTCCAACTGGTCGGCGATCTTGTCGGGCACCTCGGGTTCCCGCCGCACGCGCGACGCCAGCGAGCGCAAGCGCCCGGGGATATCGCGAACGCCGATCACCTCCTTGCTGGCGTTCTGGTCCATCCACTCGAGCGGCGCGCCCCAAGTGGCACGCCACCACAGGAACGCCAGTGCCAGCACCAGCGGAGCGAGGGCGAGCACCGACAGGATGGGCGTCACCTTCCACAGGAGGATCGCGATGACGACCGCCAGCACGATCAGCGCGTAGGCCCCGTACTTCAGGCCGTTCATGGCCAAGCGGTATCCGCCCAGGGCCCGTCGTCCAAGCCCACGCTGCACCAGGACCGAGCGCACCGTCGTGGCGAGCTCACCCTCCAGGTCAACGCCCCGTGCCTCCAGCCGCGAGCGGTTGCGCCACAGCAGGCGCAGGAGGAACCGCAGCGGAATCATGAGCTTCAGCACCATCGACCTCCTGGGCACATCGGGACGAGCGACACATCAGAAGCTTCCCGTCCCGGACGGACGGCAAACGGTGCGGATCGACCCGGTGTCGCCGCGCGCCTTGTGGGATAGGTTGCGAACCATGAGCGAATGGAGTGACTGGTACCGCCGCGAGGACCCGACCCGATGGGTGCTTCCGCGCATCCTCCGTGAGCGGGCCGAGGAGCATCCGGATCGCGATTACTTCCGATTCGCACAGGGGCCGTGGCGCTCGTACGGCTGGATGGACGCCCAGGCCAACCGCGTCGCCAACGCCCTCATCGCGCGCGGCCTGCAGAAGGGTGAGTGCGTCTCGATGCTCATGCCCAACTGCGAGGAGTCGCTGCCGGTCTGGTTCGGCATCCTGCGCGCCGGCGGTGTGCAGAGCCCCATCAACACCGCGTACCTGGGCGACTTCCTCAGCTGGGTCATCAACCTGCCGCGGTCCCGGTACCTCGTGATCAGCGACGAGTACCTGGAGCGCCTGGACTTCATCAGGGGGGACCTGCCGGACCTGGAGCACCTGTTCGTCTGGGAGTCGGGGCACCGCAACGGGGTCGACCCGGCGGTCCACTGGGAGCCGCTTTCGGTGCTGTTCGAGGGTTCCGACGCCGATCCGGGCGTCGAGGTGGCCTGGACCGACGACGCCCGCGTGATGTTCACGTCGGGAACCACGGGCCGCAGCAAGGGCGCGATCAAGCAGCACGCGTCCGACTACTTCTCCGGACGCACCTACAACAACGTCTGCGAGGTCACGGCGGACGACACGTTCTTCTCGTGCCTGCCGCTCTTCCACTCCAACGCGCAGGTGCTGGCCGCCTACCCCGCCATGATCGCCGGTGCCCGCATCGCGTTCGTCGAGCGCTATTCGTCCAGCCAGTTCTGGACCCAGGTGATCGACGCCGAGGCCACGATCTTCAACACCGTCAGCGCGATCAACTACTTCATCTGGAACACGCCGCCCAGCGACCGGGACCGGGCGCACACGGTGAGCCGCATCATGGCGATGCCCGCGCCCAAGGACATCATCGAGGGGTTCGAGGAGCGCTTCGGCGTGCGGTTCACGGAAGGGTACGGCCTCACGGAGACCGGCATGGTCACCTATCACCCGCCGGGCCGGCCGATGCGCGTCGGCTCGTGTGGTCTTGCCTCCCCCGGCTTCGAGGTGTCGATCGTCGAACCCGGCACCGACTGGCCGCTTCCGCCCGACACACCGGGCGAGATCGTGGTGGACATGCGGATCCCCAACATCGTCATGCGCACCTACGCCGGCATGCCCGAGAAGACCGCCGAGGACTTCCGCAACCTCAAGCTCCACACCGGGGACCTGGGGAAGATGGACGCCGACGGCTACGTCTACTTCCTGGACCGCGTGAAGGACTACATCCGCCGGCGCGGCGAGAACGTCTCGTCGGTGGAGGTCGAGAGCGTCGTCTCCGGCCACCCACAGATCCTCGAGGCCGCCGCCATCGGCGTGCAGAGCACGGACGGAGCGGGTGCCGAGGACGAGATCCTGGTGTGCGTGGTGCCGCGCGACGGCGTGGAGATGGTCGACTGCGCCGACGTCGTGCGCCACTGCGAGCAGCGCATGCCGTACTTCGCCGTCCCCAGGTACATCCGTGTGATGGACGAGCTCCCCAAGACCCCCACGGCGCGCGTGCGCAAGGTGGAGCTGCGCGAGGAGGGCATGCCCGAGGGCACCTTCGATCGTCTGGTGGATCACCGGTGAACGAGGAGGGCCCCGACCTCGGCGAGGCGGTCGACTACATCCTGGCGGAGCGGCCGAAGCTGTGGGAGGACGACGTGTGGGCGGTCGTCAGGGAACTGCAGGATCCGCCGCCTGCGAAGGGTGATCGTCTCGCCCTGTCGGTCATCAAGGAGCGCTGCCCCGAGGTGTCCAGGCGCGACGCCAAGCTGATCCTGCGGGAGTGGCGGGCCTACGTGTCGCTGTCGGTCGAACCGGACTGGGAATAGCGTCGGGCGCGCGCGGTGATCACGGGCGGTGATCGCGCGTCGACCCAGCGAGATGTGCGGTCGACGGGGCTCGGCCGGCACCGGCATTGGCCGGCCACGGCCGGGCTCCGAATGGGATCGGCTAGCGTGAGCGCGCCGTGAAGCCATCCCGCCAGACGACGATGGATCTCGCCCGCAGGGCCGGGATCGGGTTCGCCGGGTTCGCCGCCGCGGCATGGACCGTCGCCGCCACCGGCGCCCGACTGGACCGGCCGTTCGTGCCGCGACCGGCCGAGGAGCCGCCCCTCGACGACGGTCCGCTCGTCTCGATCGTCATGCCGGCGCGCAACGAGGCGACCGACATAGCCGACGCCGTGCGCAGCCACCTGTCCCAGACGTACGCCCGCCTCGAGGTCATCGTCGTCGACGACGGGTCGGACGACGGCACCGGCGACATCGCCCGCAGTGCCGGGGGCGGCGACACCCGGCTGCGCGTCATCGACGGGGCACCGCTGCCCGACGGGTGGGTCGGCAAGAGCTGGGCGTGCCACCAGGGCGCGGCGGAGGCGTTCGGCGACTGGCTGCTCTTCACCGACGCCGACGTGGTCCACGCCCCCGAGGCCCTCGCCCGGTGCATCGCGCTCGCGACGCGACTGGACCGCGGGGGGCTGACCCTGGCGCCCCGTATCGACATGGACACCGTCGCGGAGCGGGTGGTGCTTCCGGCGGCCGCCTTCATCATCAGCGCCGTCATGGCGCCGGGACCGCTCGCCCGCTCACAGCGCTCGTCGGTGACGATGGGCGCCGGCGCGTATCTGCTGGTCCGCCGGGACGTGTACGACGCGATCGGGGGCCACGAGGGGATCGGGCACCACGTGGTGGACGATCTGGCCCTGGCGCGGGAGGTGAAGCGCAGGGGCGGCCTGCTGGTGCCCGCCGACGGCACCGACCTCATCCACCTGCGGATGTACCGCGGCACGCGGGCGATGTGGGCGGGATGGCGCAAGAACGCGGCCTTCGCCTCCCCGCGGGGGATCACCCGTGGCCTGGCGCCGTCGGTGCTCCTGGGCGCGTTGGCGCTCGCGCCGGCGGCCGCAGCCGCCCACGGGATCGTCCATCGGGACCGCACCATCGGTGTGCTGGGCGTCGCCGGGCTCGCCGCGCAGGTCTGGGCGCAGCGACTTGCGGGGGGAATCGCCCCGACCCCCGGTCGGTACGCACTCACCATGCCCCTGGGCACGCTCTTCATGGCGACGGTGGCCGCGCGCGGCGCGATCGACCGCATCACCGGCCGCGGTCCGGTCTGGCGCGGACGGCGCTACCCGCATGCCGCGGGGCGGGCCGACCGCGCATCGGCACCAGCCGCGTCCTGACCGCGGGCGACGCGCAACCGGCGCGACGGCGGGAGCCCCGACCGGCCACCCGGTCGCCGGGCGCACCCGGTCGCCGGGCGCACCCGGTCGCCGGGCGCACCCGCTCGGCGCGCGTCCGACGCGACGCGCCCGGTGACGCCTCCGGGGATCGTACATCCGGTCGCCAAAGGGTCGATCCGTTCACTTGAACCCCGCCCACCGCTCAATTGAACCGCGCAACCGTCCAATTGAGCGCCGACGGCCGTTCGACTCGACGCGATCGCGACACGCAGCCGTACGGATCCGTGACGATTCCCGCCAGGTCCGCGGCCACGCGACATCGGAATCTCGCGGACCATCCAAGGCAGCCCGATCGTCCGATTGAACCGCGCCCACCGTCCATTTGAACGTCGACGACCGCTCACTCGACACGGGTGCGACACGAAGCCGCACGGATCCCATGACGATCCCCGCCGGCCCGCGGCGACGGGATCCCACGGACGATCCAACGGAACCCGATCGTCCAATTGAACCGTTCGCCGCTCAATTGAACGTCGACGACCGTCCACTCGACACGGGTGCGACACGGAACCGGGCGCCGGCCGTGCGGGACGGGGAGACGAGCGTTCAGGAGTCGGGTGCGGTTCGTGACGCGGTGCCGCTCGCCGCCACCCCGGCCGTCGCGGTCAGCGGCGCACCAGGCGGATGACCTCGTCCATGCACGAGGCGACCCCGCGCATGCTCGTGTCGATCACGCGCGCACCGCGGCCGGCGGCGTCATCGCGCAGCGTCTGCGCCCGGCCACGTTCCTCGGCGGAGGCGAGCTCGGCACGACCGTCCTCCTCCAGGCGCACGTCACGGACGTCGTCATCGCAGTCCACCAGCACGACGGTGCATGCGACCCCCACGGCGGCGGCGGCCTCCTCCACGTCGTCGAACGTGGCCTCGCCCTCCAGGACGGCCGGCTCGCCACGCTGGACGACCGGCAGCAGCCGGCGCATCCACTCGGCGACCGCCCAGCGCCGCCACCCCTCGAGCCCACCGTGGTCGCGCTCCATCTCGTCGGGTGACGGCACACCGATCAGGTCGAGGTGGGCAACCTGGACATCGGGCTCGTCGTCCATCACGGACCGGCCGATGGTCGTCTTGCCCGCCCCGGCGGGACCGATGAGCACCACGAGCGCCATGCGCTACCTCCTGGGACGACCGGCGCCCAGGAGTTCCCTGGCCGCGTTGAGCGCCACGGCGAGGTCCCGGGCGCGCTGGACGATCAGCGGATGGAGCCCCTCCACCCGGTCGGGATGACACGAGGCCACGAGCTCGCGCCAGCGCCGCTGGACCGTGGACGCACTGGCGCCGCTTCGCACGCCGAGGAGCGCCGCCGCGTCATCCGCGGTGGCCGGCACCGCGACCTCCCGGGGCGCGCGCGTCGCCTCGGCGCGTTCCTTCGCGCGGCGTGCCCGCAGTTTCTCGGCGTCGACGGTGGACCATTCCTCCGCCAGACGTGCGCGCTCGGCGGTGAGCCGGGCACGCTCCGCGCGGACCTCCTCGGCCAGCTTCAGAAGCTGACCGTCGCGGGTCGCCGGATCATCGTGCAGGGCGTCGAGCATCGGGCGCGGATCGGCGACCGCCGGCCGGTCGTCCGGGACGTCCCGTCCGGCGCCCGGCTCACCGCGACGCACGCACTCGAGCACCTCCGCCCAGGTGACGTGCGCGGCGTTGCGACCGGCGCGCCCCTCGCTGGGGCACAGGCGGACGACCTCGAGCGACTCCCAACTCGGCGAGATCAGGAAGACCGCCGACGAGCGCCCACCCACCAGGGCACGCCGCTCCGGCCGTGCGCGGTGGCCGAGGATCGTGAAGCGGGCGGTCCCCTCACCCGCCCCGCCCAGCTCGGAGAGCTCGGCGTCCAGGTCGGCCAGCATGCGGGCGACGTCGCGTCCGTCGGCGCCCTTCGGCCGCACCGCGGCGCGGGCCGCGTGGATCGCAGGACCCAACGCGTCCAGATCGCCGGTCTGACCGATCGCCATCACCGACCACCACCGCCCCCACGGGTCCTCCGGCGCGACCGACGCCAGCACCCGGCCAGCCTCGATCGGGTGGTCCAGCGCACAGAGCGCCGCGCCCAGGCCGACGCGCGCCCGCTCGTCGCCGTCGACGGCCGTCGCGAGCCCAAGCAGCGCGACCTGCTGCCAGCGATCCGCGGTGGAGCGGGCCGGCACCTCGCCGGCGGCTGTGACGAACTCGTTCACGTGGAACACGGTAGCGGGCCGTCCCCGCACCGCGCCAACGGGGTCCGGGGTTACCGCAGCCGGAGGGACGCCGGGGTGGCCGGGGCCACCGGACCCACCTCGGGCGCGCCGAACACCTGCACGAGGGCGGGCCAGATGGCCGGGTCCTCCTCACCCAGTCGCCACGCGTACACGCCGGCCAGCTTGTACTGGCGTGCGATCGCGGCCTTGGCCCGGATGGAGCGCGCGTCCTCGTACCAGGTGGTGTAGCGACCCACCCGCAGCATGGCCGTCCCCCACACCTTCGAGAAGCGGTTGACCGCCCGACGGTTCTGCCGCTCGCGCACCACCTGGCGCCACGTGCGGGCCGAACCACAGCCCCGCGCCGGCCAGCGGTATGCGTAGAACGGGACGCCCAATACGACCTTGGACGGGTCGATGCGGCTCGCCGAGTACGCCACAACGGAGCGCACCCACGGAAGCGGCCCGATCGGCCCCTGCTTGCCGCACCGCCAGTGGTAGTCGTACGCCATCACGCGCACCTGGTCGGCAACCCGCCCGATGGCCGCGTAGTCCATGGCCGCGCTCGGCCCGGTGCGCACGTTGTCGCGGGTCTTGGGCATGACGGTGACGCTCAGGATCTTGCCGCGCGCGTGCAGGGCGGCGGAGAGGTCGGTGACGAACCGGGTGAAGAGCGCCCGGTCACGCGGCGCCACGTTCTCGTAGTCCACGTCGAGACCGGCGTACTCCGGCCGGTCGACCAGCCGCACGAGCTGCGCGATGTGCGCCCTGCGACGCGCGGTGTTCCGAAGGATCCAGGCGGTGCGCGACGGCCTGTATGAGTTGCTGATGGTGGGCGTCACGACGATGCGGCCCTGACGCGCCAGGCGCATGAGCGCCGGGTCACCGGTGGTGCGGTGCACGTGGATGCGTCCCCGCTCCCCCAGCTCGAACCAGAACGGCGACACCGCACCCACGACGTCGAGGTTGGCGGTGATCGTCCTGAGCCCACCGCGACGGTCCCACGGCACGTACCAGGCGCCGACGCGCATCTTGGCCTGCGCCTCCGGTGTGCCGTACATCGGGTCGCCTGACGGTGCGGGCAGCCCGACGCCGTTCGTCGGAGGCGGTGGGCCCGGTTGGCCCGGTGCCGTCTGACCGTGGGCCGACGCCGACGCGACGAGCGTCGCGAGGAGGGCGATGAACAGTGCCGACGTGCGCCGAGCGCGGGGAGTGCGTGCCATGGGCGCGGACCGTACCTGCCGTCGCGGGCGCGGCCACGGCGACCGGTGCCGCCGGACCCGACGCCGGGATCCGGCGCGTGTGCCAAGGTGACGTCCATGCCGAACCGCCTCGCCGACGAGCCCAGCCTCTATCTGCGCCAGCACGCCGACAACCCTGTCGACTGGTACCCGTGGGGGGAGGAGGCCTTCGAGCGCGCCCGCCGCGACGACCGGCCGGTGCTGCTGTCGGTCGGCTACAGCTCCTGTCACTGGTGCCACGTCATGGCGCACGAGTCGTTCGAGGACGCCGACATCGCGGCGGTCATGAACCGCCTGTTCGTCTGCATCAAGGTGGACCGCGAGGAGCGGCCCGACGTCGACGCGCTCTACATGCAGGCCACCATGGCCCTCTCGGGACAGGGCGGCTGGCCGATGACGGTCTTCATGACGCCGGACGGCGAGCCCTTCTTCGCCGGCACCTACTACCCGCCCACCGCCCGTCACGGCGTGCCCGGCTTCCCGGACGTCCTGGAGTTCGCCGCCGACGCCTACGCCAACCGTCGCGGCGACGTGGCCGCCACCGGCGCACAGGTGCGCGAGCGGCTGGAGTCGCGGGTCGGACCGTCCGGCGCGGGCGAGCTCTCGGCGGAGCTGGTGCGCGAGGCGGTGATGGGGCTCGCGGTCGTGTTCGATCCGGCCACCGGCGGCTTCGGCGGCGCGCCCAAGTTCCCGCCGCACCTGACGCTCGAGTTCCTGCTGCGCCGCCTGGCCCGCACCCCCGGCGACCAGCACGCACTGCGCATGGTCGAGACCACGCTGCGGTCGATGGCCGACGGCGGCATCCACGACCAGGTGGGCGGCGGCTTCCACCGCTACAGCACCGACGCGGTGTGGCTGGTGCCGCACTTCGAGAAGATGCTCTACGACAACGCCCTCCTGGCCCGGGTCTACGCGATGGCGTACGCCGTCACCGGCGAGGGGCGCTGGCGCGAGGTGGCCGAACGCACCGTCGACTACCTGGAGCACGAGATGCGCGCACCCGACGGCGGGTACGCCGCCGCGCAGGACGCCGACTCACCCGGCGGCGAGGGCGCCTACTTCACCTGGACGGCCGAACAGCTGGAGGAGGTGCTGACGCGTCCGGAGGCCATCGCGGTCATCGCGCGGTACGGCATGCGCCCCGAGGGCAACTTCGAGGGTGCCAACATCCTCCACGTCGCGGCCCCCATGGAGCACGTGGCGCGCGTGGTGGGCGCCGAGGCGCAGGCGCTCCTGACGACGGCCATCCCCAAGCTGGCGGCCGCCCGCGCCTCGCGGGCCGCACCCGCACGCGACGACAAGGTGATCGTCTCGTGGAACGGACTCGCGATCGGCGCGCTGGCCGCGGCCGGCACCCTCCTCGACCGGCCGTCCTACGTCGAACGCGCCGTCGCGACCGCCGACTTCCTCCTGGACAACCTGATCGTCGACGGGCGTCTGCGCCGCGTCTGGATGGACGGCGCCGCCCATCACCTGGGGTGTCTGGACGACCACGCCAACCTGGCCGACGGCCTCATCGAGCTCTTTCTGGCCACATCCGATCCGCGCTGGCTGCGTGCCGCCGACGACCTGGCCCAGGCGATCCTTACCCTGTTCGTCGACGCCGAGGGCCGTGGCTTCTACCTGGCCGGGTCGGACGGCGAGGCCCTCATCGCCCGAACGCGCGACGCCGAGGACCACCCCACCCCGGGCGGCAACTCGCAGTCGGCCTGGGTGCTGTGGCGCCTCTCCTGGCTGACCGGCAAGCAGGCCTATGCGGCACAGGCCACACGGGCCCTCGAGATGGTTGTGGCCGACGCCGTGCGCTTCCCCCACGCCTTCGGCACCGCGCTGGTGGCCGTCGACGCGATCACCGCCCCCGCCCCCACCGAGGTCGTGGTGGCCGGCCCGTCCGGCGACGCCGGCCTGCGCGCCCTGGTGCGCGCCGCACGCATGGCCGATCCGGCTGCGGCGGTGCTCACGGTCGACCCCGCCGACGCCGACGCGGTGGCCGCAAGCCCGCTCTTCACCGATCGGCCCCTGGTGGACGGCGCTGCCGCCGCCTACGTCTGCAGCGGCGGGACGTGTCGTGCCCCGGTGACGCAGCCGGATGAGGTGACCGCACTGCTGCACCCCGACGACTGATCCGCCGAGCGCGTGGGGGTCAGTTCGTCGACGGTCCGCCGGTGGCAGACGCGCTTCCGCGCCGACCGGATGCGCGCGCTCGAGGAGACCTGAGCGTCACCGGTCGCATCCGGACCGCAACCGGTGCATGATGCGGCCATGGACCATGACCGCCGCATCGTCATCTGCGGCGCCGGCGTCATCGGGGCCTGCGTCGCCCACTTCGTGACCCGGCGCGGCGCGACGCCCACCATCGTCGAGCGCTCGGCGCCGGCGGCCGCCGCATCCGGCAAGTCGGGCGGCTTCCTCGCGCTCGACTGGCAGGACGAGTCGCCGGTGCGGGAGCTGGCGCGCGCGAGCTTCGCCCTGCACCGGGAGATCGCCAACGAGTTGGGTGCCGACACCGTCGGATACCGCCCCATGGAGACGCTGATGGTGGCGGCCGCCGACGGGCCGTCGGTCGAGCGCTACCGCAGGCTGGAGGCGCCCGACTGGCTGGACGGCAACGTGGCGGTGCACGAGGTGATCGGCACCGTCGAAACGACCGCCCAGGTCGAGCCCGAGCGCTTCACCCGCGCCCTGGTGGACGCCGCGGTGGCGCGCGGCGCGACCCTGGTCACCGGGATCGTGGACGGTCTGGACCGCGATCCCGCCACCGGCGCGGTGCGCGGCGTGTCGATCGACGGGCGCATCGAGCCCGCCGACGTGGTGGTGCTGGCCCTGGGTCCGTGGACCTCGCGCATGCAGGCGTGGGTCGGTCTGCCACAGGTGGTCGCGATGAAGGGCGCGAGCATCACCCTGGCCGCCGACGTGCCGGCGCAGGCGGTCTTCTGCGACTTCCGCGACGCCGACGGCATGCGCCGCCAACCGGAGATCTATCCCCGCGACAGCGGCGTCGTCTACGTGAACGGCTTCGGCGAGCCCGACCCGCTGCCCGACGACCCGGAGGCCATCCACCCCTCGGCCCGGGCCACCGACGCGCTGCGGCGGATGGCGGCGGTCCAGTCGAGCGTGCTGGCAGACGCAGAGGTCGTCCACCGTCGCGCCTGCTACCGGCCCGTCACCGTGGACGGCGTGCCGCTGATCGGCCCCCTCGCCCATGCACCCGGCGTGATCCTCGCGACCGGCCATG
This sequence comes from uncultured Bifidobacteriaceae bacterium, assembly GCA_964628685.1. GTDB lineage: Bacteria > Actinomycetota > Thermoleophilia > Miltoncostaeales > Miltoncostaeaceae > CALMEC01. The sequence goes on along the minus strand of CAZVNM010000002.1, from coordinate 5,487 downwards.
CGTCGTGGGGGATCATGAACGCCCCGGCCACCGGCCGCATGGTGGCCGAGATGATCCTGGACGGTGCGTCGCACTCGGTCGACGCCACGCCGTTCGACCCGGCGCGGCTGCCCTCGTCACCGGACTGACCCGGCGCCCACGAGGGCAGATCGTCCCCGGAATGCGGCGGCGATGCGGGTGCGCGCATCGCTAGGGTCCCGCGAATGTCACTGCTCATCGCCGGTTCCATCGCCACCGACCACCTGATGACCTTCTCCGGGAGGTTCTCGGATTCGCTGATGGTCGACCAACTCGAGAAGCTCTCCGTGTCGTTCCTGGTGGACGACCTCGAGATCCGCCGGGGCGGTGTGGCGCCCAACATGTGCTTCGGGCTCGCCAAGCTGGGGCTCACGCCGGTGCTCGTGGGTGCGGCGGGCGAGGACTTCGCCGAGTACCGCTCGTGGCTGGAACGCCACGGCGTGGACTGCGGGTCGGTGCACATCTCGGAGACGCACCACACGGCCCGGTTCGTGTGCACCACCGACACCGCGATGGCGCAGTTCGCGTCCTTCTACCCCGGGGCGATGAGCGAGGCGCGGATGATCGAGCTCGAACCGATCGTTGCGCGCGTGGGGGCGCCCGACTACGTCCTGATCGGCGCCGACGACCCGGTGGCGATGGCCCGCCACACCGACGAGTGCCGCCAGCGCGGCTATCCGTTCATCTCGGACTGCAGCCAGCAGCTGGCGTTCACGGACGGCCCCGCCATCCGCGACCTGATCGAGGGCGCGGCCATCCTCTTCTCCAACGAGTACGAGTCGCATCTGATCGAGGCCAAGACCGAGTGGTCGGCCGACGAGATCCTGGACCGCGTCGACACCCAGGTCACCACGCTCGGCAAGGACGGCGTGCGGATCACCGCCCGCGACCGCGAGACGATCGAGGTGCCGGCGGCGGCCAATGTGACCGCCATCGAGCCCACCGGCGTCGGCGACGCCTTCCGGGCCGGATTCCTCGCCGGACGGGCCTGGGACCTCGACATGGAGCGGTCGGCCCAGGTGGGCTGCGTGCTGGCCGCCTACGTGGTCGAGACGGTGGGCACCCAGGAGTACGACTTCACGCCGGACGCCTTCGTCGGTCGCGTGCGGGAGTCCTACGGCGAGGATGCGGCCGCCGAGGTGGCACAGCACCTGGGCTGACCCCGGCGCACCGCCGCGTGCCGACCGCGTCCGCGCACGTCTCACCACGCCGGCGGCATCCCGTCAACCCACCGGGCTATGATTTTCCCATGCCCGATGTGACCGAATACAAGACGATGATCGAGACCGCGCTCCCGGGTTCCACCGCGGTGGTGGTGGACCACGGAGGCGGTGATCACCTGGCGGCCGAGGTCGTGGCGCCGCAGTTCCGGGGGTTGTCGCGGATCGAGCAGCACAAGCTGGTCTACGCCGCGGTCAAGCCCTACATGGACGACGGCACGATCCACGCCCTCGCCCTCAAGACCCACGTTCCGGAGGATGCATGAGCGACACGCTGACGATGAGCGAGGCGGAGATCCTCGACCAGATCAAGAAGGAGACGTCCGAGAACCGCGTCTTCCTCTACATGAAGGGCACCCCGCAGATGCCGCGATGCGGCTTCAGCCAGCGGGTGGCGCAGATCCTTCAGATCACCGGCACCGAGTACGGCTCGCGCGACATCCTGGAGGATCCGCGCATCCGCGAGGTGCTCTCCTCGTGGTCGGACTGGCCGACGACGCCGCAGCTCTTCGTCGACGGCAAGCTCGTCGGCGGATGCGACATCACCACCGAGATGTACGAGAGCGGCGAGCTGCAGGAGTTGCTGGACGCCAAGTAGGCCGTCCCGCCCCAGCGGCATGGACCACGGTCTCCAACCCGACGAGCCGCTCGCCGAGCTGCACGCCCACCTGGGTGGCGGTGTGGATGCCGCCACCATGTGGGAGCTCGCCCACGAGCAGGGCATCAAGCTGCCGTACGACGACTACTGGGCGTTCCAGCGGGCGGCCACGGTGGGCGCCGGCGTGCAGGGTCTGGACGGCCTCAACGCCATCTACCACCTGACCGAGCTCATCCAGTCGAGCCCGCAGGGGGTGTTCACCTCGGTGCACGGGATGCTGACCGGCGCCTACCGGTCGCAGCGCATCACCACCCACGAGGTGCGGTTCAACCCCGCCAAGCGCAACCGCGGCGGGGAGCGCGACCTGGACGCCATCGTCATGTCGGCCGTCCACGCCGCCGACAGGGCCATGCTGGAGTACCCGATCACCGCCAGCATCGTCCTGATGATGGACCGGTGCTTTCCCGAGCAGCTGAACACCGCGATCGTCGAGAAGGCCATCCGCTTCGCCGGACGCGGGGTCGTGGCCATCGACATCGGCGGGCCGCGGCCGGCGGGCGCGCCCCTGCCCTACGACTACGGGGCGCTTGCGCCCCTCATCCGCCGTGCGCGGGACGCCGGCCTGGGCGTGACGTTCCACGCGGGCGAGGAGGGGGTGAACGCCCCAGACCCCACCCCCTACATCGCCGAGCTGGAGCAGGTGGTGGAGCTGGGCGTCGACCGCATCGGCCACGGCATCATCGCCGCGTTCGAACCGCGGCTGGCCGCGCGCATCGCCGAGCGGGGCATCGTGCTGGAGGTCTGCCCCACCTCCAACGTCAAGACCGGCGCCGTGCGCGGCGAGGAGCAGATCGCCGAGATCGTGTTCGATCTGCGCCGGGCCGACGTGCCCATCGTCATCGCCACCGACGGACCCGAGATGATCGGCACGCGACTGCGCGCCGAGTACGCCAAGCTGGTGCGCCTGGGGGCGATCGGACGCCACGACGCGAGCGAGATCAACGCGTTCGCCCACCGCGTGGCCTTCGCCACCGGATGGCGGGCGGGCGCGTCGGTCTGAGCGGGGCCACGACGGTCAGCGCCCGTTCCAGGAGAAGTGCATCCAGTCCCTGGTGTCGCCCCGCCACGCGCCACCCCAGCTCCACCCGACCGCAGCGAATGCCCGCACCACTGGCGGAGTCACCATGCCCGTGCGAACACGCGACCGGTCGAAGTAGGGTCGCACGGCGGGGTTGCGCGAGCGTCCACACCCCATGTAGGGGTTCTCCCGCGGGTTGAGGTCGATCGCCAGGCCGTACGCGTGGTTGGACCAGTTGCGGCTGCGCGTGCCCCCGCTGCACGGTGACGGCACGGCGCGTCGGCAGTGGAAGGCGCCGCTCACGTCGTCGGGGGCGGCGACCGCGTCCGGCGGTCCGTACATGGCGTCCAGCGTCATGTGGCGGATGGGAAACCGCAGCTCGTGCAGCCGCCGGAAGGCGCGCACCATGGGTCCGGCCGCCCTGCGGTTGACGATGACCTCGCCCTCGCGGTCGCGTCCGTCGAACCCGCGGTGGGTCACCGTGACGAGACGCAGGTCGCCCAGACCGACCGGGCATCCCCGCCGCCAGTACCCGCCCCTCACGAGCATCGTCCGCACCTGCGGCGAGAGGCGTTCGACGGTGGCGCGGTACTCGCCGGTGGGCGTCGCGGCGGCCGGAGCCTCAGCCACGACGGCGGCGGGGAGGACGACGGCGAGCGCGATGAGCGCACGGCGGACGCCGCGCAGAGGGGTGGTCGCGATCATGCGGGCATCATCCCCGCCGGGTCACGTCGATGCCAGACGCCCGGGCGCCCGGGATCAACCGCCGCCCACGGCCTCCACGAGCCTGCGGACCCCCGCCTGTTCCATGAGCGTCACCAGGTCCTCGTTGATGCGCCGCACGAGGCCCGGCCCCTCGTAGACGAAGCCGGTGTAGACCTGCACCAGCCGGGCCCCGGCCCGGATCTTGGCCCATGCGTCGGCCGCACCGAACACGCCGCCCACCCCGATGATCGGCAGGTCCGGTGCCCGGCGGTGGACCCGGGCGATCATGTCGTCCGAGCGCTCGCGCACCGGTGCGCCCGACAGGCCGCCCACCTCGTCCACGTGGCGTGGGGAGGTGAGCCCGTCGCGCGCGATCGTGGTGTTGCAGACGATGATGCCCTGCACGTGTTCCACGGCGAGGTCGACGATGGCGTCGAGCGCCGCGTCGTCCAGATCGGGGGCCACCTTCACGAGGATGGGGCGCGGGCGCTCCAGCACGTGGTTGGCGCCGGTCAGCCGGGCGAGCAGACCCGCCAGCGCGTCGCGCTCCTGCAGGTCCCGCAGGCCCGGCGTGTTGGGCGAGCTCACGTTGACGGCCACGTAGTCGGCGAACGGGGCCACCCGCCCGAACGTCGCCAGGTAGTCGGCCTCGGCGTCCTGCGCCACCTTGCTCTTGCCGATGTTGATCCCCAGCGGGATGGCGTGCAGCTGTCCGCGCACGTCCCAGTCGGCCAGGCGCGCGGCCACGTGCAGCGACCCCTCGCTGTTGAAGCCGAAGCGGTTGATGAGCGCGCGGTCGTCGGGCAGGCGGAACACGCGGGGGCGCGGGTTTCCCGGCTGCGGCTGGGCGGTGATGGTGCCCACCTCGCAGAAGCCGAACCCCAGGCGCGCCCACGCGGGCACCGCGACGGCCTGCTTGTCCAGACCGGCGGCCAGCCCGATGGGGTTGGGGAAGTCGATCCCCAGGAGGGTCTGCGCCAGCCGCTCGTCCTGGAACCCGCCGGGGCCGGCCGAGCGCCCGGGCAGCCGGGCCACCAGGCCGAGGCCGCGCAGGGCCAGGTTGTGCGCGCGCTCGGGGTCGAGCCGGAAGAGCCCCTGGCGGATGACGAGACGCCCGGCGGCGTCGAGCACGCTCATGCGCGACCCCCGGTCGTCGACCAATGCACGGTGCGTTGCGGTCGAGGGTGGTTCATCCGTCCAACGCTACGCGGTAAGCGTCCGGTGAAGACCGTCGTCCGGCCCTTGCGGAACGTGGCGTGACGAGCGATCTTGCAACAGACGTTTCAAGAAGAACGGGTCGGGTATCAACCGGGCACGTTCCCACTCGTTCAGAGCAGGACAGACGCAACGAGGACACCATGGTCAGCACCCCCATCGACTTCACCAACACCAACGCCCTCGTCGGCTACCGCGTGTACGCCCAGGACGGCCTGGTCGGCCGCGTGGACCGCGCCACCCTCGAGACGCCGCTCTCCACAATCGTGGTGAGCACGCGGCTCCTCCACCGCATGCATCAGGTCCGTGCACGCCTGATCACCGCCGTGGACCACGCGGAGCGGGAGATCACCCTCGCGGTGACCAAGCGCCGGCTTCGCCAGACACCCGAGTATCACGCACAGGAGTCGTTCGACAGCGCGGTGGTCGACGAGCAGGAGCTCCTGGCGGCGTGATGCCTCCCGGCCCCTCCACCCCGATTCGGCCCGGGGCGGAGGGGCCCATATCTCCCGCTAAGCTGCCGTCCGAGGGCCGTTAGCTCAGCTGGTAGAGCAGGGGACTTTTAATCCCAAGGTCGAAGGTTCGAGCCCTTCACGGCCCACTCGGGTTGGGGCCGCCGGGGTCAGTCCGCGTCGATGAGCGGGCGCCGCTCC
>CAZVNM010000001.1:1232-673447 GCA_964628685.1 uncultured Bifidobacteriaceae bacterium | reverse complement strand
CCGTCCGGTCCCGCCGGGTTCGACGATGGTCTGCCGGAGCTTCCGCCGCTTCCGGATGCGGGTGCGGGTTCGTGGGATGCGCCGGCGGTTGAGGAGCCGGCCGCGCCGCCGTCCGGTCCCGCCGGGTTCGACGATGGTCTGCCGGAGCTTCCGCCGCTGCCGCCGGTTCCGGATGCGGATGCGGGTGCGGGTTCGTGGGATGCGCCGGCGGTTGAGGAGCCGGCCGCGCCGCCGTCCGGTCCCGCCGGGTTCGATGATGGTTTGCCGGAGCTTCCGCCGTTGCCGCCGGTTCCGCAGCAGGGTGGGGCGGAGTGGGCGCCTGTGGACGAGGCTGTCGGTCAGTCCGGCGAACCGGCCGCGCCGTCGACGCCGTCTGGGTTCGATGATGGTTTGCCGGAGCTTCCGCCGTTGCCGCCGGTTCCGGATGCGGGTGCGGGTTCGTGGGATGCGCCGGCGGTTGAGGAGCCGGCCGCCCCGTCTGGTCCGTCCGGGTTCGACGATGGTCTGCCGGAACTGCCGCCGCTGCCGCCGGCACCCGACCAGCACCCCGAGCCGGCGACCCCCGGCTTCGAGACCGAGGCGTCACTGCCGCCGCTGCCGGCGATCCCGGGCACGGACGACGCTCCGGCCGTGCCACCCCAGGAGCCCGTCGCGGATGCGGGTCCCGCGGCCGCCGAGCCGACGGGCGCCGTCCCGGCGCCTCCATCGGCGCCCGACGCGCCGCGTTCGCCCGCGCATCCGTTGAGCATGGACGGTCCGGCTCAGCCGCCGACCGCGATGCCGGCGGAGCCGGCGACCTCGCCGACCCTTGATCGCAGCGCCCTGGAGCCCGGCCCGGCCACACCGCCGCCGCCGCGTCCGATGGGTCCGCCGCCGGGTGGTCCGGGTGGTCCGCCGCCGCGTCCGATGGGTCCGCCCCACACGGGAGGGCCGGTCGGTCCGCCCCAGCAGCGTCCGATGGGTCCGCCGCCCGGTGGTCCGGGTGGTCCGTCGCAGCGTCCCGCCGGTCCGCCGCAGGGTGGTCCCGTTGGTCCGCCGCCGGGTGCGCCGGGTGGTCCTCCGCAGCGTCCCGCCGGCCCGCCGCAGGGTCGTGGTCCCGTCGGTCCGCCGCCGGGTGGTCCCGCCGGTCCGCCGCCGCAGCGTCCGGGGGGTCCGCCGCCGGGTGCGCCGGGTGGTCCGCCGCAGCGTCCTGCCGGTCCGCCGCAGGGTCGTGGTCCCGTCGGTCCGCCGCCGGGTGGTCCCGCCGGTCCGCCGCCGCCGCGTCCGGTGGGTCCGCCGCCGGGTCCGCCCGCCGGACCGCCCTCGGGAGCGCAGCCACCGATGGCGGTTCCGCCCCCCGCAGCACCCCCGACCCAGGCCGGACCCCCTGTCCCGCCGCCCGCCCCCGCGGCCGCCACCGGCGATCCGGTGCAGGACGTCATGGCGGAGGTCACCACGATCCTCGGGCTGATGGACCAGATCGACCAGCGCGGCGTCATCGGTGACGTGCGCTTCCCCACGGCTGCATGGGATCAGCACAAGGGGATGATGCCGATGAGGATCCCGCCCGATCAGTTCATGTCCGTGACGATGTTCTACCAAACGCTCGCGAGCGTGAACGGGATCCTGGACCAGCACCACAGCGGTGCCCAGGCCAACGAGCCGATCTCGGACGGTCTGCGTGCGCAGATGATGTTCATCCGCCAGATCGGCGACCAGATGGCGCTGGGCGCGCTCAAGGGGGGCGGGCCGAAGGCCGTGTAGACGTCGTGGGGCGCCGTGGCACCGGATTCCGAACAGGCGTTCGCTAGGATTCGGTGTCATGGCCACCCCCGCGATCCTGCACGCGGACCTGGACGCGTTCTACGCGTCGGTCGAGCAGCTGCTCGACCCGTCGCTGCGGGGCCGCCCCATCGCCGTGGGCGGCGGGGTCGTCCTGGCCGCCTCCTACGAGGCCAAGCGATTCGGCGTGTCCAGCGGCATGGCCGGTGCCCGCGCCCGCGAACTCTGTCCCGACCTGCTGTTCGTGGGCGGCCACTTCGGTGAGTACACGCGCCTCAGCCGCGTGGTGATGGACATCCTGGGCCACTACACCCCGGCGGTTCAGCGGATCTCGATCGACGAGGCGTTCCTGGAGGTGGGCGGTTCGGAGCGACTGTTCGGACCTCCCGAGACGATCGCCCGCGAGATCCGCCGTCGCGTGCGCGAGGAGGTGGGCCTTGCGATCTCGGTGGGCGGTGCGACCACCAAACACCTCGCCAAGATCGCCTCGCAGGTCGCCAAGCCCGACGGGCTGGTGATGGTCTCGCCCGGTCGCGAGCGGGCGTTCCTCGATCCGTTGCCGGCGCGGTTGGTGTGGGGCATCGGCCCAGCCACCGAGGCGCGGCTGGCGGCGCGCGGCATCACCACCATCGGGCAGTTGGCCGATGCCGCACCCGAGACGGTCAACCGCATCCTGGGCGCGGGACAGGGCGAAAAGCTGCGTGCGCTGGCGCGCAACGAGGACCCACGTCGCGTCGACACCCGCGTCGGATCACAGTCGGTCGGTGCCCAGTCGGCGCTCGGACGGGCCGTCCCCACCCACGACCTTCGGGCGCAGGTGCTGGGTCACCTGGCTGATCGCGTGGGCGCGCGGCTGCGCGAGAAAGAGCGCGCGGGACGTACGGTCACGGTCCGCGTGCGGTTCCGCGGCATGCGCAGCGTCACCAGGTCCCTCACCGTCGACGAACCCATCTCGAGCACCCTCACACTGCGCGAGGTGGCCGACACCCTCGTGGCGCAGGCGCTCGCGGACAATCCGCGGGAGCGAGAGGTCACGCTGCTCGCCATCAGCGTGTCGGGGCTGATCGACCACCCGGCCGTCCAGCTCGAGCTGCCGGTCGGCGGTGACGATCCGCACCGCATGGGATCACCCACGGGTGCCGCGCGCATGGCGGCCGATGCGGCCGTCGACGCCGTGCGGGCGCGGTTCGGCAGGAGCGCGGTCGGATACGCGGCGGTCGCGCTGTCCGAACACGGACGGGTGCCGGACGAGTTCCGGGAGCTGGCCGAGCGCGACTAGCGGCGATCGCGCGCCGCGCACGCATCCGCGATCGCGATGGTCCGGCGCGCCTCGGCCGCATGCAGGTTCTCGATCAGCCGGCCGTCGACGACCGCCACACCCGACCCGTCCGCGACGGCGGCGTCGAACGCTGCGACCACACCCCGGGCGCGCTCGACCTCATCGACGGACGGCGACCATGTCTCGTTGACGATCGCGATCTGCGACGGGTGGGTGACCGTCTTGCCGTCGAAGCCCATCGCCCGGCCCTGGCGGCACTCGTCGCGCAGACCCTCGTCGTCGCCGATGCGGGTGTGCGCGCCGTCGATGATCACCGTGCCGGTCGCGCGGGCCGCAAGCAGCGCGTGTGCCAGGTGGGGGACGAGCGCCGACCGGTCGACGGAGATGTCGGCGCGCAGCGCGAACGCCAGGTCGTTGGTGCCGATCACCAGGGCCGCCACGCGCGGGTGCGCCGCGATCGCCCGGCAGTCGAGGAACCCGGCGGGGGTCTCGATCATCGGCCACACCGCCAGCGCCGGCGCCGCGTTGGCCGCCGCCAGGAGCCGCACCGCGACGTCGATGTCCGCCGGGGAGTCGATCTTGGGCAGCACGACCGCGTCGGCGTCGCTCGCCGCGACCGCCAGCAGGTCGTCCGTGCCCCACGGGGTGTCGAGACCGTTCACCCGGATCGCGACCTCGCGGTCACCGAAGCGTCCGTCACCCACGGCTGCGACCGCGGCCACCCGTGCCGTCAGCTTGACGTCGGGGGCGACGGCGTCCTCCAGGTCCAGCAGGATCACGTCCGCCGCCAGGCCGGCGGCCTTCACCATGGCCCGGTCGTTGGACGCGGGTACGTAGAGGACCGAGCGGCGCAGGGCATCGGGGGCGGACATGTCGCCCATCGTAATGACTGATGGTGTCGGGCGGGGGTCGACCGTTGGTCGACCGGGTCTCATACAGGCGTTCATGAACGGACCTCGGAACCCGAGTGTCGCGTGGCTGACGCTATGCCGTGGGCAGGCGGACCACGACGAGCTTCGGCACCGTCATCTCGTGCACCGCGTAGCGCGGGCCCTCCCGGGTGTTGCCGCTCTCCTTGACACCGCCGTAGGGCATCTGATCGCTGCGGAAGGTGGGGGTCTCGTTGATCAGCACGCCGCCGAAGTCGAGTCGGCCGGCCAGGGCGATCGCGTGGTCCACGCGCGCCGTGAAGATGCCGGCCTGCAGACCCAGGTCGGTGGCGTTGGCCATCCGCACGCCCTGGGCCAGGTCGGTCACCGGCGCCACGCCGACGACCGGTCCGAAGACCTCCTGGGTCGCGATGCGGCAGTCCTCCGGAAGGTCGGTGATGACCGTCGGGCTGATGACGCCGTCGTCATCGCTGCGGCCGCCCAGGGCGATTCGTCCGCCGTCCTCGCCGGCCTCGCCGATCCACTCGAGCACCCGCTCGGTGTCGTCGTGCGAGATGACCGGACCCACGTCGGTCGCGTCGTCCAGCGGGTCACCGGTGCGAAGGGCGGCCACCCGTTCGACGAGCAGGTCGCAGAAGGCCGGATAGACGTCCGCCTCCACGTACACGCGCTGACAGCTGACGCAGGACTGGCCGGCGTGCGTGAAACCGGATGCGGCGATGCGGGCCGCGGCGTCCTCCAGATCGGCGTCGGCGGCCACGATGACCGGGGCGGCGTTGCCGAGCTCCAGGAGCACCGTCTTGTGGGACACCGACCGCTGGATGGCCCGTCCCACAGCGTGGCTGCCGGTGAACGAGATGAGGGGCACGTCGGGGTGTTCGACGATGGCGGTCCCCACCGCGCTGTCGCCCGGGAGCACGTGCAGCCATCCGTCGGGCAGACCCGCCTCACGAAGCGCGGCGGCCAGGCCGAGCGCGCTGAACGGGGTCTGAGACGCGGGCTTGAGGACGATGGGGCAGCCCGCCGCGATCGCGGGCCCCACCTTGTGGGCCACCAGGTTGAGCGGGAAGTTGAAGGGGGCGATGGCGCCCACGACGCCCACGGGCTCGCGCACCGTCCACGCCATGCGCCCCACCCCGGCCTCGGCGCCCTCCATCGGCACCATGTCGCCGGTGAGGGTGCGGGCGGCGATGGCGCTCTGGACGAGGGTCTCGACGCAGCGGCCGGCCTCGCCGCGCGCCTGCCGGATGGGTTTGCCGGCCTCCAGCGCGATGACGCGCGCGAACTCCTCGCTGCGCGACCGCACGATCTCGGCGGCCCGCTCGAGGATCCGCGCACGCTCCGCCGCGGGCGGTGGCGGCAGGTGCTCGCGCGCCGTCGCGACCGCGGCGTCCACGTCGTCGGCCGTCGCGACGTGCACGTGGCCGATCACCGCACCCGAGTACGGGTCGCGGATCTCCCGCGTCCCATGCCCCAGGTCCGCGCCGGTGGGCCAGTCGGAGGGGATCGTGCGGTTCATGGGTTCAGTCTGGCAGGCCGTCGCTCCACCGGTCGGCGGGCGTTGCGCGCCGACGGATCACGTCGGCACGGCCGTCGGATGCGACGGCGTCTTCGATGGGAGGTGGGTGCTCGCCGTACGGTGCGAGCACCCACCGCGAGGATCAGGCGTCCTCGGCCTTCCGAAGCTGCGGGGCGTTGGTGATCCGCCGCTCCGGCACCTCGCGCTCGTAGCGCTCGATGCCCCGTTCGACCGCCTCGATGAGGTACGGCCGCAGCTTGTCCGGCGAGATGATGGTGTGGACCGACCCCTTCTCGAGGGCCCGCTGGATGCTGTGGATGCTGTCGTACTCGCCGGCCACCTCACCCAGCTTCTCGGAACGGATCGCCCCTCGCTCGTGCGCCCGCTCGGCACGGAGCGCGTTTCGCTCCTCCTCCGGGGCCTGCGCGATCCGCTCGTCGAACGCCACCATGCGCGGATCGGCGTCGGTGCGCGCGTCGACGTCGCGGGCGAAGACGACCGCGGCGGCGGGCGCGCCGCCGATGACCGAGGCGTAGCTGCCCTCGACGGCGATGACCTCCATGTAGTCGTGGAGGGCGTTCGAGAACACGACGAACGCGCCACCGTGGTAGCGGGAGATGACGCAGAAGACGATCGGTCCGTCGAAGTTGACGACGGCGCGACCGATCTCGGCGCCGAACTCGAGCTGCCACCGTCGAAGCGACTCGGGCGAGCCGTCGAACCCGGAGAGGTTGGCGAGCACCACGAGCGGCCGCGTGCCGCTGGCCGCGTTGATGGCGCGCGCCATCTTCTTGGACGAGACGGGGAAGAGGGTGCCGGCGCTCCACGAGTCCGGCCCGTCGGCGGGCAGGAAGCCGTAGCGCGGCAGCGGCCGCGACTCCATGCCGACCAGCTGGACCGGCCTGCCGCCCAGGTGCGCGTCGAAGACGACGACCGTATCGGCGTCGGCCATGATGCCCCAGCGCTCCATGGTGGGGTGGTCCTGGTCGGCCACCGCGCGCATGACCGGCCGGATGTCGAACGGCTTCTTCTTGGTCATGTCGGCGAACACGTCGCCCACGGTCTCGAACTCGCCGGGCACGCCCATCGGCATGGGGCCGATGTCGCGCTCCACCGGATCGTTCGTCATGCCGCGTCGCGCGAACCGCTCACCCGGCGCCACGTACGCGTGGTCGTAGTGGCTGAAGAGCACCTCGATGGCGCCCGCCAGATGCGGAGCCCAGTACTGGGCCTCGCCGTTGGGTCCCATGATGCGGTCGTACCCGCCGATGCCGAAGTTGTCCTCGGCCGAGACGCCGCCGGAGTAGTCAAGCGCTTGCTTGCCGGTCAGCACCATGGCGCTGTCGGGGGTCATGACGAGGATGCCCTTGGTGTGCATGAGCATCGTCGCCTCGGCGTTCCAGTAGGGCTGGGCGCCGACGTTGATGCCCGCGACGATGACGTTGATCTCGCCGCCCGCCTGGGTGAACTCCACGATCCGCCGAAGCGCGCGTGACACCCAGTCCATGTTCTCGACGCCGCTGTCGCGCGAGATCTTCGCGCCCGACGACAGCGCGAACCATTCGACCGGCGCGCCCATCTCCTCGGCCAGGTCGAGCGCCGCCGCGATGCGGTGGCACTCCGGTTCGGACACCGAGCCCAGGGACTTGGTGGGGTCGCCCATCAGCACCACGCGGGTGATGCCCTCGGGGTACTTCGGCGTGGGTGAGGTCACGACGCCGCAGACGATGCCCGCGCTGTTGCCGCCCGGCGGCCGGTCCACCGGGACCAGACGTCCGTCCTCGCTGAGGTCGTGCTCCTGGAACGACCCGCCGGATCCGGCCACGAGCGGGATCAGCTCGTAGGGGTACACGGTCCCGCGCCGACGCGCCGGCAGCTTGCGCTTGTCGTAGGCGCCCAGCGGGGCGAGGCGGCCCTGCGGTGCCGGCTCCAGGCTGACGGTCGCGCCGGCGCCCGGCTGGTAGCTGAACACGAGCGCCATCTCGTCCGACTCGCTCGTGCCGTCGCCCGTCCGCACGTGCAGCAGCACCTCCTCCAGGTCCAGCCCCGCGGTCATCGGGGCCAGCCGGTTGCGCGCGATGGTGACGAGGTCGCGCATCGGCACCGCGATGTGCGGCCACAGGTAGAGGAATACGTGGTTGGTCCGAAGCGCCTTGGACGGCTTGCTGCCGGACTGTGCGGCGCGGATGCTCTCCAGGCAGTTGCCGAGGATGCGCTCCACCTCGGGGAGGGCGGTGAGGTGCCGCGCCTGCCGGTGGGACGGGTCGAGGTGACGCACCTCGGCGAGGGCGACCAGGCGCTCCTCCCCGCCGTCCTCGGTGGTGCACCGGAACAGGTAGGTGTCCTCCACCGCGTCCAGCCGCTCCAGCTCGAACTCCCCCAGTCGCCACAGACGCAGACGCCGGGCGATCATCGGGTGAAGCCCACGCGCCACGCGCTCCTCGACGAGCTCGCCGTCGGTGCGCCGGAACGTGAAGTGCAGGTCGTTCTCGTTGACCCGATCCGAGATCGAGAAGGCGATGCGCGTGACCTTGGCGTCGGTGCGTGCGGAGCGCAGCCAGCCCGTGAGGCTCTCGGCGATCTCGTCCGCGTCGGGGGCGTCGGGCCAGGCGATGTAGACGTCGGCCACCACGTCGTCGGCGGCCTCGGAGGCGAGGGCGCTGAGACCGGCGATCGCGGCGGGGATGTCGTCCCCGGTGGCGAGCGTCGTCACCAGGTCCACGCGACGGCCCGGAGGCGGTCCCCCGCTCAGCCGCTCGTAGTTCGCCGTGATGTACTGCCGGCCGTCGCGCTGCACGCGGGTGACGTCGCGCAGCGTGCGGATCTTGTAGTAGCGGCGCGTGAGGATCTCGAGCATCGGCTCGTCGTCCGCCACCCCGTCCGCCAGTCGCTCTCCCAGCAGCACGATGAGCGGGTACTCGCTGTCGACGATGGCCTGCATGCGGGTGTTGTCCGGGTCGCCCTCGGCGGTGATCCGGTCGAGCTCCTCCCGGACCTGCGCCACCCGCGTTGCACGGGCGGTCTGCACCGCCGGCAGGTCGAAGATCGAGAAGCGCACGGCGCGGGCGTGGTGACCGATGACCGGATGGCGCAGCTGCGTCGCGACGATCAGACGGTCGAGGGTCGCGCGGAGCTCCTCGAGCTGGGCCTCGTCCAGGTCGCCGGCCCTGCGGCGCAGGTGCTCCAGCACCGCGCCCACCACCGGCAGCTGCACGGCCGAGCGCTGGTGGGACAGGAAGATGCGGAAGCACGCCTCGCGCAGCTCGTAGGACTGGTCCAGCGAGTGCACGCCGTAGTGCTCGAGCGCACGTGTGAGGCTCTGCCGAAGCTGCTCGGACGTTCCCTCGCGTTCGGCGTCCAGCGAGCGCAGGTAGCCGTGGAACGCCTCCTTCGGGCTGTGGACGTGCTCCTCCTCGCCGCCCTCCACCGGCGGTCGGTCGCGCGAGAGCTCCGCCAGGTCGGCGAAGGCCCCCAGGATGCCGAGCTTGTGCATCAGCCATGCCCGCGGATCGGACTTCGGGACGTTCACCTCGAGCTGCGCGACCAGCTGGCGGGCCATGGCCGCGTCGACGTCGTAGCCGAGGATGAGGCTCCGCATGTCGGCCAGCACGCGCCCCATCCCGGGCGTCGCCAGCTGGTCCTCGCTGAAGTCCACCCGGTTGACGTCGAGCTCCTCGCCGTCGTGTGCGCCGGACGGCTCCAGCCGCACGAGCGGTGTGCCCGCGCCGACCTGGACGTTGCCGGCCACCAGGACTTCGCGCACATGCCCCGAGAACGGCGCGGTGAGGGTGGTCTCCATCTTCATGCTCTCCACCACGGCGACCGGTGCGCCCGCGGGGAGCTCGTCGCCCTCGGCCACCGGGATCGCGACGACGAGTGCCGGCGCGGGGGCGCGCACGAGGCCGCCCTCGTCGCGTGAGACGCGGTGGGCGACGCCGTCGACCTCGGCCAGCAGGTCGGGCGGGCTGGGTGCCAGCGTCACGCGGTGGACGCGGTCGTTGAAGCTGATGCGCCGCTCGAACCGGCCCAGGTGCTCGGACCGCACGTCCACGTCGACGCCGTCCACCGTCACCCGGTAGCGGTCCGGGCCGAGATGGCCGACCGCGAGCTTGTAGCCCTGCCCGCGGTGACGCAGCTCGACGACCGTGGTCGGTGAGCTGCCGGCCTCCGGTCGACCGCGGTACGCCGCGGCGTAGAAGGCCTCGCGCTCCAATGACTCCTCGTCGTCGCATGCCTCGATGGCGGCGGCGATGAGGGCGACGTCGGCGTTGCGGTCGGGCATGAGCCCCTCGGTGCCGAGGCGGTCCAGCCAGCCGGTGTCGACGGTCCCCGCCACCACGTCGGGGTGGTCCAGGAGGTGCATCAGGAACACGCGGTTGGTGGCGCCGGACTCGACCACGACGGAGGTCTCGGCGAGCGCCCTGCGCAGGCGGGCGCGTGCCTCGCTGCGGTCGGCGCCCCACGCGATGATCTTGGCGATCATCGAGTCGTACTCGGATGGAATCTCGTCGCCCTCGATGAAACCGGTGTCCACGCGGATGCCGGGACCGGAGGGGAAGCGCAGACGGCTCAACCGGCCGGGTGACGGCGCGAATGCCCGCTGCGGGTCCTCGGTGTTGAGGCGGGCCTCGATGGCGTGGCCCCGCTCCTCGGGCGGATCGCCCTCCAGCCGCTCGCCGCCGGCCACCAGCAGCTGCAGCTTGACCAGGTCGACGCCGGCGGTGGCCTCGGTCACGGGGTGCTCCACCTGCAGGCGTGTGTTGACCTCCAGGAACGAGAACACCCGCTCCTCCGGCTGGTAGAGGAACTCCACGGTGCCGGCGTTGCGGTAGCCGGCGGCCTTCACGAGGCGGACTGCGGACTCCGCAAGCTCGCGGGCCTGCTCGGGCTCGAGGGCGGGGGAGGCCGACTCCTCGATGAGCTTCTGGTTGCGCCGCTGCACGGAGCAGTCCCGCACGCCGAGCGCCCACGCGTTGCCGTGGGCGTCGGCGATGACCTGCACCTCGACGTGGCGTGCGCCCGCCACCACGCGCTCCATCAGCACGGTGGGGTCGCCGAACGACCGTCGCGCCTCCTCGCGGGCCCGCTCGAACGACGTCGGGAGGTCCTCCTCCGAGTCCACTCTGCGGATGCCGCGACCGCCGCCGCCGGCCGTCGCCTTGATCATGAGCGGATACCCGATCCGCGCGGCGTGGGCCAGCGCGTCGTCGACGGTGTCGACCGGGCCACCGCTCCACGGGGCCACGGGCACGTCGTTCTGCTCGGCCAGGAGCTTGGCGCCGATCTTGTCGCCCAGGCGGCGCATCACCTCGGCGTCGGGACCGATGAACGTGACGCCCAGTCGCTCGCACAGCTCGGCGAAGGCCGGGTCCTCGGCGACGAATCCCCATCCGACCCAGGCGGCGTCGGCCCGGCTCTCGACCAGCGCCCGTTCGAGCTCCTCGTGGTTGAGGTACGGGTTCGTGGGACCGCCGATGACGATCGCCTCGTCCGCCTCGCGCACGAAGGTGGCCCGCCGTTCGGCGAGCGTATGGAGGGCGATGGTGCGCACCGGCCGGCCGATCTCCTCGCCCACCTCGTGAGCGGCGTGGATCAGCCTCCTCGCGGGCTCGCCTCGGTTGATGATGACAATCCGCTCAAACATGTGGGCAAACTACCGGCCCGCGAGACCGAACGAAACGCGGCAGTACGCACCTATGGCCGAAGTTGCAGACGTTGCAAACGGGTTCAGATCGGTTAGCGTTGCCTGCGACCGCCCACATCCCGAACGACGGGAGCCGCCGAGATGACCAAGCCCTTCGTGATCAACAGCCACGGACAACTCGTCTTTCCGTCCAACTTCCTCGGCGAACTCGACTTCAGCGTGATCGATACCGTCGACCAGCTGTCGGCGGTCGTCCGACGCGACTTTGAAGCCAAATCGCCGAAGGGCGTCGACATCGTCGAGCGCGCGGCGGCCGGCAAGTACACGACCAAGTACGGGCTGCTGCGCGACCTGGTGCTGAACCTCTTCTGGGCCAACCGTTTTGCGATGACCATGTACGACAAGCGCCCCAGGCGCTGGCGCGACGTGCCGAAGCAGCGCGACGACCTCTATCTGCCCGACCTGACGGCCTGGGAGGACGGCGACCAGAAGGTCGCGGCGGTCCAGTCGGCGTACGAGGCGCTGCCCGGACAGTGGGACGAGGCGCTCGAGTCCAAGATCGGCGAGATCATCCTCGACGTCTTCCGCAACAAGCGCCACCACGCGACGTCACTCGAGCCGATCAAGCCGACCATCGCCGAGTTCATCGCCGACACGTCCCTCAAGACCTACGCGCTGTCCGACTACGACCCCGACTTCCCGGTCTTCGCGTTCCAGGAGATCATCGACGTCAAGGACGACGTGCCGGAGCTCGAGGCGCTTCACCGGATGGCGATGATCCTGCACAACCAGTCGCCGTGGAACCGCTCGGACTCGACCCTCAAGTCCGCCGACGAGCTCGACGACGACGACTTCGTGGTGCTCTTCGCGCCGCGCACCCGCGAGGTGCAGGCGTTCATCGAGCGGGCCCGTGAGGACACGCCGCCGCGCCGGCGTCCCAAGCCGCCCAAGGAGCCCACGCCCGGCGTGCCCGTGCCGCCCATCGTGGTGTCGGACCACTACCGCGTGCGTCCCAAGATCGAGGCGCTGGCGGTGGAGAAGGGCGAGATCACCTGCTCCAACGACGACGTCATCCGCAACTCGGCGTACTGCTGGTCGCCGATGAGCGCCAACGAGATCTCCGAGAAGACCGGCATCGAGGCGCGCAAGTACACGGCCCGCGACCTTGAGGTGCTCGGCCTCTGCGCGGCCACCGCGGCGCTCGAGCGCAGTGGGCGGTCGGCCGACGAGATCGGCGCGATCGTCTTCTGCTCGTGCACCAACACCCGTCTCATCCCGTCGGTGGCCTGCTGGCTCTCCGGCCAGCTGGGCATCTACCAGACCCACGCGTCGTTCGACCTGGTCTCGGCGTGCGCCGGCTTCCCCTACGGCCTGGCCGAGGGCATGCGGATCATGAACGACATCGAGCGCCCGGTCCTCGTGGTCTTCGCCGAGAAGTTCTCGGACAAGATCGGCAACGTGCGGACCTCGCGCATGATCTTCGGTGACGGCGCGGCCGCGGTGGTGCTGGCCCCGGCGGCCGACGACGAGCCGGCCGACATCGAGGTGCTGCAGACCTACGCCAGCGGTCCGGCCAGCCAGGTCAACTCGATCATCTGGCCCAACCCGGAGTTCGACAACGACATCACCGTGTGGGGCCCCGAGGTCAAGAAGCTGGTGGAGCGCTACCTCACCCAGATGATGGGCGAGCTGGCCGACCTGCCGGACGGCAAGGGCGAGGTGGGGCTGGTGGTGCCGCACCAGGCCAACCGGACGATGGTGGTCGACCTCGGTGCCCAGGCGGGCATCCCCGAGGAGAAGATGTACTTCAACATCGACCGAGTCGGCAACGCGTCGGCGGCCAGCATCCCGATCGCGATCCACGACGCCGTCCTGGACGGGGTCATCACCGAGCCGACCAGGGTGTTCGCACCCGGGTTCGGCGCCGGTGCGATCGCCGGCTACGCCGTGGTCAGGATCGACCCGGACGTGGTGGTGGACGCCTCCAACATCGACCTGGAGCCGGACTCGGCGGCCCCGCCGATGCGGGCGTTCTCATGGGAGGACGAGCTGCAGGCCTTCTGACCCGCGTCTCGCTCGCAACCCCGCGCGGGCATGGACCGCGCGGGGCGAGCGGGCGACCGAATGCTCAGTCGGTCGGCTTGGTGCTGCGGCGCGTCGCGCGCGGCTTCGCCGTCTTCGCAGCGGCGGGACGCTTGGCCGCGGCGCGCTTGGGGGGCGGGCTTCGCGTCCGTCTCCCCCAGGGGGAGGGTCTCCGCCTGCGGCGCAGTTTCCGCCTTCGCGGCGGGCTTGGTGGCCTCGGCCTTGGCGGCCGGGGTCGTTGCCGTCGTGGGCTCCGACTTCGGCTCGGTCTTGGCCGGCTTGGTCTTGGCCGCGGGCGTCGCGGGCTTGGTGGGCGCGGTCGTTGCGGCCGGCTTCGGCTCGGACTTGACGGGCTCGGTCTTGGCCGCCGGCTTGGCGGGCGCGGTCTTCGCGGTCGCCGTTGCGGCCGGCTTCGGCTCAGACTTGACGGGCTCGCTCTTTGCCGCGGGCTTGGCGGGCGCGGACTTCGCGGTCGCCGTTGTGGGCTCTGGCTTCGGTTCGGTCTTGGCCGCGGGCTTGGTGGGTGCGGTCTTCGCGGTCGCCGTTGTGGGCTCCGACTTCGGCTCGGTCGTGGCCACCGGTGCGGCGGGCTTCGCGGGCGCGGCCGTTGTGGCCGGCTTCGGCTCATCCTTGACCGGCTCCGCCTTGGCCACGGGCGTGGCGGGCTTTGCGGGCTCCGGCTTCGGCTCGGTCTTGACGGGCTCCGTCGTGGCCACCGGTGCGGCGGGCTTGGCGGGCTCGGGCTTCGCGACCGTCGCGGCGGGCTTTGCGGGCGCGGCCTTCGCGGCCGGCTTCGGCTCGGTCTTGACGGGCTCGGTCGTGGCCGCGGGCTTTGCCGGCGTCGCCTTCGCGACCGGCTTGGCGGGCTTCGTCGTCGTGGGGGAGACGGCGGCCAGTGCCTCGTCCATCGCGGCCTCTGCCCGGTCGACGGCCGCCTCGACCGTGTCGACGGCGGCGGAGCTGACGGCCTCGATGGCCTTCGGGGTGACGTCGATCACCTCACGGGCGATCTGCGGCGTGCGGGCGACGAGCGCGAGCGCGTACTCGCGCTGCGCACGGACGTAGAGGTCCCAGGCCTCGATCGAGTTCTGGTACCCGGTGAGCGCGAGCGGCATGGTCCGTCGGGCCGCCGGGCTCAGCATCGTGCCGATCGCGCGGGCGACATCGAGGAAGGCGAGCTTGGACAGGGTGACCGCGTCGATGGCGCGAACGTTCGCGGCCGTCACATCTGAGGTTGTCGTCGGTGCCACGGTCACTCCTTGTGGATCGTCGGGAACGGCGGGGCGACGATCACGCCTCGGACTCATCCGAGGGGGTCGTCGGCTCCGCGGTGCGGAATCCCCGGTAGACGGCCAGAAGGGCGTCCTTCTGTGCCTGGGTGAGGCGGGCATCGGCGAGGATGGAATCCTCGATCGGTGCCGGCGGCTCGTCCGAGGACGGAGACTCCTGCGAGAACATCCCGGCCTGTCGCAGGAGCGTCTCGGCGGACAGGTCGAGTGCCTTGGCGATCGAGTTGATCACCCGCATCGAGGGCTCGTGGAGCCCACGCTCGAGCTGGCTGAGGTACGCGTTGGACAGGTCGGTCAACCCGGCGAGCTCGCGAAGCGAGAGCTTCGCGAGCTTGCGCTGGGTGTGGATGAAGCGGCCGAGCTCCTCGACGCCGGCCTGCCAGGGGTCATTGGCTGTGGTCATCGTGCTGAAGAGCTCGGCGGAGACGCGCCCGAACTACTTGGAGGCGGTCTTGGGGGTGGCCTTGAGGACCGGAGCCGCGGCGGCGAGCACGTCGTTCGCGAACTTGCGGTTGGCCTCGAGCACGTCGTTGTAGAAGTCGAACGTCACCTTGACGGCCTCCTCCGGCGTCGGGACGGCGCCCTTGGGGAGCTCCGGCATGGCCGGGATGGCCGGGAGGCTGGGGATGGACTTCTCAGCGGCCTGCGCCCACGCGGCGACGGCCTCGACGAGGACCGACTGGCCCTGCTTGATGGCCTCGAGGGTCTTCTCCTGGGCGGCCTTGGTGTAGTCAAGAGTGGTGTTCGCCATTTTCGGCTCCGATCTGGGTCTGGTTCATCAGGGGGTGCGATCAATATAGTACGCATCCGCCCACAATGTCAAGCACCCGGCGGAAGAAATCTCCGACGGCGTGGCCCACACGGTGGTGGACGGAGGTGGGAAACCCACTCAGGGACTGGGATCGCGGGACTTGGGTGGGTCCCGGCTCCGACGGTCCGCGTCGGCCCGGCGTCAGCCGTGGTGCCGGTCGATTCATCTGACATGGGCAGGGGATGGCCGCACGCGTCGGCCCGGGACGTCGTGGGCGGGCCGCGGCGGTCGAGGCGCGTCATCCGCCGCGGTAACGTTGGCGTCGTCCCCACCGACAGGAGGTGTCCGCGATGCAGAAATGGGCCGATCTCTCTCCCCGGGCTCGACGGACGATCGCGGTGGTGGCCGTGGTGGACCTGTCGCTGCGCGCGACGGCGTTGGTGGACCTGGTGCGGCGTCCCGCGTCGCAGGTGCGCGGGTCGAAGCGACTGTGGGCGGCGGCGATCGCCCTGGCCAACACTGCGGGGCTCGTGCCGGTCGTCTACTTCGTGGGCGGCATCGACCGCAGCTCCACCTAGGTGATCGACGGCGGGGGCAAGGGCTTCTCGGCGGTCGATCCCGCGATCGCCCCGTACGTGCACGACCTGCTGCTTCCCGAGGACGACGTGCTGGCCGAGATCCGTCGGCGAAGCGACCGGGCCGGGCTCCCGACGATCGCACTCGGCCCGTTCGAGGGCCGGCACCTGGAGGTGCTGGCACGCATGGCGGGGGCGCGCCGCATCGTCGAGATCGGCACCCTGGCCGGTTACTCCGGCGTGTGCCTGGCCCGCGCGCTTCCGCCGGACGGCGTGCTCCACACGTTCGAGGTCGACCCGCGGCATGCCGCGGTGGCGGCCGACGCGTTCCGGCTCGCGGGGGTCGATCACCTCGTGCAGCTGCACGTGGGGCCCGCCCTGGCCAACCTGCCCGCCATCGAGGCGGAGGGCCCCTTCGACCTGGTCTTCATCGACGCCGACAAGTCGGGCTACCCGGCGTATCTGACGTGGGCCGAGCGCAACCTCCGCGTCGGCGGCACGGTGATCGGTGACAACGTCTTCCGCCGGGCGGCGGCCCCGGGCGCGGGTGACGATCCCCCGGTGGTCGACGGCATCCGCACGTTCAACCGTGCGCTGGCCGACTCGCCGCGGTTTCGCACCACCATGCTGCCGTTGGAGGACGGCTTCGCCGTCGGCGTGCGGATCGCGGGCTGACGCGAAAAACGCGACGGGCCCGCCACCGGAGGTGACGGGCCCGTCGGACCAACGCGCGGATGTGCCCTGCGCTACTTCTCCATCACGTAGGTGCCCGGCGCGTCGCCCAGCACCTTGTGCTCGTCGCTTCCCATCGGCGGCGGGTCGATCATCTTGCCGCCGCGGCTCTTCGCCCACTCGGCCCAGTCCTCCCACCACGAGCCCTGGTGCAGCTCGGTCGACTCGTACCACGCGTTCGGGTCCTCCGGCAGCGACTTGTCGCCGGTCCGGTACCAGGCCTTCGGCGTGGGCGGGTTGACGATGCCGGCGATGTGACCGGCCGAGCTCAGCACGAAGTGCCGCGTGGCGTTGCCCAGCACCCGGGTGGTGAGGTAGCTGCCCTTCCACGGGGTGATGTGGTCCTCCTGGGCGGCCAGGATGTAGATGTCCTCCTTCACCTTGGACGGGTCGAGCGTGACGTCGTTGGCGACCATCTCGCCCTTCGCGAACTTGTTGTGGAGGTAGCACGACCGCACGTAGTGCGAGTGCATCTTGGCCGGCATGCGGGTGCCGTCGCTGTTCCACGAGAGGATGTCGAACGGCGGCGGCGGCTCACCCATCAGCCAGTTGTTGACCGCGTAGTTCCAGATGAGGTCGTTGCTGCGCATGAACGTGAACGTGTTCATCATCTCGCTGGACTCGAGGAACCCGCGCGCCGACATCAGGTGCTCGAGGTGCTCGATCGACGGCTCGTCGGTGACCGCGCCCAGGCGGCCCGGGTTGCTGAAGTCGAGCAGCGTGTTGAGGAACGTCGCCGCCTTGACCCGCTTCTGGCGCTTGTGGGCCAGGTAGGTCAGAAGCATCGCGGTGAGCGTTCCGCCCAGGCAGATGCCCACCAGGTTGACCTGCTTCTGGCCCGTGATGTCCTCGATCACGTCGATCGCGGTGAGCGGCCCCAGGTTCAGGTAATCGTCCATCGACACGTCGCGGTCGGCGGCCGTGGGGTTGTGGTAGCTGATCGAGAAGACGGTGTGCCCGTGCTCGACCGCCCACTGCACGAAGCTGCGACCGGGCGAGAGGTCGACGATGTAGTACTTGTTGATCCACGGCGGGCTGATGAGGATCGGCGTCTCGTGGACCTTGTCGGTCTTCGGCGAGTACTGGATCAGCTCCATCAGGCTGTTGCGGAAGACGACCTTGCCCGGCGAGCACGCGAGGTCCTTGCCCACCTCGAAGTGGTCCGCCTCGA
Source organism: uncultured Bifidobacteriaceae bacterium (assembly GCA_964628685.1). Taxonomy (GTDB): domain Bacteria; phylum Actinomycetota; class Thermoleophilia; order Miltoncostaeales; family Miltoncostaeaceae; genus CALMEC01. Next base: position 655,754 of record CAZVNM010000001.1, on the reverse strand, counting down.
CCATGCGGGGCAGCCCTTCGTTGGTGGCGACGTCGTCGAGGAACTGCCGCGCACCGCGCACGACGCTGGCGCCACCCGTCTCCATCGCCTTCTTCGTCGCGGCCGGGTTGGTGAGCAGGAAGTTGGTCGGTGCCAGCGCATCGATCATGATCTCGGCGCTGAACATCGCCTTCTCGTGGTCGTGGTCGGACAGCTCGGCGGCGTCCACCAGTTCGTTGACCAGCCTGCCCCACAGCAGGTAGTTCTGCAGCAGCAGGAAGTAGCCGGGGTTCTGGTCCCACGAGGGGTCCTTGAACCGCCGGTCCTTGGGGGAGGGCGCCACCGGGCCCTCGCTCTCCATCCCCATCGCGCGGGCGGCCGCGGCGGTGCCCGCCGACAGCACGTCCGATGCGTACTTGGTGGCCGCCGCCATGACGGTGTCGGGCTTCTGTGCGACGTTGACGATCGCGTCCACGAAGGCCCGTCCCAGGCCCATGGGGTCGAGCCTGGCCATCGGGTCCTCGAGGCCCTGCATGAACGGGTTCGGTGTCGTCGATCCGGAATCGTTGGTCGAGCTCATGTCGGTCTCCAAGCTTCGGGGGGCACCCGGCCGGTCAGGGCCGGACCACTCACATGTTCAGTCCGCCGTTGATCGAGTAGGCCTGTCCGGTGATGTAGGCGGATGCGGGCTCCGCGAGGAACAGCACGACGCGCGCGACCTCCTCGGGCCGTCCGAGCCGGCGCACCGGGATGCTGTCCATGACACGTCGCATGTCCTCCTCGGGCAGCGACGACGAGTGTTCGCTCTCGATGAAGCCGGGCGCCACGCAGTTGACCGTGATGCCCTTATTGGCCGTCTCGAGGGCCAGGCTCATCGTCAGGCCGAAGAGACCCGCCTTGGACGCGGCGAAGTTCGCCTGCCCGATGTTGCCGCGCTCGGCGATGACCGAGCTGATGTTGACGATGCGGCCGTATCCCTGGCTCTTCATCTGCGGGAGTGCCGCACGGCACATGTTGAACGCGCCGCCCAGGTTGACCCGGATGACGTAGTCCCACTCCTCCGGCGTCATCTTGCCGATGGTGTGGTCCATCGTCACGCCGGCGTTGTTGACCAGGACGTCCAGACGTCCGTGCCGGCTGATGACCTCCTCGACCACCCGCTCACAGTCGGCGGGGTCTTCGATGGCGCCCTGGTGGATGGACGCGCCGCGGTCCGCGTAGCGCTCCATGAACGCCTCGGCTGCCGCGCCGTTGCGTGAGTAGCCCGCGGCCACCCGTGCGCCCTCGTTCGCGAACAGGTCCGCGATGGCGAGTCCGATCCCCCGGACACCGCCGGTGACGAGGACGACCTGATCCTTGAGTTCCGATGCCATGAGCGCTCCTAGTCCGCCTTGCGGGGCATGATGAGCGCCTCGCCGACGATGATGTCCTTGTCACCGCACTTGACGACCGTGTCGAACACGGCGCGGTTCTTCTCGGGCACGATCTCCTTGACCGTCACGGTCGCCGTCAGCTCGTCACCCGGGTAGACCGGGGCCAGCCACTTGAGCGACTGCGACATGTAGATGGCGCCGGTGCCCGGCAGCTTCGTGCCGAAGATGGCCGACAGGAGACCGGCGGTCATGAGGCCGTGTGCGATGCGGCCCTTGAACATCGTCTGCTCCGCCCACTCCTTGTCGAGGTGGACCGGGTTGACGTCGCCGGAGATCCGCGCGAAGTCGTTGATGTCCTCCTGGGAGAACGCCTTCGAGAGGCTGGCGCTGTCGCCGACCTTCAGCTCATCGATTGTCTTTCCCACCGGGTATTCGGACATCGGATCCTCCTTCAGTCGATCGACGCGCCGCCGCGATGTCGGAAGCGTCGCTGCAGTTGCGGCCGCCCCGGCATCCCGACGCGGCGAATCATCTCACCGGCGGGGCGGGGTGTCACGGTCGTCATCGCCGCGGTCGCCCTCCCCCTCGGGGTAGAGGTTGAAGAATTCGTCCAGCATGTGCTGGTAGCCGCGCAGGGCCTCGGCCCATCCCTCCAGGTAGAGCCGGCCGGAATCGGTCAGCTGGTACGTGCGGCGTGCCGGGCCGGCGCTGGTGGTGTCCCAGTCCGATTCCAGCAGCCCGTCACGCTCCAGCTGGCGCAGCGTGCGGTACACGCTGCCTGGGTCGGTCTTCTCGAAGCCGAAGACGGTGAGGCGGCGGATGAGCTCATACCCATGGGCCTGCCACCTGTCCAGCGACAGCAGGAGAAACGGCTGGAGCCAGTTGCGCGGCTGTCCGTTCACCTCAGGGGTCTCGGCGCGGCGCGCCTTCTGTGTACTCATACCTGCATTATGCCCATAGGGGCGCATCCTGCAGGTGGACGAGTGACCCCGATGCACCGTGTGAGGCCCGTCGTGACGGACCTCACACCACGGTCAGGATCGGCGGGCGGTGGGCCGTGAGAACGCCGACCGGCCACCGCGTCGGGTGGAGTAGACGATCTTCGGTGCCGCCGTCTTCAGCCCGTGCTGCTCGAACTGGTCGCGATGCCCCAGACGCTCCGCCACGCGGCTGAGCTCGGCGGCCTCGTCCGGCAGGACGAGCGTGACCCCGGTGCCGCTGCGGCCCGCGCGCCCGGTCCGGCCCACCCGGTGCACGTACGCCTTGTGGTCCTCCGGCGGGTCGTAGTTGATGACGTGGGTGATGTCGTCCAGGTCCAGGCCACGCGCGGCGACGTCGGTCGCCACGAGGGTGGACACCCTGCCGGACTCGAACCGCCGCAGCGCCTGCTCGCGCTGACGCTGGCTCAGGTCACCGTGCATCGCGACGGCCTCCACCTCGTTGGCCTTCAGGCGGGTGGCCAGGCGGTCGGCCCCGCGACGCGTGCGCACGAACACGAGCACCAGGCCCTTGGCGGCGAAGATCTCCTCCACCAGCTTCGTGAGCTTCGTCTCGCGCGTGACCGGCACGAAGCGGTGCTCGATCTCGCCGGTGAGGCGCTCCTGCGGTTGCTCGGCCTCGTAGCGCCGCGGCTCGTGCGTGTACGCCACCGCCAGTCGACCGACCTCGCCGTCCAGCGTCGCCGAGAAGAACATCGTCTGGCGCTCCCTGGGGAGCAGCTTCACGATGCGGTCCACCTGCGGCTGGAAGCCCATGTCCAGCAGGCGGTCCGCCTCGTCCAGCACGAACGTGTCGACGCCGCTCAAATTCACCAGCCCGCGGCCGGTGAGGTCGGTCAGCCGGCCGGGCGTGGCGACCAGGATGTGCGCCTTGGCGGCGCGCTTGGCCTGCGCGGGCAGGCTGACCCCGCCGTAGACCGCGGTGACGCTGAGCCCCCGCGGCGCGGCGATCGTGGCGAGCTCGTCGGTCACCTGGATGGCGAGCTCGCGGGTCGGCACGAGGATGAGCGCCGACGCGGGCCCGTCCTCCGGTTCGGTGAGCTCCACGATCGGCAGGCCGAACGCCAGCGTCTTGCCTGATCCGGTGGGCGACTTGGCGAGGATGTCCTCGCCGTCGAGGGCGTCCGGGATGACGAGGGTCTGGATGTTGAAGGGGGCCTTGATGCCGCGCTTGGCGAGGGCCTTCGCGACCGGCGCGCTGACGCCGAGATCCGAGAAGGACGTGGGCATGGCTGTTCTCCTTTGGCAACGCCTGGTTCGAGATCCGACTCGACCGGTGCAAAGGGAAGAGCTTCATCTCACGGTCCGACCCCGTGCCGAACCTGCGGTCAGGGTAGCAGGACCCGTCGGCGGCCCTCGGGACCGCGCATATCGTCGTTGATACATGATGGCGGCCACGGGTCGTGGCCCCGCGTCGTCTCAGGTCTCGTCGGCGAGCCGCACCGGCTCGGCGACGCCGTCACGACCGGCCACCATCGTCATGGTCGCCGTGGCCACCTGGCGCGTCGTCTTGGCCGTCGGGTCCTCGGCCGTCGCGGTGAGCGCGACCGTGAGGGAGGTGCGGCCCACGGACGTCAGGCGCGCGTGCACCTCGCAGACCTCACCGGCGTGGACGGGTCCGGTCAGCACCAGGTCGTTCACCGCCTTGAAGAACACGGTCTGGTCTGCCTGCACGGCGCGTGCCGCCACCACCCACGCGGCCATGTCCATCCACGACATCAGCCAGCCGCCGTGCATGACCTCCAGCGTGTTGGCGTTGTTGGGCATCACCAGCATCGAGAGCGTGTACCGGACGTCCGGAACGGGGCGGGGGTCGGTCATTGGTCAACCGTACCGTGCGTCCGCCGGGTCCGAGAGGCCGGTGCCCGTACCCTTCGGACGATGCACTCGACCGTCCCGACACCCGTCGCCGTCCTGCGGTGACCGCGCGCTTCGGGTTCACGCTGATGCGCGACCTCGACGCGGCCACGCTCGCGGCGCGCGGGCTCGACCCCGCCGCACACGACCGGTGGGTGCCCGCCACGCGCATCCATCCGGTGCGCGACGCGCTGCGGGCGGGTGACCGCTTCACCGCCTTCACGCGGGTCGGACCGCTGCGTCTCATGGACGACATGTGCGTGGACGAGTGGGACCGTGGGGATGATGGCGTCGTCGTGGTGCGCATCCGCAAGGTGGGCCGGGTGCTGGGCGGCCGGATCGTCATGGTGGTCGCGCCCGTCGCCGACGGACGGTCGGTGCTCGCGTGGGACCAGACGGTGCGGGTGTGCGGGGTGCCCGACGCCCTCGTGCGTCTGGCGACCCCGCTCGTGGCGCTGGGCTATCGGGTGATGCTCGCGAGGATCATCGACCGCGGGGCTGACCGCACCGGTCGATGACCCGCGTCAGCCCTGCACGCCCTGCTCGTCCGAACCGCCGGTCAGCAACGCGTGCAGTCGCGTCGCGTCACCCTTGTCGAGGGTGCCGTTGAGGGCGATCACCCGCTTGCCGGTCGGCACGTGGATCACGTTCCGTCCGTCCATGCGCAGGTCGGCGATCGACGTGATGGGGAAGCGCTTCATCGTCATGCCGAGCGGGTTCTTCACCTGGGCCTCCGTGGGGGTGATGACGAGCGCGGCGCCCACCAGGTAGAGGATGCCCAGCAGGGTCAGGATGGCCCCGAGTGCGAGGAGGACGGGCCTGCCATCGGTGGCGAACGCGAGCAGGAGGTTGAGCACGCCGATCACGACGAAGAGCACGCCGAAGACCCGGCTGAGGCCGACGCGCAGTGGGAAGGTTGATGCCGTCATGCCGCGACCTTAACGGCCGCGCGCGGGGGTGCGTCCGCGCCACCGGGTCAGAGCACGCGGTCGGCGATTCCCAGGTCGGCCACGATGCCGACGACACCGCCGACCACCACCGCCGCCGCCCATCGTCCTCCAGGTGACGCGTCGCTCGGGAGCGTGGGCGCCGACGGCCCGGGTGCGGTCGTCGCGGGCCGGGCGCGTCGGTGCGGCCTCGGGCACGTCCACGGGCGGATTCCAGCAGATCGCCGCGGATGTCCGGTGACCGAGCCGTGAACACGGCCGATGCGGTGCGGCGTGCGCCGTCGCCCGCTGACTAACCTGACGCGTGATGAGTGATCCCGCAGCCTCGTCCCCGATCCCCCGCGTCGCGGTCCTCACGAGCGGCGGCGACGCCCAGGGCATGAACGCGGCCGTGCGCGCCGTGGTGCGCGGCGGTCTTTCCCTGGGCGCCGGCGTGGTGCTGGTGCGCGAGGGGTACCGCGGGCTCGTGGAGGGCGGCGCCATGCTGGAGGACGCCACGTGGGACGCGGTGGGCGGCATCCTGCAGGCGGGCGGCACGGTCATCGGCACGGCGCGCTGCCCCGAGTTCGCCGAGCGGGACGGACGCCGGCGGGCGGTGGCGAACCTGTTGGCCGTGGGCGTCGACCGGCTGGTGGTGATCGGCGGTGACGGCAGCCTCACCGGCGCCAGCGTCCTGTGGGAGGAGTGGCCCGCGCTCGTGGACGAGCTTGTCAGCGAGGGTGCCGTGACACCCGAGGTGGCCGCCGCCCACCCGTCGCTGCGGCTGGTCGGGGTGGTCGGGTCGATCGACAACGACCTGGCCGGCCTGGACAGCACGATCGGCGCCGACTCGGCGCTCCACCGGATCGTCGAGGCCATCGACGCCATCACGAGCACCGCCGCCAGCCATCAGCGCGCCTTCGTCGTGGAGGTGATGGGCCGTCGCTGCGGGGAGCTCGCGGTGCGCGGCGCGCTCGCGGGATCGGCCGACTGGGTCTTCATCCCGGAGGACCCGCCCGAGCCCGGCTGGCAGGAGCGTCTGGGCGCGGCGCTGCGCGAGGGGCGGGCCAACGGGCAGCGCGACTCGATCGTGGTGCTGGCCGAGGGCGCGGTGGACGCGACCGGTGAGCGCATCACCGCCGATGCGGTGCGGGACGCCATCAAGGAGGGGCTGCACGAGGACGTGCGTGTGACGGTGCTGGGCCACGTGCAGCGCGGTGGGGTTCCGAGCGCGTTCGATCGTCTGATGGGGACGATCGTCGGCGAGACGGCCATCCGCGACGTCCTGGACGCCGACCGCGGGGAACAGCCCGAGATCGTCGGCGTGCGCAACAACCGCGTCACCCGTCTGCCCCTCATGGAGGCCATCGCCGAGACGCGCGCGATCGGGGCGGCGCTGGAGGCGGGCGACCACGCCACGGTGCGGGCGGGGCGCGGCGATGCCTTCGGGTCGATTCTGGAGCTGGGCCGTGACATCAACCGGCCGGCCCCCCGCGTGGACGGTGCGGATGCACGTCGTCGCACGATCGCCATCCTGCACGCCGGGGGCTTGGCGCCGGGCATGAACGCCGGGGCGCGGGCGGTCACGCGCTTCGCGCTGGACCGCGGCCACCGGGTGGTGGGCGTGCGCGACGGGTTCCGGGGGCTCGTGGCCGGCGACCTGGTCGACCTGGACTGGATGGACGTCAGCGGCTGGGGCACGAGCGGGGGCGCGGAGCTGGGTGTCGCCCGACTCAGGCTGAGCGACGACGATGTCGCGGCCATCGCCGCCACCCTGCGCGAACGCGGTGTCGACGCCATCGTGATGGTGGGCGGGTGGTCCGGGTACACGGCGTGTCACGACCTGTGGCGGGCACGCGACGCGCATCCCGAGCTGCGGATCCCGATCGTCGCGGTGCCGGCCTCGATCAACAACAACCTGCCTGGCACCGAGCTCTCGATCGGCGCCGACACGGCCCTCAACACGATCGTCGAGGCCCTCGACCGCATCAAGCAGTCGGCCGTCGCCGCCGAGCGCTGCTTCGTGGTGGAGGTGATGGGTCACCACTGCGGTTACCTCGCGCTCATGGCCGGGCTCGTGAGCGGCGCCGAGTGCGTCTTCCTGCCCGAGACGGGTGTCACGCTGGACGACCTGCAGCGCGAGCTGGGGCACATGGTCGAGGCGTTCAGCTCGGGCACCCGCATGGAGCTGGTCATCCGCTCGGAGGGCTCCAGCCCCGTCTACTCCACCGACTTCATGGCGCGCATCTTCGAGGAGGAGGGCGGCAGCCTCTTCACCGTGCGCACGTCGGTGCTGGGCCACATCCAGCAGGGCGGCAACCCGTCGCCGCTCGACCGGGTGATGGCCGCGCGGATGGCGGCCGAGGCGCTCCGGTACGTCGACGCCGAGCCCGACGATCCGCAGGCGGTGTTCGTGGGTGTCCACGAGGGGCGCCTGCGCGCGACCGCCTTCGAACGCTTCGCGCCGCTCGTCGACGCCGCCAACCAGCGTCCGCAGCGGCAGTGGTGGCTGGGACTCCATGACGTCGCCGAACGCCTGGCGCACCGGCCGGCGGCGGCGTCCGGTGCGGGTGCTTCTGCGGCCCGCGTCAGGCGTCCCGCCGACCCGGCGGAGCGGTACCACACCCAGGAGGAGACGTGAGGCGCGGGGGCTTCTTCACCGTGCCTTGACCGGCGCGGGGTGACATGGGGTGGGACCGGGCGGATGGCACGGGCATGATGCACGGATGAACATCCGCAGCCGCCTCGCCGTCACCCTCGCCGCCGCCGCCAGCCTCGCGGTCGCCGGATGCGGCGGTGGGGGAGGCGACACCACCGCCGCATCGGATCCGCAGTCGGTGATCGCCGCCCTGCCCGGTGTCGAGAACGTCACCGTGGACGGTGCGTCCGCCACGGTCACGCTGACGGCCGAGGTGGACGGTGACCAGGCGCACCGCGTCGCGATGGACGGATACCGCACCCTCGCCGCCGAGGGGCAGGGCGACCCGACGATGAAGCTCACCTCCGGCGGGCTCACCGTCGATGTGCAGCGCGAGGTGAGCGATGCCGACCGCCCGGCCTTCCTCAACATCGTCGACGCCGGCACCGACCGCAACGTCGAGTCGACCACGTTCACCCTGTCCGACGCGTCGCGGGTCGACATGAAGACCAAGGATCTCCAGGCCTCGGCGTACGCGGCCACCGACAAGGCGATCGTCGACGTCGTCCCCGACTGGAAGATCGAGGGTCCTGGCCTCACGCTCGAGATGAAGTCGCCCAACCCGGACCGCATCCGCGGGTTCGTGCGCAACGTGCGCCAGGCCATGGACTCCGAGGGCCTCGACCCCAAGGGCACCTGGAACGTCACGCTCACCGGCACCGGGTCGACCACGTTCGTCTACCTCAAGGGCGTGGCCGACGACGCGAAGCCCGCTGACCTCTCCGACGCGTCGGAGACCGCCGTCAAGGGCATGCTCTTCGCCGCCAAGGAATACGGCACCATCGACCGGTTCACCGTGCTGAGCGAGAAGGGGAAGGAGTTCGCCGGCGGCACGCCCGGTGCCTCAACCACACAGGACCCGGCCTGGAAGACCTGGTTCGAGGAGATCTCGAAGCCCTACGCGCCGTAGGCGCACGCGGTGCCCGCCTCGACGAACGATCCAAGATCCGAACGGCGGTTGCGGGGGCGCCGAAGGGCGCCTCCGCGTTCGCCGCCCAGGCGAACTCACGTGCCTGCCGTCAACGACTGCCGGTAAACCAATCGTCGACAGAGGTCGACCGAGAGTCGTGCCACAGAACGCCCTCATCACAGGTCCGGCGCCGAACCGAAGGTTCCCGCCGCACCCAGGAACCGGGGAGGATCGCCGAACCGTCCAGGCAGCGCGACCGTCAACCGAAAGATCCGAGCCGGAGCGATCCAAGATCCGAACGGCGGTTGCGGGGGCGCCGAAGGGCGCCTCCGCAACCGCCGTCCAGGCGAACTCACGTGCCTGCCGTCAACGACTGCCGGTAAACCAATCGTCGACAGAGGTCGACCGAGAGTCGTGCCACAGAACGCCCTCATCACAGGTCCGGCGCTGAACCGAAGGTTCACCGCCGCACCCAGAAACCGGGGAGGATCGCCGAACCGTCCAGGCAGCGCGACACTCAACCGAAAGATCCGAGCCGGAGTGTTCCGAGCCGGACAGGCTGACGGGTCGCGTCGTCACCGGCTTCCGTTTGCATCTGTCGGTGATGGGGACAACATATTGACCGGTCTCCCACCGCGAAAGGACCTCCCATGGCCAAGAAATCCAGCTCCAAGAAGAAGCCGTCCACCAGGTTGGCGCCGCCGCCACCGGGCCTCAGCCAGGCGAAGGCCACGCGTCTCACCTCCCGCATGCAGCAGCGGCTGGGCTCACTGACCGACCTGTCCCTCACGCTCAAGCACATCCACTGGAACGTGATCGGTCCCGACTTCATCGCGGTGCACGAGATGCTCGACCCGCAGTACGAGGCCGTCAGCGCCATGGTGGACGAGCTGGCCGAGCGCATGGCCGCGCTGGGCGCCTCGCCGGTCGGCACGCCCGGACACCTCGTGGCCACCCGCGACTGGGACGACTACGACATCGGGCGGGCGCCCGCGATCCAGCACCTGGCCGCCCTGGATGTGGTCTACCGCGGCGTCATCGAGGACCACCGCGCGGCCATGGAGGAGTGCGAGAAGGACGACCTGGTGAGCCAGGACATGTACATCGGCCAGATCGCGCAGCTCGAGCAGTTCCTCTGGTTCGTGCGGGCGCACCTGGAGACCAGCGACGGCAGTCTCATCAGCGGCGACGCCGACACCGAGCGCGGGGCCGCGCGCGCGGCGGCGCGCAATGCGAAGCTGTCCGGCTGATTCTCCCGGCCGGGGCCGAGAGGATCAGCCGGTCGGTCAGGCGCTGAAGACGGCCAGGTCGAGGCGGTATGCGGCCAGGCCGTTGGGCAGGCAGGCGACCGGCAGCTGCAGCTTCTTGCCGGGATGGCGCAGGCCACGTGACCAGTAGCCCCAACCGCTCGTGTTGGGGCGGGTCGCATCCCAGGGGCGCGTGAGCGAGTTGATCGGGTGGTACTCGGGCATGCTCCACTCGCCCGCGCGCGGGTGGCGCAACGTGCGCTTGCGGCTGACCACGTACAGCACGCACTGATTCCATCGCGCGGCGTTGTTCACCACGCTCTTGTCCCAGACCTTGCCCAGGCTCTTCTTGGCCAGGTTCGTCGCGCACTGCTTCGGCTTCAGCGGAAGGAGTCCGAAGCGGGTGCAGGCACTGTAGGCCGTCGCGAGGTTGAACCACGAGGTCGCGCCGTTCAGCTCCCTGGTGGTGGCCACGCTCAGCAGGAAGTAGCACTTGGTGCCGATGCCCGAGCCCTTGCACACCCACACCCAGTTGCTCGGCCGGGACACGGCGACGGCCGCCATCGTCGACTTCACCCGGCGGCTGGTCCGTGTGAAGTTCATCGCCCGCCCGCGTGGACGCGGCTGGACGGTGATCGTCGAGACCACCGGGGCCGACCGCGCCCCATGGGAGTCGACGACCACGTAGGTGATGCGTTTGACCATCCGCACGCGGGTGCCCGCCCCCGCGGTGTAGAGGAACCCACCGTCGGGGTCCATGCCCGACCACTCGCTCGCCAGGTACGAGATCGACAGCACGCGCGGTGTGATGGGGTCGCCGTCGGGGTCGCTGTCGTTGGTGAGCACCGTGTCGTCAACCACCTTGCCCGGCGCGACGACCCAGTGGTCCGGCACCGCGACCGGCGGCCTGTTGACGGGCTGTGCCGGCGGGGGCTGCTGAGCCGGCTGCTGTGTCGGTGGCGGGGTCTCGGCTCCGCCCGAGATCCCGGTGGTGACCGTCGTCGTCGCCGTTCCGGTGTTGTCGCCGAACGCCGACCCCCAGTTCTGGGCGCCGACCGACCAGATGGTCAGTTCGACACTCGCCCGCGCCGGAGTGCGCACCCGCAGGCGCACGCCGCCGGCCCAGGTTCCGGTGATGCGGTGCCAGTCGGCGGCGAGGAAGCCGGCCCGCGGGTGTGTCACATCTGCCGCCGGCGCGACCGACACCACCTCGAACGTCGCGCCGGAATCGTTGGGGGCGCCGACCCAGAAACCGGCGATCGGAGCGTTCGGTGGCTGCGGGGTGACCTCGATGCCGCCTGTGCAGTGCACCGCATCCACCATGTCCGGCGCATCCGGTACCGGGACGAGGGCAACGTGGCTGTGGGCCCCACTGAACCGGTCGCAGTACGAGAGGTCCGGGCCGGCCTGGGCGTGCGCCGGACCGGCCGGCGCGAGAAGCGCGGCCGCTCCGAAGATGACGCTGATGATGGCGGCGCCGGCATGCGAACGACGAGGTCCGCCGGTGACGGACGGGTGAGCTGTGAATCGGGCCGTGCTGGTCATCGTGTTCCTCGGTCGGACAGGGCGGGTGGGAATCGTCAGAGGCGGGTCGTGGACCGGGGCGTCACCGGAACGGGTTGATCGTCGGCTCGCCGTGGCGGAAGGCGATCGTCGTGACGCGGAAGGTGAGCGGCGCGCCGGTGGCGTCCACGGCGCCGGTCACCGTCGTGACCAGTCGCGTGTCACGCGCGCGCAGGCGCATCTGCGCGGGCAGCCGCACCTCGCCCACGATGGTGTTGTCGCCGGTGCTCGTGGCCGGCGGGTGGACGCGCACCGGCACGCGCCTGCCGTTGGCGGTCACGGTCATCCGCGCCTTCGAGTAGTCGGCATCGGGGTGCAGGTTGGACGACACGCTGAAACGGTTGGGGATGAGCTGCCACGGCACCTGCCCGGCGGGCGGCCACGCCACCACGTCCACGGTCGGGCGCGGCGGGCGCGGTGGCACCCATTCCACCGGCTCGGGCTGCGGCACGTTGGGGTCGGGCGTCATCATCGGCTGACCGGTCTGCGGATCGATCACCGGCTGACCCGTCATCAGGTCGATCACCGGGATCATGGGCGGCGGCGGAGGGGGCGGCGGCGGTTCGATGTTCCTGTAGAAGTCACGCTCCGCCGAGATGACGTCGATGGCGTTGGCGTCGATGGTGGTGCCGGTCCCGATCGCGATCAGTGGCGGGTAGAGCAGCCAGCGGCGATGTCCCACGGCCATGTTGTTCCAGCCGTCGTCGCGCATGTAGTTGAGCACGTGACCCGTGCCGGTCGATGGTCCCAGGCTCAGGTTGGAGTTCGCCGCCGCCTCGCCGCCGGGCGGAGTGAAGCACTTCCACCGTCGGCTCGGATAGTGCGAGAGCTGCCTGTTGGCGCTCATGATGAGCGCGCTCGCCAGCGCGTTCCGACTCCAGTCGGCGTTCAGCGTCACCGGCTGTAGCCGGTTCATGGCGCGCATGAAGTTGACGGCGTTCAGCGTCGCGGCGCGGGACGCGGCGCTCTCGGCCCCCAGCCGGCAGCCGCGCGTGCGCCCCGTCCACGTCGGCTTGACGCGAAGGCCGCGGTTGACGGCGGTGTTGTACGCCTTGCGCACCGACGCGCGGCTGTCCGGGTTCACGTTGACCGCCTGCGCGCCGGCGGCACCCGTCAACCCGGCGGCGGCCATCACGGTGAGGGTGATCAGGTGACGGGGCGAGCGACGCATGGGGACTCCGACCGGGGCGGTGTTGCGATCTGCGGGATCCGGGCACGCACGGCCGCAGCCGTCCTGATCCTGAGCCGATGACGCACAAAACCTACAAGCGGTCCGGCGGCGCACAACTGGACGAAAGGATGGTTCGCACGGTCGTCCGCGGATGTTTGGCGTGGGGCCGCGTTCGCGCGATCCGTCGCTCGCCGGGGTCGTCGATCCAGAACGTCGCGCCGGCGTCACGCTGATCCTCCCCGACGGCAACGTGTCCACCCTTCAGGCCGGTTGCCCGAAGGCCACCGGGTACAGGACGATCTCCGTGCAGAGCATCTCTGTCAAGCGCACCAGCAAGCAGTGACGCAAAACGTCAGGAGCAGCGCGTGATCGGGCCGTCGCAAGAGCGGTCACACGCGTGATGGTGGGCGACGGTATTCACGACGACGGCCCAGCGGCCACACCCCGTGAACGCCTACGTCGGTTTCTTACGAAATCACGTGAGGATCTTGACGAACCGCCCCGCGACACGCATGATGCGCCCACCGGCTGCGGGAAACCAAGGAGCGAACCGATGCGTCGACGTCTCGTCCCGATGATCCTCATCCCCATGGGAGCCCTGCTGTTCGCAGGATGCGGCGCGATCTTCGCGGAGCCCGTGACGGTGACGCAACCGACCGGTCTGGGTGCCCTCGAGGTGACGGTCAAGTTGTGCTCGAGTGGCGCAACCGATCCGAAGATCTGCGAGGCGTCCGATGGGGACGGCGGCCGCGATCAGACCGTCCGAGCCCTCTTGGGACTGCAGGTTCCCGCGACCGCGTCCCTGCCACAGTCGGTCGAGGCGACCGTCACCGGCCTTCCCGTCACCACGATGGTGGCTGAGCGCAATCCCTCGTTTGAAACGGCGCTCAACAGCGAGCAGGCACCCCCGGCGGGCATGAAGTGGGTCGGATACGTGACACCCTCCTTCAGGGATGTCGTCGGGGTCGCCACCACCGGCCGCGCGACCTTCTCCATCCCTCTCGCGGCCGACCTGCCGCGCGATGTCCGCATCCAGGCGACGGTTTCCCAGGCATCGGACGAAGCGGGGCCGGTCGCCACCGATCCCGTCGTATGCAACCTCACACGGTGCATCATCCATCGGTCACCGGGAGGGCCGACCGATTACCTGACGTACCGTTGGCGGTCGCTCACCCTCGCGCCGGCGCCGGGCGCGGTCACCGTGCAGCCGGGTGGGACGGCCACGCTGCGCGTGATCGGCACGTTCACGGGCACACCGTTCACGGCCCCGGCGACGGTGGCCGCCACGACGACCATGTCCGGGGTGCAGTTGACGCACCCCGGCAGTGTTGGGCTCACCAGGGAAGGGACGTTCGACTACCTGATCCAGGTGGCGGTGCCATCGTCCGCCCCGGTCGGTCCGTCCAACGTCACCGCCACGGTCACCGTGCCGGGTGGCGACACGGTCACCACGACGGTGCCGTTCACCGTGGAAGCGGCGCCTCCGCCTCCGTCGCCCACATGCCCCACGCGTCCGCGGTTCAACAGCATCATCTTCAGTGATGGTGTGACGTCGTTCTACTACCGGCCGCTTCCGGGGCAGGAGATCCTGGGCGCCCGCCGGTTCGGCCCGCGCCTCTCGTCGATGCTGCGCACGCCGCAGGGGCGGTCGCGGTTGCCGCGCGTCGAGTACACGACCGATGTGAACGTCAACGCGGCGCGGCTGCCGTGGTTTGCCAGGAAGGTCGGTCCGCGGCGGGTGATCACGGCGATCATGGCGAACGCCGACAGCGCGAAGTACTCGGGCATCCGGCTGGCGTACCGGCCCAAGCGCGGCACCTACGCCAAGCTGATCCTCCCGGACGGCAACGTGCGCACCCTGCAGGCCGGCTGCCCGAAGGTCACCGGTTACAAAACGATCTACGCGCAGAACATCTTTGTGCAGCGCACCAGCAAGCAGTAGCGCAGACGTCAGGCATCACCGCGTGACCGGCCCGGCAGTCGCAGCCGGGCCGGCCGTGCAGGCGGGTCCTCCCTCAGCACCGGCCGCAGCCGGTGGTCGTCGGTGAACATTGCGCGCATCCCCAGGCGCACCACCAGCACCGTCGAGAGCACCACCGACGCCAGGATCACGAACATCAGCGCGCCCTGCACCAGCACGGCGTCCACCGGTTCGACGCCGGCCAGGATGAGTCCCACCATGGCGCCCGGCAGGAAGACGATGCCCACCGCCCGGGTGCGCTCGATCTGGGGGCTGATGGCGGCGCGCATCACCGCCCGGGCCGACGGCAGCGACGCGTGGTTGGCGTCCAGGCCGAGGGCCAGGCGGGCCTCGATCTCGGGTGCGCCCTCCGACACCTCGCGCACCGTTTGTGTCGCAGCGACGATCATGGCGGTGAGCGAGTTGCCGACGGTCATGCCGGCCACCGGCACCAGGGTGCGCGGCTCCAGCGGGAACATCCCCAGCCCGAACACGGCGCCCAGGCAGATGGCCGCGGTCACCGCGCATGCCAGTGCGCCGATCCAGAAGCCCCGCGGGACCTGCGGCGCACGTCGCGCGAGGGTCACCCCGGTGAACACGACGATCACCGCCACCCACAGCCACGACCACCCCAGCCAGGCGTCGTCGGCCACCACCAGCATCAGGCCGGCGCCGACGATGGTCAGCTGCACCGCCGCTCGCACCGACGACTCCAGCACCGGCCACTCCAGGCGAAGGCCCATGGCGCGACACACCAGCGCGGCCACCACCACAAGGCCGCAGGCCACGATGATGCCGGTCGTTCCGATGTCGCCGCTCATGCGCGCTCCGCCGTCCCGTCCCGCACGTGGATCGCGACCGCGCTCAGGCGGTCCACCTGGCCCAGGTCGTGGGTCGCGATGATCACGTGGGTGCCGGCGTCGGCCAGCTCGCGAAGCAGGGCCTCCACCCGCGCCGTGGCATCACCGTCCAGCGACGAGGTGGGCTCGTCGGCCAGCAGCAACTCGGGGCCGACCGCCAGCGCGCGGGCGATGACCATGCGCTGTGCCTCACCGCCCGAGAGCTCGTCGGCCACGCGCTCGGCGAACTGTGGCGACAGCCCCACCCGGTCAAGCAGCGTCGTCACCTCGGCGTCGGTCGCCGTGGGGGCGGCCACGCGGATGTTGTCGGCCACGGTGCCGGGAAACGGGACCGGGCGCTGCATCACGAGCCCCACGTGACGGCGCAGCGCCAGCGATCCCAACTCGGCCAGGTCGCGTCCGTGCAGCAGCACGCGTCCCGACGTGGGGGCGATCAGACGGTTCAGCAGGCGAAGCAGCGTGGACTTGCCGCTGCCGGAGGGACCGACCAGCGCCGTCACGGGCGCGTCGCCCAGATCGAGGGTGACGTCGTTCAGCACCGCGCGGCCGTCGCGTTCCACGCGGACGCGGTCCAGATGGAAGGGCGGCGATGGGGACCGGTCCACGGGACCTATCGAATCACACGAGACCATGCGTCGACCGCGCTCCCGAGCGTCTGGTCGACGGCCGCCACCGGTCTACACCACGCGATCGGCGTACCAGAGCCCGACGGCCACACCCAGGAGCGCTCCCACCACCAGCACGCCGATCCACGGGGCGATCGAGTTCCCGTCGTCCGCGCTCCGTCCGTGCTCCGTGCGGGAGCGTCGCCAGATCATGGCGATGGCAATGCCGATCGCGAGCGGCAGCAGGGCGCCCAGCACCATGCTGAACCGCGAGGGACGCTGCACGTCCTCGTCGGCCAGCAGCCGGTCGGCGGCGAAGGTCCAGGTGATCGCCGAGATCGACGCGCTCATGATGAGGCCGGGGATGACGAAGCCGATGCCCCGGGCCGTCCGGTGCGAGGCGATGGCCAGCGCGATGGCGCCGATCACGATGATCACCATGGCCACGCCCAGGTTGCCCACCCCGCCGGGCAGGCACGCGCTCACCGCGTCGGCGTTCGCCCAGTCGCACGAGCCGTCGCCGGTCGCCAGGTCGACGATGCGGCGGATGGTGACGAGGGTGTAGGTGAGCGCGGCGGCCACCAGCGTGGCGAGTAGGCCGACGGCCAGCAGCGGCCCCTCCCGCCGCCGCGTCTCGCGGGGAGGCTCGGGAAGGTCGCCCTCGGGCGCATCGCGGGGTTGCATGTCCAGCGGGTCCACTGTCAGGAGATGCTCATGTCGTCGTGGGTGTTGATCTGCGCCAGCTCGATCGTGCCGTCGGTCAGGAGCCAGTAGTGCAGGCGTCGCGCCGACGGGGTCTTCACCTGAAGCGACGCCCGCCAGGCGGTGGCGCCGTCGGCCCTCGTGCGCTGCGGGGTGCCGCCGGCGGCGGAGGTCCGAAGCTGGTGGACCTCCAACCCCGCGATGTCGTAGGCCCGGTTGCTCACCACGTGGGCGCAGACCTCGAGGATGCGCTCCCGACTGATGCCCTGCACCCGGTCGAGGCTCTCGAGGAATCGCGTCCCCAGGGCGGGCTCGCGGAACGGGTACCGGGTCCGGTCGTCGTCGGTCACGTTGAGCGTCGACCACGTGTGGCGCAGCTCACGCAGGAAGCGGGCGGCCGGATCGCCACGGTCCACGTCGTCCAGCTGCGCGCGCAGCACGTCGACCTCCGACCTGCGCAGGTCGGCCTCGGCCCGTGCGCTCCGGGCCTCCTCCAGGGCGCCGCGCCGCTCCTCCAGCAGTGCACGGCGATCGGCCTCGGCCGACGCCAACCGCTCGCGCAGATCCTCGACGACCGCCAGTTGATCGACGGTCGCGCCGTCGTCGCCGCGGGAGCCGATCTCCGCAAGGCGTGCGATCCGCCCCTCCGCCTCGACGATGTCGTGCCGCAGGCGTTCGGTCAGGTCGAAGGCGCGATGCTCGAGCAGCCCGATCACATCGTCCGCCCGGGCGAGTTCGGCCGTCAACCGATCGGCGGCGGTCTCGGCGTGCGCGATCTCGGTGGTCAGGTCCGACGGAACGCCGCCGGCCCGATCGGTCGCGGCGTCGGTGGTCGCCGGGGGTGCGACGGGTGGATCGGCCGGCGACGGTGTGGCCGGCACCTCCGTCTCCGCCTCGACGGGGGGTGTGGGCGACGGTGCGGGTCCGATCGTGGGCTCGACCCGGACCGCCGGTGCGGGCGCCGCAACGTCCGCGGTCGGGGTGGGTGACGGCGGAGTCGTCTCCGTGGACGGCTCCGCCCGCGCTGCCTCCGACGCCGCCTGGCGGTGCGGCTCGTCATCGTCCAACGCCCCCAGCCATGGAGGGCCGTCCGGGTACACCGACGCGGGCGGTTCGGCAACAGCGTCCCGGGGCACCTCCACCATCGACAGCACCGCCCGGCGCGCGCCGGGGTCCATCCTGAGGATCTTCACCACCACGCGGTCGTCGCGCGCCACAACCTCGTCGGGCGATCGGGGCATCGGCTCGGCCAGCTCGACCAGTTGCACGATGCCTGCGGCCCCGGGCATGATCTCCACCAGCGCGCCGTAGTGGAACAGGTCGATCACGACGCCCTCGACGATCATCCCGGGCCGGTAGACGGCTGCCGTACGTTTCCAGGGGTCGGGGGCGAACGGCTTCAGCGTGATGCGGGTGTCGCGACCCGGCGCCGCGGGCGCCACCACCTCGCCGGTGACGGCCATCCCGACCTCCAGCGCCTCGCGGGCGTCGTAGATGGGCCCGCGGGCCATCTCACCGCAGAAACACACCGCCGCCGCCCCGCCCAGCAGGCGGATGTGGGCACGATCCGCCTCCACCGATTCGACCCGACCGGTGACCGTCGTCCCCACCGCGGGACCCGGCGGGCGCACCAGCCGCCGCACGTGTTCGGTCAGCCGTCGCAGCACGTCCTCGGGTCGGTCGTTGTTGTGCACCAGCACCAGCGGATGGGCGTGGACGTCGATCCGATCCCGGTCCGGTACGGGCATCCACAGCCGTGCCGCTCCCCCGTAGACGTCGAACCGCTCGGGCAGCTCGGCGCTGAGCGCCCACGTGTCCTCCTGACGCGTCAGCACCCACACCTCGCACCCGTCGCCGACAATCTCCACCACGGGGTCGACGGGCACGAACGACTCGTGTTCCCGATGGCGTGCGGTCAGGCACACGATGGGAGTGGCGCGCTCGGGGTCCATCACCCGCTCGGCCAGTTCGTGCGCCTCGAAGGCGCCGGTCACCCTGCGTACCCGGGGCACCTCGACGCGGGGTGTGGGGTCGGTGGCCATCGCCGGCATGCTAATTGGAGTGCTCCGGTTGTCCCCATCCGGCTGCGGGGGCGGCGCGCTGCCATGGTTCGCATGATCGAAGAAGGGGACTCCGTGCCCGATGTGCTGATCAGGAACATTCCGGCCGACGACCTCGCGGTGCTGGACGCGCGGGCCCGACACCTCGGCCTGTCCCGTGGCGCGTTCCTCCACCGCCTGCTGCATCAGGAGGCGCAGCGCGTATCTCATCGGGTCACCGCGGTGTCGCTGGCCGACCTCGCCGGCCGACTCGGTGATATCGATGACGACGACGTGATGACCAAAGCTTGGTCGTGAACGGGGCAAGCGCGTCCCGTCCGCCTCCCGTAAGGAATCCGCCACTCCTGCCAGACTCCCGCACATGACGACCTCCACCAAGGACGCGGAGCGCGCCGAGCTTCACCGCACCATCTGGCGCATCGCCAACGACCTGCGCGGCAGCGTCGACGGCTGGGACTTCAAGGCCTACGTGCTGGGCATGCTCTTCTACCGCTTCATCAGCGAGAACCTGACCCAGTACCTCAACCAGCAGGAGCGTCGCGCCGGCGTCGCCGACTTCGACTACGCCGCGCTGGACGATGCCAGCGCCGAGTTCGGTCGGCGCACCACGGTGGAGGAGAAGGGCTTCTTCATCCTGCCGTCCCAGCTCTTCGCCAACGTGCGCGCCCGCGCACGGGGTGACGAGAACCTCAACGAGACCCTCAGCGCCGTCTTCCGTGACATCGAGGGCTCGGCCGTCGGCACCTCGAGCGAGGACGACCTGAAGGGCCTCTTCGACGATCTGGACGTCAACAGCAACCGTCTGGGTCCCACCGTCGCGCGACGCAACGAGAAGCTGGTGAAGCTGCTGGACGCCATCGGCGACCTGCGCCTGGGCTCGTACTCCGACAACACGATCGACGCGTTCGGCGACGCCTACGAGTACCTCATGACGATGTACGCCTCCAGCGCCGGCAAGAGCGGCGGCGAGTTCTTCACCCCGCAGGAGGTGTCGGAGCTCCTCGCGCGCATCACCGTCGTCGGCAGGACCGAGGTCAACAAGGTGTACGACCCCGCCTGCGGCTCGGGGTCCCTGCTGCTCAAGTTCGCCAAGGTGCTGGGCAAGGACAACGTGCGCCGCGGGTTCTTCGGTCAGGAGATCAACCTGACCACCTACAACCTGTGCCGCATCAACATGTTCCTGCACGACGTCAACTACGGCGACTTCGACATCGCCCACGGCGACACCCTCACCGACCCGGCGCACATCGACGACGAGCCCTTCCAGGCCATCGTCTCCAATCCGCCGTACTCCACCAGGTGGGCGGGCGACGCCGACCCGCTCCTCATCAACGACCCGCGCTTCGCTCCGGCCGGGGTGCTGGCGCCCAAGAGCAAGGCCGACCTGGCCTTCACGATGCACATCCTCAGCTGGCTGGCGGTGGACGGCACCGCGGCCATCGTCGAGTTCCCCGGCGTGCTCTACCGGGGCGGCGCCGAGCGCAAGATCAGGAAGTACCTCATCGACGAGAACTACGTCGACACGGTCATCCAGCTGCCGCCCGACCTCTTCTTCGGCACCACCATCGCCACGTGCATCATCGTCCTCAAGAAGTCGAAGGCCGACAACGCGACGCTCTTCATCGATGCGTCGAAGGAGTTCGTCCGCACCGGCAACAAGAATCGTCTGTCTGACGAGAATGGGCAGCGCATCCTCGACCTCTTCATGGCCCGCGAGGACGTGCAGTACGTCGCCCGGCTGGTGGACAACGCCGAGATCGAGGAGAACGACTACAACATCGCGGTGTCGTCGTACGTGGAGGCGGAGGACACCCGCGAGGTGGTGGACATCGTCGAGCTGAACGCCGAGATCGACCGCATTGTGGCGCGGCAGGCGGAGCTGCGGCGGGAGATCGACGCGATCGTCGCCGACCTGGAGTCGGCGTGAGCCGGATCGACGACCTGGTGCGGCGCCTGTGCCCGGAGGGGGTGGAGTTCCGTCCGCTGGGCGAGGTCGGTTCGTTCGTGCGCGGCAACGGCCTCCAAAAGAAGGATCTGACGACCGAAGGCGCTCCTGCGATCCACTACGGGCAGGTGTACACCACCTACGACACCCAGGTGTTGGAGACGGTCTCTTTCGTCACGCCCGAGATGGCGGCTCGTCTTCGTCGGGCAGCGCCGGGTGCTCTGGTGATCGCGACGACGAGTGAGGATGACGACGACGTCGGTAAAGCCGTCGCGTGGACCGGTGACAGCGAGCTGGCAGTCAGCGGCGATGCGTACATCTACACGCACGAGCTCGATCCGGTGTACGTCGCCTACTTCTTCCAGTCAGATCAGTTCGACGACCAGAAGCGGCGATTCATCACCGGAACCAAGGTGAAACGGCTCTCGGGGCGTGACCTTGCGCGGATTCGCATTCCGGTCCCGCCGCTCGAGGTGCAGCACGAGCTCGTCCGTATCCTCGATACCTTCTCGAAGTTGGAGGCGGAGTTGAGGGCGGAGTTGAAGGCGGAGCTGGAAGCGCGGCGACGTCAGTACGTCCACTACCGCGATGCGTTACTGACATTCCCCGAGCGGGGGGGGGCGTTCCGGTGGATTTTGATGGGTGATCTGCTCAGAGAGCCACTCTCCAACGGACGCTCTGTCCCAGATGGGTCGGGCTACCCCGTCCTCCGTATCACCGCTGTCAATGGGCCAGTCGTCGACGTTGCCGAGCAGAAGCGCGGTGCTTGGACCGAGGACGAAGCTGGTCGGTTTCGCATCGAGCGTGGCGATCTGCTCGTCGTACGCGGCAACGGTTCGAAAGACCGGTTGGCGCGCGCGAGCATGGTTGAGTGCAGCGCAGCCGTTGCGTTCCCCGACACGATGATCCGAATACGCCCCAACCTTGAGCTGATCTCTCAGCGCTACATGTTCTACGCGTGGGAGAGTCAGAGGACAAGAGCACAGATCGAACGCTTTGCGAAGCAAACCTCAGGGATCTGGAAGGTCAGTCAGGAGGATATCCTGCGGGTTGAGCTGCCGGTTCCGTCTGGTGTCCAGCAAGCACACATCGCTGGACTCCTCGATCGTTTCGATGCGTTCATCAGCGGTCTTTTCGTCGGCCTTCACGCCGAACTCGCCGCCCGTCGCAAGCAGTACGAGCACTACCGCGATCGGCTCCTCACCTTCACGGAGAAGACGGCCGCGTGACCGACCCCGCGCCACCGCCATCCGACCCGGACCTCCCGCCCGTCGCGCACTACGAACCGATCGCGGTCAGCGACGAGAGCACGGTCGTCGCCGCCTACGAACCGGCGAAGCGCACCGACACCGGCTACCAGAGCGAGGCCGACCTGGAGCGCGAGCTCATCGCGCAGCTGCAGCGTCAGGCGTACGGGTACCTGCGGGTGACGAGCGAGGACGACCTGGTCGCCAACCTGCGCGCGCAGCTGCAGGCACTCAACCGCGTGGAGTTCTCGGACGCCGAGTGGCAGCGCTTCCTCACCACCAGCATCGCGAGCGCCAACGAGGGCATCCGCGAGAAGACCGCGCGCATCCAGGAGGACAACGTGCAGGTGCTGGTGCGCGACGACGGCACCAGCAAGAACATCCGCCTGATCGACAAGGAGCACGTCCACAACAACCGGCTGCAGGTGCTGAACCAGTACGAGACCGACGGCGATGCGGCCACCCACGCCACGCGATACGACGTCACGATCCTGGTGAACGGCCTGCCCCTCGTGCACATCGAGCTGAAGCGCCGCGGTGTGGCCATCCGCGAGGCCTTCAACCAGATCGACCGGTACCAGCGCGAGAGCTTCTGGGCGGGGTCGGGCCTGTTCGAGTACGTGCAGCTGTTCGTCATCTCCAACGGCACGCACACCAAGTACTACTCCAACACCACGCGTCGCGGGCACCTGGACGAGACCGCGCGCGGGCGCGGCCGGCGGCGGAGGACATCCAACAGCTTCGAGTTCACCTCGTGGTGGGCCGACGCCGCCAACCATCGCATCGCCGACCTCGTCGACTTCACCAAGACGTTCCTGTCCAAGCACACGCTGCTGAACCTGCTGACGCGATACTGCGTGTTCGACGTCGACCGCAAGCTCCTGGTGATGCGGCCGTACCAGATCGCCGCGGCGGAGCGCATCCTGCAGCGCATCGTCACGTCCACCAACGCCCGGAGGCTGGGCACGCGCGCGGCGGGCGGGTACGTGTGGCACACGACGGGGTCGGGAAAGACGCTCACCAGCTTCAAGGCGGCGCAGCTTGCGAGTCGGCTGGAGTCGGTGGACAAGGTGCTCTTCGTCGTGGACCGCAAGGACCTCGACTACCAGACCATGCGCGAGTACGAGCGCTTCCAGAAGGGCGCGGCCAACTCCAACACCTCCACCGCGGTGCTGGCCCGGCAGCTGGGCGACCCGGACGCGCGCATCATCATCACCACCATCCAGAAGCTCGCGCGCTTCGTGGCCGGCCACCGCGATCACGCCGTCTACGACGGCCACGTGGTCATCATCTTCGACGAGTGCCACCGCAGCCAGTTCGGCGACATGCACACGGCCATCACGAAGGCCTTCCGCCGCTACAACCTGTTCGGCTTCACCGGCACGCCCATCTTCGCCGCCAACGCCGGGTCGGGCGGCAACCCGCAGCTTCGCACCACCGAGCAGGCCTTCGGCGATCGGCTGCACGGCTACACGATCGTCGACGCCATCGGCGACGGCAACGTGCTGCCCTTCCGCATCGACTACGTCAACACCATCCGGGCGCGCGCCGGCATGACCGACGCGCAGGTGTCGGGCATCGACCGCGAGCGCGCCCTGCTGGCGCCCGAGCGCATCCGGCAGGTGGTGGGCTACACGCTGGATCACTTCACCCAGAAGACCCGGCGCACCACGCCATATCGTCTGGGTGACGCGGTGGTGTCGGGGTTCAACGCCATCTTCGCCACGGCGTCCATCGACGCGGCGCGGCGCTACTACGCCGAGTTCGCCCGGCAGCAGACGGAGCGCGCGGAGGCCGACGCCGTCTACAAACCGCTGAAGATCGCCACCATCTTCAGCCACGCGCCCAACGAGGACGTGGAGGGCCTTCTGGCCGAGGAGGGCTTCGAGACCGACGCGCTGGACGCGTCGTCGCGCGAGTTCCTGGACGCCGCCATCGCCGACTACAACCGCATGTTCGCCACCAGCTTCGACACGTCGGCCGACCGCTTCCAGAACTACTACCGCGACCTCGCCATGCGCCTTCGAAGCCGCGAGGTGGACATGGTGATCGTGGTCAACATGTTCCTCACCGGGTTCGACGCCACCACCCTCAACACGCTGTGGGTGGACAAGGGCCTTCGCCAGCACGGGCTGCTGCAGGCCTACTCGCGCACCAACCGCATCCTCAACTCGGTCAAGACCTACGGCAACATCGTGTCGTTCCGCGACCTGGAGCAGGAGACCAACGACGCCCTGGCGCTCTTCGGCAACCGGGACGCCGCCGGCGTGGTGCTGCTGAAGCCCTACGCCGAGTACCACGCGCAGTACCGCGAGCACGTGGACGAGCTGGTGAAGGACTTCCCGGCCGGCCAGGCGATCCTCGGCGAGGAGGCAGAGCGTCGGTTCATCCGCCTGTTCGGCGTGATCCTGCGGCTGCAGAACGTCCTGATGAGCTTCGACGAGTTCACGGGCGACGAGATCCTGACCGAGCGCGAGTTCCAGGACTACCGCAGCATGTACCTGGACCTGTGGCAGGAGCGCCGGCGCGATCGCGAGGCCGACCGCGAGCCCATCAACGACGACCTGGAGTTCGAGATCGAGCTCATCAAGCAGGTCGAGGTGAACGTCGACTACGTGCTGATGCTGGTGGAGCGCTTCCGCGCCGCCAAGGGCGACGGCACCGACCGGGAGCTGGAGGTGTACATGGAGATCGGCCGGGCGGTCGACTCGAGCCACAGCCTGCGCAACAAGCGCGACCTCATCATGGACTTCGTGAAGTCGGTGTCCACCAGTCCCGACGTGCGCGACGACTGGCGGCGGTTCGTGGCCGAGCGGCGGGAGCGGGAGCTGGACGAGCTGGTGGCCGAGGAGAACCTGAACGCCGACGCCGCACGGGCGTTCGTGGCGGGGGCGCTGCGGGACGGTGACCTGCCGACGACGGGGACGGCGATCACGCGGGTGCTGCCGCCGGCGTCACGCTTCAGCCCGGAGGGGGAACACGAGGCGCGCAAGCAGCGGGTGATGGACCGGTTGAGGGCGTTCTTCGACCGGTTCAGCGGGCTGGGGTGAGTGCGTCCGGACGCCTCTGATCATTCGTTTGCGTCGAACGGAAGACGCGGTTGATCGAAGTGGACATCGCTCGCCTCCCGGAGTCGCCATTTCGTTGCGCGACTCCGCGTCTTCTCCGTTGTCGGTTCGACCAGTCCGCGGTCACGTAGGCGGGTGAGATAGTTGAGCACGCTTTGCCGACCGAGACCTGTCGCCTCGGTCAGTTCCGTGCGGGACTTGGGCCCCGTCTGCATGATCCTGAGGAGCTGACGCTCCCGTCCTTCGCCCGTGAGGCGTCCGGGCAGCTGGTCTTGGCGCTCGTCATCCGGATCAAAGGCCGGATTCAACCGCCAGGTCGCACGGTGACCGACCCCCGTTCGAACGATGAGGCGGCGATTGCGGAGATCGACGAGCTCGTGGGTTGCGGTCGCCGCATCGCAGCCGCTTGCGGCGCGGTAGAGCGAGTTGCTCACCGGTCGCCCCTCGCGGACGAGAGCGAGTGCCGCGAGTTGGCCGTCGGTGAGGCCTGTCTGATCGAGGGACGCGATCCACTGCAGGGTCTCGTCATCAACCAGGGCACCACTTCGGAAACGGACGGTGAACCGGCTCACGTCGTCGATGAACTCGGCGGGAGGGAGATGGGCATCGCGGAGGGCCTTCAGCATCGCCGGGAGACCCGAGGCGCGGTTCTCGGCGACAGCTCGTCCGTCCGTGGTCATGACATCCTCAAGGAGCTTGGCGAGCGTCGCGTTCCTGGACGACGAGACGGATTCACCCGCCTCAAGTGCGTCCCGGCTCACCGGCCCGAAGAGACCCCCTGGATTATCGATCTCGATCCGATCGGGTGACATCCGAATACGGATCTGCGTCCCGCGTGACGCCTCCGAGTAATCGCGGTGCATCACCGCGTTCGCGATCGCCTCGCGCAACGCCGCCTCGGGATAGTCCGGAAGATCGATCCTGCCACTCCCGCGGATGACTGCGCGGCGTCGCATGTTTCTGCCGATGCGAGCCATGGCCTCGTCGACCATCACCGGGATCGGTCCGTCGATCGATGCCGAGTCGAGGAATCGGGTTCCGTCGGGGAGCGCCTCGTGATCGGGTGTTGCGAAGAACGTGAAGGTGATGTCCAGCTGTGGGACGTACTGCTGCGGATAACGGCCCAGTGCGAGAAGCCCGGCGAGGGTGAGCATGCCGGTTCGGTGAACCACTCCGAGGCTTGTCAGGAGTGTGTTCCGATCCGCGCGAGCCAGGACGGGCCTGCTGGACTTGATGCGTGCGAGCAGTCGTTCCGTGAGTTCGCGGTCGAGGTCGTCAACGGATGTCTCGGCGATGGGATGCGCATCGTGTCGTGGCTGGTCGCGGTTGGCGAGCATCACCCCGACCTCGTACTGGGCGAGTCGCCGATTGCTTCCGGCGACGCGCAAGAACCCGCCGTTCACGAGGCCGCGGCTCTTGACGTAGGCCGGTTTGGTCGATGCCATGATCTCGGAGACATCCACGATGATGAGCTTCCTGCCGTCGATCTCCTCCGACGTGATGACAGGTTGGAGTGCGGGCTCGATCTCGTCGCGACAGATCTGTGCGACGCGGTTGGCGACGTGCTCGACGTCGTCGACTCCCGTCACCTCGAAGCCGGATCTCTCATCGATGCCCAGCAGGATCGTTCCGCCGTTGGCCGTGTTCGAGAACGCACAGAGCGCCTCTGCGATGTCGGACGGGACGTCGCGCGTCGCGCGTTTCGCCTCGAGCCCGCCGACCTCGGCCAGCCCGGCCTGGAGGCGTGTCACAAGGTCGATCACGTCTTCGCGCGTCATGCCAGGAGACTAGCAACCATCTTGCCACTCACTTACCACCTCATGCCACTTGGCATGGTGGGTTGGTTGTCAGCTATGGAGCTTGACGCTGGTCCCGCTCCGGGGCGTCCCGCCAGGAACGTCCACCGGCAAGCTGCCCACGAACGAGAAAACCCGGCCCCAAAAAGGGGCCGGGTGGTATGGGGACACGGTATCAGCCGTCGGTCCCTCTTACCAGGGAGGAGGCCTCGTGATCCAGGGCCTGAGTACAGCCGGCAACTGGTGCGACTGCAGGTGCGACGGGAGAGCTGGTACCTACCAATGGTCCCCTACGCCGGTTGCAGCATCCACGGTCAGCTTGCTGGCGTCCTGCTCTCGCTGAGGGAGCACGGGCTGGGCTCGGTCGTCCGGGCCTCTGTCGTGGGCTCCTGTTGTCGGTGGGGACGGCGCGGACTGTGGAACCCGCCGAGCCAAGCGGTCTTGGCTCAGAGCCCACCCACCCAAAATTTCCAGACAATTCTTGGGTTACGGCGTCCACGGTCTGATCGGATTCCCCGTTCTGCGGGCGGCCGGTGTCGGCTTGCGGTACGACGTCACGGACCAGGCGGCGATGTACGGCCGCACGGACCCAGGGCACCGGCCGGCGTCCCGGCAGGACTCCCCACCCCGCGGGCGAACGTCGGACGGATGAGCGAACTCACCGTTGCACAGGTCGCCGCACTCGTCGGCGTCTCCGAGAAGGCCGTCCGCAGCCGCGTCGCCCGCGGCACGATCCGCTCCACCGTCACCGACGGACGGCGTGTCATCCCCGAGTCGGAGGTCCGGCGGGCGTGGCCGGAGTGCTCCCCGGACTCACCGGCCATCGCGCAGACGACGGACGCGGCCCCCGCTGTGGACGCGGTGGCGGACCTCGTGGCGCGCGTCGACGCGCTGGCGGCACAGGTGGAGGACCAGCGACAGGCGGCCGAACGGGCCGAGTCGGCGCACGCGGCGGCGCTCGACGCCGAGACACGGCGGTGCGCGGCGCTCGAGATGCAGATCATCGAGCTGCGCGCTCGGGTGGCCGAGCTGGAGGACGCGCGGGTGACCGGTCGCGTGCTGCGCCGCCTTCGTGGGCTCTCAACCCCGCGCCGCGGCCGTCTGGTGCGAGCGCTGGTGCGGGTCGAGAAGACCATGGCCGCGCGTCGCGCGACCGGCTGATCTCCCGCGGGAGGAGCCTCCCAGAGCCGACGCGGGGACTCGAACCCCGGACCCCTTCATTACGAGTCAACGGGCGACGCCAAATATTCACCTGCAAACTGGCGGTTTGTCGGGGTGTGGTTGAAGGCGTAGGGTGTCACCAGGGTGTCACCGCCCCCCGGATTTCGCCTCCTCGTCGTCTCTGGCGAGGCGGCGTGACCGGCGTTTCCGGCAGCGTCCCGGGCATGTTGCCCGGTCGATTCGCATTGACCGGTTGACCTTCACCGTGTTCGTGTCCCACCACCTGCCGCACTCGGGGCACGACACGTAGTTGTAATCGCCGTCGAGGCCGCGGGCGAGTTGCAACCATACGACGCCCATGACGCCAACGGGTTCGAGGACGATCACCAGGTCAGGTGCCGCCCCGCCGGGCGCCTGGTCGTGAAGCTCGACGTTCACGACGGCCCGTAGCCGTGCAGTCACCTCGCGTTGCAGATAGACGAGTGCGGCGCCTCGGTAGTCGCCGTGGTGGATGGATGCGAACAGCTCGGGGGTGAAGTGCTTCGACGCGATCGTGTACGGGCCGGGTAGCTCGTAGTCATCCCCGACGGTGACGACCGGCCGGTTCGCGACATGGGCGGCGGGCACCACCGCCACAACAACGCCATCACGGTAGACGGGGAGGTCGGCGGGCGGCGGGGCGGGGCGCCTCCTGGCGGCGTCCTCCTCTGGAGTGACCATCCGCTGAATGCGCCGTGACTCTCTTGGCAGGTCGATGGTGATGGCACGGCCGGTCATCTTGATGCGCCGGCGCAACGCCTGGTCGTCGCCCTGGTGGACGGCCCGCCATAGCGACACGAGCCGGCGGGCGTCGCTGATCGCCTTCTGCCATTCAGCGAGGAGGGTGCCTGCCGGTGGGACGAACTCCCCCGCGGCGTCGGCGCGGGGGGCGGGTGTTGCCCCCTCCATGTTGATGGGGGCGACCGGGGTGGCGTCGTGCAGCTGCCCGTACCGGTTTGCGAACTCGGCGATGGCGTCCGGCGTCTCGTCCAACTCGGCGAACTCGATGAACATGCCGGTGGCGTCCACCATCGCGTCCAACACCTCGACGCCACCGGCAGGGTCGCAGGGCACCAGGTAGGAGGCCGCCGGCGTGTCACACGGAGTCAGGAACGGCAGGTGCAGCCGGGTGGCTTCCACCCACCGGTAACCGCCCCGGGCGACTCGAAGCTGCGACGCGAACGGGTTTCGTGGTGTCACACCTTTGTCCATGAAAATCATCTTGGCACGGTGGGCACGAGCAGCGACCTTTCGAGCCGTAAAGCGACCCGGAGGGACCATTGAGACGCGAGACGTTGACCGTTGCGGAAGCCGCCCAAGTGCTCGGCATCTCCCGTGGCGCTGCCTATCGCGCGGTGCGGGCTGGGGATATCCCGTCACTGAGAATCGGGGAGCGAATCGTCGTGCCGCGCGCCGCCCTCGACCGTTACCTGCAAGGTGACACGAACAACCCCGAACCGGCGGGGGCGGCGTGACCTACCGGAGCCTGCACGGCGCCGCAGCCCTCGCCCTCGCCTGCGAAGGCCGCCAGGTGTTCCCAACCATCCCCGGCGGCAAAGGCATGGCCTACGTCAAGTGGGGGACGGAGGCGACGACCGACGCCGAAACGATCCGCCGGTGGTGGCGTCGCTGGCCTGACGCGAACATCGGTGTCGCCACCGGGCAGCGCAGTGCGCTGGCCGTCCTCGACATCGACCCGGACGGCATCCCGTGGCTCGCGGAACAGGCCGCCGCCGGTCGCCTGCCACGCACCAGGGCGGTTGTCACCGGGCGCGGCGGGGCCCACCTGTGGATGCGGCCACCCGCCGGCGTCGAACTCAAGAACAGCGCCGGTAGGCTCGCCCCGGGCGTCGACTTCCGTGGTGACGGTGGCCTGGTGATCGCCCCGCCATCCGTCCACACGACGGGAAGACGGTACGCGTGGACAGACCCAGACCTCCCGGTCGCCCCGCTACCCGACTGGCTCGTGGACGCGTGCCAGCCACCACCCCCGAAGCCACACCGCCCACGCCGCGCCCCGGAAACACTCGAGCCGTTGGACGACCTGGTGGCGTCGGTGTGCGCCAGGGTCACCGCCGCCGTACAGGGCACCCGCAACGACATGCTCTACCGCGCCGCGTTCTCGCTCGGTGGCCTGGACGCCGCCGGCGTCATCGACTTGCACGGTGCAGCTGACGCGCTACGCCGGGCAGGGGACGCCACCGGCCTGCCGGATACCGAAGTGGATGACGTGGTGGCCCGCGGTTGGGAAGCCGGACAGGCGCACCCGTGGGAACCGGAGCCCCGCCGTTATGGGTGACATCCGCCAGGCACTCGGCGTGTCACGCGTAGCTGCACAAGATGCAGCCGAGAACGGCGCCGGACTGCTCGACTTGGTCGCGGACGCAATCAGCCGATTTGTCCTCCTGCCGGGCGGTCACACCATTGACGCCCTCGCGCTATGGGTGCTGCACACCCACGTCATCGACGTATTCGACGCAACCGCCTACCTGAACGTCCACTCACCGACGAAGCGGTGCGGCAAGACGGTGCTCATGGACGTGCTGCACCGCCTCGTCGCCGCGCCGCTCAAAGCCGTGAACGTTTCCGAAGCCGCATTATTCCGTGCCCTCTCCGAACGCCCCCGGACATTGCTTCTCGATGAAGTGGACACCATCTTTGGGCCGGCGGCACCGAAAGAAAACGAGCCGCTGCGCGGGATCCTGAACGCCGGCTACACCCGCGGGCAATGCGTCCTGCGGATGGCGGGCGTCGGTGCCGCCATGCACGTCGAGGAATTCGACGTGTTCGGCCCCAAAGTGTTCGCCGGGATTGGCCAGCTGCCCGACACCATCGCTGATCGCAGCATCACGATCCCGATGCAACGGAAACCCCCCGGGGCGAAGGTTGCCCGGGCGCGGCGCCGACACATGGACACCGCAACAGACGGCCTGCCTGAAAAGGCCGCCGCGTGGGCCGACGCCCACCGCGATGCACTCCGTGACTACGTGCCGACCATGCCGCCCGAACTCGATGACCGGGCAGCTGACATATGGGAGCCCCTGGTCGCCGTCGCCGACACGATCAGCCCCGCATGGGGCGACCGCGCGCGGCGGGCCGCCTTAAGTCTCGCCGCCGACCGCGGCCACGACGATGACGGCCCGATAGGCCAACGGCTACTCGCGTCATGCAAACGTGTTTTCGACAGCGCAGGTGCCGACCGTTTACGGACGAGCGACGTGCTGGAAGCCCTCCACCGTCTCGATGAATCCGAATGGGCGGACCTGCGCGGCGGACCGCTGAACAGCCGCCAGCTGAGCAAGTGGCTCAAGCCGTTCGGCATCGCCCCCAAGATGCTGCGCTTCGATGACGAAACGGCCCGCGGGTACGACCGGGCGAAGTTCATCGAGCCGTGGGCGAGCTACTGCCCAGAGCCGGACCACCAGGGAGAAACGAAACAAGCGCAACACCCGCAACAACCCAGTAGCGACGCGGCTCTTACTGACGCCGAAGCCGTAACACGAGCCGCAACGGTGCACGAAACACGGGCGGACGACGAGCCCGGGGCTGTTGCGCATCAACCCCATCCCGTTACCCCAGTCGTTACGGATCCCGCCGTGTCAGACCCCCGTAGCGGCGGGGATGTTACGGGTGTTGCGCTTGTTACGGATTCTGCCGGTGGGCACGCGCCGCGGCTGTTGTCGAGAGCCGAAGCCCTCCAAGTTGTCGAGACGTTCAACAAGACGAACGGGGTGCAGCTGGAAATCCTCCCAACCCCCCACCGCGACCAATGAACCGGCACGCCGAGCGCCTCCACCGCATCGCCGACCAACTCACCCACCTACACGTCGAGCAACTCGGGGACCACCCAACCGCCGCCCAGATCCTCGCCTGCCGCCACCTCGCCATCCTCGAAGCCCTCGACCAGGTCACCCACGCAATCGCAGACCAACACGGCGCCGCCCACCACTACCGGGGCCACACCACCCAATGACCCCGACGGCACTCCACACCATCCCCGCCGCAGCCCGCATCCTCGGAGTCAGCGAACGCACCATCCACCGCCGCATCCACGCCGGCACGCTGCCCGCCTTCCGAGACGGCCGCATCATCCGCATACGCGACACCGACCTCAGCGCCTACATCGAAGCCCACACCACCAAACCACCACCCCCACGGCAACGCCCACCAGTCACGACCCCCCGCCGACTGAACACCACCACCACGACCCGCACAGGCGAAAAGGTGCGCGTCACCCGCCTATGGGACCGACCCGAAGCGAGGACACCATGACCGACCCATCTACGGGAGCCCGTGCCGATGACCCGTCGACTGTGTCGGTACCAAACGGGGCGACAGCTGCGCGGTGTCAGGCGCACACCCGGGCGGGGAGGCAGTGCAACAACCCGGCGATCCGTGGCGCGACGGTGTGCCGTTTCCATGGTGGCGCGGCCCCGCAGGTGCGGGCGGCGGCAGCGATGCGGGTAGGGCGAGACGCCGCGGTGGGGGAGATACGCCGGGAGCTCGTGAACCTCGGTGGGAGTGTGGACACCGATCCCGTGGAGGCGATCACCAGCATGATCAGGGAGGCCGCCGCGAACGTCGCTGTCTACCGGCTGGTGGTGCAGGCGAACGCTGATGAGGGGATCGTCGCCCTGTATGACGCGGAGCGGGAGCGGCTGGTGAGGTTCTCGGATATCGCGTTGCGTGCCGGGGTGGAGTTGCGGCGCGTCGAGTTGTTGCACGACCAGGCGACGCTCATGGCACGGGCGTTGGATGCCGCATTGGACGCCGGCGGTTTGGATGCCGCGGCGCGGGTGGTGGCGTTGGACGCTGCCGCCGCCGTACTGCGGGGCGCGGACGCGTGACGAGCCCCGTCGGTCACCTGGCCGCCGACATTCTCGTGCCTCCGGAGTGGCGGCCGGCAGATCGGCCGGCGCTGCTTCCGCATCAGGCGCCGCCCCCCGCCGGGTGGCATCTGTGGGTGTTGATCGGTGGCCGCGGGTCAGGGAAGACGGAGGGCGCTGTTCGTGAGTTTCTGCGGTTGGTGCACGCCCGCGAGATTCGTGCCCGCATCATCGGTCCGACGTTGGGGGACGTGGTCACCAGTTGCGTGGAAGGGCCGTCCGGGGTGTTGGCGATGGACCCGTCAGCGTCGTTTCAAGCGTCCGCGGCCGGTGGGGCGCGTCTTACGTGGCGGAATGGGAGCGTGGCGATGTTGATCGGTGTGCCAACACCCCGGGACGTCGACCGGTTGCGTGCCGCCGGCAACGTCCACCTCGACCTTTGGGAGGAACTCGCGGCGATCCCCACACTTGAAGCCGCGTGGGGGCAAGCCATGTTCGGCAACAGGTTGGGGCCGCATCCCCTGGCGATCGCGGCGACCACGCCACGCACTCGGCCGTTTCTGCGCAGGTTGTTGGACCTGCCGACGACGGTCATCACCCACGGCCGGATGCGTGACAACCCCCATATCGCGGACGACGTGAAACACGCGTTGGAAGCGCAGTACGCGGGTACCCGCATCGGCCGGCAGGAACTCGACGGGGAGTTGCTGGATGACGTTGATGGTGCGTTGTGGTCGCCCGCGATGATGGATACGGCCTGCGAGGGGTGGCGCGTCGAGGTCGCGCGGTGGGCGCCGTCGGTGCCGTCGTTCACGCAGGTGGTCGTCGCTGTCGACCCGCCGGCGTCAGAGACGGGAGCGGAATGCGGGATCGTGGCGGCGGGGGTGATGGCGGACGGCCGGGTGGTCGTGCTCCAAGACCACAGCGTCCCGCACGCCACCCCGGACCAATGGGCGCGGGCGGCGGTCGAGGCATACACCCACCACACGGCCGACAGGGTGGTTGTCGAGGTGAACCAGGGCGGTGAAATGGCTGTCCACACCCTCCGCACCGTGTACCCGAACCTTCCGATCACGAAGGTCCACGCATCCCGCGGGAAGGTCACGCGGGCGGAGCCGGTCGTCGCGTTGTACGAGCAGGGCCGGGTGATGCACGCCGAACGGTTCCCTGTCTTGGAGGACCAGTTGACGACGTGGACGGTGGGGGCGCCGTCACCGGACCGGCTTGATGCGTTGGTGTGGGCGGTGACGGAGCTTCGCGGCGGGTCGGCGGGTCGGGCGCGGGTGTTCGTTCCGCGTGGACGGATCCCCACCCCCGGCGACCAGGACCGGCCGGGTGGGTTGATGCGTCGCGGCCCGTTACGCGGGTGGTGACGGGTTAGTCGCCGAGGAGTGCGGCGAGGGTGACGAGCAGGTCACTGCGGCGTCCGTGGTGGGCGGCGGTGGAGACGGCTCGCAACCGGTCGGAGACGATCACCAGGGTTTCAGTTACGAGGACATGATGCGGGTCGTCCGGCGGGACGGTTGCCGCTAGGTGGGTGAGGGAGCGGGCCGCTGTCTGCAGTGCTTCGACGCCGGCGGTGGGGGTGGAGTGCGGGTTGGGGTCCATCCCGGGATCGTACCCGGCATCCCGGTTTACGGTATTCGTTCCTTTCGTGCAATATTGTGGTAGTCGCCACCCATGGAAGGGAGCCCCGCATGACCACCAGCACCCCGCTTCGCGTTGTCTCCTACGTCCGTGTTTCCACGAGCGAACAGGCCCGCAGCGGCGCCGGACTGCAGGCCCAACGCGACCAGGTCGCCGCCGCCTGCCGGGAGCGCGGTTGGACGCATGTCGCTGAGCACGCCGACGAGGGGGTCAGCGCGAAGGCGGTGCGCAACCGCCACGGCCTCGCCGCAGCACTCGCCGCTGTCGAAGCGGGTGAGGCTGACGCCCTGATCGTCGCGAAACTCGATCGGCTGAGCCGGTCGGTCGCTGACTTCTGCAGTGTCCTCGACCAGTCCCGCCGGCAGGGGTGGGCGCTCGTGTGCCTGGACCTCGGGTTGGACACCAGCACCCCGACGGGGAAGTTCACCGCCCAGATCATCGCGGCGGTGGCCGAGCTCGAACGGGAGTTGATCGGGCAGCGCACCCGCGACGGCCTGGCGGTCAAGAGGTCGGAGGGCGTCGTCTTGGGCAGGCCCCGGACGATCACCCCAGAGTTGGCGGACCGCATCCGGGGGATGCGGGAGACGATGACGCTGCACGCCATCTGCGACACGCTGAACGCGGAGGGTGTCCCGACCCCTCGGGGCGGCAGCGTGTGGCGCCCGTCGAGTCTGCGGGCCGTGCTGCCCCCGACGAACCCGCGGGGCGAGCGCCGCAGGGTCGCCTAGAACGCGGCGATGCGTCCCGTCAGTGCTGGCGGGTGCGCGGCGGGTCAGGGGTGCGGAGAGCAGCTGCGGCGCCCTGCAACCCCGCGACGAACCGGGCGGGTGCTGTGACCCCTGCGTCCGGGTCTCGCGGTGCGGTCAGGGCGTGGGCGAGCCGGTCGAGGATTGCTGCTGCCTCCTGGCGTTCACGCTTCGTCATGCGCTGACCTTACTGGCGTGGGCGGTGGTGGGGCTTTGAGGATGAGCAGCGCGAAGGGAACGCGAACGCCGCGTCGCCGCAGAAGCAGAAGCCGTCGAGCTGCACGCCCGGGTCCGAGAGTTGACCGCGGCGCTGTCCGCCTGCGAAGGGCGACCGGCACCTGCACCCGTTTGCGCAGCCGTCGTGCCGCGACGCCGCTGGGGGTGGCGTCGCTCCTAACCCGCGTCGCCTCCCTCGTCTGGCGGCGTGTCCCGCCGCGCCTGGCGTCGCATCTCCGCGAGCTTGTCGACCGGTTCACGCAACCGGCCGCGGTCCGCGTGGACATACGTCCGGAGGGTGAAGGCCTTATCCGCATGCCCCAACCGCTGCGCAATGTTGTGGGCACCTTCCCCGGCGTCAGCGAGCCACGTCCCTTGACTGTGGCGCAGGACATGCGCCGTGAATTCCACGTCCGTCACGTCCCGCAGCCGGCGTAACCCGGACCGCACCCGCCCGTCACGGGTGAGACGCCGCCCATCGCCGTCAGTGAACACCAACTCGCCGGCTATCGGTGTCCCGACCGCCTTGTGGTGTGCGACCAGAACGCCGGCGAACTCCGATTCGATGGCGACGGTCCGGGCGCCCGCGTCCGTCTTGGTGGAATCCCTCCCGATCGTCACGGTGACAGGATCCCGGTCGAGGTTGACGCCATCCACACCCCACCGCAGGCCGAGTGCCTCACTCACTCTGCAGCCGACGCCGACGAGGACCGCGACCAGGGGCGCCATTAGTGACCGCCCGGTCCGTTCGTCGTCCACGACCGCGGCCGCTAACAGCCGGTCGGCTTCCGTGAGGGTGACGGTCCGTTCACGCGGGCGGGGCGGTGCCGGCAGCTGCCGGCGTGCCGGTACCTCGTCGAGCACCCCGGCGTCATACAGGTGGCGAAGCACCGCGTTCACCGCCGCGTCCGCCGCCCGGGCGGTCCCCGCACTCGCCGCCGCGGCAACCGTGTTCACCATGGCCTGCAACACCCTGACGGTCAGCTGGTCGGCTGGAACGTCATCGAGGCGGCAGCCCAGCGCATCGCTTACGTGGTCGAGGACGTGGACGCGTAACGCGTTCTCGTAGTTCTTGATCGTCTCGGGGCTGTATACGCCGCCGCCGCGTTTCCTGACCTCACCGGCTCTCGCTTTCGCGAGGAACCTCGACGCGGCGACACCGAACGGGGGTGCAGGATCACGGGGCACAGGGTCCGGTGCCCCTGCCCGGTCGAGGCGTTTGCATTCATCACGCCAGGCGATCGCCTCCGCGAGCGTTGAGAACGTCCGGATGAACCGTTGGCGTTGGTCGCGCGGCCCAACTCAGACCGTCACCCGGTACGCCACCTGACAGGTGCATGCCCCTTTCACCCGCCGGCTGGTTTCGCAACCGGCCGCGTGGCGTTCGATGACGCCGGCGGCGACCCTCCGTTCACGCCGCGTCGGGCGGTTACTGTTCCGTGTGCTCATGGGCTCGATCCCCGTGGGCCGTGCCCTCGGACGTTGGAACCGTCGCGAGGGCGTTCTATTTGGGCTTTCCGTGGGTGACGGTACCAGCCGTCAGGGTGTCACCAGGGTGTCACCGCCCGCCGTAAGCGTCAATTCACGGCATCCCGTGGCAACCTCACGGCACAAAAAAACCCCGCAGACGCGGGGTTTCCGTAGAGCCGACGCGGGGACTCGAACCCCGGACCCCTTCATTACGAGTGAAGTGCTCTACCAGCTGAGCTACGTCGGCGCGGCGCCGCTTCGGCGCGACACCGAAGAATAGCGATCACCGCGCCGACGCGCGAACCGCCGCCGACGCGGTTTCGGCGGGGCGCCGCCGTGCCGCGGGAACCGGCTCGCGACACGGGATCGGCTCCTCACATCCGAAGCGGATGTCAGATGAATCGACCGGCACCACGTCCGACAGGATCGGCCGTTCACGCCATCGGCGTCCCGCGCCCATGGTCTCGACCACCGCCACGAGGGGCGGGAGCAGCGAGATGTGACCTCCGGTGGGACTCGCGGTCCGACCGTCAGGCGATGAGCATCACCGTGAGGATGACGGCGATCGTCGTGATGAGGGAGCACACGCCGAGGACGATGAAGAAGGGAGCGGCCGACTCCTCGAAGTCGAAGCCGCCGCGGTCATTGAGATGTTCCGGGTAGTTGTCCATGGTCAATGACGCTAGGAAGCTCCGGAGCCCGTGCGCGCGTCGGCGTTCGTGCTCAACACGCCCCCCGATCGGCCACCGCGTGGCGCGGGCGCGCGACGCCGCTCGACATCGGGAGCCCCCTGCTGGGTACGCCCACCGCCGAGCGTGCCGCTCGAGCCCGGGGCGTCGTCCCCATATGTCGCACAGACATGAAGTGGCGACCGACCTCCACGGCGCGACGCGTGCGAGATTCGTCGCAGATGAACGGCGCCGCCCGTGCCTCCGGCCGGGCATGATTCGCACGTGGAGTTCGCAGACGACCCGACGCCTCCCGGCGAACCCGTTGGCGGCGACGGACGACGTCCGGTCGATCGCTTCGAACAGATCTTCAGCGAGATCGACGACGGCTACTGCCTCTGCGAGATCATCCGCGACGACACAGGCCGGGCCGTCGACTACCGCTTCCTCGAGGTCAACCGCAACTTCGAGCGCATGACCGGTCTGGTGAACGCCGTTGGGCGGACGGCCCTCGAGCTCGTGCCCGACCTGGAGGACCGATGGATCCGCACGTACGGGCGGGCCGCCGCCGGTGAGCGGCTGCGGTTCCAGCAGGGGTCGGAGGCGATGGGGCGGTGGTTCGACGTGTTCACCATGCCGGTCGGCGAACCCGGTCAGTTCGGCATCGTCTTCCGTGACGAGACGCTGCGACACCGCGCCCTGATGAAGCTGCAGGCCAGCGAGGAGCGCTACCGGAGGCTCGCCGAACGCGAACACCAGATCTCGCTGCGCCTGCAGCGCGCGCTGATGCCCGCCAACGTCGTGCAGCACCCGTCCATCGCCATCGATGTGCACTACGAGGCCGGAAGCGACATCGTGAACGTGGGCGGGGACTGGTTCGACACCTACTGGTGGGCCGAGCGCGAGGCCGTCGGCGTCATCGTGGGTGACGTCGTCGGTCACGGCCTCGAGGCGGCGGCGGCCATGGGGCGCATGTCGGCGGCGGCCCGCGCCATCGCGTCGTTCGTCGACGCGGGCCCCGGTGCCGTGCTGGAGCACGTGGCCCGCTTCGCCGCCGGACGTCATGGCGTGGAGTACATGACCGCATGCAGCGCGGTGCTCGACCCGGTCAGGGGCCGCCTGGCCATCGCGAGCGCCGGGCATCCGCCGCCGCTTCTCATCCCGCCGGACGGCGAGCCCCGCTGGGTGGAGGGTGGACGATCCCGTCCGTTGGGCGCCAGCGTCGCACGGGACGGTGAGTCGCCGTCGTCGCTGCCCGAGGCGGTGATGAGCCTCGACCCGGGCACCCGGCTCCTGATCTTCACCGACGGCCTCGTCGAGCGGCGCGGTGAGCCCATCGACGCCGGCCTTGAGCGGCTGCGCGCGGTGGTGGCCGAGACCGCGCGGGAGGCGGAGGTGGGCGGCGAGGTGTTCTGCGCCACCGTGGCATCCCGCATGCTGGGTGCGGCGCTGCCGAACGACGACATCATCGCCCTCACGCTCCACTACCTGGGCTGAGTTCGGGAGAGCGCGCCGCCCCGGTGGGGAGGGGGTGTGCGGCGCGCTCCATCCCTTCGAGGGGTCTATCGGCAGAAGCCCCCTGCAAGTTGAGCGCTTTTCGTCGGGACGATGTCCGGGCCGGCCCGCTCGCCGTCCGCCAGTGCAGATGTCGGGCGTCTCATGAGGCGGAAAACCGGGTCTCGGGGGCGGGCGCGGGCCACCCCGAACCGCCGTCCCGTCGAGCGGTGGCCGGTGGGCCGGCCGGCCGCGGTCGGTCAGTCGGGGGTGACGAGTCCCAGCACGCCCACCAGCACCCGGTCGAGCATCATCTCGGCGGGCGGCCATGCGAAACCGTCGTTGGTGCCGCGCAGCATCACCATCCCGTGCATGGCCGACCACACGAGCGCGGCCAGCATGAACGGGTCGTCCTTCACGGTGGCGAGGCCCGCCTCCTGGCAGGCGGCGATGCCGTCCACCAGGGTGCTGAGCGC
Source organism: uncultured Bifidobacteriaceae bacterium (assembly GCA_964628685.1). Lineage (GTDB taxonomy): Bacteria > Actinomycetota > Thermoleophilia > Miltoncostaeales > Miltoncostaeaceae > CALMEC01. The sequence continues at coordinate 616,046 of CAZVNM010000001.1, read as the reverse complement.
GTCGCCGGCCGTATCGGCCGTCGCGGCTGCGAACGGTCCCACGGGGATGTCGAACACCACCCGGTACTGGCCCGGGTTCTCCATGCCCCATCGCATGTAGCCACGGCACCCGCCGCGCAGCCGTTGGACGGGCGATGCGTCCTCACCCGCCGCGGCCATGTCGGTGTCCACCGCGTCGATCAGGTCGTGGAAGCCCTGCTCCACCGCGGCCTGCAGCAGGGCGTCCCGGTCGGTGAAGTGAAGGTAGACCGACGGCGCCGTCACCCCGGCCCGCCGCGCCACCGCGCGGATGGTGACCGCCTCGGCCGACCCGTGCTCGGTGATGAGCCCGGTGGCGGCGCCGATCAGCTCGTCGCGCAGCTTGGCCCCCTCCCCACGGGGATTTCGTTCGCGCTTTCGGGGTCGTCCCGGGCTGATCCGCTCCATCGGCATGAACCGAGCTTGACAGATGAATGAACGCATGTAAAGTAACGACCGTAAGGTTACGGCTGTTCACTCCATCCGTCCTCGGAGGACCCCTCAGATGAACTTCCTTGCGAACCTCGTCACACGCCGGGCCGGCCGAGTCGTCGCCGTCGGCCTATTGGTCATCGCGATCGCCGCCGCCATCGGCGGTCCCCTCCCCGGTCTGCTGAAGGCCGGCGACGACTTCGACGATCCGGGCTCGCAGAGCGCTGCCGCCCGGGTCGCGGTGGAGCGGGCCACCGGGGCAAGCGCATGGCCCGACCTGGTCGTCCTCGTTCCGACGCCGGGCGGTGCCGACTCGGCCACGGGGAAGCGCGCCATCACCGACGTCCGAAACCGCCTGCGCGCGATCGACGGCGTCGCGCAGGTGATCGCGCCCTCGGCGCAGTCCGGGACGATCGCCGAGGACGGGTCGTCCGCCGTCGTGCCCGCCCTCTTCCGCGCCGACGTGACCGACGCGGACGTGGTGTCGCGGGCGGAGGTCGCGCTTCGGGGGACCGATGCGGTGATGGGCGGTGGAGCGGCCATCCAGAAGCAGGTCGCCGCACAGGTGCAGTCCGATCTGCTGCGTGCGGAGCTGATCGCGCTCCCGCTCCTGCTGCTGTTGTCGCTGTGGATCTTCCGCAGCCCCGTCGCGGCCCTCCTTCCGGTGATGGTCGGTGGTGCGACGGTGATGGGCACCTTCTTCGTGCTGCGCGTCATCGACACCGGCGTGATGAGCCTCTCGGTCTTCGCGCTCAACCTGGTGACCGGCCTGGGGCTCGGGCTGGCGGTGGACTACAGCCTGCTGATGGTGTCGCGTTTTCGCGAGGAGCTCGCGGCCGGACGCGAGACGCGCGAGGCGGTGCGGGCGACCGTCCGCAACGCGGGTCGCACGGTGGTGTTCAGCGCGCTCACGGTGTCGGCCGCCCTCGCGTCGCTGCTCGTCTTCCCCCAGAACTTCCTGCGGTCGATGGCGATCGCCGGGATCGTCGTGCCGCTGGTGGCGCTTCTCGTCGCCCTCACGGTACTGCCGGCCGCGCTCGTCCTGCTGGGCCGGCGCGTCGACGCACTCACACCGCGGCGCTTCGTGCGCCGTGAGCCGACCGAGGCCGAGCTGCCGCGAAGCGGCTGGCACCGGCTGGCCACATGGGTGCTGCGTCGCCCCGGCCGCGTGGCGGTGGTGACGGCGACCGCGCTCATCGTGGTGGGTCTCCCGTTCCTGGGCGCACGCTTCACCGCGGTGGACGCGTCGGTGCTTCCCACCCAGCACAGTGCGCGCCAGGTGGCCGACCGCATGGCGGCGGACTACCCGGCCGACACCTCGGCACCGATCCTGGTCGCCGTTCGCGGTGACCGCGCGGACGGCGCGCGGGTGGAGGCGCTTCGTGAGCGCATCGCGACGCTCGACCCGTCCGCCCGCGTGTCGCCGGCGGTGTCGTCCGGCGACGTGTGGCGCATCGATGTGACGCGGCCCGGCGCGCAGCTGGATGCGGGCACCAAGGACCTGGTGACCGGCATCAGGGCGCTCGACCCGGGCATGGACGTCATGGTGGGCGGGCAGACCGCACGCTTCCTCGACCAGCAGCACGTGCTGGGTGCGCGCATCCCGTGGGCGCTCATCATCCTGGTGGGCACCACCCTGGTGCTGCTCTTCCTGCTGACCGGATCGGTGGTGCTGCCGGTCAAGGCCGTCCTGATGAACGGGCTTGTGGTGTGCGCGACGATGGGGCTCCTGGTGCTGATCTTCCAGGACGGCAACCTCACCGGTCTCCTCGCCTACGAGCCGCAGGGGGCGCTTGAGGCGACCCAGCCGATCCTGCTCTTCGCCATCGCGTTCGCCCTGTCGACCGACTACGGCACGTTCCTGCTGGCGCGCGTGATGGAGGCGCGGCGTCAGGGGCGGTCCGATCGTGAGGCGGTGGCCGTCGGGTTGGCGCGCACCGGTCGCATCGTCACCGCCGCGGCGCTTCTTCTGATGACCGCCATCGGTGCGTTCGCCACCTCGGAGATCGTCTTCATCAAGCTGCTGGGCGTGGGTGCGGCGCTGTCGGTCCTGATCGACGCGACCGTCGTCCGCGCCTTCCTGGTGCCCGCCCTCATGGGGCTGCTGGGGCGGGCCAACTGGTGGGCGCCGGCACCGCTTCGGCGTCTGCACGAGTGCCTGGGATTCCACGAGGGTGAGACGGTCACCCCGGTCGTCGCGTCCCACCAGCAGCAGTCGCCGAAACCGCACGGGATGTGACCGACGGTCGCTGACCCCGGCCTCGGGTGATTCGTCGTCGTCAGCACTGCGGCGATCGGCGGATCACCCGAGATCTCGTCGCCACGACATGACGAATCGGTGACGGATGTCCCGACCCTCGGACCCCGTCCGACCCCAGATCGCTCCGCTGTCGGCGGCATGCGGGGGAGTCTGCGGCACCATTTGCGGAACCCCCACGGATCACCAGGATTTGGAGGCGGTACGGATGTCGGCACGGAAGCTGATGATCGTCGCGACGACACTTTTCATGGTGGCCTGCGTCCCGTCCGGGATCGCAGCGGCCGCCGAACCCACCCCGGTCGTCACGCAGTCGAAGTCCGGCGCGGTGGGGCAGGTCACGGCGGGTGGGTCGGTCCACTGGGACCTGCAGTTCCGCAACGACACCGTGCCACAACCCGTCAGCGTGACCGACCTCGACGCGGGGCTCGTGCGGTACAACCTGAGCCTCGCCAAGACCCGGCTCTCGCCCACGGCGTACGTCGGTCAGACGGTCGTCTACACGCTGACGCCCCGAAACGACGGGCCGTCCGCCGCGCTCGCAGGCTGGTCGGTCACCGACCTTCTCCCGGCGGGGACGAGGCTCGTCGACGTGACACGGACCGGGTACACGGTCACCGAGAGCGCGACGAGCGTCACCTGGACGAGTGATGCGCCGCTCGCGGCCGGGGCGACCGGCCCGGAGATCACGCTCACGCTCGCCGTCACCGAGCAGCCCGCGTCACAGACGCTGAAGAACGTCGCCTACATCTCACCCGCGCCGCAGGATGGGCCGGAGACCAACCCGCTCGAGGTCCCCACGCGCGACACCGACACCCGCGCCACGCCAACGGACAACGACGACCAGGACGAGATCACGGTCGGGTCGCTCGTGTCGATCGGTGATTACGCCTTCATCGATGAGAACGCCAACGGGCTGCAGGACCCGGGTGAGCCGCCGCTCGTCGGTGCCACGATCTCCCTCCTCGATGCGGCCGGCACCAAGATCGGCACCACGACCACCGACGAGAACGGCTTCTATTCGTTCACGGATCTGACGCCGTCCACCGAGTACATCCTCGAGGCGGAGCTCGATCCGGCGGCATGGGCGGCGACAGTGCCGAATCAGGGGACGGACGACAGCATCGACTCCGACATCGACGCCGACTTCAGGGTCAGGTTCACCACGCCGTCGACCGGAACCAACAGTGCCACGAACCCCGACGACCCGACGATCGACATCGGCGTCGTCCCGGTCGGCGGTGCCGGTCGGCCGGGCCCCGGCCCCATGCTCCTGAGCGCGTTGCGACCCACCGCCGCAGCGAGCGCATCGGTCACCGGCGGTGTCGGCGTCTCGGGCGTCGTCTGGATCGACGTCAACCGCGACGGCAGGCGCGACGCGGGTGAGCCGGCCGAGGCCGGGGTCACCGTGACCATCTGGACGGGCGGAACACAGATCGCATCGACCCAGACCGACGCCACGGGCGCCTACAGCTTCCAGGGCCTGCTGTCGGACACGACGTACACCGTGCGGGTCGTCGCATCCGGATCGTCCTTCACGACGCCGGACGTGACCGGCGTCACGGACAACGGTCCCACCGACTCCCTCGACTCGGATGTCAGCCCGGACGGCGCCGTGACGTTCACCACCCCGCCGGCGGCGGGTGCATCGGTGGCGACCGCCGAGTTCATCGACGTCCTCCCATACAACGGTGACGGCCGCGGCACCCGACTGGCGGCCCCCCTGCGCGACGTCGTCATCGACCGGAGCGGCATGTCGTCATCCGCCACCATCTATGTGACCACCGCGGATCCGACCACGATCCCCCGGGACGCCAGCGATCCGATCGTCGATCCTGCCAACCCCATCTGGTGCGTCTATGGCACGGCCGCCTGCCCGCCGGGTGGCGCGTACACGGCCGTCTACGTCGTGTACGCCGGCATGGCGGCCGGAACGTCCGACACCCTCGGGATCACCGCCACCGCGGCCGGTGCCGCGAGCGGCGATGTCCTCGTCAACGATCTGGGCGCGGGGCAGGTGACCGGCGTTCAGGTGGGCGCCACGGCACCGATCACGACCGACGTCGTCCAGTACGGCGCCGTCCGCCTGTCGAAGTCGATCGTGGACCCGGATCCGACCGACGCTCTGGGCGACGCCGCCATGTTCCCGGTGCGGGCGACCTGCACGATGGGTGCGTCGGAGATCGTGAGGACGGTGGAACTGTCGCGTGACGGCTCGGCGGTCACCATCGACGGTCTGCCGGTCGGGGCCACGTGCACGTTCGTCGAACTGGACACCGACGGCGCGATCGGTGTCGAGTTCGCACCGACTACTGACGGTGGGACCGACGCCCGCCGCCGCGGTGCTCACCAACACCTACCCGGCACCCACGCCCGCGCCGCCCGCCACGCCGGCGCCACCCGCGCAGCCGGCTCCCCCGGCCACGCGCGAGTCGTCGGTCCTGTCGGCCGGCCAGAGTTCGATCAGCCTGCGGATGCGGATCATCGACCCCGCCCCCGGCGACCCGCACGGTGACGCCGCGCGCTTCCCCGTCAGGTTGACATGCGTCACCTCGACGGGTGATCGGGAGGTCCGCACCGTCTGGCTTCCCAGGAGCGGACGGGCCGTCGTCGTGCACGGGCTCGAGGTGGGCGCGCGCTGCACGTTCAGGTTGCTGCGCTCGGACGGTGCGGTGTGGTCGCGGTTCAATCGTCCCACCGTCGTCGTGGCCGATGACCCCACCGCGGTGGTCCTCACCGGCAGGTACCCGGCCCTCGTGTCGATGTGGTTCCAGGTCGACCGCTATCTCAACCCGACCACCCGTCTGGCCGCCCGCACCCAGGGCTACCTGCGCGACGGCGTCCTCACGTACCGGGAGGATCGCCCCCACTGGGGTCGCAGTCGCTGGGCGTTCATCAGGGTCACGGTCCCCGTGGGTGCCACACGTGCGCAGATCATGGCGGCGATCAACCGGCAGACGTCGGCGGCCATCGGCGATGTCCGTCGCACGGTGCGGACGGGTCGTGTGCGCGGCGACGTGACCGTGGCGTGGCGGCTCGCGGCCGGTGCATCCCCGGCCCACCCGTGGGGTATGGGGCGCAACCGCCCGCAGCGGTTCTTCGCGATGTCCTAGCCGGTGGTCGCAGCGGGAAACCGCCGGGGATCGTGAGGACGACCCCGGCGGTGGACCGTCCACCGAGCGCCGGGAACTTCAGCCGGCGGCGGCCTCGCACAGCGCACGCAGACGCTCGAGGCCGTCGCGCTGCGCCGGCGCCAGGCGCTCCTCGGCATCGATGGATGCGTCCAGGAAGACCGCGTGGGTGTCCCAGAGGATGGTGCTGCCGTGCTCGCCACGGGGAAGGACGTGGAAGCCGGCCTCGTGGTGGGCGAGCGGTGGGCCCTCGATCACCGAGTAGCGGTAGCGCCGCTCGGCGTCGTCGCGCAGGAGGATGCGCTCCACCAGCACGCCGCCGTCGGCGTTGGTGAGGGTGCGGTGATCGCCGTCGGTCGCGCTCTCCACATACTTGGGAAACCAGCGCGGCACCCCGTTGGGATCGCCGACGATCGACCAGGTCACGTCGGCCGGTGCGTCCACGTCGATGCTGAGCTCGTACCGGCTGGCCATGTCGCCTCCTGGATCCGCGATGGGGCACGTATGGTAGCCCGACCGGACCGGGTCGCGATCGGAGGGTGTGAGGTTCGCGTCGTGGGCCGCCCTGCGGGTGGCATGTCCGACCCCGGGCATGAACGGCGTTTGCGCGGACGCGGCCCGGCGGCCGCCCCGCGATGAACTCCGGTACCCGGGGTGGACGGGGCCGACGCATCCGGGCGCAGGCGATCCGACCCGTCCGGTCACTGCGCGGGCGACGCCGGCGGGTGCACTTCCTGCTCGGCCTCCCACCGCAGCGCCTGCACGTCTCGGCCGACCGTCGCGATGGCGAGTGTGCGGCCGCCCCTGTTGAAGCGGACCATGCAGTCGAGGGCGTCGACATCGCCGTCGATGGTCATCTCGTCCCAGTCGTCGGCGTGCCCGACGTAGCGGATCTGCATGCCGTGGTGTCCGCTCCAGAAGAACGGCACGTCCGGCAGCGGTCGGTCGCCATGGAGGATGTTGCGCGCGATGTGCTGACCGTGGCGCTCTGCCACGACCCAGTGCTCGACGCGCAGGGTGCGGCCGTTTCGCGGGTCGCGCCAGCGGGCGATGTCGCCGGCGGCATAGACGCCGGGCGCGGCCGTGCGCAGGCACTCGTCGACCAGGACGCCGTCGTCCACCTCGAGCCCCGCCGCTTCGGCCAGCTCCACCCGGGGCCGGACCCCGACGCCGAGGATGACGATGTCGGCGGCGAGCTCCGTGCCGTCCTCAAGGACCGCGGTGTGCCGGTCGATGCGGCTGAGCGACGTGCCGGTGTGGAATGTGGTCCCGTGGTCTTCGTGTTGGGCCTGGACGCGTTGGCCGAGCGGACGGCCGATGACCATCTCGAGCGGATGCTCGTCGAGGGTGACGACATTGACAGCGAGCCCCCGTTCGGTGAGCGCCGCGGCCGTCTCGAGTCCGATGAACCCGGACCCGACCACGACCGCCGTCGTGGCGTCGCGTGCTGCGGCGACGATGCGCCTGCTGTCCTGCGCCGTGCGAAGGGTGAAGACGTGGTCCTGGTCGGCGCCCGGGAGCTTCAGCCGGATGGGCTCGGCGCCGGTTGCGAGCACGAGGCGGTCGAACTCGTGGCTGCCTCCGTCCTCGTCGACGACCGTCCGCCCGTCCAGGTCGATCGAGCTCACCCGCGTGTGCAGTCGCAGGTCGATGGCGTTGTCGTCGTAGTACGCCTCCGGTCGGAGGGGGAGGCCGTCGTCGCCGGCGGCGCCGCTCAGGAATCCCTTCGAAAGCGTGGGCCGGTCGTAGGGGGCGTCGCGGTCGGCGCTCAGCATGGTGATGCGCCCCTCGAATCCGTGCCGGCGGAGCATCTCGGCGCAGGCGAAGCCGGCGGCGCCGCCACCGATGATGAGGACGTCTCGTGGCATCTCGCCGCTGGTGGGCCCCTCGGTCGGGGGTCGCGTCTCGAGGCGGTCGCGCACGACGATGGCGTCGCCGTCGCGCTCGACCCGCCAGGTCGTCACCGGGTCGAAGGCCGGTCCGCCGACGGCCTCCCCCGTGCGAAGCGAGAAGCAGGCGTGGTGCCACGGGCATCTCACCGTCTCGTCCACCACGATGCCCTTCTCGAGCGGTCCGCCGTAGTGGGTGCAGAACGCCCCGATCGCCAGCACCTCGTCGCCGCGTCGAACGAGCAGGACCGCCTCGTCACCCACATGGCCGCGCAGCAGATCGCGACCGCCGAAGTCCGCGAGGGTCACCCCCGTGGTGAGGTCGTGGTCGCGATCCCCGCCCGCATCCGGTGTCATCGTCCCGCTCCTTCCCGTCGAGAAGGACGGGCCGTCCTCCGATTGGAATCACGTGTGCCGCGACCCCCACCGCGGCTGCCGACCACCGTCCGCACGAAGCACGAGGCACGGTCGAGCGAGGCCGCCGCGACCGGCCACCACGGTGCCCACAGCTGCATCATGTGAAGGCCCTGCGCGTCCACGTGCAGCGTCACGGTGATGGCGGCCCGCCGGGCGCGTTCGGCCAGGAGCAGGCTGTCCCCGAGCAGGACCTCGTGTTTTCCGACCTCGATGTAGAGCGGCGGCAGAAGATCGAGCACGTCCAGGACCGGCGAGACCTGTGGGTCGTCGTCGGCGAGACCGGCGAAGGCGAGTAGCGCCAGATCACGGTCGGTCTCGGCGTCGACCATGGGATCGCGCGGGTTGTTGCGCTCCCGGGTGCAGGAGAGGCCGGTCCGGTCCGTGTTCGGCGAGAAGAGCACGAGACCGGCCGCCCGCCTGCCGCGCCGCGCGAGCTCGAGCGCCGTGACGAGCGCCAGATGGCCGCCGGCCGAGTCACCGGCCAGGACCACGGGGCCCTCGACCCCGCTGACCGCGCCCATCGCGGCCTCGAGCTGCGCCGGCCACACGTACTCCGGAGCGAGCGGGTAGGCGGGTGCGACGACGCTCACGCCCGTGCGCTGCGCGAGCTCCACCGCGATCCGACGGTGGGTCTGCGGTGATCCGAAGACGTACCCGCCGCCGTGCAGGTAGACGATCGTCGCCCCCTCGCCGTCGATCCGCAGCGGGGTCCGCGGCTCCGCGGACGCGTCGTCGCCGAGCGTCAACCGGGCGAACGCCTCGCGTCGCGCGCGGTACGAGCCGTGCACCGGATGGGCCGCGATCCGCGCCACGATCTCGTCGCGTCCGACCGGACCTGAGAACGGCGCGTCCATTCAGGCACCCACCATCCGCACGCCGCTCGCGTCGGCACCGGTGGCCCGCGCGGATCGTCGACGTCCGGCGTCGCCGGTGCGTCCCGTCCGGGCGACGTCGGCGGTCGCGGGTCGTTGTGTCCCCGGGCGGGGGATCGGGGCGCTGTGGGATTGCGGTGTGCTCATGATGTCGTCGCGGGTGGCAGGGACGGGTGCCGCGCGGCGGTCCGCTGCCCGGACCCACATCCGACCGGCCCCTTCTCGGTCCGTACCACCGATCGCGGTGCGCACACCGGGGCCGACGCCGGATGCCCCGATTCGTGACGTCGTTCACAGGCTCCGGCGCATGCGGGGGCCGCGTGACCGGTCGGAGCCGGTTCCGATGCCGGGCCGATGTGTCACGGGACACGCGGTGTTCGTCACGGGATCGTGTCGGGACGCCGTCGGGTGTGTGAACAGTGAACGGTGGGGGACGTTCGATTGAACGGTTGCGGTCGTTCGATCGGACGTTGGGGTGGGCCGGGCCGGCCGGTGCGTTGGCGTGTCTGTCCGATCCCTCTGTCCCGTTCACACCTTCGAACACCCCCCACGCGACCGGTCGGTTGGGTCGGGGTCAGCCCCCGGGGGACGGAGCAAACGGCCGGTGTGTCACGGGACACGCGGTGTTCGTCACGGGATCGTGTCGGGACGTGGTCGGGTGTGTGAACAGTGAACGGTCGGGAACGTTCGATCGAACGGTTGCGGCCGTTCGATCGGACGTTGGGTGCACGTCGAGCGCGGCCGCGGCCCCGTGATCGCCGGGGCTCTGGCCGACCGACGGTCCGCCCACCGCGCACGGGGGTAGGCGCACGGGCTCATCCGGCGGTCGTCGGGCCTCTGGCGACGTCTCGGGCGTCAGGCCTCCGGCGACTCCCGCGCGTCAGGCCTCCGGCGATCGTCAGGCCTCCGGCGACGTCTCGGGCGTCAGGCCTCCGGCGCCGTCAGGCCTCCGGCGATTGTCAGTCCTCCGGCGACGTCACGGGCGTGGTGCGGCGGCGCTCGAACGCTTCCACTCCCGGTACGCGTCGCGCAGACAGGCACCGCACGGCCGGAAGCCGGCGGCCATCGCGGTGGCCTCGTCGGCGAAGAAGACGCGCTGCTCCACGTATCCGCCCCGCCGGATCGCGCGCAGCGCCGCCGGGCAGTCGAGTCGTCCGTGGATGCGGCTGCGTGCGTTCCCGCCGAGCGTGCCCGGCACGTCGCTTCGGTACGCCTGGCCGTCGGCGCCCATCAGCGTGTATCCCACGTGACCCCCTCCAGCCGCAGGAGCGCCTCCTTGCGGTCGGCGCCACCGCCGTACTCACCCATCGATCCGTCCGACCGGACGATCCGGTGGCACGGAATGACCAGCGGGATCGGGTTGGTGGCGCAGGCCGTGGCGGTTGCCCGCACGGCCCGGGGACGGCCGGCGTCGGCGGCCAGGCCCGCGTAGCTCTCGGTGACGCCGTACGGCACACGACGAAGCGCATCGAGCACCTCGAGGCGAAACCCGCGGCTGAGGCGCATGTCGAGCGGGAGGTCGAAGTCGGTGCGACCACCGGCGAAGTACTCGTCGATCTCACGCGCCGCGGCGTCCAGACGGCGCGGCGCCGGCAGGATGCGGGGGCTCACGTTGTCGGCGAGCCACTGCAACTCGTCGTCGGCGGAGCGCTCCCAGGTGAAGCCCACGCGCAGGAGACCCTGCGACGTGGCCGCCAGCAGCAGGCGGCCGATGGGGGAGTCGACGAACCGGTAGCCGACGTCCAGCGCGTCCGCGTCGTCGGCGTCGGCGGCCAACCGCTCCCGCAGCCGGGCGAGATGCGCCGGGTCCGGCTGCGAAACGGGGATCGGGTCGCGTGGCGTCATCCGTCCTCCTCGGACGTCGTGGTGAGCGAGGCGCGCAGAGCGGCGATGCCGTCGGCGGCGGCGCGACGGGCGGCGTCCTCCGAACCTCCCAGGATCTCGGCCACACGCCGATACGGCAGGCCGGCGACGTGGTGATAGACGACCGCCGCGCGCTGCCGCTGGGAGAGGTCGCGCAGCGCCTCCCACGCCGCGCCGGTCTCGTCGGGGCGCTCGTCGGTGGCCGCGTCGCGCATCTCGGCCACCGGCACCGGACGGCGTGCTCGGGCACGGGCCAGGTCGACGGCCCTGCGGTGGGCGATCGTCACGAGCCAGGCCTCATGATCGACGACGCCCGCGTCCGGGTAGGCGCGAAGCGCGGCGAGGAAGGTCTCGGACCAGGCGTCGTCGGCGTCGGACGGACCCAGCACCGCGCGACACACCCGCAGGACCGTTGCGCCGTGGTCGGTGACCAGCCGCTCGAACGGCAGGACCGTCCCCGGGGATGGGCGCGCGCGGGCCACCGGTCACACCAGCCGGTCGAACGTTCCCGACACGCGCGCCTCGAGGTCCAGCAGGAAGCGCTTGCGCTCCAGGCCGCCCGCGTAGCCCACCAGAGCACCGCCCGCGCCGACCACCCGATGGCAGGGGATGATGATCGAGATCGGGTTGCGGGCGTTGGCGGCGCCCACCGCCTGGGCCGCGCCCGGCCGGTCGAGCGCGGCCGCCAGCGCTCCGTAGGTGCGCCGCTCACCGAACGGGATCGCCAGGAGCGCGTCCCACACCGACCGCTGGAACGGCTCACCCCGCGGCGCCAGGTCCAGGTCGAACGTCCGCCGCCGGCCGGCGAAGTACTCGTCCAGCTGGTCGGCGACATCGTCGAACCCGGTGTCGACGCGGGCTCCCAGCGCGTGCGGCGCCGGCGCGCGCAGGTGGTCGGGCATGTAGAGACCCACGAGCCCCGCGGCGTCGGCGACGACGGTCAGGTCGCCGATCGGCGACGGCAGGACGATGTGACGACACGCGGATGTGTGATTGCGCGGCACCGCCGCGAGTGTATGCCCGGTCATGCCCTGAAGACGTCGGGCACCGGTATTTCGTGAGGTCGACCGCGCGCCGCGGTTGACCCGCGGTCGGATGGGAACAGATGACGCCGGGCACGCGGTTCCGTCGCCCGCTCCGTCTGGCACGCTGTGCCCCCCATGACCGATCCCACCGAGCCACCCGAACCCCACACACTCGCCGACGAGGACGCGGCCACCCGACCCGACCCCGCCGGCGATCCGGGGCATGACCCCCCGCAGGTGCCCCGCACCAAGCGCCCGCCCGTGGGCGAGCCCGCACCCACGACCAACGTGGGGATCGAGCGCGGATACGTCATCGGTCGCGGCCTGCGCGCGGCGTCGGAGTGGTCGCTTCGCCTGATCATCATCGCGGTCGCCGTGGGCGGCGTGATCTGGGTGATCAACAAGGTGTGGTCGGGCATCGTCCCGATCTTCTTCGCGCTGCTCCTGGCGTCGCTCCTGTGGCCGGCCGTGCGCTGGATCACCGCCCGGGGGGTGCCGGCCTCCCTGGCCGCCATCAGCGTCATCCTCGTATCCCTGGCGGCCATCGGCGGCATCCTCGTCGCCATCGCGCCGTCGGTGGTCGACCAGTCGGCGGTGCTCGTCAACCGTGCGGCGGACGGCGTGTTGAAGGTGCGCGAGTGGATGGCCGGTCCGCCGCTCAACATCGAGAACGAGCGCCTGGACGAGTTCACGAACGACGCGCAGCGGTGGCTGCAGGAGCGGTCGTCCGACATCGCGAGCGGCGTCTTCTCGGGCGTCACCGCGATCGGCACGTTCGTCTTCTCGATGCTGATCGTGATCGTCCTGACCTTCTTCTTCCTGAAGGACGGCCCGCGGTTCCTGCCGTGGGTGCGGCGCGTGTCCGGCCGGCACGCCGGACAGCACCTGACCGAGCTCTTCAGCCGCATCTGGTCCACGCTCAGCGGATTCCTGCGGGTGCAGATGCTGGTGAGCGCGGTCGATGCGATCCTCATCGGGATCGGCCTCGTGATCCTGGGGGTCCCGCTGGCCTTCGCGCTTGCGGTCATGACCTTCTTCGGCGGGCTCATCCCGATCGTCGGTGCGGTCGCCGTCGGCACCCTGGCGGTGCTCGTGGCGCTCGTCTCCAACGGGTTCACCACCGCCCTGATCGTCCTCGCCATCATCATCGCCGTGCAGCAGCTGGAGGGCAATCTCCTGCAGCCCGTCCTGCAGAGCCGCACCATGGAGATGCACCCGGCCATCATCCTCCTGGCGGTCGCCGGCGCGGGAACGCTCTTCGGGATCATCGGCGCGTTCCTGGCCGTCCCGGTGGCGGCCACCGTCACCGTGATCCTGCGCTACATCAGTGAACAGGTGGACCTGCGCACCGGTGACCTGCGGGCGGCCGAACTGTCGGTCGCCACGCCGGAGGGCGCGGTGGTCGCGGAGGAGGGTGAGCGGGCCGGCATCGCGATGATGGAACGCCACGAGAACGCGCGTCGCGGTGACACGGACGAACACCCACCCGGAGAGGACCCCGAGCCCCGCGCGATGGGCGATCTCCTGCACCGGCTCGCCGAACGACTGCGCGCCCGCGGCGACTGACCCCCGCCGGTCACGTCCGAGCCGTTCGGTTGAATTCCCGGCCGGACATCGGATGATCGGGGGCGAGGATGGCGCGGTTCACGGACAGGGCGATCGTGGTGACGGGGGCGACGAAGGGGCTGGGTCGCGAGACCGCGCTGCTCATGGCCGCCGAGGGCGGTCGGGTGGTCGGCGTGGGACGCAACCTGGAGGAGGGCGCGTCGCTCGAGGCGGAGTCACAGGGGCTCGACGGCGAGGTCGTCTTCCTTGCCGGTGACGTGCGCGACGAGTCCTGCCACGACGAGGCGGTGCGCCTGTGCCACGAGCGGTTCGGGCGGCTGGACGCCTACGTCAACAACGCCGGGATCCTCGGGCCGGAGGGGCCGCTGCACGAGACCAGCATCGAGGAGTGGGAGGAGGTGAACGCCGTCAACATGCGCGGCGTGTTCCTGGGATGCCGTGCCGCGATCCGCGACATGCGCACGTCGGGCGGCGGCGCGATCGTCAACATCGGGTCGATCCTTTCCGTCACCGGTGACCCGTTCCTCTCGTCGTACACCGCGACCAAGCACGGCGTGCTGGGTCTCACGCGCGTCATCGCGGTCGACTACGCGCAGGCCGGCATCCGCTGCAACTGCGTGATGCCGGGTGACATGGAGACGCCCATGATCCTCGAGTACTTCGCGGCCAGCGACGACCCAGAGGCCACGCGCGCCGCGATGGAGGGCTCGTACCCGATCAAGCGGATCGCCCGCCCGGTGGAGGTGGCGCGCGCCGTGTGCTTCATGGCGTCGGACGAGGCCTCCTACATCACCGGGTCGGAGCTCCTCGTGGACGGCGCGCTCTGCGCCAAGGCCTACTGAGCGGGGGCGGATGACGGATCGGCGAGGAGCTCCCGCACCCGCGGGATCACCTCCTCGCCGTACAGGCGGATGGACTCCATCCGCTGCTCGTGCGGCAGCCCGCCCACGGCGTACTTCAGCTGGAAGCGTGAGAGGCCGAGCAGGCGACAGGCCCACGCGATCTTCTGCGCCACGGTCTCGGGCGCCCCGACGAAGATGGCGCCCTCCGGCCCGGTGGCGCCGTCGAACACCCGCCGGGTGTAGGGACCGCCCCAGCCGCGCTCCCGGCCGATGCGCGTGAAGGCGTCGGCCTGGTGCGGGAACATCTCGTCCTGTGCCTGTTCGTCGGTGGCAGCGATGTGCCCCGGGCAGTGCATGCCGATCGGCAGATCCGGCCGATCGAACTCCGCCAGGGACCGGCGGTAGAGCTCGGTGAACGGCACGAAGCGCGCGGGTGATCCCCCGATCACCGCCAGCAGCAGGGGCATGCCGTAGCGGGCGGCGCGCACCACCGACTCGGGGCTGCCGCCGACACCGACCCACGCCGGCACGAAGCCGGCCTCGGTGGTGGGGTGGATGCGCTGGTCCTCCAGCCACGGCCGCAGCTCGCCGTGCCAGGTGACCGAGGTCTCGTCCTGCAACCGGGTGAACAGGTCGAGCTTCTCCCCGAACAGCGCGTCATAGTCCTCGAGCGAATACCCGAACAGCGCGAACGACTCGATGAACGACCCGCGCCCCAGCTGCACCTCGGCACGACTGTTGGACAGGGCCGCCAGCGTGGCGAAGCGCTCATACACGCGCACCGGATCGTCGGAGCTGAGGACGGTGACGCCGGTTCCCAGGCGGATCCGCTCGGTGCGTCCGGCGATGGTGGCAAGCACGACGTCCGGCGCCGAGATCGCGTAGTCGGGCCGGTGGTGCTCACCGAGCCCGATGTAGTCGATTCCGACACGGTCGGCGAGCTCGGCCTCCGCCACCACCTGACGCAGGACCTCGGCGTGGCGCGCCGGATCGCTGCCGGGGACGTCCCCGAACGTGTCCAGCCCGAGCGTGGGGTGCTCGAGCGTGCCGAGCATCGAGTAGTCCCGCGACTGCGTCGTCATCGGCGCGGGCCCCGCTCAGCCGCGCCCGTGCGGACGGTCCAGGTCGAGGACCGGCCCCCTGGGGACGATCCCGCGCGGGTTGAGGGCGCGGTGGGTCACGTAGTAGTGGCGCTTGATGTGGTCGAAGTCGACGGTGTCGGCGACCCCTGGCCACTGGTAGAGCTCGCGCAGGTATCCGGACAGGTGCTCGAAGTCGGCGATGCGGTTGCGGTTGGTCTTGAAGTGCCCGACGTAGACGGCGTCGAAGCGCACGAGCGTGGTGAACAGACGCCAGTCGGCCTCGGTGACGCGGTCACCCGTGAGGTAGCGCCGCTCGGAGAGCAGGCCCTCCAGCCAGTCGAGCGAGTCGAACAACTCGCCGAACGCGGTGTCGTACGCCTCCTGGCTCTTGGCGAACCCGCAGCGGTACACGCCGTTGTTGACGGTGGGATAGACGCGGGCGTTGATCCGGTCGATCTCGTCGCGCAGGTCCTCGGGGTAGTAGTCCTCACGCGCGTCGGTGAAGGCGTCGAACGACGAGTTGAGCATCCGGATGACGTCGGAGGACTCGTTGTTGACGATGGTCCGGGTCTCGGTGTCCCACAGCACGGGGACGGTGACGTTGCCGTTGTAGCCCGACCGCGTCGCCTGGTAGGCCTCCGACAGGTACGCGAAGCCGTTGAGCGGGTCGGGACCGCATCCCGGCACGTCGCGAAACGCCCAGCCGCGGCCGTCGCGGATGGGGTCGACGACCGAGAGGCCGATCACGTCCTCCAGCCGTTTGAGCCGGCGGAAGATGATCGTGCGGTGCGCCCAGGGGCATGCCAGCGACACGTAGAGGTGGTAGCGGCCCGCCTGTGCGGGCAGCTGGTCGGCGGCGGGATCCGCACAGATCCATCGGCGAAAGACGCTGTCGGCGCGGACGAACGCGCCCCCGTCGTCGGTGCGGGCCTCGTAGCCGTCGGCGGTCGGGGAATCTGATGTGCTCATGGAACGACCCTAGTCGGTGGAGTGGCTGGGTTGGGCGGTGGGCTGTGCGCGGTGGACCGCCCGGGCGACCTCCAGCTCCGCGATGAGCGTCATCGCGTCGTGCGGACCGATGTGACGTCGATCGCCGATGAAGAACGTGGGTGTGCCGCGGGCGCCGCTCTCCTCGGCGCTGGCGATGTCCTCCCGGATGCGGCGCTCGTGGTCGTCCCGACCCAGGTCGTCCAGGAACAGGTCGACGTCCAGGCCGATCTCGGCCGCGTGCGAGACGAGGTCGTCCTCCTCCAGCTGATCCTGATGTGCGAAGAGCTGCCGGAGCATCTCGGTGAACCGTCCCTGTTCCGCGGCGGCCTCCGCGGCGAGCGCCGCGTCGAACGCATGGGGGTGCATGTCCAGCGGGAGGTGGCGCACCACGTAGCGCAGATCATCGCCGAAGTGCGCCTGCAGTTGGCGCCCCAGGTCGGTCGCCTGGGTGCAGAACGGACATTCGAAATCCAGGTACTCGACGAGGGTGAGCGGCGCGTCGACCGGTCCCAGGATGTGGTCGCGCTCCGGGTCGACGGGCTCGGTCAGCCGCATGGGAAGCGCGGCGTCGCCCTCGCCGAGGATGCGACGACCCAGCACGAAGATGGCCCACCCCAGGGCGATCGAGACGACGGCGGCCAGCACGATGCCGACGGTCGCCTGGGTCCGCAGCGGTCCCTCGGGGAACGCCAGGTTCGCGATCAGCAGCGACACGGTGAAACCGATGCCCGAGAGGGCGGCGCCGCCCAGGACGTGGCTGCGGCCGACACCCCTCGGCAGGCTGCCGATGCTGGTGCGGTCGGCCAGGAGGGCGCCCACCCCGATGCCGAGCAGCTTTCCGACCACGAGGCCGATCACGATCCCCCAGGTGAGTCGCGAGCCCATGGCGTCCTGCAGCGCGCCGCCGCGCAGGTCGACACCGGCATTGGCCAGTGCGAACACCGGCACGATGACGTAGCTCGTCCAGCCGTGCAGCACACCCTGGATCCGCTCGTTGACCGAGATGGCCCGACGGACGCTGCGCATCGCCGACCGTCCCAGGCTCGGCATGGGTGATTGGCGAAACGCCCGCATGCGGCGGGCGGTGTCCTCGAGCGCCGTGCGATCGGGGTCGCGCGCGGGGATGAGGAGTCCCGCGAGCATGCCGGCGATGGAGGCGTGCATTCCCGATTCGAGGGTGGCAACCCATACGATGAGCATCAGCACGACGTACCGCGAGACGCGCCACCACCGCAGACGCGAGAGGACGACGATGCCGATCAGCCCCGCCGCGGCGATGGCCAGTGGAATCGGCCTGATGCGCTCGGAGTACACGATGCCGATGACGCTGACGGCGACGATGTCGTCGATCACCGTGATCGACAGCAGGAAGATCCGAAGCTGGGTGGACACCGCCGGGCCGACGAGGGCCAGCGCGCCGAGCAGGAACGCGGTGTCCGTCCCGATGACCATCCCCCAGGCGCGCGCGGCCTCACCGGACGGGTTGAACGCCAGGTAGATCGCGGTCGGCACGAGGATCCCGGTCAACCCGGCGATGAGCGGCAGCCGGATCCGCCGCCGATCGGTCAGCTCACCGATCGACAGTTCCTTCCGCACCTCGAGACCGATGACGAGGAAGAACACCGCCATCAGCCCGTCGTTCCCCCAGTGCAGGAGGTCCATGTCGATGCCGGCGCCGCCGATCTGAACGGACAGTCGGGTCTGCCAGAAGTCGGTCCACGCGTCGGACCACGGGGAGTTCGCGATCGTGAGCGCAAGGATCGTCGCGATGACAAGAAGCCCCGCGCTGCCCGACTCCGTTCGGATGAACGCCCGCAGCGACGCCGACGTCTGCGTGACGAGCGGACCCTGGTCAGTCGGTGTCGAAGGTGCGGTGGACAACACACGGGAGATTTGCAGATTCCGCGTCGTCGAACCCGGGAGTCCGGTGATGGCGCTGATGCGCGCTACCATCGCGCCGATGCCCGACGTGCTCCACTTCACCGCCTCGGCCGAGGCCAACCGGCTGATCGCGACCGACCCGTTCGCGCTCCTCGTGGGGTTTGCGCTCGACCAGCAGGTGCCGGTGCCGAAGGCGTTCGAGGGGCCGCTCGTCATCCGCGAGCGGATCGGGGCGATCGATCCGCAGGCGGTCGCGTCGGCGGATCTGGACGCCGTCTTCCGGCAGAAACCCGCCGTGCACCGCTACCCGGGCAGCATGGCCAAGCGCGTCCACGACCTGGCCGTGCACGTGCGCGACACGTACGGGGGTGACGCCGCGCGGGTTTGGACCGAGGCGGCCGACACCGAGGACCTGCGTCGGCGCATCGAGGCGCTCCCGGGGTTCGGCGCGATGAAGGTGAAGATCTTCGGGGCGGTCCTTGCCCGGCACTTCGGTGTGGCGGCGGCCGAGGGGCTCGTCCCCGGACACCCGACGCTCGGCGACGTCAACTCGCCGGAGGATCTGGCCGAGTACCAGGCCCAGAAGCGGATCCACAAGAAGGAGTGGGAGCGGCGCTGACCCGGGCGTCGCGGTGAGCGCCCGTCACGGCGGGCAACGGACCGACGCGGTCTGACCACTCCCCCGTCGTCGCACGTGAATCGCATGTGAATGCGCGTCCCACGGTCCGGCGCACCGGGGACATCCGTGCAGGGCAGCGGGACGAGGGGGCGCGATACCGTGGGGCCGTGTCCGACGTGGTCGATCATCCGCCCGCCGCGCTCCACTGTGTGGACGTCCGCAAGCGCTTCTCGGGCGGCGTCGTCGCGCTCGACGGCATCGACCTGCTGGTTCCGGCCGGGTCGTTCTACGGCCTGCTCGGTCCCAACGGCGCCGGCAAGACCACGCTCATCCGCAGCGTCGTCGGTCTCGTGCGTCCCGACGGCGGCGACCTGCGCGTCAACGGACGGTCCATGCTGGGGCCCGAGGCGCCGGCGGCGCGGCAGAGCGTGGGGTATGCGCCGCAGGAGGTCGCGCTCGACCGCTTCGTCAAGGTCCGCGACCTTCTGAGCCTGCACGGGCGCTACTTCGGCATGACCCGTCGCGACGCCGAGGAGCGCTCTGACGAGCTCCTGGCCGTCTTCGACCTGAGCGACAAGGCCGAGGTGCTCCCCAGTCGCCTGTCCGGGGGGATGCGGCGGCGTCTGATGCTGGCGCGCGCCCTGGTGCACCGGCCCGGCCTGGTCATCCTGGACGAGCCCACCGCCGGGGTCGACATCGAGCTGCGCGACGAGCTGTGGACGTACATCCGCAGGCTCCACGCCGACGGCACCACCATCCTCCTCACGACGCACTACCTGGAGGAGGCGGAGGAGCTCTGCCAGCACGTGGCGTTCATCCGCTCGGGGCGCATCGTCGCCGACGGGACGCCCACGGGGCTGCGCGAGCGCTTCGACGTGCGCCGGCTGGAGGACGTCTACCGCCAGGTGGTGCACGGATGAGCGCCGACACCGACATCTCACGTGCGCAGTGGCGCGGGGTCGGGGCCCTCGCCCAACGCGAGGTCACCCGCGTGCTTCGCATCTGGAGTCAGACGATCGCGCCCAACGTCGTCTCGGCGGTGCTCTTCATCGCGATCTTCGGCATGGCCCTCGGCGGTCGCATCCGGCACATCGACGGCTTCGAGTACTCGGCGTTCATCGTCCCCGGGCTCATCCTCATGGGCATCGGCACGGCGGCGTACGCCAACACGGCGTCGTCCATCTACCAGGCCCGCTTCGACGGGTTCATCGACGACCCGGTCAGCGGACCGATGCGTGCGCGCCACCTGCTGGTCGCCTACCTGGCGGGCGGTGTGGTCCGCGGCCTTGCGATCGGCGCGCTCACCCTGCTCTGCGCCGTCTTCATGGTCGATCTGCCCCTGGTCAACCCGGTTCCGGCGATCGTGGCGTTCCTGTGCGCCGCCATCGGGTTCAGCGCGCTGGGCGTCGGCGTGGGCCTGGTGGCGCAGACCTGGGACCAGCAGTCCTACGTCGGCACGCTGCTCCTCACGCCGCTGGTGTTTCTGGGTGGCGTCTTCTACTCGACCAACGTGCTCGCGGAGCCGTGGCGGTCGGTCACCCACGCCGACCCGATCCTCTACATGGTCGCGGCCAGCCGACACGGCATGCTGGGCGACAGCGAGGTGCCGCTGGCGCTGTCGCTGGGCGTGAGCATCGGCGTCTGCGCCGTGATGGTGGTCTTCGCCGGGGCGATGATGGCGCGGGGGAAGGGCTACCGGACGTAGGGAGGGGAGGCCGCCTCGACGGTGGCAGGTGCCCGTCGAGGACGCCGCGCGTGATGGTTCGCGGCCCGGTGGGAAGCCGAACCCCCGCGGCCTACGCCGCCAGCAGCTCGTCCACCCGCGACGCGATCTCGTTGCGCACGGGACGCACCTCGTCCAGTCCGAGCCCCGAGATGTGCGGCAGGTCCCACTCCTCGTAGTGGATGCCCGGGTGCTTCGGCACATCGTCCCGACAGTTCATGGTCACGATCGTGGTGGCGGCCCGCACGATCTCCGGCGTCCACGGGTTGGGGTGCGCGTCCGAGATGTCGATGCCGACCTCCCGCATCGCCTCCACCGCGACCGGGTTCACGTCCGGCTGCGGGCGCGAACCCCCGGACCAGGTGAGCACGTCACCGCCGGTGCGCTCGCGGACGAAGCCCATCGCCATCTGCGACCTGCCGGCGTTGTTCTTGCAGAGGAAGAGCAGCAGCGGCCTGTCGGTGTCGTGGCCCCCGATCCGGGCGAGGGCGCTCAGCTGATCGTGGGCGTATCGCTCCGCCAGGAGCGGCACCATGGTCGTGACGCGGGCGATCGCCGCCAGCTGACGGTAGGACGTCTCCATGAAATGCTCGACCGTCCCGGGATCGACCCGTCCGGCGAACTCGTCACGCAGCCGTGCCGTCGCCGTTCGGATGACGAGCTGCTGATCCAGTCCTGGCATGCCGTCCATGTGTACTCCGTCGCGATCGGGTGGAAGACATCCCACAGGATACGCCGATGGGGATGATGAATCCCGCGGACGGTCAGGCGACCGGGACCGCGGCCGGGGCGGTGGGGAACTCCTCACGTGCGCGATCGGCGATCCGGCGCATCATCCGCCAATCGAGGGTCGCCCCCACGAGGCCGCCGACGACGGGGATCCCGCGACCCAGACGGGTCAGGAAGCGCTCACCGAACCCGCGCAGCAGTCTGAACCCGATGGCCTTGTTGACCATCATCAGCGCCGCCGGTGGCAGCCGCCGCAGCGCGAAGGTGCTCACCCGGCCGAGGCCGGGGGCGATGCCGACCTTGGACAGCACGTCGTCCGACTTCACCCCGGCCATGGTGAGGAGGACCGCCGTCCGGACGTGCGGCTCGTTCACGTCGTGGCCGCGCAGCGTCGCGATGGCACCCACCATGCGGGCCGCCTGCACGTAGAACTCGAGCACGTTGGCGGGGAGGGCGATCGGCATCGTCGCGAACCCGCCCACCCCGGTTGCGAAGCCGGCCGCCGCCCCGGTCGTCGTGTGTCGTCGCACCACGGCGTCGATGGCGTCCTCCACGTCGGAGCGGGTGCGCCGCGCGTCATGCGCGATCTCGGCGGCCGATGCGAGCGGTCCGGTCCCGTCGAGGCCGGTGTTCATGATCAGCCGGACCGCGTCCATGATGACGCCGCCGTCGTTCGCCTCGGGATCCTTCGCCGCCTCGAGCGCCGATTTGGTCGTCGCCAGGTCACCCCGCCGCCGCCACCTGTCGAAGAAGCCCATGCCCGTCCTCCCGTTGCCTGCAGGGAGGGTTCCCCACGACGGTCCGCCCCAATCGAAGGACGGTCCGGCCGGTTCTGGGGCCTCAGGTGGGTGGCGTCACGCCCTCCACCGATGCCGGCACGCCCGTCCGGTCGAGGTGCGACCACAGGGCCGACGCGGCCGCCCGCCACCAGTCGCCGGGGGTGTTCGACGCGTCCGGTGCGTCACCGGTGACGACCAGACGGCCCTCGGCGACATGCGCACCGCACGTGCCGCACCGTGCGACGCCGTCCTCCTCGCGCACCGCCGGCTGGGGCGCGAGCAGACCGTTCAGGTCGGCGGCCAGGTAGGTGGGACGCTGGTCGGGCGGCGCGGCCGCCAGATCTGTGAGCGTCGTCACCCCGGTCATGACGAGCAGGCTGTCGACCCCCGCCGTGTGACCACCGAGGATGTCGGTGTCCATCCGGTCGCCCACCATCAGCGGGTGGTCGGCGCGCATGCGTCGGATGGTCTCGTCCAGCAGGGGGCGGGAGGGCTTGCCGGCCACCACTGGGTCGCGTCCTGAGTGGTTTCGCAGGAGCTCGACGACGGCGCCGTGGCCGGGGCCGATGCCCAGATCCGTCGGGATCGTCATGTCGGTGTTGGTGGCCACCCACGGAAGGCCGTCGGCGATGGCGATGGCGGCCTCCAGGATCCTCCGCCAGGGGAGCTCCGGGCCGAACCCGGTCGCCACCGCGACCGGGCCGTCGCCCACGTCCTCGACCGGTCGCAGCCCGACCTCGCGCAGTGCGACGTCAAGCCCACGGCCACCGCACATCAGGATGGGGGATCCGGCGGGGAAGCGGTCGGCCAGCACCCGTGCGGCGGCCTGCGCCGAGGTGACGACATCCTCGATCCGCGCGGGGACCCCGATCCGTTCGAGGTGCTCGGCGACGGTGTCCGGGGTGCGTGCGGCGTTGTTGGTGATGAAGGCGACCCGCATGCCGGTCTCGCGCACCCGCTCGAGCGCGGACGGCGCGGACGGCACGGCGGCGGAGCCGATGTAGACGACGCCGTCCAGGTCGAGCATGGCGAGGTCGTAGGCGTCGCAGAGCGGTTGATCGGTGGGGCGCAGCACGGTGTGAGGCTACGCGCCCCACACCGCACGAGGTCCCCGAAATGTCGATGGGCCGCACGAGGCGGCCCATCGATCACGCACGATGCGGGTTCGTCTCGTCAGACGCCCAGCTTCGTCTTGAGCTCCTCGAACTCCCGGGTGACCTCCTTCGGGAGCTTGTCGCCGAACTTGGCCAGGTGCTCCTCGTACTGCGGGATCTCGGCCTTGACGGCCTCCTCGTCCACCGTGACGAGCTCCTTCAGCGTCTCGGGGGCGATGTCGATGCCGGTGGTGTCGATGTCCTCCGGCCTGGGGACGACGCCGATGGGCGTCTCGACGCCCTCGGCGGTGCCCTCGATGCGTCCGATGATCCACTTCAGCACGCGGGCGTTGTCACCGAAGCCCGGCCACATGAACTTGCCGTCGGCGTCCTTGCGGAACCAGTTGACGTAGAAGATCTTGGGGAGCTTGGCCCCGCTCGTCTTCCCGACGTTGAGCCAGTGCTGGAAGTACTCGCCCATGTTGTAGCCGCAGAACGGCAGCATGGCGAACGGGTCGAAGCGCAGCTGCCCGACCGTGCCGAACGCCGCGGCGGTCATTTCGGAGCTCATCGTCGCGCCCAGGAACACGCCGTGCTCCCAGTCGAGCGCCTCGCGCACCAGCGGCACGACGCTCCCGCGCCGGCCACCGAACAGGAATGCCGAGATCGGCACACCGGCCGGGTCCTCCCACTCCGCGGCCATCGACGGCACCTGCGACGCGGCCACCGTGAAGCGGGCGTTGGGGTGCGAGGCGGGGTGGTCGGCCGCCGGGGTCCAGTCCTCACCGTGCCAGTCGATGAGGTGCTCCGGCACCTCCTTGGTCATGCCCTCCCACCAGGTGTCGCCGTCGTCGGTGAGCGCCGTGTTGGTGTAGATGGCGCCCTTCTCGAGCGCCTCCATGGCGTTGGGGGTGTTGCCCCACCCGGTGCCGGGGGCGACGCCGAAGAGCCCGGCCTCGGGGTTGATGGCGTAGAGGCGGCCGTCGTCGCCGAACTTCATCCACGCGATGTCGTCGCCGATCGTCTCGACCGTCCAGCCCTCGATCGTCGGGATCATCAGGGCGAAGTTGGTCTTGCCGCACGCGCTGGGGAAGGCCCCGGTCACGTAGTGGGTCTTGCCCTCGGGGCTCGTGACCTTGAGGATCAGCATGTGCTCGGCCATCCAGCCCTCGTCACGGGCCATGATGGACGCGATGCGCAGCGCGAAGCACTTCTTGCCGAGCAGCGCGTTGCCGCCGTAACCCGAGCCGTACGACCAGATCTCGCGGGTCTCGGGGTAGTGGACGATGTACTTCGTATCGGCGTTGGTCGGCCACGGCACGTCGGCCTCGCCCTCGGCCAGCGGGTGGCCGATCGAGTGGACGCAGGGGACGAACTCGCCGTCGTCACCGAGGACCTCGAGCGCCTTGGTGCCCATCCGGGTCATGATCCGCATGTTCACCACGACGTACGGCGAGTCGGTGACCTGCACGCCGATGTGGGACTTGTCGGAGCCCAGCGGCCCCATGGAGAAGGGGATCACGTACATCGTGCGGCCCTTCATCGCGCCGTCGAACAGGCGCTCCATCTCGGCACGCATCTCCTTGGGATCGCGCCAGTTGTTGGTGGGACCGGCGTCCTCCTCCTTCTCGGCGCAGATGAACGTGCGGTCCTCCACGCGGGCGACGTCCGAAGGGTCGGACCAGGCGAGATAGCTGTTGGGACGCTTGGCGTCGGACAGCTTCTTGAAGGTTCCGTGGTCGACGAGAAGCTGGCACAGCTGGTCGTATTCCTCGGCGGAGCCGTCACACCAGTGAACCTGGTCGGGCTTGGCGAGGGCGGCGATCTCATCGACCCACTTCGTCAGTTGGGCGTTCTTCGTGGGAACGGTGGTGCTCACAGGCGCGTCACATCCTCAGGGGCACTGGGATTTCGAGGACGACATTCCCCAAAGGGGTCACGCGTCCCCCGATCACCAAACTTTACGCCAATGCACGACCCCGGATGTCCCCGCTTTGCCTGTCAGAGGAACCGCAGCCGTCGGCGCCGTCCGGATGGTAGTGGTGCGGTCGTCTCGGATGGTGTCCCGATGCCGCAGCGTTACACGGTCATCACCGTTCGCCACCGATCGCGGCGGGATGCGTCGCTAGGGTTCGCGACATGTCGCTTCCCTCACTCGCGCCCACCCCGGAACCGGTGGCGCACGACCCCAACCGCGCACCCTTCAACTCCCCGTCCAACGACAGGATGTGCCTCGCCGGACTCTGGCTGGGCGTGCTCTCCGGCGGCCTCTGCCTGCTGGGTCCGTTCGGCTCCCGACTGGTCGCGAGTCAGGGATCGCTCCAGATGGCCATCAAGTCCGAGGGCTTCATCGTGGTGGGGGTCGCGGCGATCGTGCTCTTCGGGCTCGCCGCGCTCCTGCCCATGGCGTGGGCCCGGCTCGCCGGGATCGGGCTCATGCCCCTGTTCGGCCTGGCGTACGCGATGCTGGCGGGCGTGCCGCGCATGGATGACCGCTTCTCACCCGAGCGCGTGATCGACATCGGGCGCGGGGGCACCCTCCTCATCAGCGCGCTCCTGGTCCTGATCCTCGCCCTGACCCTGGCGCTCATCGGGGCGCCGAGGATCGGCCGCCGGGTGCGGGAGGGCGAGGTGCCCGGCTCGTCCGGGTATGCGGTCACGAGCATGGTCCTCTCACTCTGCGGGCTGGTCACCGCCGGCCTCACCGCCGCCCTCGGGGTGGCGTTCGCCGTCGCGGGCTTCGACGACATCCAGCAGAGCGGCGGCCGGCGTCAGGGACGTGGCATGGCCGTCGCCGGGCTTGTCATCGGACTCGTGTTCATCGTCTTCGGCGCCATCTTCGGGGTTGCGGTGGCCGGGTTCGCCGATCCTTCGTGGAACGAGGAGAACCGGTCGCTCATCGAGCTGTGGAGGGTCCTGTGACCGTCGACTCCCCGTCGCCACCCGTGACCGGCCGTCCGCGGTCGGCCCGTGACTCGCGCCTGACCATCGCGGCCATCGTCCTGGCGGCCCTGGTGCTGGTGGGGTCGTTCCTCGCCTGGGCGTCCGTCCCGATCATCAACCACACCGTGATGGGCACCGACGGCGACGGAATCCTCACGATCATCCTGGCGGTGCTGGGGGTCGTGATGTTCCTGGCGTCCGGGCGACGGCGCTGGGGGCGCATCGTGCAGCTGGTGTGCGCCGCGCTGGTGGTCCTCATCGCGGTCATCGACACGGTCGACGTCCAGCGCGTCGCCGACAACGCCGCGTTCGAGGTGAGCGTGGGGGGCGGGCTCATCCTGGTGCTGGTGGCCGGTATCGCCTGGACGGTGGTGAGCGCGCTTCTCCTCCGCATGCCCCGCGCCACCGCGCCGTCATCGCCCTCCCGTGAGATCGGCTGACGTGGGCACCTGGGACACCGGCCCCTGGGACAACGACGGGGCCGCCGACTGGGGCGCGGAGCTGGACGAGATGGCCGAGGGCGCGCGGCTTGACGCGGTGCGCGGCGCGCTCGCCGCGGCCGCGGACGAGGGTGGGGAGCACGTCGACTCCGACGTCGGCGAGATCGCGGTGGCGGCGGCGTCGATCGTGGCGGCGGCCTGCCCGGACGGGCCGTCGGATGCGAGCGGCTACGGCCCCGTCAACCCGATCCCGGGCGTCGCCGAACACCTCGAGACGCTGCGCCCCCTGGCCGTGCGGGCGCTGGACCGCGTCGTGGCCGACGACTCCGAGCTGGCCGAGCTCTGGGACGACGCGGGTGACCCCGCGTGGCGGGAGGCGGTCGTGGCGCTGCGGACGGTCCTCGCCGGCGCCTGAGGTCACGCACCCGTCACGGAGCGTCACGAGCCCGTTTCCGGAAAAACCCGCACGTCATCGCAAACGATCGCCTCGCAACCGTCACGCATCCGCAACGCGATCGTGAACAGTGAACGGTTCGCCACGTTCGATTGAACGGCGAGCGGCGTTCGATCGAACGTTTGCGTGCGGTCTCGGCAGGCGTGGGCGGTGGGACCATCGGACGTCCGGGAGGGCGGGTGCGCGGCGGTGGTCGGTGGCGTTGGCGTGTGTCGTCGACGACGACGCGTCACGTGATCGCCACGAAGCGTTCCCGGCCTGTTCCGGGGCTCTCACGACTTCTCAACGATCGTCACGCAATCGTCACGCATCACCGACGGGATCGTGAACAGTGAACGGTTCGCCACGTTCGATTGGACGGCAAGCGGCGTTCGATCGAACGTTCCGCGGTCCCGGATGGACGGCGGAGGGATCCTCCGGTGGCCGTCACGGGCATCTCGACGGTTTCCGCATCCACGGCTCGGATGTCAGGATCGTCGCGATGGATCGAGAGGTGCGACATGTCGGGTGATGACGCGTGGGCGATCCCCTCGGTGGAGGAGCTCCTTGCCCACGGCGGCTGGGCGCTTCTCGACCCACGCCCCATGGCGACTCGCAACCCCGACACGTTCGAGCTTCCCACTCCCGCGGCACTGGCGGCCCTCGACAGGGGCAGCGCCGTGCGCGCGGCCGCGGCCACCCTCACGATCGCCGACGAGGTGAGCGAGGGCGGCCCGCCGTACGACGACCGGGGCCACCCGCGGCTGTGTGCCACGGTCGAACGCATGTGGTTCGTCGTGCTGGATCGTCGCGACGACGACCTCCTCTGCCATCTGGACAGCCTGCCGCTCGCCACCCACACGCGCCTGACGAGGGGTGCGCGCCTCACGTTGCCCACGACGCATCTGATCGCCACCGACGTCGGCCCGGGTGCCGGAGTGGACGATTATCTCCGCACCCATCGGGAGATCGGGTTCCCCGGATTGGACGAGGCCGACGCCGCCGTGCCCGAGGACCCGCTGCGCGACCCCACCGTGCCGCCGTCACAGGAGGCGGTGTGCACCGACGCGGGTGTGCGTCCGCACCCGCCCTTCCTGTTCGCGCGACTGCTGGCGGGGCGGGATCTGGTGGACGGGGCCTTCCCCGTGCACGGCGCGCGGTTCGCACCGCAGAGTGAGCGCGGCGACTGTGGGTGGATCGTGTGGAGCGGCGACCGGGATCTGGAGACGGCCGCCGACGACACGGGGTTCGAGATCGTCTCGGTGCAGGAACTGCACGAGCGCTGCGCAGAGGCCGGTCACTACCTCGCGCTTCCACCGGCCTGGGGCTTCACGCTGGACGGCGCCGACCGCGGGGAGGCGTACCCGATCGACATCGTCGACTGAGCCGCCGGCCCCGGCCGCGCGGGGCCTCCCGGCCTCAGATGGGCAGGCGTCCCGCCGGGACGAGCGGCCGCTCCTCACCGCGGCGGGCCATCGCGATGCGCTGCAGGAGCGCCTCCACCGCCAGATCGAGCGTCGGGTTGAGCTCCATCTCCTGGCGGGTCTGCTGGATCTCCTCGAGGGCCCGGGTGTAGAACGCCGCCCGTGACGGCACCGCCACGGCCCGCAGGTCGTCCAGCCGGTCGCGGTGGCGCACCGCGTTCTCGGCGCCCAGGGCGACCGCCAGGGCGTCGGCCACGTAGCCGGCCGCGCCGTCGAGCACCTGCGACCAACCGTCGGTGAGGGCCCGGCGACGCTCGCGCTTCTGCTGGTCCTCCACACGCTTCTGCGCGGTGCGCTCCCCGCGCTTGCCGGCGAGGGCTTCTGCCTCCGCCCGCAGCCGTCCGAGCTCGGGCGACGGGTGGTCGCGCTGGATGTCGTTGACCACCGCCTCCATGCGACCCTGGATCTCGCGGACCACCTGCGACGCGGCGACGCGACCCTCCATCGCACGCGCCGCGAGCTGCACGCCCAGGACGCGCATCGAACGTTCGAACGGTCCCGCGGTGGCCGCGGCCGGACCATCCGCACGGGCGAGCGCTTCGGCCTCGGCGCGATCGACCCCGCGCTCCACCATGCCGTCGGCGATCTGCCGCCATCCCGGTGAGCGGAACGGCACCGGCAGACAGCGGGACCGGATGGTGGGGAGGAGGTCGGCCACGTGGTCGGTCACCAGGATGAGGTGCGACCGCGGCGGCGGCTCCTCCAACTGCTTGAGGATGCGCGGCGCGCCCTCCTGCTCCCGCAGACGCTCGGCACCGTCGATGATCAGCACGCGGCGAAGTCCCACCGACGGAACGGCCGACAGATCGGCGAGCGCCGGCTCCAGGTCGGCCTCCAGGCGGATCGACGCGCCCGTGGCCGCGACGATCGACAGGTCGACCGACGCCTCGTCGGGATCATGGTCGCCGGACGGATCGATCAGACGCCACGCGGCCGCCCGTGCCGCGCGTCGCTTGCCGGTGCCGGGCGGGCCGAAGAAGAGCAGCTGCTGGGGCGGCCGGTCGGCCACCAGGGCCCGGTCGAGGATGCGGGTCGCGATGGGCTGGTCGGGGAGGTCGATCACACGCTGAGTATGGCGACCGCGGCCATGACCGCGGCGTGCACCTCGTCGGCCGAGCCCATCCCGGGCACCAGCGAGATGCGCTCGGGAAACTGCATGGCCAGGTCCCGGTACGCGTAGGCCACCGTCTGCTGGAACGCGATGCCCTCCGACTCGATGCGGTCGCCGGGGCCGCTCATCCGCGTCTGGGTGACCGACGGCGGCACGTCCAGCACCAGGGTCAGATCCGGCAGGAGCCCGTCCAGCGCCGGCGCGTTGATCTCCATCACGCGGTCGACGCCGAGGTCGCGCGCCACGCCCTGGTAGGCGAGGGACGAGTCGATGAACCGGTCGCAGACCACCCAGCGGCCGGCCTCGAGCGCCGGGCGGATGAGCTGGGCGACGTGCTGGGCGCGGGCGGCGGCGAACAGGAGCGCCTCCGCCATGGGCGTCATCTCGTGGCGTCCCAGGAGCAGGCCGCGGATGGCCTCGCCGAGCGGCGTGCCGCCGGGCTCGCGTGTGACCACCACGTCGTGTCCCCGGGCGCGCAGCGCGTCGGCCAGCAGGTTGG
Organism: uncultured Bifidobacteriaceae bacterium; assembly: GCA_964628685.1. GTDB lineage: Bacteria > Actinomycetota > Thermoleophilia > Miltoncostaeales > Miltoncostaeaceae > CALMEC01. The sequence continues at coordinate 585,927 of CAZVNM010000001.1, read as the reverse complement.
CCTGCGTCGACTTGCCGCTGGCGTCGGCGCCCTCCAGTGTGATGAAGGTGCCGCTCACCAGGGGTTGGTCCCGGCGGCGGTGGCGACGACGAGGATCACGATCGCGGCCGCGATGACCCAGCCGACCGGCCGCGCCCACCCCGGCGCCTCCATGCGGTCGCGTTCGCCACCCTCCAGGCCGTCGCGCAGACGGGCGAGGATCCTGGGGGTGTCATGGTGCTTGTCGTCACGCAAGTCGCGGCTCCAGCGCGGTGGGGCAGCCCAGACGGTCGGCGCAGCGTGGTGCCCCGACGCTGCCGCGCACGACCGGACGCACGAGCGGGGCGGAGCACGCCGAACACGTGGTGCCGGGCACGGCCAGGAGCTCGACGCCCCGGCCCTGGTGGAAGGTGAGGCCGCAGCCCATGCAGCGCAGCATCTCGCGGGCGCCGCCCATCCAATCGCCGCAGCTGGGGCAGACGCCCATCAGGCGTCCGCTGTCGAAGCCGTCGGGCCGGCGCGGCGGCGTGAGCTCGGCCACCAGGGTGGTGGCGCGGCGCGTGGCCGTCGGGCGGGTGAGGGTGCCGCGCCTGACGGCGTCGATCCACAGCGCACACCGTCCCACCACCACCGGGTCGCGAAGCGGCGCCGGCGTCGCCGCCAGGAGCAGCACGGCCGCCGGGGAGCGCCAGGCCGGATCACCGACCAGGTACCCGCGCTCGGCCAGACGCGTGAGCGACTCCTCGGTCGCCCCCTGCGCGAGGAGCGTCGCGCGGGACATCGCACCGCCACCCACCCGGACCAGGGTCACCAGGTCGTCGCGGGTGAGGTGTGGGTCGACGTTCGTGAGGAAGTCCGAGAAGACCGCGTCGATCTCCAGTTCGGCCGCCCGCGCCTCGGCGGCCAGCTCGTCCAGGTGGAAGAGACGGTCCCACGGAGGATCGCCCACGCGCACGCTCCGTGCCAGCACCGGACGCCCCGCACATGCGCTGTCACGGGCCTGGGCGGCGGCGAGCGGATCGTGGCACGAGAGCACGAGCTCGTCGGAGCGGGCGGCCAGGGCGTCGAGTGCCCGCGCCGCCGCACGACGGTGGGGACGCCACTCCGGGGGGTTGCCGTGCGGGGTGAAGAGCAGCCCGTCGATGCCCAGCAACCGGGTGGTCTGGCCGTTCTCGTCCCACTCGTAGAACTCGAGCCCGTGCGCGGCGCGCACCGCGGGCCGTTCGGCGAACCTCTGGGCCAGGGCGCGGGCGGCTTCTGGGCTGTCGGTGACGATCAAGCGCGGCATGGCACGCCTCCTCCCTGGCGTGTTCGGGATTGTAGCCCCGCGCCGGGTTTCGGCAAAGCCGCGTTCACAACGATTTTTCGTCAGTTCGCCGGCGGGTAGCCCTCGGGGTTGGCCGACTGCCAGCGCCACGCGTCGGCGCACATGGCGTCGATGTCGCGTTCGGCGCGCCAGTCGAGCTCCCGGGCCGCGAGCGCCGGATCGGCGTAGCTCGTGGCCGCATCGCCCGGCCGCCGTGGGGCGATGCGATACGGCACCGTCCTGCCGCTGGCACGCTCGAAGGCGGCCACCATCTCGAGCACGCTGGTGCCGCGCCCCGTCCCGAGGTTCCACGCGTGACACCCGGGCCGTTCGGCCAGGGCGTCCAGGGCCGCCAGATGGCCCTCGGCCAGATCGACCACGTGGATGTAATCGCGCACCCCCGTGCCGTCGGGCGTGTCGTAGTCGTCGCCCCACACCGAGAGCTCCTCGCGCCGGCCCACCGCCACCTGCGCGATGAACGGCATCAGGTTGTTGGGGATGCCCGCCGGATCCTCGCCGATGGTCCCGGACTCGTGGGCCCCGACCGGGTTGAAGTAGCGAAGGAGCGCCGTGTGCCAGCGGTCGTCGGCGACCGCCACGTCGCGCAGGATCTGCTCGATCATGAGCTTGGTCCACCCGTAGGGGTTGCCCGCCCACAGCGGCGCGTCCTCGCGCAGCGGCATCGGCCCGTCCGGGTCGTACACGGTGGCGCTCGAGCTGAAGACCATGGTCCGGCAGTCGTGGGCGTCCATGACCCGCAGGAGCTCCAGCGTGCCGGTGATGTTGTTGTCGTAGTACCGGTGGGGTTCGGCCACCGACTCGCCGACGGCCTTCAGCCCGGCGAAGTGCATCACGGCGTCGGGGCGAAACCGGGCGACGACCGCCGTCAGCCCGGCGCCGTCGCGGATGTCGACCCGGTCGAATCCGGGCGCGCGCCCAGCGATGGCCGCCACCCGGCGAAGCGACTCCTCGACGGAGTTGGTCAGGTTGTCGACCACCGTGACGTCGTGGCCGCTCTCCAGCAACCGCAGGACGGTGTGGCTGCCGATGTATCCGGCGCCGCCGGTCACAAGGACGCGCATGTCGTGCTCCTCTCGGGTATCCGCCTCATCGCGGCGGGCGGACCTCGGCACCCGTGATGATGGCCTGCGGGACGTCCGTCACCATCCAGGCGATCTCGGCGGGATCGCGCCCGACGATCGCGGCCGCCTCGCGCAGCGCCTCGGTGAGCCCCGGCGCGCGACGGTCGGCGGAGTGGGCGTCGGACGCGATCACATGGACCATCCCGGCGCGAAGGAGCGCGTGCGCGGCGCGCATGGGGGCCACCCCCATCTCGCCGGTGATGCTGCCGGCGGTCACCTGGGCCAGGGCACCGCGGCCCAGAAGGTCGCGCATGCGGTCGGGGTTGGCCTGCACCGACGAGCAGCGCTCCGGGTGGGCCAGGAGCACGCGGAACCCGCGGATCTCGAGGTCGGTCATGACGCGTGGCAGGTCGATCGGCCACCCCTGGAAGGGCATCTCGATGAGAAGCCACGGGCCGTCGCCGAGCGTCGCCGCCCGCAGTTCGTCGTCGTCCATCCCGGCGACCGCCTCGATCGCGATCTCGAGGCCGGTGACGAGGCGCAGGTCGATGCCCGCCCCGTCGAGCAGCGGCTGCAGTGCGGCGATGCCCTCCCGCATGCGCGCGGCCGGCGTCGGGTAGATGTCGCGGCGGTGCGGGGTGCAGGCCATCACGGTCGCGCCGTCGGCGGCGGCCATGCGGGCCATCTCGATCGAGACGCGCTCCTGATGGGGCCCGTCGTCGATGCCCGGGAGAATGTGGGAGTGGAGGTCGATCACGATGGCCAAGCGTGCCATGCCGCCGGGTGCGCGGCCCGCACCCCTCGGCGTGTGGCGCGCCGGCGTGCGAGGCGGTATCCTCTCCGGACCACTCGGGGCTATAGCTCAGCTGGGAGAGCGCCTGGATCGCACCCAGGAGGTCAGCGGTTCGAATCCGCTTAGCTCCACTTTCCTCCCGAGGCATCACCGATCCGTCACAATCGACGCGTGGGTGACGACGAGACCGGCGGCACCGGACTGACACCGAACGAGCGCAGGCTCCGGCGCGCGCTCGTCGCGTCGGCGGTGGTCGCCGCGCTCCTCGCGGTGCTGGTGGGCGCGATCCTCGTCTACTGGTCCCGGTACCTGCTGCCCACGAAGCCCGACCCGTTCACCCGCGGTCCCTACGTCGTGGCCGTCGACACCACCGGCGCGCGGCTGCGCTGGCAGGTGCAGGGCGACCGGACGGTCGAGATCGTGGCGACCACACCCGACGGACGCACGGTGCGCAGCACCGACGGACGCCTGGAGGGCCTTCCGCCGGGCACCCGCAGCGGGTGGGTGGCCGTGGTGGACGGCGTGGCGCGCGCCTGGGGGACGGTCACGACCGCACCCACCGACCCCGACGCCGCGGTGCGGTTCGTCGCCTTCGGCGACTACGGCGCGGGCGGCGAGGACGAACGCGCGGTCGGACGGGTTGGTGCGGCACAGGCCCCGGCGTTCACCGTCGTCCCCGGCGACCACAGCTACATCTGGGCCGCCCCCTGGCTCCTCGACCGCAACATCTTCGCCCCGATGCGGGCGCTTCTGGCACAGGGGCCGTTCGTGGGGACGCTGGGTGAGCACGATCTGGCGTGGGCCGCGGGCTCGGAGGTGGTGCGCGCCCTCGACCTGCCGGGCGGCGGCGATCGCTACGTGTTCGACCACGGCCCGGTGCGCGTCATCTCGGTGGGGCTGCAGGCCGACGAGCACGACCTCCCCTTCCTGCGCCGCGAGCTCGCGCGCGGCACGCCCCGGCGCACCTACCTGATGGTCCACCGACCCCTCTTCACCGGCAACCCCGTGCTGCCGGCCATCCGCGGCAGGGTGGACGCGGTGTTGGCCGGTCACAACCACCGCTACGAGCGCCGGGTGGTGGAGGGGGTGCCGGTGTTCACGGTGGGCACCGGCGGCGCGCCGCGCAACCCCGACGAGCGTCTGACGCCCAGGTCGGCCGACGCCATCGTGTCGCTGGCCGAGTTCGGTCTCCTGCGGGTGGACGACACGTCCGACGGCGCATCCCTGGCGTTCATCGACGCGGCGGGTGCGGTGCGCGACCGGTGGCGGCTGCCATGAGGCGCGCGGCGGGATCCGCCCTGGCCGCGGCCGGGCTGACCGGTGCGGTCGCGGTGCCGGCGATGGGCGTGCCCGACGCGTTCGGGGTCCTGCTGCCGGTGGCGCTCGTGCTGTGGTTCGTGGGCGTGGGCGCGGCGGTCGGGTGCCTGGCCCCGCTCCGTCCCCTCGCCGTGGCTGGGGCGCTGGGTGCGGCGGCGCTCGCCTGGCCGGCCCTCCTCCGATACGGGCTCGCCCCGCTGTGGGGCGCGCTCGCGGCCGTCTGCGGAGCGATGGTGGTCGTGGCGCCGGTGCGCGCGGACCGTCGGAGCGCCGATCATGCGCCGGCAGGTCGCTGAAACCGTGGGCTCGAACGCGGCCGCCTGTTCGAGGATTGTGATGGTCCAACCGTCGGGTGGGGCGTGCGCGTAAAGATCCGGCCAGGCTCGTGATCGGCTCCCCGGACGCGGCGTACGGGTGATGTAGGAATCTCGACGAATCACGTGCCGCCGCCCGACACAGGGCCTCTCCGGCGGGACGCCGACCACGATCGGAGCACCACAGATGTCCGCACGAAGGATCCGCACCGCCCTCGTCATCGCCGCGGTCGCCGCGGCGGCCGGAGCGGGAGCCGGCAGCGCCAGCGCCGCCAACTACGGCTCCATCTACCTGGACCCGTACAACGGGGCCGCCGGCGCATCGTGGAACTACCCGACGCTCCACGGGGCGAAGGCCCGCGCACTGCGCGTCTGCAAGGCGAAGGGCGGCACCCGCTGTCGTCCGGTCACCTGGTACCGAAACGGCTGCGGCGCGGTCGCCTGGTCGACGCACGACGGCCACTGGGGCGCGTTCGGCGGCACCCGCACCATGAAGGCCGCCCGGCAGCGGGCGATGCAGGAGTGCACCCGCCGGGGCGCCGGCTGCAGGGTGCGCATCTCGGCCTGCACCACGCGCTACTACTGAGGTTCGCCGCGCCCGGTCGGCCCGCCGCGTGCGGGGCGGGCCGGGGCGCACGACCGGATCCGGGGAGCGGTGCCGGCAATGCGCGATCCGGCACCGGTGCGATGGACGTGACGCGGGTGCGGCTCTAGGCTCTTGCACATGACGCGCAACGTCCTGGGCGGGGAGCTCGAGCCGTGCTCCGTCGATCCCCTCACCGGCTTCTTCCGCGACGGCCACTGCAACACGGGCGGCGGTGACCTGGGGGTGCACACGGTCTGCGCGGTCATGGACGAGGAGTTCCTGGAGTTCTCCCGGGCCGTCGGCAACGACCTGAGCACCCCGCAGCCGGGTTTCGCCGGTCTGCGTCCCGGGGACCGCTGGTGCCTGTGCGCGTCCCGCTGGCAGCAGGCGTACGAGTCCGGCAGGGCGCCGGCCGTCGTGCTGGCGGCCACGCACGAGATGACCCTCGAATGGTGCGACCGCGGTGCCCTCGTGCAGCATGCGGTCGACGCGCCTGCCGCCGGAGACGCGTGACCGGGAGGCCGGGGCCCCGCTCACGACGGGAGCGGATCGCCGACGCCCGCCGGGTGCTGGCGACCGAGATCGACTGCTGGGTGGTGTCGGCCGACACGCGGGGGCGCGCCCATCTGGTGCCGCTGTCGCACATGTGGGACGGCGAGCACATCGTCATCGCGACCCTCGTGGAGAGCCGCACGATGCGGGACCTCACGCGCGCCGGTGTCACCCGCGTCGGTGTGGGCGCGACCCGTGACGTCGTGATGGTCGACGCCACCGTGGCGCGGGTGGACGCCGACGCGATCGACCCGGTCATGCTCGAACGCTTCGTCGCGGTCCACGACTGGGATCCGCGCGCCGACCCGGACGGGTACGCGTTCCTCGTGCTCACGCCCACGCGCATCCAGGCCTGGCGCGACTCGGCCGAGCTGGCCGAGCGCACCATCATGCGCGACGGACGCTGGCTCGCCTGAGATAGCGTCGCCCCGGACCATCCCCGACCCAGGAGAGACCATGGCCGAGAAGACCAAGCCGATCGTGACCGTGCCCGAGGGCGCACCCCCGTCGGAGCTGGTGGTGGAGGACATCGAGGTGGGCGACGGCGACGAGGCGACGGCGGGTCGTGCGCCGCTCATGCACTACGTGGGCGTGTCCTGGTCGACCGGCAAGGAGTTCGACGCAAGCTGGGACCGCGGCAAGCCGTTCACCTTCGCCCTCGGCAAGGGGCAGGTGATCCGCGGCTGGGACGAGGGCGTGGCCGGTATGAGGGTGGGGGGCAGGCGTCGTCTCGTCATCCCGCCGGACAAGGGCTACGGCGCCCAGGGTGCGGGCGGCGTGATCAAGCCGAACGAGACCCTCATCTTCGTGGTGGACCTGCTGGCGGTCCGGTAGCGGGAGCGGCCGTGGACGCCGCGGGCGAAGGAGCCCGTGGCGTTCGGGGACGAGGTGCCGCGTGGCGCACGCGGCCCGGCGTCAGCGGGATGCCGCGGTGGTGGCGGTGGGGGCGGGCGCCGGCTGCGTGATCCGCTCCGCCACGCTCTCGATCTCCTGCATGGTGATCTCCCCGGGGCTCCGTCCCCGGATGATCCCCTTCGCGTCCACGTAGATGGTGGTGGGGAGGTTGTTGATGGCCAGCTTGTCCATCCCGATCTTCCCGTCCTCGTCCACGATGGAGGGGTAGGTCCAGCCGGACTCTCCCAGGAAATGCAGGGCGTCCACGCGCCGGCTGTTCATGTTGAGACCCAGCATCTGGATCTCGGGGTGCTTCTGGGTGAGCTCGACGAAGTGCGGTGCCTCGTTGCGGCAGGGCATGCACCAGGAGGCCCACGCGTTGATGAACACCGGCTTGCCGCGGAACTCCGCCAGCGAGACGCTGCGACCCGTCTTGAGGTCCTTGCCGACGATGTCGGGGGCGGGTTCGGTCCCATCCAGTCGGATCTCGCGGATCGGCCCGGACTCGTTGCGCAGCCCGATCACGAGGAACGCGCCGATCGCCACCGCGACCACCATGCCGATGACCGCCGTGCGACGTGACACGCCCGGAGGGCGGTCCCGGTCGGGGGGTCGGTTCGGTTCGGGTGTCGCCGGCGGCGTGGTGTCGGTCATCGGCCCGGATCCTAGAGCGGAACGGCGGTTCGGGCGGAGGTTCCCGGGTCGACCGCGCGATCCGCGGCGGTGCGGTCCGTCATCCGGGCGGTGGTCGACCAGATCGTCACGTAGTGTTCGGGCTCGATACCCCCACACCGAACCAGCGAGAGGCGAGATGAGCATCGTTCCGGCCGACTATCCACCCCGTTTCCGCCCGTCCGACTATGTGGTGCACCCCGCCGCGGCCGAGGATGAGCGCATCGACGTCGGAGTGCTGTTCGTCGGCGCCGGACCCGCCGGCCTGGCGGGCGCCGTTCGGCTGGGGCAGCTCCTGGCCGACGACCCGGAGACCGCCGAGAAGCTCGGCGAGGTCCCGATCGCGGTCGTCGACAAGGGCAAGACGGCGGGCTCCCACCTCATGTCCGGTGCGGTCATGCGGCCCGGACCGTTCAAGGAGCTCTTCCCCGACACCAAGCCCGAGGACGTCAACGCCACCGTCGTGAAGAAGGAGGGCGTCTACTTCCTCACCAAGAGCTCGGCGTTCCGCCTGCCCATCCCGCCCCCGCCGATGCGAAACCACGGCAACTGGGTGATCTCCATCAGCCAGCTGGGGCGCTGGATGGCGGAGCAGGCCGAGGAGCTCGGCGCGTACATGCTCCCCGAGACCGACGCGCAGAAGCTGATCGTCGACCAGCAGCGGGTGCTGGGCGTCGTGACCGGTGACAAGGGTCGCGGCAAGGAGGGCGAGGAGCTCGGCACGTTCGAGCCGGGCATGGAGGTTCACGCCCGCGTGACGGCCATCTGCGAGGGCACCCAGGGCCACCTGGCCGGGATCCTGCGCAACCAGTTCGAGCTCAACCAGGCGGCGCAGACCTATGAGCTGGGCGTCAAGGAGGTCTGGGAGGTCAAGAAGCCCCTCGACCGCCTCATCCACACGGCCGGCTGGCCGCTTCGCATGGCCGGTCGCTACCGGGAGTACGGCGGTTCGTGGATCTACCCGATGGGCGAGGACAAGGTCTCCATCGGCTACGTCGTCGGACTCGACTACGCCGACGCCACCCTCTCGGTGCACGACCTGCTGCAGGAGTTCAAGGGCCACAAGCTGGTCAAGGGCATCCTGGAGGGCGGCCGCCGTATCGCGTGGGGTGCCAAGACCATCCCGGGAGGCGGGTTCCACGCCTTCCCCAGCCGCTTCCACGTGCCCGGCGCGCTTCTGTGCGGTGACGCGGCCGGCCTGGTCAACATGAGCGCCCTCAAGGGCGTGCACTACGCCATCAAGTCCGGGATGCTCGCCGCCGAGGCCATCTACGAGTCGCTCAAGGCCGGCAACGACCAGACCACGACCGGCCTCTGGGGGTACGACAAGCGGATCCAGAAGAGCTTCATCTGGAAGGACCTCTGGAAGGAGCGCAACGTGCGCCCCGCCTTCCAGCAGGGCTTCCTCTACGGCGCGGTCGTGGGCGGCATCAACACCGCGACCATGGGTCACTTCCCCAAGCACATCGACCACAAGGCCGACGCCCAGGCGTCCATCTTCATCGGTGACCGCAACAAGAGCTACCCCAAGCCGGACGGCACCGCCACGTTCGACAAGCTCTCCAGCGTCTTCCTCTCCGGCAACAAGACGCGCGACGACCAGCCCAACCACATCCGCATCCAGACGCACGTGCCACGCGAGCTGGGGGTCATGTGGGAGTGGCTCTGCCCGGCCAAGGTGTACGAGGTCGAGGAGGGGCAGGAGGGCGACATGGTCGAGGTCAAGGTCAACCCTTCCAACTGTGTGCAGTGCGGCGCCATCACCGCCAAGGGCGGTCAGCTGACCCCGCCGGAGGGCGGCTCGGGACCGGAGTACTCGCTCACGTAGGTCCCCCGGCGTTTCGGGTCGCGGGAGGTCGGGCGTTCAGACGGTCGGCCTCCCGTGACGGCTGGACGATCCGCTCCCCGCGACTCGGCTGCGGGCGCGGTGAGCGGGCGATCACCCACGGCTCAGAGCCCGGGCGCCCGCATGGCACCGGGCGTCGTCCGGCCGCACGTCCGCGTCGTGGTCGAGCCCCGACACGGCGATGTCGGCGCCTCAGACCTCCCGGACCGCCACCCGCCGCACCACCGCCAGCGCCGCGTCGTCCTGCAGCGGGCCCCCGGCGAACCGTCGGGCCGCCGCGTAGACGCCGTGCGCGATCTCCTGCGGCGGCAGCGGTGCGAGCCGCACCACGGTGTCGCGCAGCCGCTCCTCCCCGAAGAACTCGTCGCCGCGGCGGGCCTCGATGATGCCGTCGGTGGAGAGCACCAGCAGGGACCCGACCGGGAAGTGCGCGGTGTGGGTGCGGTAGGGGCGGCCCTCCATCGGAAACGTGAGCGGCGGGTCCGGATCGTCCAGGACGCCCGCGAGCCGGTCCCCGCGCAGCAGGATGGGCGGCACGTGACCGGCGCACGCCCAGGTGAGCGTGTCCGCGGAGATGTCGACGATTCCCAGGAAGCCGGTGACGAACGCCGCGTCGCCGAGGCGACCCGTCACCAGGCGTGCCAGGTGGTCGAACAGGTGGCCCGGATCGTGCTCGTGCACGGCGAGCCCCTCCAGGATGTAGCGGACCATGCCGGTGGTGCCGGCGGCGTTGATGCCCTTGCCCGCGACGTCACCGACCATGACCGCGACCCGGCCGGGCCCGATGCTCCACACGTCGTGCACGTCGCCACCCACCATCGATCCGCCCGATGCGCGGTAGAGGGTCGCCATCTGCAGACCGTCGACGTCGGGCGGCTCCTCGGCCAGGAGCGCGTCCTGCAGGCTCTCGGCGATGTGGCGCTCGTGCTCGAAGAGCAGCGCGTTCTGGATGGCGGCCTCCGCGTTGCGGGCGAGCTCGTTCAGCACCCGCAGGTCCCGCTCGTCGAACGCGTGCGGCTCGGTCGAATAGACCGCCAGCACCCCGTAGGCGCGCTCCACCAGCTCGATCGGCACGGCGACGATCGAGCGGATGTCCGCGATCTCGGGTCCCAGTTCGATGCCGGGGTCGGTGAGGGCGTCCCTGCACATCAGGGTGCGACGGCTCTCGGCGACGCGCCCGGCCATGCCCTCGCCGCGACGCCGTCTGAGCTCGGGCAGCCAGCGCTCGTCGAACCCCCGTGTGGTGACCGCCACGATGTCGCCGCGGCGACGCACGAGGAACAGGGCGATGCGGTCGGCGTCCACCAGCGCCGCCACCTGCTCGACCAGCTGCTCGTGGATGTCCTGGCGTGTGAGGGCCGACGACAGCATGTGCGCCGAACGGGCCAGGGCGATCTCCTCCTGCGCCCGCGCCTCCTCCCGCTGAAGGAGCTCGGCGTTGACCTCGGCGAGGGTCCGCGCCTCGATGAGCGCGCGGTGGCGCACGGTGATGTCGGAGAGGATCGCCACCCGTCCGAGGATCTGGCCCGACGGGTCGCGCACCGGCGCGCTGAAGCGCTCGAGGACCAGGCCGTCCACCGTCTCCAGCTGGTCGCGCACCGTGATGTTGGGACGCGCCTCCAGACGCGTGGCGATGCGCTCGTACGCGTCGGGGTCGGTGAAGCGGGGGATGATGAGCTCCCGCAGGACCCGCTGCGCCGGCTGCCCCAGCACCTTCTCGGTCTGGATCTTCAGCAGGTCGCCGTACGCGCGGTTGACGATCGACACGATGCCGTCGGTGTCGATGACGATCACCCCGTTGCGGGTGGTGGCGATCATGGCCTCCAGCACCTGACGCGTGCGTCGGTTGCGATCCCGCAGCAGGGCGTTCTGGACCGCCAGGCTGATCTGGGGTGCGAGCGCCTGCAGCGCGTCGCGCTCCATCTGGCCCACGCGGCGCCGCCCGGGGAGCGCCACGAGCCCGATGGCCCCGAGGTCGGGGTTGCTCTGGGTCCGCAGGGGCATCGCGACCGCCGACGCACCGCGCAGGACCCGGCGCGCCGCGCGCATCTCGAAGCCCATGTCCTCCAGCTCCGCCAGCCGCGCGATGATCGCGGGTTGACTCGACAGGTCCTCCCACGTGATGGCCGCGCCACCGGAGAGGTTGCCGAACCCCAGGCCCGTCGTCTCCGAGCGGATCGCCGTCAGCGCGGCGCCGAACATCTCGCGCACGCCCGGGTCCTCGGCGCTGAACGCCCGCGCCACCCGTGAACGATCCTCCTCCTCCGCCCGCATCATCACCACGTCCACGTCGAACGTCTCCCGCAACCGGTCGGCGATCGCCGTCAGGCTCCCCTCCAGCGATGCCGGCGGATCGAGCCCGGCGAAGAGCTCGAACGGGCCGGCCGGGACCTCGGGGGGCCGGGGACGCGGCGGATCATCCACCGTGCACCTCGATCATGTGGACGTAATGGGCGGCGCTTCGCAGGATGTCCGCGCGCTGGGCGTCGGTGGTGGGGCGAAGGACCCGTGCGGGCGAGCCGATGACGAGCGATCCCGGCGGGATCTGCGTGCCCTCGGTCACGAGCGCCCCGGCCCCCACGATCGAACCGGAGCCGATGCGCGCGTGGTTGAGGACGATGGCGCCGATCCCGATGAGGGCCGCGTCCTCCACCACGCAGCCGTGCACGCATGCCAGGTGTCCGATCGTCACGTCCGCGCCCACCAGGCACGGGACGCCGGCGTCGGCGTGCAGCACGGCGCCGTCCTGCACGTTGGTGCGGTCACCGATCTCGATGCGATCCGTGTCGCCGCGGATGGTGGCGTTGGGCCACACCGATGCCTCCCGCCCCAACCGGACCCGGCCGATGACACACGCGGCGGCGTGGACGAACGCGCCGTCCCCGAGGATCGGAGTTTGCCCGTCGCAGGAAGTGATCAGGACTCCAACATACCTCCGCTCCATCGCCCCGACACAGCGGGGGGCGGTTTGACTCGACCGCTTCGGGGGATAGATTACCCGTGCTTTGCAAATTCCTGGGGAGGGTCTGATGGGACGCATTCGCGTTGCACTTGCAATCGCTGCAGTGGGGTCGGTGGCCGCGTTCGGGGCCATCGGGTGCGGTGGTGACGGGGACGACACCGGCACGACGCCGCCGGCCACCGAGACGACCGTTCAGACCACCGACACCGGTGCCGCCACCGACACGGGTGCCGCCACCGACACCGCCGCGGCCGAGGGCGACGCCGCCGCGGGCAAGACCTTCTTCGAGGGTGCCTGCCAGGCGTGCCACCCGGCCGGTGGCAACGAGGTGGGCGCCGGACCGAAGCTTGCGGGCATCGGTTGGAACGCCGACCAGATCAAGAACCAGATCGAGAAGCCCGTCGGCACCATGCCGCCCGACCTCGCCTCGGGTGAGGACCTGGACAACGTGGTCGCCTACGTCGTCTCGCTCCAGTAGTCCGCATGACCACCGCGGGACGATGCGCCTGACGACGAGGCGCATCGTCCCGTACGACCGGTGCGCTCATCCCGCAGGAAACCGGCCGCGAACCGGGTAGAGTGCCCGGGGTACGGTCAGGTCCACGTCGGAGGTTCGGGTATGCACAGGGTCAAGTTCGGGATCGCGGCGACGCTCATCAGCGCGCTCGTGACCCTGGGTGCTGGTTGTGGTGGGTCCGATCCCAAAGAGGCCCAGACCCCGACCGACGCCGTGACGATCACCAACGGCCAGACCGCGGCCGCGACCGACACGGGTGGCGGCGACTCGGGTGACCCGGCCGTCGCCGCGGGCAAGACCGTCTTCGAGGCCAGCTGCCAGAGCTGCCACCCGGCCGGTGGAACCCAGGCGGGCGCCGGCCCCAAGCTCGAGGGCATCGGCTGGGACTCCGCCCAGGTGACCAAGCAGATCGAGCAGCCCATGGCGACCATGCCGCCCAACCTCGTGAGCGGTGAGGACATGACGAACGTCGTGGCCTACGTCGTGAGCCTGCCGGGCAACAAGCCGGACGCCGCCGCGGGTGGCACCGACACCGCCGCTGCGGGTGGCACGGACACGGCCGCCGCGGGCACCGACACGGCCGCCGCGGGTGGCACCGACACCGCGGCCGCGGCCGAGGGCGACGTCGACGCCGGCAAGACGTTCTTCGACGGCACCTGCCAGGGCTGCCACACCGCCAGCGGCACGCAGGCGGGCGTCGGACCGCAGCTCTCGGGGCTCGGACGTGACGCTGCCGCGCTCGAGACGGTCATCGTGAACGGGCGCAACGCGATGCCGCCGGGCATGGCGAGCGGTGACGATCTGACGAACGTCGTCGCGTACCTCCTCAGCATCCAGTAGTCCGCGTGTGCCGCGTGTGGGGGACGCCGACTCCCCCACACGCCCCGCGCACCTCGGTGCGGTAGCATCGGCGCATGGGTCTCACAGTGAACCGCCGCACGGCCGGCGACATCATCGTCCTGCACCTCGAAGGTGAGCTCGACATCTACACGGTGGGAGCGTTCCGCCAGGAGTCGGACCAGATCGACCCGGGCGAGGTCCAGGCGGTCGTCGACCTGACCGACGTGAGTCTGCTCGACTCGTCCGGCCTGGGCGCGCTGGTCAGCCTGCTCAACCGCGCCAGGGCGGCCGACGGCATCCTCGGTGTGGTCTGCCCGCAGCGCCACCTGCGGCGCGTGTTCGAGATCACCGGCCTGCGCAGGGCCTTCGTGTTCGGCGACGACCTCGACGGGGTGCGCGCAGCGCTCGCAGAGGCCGCCACCTCCAACGCGTAGGGGGCACCTCAGCTGCTCGACCTACGGCTGATCCGCAGCGAGCCGGATCGCGTTCGCGCCGCCCTCGTGCGTCGCGGCGTCGGTGATCGCTTCGACGAACTCGTCACCCTGGACGAGCGTGCCCGCGTGCTCAGGACCGGCGTGGAGGAGACGCGGGCCGAGCGCACCCAGGCCGCCAGGGCGATCGGTGCGGCCAAGAAGGCGGGGGAGGACGCCACCGCCGCCGAGGCCGCGGCCCGCGCGCTGGGCGAGCGTCTGAAGGCGGACGAGGCGGCGCTCAAGGAGGCCGACGAGGCCCGCGACGCGCTGCTCTTGGCCCTGCCCAACATGGCGGAGGACGCCGCCCCCGACGGCGGGGAGGACGAGGGCACCGAGCTGCGCCGTGTCGGTCAGCCGCCGTCGTTCGACTTCACGGCGCGTGACCACGTGGACCTCGGGGCCGGCGTCATCGACTTCGAACGGGCGACGCGCACGTCCGGCGCCCGCTTCGTCTACCTGCTGGGCCCCATGGTGCGGTTGCAGATGGCGATCGTGTCGTTCGCCGTCGAGCTGCTGGAGGGGGAGGGCTTCACCCCGGTCATCCCTCCCGTGCTCGTGCGCGAGGAGGCCATGTACGGCACCGGGTTCTTCCCCACCGACCGAGCCTCCATCTACGAGACCGCCGCCGACGATCTCTACCTGGTCGGCACGTCGGAGGTGCCGCTGGCGGCCCTGCACATGGAGGAGATCCTCGCCGCGGACGAGCTGCCGCTGCGCTACGTCGGCATCTCGTCGTGCTTTCGCCGCGAGGCCGGCGCCGCCGGCAAGGACACCCGCGGCATGTTCCGGGTGCATCAGTTCGACAAGGTCGAGATGTTCTCGTTCTGCCATCCGGATCGATCCGGTGAGGAGCACCTGCTCATCCTGTCACTCCAGGAGCGCATCCTCCAGGCGCTCGAGCTGCCCTACCGCGTGGTCGACATCGCCGTCGGCGACCTGGGTGCCTCGGCGGCGCGCAAGTTCGACTGCGAGGCGTGGATGCCGGGGCAGGAGCGCTACCGCGAGGTGACCTCCGGGTCGAACTGCACCGACTACCAGGCCCGACGGCTGCGGGCGCGGATGCGCGTCGAGAAGTCGACGGTCCCGGTCCACACGCTCAACGGCACCGCCGTCGCGCTCGGGCGCACCATGATCGCCATCCTCGAAAACCACCAGCGTGCCGACGGCTCGGTGGCGATCCCCGAGGTGCTCGTCCGCCACGGCGCACCGGCGGTGATCGGCCCGGCCTGAGCGCGGTGCGGGTCGCTCGTCCGCACCGCACCCGACGACCGGTCCCCGCTAGGGGCGGGGCTCCCGCGTGGCGGTCCCGTGGTCGTCCGCGTCCCTGACGGTCTCCGCCGACCGCTGCGCGGAGTCCTTCACGTGCTGGGATGCGGCGGTCGCCTCGTCGCGCACCGATTCGGCGGCCTCGGTGGCCGTTGAGCGGACCGATTCGACGGCCTCCTGCGCCGGCTGCTTCAGATGGTCGGCCGACTCCTCGAGCGTCGCGCGGATCTCCTCCTGAACCGGTCCGGCGGCGCGGTCGGCGATGGCGTCGGCGGCCTGTGACTCCCGTTCGCTCGCCGGGATGAGCGCGCCCAGCACCCAGCCGGCCGCGGCGGCGATGACGCCCGTCGCGAGCGGCGCCCCCTGCGTGCGCTGGGTGATCGGGTTGCCCGGGTCGTCGCCGGAGCGGGGCGAGCCCGGATCGGCCGTGTCGTCCCGTGCGAGGGTGCCCATCAGCCGGTCCTTCCAGCGGGTGAGGGCATCCCCGGCCGAATCGGCGGCCCGTGCCACCTGGTGCTTCGCGACCTCGCCGGGTCGCCCGCTCGAGCGCAGATCGTTGACGTCGTCGCTCAGGGTGCGCCGCGTGGCGTCCACCTCGCGCTTCAGCTGGTCGGGGTCCTTCGTGCTCATTCCGCCGCCGTCCTTTCCCTCCCGCGCAGTGCGTCGGGCAGTCGCTTCATGGTTTCGAGTGTGCGTTCCAGACGCGGCATCGCATCGATCTTGCTCCTGCCGACGAGCACGCAGACCGTGGCGATGACCAGCCACACGGCGCCCACGATCAGGCCGCTCCAGCCCCAGCCGGTGTGCTTGCCGATACCCCACCACAGCCCCATGGAGAGGAACATCAGCATGAGGTGGGCCGCCATCGCGCCGGCCACGAGGAGTCCGGCGCCGACGCCGCCCTCCTTCGCCGACTCACGCACCTCGGCCTTCGCGAGCGCCGCATGCTGCCTGACGAGGACGCCGAGGTCGGTCCCCACGTCGCCGGCCTTCGCGGCGATCGCCCCCAGGGACCCCTCGGACCGGGGCTCGTCGGGCGGGGTGGGAATGGGTGTGGGGGTCTCGTTCATCGCTCGGGCCCCCTCGCGGGATCGGTCGAGTGCCCCCTGCCGAGGTCGCGCTCCTCGGCAGGGGGTCGTCCCACTTCGCCGGTGGAATCCACGGGGGGTTGGGTGGCACTCCGGAAGTGGGTCTCGGCGGGCGTGACGGGAGGGAACTCGCCCGTGGGCTGTCGGTCCCCCTCGTCCGCATCGATCGGTGAGGCGTCGTGGCGGACCGCGCGGGTCATGCGGCCGGCCGCGACGCCGGCCGCGGCGGCGCCGGCCAGGTATGCGCCGGGACGCCGGCGGGCGAAGTCACGCACCTGATCCATGACGTCACCCACGTCGCGGCGGTCGAGGAACTCCGCGGCCCGGCCCAGCTGCACCGAGAGCATGCGTGCGAGGTCCGTCGCCGGACCCTCCTGCGGACCGTTGGCCATCGAACGCAGCTCGTCGCTCAGCGTGTGCAGTCCGGCCGCAACGCGCACCTGTCCGGTGTTGGCCTGGCGGGTGACCTCCGCCCGGGTCTCCCGCAGGAGCTCACGTGTGCGGTCCTGGACCTCGCCGGCCACCTCCCTGGCCTGCTCGACTGTGTGCCGGGCGACGTCCGACGCGTCCCGCTTCACGTCCTCGGCGACCGATCGGGTCTGTGCCTTGACGGTGTCGGCCAGCGACTCGTCGGGCCCCGTCCCCTCGGGCACGTCCAGGTGCCGTTGGCCCTCCTCACCCGGCATCGGCGGGACCGGGTCGTCACCCCGGGACGGTGTGGGAATGCGCTCGCCGGTGGCGTCCAGCGGCACGCTGCCGGCAGATCCGACACCCGAATCGCGCGTCGGCGGTGGCGCCTGACGATCGGCGGGGACCCGCGCATCATCCCGGCGATCCGGGTCATCGGCGGCCGGCGTGTCGGGCGGCTGGGGTCGGCGGTCGGGATGTTGGGTCATCGGTGCTGCCTCCTCGGGTGAGCGACCTTCGATCCGTCGCTTGGCCCCCGACGTACCCGCCGCCCCCGCCTGGGAAACTGAGGTGGGCCGCAGCGCGTGAGGGTGGTCACCAACCCGGCGCGAGCGGTGCGTTCAACCACATGACAGCCCGGAGGTGGTCCCATGGCACACGATCCGTTCGCACAGGCCTTCGAGGTATCGCTGGCGGAGGCGGTGTTCAGCCGCCGGTCACGCCGGGTGGGCCTGGGGATGCGCATCCCCGACGGGCCCCTCGCGTACGAGTCGCCGCACGCCCCGGTGGGGCTCGACGAACTGGAGGAGGCCTTCCTGGTCTGGCTCGGCACCGGGGTGACCGGGCTGGCGCTGGCGGACCTCCCCACCGACGGCATCGCCTGGATGCACGGGTTCGCGGGACGGTCGTGGCCGTGTTCGTGCAACTCGCACTCCACCGAGCTGGTGTTCACCAACGACCACGGCACCTTCCTCACGCGGCTGGGGGAGGAGACCCCGGACGAGCCGCGCGTGTTCGCCGCGGACGACGATGCCGGCGTGCGGCGGGAGCTGGTCGCGCGGTTTCGGGCCGCCACGCACCGCCTCGGGGACGCGCGCGCCGACCTGCCCACCGGTGAGCCGGGGCTCTTCGCGTTCAACGCCTGGAACGCCAACCGACCCGGCAGCACCCTCTTCATCCCGGTCACCGACATGACCGTCGAGTACATGACCCTGCTCTTCATCTACTTCGACGAGGTCAACCGGTTCAACGTCGTGGACGAACTCTCGGGTGGACGCTCCTGCGGCCTCGACCGCTGGCTCCCGTCCGGCCGCGTGGGCGCGGTCGAGATGTCGCTGATGGACCTCGAGCTGCGGGTGCTCACGAGCCTCAACGTGGAGGGCGCCTTCATCTGCCAGAACATGGCGCTCGCGGCGCAGGCGCTCGGCCTGGGCGGCTGGACGTTCACCGGTTTCCTCCCGCACCACATCCTCGGCGTCGACCCCACCCACGCCGGTCTGGACTTTCGCTTCATCACGCCGGAGCGCAGCGTGCGCCATGCGGTCAAGCCGGTGCCGGTTGGCCTGGACGGGTGGATGGAGGCGCTCTGCCCGCCGTACGTGGCCGACATGGGCGAGGCCGTGGACCGGTACCTGGCCGGGTGGTCCGCCGCGTCGGGCGAGGCGTCGGCCTTCCAGCACGCCGAGGACGTCATGCGGGCGCGCCCGTATCCCTCCGACGAGACCATCGAGATCGTGAAGACCTTCTGCACGTACGTCCACGAGACCCACGGCCGGTTCCCGGCGTTCGTCGATCCGATGTTCGTGCGGCTCGTGTTCCAGGCCCACCACGTGGACGTGGACTTCTACGACCGCTTCTACCGGGGCGAAACGCTGTCCGCGCGCCACCGGGAGCACATGGCCCGGTGGCACGGCGCCGACGGGATCTGATCTCCGCCGGCCGACGGTATGTGGGCAGCCGTGGCCGCCCACATACCGCGCGACGCCTACCGGCGGCCCACCGGAATCGTGACGACCCGGCGCTGAGACCGCTTGCCCACCTGCATCGTCATCGTGACGCGTGCTCGTTTGAGCGTCCGCACCGCCCGGTGGCCCGGTGCCGTCATGCGCAGCACGGCGGGGCGAGCGGTCCGCGCAGGGACCGTGAAGGTCGTGCGGGCGACCGTGACGGTCCGTCCGCCCTGGCGCACGGTCGCCGTCATCGTCACGCGTGTGCGGGCGGTGGTCCAGAAGGTGCCGAGCGTCACGCGGCGGGTGCGCAGGTTGACGTCCGGGCGGGCGGCCGCCCGGGCACGACCGGTTCCCGCGAGGAGCTGCAGCGTCCCGAGCCGCATCCTGATCGCGCCGACCGGGCGTGTCGCCGGCGTCGACGTGGTTGCCGGTCGCGGCGCAGTCGGCGACGGCGCAGGCGCAGGTGGCGGTGCGGGGGTGCCACCACCGGCGCCCGCCACCACGTGGATCGTCGCGCATGCGCCGGGTCCCGTGGTGGTGACCGGGTCGATGGCGTCCACGATCGCGACATCACCGGGCGGGTCGCCGGAGACCTGGCAGAAGATCAGCGCGTCCCGCTCGCCGTCGTCGGCCTCGATCCGGTCGAGCGGACTGCGAAGCGTCCATCCGCACACCGACGTCGGGCTCGCGTCCGAGTAGAAGGTGTCGGCACCAGGGCCGCCGACCAGCGTGTCGCTCATGCAGCCCCCGGTCAGCTCGTCGTCACCGGCGCCACCCTCGACGCGGTCGTCGCCGTTGCCGCCGTTCAGGATGTCGTTGCCCCCGAGACCCGTGATGAGGTCGTTGCCATTGCCGCCGTAGAGCCGGTCGGGGCCCTCGGTGCCGATGAGGACATCGGCGTGCTCGCTGCCGATGACGGTCTCGATGTCCGGGTGCACGTTGTCCTGCTCACCGGCCCGGCCGTCGTTGGCGACGCCGTCGAGCGTCACCGAGACCGACGCGCTGCTCGTGAGGTAGCTGATCGTGTCGTTGCCAGGACCGCCGATGTAGGTGTCGGCACCACCGAGCGGAGCGGGGGACCCGTAGCCGACGTACTGTTCGAACTCGTCGTCGCCGACACCCCCGTCCAGCACGTCGTCACCCGTGTTCTCCTCCCAGAAGTCGCCGTTCAATTCGTCGTTGCCGGCCTGGCCCATGATGTGGTCGTTGCCGCCGCGCCCGGTCAGGCGGTCGTCGCCGTCGCCGCCGCGGATGACGTCGTCACCGTCGCCCGTGTCGATGGTGTCGTCACCGGCACCGCCGTCGACGACCATCGTCGTGCCGATCTCGTGGGCGGCGCCGAAGGAATCGTTGCCGGCGTGCAGGTTCGCGGTGATCCGCGGCCGTTTGGGGCACCTCACCTCGGTCGCGTCCACGAGCGTGCATCCGGCGCCCGGGACGATCCCGTCGTAGTCGACGATCCTCAGAGCCGCGGCGTCGTCACCGGCCTCGTAGACGAACACGCTGTCCGCGCCGTTGGTTCCCGTGATCGCGATCTCGGCGACGGTCGCGGTGACGGTGACGGTCGACGCCTGTCCGGCCGCGGTGCCCGCGCCCACGAGGCCGACGGCCAGTGCGATCGCCGTGCCCAGCACCCCGCCCCGCCGTGTACGGCGGCCGTCGTATGCATCGTGGCGCGTTCTCGAATCACCCATCGGGCGTGCCTCCTGCTTCAGCTGGTGGAGCGACCTTCGGAGACTCTCAGCACGGACGCCGGGGGCGACCCCGGATTTCACCCCGGGAATTGGGCCGCGGAGGTCACCGCTCACCCGTGCGCCCGGCATCCGCGCCGGCGACGGGATCGAGTGCGGTCGGCAGCTCGGCGCGCGACCCGATGCCGAGCTTGGCGTAGATGCGTCCCAGGTGATACTCGACGGTCTTCCTGCTGAGCCACAGGCGATCGGCGACCTCGCGGTTGCCGAGGCCCTCCGCGGCGAGTTCGGCCACCCGACGCTCGGCGGCCGTCAACGCCCGGACACCGCTGGAGCGTGCGCGTCGGGGCCGGGCGCCGCTCGCCCGCAGTTCGTCGTGCGTGCGGCGTGCGAGCCATGTCGACTCCGTGAGCGTCGCGAGGTCGAGGGCCTCGTAGAGGCGCTGCCGCGACTCCACCAACTCACCCCGGTGGCGCAGGTCGACGCCGAGTGCGAGGAGCGCCTGGCCGTGCTGCAACCGAAGCGGTGAGCGTGCGAGCGCCGCGACCGACCCGCGCAGTGTCTGCGTGCGATCATCGCCGTCCAACGCCGCCGCCCGGACCCGCATCATCGCCCCCTCCACCCCGTGGGTGCCGGAGGCGCGCGCGACCCGGAGTGCCCGGTCGGTGAGCGGCAGCACGTCGGCGGACCGGCCGGTCGCGTTCAGGAGTTCCGCCAGGCGCAGCCGGTCCCCGGCGGTGGGCGGCCCGTCCCAACCCCGGCGTTCGATGAGCTCGAGCACCCGCCGCAGATCGGCCTCGGCGGGCTCGAATCGTCCCGCGGTCAGATGGACGAACCCGCGCGCCGAGAGCGCGGTGGTGCCGATGAACGTCTCCACGGCCGCTTCGATCGGCACCGCGTCCAGGAGGTCCTGCGCCACCTCCACCCGGTCGAGGAGCACGAGGCACTCGGCGGTGACCGCCGCCGCCGCCACGAGCGTCACGGGCATGCCGACCTCGGTGATCACGTCGTATGCGGCCTCCGCGTGCGCCAGACCGCGCGCGACCGAGCCGAAGTCGCGATGCCAGTACGCCCATGACTGGTCGACGTACGCGCCGGCGGCGCGCAGGCCGTGGGCGCGGACCTCGCGCTCCAGGATGCGCAGGAGGCGTCTGGCGGTGGCCGGGTGCTCGGCCAGTCGCAGACAGTGACCCAGCAGGTTCCACGTCCCGCCGTCCAGGCCGACCTCGCGGATCACGTGACCGTCGCCGATCGCCCGCTCCGCCAGCTCCAGCACCCGTGCGGTCGGGCCACCGGCGAACGCCGTGGCCACGGTCAGGTGGGCGAGCTCCACCTGTGACGGCGACTCGGCCCCGGCGATGGCCCGCAGCCGCTCGCCCCGCCGCTCGGCGTGGTCGTCGAGGAACATCAGGGCATCGAGCTCGGCCGCGTCCAGGCGAAGGCGCAGTCGCCGGTCATCGGTGCGGCCGCGTGCGGCGTCGATCTCGGCGAACGCGGACACCGGATCGGTCACCGACAGCGCCATCCCGAGCGCGGCGTGGGCGCGGACCTCGTCGTCGGCGTCCAGCCCGAGGGCCATCGCGCTTCGCATGCGTTCGACCCCCGCCGGGTCATGGGTGCGCAGCTCGAGCCTCGCGAGCTCGAACAGGAGCGCCGCCCGGTCGACCTTCACGTCCTCGAGCAGCGCGCGCCGCAGGAGGTCGATCGCGATGACGACGGAGCCCTCCGCGGCGGCGATGCCTGCGGCCGAACGCAGGTCGGCGACGGCGTTCGCGTCGCCGGTGGGGGTGACGGCCAGCCACTGGAGCGCCACCTCGCTGGGGCTCGCGCCCGCCGCACGCAGGCGATGGGCGGCCGACCTGCGCAGATGGTCGATCGCGGCGGGTGTCGAGAGGGCGAGGACCGCCGCCTGCACGAGCGGGTGCACGAACGCCCATCCCTCGTCGGCGAGGATCTGGGCGTCGGCCAGGCGCCTGCGTTCCGTGCGCGTCTCGGCGGTGGTGAGCCCGCTGAGGGCGGCGACGTCGTCGTCGCCGGCCCGCTCGCCCAGCACCGCCGTGCTCGTCGCCACGGTGGCGGCCGGGCCGCCCAGGGCGCGCAGGCGTCGCTCGATGGCGGGCGCGACCCCCCGAGCGGCCAGGCTGACCACGCGATCGCATTCACCGGATTCACCGCGCAGTCCGTGCTCCGCGGCCTCGGTGCCGAGCACGGTGGTGAGGAGTGGGTTGCCGCCGGTGGCCTCCCAGGCCACGTCGCGGAAGACCGTGGAGGGTTCGCCGCCGAGGGCCCGCTCCAGCATCGCCCCCACGGACGCCGGTCCCAGCGCCGCGGGTGACAGCACGGTCGCTCCTGGCGCCGTCGCGATCGCGTCCAGCAGCACCCGCTCCCGGTCGTGATCGCCGCTGCGCCATGTGCAGACGAGCGCGATGGGAAGGTCGGCGATGCGGCGTGCGAGGAACTCGATGAGACGCAGCGAGGGTTCGTCCGCCCACTGCAGATCGTCGACGTGCAGCAGGAGCGGTCCCTCGTCGGCCAGGTTGGCCAGCAGCCAGTGCAGGCCGCTCAGGACGCCGTAGTCCGGTTCGACCTCGGGCAGGTCGACGCCGAACAGCATTTCGGCGCGTCCCGCCGCCCCCTCGAAGAGTCGGGCGCGCCGGCTCGGATCGCGGTCGTGCACCACCTGTTCCAGCAGCTGATGGACCACGCCGAACGGGAAGCCGTGGTCCAGTCGGGACGCGTGCGCACCCAGGGTGATGACGTCCCGCTCCGTCGCCATGGTCACCGCGGCATGCACGAGTGCGGTCTTGCCGGCACCCGCCGGCGCCCGGATGACAACGACCGAGCCACGTCCCGCGGAGCTGAGGTCGACGGCCTCGCCGAGAAGGCGAAGCTCATCGTCGCGCTCGAGAAGCTGGGACGACGCCATCGTGATCGATCCTACGCCCATCCCGACCGCGCATGGCTTCCGCGCCGTCGGCTGACGGTGGGCATGAGGTGCCGGCACACGACGCGCTACGCTCGCATGAACGTCACAGGAGCATCCGATGACCGATCGTCCGATCCCCACCGACGAGGAGCTGCGCGAGCGGCTCACACCCGAGCAGTACGCCGTTACACGTCAGGCGGCCACCGAACGGGCCTTCACCGGCGAGTACTGGGACCACGCCGCCGAGGGCGTTTACCGCTGCGTGGTCTGCGGGGAGGAGCTCTTCGCGAGCGACACCAAGTTCGACGCCGGCTGCGGATGGCCCAGCTTCCATTCTCCCGCCAGCGATGAGGTCATCGCGGAGCACGAGGACCGAAGCCACGGGATGCTGCGGACCGAGGTGACCTGCGCGCGGTGTCAGTCGCACCTGGGGCACGTCTTCCCGGACGGTCCGCACCCGACGGGCCTGCGCTACTGCATCAACTCGGCGTCGCTCGACTTCGACGGTGGCGACGACGCCGCCTGATCCGGGCGCACCGGCGGACCCGGGTGAGAGTGTTGTCACATGACGACGCACCCGGTCCACGAGCCGCATGCCGCGGGCGTCTCCCGCAAGCTCAACTGGCTGCGCGCAGGCGTCCTGGGGGCCAACGACGGGTTGGTCTCCACCGCCGGTCTGGTGGTGGGCGTCGCAGGTGCGACGGCCGACAAGCACACCCTCTTCATCTCGGGTATGGCCGGCATGCTGGCGGGGTCGCTGTCCATGGCCGTGGGCGAGTACGTCTCGGTCAGCACCCAGCGTGACACCGAGCGGGCGCTCATCGCGCTCGAGACGCGGGAGCTCGAGGAGCAACCCCAGGCCGAGCTGACCGAGCTCGCGGACCTCTACCGGGCCAAGGGGCTCAGCCCGGATCTGAGCCACCGGGTCGCCCAGGAGCTCACGGCGAAGAACGCCCTGGGCGCGCACCTGGACATCGAGCTCGGCATCGATCCGGACGAGCTGACCAACCCGTGGCATGCGGCGTTCGCCTCGTTCGCGGCGTTCCTCGTGGGCGCGGCCATCCCGCTGCTCGCGATCCTGCTGTCGCCGGCGAGCGTGCGTCTGCCCGTCACGTGGGTGGCGGTGCTGATCGGCATGGCGTTCACCGGTGGTGTCAGCGCGCACCTGGGCGGTGCGCCCAAGATCCCCGCGATCGCACGGAACCTCGTGGGCGGTGCGATCGTCATGGCCATCACCTACACGGTGGGTCGACTGATCGGTGGAGCGACCGGCTGACGCACGTCCGATCTTCGTCATGGCGTGGCAGGATCGGCACGGCGACCGAAAGGTGGAGATGCAGACACGGCAGCTGGGGGACGGGGGCGTCGAGGTCGGCGCGATCGCGCTCGGGGCGATGGCCTTCGCCGACTTCTACGCGGGTGGCGACGACGAACTGGGCGTGGCGGCCATCCGACGTGCACTGGACGCCGGCATCACGCTCATCGACACCGCCGAGGTCTACGGCCACGGCCACAGCGAGACGATGGTCGGAAACGCCGTGCGCGACCGCAGGGACCAGGCGGTGGTCGCGACCAAGGCGAGCCGCGGGCATCCCGACTACCTGCGTCAGGCGATCGACCGCAGCCTCGGTCACCTGGGCCTGGACCACGTGGACCTCTACTACCTGCACCGCGTCGACCCGGAGGTCCCGATCGAGGAGTCGGTGGGTGCGATGGCCGAGATGGTGAGCGCCGGCAAGGTGCGGGCCATCGGCCTGTCGGAGGCGGGTCCCGACACCATCCGCCGCGCGCACGCCGTGCACCCCATCGCGGCGCTCCAGACCGAGTACTCCCTCTTCACCCGCGAGCCCGAGCGCGACCTCTTCCCGGTCACGCGGGAGCTCGGCATCGCGTACGTGGCCTACAGCCCGCTCAGCCGCGGCCTCTTGACCGGACGCATCAGGCGGGAGGACGACGTGCCGGCCGACGACTGGCGCCGCGAGGTGCCGCGGTTCCAGGAGCCCAACCTCTCCGCCAACCTCGCACGGCTCGCCCCCCTCGAGGAGCTGGCCGCCCGCCACGGCGTGTCGCTCGCCTCGATCGCCCTTGCGTGGATTTTGCGCGCGCAGCCGACGGCCATTCCGCTGGTGGGGATGGGGCGTCCCGAGAACGTCGACCGCAACCTCGAGGCCCTGACGGTGGAGCTCACCGACGAGGACATGGCCGCGATCGACGCGGCCCTCCCGGTGGGCGCCATCGCAGGTGACCGGTACCCGACCCGGATGATGCACGCGCTCGGCATCTGAACCCGTCCCGGGCCGCGAACCGCCCGCCGACCGCCCACCACGTCGGTCGGCCGACTCAGCGAAGCGAGCGGGCCAGCAGGCGCGACGCGATCACGAGCAGGACCGCTCCGATGCCGGTCAGCACCGCCAGGTTCACCCAGACCCCGGCGATGCCCGCGCCGTCCACCAGCACCGACCACATGGCGTCGTTCATCCACGCGTGCGGCGTGACGGCGAAAGCGATCGTGCGCATGGTGTCGGGGAAGAACTCCAGGGGCTGCATCGATCCGCCGAGCGCCGCCATGACCAGGCCGAGCAGCATGGCGAGCGCGCCGACCTGCTGTTCGCTGCGGCCGATGGTGCCGAGGATCATCGCGACGCCGCTTCCCACGAGCGCCATGGCGGCGCAGAGGGCGATGACGGTGACGGGTGAGCGCCAGTCGACGCCGAACATGAGCGAGCTTCCCACCAGGATGATCGCCGCCTGGATGAGCGCCACCAGGTAGCGGCTGAGCGCCTCGCCGGCGATGATCGCGCTGTTGGAGACGGGTGCGGCCCGGGTGCGCTGCGTGACCCCGTACTGGCGGCTGAGAAGGAGCGCCGAGGCGCCGAAGAGCGACGTCAGGAACATGAACAGCGCGAGCTGTCCGGCGGCCAGGATGCCGCGGATGGCCGCGGGCTCGTTGCCGCGGTCGCGCGCGATCTCACCGGTGCGGGTGTCGGTGGTCGACGCGGCGGGCGCCGCCCGGTCCACCGCGGCGCGCGCCCGGTCCAGGTCCACGCCGGCGTCGGACGCAACGATCTGCACCGCACGGTGGCGGAGGCTCTCGACGCGGGCGGCGTCCGCGGCGGCGGCCTGCAGGCCCGCGCCGTCCGGGTTGACGCCGCTCACCCAGTCGAGCGTGGTGACCCGGTCGGGCCCGATGCCGCTCCTGTGCACCACCCAACCGGCGTCCAGGAGGCCCCGCGCCACCCTGTCGCGCAGTTCCTTGGCGGTCGCGACGCTCTCGACCGACACATCCTTCGATCCCGCGAGCGCCGTGCGGACCGCGTTGGACTCCTGCGTGGGGTGCGGGTCGACCACGCCGAGCAGGGTGCTTCCGGCGGACCCGGCGATGGCCGTCCCCAGCGCGAACACGATGAGGAGCGGCAGCACCACGATGAAGAAGATGTTGGAGCGGTCGTTTCGCATGCGGCGCAGGTTCGCCCGCACGATGGCGGCGACGGCGTTCACGGGCGCACCGTCCGTCGGGCGAGGAGAACGCCGGGTACCCCCACGATGGCGGCGAACAGGAGGAGCATCCCCATCGGGACGAACGCGGCGGTCCAACCCTCACCGCCGGTCATCCGCACCAGGCCCTCGTTGAACCAGTAGTGCGGCGTCAGCTTGGTCACGACGGCGGCGATGCCCCCGGACCGGGCCATCGAGAAGAACGACCCGCCCAGGATGCCGAGCACCAGCGCCACCATGCTCTGGGCCATGCCCGCCTGGTCGGGGGCACGGGCGAACCCCACCACCAGCGCAACCGTCGCGGTGGCCGCGGCGACGCCGGCGAGGACGAGGAGCGCCACGCCGATCGGTGAGCCGAAGCGTGCGCCGAGCAGGAACGTCGACACCGC
Source organism: uncultured Bifidobacteriaceae bacterium (assembly GCA_964628685.1). Classification (GTDB taxonomy): domain Bacteria; phylum Actinomycetota; class Thermoleophilia; order Miltoncostaeales; family Miltoncostaeaceae; genus CALMEC01. The sequence goes on along the minus strand of CAZVNM010000001.1, from coordinate 558,582 downwards.
CAGGAGGACGACCATGCTCACCACCCCCAGGACGAAGCTCACGAGGAGCTTCGCCACCAGGATCTGGGCGGGGCGGATGGGTGCCGCAAGCAGCCGTGCGAGCGTGCCCTGCCGGCGCTCCTGAAGGAGCGACAGCAGCCCGAACTGGACGGTGAAGAACAGGAAGAAGGTGGCCATGCCCGCCGCCAGCTGGGTCCTGATGCTGAGGCCACCGGTGGCCTGGGGCGCCTCGCGCACGCTCATGGTCGCCGGCCCGGAGGCGAGGGCGAGCGCCACGCGCGTCTGCGCGGCCTGCGGCGACCCGGCCGGCGGTCACCCGAGCGCGTCGAGCGACGCGAGCACCGTCGCCACCCCGTTCACCTGCGCCGCGACGTTGCGGGCGATGCCCTCGGCGATGGATCCACTGATGGCGGCCCCGCTTCGCCGGACCGCCTCCACCGTCGTCCTCCCACCGGGCGCGGCGGTCACCACGATCCCGGCGTCGATCGTCTGGTCGTTGAGCGCAGCCTCCAGGGTGGGGCGGTCCCGGTAGGTGTGCACCGTGATGATCTTCTCGCGCTCCATCTGCGGGAAGACCCCCGCCCGCAGGACCTGGTCGGCGGGTGTGGCGCTGGCGGCCGGCACATACCCGATCGGCTGGTTCTCCACGTCCGGGCCCTTCACGAGGAGCGACAGGACGATGATGAGACCGAGCGGCGCCAGCACCCCCACCACGATCGCGGAGCGGTCCCGCAGCCGGGCGACGAGGTCGCGCAGGAAGATGTCGAGGATCGCCCGCATCGGCTCAGTCCCGCAGGGCCGTGCCGGTGATGTGGAGGAACACCGCGTCCAGGCTCGGCTCGTGCACCTGCACGTTCTGGACCGTCAGGCCCGCCTCCGACAGCCGGGCCAGGAGCGTGGGCAACATGCCGGCGGCGTTCTCGACCACGCAGTCCACGGTCTGGTCGGTGCCGCTCGACGCCCGGATGACGCCGTCGGCGCCGTCCAGCGTCTCGGCGCCGCGTGGGCCGTCGCGCAGGACGGTGAAGCTGATGATGTCGTGCTCGCCGATGGTCGCCACGAGCTCGCGGCGGGTGCCGGAGGCGAGGATCCGTCCGTGGTCCATGATGGCCACACGTGCGCAGAGGCGCTCGGCCTCCTCCATGTAGTGGGTGGTGTAGAGGACGCTCATGCCGTCCTCGCCCAGGTTCGCCACGGCCTCCAGGATCGCGTTGCGGCTCTGTGGATCGATGCCCACCGTGGGCTCGTCCAGGATGAGCAGCTGCGGGCGGTGCAGCATGCCGGCGGCGATGTTGAGCCGGCGCTTCATGCCACCCGAGTAGTCGCCGGCGCGATCCTCCGCGCGATCTGTCAGCCCGACGATTTCGAGCACCTCGCCGATGCGCGTCTGGGCCTCCGCGCCCCGCAGGCCGTAGAGGCGCGCGAAGAAGCGCAGGTTGTCCCGGCCGCTCATGTCCGGATAGATGGCGAGGTCCTGCGGTACGTAGCCGATGTGGCGCTTGCCGTCGGTCTGACCCAGGCGCACGTGCTCGCCGCAGACGGTGACGTCCCCCGCGTCGGGGGCGATCAGCCCGCAGACCATCGAGATGGTGGTGGTCTTGCCCGCCCCGTTGGGGCCGAGCAGGCCGAAGGTCTCGCCCTGCGCGATCTCGAACGACACCCCGTCGACGGCGTGCAGATCGCCGAAGCTGCGGTGCAGGTCGTTGACCACGAGGGTGGTCCCGCCGGCGTGGTCAGTGCTCATCGGTCCCCAGTGTTCGCAGTGCCGTCCCCAATAACCTGAGCGTCGACCACCGCACCTCGGCCGGCAGCGCGGTCTCGCGGACGGCGATGCAGGTGAGCCCGTGGACCGCGGCCCAGTGCGCCAGGCTGATCTCGAGCACCCGCGGGTCGTCCGGGGTCCGTCCGCACAGCTCGGCCACGTCCGCCATGAGGGCCACGAAGCCGGCGCCGAGGCCGTCGTCCGGCGACGCCGCCGGCCGGGGGTCGATGAAGAGCACCCGATACGCCTGCGGGTGCGCGACGCCCCACGACACGTACGCGTGGCCGCGCCGTCGCAGGCGCTCGGCGGGATCGTGGGCGGTGTCGACCTGGGCCTCGATCACCTCGGCCCACTCGGTGAAGGCGCGTCGACACGACTCGTGATGCAGCGTGTCCAGGTCGCCGAAGTGGTGGTAGAGCGTGGGTGGTGTGCAGCCCGCCCGCGCGCAGATGGCGGCGACCGTCGGTGGCGGACCGTCCGCTGCCGCCTCGGTCAGGAGGGACCAGCATGCGTCGATCAGACGCTCGCGCGAATCGCTCGTGCCCGGAGGCCTGCCGGTGCGGGCAACCACCATGGCGATGAATATAGCAGCGCTATATTCATGTCGGAGTGGTGACAACGCGCCGCCGCCCGGAGGGCCGCATCACGGGCGACGGTGGCCCCGGAGCGCAGTGACTCGGACGGTTGGTGTCGGCCAGCCCGCGGACGGAACGCGCACCGGCGAACACGTGGCGTCGGTCGGGGGGGGTGTGTCCGACGGACGTGCGGGTCCACGGGCGAACGGCGACCCGCGAATCGCCGTTCCGACATGTCATGTCCGACGCATCCCCGCACGCCGGGAACGCGGCGACGCGATCGGGTTCGATGTGACCCGTCGCCGGGTACCATTCGGACATGGTCTTCGATCCGCTCTTCTTCCTCTTCGCCGCCCCCGGCCTGCTGCTCGGCCTGTGGGCGCAGTTCAAGGTCAAGTCGACCTTCGCCAAGTACAGCCAGGTCTCGGCCGTCAACGGCATGACCGGTGCCCAGGCGGCCGCCGCCGTCATGCAGAGCGCCGGTCTGCCCGAGCTGCGGATCGAGGGGATCGCCGGGCAGCTCACCGACCACTACGACCCCAGGGACAAGACCCTGCGGCTGTCGGAGCCGGTCGGCCAGTCCAACTCGCTGGCGGCGCTCGGCGTCGCGGCGCACGAGGCCGGCCACGCCATCCAGGACGCCCAGGGCTACGGACCCATGCGCTTCCGTCAGGCGATCGTGAAGCCGGTCATGTTCGCGCAGGGCTTCTGGATCTACCCGGCCATCGGCGGCCTGCTGATGATGAACTCGGGCAACGACATCGGCGGGTGGCTCATGCTCGCCGGCATCGCGCTCTTCGCCATCGTCGTCCTCTTCCAGCTGGTGACCCTGCCGGTCGAGTTCGACGCATCCAAGCGGGCACTCGCGTCGCTTCAGGGGCAGGGGCTCCTGGCGTCGTCCGAGGTGCCGGCGGCGCGCGCCGTGCTGCGGGCGGCGGCATGGACCTACATCGCCGGCTTCGTGGCCGCGCTCGGTCAGCTGCTCTACTTCGTGATGGCGTTCATGGGGCGGCGCGGCTGAGCGTGTGAGGCGGAACGTTCGTGCGGTGTCGTCGACGCCGCACGCAACGGCCACCGCCGTCGGCGGGGCCTGGCACCGCGGGTGCGCGGTCTCGGACGGTGCGATGGCGGGTGCCGGTGCTCGGATGACGTCGCAGGTGTCCCACCGGCACGCGGCCGCCCAAGGGGTTCGGCGGGATCGAAATGGCGGAGGGGGAGGGATTTGAACCCTCGAGGGGCGTGAACCCCTGACGGTTTTCAAGACCGTTGCATTCGACCGCTCTGCCACCCCTCCGCGCGCGGAGAATCGTTACCATAGTGGTCCACGCGGAGAGGTGGCTGAGAGGCTGAAAGCGCCCGCCTGCTAAGTGGGTAACCGGGCATGAACCCGGTTCGAGGGTTCGAATCCCTCCCTCTCCGCCTGTGAAATCCCCCGGACGCGTCATGGAGGAGGCCAACACATGAGCGAGTCCGGGTCGACGCCGACCTGCACGTTCCACCCCGGTCGCGAGACGCTTCTCAGCTGCACCCGCTGCGAGCGGCCGATGTGCCCCGACTGCCTGCGCACGGCCGCGGTGGGCATGCAGTGCGTGGAGTGCGTGGGGGCGGCGGCCAAGGCCGCTCCCAACGTCGCGCGGGAGCTGACGGTCGCCTCGCGCCGGCGGCGTCGTCCCGGGTGGGTCTTCTGGACGCTGCTCGGCACGTTCCTGGCGCTCTGCATCGTCCTGACGCAGATGTCGTGGTCGCTGGGCGAGCCGGTGCCGCCGGCGCTGCGGGCGGTGGCGTTCAGCGCCGTGGTCGTCGGCTGGATCGTGTCGCTCGCGCTGCACGAATGGGCGCACGCCTACGTCGCCTATCGCAGCGGTGACCACTCGATCCTCGGCAAGGGGTACCTGACCCTCGATCCGCGCAAGTACCTCGATCCGGTCTTCTCGGTGATCATCCCCATCGCGTTCCTGCTGATGGGCGGCATCGGCCTGCCCGGCGGGGCCGTCTGGATCGACCGCGCCAACATCCGCTCGCGCCACCGGCAGGCGCTCGTGTCGGCGGCCGGGCCGGCGGTCAACATCGTCTTCGGCATCGTCTGCCTGCTGCTCGCCAAGTACGTCTTCCTGGGCGAGCTGATCCCGCTGGGCGAACAGCCCCTCCTCGGTCAGGCGCTCACCTACCTCGCCTGGATCGAGTTCGCCACGGCGCTTCTCAACCTGCTGCCGGTGCCGGGCCTGGACGGCTTCGGGATCATCGCCCCGTACCTGCCGCACCCGATCCGGGCGGGGCTCGAGGGGATCGCCAACATCGCGATCATGGTGCTCTTCTTCGTGGTGCTGAGCCGCCCGGGGTCGCTGGGCTTCCTGTTCGACGGCGCCACCAACGGGGTGGAGTGGATGGGCGTCGACTTCTTCCACGTGGCGGTCGGCCACGAGGTGGGCAGCGTGCAGCTGCGGTGAGTCAGTCGCGGTGCGACGGACCGACGCGCGCGGCCACGAGACCGGTGACCGACTGGACGCCCAGCACCACGACGCCCATCGTCATGATCCCGGCCCATGCGGGTTGACCGGCCAACGCGGCCACGGTCGCGACGCCGGCGAACACCGCCGAGACCACCGCGGCGCGGTGACGCGCCTCCGGTGACGCGAGCGCCAAGCGCCGGGCCCGCGCGTCGCTGTGCCCCGACCGGCGGAGCCTGCGGCGAAGGGGGAGCGCCACGGCAACGGCGAGTGCGGTGCCGACGACGAGCCCGACGATGACGGCGAGTGACTGCTCCACGTTTCTCTCGGACGTGAGGTGACTCACAGAGGGTATCGGCACCGGTGGCCCCGGCCATAACCCCGTGGGCGGAGGTCGATCTGGTACGCTGTTCCGTCTGTGCGTCAGTAGCTCAGTCGGATAGAGCGTCGGTCTACGAAACCGAAGGTCGCAGGTTCGAATCCTGCCTGACGCGCCTCCTTCGCCGGATCCGGTGGTCGTCGCGCGGCGTCCGGACCGGCCCACGCGCCGAGGGTTCGACCCGCTGCGTGTGCCAGGGTCCCGGGCATGGATGATGTCGCGAGGGCCTACCAGCTGCAGGAGACCGATGACGGTGTCCGCGGCGTCATGACCGAGCTGCCGGTCGCCGACCTGGGCGCCGGCGACCTGCTCGTGCGCGTCACGCACAGCAGCCTCAACTACAAGGACGGGCTGGCCGCCACCGGCACCGCGCCCATCGCCCGCCGCCTGCCGCTGGTCGGCGGGATCGATGCGGCGGGCGTCGTCGTGCAGGATGCCGGGCCGCACACGGCGGGCGATCCGGTGGTGGTCACGGGCTTCGACCTGTCCGAGACGCACGACGGCGGCTTCGCCGAGTACCTGCGGGTGCCGGCCGACTGGGCCATCCGCGTGCCCGACGGACTCACGCCCGAGGAGACGATGGTGCTGGGCACGGCCGGCGTTACCGCGGCGCTCGCCATCCACCGGCTGGAGCACAACGGTCTGCGTCCCGGGGACGGGCCGGTGGCGGTGACCGGTGCCAGCGGCGGGGTCGGGACCCTCGCGGTCGCGATGCTGGCGGGTCTGGGCTACGAGGTGGTGGCGTTCACCGGCACCGCCGGGGCCCACGACCTCCTGCGCCGGCTGGGTGCGTCCGCCATCGAACCCCGACCCGACGTCGCGGAGGTGCGGGTCCTCGAATCCGAGACGTGGGCGGCCGCCATGGACTCGGTGGGCGGCCAGACGCTCGCGTGGCTGGCGTCGACGACCCGGCGCGGCGGCGCCATCGCCGCCTACGGAAACGCCGGCGGCGTGAAGGTCGCGACGACCGTGATGCCGTACATCCTGCGGGGCGTGAGCCTGCTGGGCGTCAACTCGACGTGGTTCGCCGACGACGTGCGCCGGGACCTCTGGCGACGGATGGCGGACGACCTGCGGGTGGACCTGGCGGCCATCGGACACCCGCGCGGGTTCGACGAGCTGCCGGACGCGTGTCGCGACATCATCGACGGACGCGTGACCGGCCGGACGGTCATTCGCATCGCCGACCCGGACTGATTCCCACGTCCGGATCCGGGTCGTGCGGCCGCCGATCGGCCGCCGGTGATCACGCCGTCCGCACCCGCCGCGGCAGCACCAGCAGACCGCCCAACGCCAACGTGGCGAACGTGCCCCCGGCGATGAACGTCCACGCCGGACCGGCCCACTCCCACAGCACCCCCGCCAGGAGGCTCGCGGCAAGGAGGGCGGCGCCGCTCACGAGGTTGAACACGCCGAACGCGGTCGCCCGCAGCGCGTCCGGTGCACGGTCGGCCACCATCGCCGACAGGATCCCCTGGGTCGCGCCCATGTGCACGCCCCACACGGCGGCACCCAGGAGCGCCAGCCAGACGCGGTCGCCGATCGCGAGCAGGACGTCGGCGACGATCAGAAGGACGATGCCGGTCGCGAGAAGGGATGCGCGGCTCATGCGGTCGGCGGCGCGGCCGAACGGGTACGACGAGAGCGTGTAGGTCACGTTCATCACCACGAGGACGACGGGCACCCAGCGGACCGCGAGCCCGAGGTCCTCCGCCCGCAGGAGCAGGAACGCCTCACTGAACCGTGCGAGCGTCAGCACCGCGGCGAAGACGACCACCAGCCAGAACGGCCGGCTGAGCTCACGCAGGTCGTCCCGCCCCAGGCCCAGGCGCCGCACCGTGCGCCGCGGGGCGATCTCGGGCTCGGGGACCAACGTGAGGATGAGGATCACGGCGATCACCGCCGGGATGATCGAGAGCCACATCACGGCGCGGATGTCGTCGTTCAGTGCGGCCATCAGCGCGACCGCGGCGAGCGGTCCGATGACGGCGCCCGCCGTGTCCATCGACTGGCGGAGTCCGTAGGCGGCGCCGCGCATGGAGGCCGGTGTGATGTCGGCGATGAGCGCATCGCGCGGCGCACCGCGGATGCCCTTGCCGATGCGATCGACGAAGCGCGCGGTGAACACGGCTCCCGCGCCCTGCGCCAGCGGGAAGAGCGGCTTGCTGAGCGCCGCGAGACCGTATCCCGCGAGGACGAGCGGGCGTCTGCGCCCCACGCGGTCCGAGATCACCCCGCTCACGACCTTGCCGACCGATGCCGTCGCCTCGGCGATGCCGTCGATCACCCCCACCGAGATGGCCCCGGCACCCAGCACGCTCACCAGGAACACGGGGAGCAGGCTGTGGATCAGCTCGGACGACGCATCCATCGCCATGCTGACGAAGCCGAGTGCGACGACCCCCGCCGGCAGCCCGCGGATGCCCCGACGCCCGCGAGCGTCGGTCACCGGGCGATCGCGCTTCCCACCGCCAGCGGTCGCACCGTGCGCGGCGCGCCCCGCAGGTGGGTGCGCCGCAGGTCCCGGATCGTGAAGCCGGCGTCCTGGATGGCGCGCACCGTGTCGCGGTTGGGGTGGCACCCGCCCGTGCAGCGTCGCCACAGCCGGCTGCGCCGGTCCTGGCGTTCGGCCTCCTGCGGGTCGTCCGACCGCACATGCTCGGCGAAACGCAGGACCCCGCCGGGACGCAGCACCCGATGGACCTCGGTGAGCGTGCCGTCCAGGTCGTCCACCGAGCAGAGCACGAGGGTGCTCACCACCTCGTCGAACGTGTCGTCGGGGAAGGGCAGGCGCTCCGCGGTGGTCACCGCCAGCTCGACGTCGGCGGGCCGCGGCACCCTGGCGTGCATGCGGTCGGTGCGCGCCTCGTGCGGCTCGACCAGCGTGAGCGTGGTCACATCGGTGCCGTAGTGCGGCAGGTTTGCGCCGCTTCCCGCGCCGATCTCGAGCACCCGTCCCTGCACGTCACCGCACAGCTCACGGCGAATGCGCCGAAAGCCGCGCAGGTCGAGCCACCGCATGGAGAGCTCGAAGAGTCGCTCGTGGACCTGGCGGCCCACCTCCCGTGGACTGGTGGTTCGCATGTCACGTCCACTTTAGGGACCGTCGCGGTCGAGCAGGTCCGGCCTCGGTCAGGGGGAGGCGCCCGTGTCGGTCGCGGGTGCCGGCGCGTCGGGGGTGGCGCCCGTGGTGGTGGGGCCGCCGTCCTGCGGCGTGTCGGCGGGCGGTGGGTCGGGCAGCGGTGGTCCGACCTCGACGATCGCGTTCTCGGGGCGGTAGGTCCAGCGGAAGGTCTCGTCGCGCTTCAGTTTGTCGCCCGCGAACACCTTGCGGGTGTACGAGATCGAGAAGCCCGCCGGACCCATCGACTGCTTGACCACGCGGGCGCCGGGCTCCAGCGTGTCGTTGCGGCGCTCGATCGTCTCGGGCTCCTGGACCCCGGTCGGCTCACCGTCGGTGCTCTCGACGCGCCGGCCGAGCTTGGAGGAGTAGAGGGCCACGGTGATCGAGTTGCTGCCGGCATGAGCGGCGATCAGCACGCCGGCGTCCCAGTCGTTGCGGAAGACCATGTCCGGTGACCCCCAGCTGATGGTGGCCTCGCGGCCCCTCGGGTAGCGGCTGATCCAGAACCCGTGGGGCTGGTGCTCCACGATCTCCATGCCGCCGAAGAACGCGGCGTTGAAGAGCGTGGTGGAGACCTGGCTGACGCCACCGCCGTAGGAGTCCTTCAGCTCGCCGCCGTGGATGGTCGGTGCCTCCACATACCCCTTGTCGGAGGTGCGTTCGCCGAGCGCCTCGTTGAGCGAGAAGCGGCCGCCGGGCTGGATGATCATCGCGTTGATCCGCTTGGTGGCGATCCGGATGTTGGTCACGCGGTTCGGGCAGCACTCGTAGGGCGTCGTGAACTCGGCGATCTTCTCGCGGATCCGCAGCTTCTGGGCGTCGGCCGTCGTGAACGCGGGGGCGGGCCGGATGAGCGCCGCGGTCACCGCCGCCGTGTCCGGCTTTCCGACGATGGCGGTCTCGAGGGCCGCGACGTCGAGCGTCGTGCCGGGGCGTGCGGGGACGATGCGCGCCCGCTGCCCGTCCACGCGAAACCGCGCGTCGCGCGGCACGCGCTCGTTGACGCCGAGCGGCTTCACGAGGGCGGAGCGCAGCATGTCGGGGTTGAGCTTCACGCGGATGCGGTTGCCCTCCGTCGGGAACCGCAGGGCGCGGGTGAGCACCCGCTGATTGAGCACGGCCGTCGCGGTGCCCAGGGTCACGTCGCGGGGTGTGGCCCGCACCCGTTCGGCAAGCGCGCGGGCCCGCTCGGCCTCGGCGTCGTTGGGCACGGGCGGCGTGTCGACCACCGGCAGCACCATCGTCTCGGGCAGGTCCCGCAGCCCGGCGAGGAGCGCCGCACGGTCGACCCGGCGCCCCGGCCGGGCCGGCAGCACGACGACCCGGTCACCCTGCACGCGGACGCCGGCGGGGTGGGGGTCGGCCCCCAGCGCGGTCTGGGCCTGGGTGACCAGCGTCGACACGCCCTCGGGGCGCAGCCGGTAGTGGAGGGGCACATCGCGGTGGCGCGCCAGACCGACCTGGGCGAGCATGCGCCCCAGCCGTCCACGCGATGACCGCGCCTGCTCGACCGCATCGGCCACGTCCGCGCCGGGCGACACGACGGCCGCGTCCATCGTGATGAGTGCGCCCTCCCGCGACGGGGTCGTGAAGCGCAGCGTGCGCTCGCGCAGCTTTCCCTGCACGTCGGTCTGCAGCCGCTTCTGGGCCTCCTCGACGCTGAGCCCGCCGACGTCGACGCCGGCGATGGACACGTCGTCGGGGATGGCGTCGGTTCGGGTGTTGGCGAACCAGACTCCGAGCAGGGCGACGACGCCCACACCGGCGATGGCCATGCGACGGCGCCGGCGCGCGCGTCGTCGGATGCGCTCGCGTTCGGCACGCGAACGTCGTGGGCGCGCGGCCCTGTCCTTCTCGCTCGACATCACTCTCAGTTCTCGATTCTGGCGCACGATCCTCGGATCACGGGCATGGGTCGGTCGGCACGGGCACGGGGGACGCGCGACCGGAACGTGCGAACTGTCAAGTTTCTCGCCAATTTGGTCGACGTTGATCGCACCACCCGAGCCGAGGGCTGAGTTCCCCATGATGTGCCGCGCGACACCCAGGAGGCCACTGCCTCCCCCCACACACGCCGATGTCGACCCCGCCGGTGGAACGGCGGGCGCATGGTGAGACGCGCTCTCGAGGGCCTCATGGCCCGCAGGGCGGAGGGCCGCTCGCTGCGCGTCGCGCTCATCGGCGTCGGCTCGTTCGGGATGATGGTGCTCGCGCAGTTGGCGCGCCTGCCCGGCGTGCAGATCGTCGCGATCGCCGACGCCGACCGCATCAAGGCGCGCGAGGCGGTCGACCGTGCGCAGATCGACCATCCCGGCCTCGTGACCGACGAGGTCGACGTCCTGCTGGGTGCGCGACCGGAGGTGGTCGTCGAGGCGACCGGATCACCCATCCACGGCGTGGCGCACGCGGTGGCCGCCATCGACCAGGGGTGCCACGTGGTCATGGCAAACGCCGCGGCGGCGACGCTCGCCGGCCCGGAGCTCGTGCGCCGCGCCCGCGCCGCCGGTGTGGTCTGCACGCTCGCGCAGGGCGACCGGCCGGCGCTCATCTGCGACCTGGTGGAGTGGGCCCGCGCCTGTGGATTCGACGTCATGGCGGCGGGTCGCGGGGCCATGTACCGCCACGGCTACCACCAGCGCACCCCGGACACGGTCTGGGAGCTCTTCGACTACACGGAGGAGGAGATCCAGCAGCGCGGATACAACGCGCGCAACTTCACCTCGATGGTGGACGGCACGCAGTCCGCGATGGAGATGGCGGCGGTCGCGAACGCGACGGGACTCAGGCCGCAGGACCGCGGTTTGCTCTACCCGCCGTGCGGCGCCGAGCGGCTGGCCCAGATCCTGGTCCCGCGGTCGGCCGGCGGTGTCCTCGATCACGCGGGCACGGTCGAGGTGGTCTCCAGCCTCACGCGCGGTGGCGATCCGGTGGAGAACGATCTGCGGTTCGGGGTCTTCGTCACCGTCGCCGCGTCCAACCCGTTCGTGGCGCAGTGCTTCCGCAGCTACGGTCTGGCAACCGACCCGTCCGGCCGCTTCGCATCGATCTACCGGCCGGTCCAGCTCCTGGGGCTCGAGACGCCGGTGAGCGTGATCATGGCGGGCCTTCTGGGCGAGTCCACCGGTGAGCCGTCGCGTTTCGTCGCGGAGGTCGCGGCGGTCGCCAAGCGCGACCTGCATCCGGGCGACACCCTGGACGGCATCGGCGGCCACACCGTCTACGGGCGCCTCATGCCGGCGACCGAATCGATGATCAAGCGTGTCTTGCCGGTCGGTCTGGCGCACGGGCGCCGACTCATCCAGCATGTCCCGGCGGGTGCGCTGGTGACGGTCGACGCGGTCGGCGGCGAGGCGTTTCCCAGCGAGGTCGTGGCGATGCGTCCGGAGATGGTCCGCCCACCCGAACGCGGAGGTCCCATCCGCGTGCCGGTCCGATCGAGCAACGTCGTCGCGGCCCGCAGGGCGGAACCGCCCCGCACCGACAGGTTCGGTCTGCCGTTGGCCGCGGTCGACGTCCCCCGCGGGTCGGCGATCAAGCCCGAGTTCGCCAAGGAGCGCGAGGCGCGCGCACGCGAGGACGAGCGTCGCCGGCGCGTCGAACGGGCGCGCAGGGTCGGCCTGCTCGGCCCGCCCACCGATCGGACACCCCGCCGCACCCCGCGGTCCTGAATCAGGGGAGGCGGTCGTCCGGCGGCCGACGTGGACGATGTCCGCGTGCGGTGCCAGCATGCGGACATGGAGGATCTGCGATGCGTCGTGGCGAGTCGCGCGTGGCGTGACGGGCGTCTGATCGACGACGACATCAGCGCCACCGAGCTGGCGGCGCTGGTGGATGACCGCGGGGCGCTGGTCTGGTTCGATCTCCTGCGACCCGAGCCGGACGAGCTCGCCGTCCTCGCCGAGCGCCTCCACCTGGCGCCGACCGTGATCGAGGACGCCACGGCGCCGCTCGAGCGCGCAAAGGTGACCCGGCACGACTCGCACCTCTTCTTCACCGTCTACGCGACCCGGCTGGACGCGGTCGACCCACGCGACGCCCGGCGGGGACGGATGCGCCCGGCGCGCATCTCCGGCTTCGTGCTGCCCAACCTGCTGGTCACCCTGCGGCTGGACGACGACTTCGACATGGCGCGCGTCGTGCGGCGGTGGGAGGAGAACCCGGACCTCCTGGTCGAGGGCGCCGGCGCCCTGGTGCACGGCCTCATGGACCACGTGGTCGATGGTCACTTCGACACGATCCAGCGCCTGGACGACGAGGTGGAGCGCCTGGAGGACATCCTGTTCGAGGAGACGCCCACCGGCCGGGAGTTCGTGCGCGACGTCTACGGGCTGCGACGCGACCTGGTCGAGCTGCGACGGGTGGTCCTTCCGATGCGCGAGGTGGTGAACGCACTGCTGCGCCACGGAAGCCTCCACCCGGCGACCATCGACGACCCGCGTGCCCCGGGCGGCGGGCGCCGCCGCGGCTCCCTGGACGCCTGGTACGACGACCTCTACGACCACGTGCTGCGCGCCGCCGAGTGGACGGAGTCGCTGCGCGACATGGTCACGTCGCTCTTCGAGACCAACCTCTCGATCAACGACACACGGCTCAACACGATCATGAAGAAGCTCGCCGGATGGGCCGCGATCATCGCCGTGCCGACCGCGGTGACCGGCTGGTTCGGGCAGAACGTGCCGTACCCGGGGTTCTCCGAGCCGCTGGGACTGTGGCTGAGCGTGGCGATCATCGTGATCATCGGCGGCGCGCTCTTCACGGCGTTTCGACGGTGGGACTGGCTGTAGCACCACGGCGATGGCGGGGCCGGTCGGTACGCTTGGCACATGGTTCGCGATCCGGCGCGGGACGAGCGCTTCATGCGCCTTGCCCTCGAACGGGCGGAGGCGGCCGCGCGGCACGACGACGTTCCCATCGGCGCCGTGGTCGTGCGCGGGGACGAGGTGCTGGGCGCGGCCGGCAACGAGCGCGAGCTGCGCTCGGACCCGACCGCGCACGCGGAGTGCCTGGCGCTGCGCGAGGCCGCGCTCACCCTGCGTGGCTGGCGGCTCATCGGCACCGAGCTCTACTGCACGCTCGAGCCGTGTCCCATGTGCGCGGGCGCCATCCAACAGGCGCGGGTGGAACGCGTCGTATTCGGGGCACCCGACCACAAGGTGGGTGCCGCCGGGTCGGTGCTCGATCTGCTGCGACACCCGGGGCTTCTCAACCGCGTGGACGTCACGTCGGGTGTCCTCGCCGGCGAGTCGCAGGATCTCCTGCGGCGGTTCTTCGCCGACCGTCGGGGTGGCTGACCGTCACCGCGACCCGCCCCGACGTGGTGACGCTCGTCCCGCAACCCGGTGCTAGGGTTGGAGGCGATTCCCAGCCGGAGGGTGCGCGATGGTCGACGCGGACGGGGGCGGCATCGCCGCCTTTCGAGAGAAATTCAGGGTTGACGCGCTGACGGTCCACGCCTCGGAGGCCTGGACGTGGTCGGTGCGACCGGTCCAGACGACGATCGGGGCCGGCGTCCTGTCGGCCAACCGCGACTGCGAGGCGTTCGGCGACCTCACACCCGATGAGGGTGCGGACCTGTTGCGGATGATCGGGGTCGTCGAGGCGACGCTGCGGGCCGCGTTCGCCTACTCGCGCATCAACTACCTGATGCTGATGATGGTCGACCCCCACGTGCACTTCCACGTCGTGCCGCGTTACGAGGATGCGGTGGAGTTCGCCGATCTGCGTTGGCAGGACGGGGCGTGGCCCGGACCGCCCAACCTGATGGACCACGCCGATCAGAGCGGCGACGCCCAATTGCAGGCGGTGCGCGACCACCTGATCGCGCACCTGGTCGTCGACGGTTCGCGGTGACGATCGTCGACCCGTGGTGATGGGGCGCCATGCACCCACGTCGGGCGTCGGAGCGCGCTGATGGCCCTGCGTAATCCGCTGCGCCGCAACGCCCCGCGTCATGTCGCGATCGCCCTTGCGATCGACGTCGCGATGATCATCGTGTTCGCGGCGATGGGCCGTGCGACGCACGAGGGCGGCACGCCGATCGGCGGGACGCTGCGCGTGGCCGCACCGTTCATCATCGGCTACCTCATCGCCGCGGCACTCACGCGCCTGGACCTGCGACCGTACTCGCTCCTGGCCGCCGCCCGTGCCTGGCTTCCGGGGATCGTCCTGGGGATGCTGATCCGGCGGTTCGTGTTCGACCGCGGCACCGCCACGGCGTTCGTGATCGTGGCGTTCATCTCCACCGCGGTGCTCATCATCGGCTGGCGGCTCCTGGCGCGGCCTCGGCTCCGCCGGCGCGGTCTGCTGCGCGCCTGACCGGCGTCGGGGTCAGACACCGAAGGCGGAGGGGTACCGGACCACGCCGCGCGGTGCCGGCCGGTCGTCCAGCGTGAGCGCCATGAGGGCGTCGTCGGGGACGTCGAAGTCGACGCCGATCCCCATGGTCGACGCCGGACGGAAGCCGAAACGCGGGTAGTAGCCGGGGTGTCCCAGCACGACGATCAGGCCCTCACCCAGGGTCCGTGCGGAGGCGATGCCGGCCACGATCGTCGCCGCCCCCACACCACGACCCTGCCATGCGGGCAGGACGCCGCAGGGACCGAGGACCAGGGCGGGGCTGTCGCCGACGTGACATCGCGTGAGGAGCGAATGGCCGACGATGCGGTCGTCGACGAGGCCGACGATCGAGAGCGGGGGGATCCACGCGTGCGGATCGGCACGCAGGGCATCGACGATGTCGGCCTCGAGCGGGGTGGGGAACGCGGCCCCGTGGACCGCCCGGACGGCGGCGACGTCGTCGGCCGTCTCGGGGCGCGTCGTGATCCGGTGCATGGTTGCCCCCGCGTCGTTCGAAGGCCGGACGCTCCCGGGCGCACGGCGATGCCGGACACCCGGGGCGACGACAGCGGAGAGGGAGGGATTTGAACCCTCGAAGCGAGAGATCCCGCTTACGCGATTTCCAGTCGCGCTCCTTCGACCGCTCGGACACCTCTCCGGGACCGTGGATCGTAGCGGACGACGCCCGGATCCGGGTCGTGGGAACGCGGGGGGATTCGCGTCGCGCCGTGATAACCTCGCCGGCGGAGAGGTGGCAGAGCGGTCGAATGCGGCGGTCTCGAAAACCGTTTCGGGCCTTCGGTCCGACGGGGGTTCAAATCCCCCCCTCTCCGCTTTCCACCCCCTGGACGCCCGACGGACCGGGCCGTGGATCCGCGTCGGTCGCGCCCTAGTAGGCGCCGCGACGCTGCAGCACGGCGGGCACCGTCTTGGCCAGGATCCGCAGGTCCCAGACCAGTGACCAGCGCGTGGCGTACAGGTGATCGAGTCGCAGCATCTCGTCGAACGAGATGTCGGAGCGGCCCTTCACCTGCCACAGGCCGGTCATCCCCGGCGGGATCGTCAGCCGCTGGCGGGCCCACCCGTTGATCTCCGCGTCCTCGTGCACCACGAACGGCCGCGGTCCGACGAGGCTCATCTGGCCGCGCAGCACGTTGATGAGCTGGGGCAGCTCGTCCAGGCTGGTGCGTCGCAGGAATCCGCCGATGCGTGTGACCCGCGGATCGGAGCGCTTCTTGAACAGCGGCCCGTCCAGTTCGTTCTCGTCCGCCATGGCCATCCGCTGCGCCTCCGCGTCCACGGTCATGGAGCGAAACTTGACGATCCGGAACGTGCGGTTGTCCCGACCCATCCGCTCCTGCGTGAAGAACACCGGGCCGCGGCTGTCCAGCTTGATGAGCAGGGCGATGAGGGCGAACAGCGGGATGAGGACCGGGAGGCTGATGACCGTCAGGGTGAGGTCGATGACCCGCTTGGTCCGGAGTGCGCCGCGCGACAGCTCGGCGGCCTTGAGGTCGACGATCGGGACGCCGTTGATCTCGTCGATCGCCGCGTCCGGGGTCATCACGTCGTAGTAGCGGGGGACGATCGAGATGTCGACGCGGTGGAGTGCGTGGATCCGGATGAGCTCCACGAGCTCTTCGGCCCGCGTGCGCGAGAAGCCGATGATGATGCGCTCGGCTCCGGACGAACGCATGATCCGCGGCGATGTCGTTCTCGCCGCCGAGGAGCGGGATGTGCGCCAGGTCGTCGGGCAGCCCGCTCGGCTCGTTGTCCACGAAGCCGACGACGTCGACGAGCGGGTCACGGGCGAGCTTGCGCGCCAGGTTGCGCCCCATGTCGCCCGTGCCGACGATGAGGGTGCGCTGGGCGCCCATGATCCTGGGGGCGATCGTCGCGCCGGCGATCGTTCGCGTCATGAAGACCCCTGCGAGTGCCAGGACCCAGAAGGTCAGGGTCTCCGTCGGGTGGAGCACCGCCTCCCCGGTGATGAGCCCGATCGAAAGCGGGATCACGAACGCGCCGACGGTGACCGACGTCATGATGTCCCGCCCCATCGTGCGAGCCGCGATCCGCGACCGGTCGAGCCGGGTGTACAGGCCGTTGAGGGCGAAGATGGGGATGCAGCACGCCACGATCAGGAGTGCGACCGGTCGGTCCTGGATGCGGCCGATCTGGTCGGGGTGGAGGATCGATGCGCCGAATGCCGCGATGCTGAGGCTGAGGCACAGCACGACGACGTCGAGCAGCACGATCACGGCGCCGAGGCGTCGGTGCGCCCTCGGCCGGTCCGATGCGCCCAGGGCGGTGCCCGCCCCCTGACGTTGACCCGCGTCGTCGACCAGGCCGGCGCCCGCGCGGCGATCGGCGTCCGCAAGGGCGGCGATCGGCTCGAGGCGTGCGTCGGTGTGGTGCGGAGGGGTCATCGGTGGTGTGTGCCGTCCTTGGTGGAGCGTTGACACGAGCTTGTTACAAACTAGCCCCGGTCACCCCGCGCCAACATCCCTCGAACGGCTAGACCTCCGTGGAGGAAGGTGGGGATCGACCTGTACTTTCGTACAGTTTTGGTCGAACAGGCGCGTCTTTTCGGCCGACCCCGACCATCGTCTAGTTGTGGCTCCGGAACACGGTTGGAACAATCCGGGTCGCCCGCCGACAGGTGTCAGGGAAGCTGCCGCGGCGGTGTCGCCACAAGAACAGAGAGAGAGCCGATGGCCCCCGTTCGTCCGCATCGCCCCACAGCGCGTCCCCGACTCGTCATCCTCGCGACGGTCGCGGCCGGTGCCCTGGGTCTGGCCGCACCGGCGCTCGGCGCGCCGGCCGACGGCACCGACCAGGCGAGCGCCGCCGCCTCGTGCTGGGAGATCAAGCAGACGAACCCCGCAGCGACCGACGGGCTCTACTGGCTCATGACGCCGAAGCTCCAGCGGCCGCAGCGCTTCCACTGTGACATGACGACCGACGGCGGCGGCTGGGTACTGGTGGGCCGCGGACGGGACGGTTGGCGAAGCGAGTACGAGGGGCAGGGCACCCACGCGCAGGTCATCGCGAACGTCGACGGCCCCGCGGCGTTCCGCACGCGACAGCTTTCCGGCGTCACGATCGATGCGCTCCTGAACGGCGGTCGCGTCGACGCGCTCCAGGACGGCATCCGTCTTCGTCGCGCGATGAACACCACGGGAAGTACCTGGCAGGAGGTGCGGTTCAACCTGCAGGGCCGCGACCGCTGGACCTGGACCTTCCGTGCGCGGCATGTGGTCACGTCACCCCGGTTCGACGGCGTCGCCTCGTCGTCCGGCCAGCGCTCCAATAACTTCGGCTCCGACAACCTGTACCGCCGCGTCACCACCGACATCACCGCGGCGCAGGGTTGGTCGGGTGGATTCGCCTTCGGGTCCTCCATCAGCGGCACGCCCGACGCCTCCTCCTACCTGTGGTCCTACACGAGCGGGGTCGGATACGCACGGCCGTTCACCCAGGTGTACCTCCGGCCGCGACTCATGACCGCCGACCTCGCCTATCCGGTGATCCCGCAGCAGGGCGCACCCGCCGTGGAGCGCGCACCGCTCGCCGAGTCGCGCACCCTGCCCACCGTGTGGGGGGTCAACGGACTCGCCAACGGATCGGGTGAGCTGCGCACCGAGGTGCAGGACTTCGCCCAGATCGGCGACTACATGTTCGTGGGCGGCAACTTCCGGTACGTCCAGCGCGACCGCAACGGGGCGGACCGGCAGGACCAGTCGTACCTCGCCGCCTTCAACGTCCACACCCGCGAGTGGCTGCCCACCTTCCGCCCCGTCCTCAACAACCAGGTCAAGGCCCTGGTCGCGCTTCCCGACGGTCGCCTCGCCGTGGGCGGCGAGTTCAACCAGGCCAACGGTCAGCCGGTCGACGGGTTCGTCATCCTCGACCCGCAGACCGGTGCCACGTCACCGGGCTTCGACGTCCGGATCGAGAACCGCGTGAGCGGCCTGAACGTGGCCGTGCGGTCCCTGAAGGTGCGCGACGGGTTCCTGTACCTGGGGGGCTCGTTCACGCACTTCAGCGGCGGCGGCGACCCGCTGTTCCGCTACATGAAGAACGCGGCGCGCATCAACGCGTCGACCGGGCGGCCGGCGACCGACTGGAACCCCAACCTCAACGGCACGGTCAACGAGATCGAGCCGTCGATGGACGGGACGCGCGTCTACGCGGCCGGGTACTTCACCCAGTCGGGAAGCGCGATCCAGCGCAAGCTCGCCGCCTTCAGCAGCGCCCCCGGCGCCGCGCTCATCCCGTGGACGCCGGTGTTCAGCGTGCCCGCCACCCAGACGAACACGTTCCAGTTCAGCATCACCGAGTCGGCCAACGGCGTCTGGGCCGGCGGCTCCGAGCACAGCTTCTTCCTCTACAACAAGGCCGATCTCTCGTTCCGCCGCGGCAGCATCTCGATGGCCGGTGGCGACTTCCAGACGAGCGTCGTCGACCCGTCAAGCAACGTCGCCTACGCAGGATGTCACTGTGACGATTACATCTACGAGGACACCACCGCATACGCGTGGCCGGGCTCGTTCGCGCAGGGCGACAAGCTCGGCTTCGTCGGTGCATGGGACGGCGACACCGGCCATGTGCTCCCGGAGTTCGCCCCGATCCTCAAGGCGCGCAACGGTTACGGCGCCTGGGCGTCGATCGTCGACAGCGGCGGCAACCTCTGGATCGGTGGCAGTTTCACCGACGCCATCCAGCTGAACGGATCCAACCAGTGGACCGGTGGGTTCATGGTGTTCCCGCTCCGTGACGCCGTCGCACCACCCGCGCCGTCGGGGCTCACCACGACGGCCACCGGTGACGACCTCGTGCTCTCGTGGACGGCCTCACCAGAATCCGGTGTCACGTACGATGTGATCCGGGACGATCGCGTCGTCGCCACGACGACGGGCGACACCACGGTCACGCTGCCGCGGCCGACGGAGATCACCCGGTACGCGGTGCGCGCCGTCGACGTCGCGGACAACGCATCCGCGACGACCCCGGTGATCACGTACGAGCCGGCGGTCCAGCCGGTTGAGACGGTGGTCGTCGAACGGACGTCCACATGGCGGTACCGGTACGCGGCCGGTGCTCCGGACGCCGGCTGGACGGGGACCGGCTTCAACGACGCCGCCTGGTCGGCCGGGGCGGGACAGTTCGGGTTCGGTTCAGTGCCCGATCTGGGTACCGACATCCTGGTCGGTGCTCCCAGCCCACGTCCGCTGGCCGCGCACTTCCGCACGACGTTCGACGTCGCGAACGCCGCCGAGATCGACGAGGTCCGCCTGACCTTCATCGCCAACGACGGGATCGTGGTATACGTGAACGGCCAGGAGGTCAACCGCACCAACATGCCGGAGGGGCAGATCACCGAGAACACATACGCCACGGCGGCTCCGAGTGCCGCCACGGCGGAGGCGAATCCGATCACCGTCACGGTGCCCGGGTCCATGCTGGTCGACGGTGCCAACGTCATCGCCGCCGAGACCCACCTCAACTACCGCAGCACCCCGAACGTCGCGTTCCATCTGACAGCGATCACGGTCGAGTAGCTTGGGGACGTCCGCAGGCGACATGGCCGTCGACGAGCACTCGTTCCGAGCGCTGGTCCGGCGACTCGACACGGCGCAG
The DNA here is from genome assembly GCA_964628685.1 of uncultured Bifidobacteriaceae bacterium. Classification (GTDB taxonomy): domain Bacteria; phylum Actinomycetota; class Thermoleophilia; order Miltoncostaeales; family Miltoncostaeaceae; genus CALMEC01. The sequence goes on along the minus strand of CAZVNM010000001.1, from coordinate 538,319 downwards.
AAGCCCGGGTACGGCGTTCCGCCCTACACTCGGTACATCAACCGCTGGCTCGGGCGGCGACTCGCCGCGGCCGCGCACATGGCAAGACTGACGCCCAACGCCGTCACCTGGCTCAGCATGGCCGCGTCCGCCGTGGGAATCGCGTTCCTCGTCGCGTTCGATCCGTCCATCCCCGTCGCGATCGCCGTGGCGGCCTTCCTGTGCCTCGGTTATGCACTCGACTCGGCCGATGGGCAGTTGGCGCGTCTGCGTCGGGCCGGTGGGCCGGCGGGTGAATGGTTGGACCATGTCGCCGATGCGGCGCGGCAGCCCGCACTCCACTTGGCGGTGGTTGTGTTCCTGTACCAGCACATCGACTGGCGTTGGGCGCCCCTCGTCGCGATGGTGATGCTGGTGTTCACGACGGCCCGGTTCATGGGGCAGATCCTCGCGGAGCAACTGCGCGCGCGGCATTCGCGCGTGGACGAGGATGCCCCACGGGATCATGCCGCGGCTGCGCGTCGCGCGATCATCCAACTCCCCTCGGACACCGGGGTGATCTGCCTGTCGTTCGCCCTCATCGCCTGGCCCGGGCTGTTCTTCGGCGTCTACGGCGCGCTCACTCTCGCCAACGTCGCCCTGGCGCTCGCATCCTTCCGTCGTCGCCACCGCGAGCTGACGAGCCTGCCACCGCAATGACGGTCGCCGCCGATCGTGCCGCATCATGGCGCGACGACCCATCCTGGCCACGCGTCTCGTTGGTGGTCTGCACCAGGGACCGTCCGGTGCTGCTCACCCGAGCGGTCAAGGCCGCGTTCGGTCAGGACTACCCGGGTGAGATCCAGTGCGTGGTCGTGTTCGACCAGAGCGAACCGGAGCCGGTCGACGTGGAACCAGCCGAACGGCGCACCCTCACGGTCATTCGCAATGGTCGGACGCCGGGGCTGGCTGGTGCGCGCAACAGCGGCGTCGCCCACGCCGACGGCGTGCTGGTGGCGTTCTGTGACGACGACGACGAGTGGACGCCCACGAAGATCCGACGCCAGGTCGAGATCCTGCGGGGACGCCCCGACGCGGTTGTGGCGGCGACCGGGATCCGGATCATCTCGGAGGAGGGGTCGTTCGACCGGCCGGCCCCATCCACCGCGACCCATGCCGACCTGATCCGCTCCCGCATCACGGCCCTCCATCCGTCGACCTTCGTGTTCGAGCGGGCGGACATCGTGGACGGTGGACGGATCGGCGTGGTGGACGAACACCTGCCGCACGGATACGGCGAGGATTATGAGTTCCTGCTGCGGGCCACCCGCGTGGGGACGGTGTGCGCGATCCCCGACCCGATCACGAACATCTACTGGAATCGTCCTTCGTTCTTCGCCGCGCGCTGGGATGCGATGGCCGCCGGGCTGGGCTACATCCTCGAGCGCTATCCGGAGTTCGCCGGTGACCGCCGTGGGCGTGCGCGTGTCTCGGGTCAGGTGGCGTTCGCCACCGCCGCGCTCGGCCGTCGACGCAGCGCCGTCCGTTGGGCGCTCCGGACGCTCCGGGACGATCCGCGCCAGTTGCGCGGTTATGCGGCCCTCGCCGTTGCGTGTCGCCTCGTGTCACCGGAGAAACTGGTGCGCATGATGCAGGCACGGGGGAAGGGGCTCTGAGCCAGGCGATCGTGTCGACGACCCGCCCGTGGGTCGGGTCGAGGGCTTTGGAGTTGCCGCGCTGGCCGGTGGTGATCCTGTTCGCCGGTGCGCCGCTGTGGTGGGTCACCGGGCTCATGCCGTTCGTGCCGATCGGGGTGATCGGCGTCTTCGGGGTGATCATGCTCCGCTCCCGCGGAGTCCACCTGATGCCCGGCACGCTCCCGATGGTGGCGTTCGTGGTCTGGGCGGGGCTGTGCGTGATCATGCTGGATCGCGTCATGCGGATGGTGGGCTTCGGGGTCCGGTGGAGCGGCCTGGTCGCGGCGTGCATGCTCCTGATCTACATCGCCGCCGCCGGTCCGTCCCTTCCGCGCACGACCGTCCTCGGCGCCGTCGCGGTGTTCTGGGGGTTCGTGGTGTTGGGGGGGTGGCTCGCGGTACTCGTGCCCGAAGGCGGCTTCACCACTCCGATGGCCCGCGTGATGCCGGGTGCGATCGGCGGCAACGAACTGGTCAGGGATCTGCTGAACCCGTCATTCGCCGAGACCCAGTGGCCGTGGGGAGCGTCGGAGCCGTTCCACCGTCCGTCCGCGCCGTTCCCGTACGCCAACAGCTGGGGGGCGGCGATCGCGTACCTCACCCCGCTCATGATCGCCCTCCGCACGTGCCTCGGCCGATGGGGGCGTACGGTCGTGGTGCTCGGCATCGCCGCCTCAATCGTCCCGGCGATCGCCACCTCCAACCGCGGGATGCTCGTGATCCTCGTCGTGGCGGTCACCACCGCCGTCATGCGCATGGCGCTCGCGGGCGACCGCAGGAGCGCGGCGATCGCGCTCGTAACGGCGGCGCTCGCTGCGCTGGTCTTCATTGGCATGGGTGGGTTCGATGCGATCGACGACCGTCAGGCGGTCAGCACCTCCACGGAGGGACGTGCGGCGATCTACACGCAGACGCTGCGCGAGACCCGCGACCTGTCTCCAGTGATGGGGTTCGGGGCCCCGCGTCCGTCGGAGGAGATCGGGATCTCTCTGGGCACCCAGGGCGCCGCGTGGATGTATCTCTTCTCGTACGGATTCGTCGGGCTGGCCATCTTCCTGGGGTTCCTGATCGGCGTGGCCGCGCGTGGCGCCCGGAACGTGCACGACACCGCGGACGCATGGATCCTTGGGACCGTTGTGGGCGCGCTGGTCGGGATCTGGTTCTACGGCCTCGACTTCCCCCACCTCGCGGTCGTCATGGTTGCTGCCGGACTCCTGTTGCGTCCTCGGACGACGGGTGCACCGCGGGCCGTCATGGGATACGCCCATGGCGTCCGCTGACGGGGCGGTGACCGACCGCCGCGTGCACGGTCGCCTGGTGGCCGGGGGCGCGGTCACGTTGGTCGCGTCGATGGTCGGCGCGGCGTGCAATCTGCTCCTGCTGGTGGCGGTCGGTCGAGGGCTGGGCCCCGAGGAGACCGGCGTGTTCCTCTCGGCGGTCGGTGCCTTTCTCGTCGTGGCGGGTGCGCTGCGGCTGGGCGCCGACACCGGCCTCGTCCGGTACTTCGCACGGAGCGTCGCGCAGGGGCGCCGCGGTGAGCTGCGGACGCTCGCGCGGATCGCGCTGGTGCCGGCGCTGGTGGTCGGTGTGATCGTCGCGGCGATCCTCGTCGGTGCCGCCGGGCCGCTCAGCCGCCTCGTCTTCGACGATCAGCACGTGGCCGACGGCGAACGCGCGATCACGGTGCTCGCCGCGTTCGTGCCGCTGCTGTCGCTGATGACGATCATGAACGCAGGGTCCCGGGGGGTGGGATCGATCACCTCGTTCGCCGTCATGCAGAACGTCCTGCTTCCCCTGGGACGCCTGGTCGGGGTGGCGGTCGCCATCGCCGCCGGCGCGTCGCTCGTCGGCGTGCTGGTGGGATGGGCGGCGGTGCTCCCGGTGCTGGTCGTGGTGTCGGCGGCCCTCCTTCGCCGGGCCATCCGGCGCGTCGACGACGGCCGACGCGCGCAGGACGATGACCTCAGCCGTGAGCTTCCCACGCGCTTCTGGCGGTTCTCGATCCCACGCGCCGTCACTGCGGTGGTCGAGACGGCCTTCGAATGGGCCGACGTGATTCTCGTCACGGCCCTGGCCGGCCCGGTGCCCGGAGGCGTTTACGCCGTCGCGAGTCGCGCCGTCAAGATGGTCCAGATGGTCGATTACGCATCGAGGGTCGCGATCTCGACCCGCGTGTCCGCCGCGCTGGTTCACGATCGACGGGACGTCGTGGCCCGGCTCTACTCGGTCGCGACGCGGCTCATGATCGGGCTCGCCTGGCCGTATCTGGTGCTGTTGGCCCTGTTCGGTCCGACGGTGCTCTCCGTGTTCGGCGCGGGATTCTCGGAGGGTGGAACGGTGGTCGTGGTCCTCGCGGTCGGGATGATGGTTCTGGTGGCGGCCGGGTCGATCCAGTCCATCCTGCTCCTGGGCGGACACAGCGCCCTCCAACTGGTCAACAAGGTCGTCGCACTCGCTGTCCTCGTCGTCGGCAACCTGCTGGTCACCCCGTCCCACGGTGCGGTCGGCGCGGCCGCCGTGTGGTGCGCCGCGATCGTCGTCGACGCCGTGCTCGCGCTGCTGCAGGTGCTGCTGGTCATGCGGGTCCCGCTGCGCGGCGATCCACTCCTGGCGATCGGCCTGCCCGTCCTCGTGACCGTCCTGCCGGTCGGGGTGCTCGCTGTCGCGGTCCTCGGCCGGTCTCCACTCGCCCTGGCGGGGGCAGCCGTGCTGGGCCTCGCTGTGTACGCTGGATCGCTCATGGTCACCGGGGCGCCACGATCACTGAGGAGGCTCATTGACACGGTCTGACGGCACCTACGACGCCCCGCCCACAGACCGCGGGGTCGCCGCGTCCGACATCGTCGGCGCCGTGCGACGCCATTGGCCGCTGTTCGCGGCGGTGGTTGCGGTCGTCACGGTGGTCGCGGTGGTGGCGGCGCTGCTCGCACCCACCCGCTACTCGGCAACCGCGAGCGTCGCGGTGTCGCCGGTGTCGATCGCGCCCTTCGCATCGACGCGCCTCTCGGACCAGGTGAACATGCAGACGGAGGCGGCGATCGCCACGTCACGGGCCGTGTCGACCGAGGCCGCCCGTGCCCTGGACGGTGCGGCGACGGCCGACGAGCTGCGCGACGCGACGACCGTCGCGGTGCCCTCGCAGTCGTTGATCCTCAGGATCACGGCGACCTCCAGCCGGTCGGCCTGGTCTGTCGATGCGGCCAACGCGATGGCCCGCGCCTACCTGGCGGACCGGCAGCGCAACGCATCAGCCGCCGCGGCGCGCATCACCCGCACGATCGATACGCAGATCACCCAGCTCCGTCGCGAGCGTGCGGGTTCGGTCGGTGAGGACGCGAGCTTCATCGACACCGAGATCGTGCGTCTCTCGGGCGAGAAGACCCAGCTGCAGCGCGTCGCGCTCAACCCGGGTCGCATCGTGACCCTGGCGGAGTCGCCCGCCCGCCGGTCGACGCCCGCCCGATGGACGATGGTCCTGGCCGGGGTCGTGGGCGGTGCGCTGCTGGGGCTCCTGGCGGTGCTCGTCCTGCCGCGTCTGGAGCCGCGTGTGCGCCGGCCGCTCGATGCGGCCGCGATCCTCGATGCGCCGGCGGTGTCTTCGGACGCAGGTGGTTGGGAGCGTGAGCTGCGCGACGCCCTGACGTCGGTACTCGCCAACGGACGCAGCGCCGGACGGGGGAGGCGGTCCGGTCCGCGTGGTCCGGTGACGCTCGCCGTCGTGGCCGTGGCGGCTCCCGAACGGGCGGCGGATGTGGTCGACCGGCTCGTCCGCATTGCAGACGACGAGGACCTGCGCGTGCGCTGGGTGCGCGCGACGATGCGCAACCTCGCGCCCGAGGGGGGCGACGACCCGAAGTGGGACCTCCTCATCATCGATGCCTGTTCGTCTGCGACCCAGCTTCAGGCGACCCTCGCGCGCCAGTGCGACGCGACGTTCGCGATCGTCGAGGCCGGTTCGTCCAAGGGGCGTGTGCGGGCGTTGGCCGACGCCGCCGCGGCGACGCGGGCCCGCGTGGACATCGTCCTCTTCCTGGATCATCCGTCGCGGTCCGGCGGGGCGGCGAACGTGGATCACGCGGTGGCGTCGGTGGAGGACGATCCCGCCGATGACATGGCACGTGACACGACCGATCGTGCGCGCGCGGACGTCCTTGACCGGTCGGGCGGGTCGGACGTCGATGAGGGGGTGGGTCCGAGCGAGACGGCGTCGGTCACGGCCGACGACGGGGACGAGGACGACGAACCGGACGGTTCCGCGATCTCGGATGACGCGGCGGAGACCGGTACGGCGTCCGATGCCACGGCCACGGATGACGACGCGGACGGTGGGGTGTCACCATCCGACAATCCCACCCGTAAACCCGCGAATCGGCGCCGGCGATCGCGCGGTGGCCAGTCCGGCCGGCGCCGATGAGATGCCTTCTCGTCGCATCGACGGGAGGTCATCTGGCACAGCTGGCGGACGTCCGTGAACAGTGGACGGACGTCGAGGTCCATTGGGTCAGCTTCCACAAGCCCGACGCCGAGGCCCGGTGCGTCGCCGACGGCGTGACCTGGGCACACTCGCCGACGACGCGCAACATCCCCAACGCGATCCGCAACCTGGTGTTGGCGTTCCGCGTCATCCGTCGCGAGCGTCCGGACGTCATCCTGTCGACCGGCGCCGGTGTCGCGTTGCCCTTCTTCGTCGCCGGTCGGGTGCTGCGCGTGCCCACCGTCTATCTGGAGGTGTACGACCGCATCACCACTCGAACGCTGACGGGGCGCCTCTGCTACCCGATCTGCGATGCCTTCCTGGTCCAGTGGCCCCGCCAGCGCGACGACTACCCCGAGGCGCACGTGGTGGGGACGGTGTACTGACCGTGCGCGTGGCCGTGACCGTCGGGACGGACCACCATCCGTTCGAACGGCTGCTCGACTGGGTGGAGGCCTGGGCGGCCGAACGCCCGGACGTCGAGCTGATCGTGCAACACGGGGCGTCGCGACCCGTCCCCGGTGCCCGCAACCACCGTCTGCTCCCACGTGACGCGCTGCTCGCCGTGTTCCGCGAGAGCGACGTGGTCGTCGCCCAGGGCGGCCCGGGATCCATCATCGATGCGCGGCGGTGCGGTCGCGTGCCCATCGTGGTGGCGCGTCTCGCGCGTCACGGTGAGGTCGTCGACGATCACCAGGTGCCGTTCTGCGACGAGATGGCCCGTCTGGGAATGGTGCGCGCGGCGGGCTCGGCGGCGGAGCTGGCGGAGCTCCTGGACCTGATGCGCGAGCGGCCGGAGGACGCGCGCTGCCCCGAGATGACCTCGCCGATCGAGGCGACGGCCGCCGAGGTGCGCGCCGCCCTGCAGGACGTGGCCGCGCGCGGGCCGGGATGGGTGCGTCCGCGTCGGTACCGCGGGTTCCTGCGGGGACTCGCCGGGCGCCGGCGTGGCGCCTGAGGCGGGTCAGGTCCCGATCAGCCCGCCCCGGTTGTCCCAGCCCGACGCACCGACCAGGACCGCGTGGTCGACGCCACGCGGGAGCCGGAACCCATAACGCTGCTGGGCCTCGTGGCCGCCGGGCCGTCTGTCGAACGACTGGCAGCCGACGAATGACGATTCGCGGGCGTTGACGATATGAAAACCGTCGGCTCCGTCACGCGTGCCCCCCACGTCGTACATGGCCGCCGTGTCCGCCACGCAGGCCGAGTAGGTGTTGCGGTCGAACTCGATCAGCCAACCGTGGCCGCCGGTGTCCTGTGATTCGCATCCCACGAACTTGTTGCGGGTTCCGCGCACGTGCCACCCGACGTTGCCGCAGTACCAGGCCTTGCACACGTCGAAGAAGTTGTTGGCACCCTCGATGCGAAAGCCGGCGCCACCGCCGCGTCCCGTGGTCGCCTCACACGCGATCCACCACGAATCGGAGGCGGTGATCATGAAACCGTGCCGTCCGGCGCGGCGGACCCGCACGCGCGAGGTGATGCACGACCGGGTGCCGGTGCCGGTGTGGACCACCCCATCCTCCACCGCGTCGTAGCACCACAGATCGTCCATCCGGATCACCGGGTCGGGCTCGTCCTGGTAGTGGCCGTCCCGTCCGTCGATGGCGACGAGCACCCCGGTGCGGGCGAGGCGATCGCAGTCGACGACCAGGCTGTTGACCTGCACGCCGTCCACCGGGCCCTCCGAACCGATGTGCACGACGGCCTCCATCTGCCGGGCCGCCCTGATTCGGGTCGCCTGACCCACCCCGCGCAGATGGGCGCCGCGCGGCAGGCGGACCGGTTCGCCGACGGGGTAGTCACCGCCGCCCAACTGGATGTGGGTGAGCCCCGCACGCACCGCCGCCTGGATGTCGTCACCGGGCTTGACGTAGGTCCATGGCCATTCTCCGGCCGCACCCTGGACGACCTGGACGGTGGTGTCACCGCCCGCTCCGTCACGGGTGGCGAGCGTCCCCACGGTGGCACCGGCCAGGGCGGCGCCGCCGGCGGTGAGGCCGAGCAGGAGACTCCGCCGGTCGATCGCCCCGTGCTCGCGTCCGGACGGATCGGTGGGCGCGCTCATGAGAGCAGGTCGTCCAGGATCCGTCGCAGGTGGGTGCTCGAGGTCGTCTCGGTGTAGGGCAGGTACACGAGGTCGACGCCGATGCTCGCCAGCTGTGCCGCCAGCGCGTCGCCCTTCGGCGTGCCCTGCCAGTCGGTCCCCTTGAACGTCACGTCGAACGGATGCTGCCGGTGCGTGGCGATGCGGTCGTCGCTCTCCTGGGGGATCACCTCGTCGACGACGTCGATGTGGCGCAGGATCTCGGCGCGCTCCTCGAACGGCACGACCGGCCCCCGGGACTTGAAGGTCAGACAGAACTCGTCCGTCGCAACGGCGGCGATCAGGTGGTCGCAGTGCTCCTTCGCGCGCCGCAACAGGTTCAGGTGGCCGATGTGGAACATGTCGTACGCCCCCGGCGCGTACCCGATTCGTCGAGGTCGTTCTGACACTGCGTCTCCTCCGTCCAGGCCGCGCGAGGGCGGCGTCGTGGCGACGATCGTTCACGTCCGCGAACGCGTGCCACCGGCAATTCGGTCACGGATGGGTCGTGACCGTCGATTGCAATGGTACCCGGCGCCCGGCGGACGACCTGCGGGCGACGCGGGGGTGCGGCGTGGTGGCGGCGGGCGCCGCCACCACGCGCGGGCTCACACCGGGACCGCGGTCACCACGATGTTGTCGCGGTAGTGGCCGGTGCGGGCGTTGAACGGACCGCCGCACGTGACGAGCACGAGCTTCGCGGTGCCGCGCTGGGTGAAGATGCCGGCGGGCAGCCGGTCCTTCAGGACCCGGGCGTTCGCGGTCACCCGGTACGGCCGCACGCGACCGTCGGAGGTGGTGACCAGGATCTGCATGCCCGCTCGTGCCCGCGACAGCGTCTTGAACGCTCCTGCGCCCTGCACCCTGCTGTCGATGTGACCGGCGATGAGGGTGGTGCCGAAGGCGTCGCCCGGGGCGGCGCCGTCACGCCACCAGCCGGTCCGACGCACGTTGGTGGGGACGGCCAGCGCACCGACGCGCATGTCGATGCCCGCGGGCTGGACCGGTGCGTCGACGTTGAGGCGGTCGATCCGGACCCGCGTGGGCCGGGGGTTGGTGGTCGGCGCCGTGATGGCGTCGGTGGCCGGGTCGCCGGGGCCGGTCAGGATGAGCGGACGACCGAGGGTCGTCTCGGCGGCACGTGCGCACGTGCCCTTCACCCGCGGCACGAGGCCGGACGGGAGGATCTCCTCCTGGAAGGTGTAGAAGCCCACCCGCGGGACGCGGACCGGCTGCGAACGGTAGGTGCCGTCACCCGGGACGCTGATGCGACCGGTCCACACGGGACGTCCGGTGCACCTGATCGCGGTGCGGGACGCGAACGGTCCGTAGAGCCGCAGCTGCACCGTGGCGGGCGTCTTGCCGAGCCCGGTCACGTTGACCGTGTCGTAGATGGTGGTGCCGGGGATCGTGGACTCGCGTGAGGCCAGGGTCGTGACCGCGGGGCCGGGCCGGGCGAACGTCGTCTCCGACGGCTCACCGCACCTGGCGGCGAACGGCGTGTTGCCGGGTCCACCCGCCATCGTCGCCCGGTAGGTGTAGAAGCCGGCGCTCTCGATCGTGACCGGTTCGGTGTTGTAGGTGCCGTCACCGGTCGCGGTGAACGTCTGGGTCGTGAGCGGCGTGCCGCTGCAGCTCATGGCGGCCACGGTCTCGTACGGGCCCCAGAGCTCCACCTGCACGTCGGCCTTGAGCGCGCCCAGACCCTTCACGACGACCTGGTCGCTGATCGACCCGCCGGGCTTGGTCTCCTGGCTGCTCACCTGAGTGGTGATGGTGGGGGTGCCGGCGACGATCGCGGTCTCGGCCACGTCGCCGCAGGGCGTCTCGACCGGCTTCACGAGGTCGCTCTCGGCGATGGTCTCGCGGTAGGTGTAGTAGCCGGGCACGGTCAGGGTGACCGGTGCCGTCTGCTTCTCACCGTCGCCGGTGAAGGTCACGGTGCCCTCCCAGATGGGCGGGACATCGCACTTCAGGTCGGCCATCGAGCCGAAGGGGCCGTAGAGGTAGGCGTTGACCGTGACGGTCTGGCCGGCGAGGCCGGTGGCGATCACGGTGTCGGTCAGCTGGGTGCCGGGCTGGATGACCGCGCTGCTGACCCTGGTCACCACCTGCGGCTGCGTTCGCACCTTGAAGCGTTCGGCGGTGTCACCGCATGACGTGGTGGTGCCCGCCAGGTTGGGGTCGCTCGGCACCGACAGCTGGTACTGGTACCACCCCGGCAGCTGCGGGGTGAACGGTTCGGCGGTCGAGTTGCCGGAGCCGGTGACCGTCAGCTTGCTGGTCCTTGCCGGCGTGCCCGTGCACTGGATGGCCTCCTGCGACGGGAACGGGCCGAACACGTTGACGGTGATCTCACGGGTCACGCCGGCGGGGAGCCCGCTGACGGTGACCGAGTCGGTGTTGGCCTCACCGACGAGGAGCTCCTTGGGGTTTGCGTCCGTGGTGATCCGGATGCCGCCCGGGGTGATGGGCGCGGACACGCTGGCCGTGACGCGCTGCGAGGCGCCGGCGGCCATGCGCTGTGCGTTGCGGCGCGGGGCCGGGAGGGTCGCCCGGTAGATCTTGGGGGCGTTCGCCGCCAGCTGGATCGCCTCGATGCGCGCGTTGAAGCCGGCCGTCACGTCGATGGGGGTGAAGGCGAGGGTGGCGACGCCGTTCGCGTCGGTGCGCGCGGTGGTCGGTGCGCCGACGCCGCCGGTGGCGGCGATCCGCAGTGCGACCCGGGGGACGGCGTTGCCGGTGGCCGAAAGCACCCGCACCGTCACCGACGCCGGCTGTCCGACGCTCAGGTCCTTGGGGACGTCCGCCACGACCCGGTACGGGCCGCGGTAGCGGTTGGCGTCCTCGCGGATCTGGTTGTAGATGGCGTTGACCCGCGGGTTGATCCTGGGCTCCACCTCGCCGGGCGCCCCGTCGCGCATGAGGCCGTGGACGTAGAGCATCGTCGCCGCCTGGCGGTCACGGTTGTTGCTGCGACCGTAGTTCCAGATGGCGTAGGACATGCGGGACTGGTCGGCCGCCGAGATCGTGCTGCCGTTGGAGTTCTTCAGCCCCCTGTTGGCGATCTGCGCGTACTTGAAGCGCTTGGCCGGGTACCACCACCGCAGGTCGATGCAGAAGGTGGGACCCGCGCCGACCACCGCGCCCCGGAAGTCGCCGAACCAGCGGATGCCGTAGCGATACCGTTGGTAGAAGCCGACACCGTTCGTGCCGCAGACGTTCCGGCCGCCCTGGGCACACGGGTCGGCCTTCTTGTTGGGCGGTTCACGTCCGGCGGCGGTCGCCGGCAGGAACACGGCGGACGCGAGGACGACGAGGGCGATGGCGAGGAATCGGCGCATTCGGAGATCCTAGCGTCACGTTCCCCGGGAACACCCGCGGTTCGGGGTGCCCGTGTGATGAAAACGACTTCCGGTGTCCGACGGGTCGGAGGGATGTCCCGGCCGGCGCGGGATGCCCGGGGCTGGGGTGGTCGGGAACCCTGGTATTCTCCTGCCTCCCGGGCAGTTAGCTCAGCGGGAGAGCGCCCGCCTCACACGCGGGAGGTCACTGGTTCAATCCCAGTACTGCCCACTGCATGGCACGCGACGACGAACGCCGGTCCACCCCGGCGCGCAGCGAGAACCGCTGGGTCCAGATCGGCGTCGGCATGCTGCTGGGGTTCGTCTGGGGCTCGGCGATGTGGGGGCTCGTGACCCTGCTGGGCCAGCGGTCGGGCGGCGTGAAGGGCTGGCTCTACATCGCGCTCTCGATGGCGATGATCGGCGCCGGCGTCGCGGCCATCTTCGGTGCCGGGAGCGCGCGCAGGCGCGGGGAGCGGATCGGGCCGAAGATCCGCCGCCGCTGAGCCGGAGGACGCTCGGCGGCGAACGATTCGTCCCCGCTCGGCTATCCTGCGTCGTCCGGGGTCCGGGCGAGCGCTTCGGCGAGGTCCCATTCGGTGGGTGTCCGTGAACCAGGTCAGGTCCGAGAGGAAGCAGCCTTAAGCGGATCCATCCAGGCGCAATGGGGTTGCCTCGCCGAAGCGCTGGCCCGGGCCTCCAACCCCCATCCGGACCCGGCCCATCACTCCTGCCTGACGTGAGCGACGCCCCAGCACCCGCACGCGGAAGCCTCTACAACCGCTACCGCCCGCTGCGCTTCGACGACCTGGTCGGCCAGGAGCACGTGGCGCGGGCGCTCGGCAACGCCCTGGACGGCGGCCGTCCGGCGCTTGGCTACCTCTTCAGCGGGTCGCGCGGCACGGGCAAGACCACGACGGCGCGCATCCTGGCCCGGTGCCTCAACTGCCTGTCCAGCCCGGTGCCCACGTCCAACCCGTGCATGGAGTGCGACTCCTGTCTGCGGATCGGGCACGACGACTGGCTGGACGTGGTGGAGGTGGACGCCGCCTCGAGCGCCCGGCGCATCGACGAGATGCGCGAATGGCTGGAGACGGTCCGCTACGCGCCGGTGGCGTCCCGCTACCGCGTGACGATCATGGACGAGGCCCACCAGATCCAGGAGGGCGCGGCCAGCGCACTGTTGAAGACCCTGGAGGAGCCGCCGCCGCACCTGGTCGTGATCCTCTGTACCACGCACCCCTGGGACATCCTTCCCACCATCCGGTCGCGCCTGCAGCACTTCGCGCTGCGCAAGCCCGGCATCGCGAACCTGGTGCGGGTTCTCGAGCGGGTCTCGACCGACGAGCGCTTCGAGGCGACCGCCGAGGCGCTGGACCTCGTGGCCCGGGCCGCCGACGGCAGCTACCGCGACGCCCTTGGCCTCTTGGATCAGCTGGCGACCTACGGTGACGGCACGGTGCAGGTGGCCGACGTGCTCGAGCTCTTCGGCGCGGTGGAGCGCGAGGAGGTCTTCGCCCTCATCGACGACCTGGCGGCGGGCAACGCGGCCGGTGCGTTCGGCACGCTCGAGGCGACCCTCGATCGCGGCGCCGACCCCGAGCAGCTCATCCGCAGCCTCATCACGCACCTGCGGTACCTCTGCCTCCTGCAGCAGGGCGCGCACCCCACCGATGACTGGGCGTACTCCAGTGACGAGCTGGAACGGCTGCGCGGTCAGGCCAACCAGCTGCCGCCCTCGCGGGTCCTGCGCGGCATCGACCTGATCGCCGACGCGCAGATCCGGATCCGGCACGGACAGGCCGACCCACGGATCCAGCTGGAGATCGTGGCGGCCAAGCTCGCCCAGCCGATGTACGACGACTCCACCAAGGCGCTCGTGTCGCGGATCGAGGCCCTGGAACGGGGTGGGGTGACCGGTCCCGCCCGAACCCCCGCCGCCGCGCCGGCCCCGACCCAGACCCAGACGCCGCCGCCGGCCCCGAGCACGGCCCCGGCGTCCATCCCGACCCCGGCGCCCCCGACCGCATCCACGCCCGCACCGCCGCCCCCGCCCGAGACCGCGGACGCACCGTCGCCGCAGGCCGCGCCGCCACCCGACGAACCCGCCCCGCCGGTGCCGGTGGACGTGCCGGCCCCGGCGCCCCAGCCGCGCGAGCCGATCGTGGCCGACATGGACCACCTCACGCGACTGTGGCCCCAGGTCGTCGCCGAACTGGAACAGCACCACGCCAGCCTGCACGGCTTCCTGCGCGAATCGACGGTGGGTGCGGTGGACGGGGAGACCGTCACCGTGCTCGTCAGCAGCGTCTTCGTGAAGATGCTCGAGAAGCCCGACGAGCGTGGGCTCGTCGAGCACACCCTGTCGGAGCTCGGAGGCCGGCGGTTCGCGGTGCACTTCGAGGCGTCGACGCCCGCGGCGGTCGAGGAACGATCCCCGGAGGACGACCGCCCGATGGACCAGACCTCGCTGACCGAGGAACTCAAACGGATGTTCAACGCCACGGAGGAATGATGGGTCAGAACCCGGCCAAGATGATGAAGCAGATGCAGAAGCTGCAGGCGGACATGCAGCGTGCCCAGGAGGCGCTCGCCGAGGAGACGGTCTCGGCCGCCGCCGGTGGCGGTGCCGTCACGGTGACGATCACGGGCGCGCTCGAGATCGTGGACGTGAAGATCGATCCGGAGGCCATGGACGACGTGGAGCTCCTGCAGGACACCGTCGTCGCCGCGGCCAACGAGGCCATGAAGAAGGCGCAGGAGCTCGCCAACACCCGGCTGGGGTCGCTGGCGGGCGCGCTCGGCAACATGGGGATCCCCGGGCTGTAGGCGGCCGGCGCCGACGTGGCATCGATCCTCCCGTCCTCGGTCGAGCGCCTGGTCGCCGAACTCGCCCGCCTGCCCGGGCTGGGTCCGCGTTCGGCGCAGCGGCTGGCGTTCCACGTGATGAAGGCGCCGCCCGAACGGGCGCACGCGCTGGCCGAGGCGCTGGTGGAGGTGAAGGAGCGGCTGCGGCCGTGTGCGCAGTGCTTCGGATTCGCCGAGGACGAGCTGTGCCCGGTGTGCGCCGACCCGCGCCGCGACGCGCGTCTTCTGTGCGCGGTGGAGGAGCCGTCGGCCATCGTCCCGATCGAGCGGACCAACGAGTACCGCGGCCGCTACCACGTGCTGGGCGGGGCGCTCTCACCCATCGACGGGGTCGACCCCGAAGACCTGCGCTTCGACGAGCTCGTGGACCGCATCGACCGTGACGGTGTGGAGGAGCTCGTCATCGCCACCAACCCCACCATGTCGGGCGAGGCCACGGCGCTCTTCCTCGCCGACCTGGTGCGCGGTCGCGTCAAAGTGACAAGATTGGCGAGCGGCCTGCCGGTCGGCGCGGACCTGGAACACGCCGACGAGCTGACGCTGGGACGGGCGTTCCTCGGGCGACGGGAGCTCTCGTGACTGGCGACGCGCCCGACCCCGACGAGCCGGTCGGATATCTGGCGCTGCCGAAGGGCACCCCGGTCGTGGACCGCGACGGCGTGGAGGTGGGCACGGTGCGGAGGGTCCAGCATCATGTGCGCGAGCGCTTCTTCGACGGGCTCGTGGTCCGGACCCCCGACGGGCTGCGCTTCGTCGACGCACCCGAGGTCGGCCTCCTGACGCGACGGCGGGTCACGCTGGAGATCACCGCGGACGAGGTGCGACGGCTGCCCGAACCGGACGGGATGCTCGCCCCGCTCGAGAACGGGGCCAGGCGGTTCGCCAACCGCGTTCGGCGACGCTTCCCCGGGGGCTGAGGCGACCGCGTCGACCGAGCCGGCGCACCTGCGCCGCGACCGTGTGACCCGGCTGATCTACATGCAGCTGGGCGTATACGGCTATGTGCTCTTCGCGTTCGGCCCGGCGGTCCAACTGCTGCGGGAGGAGACCGGGGTGAGCAAGACCGTGTCGGGTCTCCATGGCACCGCCATGGCGCTCGGGGCGGTCACGACGGGGCTCTTCGGCGCACGGCTGGTCGCCCGCATCGGACGCCCGGCATCCCTGTGGCTCGGTGTCAGCGGCGCGTGTGCTGCCGCGGTCGTGCTCACGCTGTCGCGCGCCGTCCCGGTCACCCTGGCGGCGGCGTACCTGGCGATCCTCTCCGGGTCGTTCATCGTGAGCGCGGTGACCACCGTGCTCGCCGATCACCACGGTGCGGCGGGACCCGCCGCGGTCAGCGAGGCGCACGCGGTGGCGGCGACGGTGGGTCTTCTGGCACCGCTGTCACTGGGGGCGGCCGAGGCCGCGGGCATCGGCTGGCGGGTGGGGCTCGTGCTCTGCGTCCCGGCGATCCTCCTGGTGGCGGTGTCCTTCCGCGGGGTGCGGCCCGAGGACCATCGCCGTCGCCCGGGACACGACCACCGCGGCGCCGCCGGTCGGCTGCCACGCCGGTACTGGTGGGCGTGGGCGGTGATCGCGACCTGCGTCTCGGTCGAGTTCTCGTTCACGCTCTGGTCGTCCGCCCTCCTGCGCGAGCGCGTGGGGCTCTCTGAGGGTGCGGCCGCCGCCGGGGTGAGCGCGGTTGTTGCCGGCATGGCGATCGGCCGGTTCGCGGCGGGACGGCTGGCCCGCGCGGTCGCGCTCGACCGGCTCCTGCACGCCTCCATCGCGATGAGCCTCACCGGCTGGGTCGGGTTCTGGCTGGCGACGAGCGCGTCGCTCGCGTTCGCCGGCCTCGTCCTGGCCGGCATGGGGATCGCCTTCCACTTCCCGCTCGGCGCGGTGCGCGCCGTCGCCGCCTCGGGCGGTCGTCCCGATCGTGCGTCGCTGCGGGTGTCGCTGGGCGTCGGAGCGGCCATCGGCACGGGGCCGTTCGCGCTCGGGGCGCTCGCCGATGCGGTGGGGACCCACGCGGCGTTCCTCGTCGTGCCGGGGTTCCTGGCGGTCGCCGCACTGGCGGTGTGGATGAGCCGGCCCCGGGTGGTCGGCGCATGATCGGTCTGGACCCCGTCGTCTTCCACGTTCGCCCCGGTTCCTGGCAAACTGCCCCGCGGCCCGTCACCCCGACGCGAGAGGAACGCTGACCCGACCGTGGCAGAGCTGAGCTATCTGGACTCCGTGGTGCTGGGCGTGGTGGAGGGGCTCACCGAGTTCCTGCCCGTGTCGTCCACCGGACACCTGACGATCGCCGAGAAGATGCTCGGCTACCAGGTGGATGCACCGGAGATCACCGCCTACACGGCCATCATCCAGCTCGGTGCCATCGCGGCGACCCTCATCTATTTCTTCAAGGACATCCGCCGGTTCCTCGGCGCGTGGTTCACCGGCCTCGCGAACCCGCAGCGGCGTGCCGCCGTGGACTACCGGTTGGCGTGGGCGGTCATCGCCGGATCGATCCCCGTCATGGTGGTGGCGCTGGCGCTCAAGGACGTGATCGAGGGACCGCTGCGAAGCCTGTGGGTGGTCGCCGGTGCGCTGATCGTGTGGGGCGCGGCCATGTGGTTCGCCGAGCGGGTACACGACCGGCTGGCCGACCGCGGGACGATCCGTGGCGAGCAGACGATGACGATGCGCGACGGGCTCTTCATCGGCACGGTGCAGTGCCTCTCGCTCATCCCCGGCGTGTCGCGATCAGGCGCCACGATCTCGGCCGGGCTCGTGCGCGGCATCGACCGTGTGACCGCGACGCGCCTGTCGTTCTTCCTGGCGATCCCGGCGCTCACCGCGGCGGGCTTCTACCAGGCCATCAGCGAGCGCGAGAACCTGAAGCTCCTCGGGATCGGCCCGATGGCCGTCGGCCTGATCGTGTCGTTCATCGTGGCCTACGCGTCGATCGCGTGGCTGCTCAAGTTCGTCGCCTCCAACAGTCTGCGGCCCTTCGTCTGGTACCGGTATCTGCTGGGTGCGGTGCTGATCGTGGTGCTGGCCGCGGGGTGGATGAGCGCGACGTAGGTCCCGGCGCGACTCCGCGCCCGGCGTGCCCGGTTCGGCGTCCGCGCACGCCCGGTGCCTGGCACGTGACGTGCGCGGGCGTCCTGCCGAGGGTCCGGGCGGTCACACCACCGTGACGATTCGCGCCGACTTTCGTCGATGATCCCCGCGTCGTCGTCACGTAACCGTGTCGTCTGTGTGAACAGTGAACGGTTGTTGACGTTCGATTGAACGGAGCGCCGTTCAATCGAACGTGCTGCTGGCTCCGGTGGGCCATGGGGGAGGGCGTCGTTGACCGGGTGGGTTTGATGGGTGCGTCCCTTGGTGGTCGTCGCTGGGGACGTCACGGATGTCGCGGCGTTGGTCACGTCTTCGTGTCGGGTCGGTGTCGTTCGGTCACGTCACCGTGTCGTCTGTGTGAACAGTGAACGGTCGTTGACGTTCGATTGAACGGAGCGCGCCGTTCGATCGAGCGTGGCGCTCGCTTCGGTGGGTCATGGGGGAGGGCGTCGTCGACCGGGGTGGGGTTGGGGGTGACGTCGCCTTGGTGGTCGTCGCTGGAAACGTCACGGATGTCGCGGCGTTGGTCACGTCGTCGTGTCGGGTCGGTGTCGTTCGGTCACGGAGCCGTGTCGTCTGTGTGAACAGTGAACGGTCGTTGACGTTCGATTGAACGGAGCGCGCCGTTCGATCGGACATTCGAGCCGTGCCGGTGCACGACCCCCGGGGCCTGGCGGCGTCGCTCCGGCACGTCGGGTCGGCCACGGTGCCGGCGGCTCTGCCAGAGTCCCGGGCGTGACGGACTCCCAACTGCAGCTCTCCCACGACGAGGCGGACTCCCGCTACGTGGCGCGCCAGGACGGTGCGGTGGTGGCCTTCGCCGACTACCGCATCACCGATGACGCGATCGTCTTCCCCCACACGGTGGTCGACCAGCGCATGAACGGCCGCGGCATCGGCTCCCGGCTCATCCGCTTCGCGCTCGACGACGTGCGCGAGCGCGGCCTGGGTCCGGTCGACCCGCGCTGCTGGTTCGTGGCGGGATGGATCGACCGTCACCCCGAGTACCGCGACCTGCTGGAGGCCGGCGCCTCCTGACCAACCGGCGGGGTGCGGTCAGCTCCCGGTCGCGGCCAGCTGCTCCGGCGGCGTCTCGGTGCGGCGCACGACGGTCCGGGCGGCTTCGATGGCCTGTGGGGTCGTCGCGAAGACCCGTCCGGCATCGCGCAGCCGCTGGACCAGGCCGACCGCGGTGAGCGGCCGCTCGTGCTGTGGACGAAGACCCGAGAACAGCACGGTGATGCCGCGGTTTTCCAGCCGCTCGACCGCGTCGCGAAGGACGAGGGCGCCGGTCGCGTCCATCGTCGTCACCCGACCGAGGCGGAGGATGACGATGCGGACGTCGGCCACGTCGGTCAGCTCCATCAGGAATCTGTGGGCGGGGGCGAAGAAGAGCGGACCGTCGATGCGGTAGGCGACGATGTGCTGATGCAAGAGGTCGCGCTCCGCGTCCTCGTGGTCGCCGGTGTCGAGCGCGATCTCCTCCACCTGCATCGCCCGCGCGATGCTGCCGATGGCGAGCGCGCCGGCGATGAGCAGGCCCAGGAGGACCGCGACCACGAGGTCGAGGGCCAGGGTGGCGACCGCCGTCACCGCAAGCACCGCGGCATCGGACCGCGACGCGTGCACGAGGACCGTGAGGGATGAGATCTCCACCATCCGCACGGCCGTGGCGATGAGGACCCCCGCGAGCGCGGCCAGCGGGATGTGCGAGACGAGGGGCGAGGCCGCGAACATGATGGCGGCGAGGATGATCGCGTGGCTGAACGAGGCCAGACGCGACCCCGCGCCCGCCCGGACGTTGACCGCCGTGCGGGCGATCGCCGCCGTCGCGGGCATCCCGCCGAAGATGGGTGAGGCCAGGTTGGCGAGCCCCTGACCGAAGAGCTCGCGGTCGGGGTCGTGACGCTGCCCGACGGTCATGCCGTCGGCGACGGTGGCCGAGAGGAGGCTCTCGATCGCGGCCAGCGCGGCCACGGCGAGCGCGGCGGTGGCGAGCTGCGGGACGCCGCCCCAGTCGAAGAACCCGAAGCTGGGCGCGGGGAGCATGGAGGGCAGTCGCCCGATCTTCGCCACGTCGAGACCGGCCAGGACGCTCACCGCGGTGGCCAGGGCGACCGCGATGATCGAGAAGGGGATCGCCGGGAATCGGCGCATGCCGACGAGCATGGCCGCGGTCACCACGACGGCCATCACGAGCGGCGTCCAGTGCGGCGCTCGGGCGAAGGCGGTGACGGCGTCCCAGGCGAGCGGTGCCACGCCGTGGGCGGACTCCACGCTCACGCCGAGCGCCGCCGGGAACTGCTGCAGCAGGATGACCGCCGCGATGCCGACGGTGAACCCCTCGATGACCGGTGCCGGGATGAACCGCACCACCGCGCCGGCACCGGTGAGCGCCAGCAGGATCAGGGCGACGCCGGCGAGGATCCCCACGGTCAGGACACCGGACACGCCGTGCGTCGCCATCACCGGCACGAGCACCACCGTCATCGCGCCGGTGGGGCCCGACACCTGCAGGTTGGAACCACCGAAGATCGCCGCCACGGCACCGGCGACGATCGCCGTGATGAGCCCGGCGCTCGCACCGAGGCCCGAGGCCGCGCCGAACCCCAGCGCCAGCGGCAGCGCGACGACCGCAACGGTGAGCCCCGCGATCAGGTCGTCGAACGGACGTCGGCGCATCGCGCGGACGTCGTCGGCCCCCGGCAGCAGTCGCCGGAGGCGGGCGCGCACCGGGTTCACCCGGCCGGACGTCCCGAGGCGCGGTCCTCGTCGTCCAGGGACGCGCGAAGGCTGCTGCGGTCGTCCAAGAGCTCGCGGAGGATGCGGCGCGCGGCCTGCATCAGATCGGCGACATCCGACCCGGCGAGCGCATATGTCACGTGTGAGCCGGTGCGCTCCGAGGTCACGATGCCCGCCCGGCGCAGCACCGCCAGCTGCTGCGAGAGGGCGGCGGGCTCCCCGCCGATCTCGGCGAGCATCTGCTGCACGGTCGTCGGACCCTCGCCCAGCATCTCGAGCACGCGGATCCGCACGGGGTGGCCGAGCGTCCGAAAGAGCTCGGCCTTGGCCCGCCAGAGCGGAACGGTGCTGGGGTGCGTCGGCATAACGGATTGCATAATTGCAGACTTTTGCAAGTCATGGCATGACAACCGGGGAGCGGGGGCGGGGACGGTCGTCCACATGCGATCGCGACGGCGCGGGTCGACGTGGCCGGGACGGGGCCGGCAATGCAGACTCCTCGGATGGACGCGGACGCACACGAACGGCTGGACGCCCTGGTCGCCGGTGCGGCCGACGACTTCGACCTGACCGACCCGGCCCACCAGGAACGGCTCACGCGACTGGCCGAGGCGCTTCTGGACGATCCCGGCATCGGCGTCGCGGACGTCATGGCCGCCGCGCACACGCCCGACGCGCCGCTCGAGTTCGCGCTGGCGGCGAAGCTGGTCGATTCACGCGCGTGGTTGACCGCCAACGAACGTCCGCTTCGCATCGGCGTCGTCTTCGCCATGTGGGGCGAGACCAACCGCCTGCGACCCCGATCGGACGAGAACCCGCACGGGGAGGACGCGCTGCGCACCAAGGTCGCGCAGCTGGACTGGGTGACCCGGGGGACGCCGGTCGAGTGGCGGCTCTACCCGGTCGACGACGGGTGTCCGGACCACAGCGGCGCGCTGGCGGCCGAGATCGCCGCCGCGATGGACGCGTCCGACCGCGTCCGCGTGCTGCACCTCGAGGAGGCGCTTCCCGCCGCCACCGGCCCCCTGCGCCGGCTGGCCGGCGCCGCCGACTCGCGCAAGGGCGGGTCGATCATCCTGGGGGCCATGACGGCACTCGAGGACGGCGTCGACGCGGTCGTCTACACGGACGCCGACAACTCGGTCCACCTGGGGCAGCTCGGCCTGCTGCTGCGCCCCCTCGTCGACGACGGCGCCACCGTGGTGCTGGGCAATCGGCGTCATCCCGAGGCCGTGCTCGTCAAGGACGCCGCCCGCTGGGGGATCGGCATCAAGAACCTGCGCCACATGCAGCGCATGGCGGGGGTGGCGATCTTCTCGCGGGGCATCCACGACACGCAGGCCGCGTTCAAGCTCTACGAGGCCGGCATCCTGCGCCGCATCCTGGCGGACCCGGTGGTGTTCGACTTCTCGTTCGACACGGACTGGATCGCCGCGTTCCTCGCGGCGGGCAAGACGTTCACCCAGGTGCCGTTCGCGTTCCTGGATTCCGCATCCGAGTCGGCGACGGCCAAGCAGATGCCCATGACCACGTGGGAGACGCTCCTGAAGGGCCTGGTCGCGTCGCTGCGCCACCACGATCTGCTGCCCACACCCGAAAGCCGCGCGATGGCGGACGTGATCGACGAGGAGATCCAGGACTACAAGGACCTGGACGCCATCATCGACCACCTTCCGCCCGAGCTCGGCGACGCGGGCGAGGACGACTACGGCGATCCGGCGGTGATGTCGGCGGAGGCGATGCAGGCCTGGATCAGGACGCGACGCGCCGCGGCGCACCGGGTCTGACACACGGCCGCCCGCCGGGCGGTGGACTGAGCACGGCCGGGTGACCCGTCCTCCCCGGGGCATCCCGGGTGCGCGTCGTCGGCAGCGACCCGCGGCCCGGACCCACGGCGGCCCGGACCCACGGGGCCGCGGGTCGGTCGGATCGGCTTCCCCGCTACAATCCGTCGCTGGACCCGTCCCGGAGGAGGACCCCATCGGCCTGCGCGTGATGAAGTTCGGCGGCTCATCGGTCGCCGACGCGGAGAAGATCAAGACCGTGGCCCGTCGCATCGCGGCGGCCAAAGAGTCCGGCGACCAGGTCGTCACGGTGCTGTCCGCCCGTGGCAAGACCACGGACGGGCTCATCGCCGACGCCGCCGAGATCACCTCCACGCCCAACCTGCGCGAGATGGACATGCTGCTCTCCACGGGCGAGCGTGTCTCGTGCGCGCTCATGGCGATGGCCCTGGACGACCTCGGCCACCGCGCGATCTCGTTCACCGGGTCACAGGCCGGCATCGTGACCGACACCGCCCACACCAAGGCCAAGATCCTCGAGATCAAGGGCGACCGGCTGCGCGACGCGCTGGCGCAGGACCGCGTGGTGCTGGTGGCCGGGTTCCAGGGGGTGTCGACCGAGAACGACGTCACGACGCTGGGGCGCGGGGGCAGCGACACCACCGCGGTCGCCCTGGCCGCGGCGCTCGACGCCGACGTCTGCGAGATCTACAGTGATGTGACCGGCGTCTTCACCGCCGATCCCCGGATCGAGCCGACCGCCGCGAAGCTCCCGCTCGTCAGCCACGAGGAGATGCTCGAGGCCGCCGCCAACGGGTCGAAGGTGCTCGCGCTGCGGGCCGTCGAGTTCGCCCGCAACCACAACGTCCCCATCCACGCGCGTTCGACGTTTGCTCCGGACGAGGGCACGTGGATCACCAAGGAGACCCCCGACATGGAAAAGGCAATCGTCTCGGCCATCGCGCACAACAGCGGTGAGGCGAAGATCACGCTCGCCGGGGTCGCCGACCGCACCGGGGTCGCCGCAGCCATCTTCACCGCGCTGGCCGATGCCCTCATCAACGTCGACATGATCATCCAGAACGTCAGCCACGACGGACGCACCGACGTCTCGTTCACCGTGCCGCTCGTCGAGCTCCGCCGTGCGGAGGAGCTCATCGCGTCGCTGAAGGACGACCTGGGCTACGAGTCGATGACCACCAACGACCAGATCGGCACGGTCACCCTGGTGGGTGCCGGCATGAAATCCGAGCCCGGCGTGGCGGCCAAGATGTTCCGCGTGCTCGCCAACGAGGGCATCAACATCTCGATGATCGACACGTCGACCATCCGCATCACGGTGGTCATCGACCGCCGCGAGATCGAGCGCGCGGTCCGTGCGCTGCACGACGCGTTCGATCTCTCCAACGAAGCCGAACGGAGGGCCAATGTTTAACGTCGCAGTCGTCGGCGCCACCGGGGCCGTGGGCGGCACCATGCTCCGCATCCTCGAGGAGCGCGGCTTCCCCATCTCCGAGCTCCGTCCGCTGGCGTCGTCGCGCTCCACCGGGCGTCAGCTCGACTACCTCGGCAAGCCCATCCACGTCGAGACGCTCACCGAGGACGCCTTCGACGGCATCCACATCGCGCTGTTCTCGGCGGGCGGTGACCGCTCGCGCACCTTCGCACCGGCCGCGGTGGAGGCGGGCGCCGTCGTCATCGACAACTCGTCGGCGTTCCGCATGGACCCGCAGGTGCCGCTGGTGGTGCCGGAGGTCAACGAGGAGGACCTCGAGAGCCACCGTGGCATCGTCGCCAACCCCAACTGCGTCGCCGCCCCGCTCGTGGTCGCCCTCAAGCCGATCGCCGACGCGGTCGGGCTGGAGCGCGTCGTGATCTCGAGCTACCAGTCGGTCAGCGGCACGGGTGCCGCCGCGGTGGAGGAACTCCTCACCCAGACCCGCGGCAAGCTGGAGGGCAACGAGCCCGAGCCCAGCGTCTACCCGCGGCCGATCGCGTTCAACGTGCTCCCGCACATCGACACCTTCGACGAGACCGGCTACACCGGGGAGGAACGCAAGGTGGCCGCCGAGTGCCGCAAGATGCTCGGCATCCCGGACCTGGCCGTGAGCGCCACCTGCGTCCGCGTGCCGGTCGTGCAGGCGCACTCGTCGGCGGTCCACATCGAGACCACCGAGAAGCTCTCCGCACAGCACGTCCGCGAGCTCCTCATGGCCGCGCCCGGCGTGGTCCTGCAGGACGACCCGCAGCACGGGGTCTACCCGCTGCCGCGCGACGCGACCGGGTCGGACGAGGTCTTCGTGGGACGCATCCGCGAGGACACGTCGCACCCGCGGGGCATCGCCCTCTGGGTGGTGAGCGACAACCTGCGAAAAGGTGCCGCCACCAACGCCGTCCAGATCGCCGAGTCGCTCGTCACCAAGGGCTGGCTCTAACCCGGCGGGGGGTCGTCCGGTCCGTGGGATCGGGCGACCCGGCCACCCGACCGCGTCAGTCGGCCGGGGGCCGTTCCGGCACCTGGTCGAACGGCACCGGGCTCCCGCCCGCCGACACCAGACGCCGCGTCGGGTGCCTGCCGGCCACGATGTCGTCGCGGCAGCGGCCGCAGATGCGTCGCCCGGACTCGTCGGTGGCGACCACCGGGCCGTGCTCGGGGTCGTTGGCACACAGGCCGTGGAACGGACGGTCGGCCGGCAGGTCCAGGCCGGTTCCGGCCGCCGCCTCCTCCAGCGTGCGGAGCGACCGTTCGACCTGCGGGCGCAGACGCTCCACCTCGTCGGCCGATCCGGCCGAGGCCAGCACCGAGTCGATGATGACGTGGTGCTCGATCACCTGATCGACCCGTGCGCGCGCGTCATCGCCCATGGAGGGGCTGCGCCGCAGCTGCACGGCGCGGGCGCGCAGCGCGTCCAACCGCACCTGCAGCTGGGTGCGCACGTCCACCATGCGGTCCTTGTCGGGCACGCCGACGCGCCTGTTTCCCCAGGCGACCGCCCACAGCCCGCCCAGGATCGCCAGGCAGATGAGGGCGAGCTCCGGCTGCATGCTCCCCACCTCCCGTCGTTCGCGTGTCGTCGTGCCCGGACCTGAGGTGACGGCTCCGCCGTCCCGCACCGTGCGTGTCGCTCACCCAGCGTACCGGGGGCCTCCGGCCGCCGCCGGTGACCGCCGGACGCTGCTACTGGGCGGTGCCGACGTACGCGGAGTCCTGGAGCGGCGTGTACCGGTACGAGCCGCCGGTGTCGATCGAGTACCCGCGTTTGCCCGACTGCTTGGCGTGGTACATGGCGCGGTCGGCCCGATCCAGCAGGTCCCCGCCGTCACCGTGATCGCACGCCACGCCGACGCTGGCCGATACCGACACCGACCGGCCGTCCAGATCGAACGGCTGCGAGAGGCTGCGGACCACGCGCTCCGCGACGGTGCCGGCGGCGTCAGCGTGGCTCAGCCCCTCGAGCAGGAGGGTGAACTCGTCGCCGCCGTGGCGGGCGACCGTGTCGAACGGGCGGACGCATCCGCTCAGGCGTTCGGCGATCTGTTCCAGGAGCCGATCCCCGGTGGCGTGCCCGTAGGTGTCGTTGATCGGCTTGAACCCGTCGACGTCCACGAACAGGACGGCGGTCGCCCCGGGCTCCGCGTCGCGCAGCGCCGTGTCCAGCCTGGTGCGGAAGATGGTCCGGTTGGGGAGGTTGGTGAGCGGGTCGCGGCTTGCGACCTCCACGCGCTCGGTGGCGCGGGCGTCCATCAGCGCCATGCTTGCGGCCTCGGCCAGGTGCAGGAGCGCGTCGCGCTGCGCCGGGCTGAACGTGCGGCCGACCTGCTGGCAGCCCACGGCCACCGCGCCGATCACCTCACCCTCCTCACGGATGGGTGCGGCCATCATCGACGTCACGACGGTGCGCACGGTCCGGACGGGGACGTGGTCGCCGGGGCTCAGGGCGTCGTCCACGATGAGGCGGTCCCGCAGCATCGCCGCGCCCGTCAGCCCGTCGCCGAGCGGCAGTCGCAGAACGGAGGGCAGATCGACGTCGTCGACACCCCGTGATGCCACCAGGACGCTGGTCTCGGGATCGGCGGGATCGATCAGGCGGATGACGCAGACCCGCACCCCGAGCAGATCGCAGAGGCCCTCGGTGATCGTGTCGAGCACGCCGTCGAGCCCCGTCCGACGCGTGATCGAACGCTGAATCACGGCCAACTGCTCCAGGAGCTCCTGCCGTTCGCGCAGGGACTCCAGCAAAGTGACGTTGCGAAGCGCCATCGCCAGCACCCGAACGAGGCTGCGAAGGAGGCTGCGTTCGTCGACCGCCAGCGCCCCTCCGGCGGTGCGACCCACCATCACCCCGTAGGCGGTTCCGTCCAGCTCGTACCGGGTGGCCGTCACGACGCAGGGTCCCGCGCCCGGGGCGTCGAGGACCGGGATGCGTTCGAGGAGGGCGTCGACCACCTGCCGGTCGTGGTCGTCCGACCCGGACCGGAACCCGACGGTCGCGACCGGCACGTCGTCGATCGCGATGGCGGCCACCTCGGCCTCGAAGGCCTCCGCGACCCGCTCGACCGCGAGGGTGACCGCGCTGGCGCGGTCGCCGGCATCGCCGACGCTCGCGACGAACTCGGCGACCTGATGTGAGCTCCAGGACTGCGCCCGGGCGTAGCCGATCTCGTTCATCCCACGGCCAGAACGACGAGCGTCTCGTTGTGGAATCCGTTGATGCCGCGGGTCCGCGCGAACTCGCCGTAGGTATAGAGACCCGCAACCGGCGCCGACCCCGCCCGCTCGGCGATGCGGTCGACCTCGGCGTGCAGGCCGTCCTCACCCAGGACACCACGACGGCCGACGCAGTCGAAGACCAGAAGCCCCTTCGGTGCCACCCCCAGTTGCCCGATGGCCTCGTCGCAGGCCTGCTCGGTCGCCTGCAGGACGGAGCCGGCATCGCCGTGCATGAGCCAGACGTACGCACCCTCGGCGACCGTCGCGTTGCCGCCGATGCTGCGGGCGGTCACATCGGCCTCGCCGATGAAGCGGACGGTGGGTTCACCGTCGCGCCGCATCAGCCCGATCGGATGGGACAGCGAGAACCGGGTGAACGCCTCGGGGTCGTGGTAGGCGGCCTCGGGGCCACCCAGGGCATCCAGGTAGACGTCCAGGGCGGGGCGGCCGTCCAGCTCGCAGATGTGGGTGCCGCGGCTGTGGGTGACGAGCATCGGCTCACCGATGGCGGTCCATCCGTGGTGGACGCCGATCCCGAACGGGGCGTTCGATCCGATGGCGGCGGTCACCACCGCGTCGGTCAGGACGCGACCGTCGAAGAACTGGTGCGTGGCGATCATCCGCAGCGAATCGGCGGCGCATCCGCCCACGAGCGGAATCGCCGCACCGGCGGTGTGGTAGGCGCCGCGCAGCACGTCCTGCTGATCGCCGTTGAGGGCGTCGGTGAGCATGACGAGCACGCGGTGCGGCACGTCCTCGAGCGCGTCGATGACGGTGGCAGACGCGCGACCCGCCTGGCGCATGTCGCGGGATGCATCCTCGGCGAGGCCGGTCACGATGGTGAATCCGGGTCCGCCGAACGCGGCGACCACCAGGCCGCCGTCACCGGGCCCATCGGCGGTGATCTCCCCGGCGGTGGTGCATCCGATCATCGGTGCCCCGCCGCTTGCGCGGTGGACCTCGGCCACGAGCTCGGTCAGGTCGTCACGGGGGCTTGCATAGACGATGAGGAGCCGGACGTCGTCACGGCCCTGAAGGGCCGTTGCGACCGCGTCGGTCGCGGCGGTGCGGGTGTCGGCGGCGTCGGAACGGCCGACGCCGACCCAGCGGTCGGCCGGCCCGGCGAGAGGACTGGATGCGGTGCTCATGTTCAACTTGTTATCGGCACCGTGGGCGAGGGCCTCAAATGCCGATCTGTGCGGGCCGTTCGCCGCCGATCGGGATGCGGCGCGCCGAGGCCCGGTCGCCGACACCGCGTCGTTCACGGTGGCGGCGGTGCGACGGGGGCTCCAGCCGGCCACGTCCGCCACATCCGCGGTCCCCGAAATGGCCGACGCCGGCGAATTCGCCGGCGTCGGGTCCCACGATGACTCTGCGGAAGGGGCGTGTTACACGCCGACCGTCTCCAGCACCGGCTTGACCGAGACCATGTGCTTCTTGAACTGCATCGACTCGAGCGGCAGCCCGAGCGCCAGGCCCAGAAGCTGCGGCAGGTGCAGCACCGGCATGTTGTACTCGGTGTCGTTGGCCTGCTCGGCCTTGCGCTGGTAGGCGTCCATCGCCAGGTGGCAGAGCGGGCACGGGGTGACCATGCAGTCGGCACCCGCGTCGCGCGACTGCGACAGCGCGAGGTGCGACTCCTTGAGGGCGATGCTCTCGCGGGCCAGGATGATCGGGAAGCCACAGCACTGGGTCTTGGCCTCGTAGTCGGCCACCTCGCCGCCCAGCGCCCGGATGAGACGCTCCATCGACTGGGGCTTGTCGGGGTCCTCGAAGCCCATCACCGACGAGGGCCGCAGGAGCTGGCAGCCGTAGTACGGGGCCACCCGCAGGCCGTTGAGCCCCTTCGGGCCCTTCGACTCGAGCAGGGACAGGCCCTCCTCCGTGCTGATGTACCAGAGCAGGTGGGTGACCTCGACGCCGCCCGAGTAGGGGCGGGCACCGGCCTTGACCAGGTCGGCGTTGATCTGGTCGCGCACGTGCGCGTCCTCGCGCATGATCTTGTTGGCCCGACGCAGGTTGAGCGTGCAGACGTTGCAGATCGTCATGACGTCATGACCCATCTCCTCCGCCTCGGAGAGGATGCGGGCGTTGAGCGCCAGGTAGAGGTTGGGCTTCGCCTCGGCGATGTCACCCGCCCCGCAGCACGTGGCCGACGGCATCGGTTTGAGTTCGATGTCGAGCATCGGCGCGAGCGCCTTGGTCGTCGAGTTGAGCTCCTTGGAGGAGAACTCGGCGACACAGCCGGGGTAGTACGCGAATGCCTTGGCAGCCACTAGATGGTCTCCTTGACGATCTTCATGAGCTTCTTGACCTGGTTGTGGTTCTTGACCTTGTGCGGGAGCGGCGAGGGGGCCTTGCCCTTCTGCAGCATCCGCAGCGCGAACGGCATGTTGAGGTGCGCCTGGATCGGGTCGGTGAACGGCACCAGGACGGTCTCGTTGAGCTTGCCGCCCGTCCGCATCGACAGCAGGAACGCGGTGGCGTGACGTGCGCCGGAGTCCTTCATCCCGCGACCCTCGCGGAACGACAGGGCGCCGAGCTTCTCGATGGCGTCACGCGGGTCGACGCCCTTGGGGCAGCGCTCGTTGCAGTAGTTGCAGCGGGTGCAGGCCCAGACGCCGTGCTTGCCGGTGTAGAGCTTGGACCGGGTCTTGGGGTAGCCGTCGCGGACGTCACCGGCGAAGCGGTAGCCCCACGCGAACGCGGCCGGACCGACGAACTCGGGGTCGGCGGCCAGCGAGTTGCACTCGCTGTAGCAGGCGGCGCAGAGGATGCAGTTGGTCTCCTTGACCAGGCGCTGCATGGCCTCCTTGGGGACGATGCGCTCCTTCTCGGGCGGCGGTCCCTCCGGCATCAGGTACGGCTTGACCGACTTCACCTTCGCCCAGAACGGGTTCATGTCGACCACGAGGTCCTTGATCGGCGTGAAGTTGCCGATCGGGTCGACCTGGATGGTGTCGGCACCGGACCACTGCTTGAGCTCCTCGACCTGCTGCATGCAGGCCAGGACCGTGCGACCGTCCGCCTTGCAGGCGCACGACCCGCAGATGGCGCTGCGGCACGAGTACCGGATGGCGAGGGTGCCGTCCTGCTCGTTCTGGATGTCGAGGATGGCGTCGAGGAGGGTCTTCGTCTCCTCGTGTTCGACCGTGAACTCCTGGTAATAGGGCTCCGGGCGTGCCGCGTCCGGCTGGTATCGGAAGATCTTCAGTTTGGTGCTTGGCACGTCGGCTCCCTTAGTAGGTACGGACCTGCGGTTGGTACTTCGTCATCGTCACCTCTGAGTAGTCGAGGCGGATCTTGTCGTCCTCCAGGTAGGACAGCGTGTGCTTCATCCAGTTCTCGTCGTCACGCTCCGGGAAGTCGGTGCGCGAGTGCGCGCCGCGGCTCTCGGTGCGCGCGACGGCGCCCTCGCACATGCATGCGGCGAGGTCGAGCAGCCAGCCCGTTTCGATCGTGTGGATGAGCGACTGGTTGAAGGTGCGTCCCTTGTCGGTGACCTGGACATGCTTGAACTGATCACGCAGTTCGTACACCTTGTCACGGGCGGACTTCAGTTCGTCGCCGGTGCGGAAGACACCAACCTTCTCCTGCATCGTGTCCGACAGCGGGTCGCGCAGCTCGTGCTGCAGCGGGCCCGTCGTGCGGTCGAGCAGCTCGCGGATCTTGCGCTCGAACTCGACGGCGGCGTGGTTGGTGGCCGTCTGGCCGCGACCGTTGGTCGAGTTGATCACGTAGTTGGCGGCGGCGTAGCCGGCGCGGCGGCCGAACACCACCGTCTCGAGCAGCGAGTTGCCGCCCAGGCGGTTGGCGCCGTGCACCGAGACGCAGGCGCACTCGCCGGCGGCGTACAGGCCCGGCATGTGCGGGGCGGCGCCCCAGTTGTCGACGTGCACGCCACCCATGTGGTAGTGCGCGCCAGGCCGGATCGGGATCGGCGCGTCGATGGGGTCGACGCCGGCGAACGCGATGGACAGCTCGCGGATCTGCGGCAGCCGCTCCAGGATGCGCTCGGCGCCCAGGTGGCGCAGGTCGATGAACACGCAGCCGTTCTCGCCGCGGCCCTCGAGGATCTCGGTGGCCTCGGCGCGGGAGACGACGTCGCGGGACGCGAGCTCCAGCTTGTTGGGCGCGTACTTGGTCATGAAGCGCTCGCCGTCCTTGTTCAGGAGGTAGCCGCCCTCACCGCGCGCACCCTCGGTGACGAGCACGCCGTTGGCGGCGAGCGTCGTCGGGTGGAACTGCATGAACTCCATGTCCTTCAGCGGAACGCCCGCCGCCAGCGCCATGCCCATGCCGTCGCCGGTGGACGCGTGCGCGTTGGTGGACGGCCGGTAGACGCGACCCGCGCCACCGGTGGCGAGCACCACGGCCTTCGCGCCGATGGTCTCGATGTTGCCGTGGATCATGTCGTAGGCGACGACGCCGGAGGCGTGGCCGTTGTCGTCGCGGATGATCTCCGAGACGAAGTACTCCTCGTACACCGTGATGTCGTACTTCACGCAGACGGTCCACAGCGTGTGGAGGATCACCAGGCCGGTGACGTCCGCGGAGTAACAGGTGCGCGGGAAGCCGGCACCGCCGAACGGGCGCTGCGCGATCTTGCCCGTGGTCTCGTGCCGGCTGAAGATGGCACCCCAGTGCTCCAGCTGGATGATCTCGCCGGGCGCCTCCTCGCAGAGGATGGCGATGGCATCCTGGTCACCGATGTAGTCGGACCCCTTGACCGTGTCGAACGTGTGGTTCTCGGGGTTGTCATCGGTCTCGTTTCCGAGGGCGGCGTTGATGCCTCCCTGGGCGGCCCCGGAGTGACTCCGGACCGGGTGGATCTTGGTGACGAGCGCCACATCGGCGCCGGCTTCCTTTGCGGCGATCGCCGCGCGCATGCCTGCAAGGCCGGCGCCAACCACCACGACATCATGCGTCCGCACGCTTCGCTCTCCTCCAGCCGAACGGTATTGGCGCTGACTCTATCTGACGTTCGGCCCGCTGTACCGGCCGATTTTCGCAGAGTCCCGTTCGCACCGGTGGCGCAGGGCCGTCTGTCCCGCGCGCGGCCGGATCAGGATCGGGCCGCGCGTGGACGTCCGCCGGTCAGGCGTTCGCGCATGACGACGACCATCAGGCCGCCCGCCGCCACCGCCGTTCCGGCGAGTCCGAGTGCCGCGGCCACCCCCACGTGGTCGCTCAGCACGCCGGCCGCCGCGGCGCCGACACCGCCGCCGATCGGGAAGGCCGCGCCCAGGAGCGCGAAGGCCTCGGTCACCATCCCAGCGGGTGCGAGCGTCCCGATCAGCGCGTACAGCATGCTGAGCATCGGGGCGATCGCGATGCCGGCGACGAACATGGCGGGAAGGATCCACCACAGCCCCGGGGCGAACATTGCGGGCACCATCGCCACCCCGCAGCCGATGCCCAGGAGGCCGAGCCGCCGCTCGGGGCGGTCCGTCGCGAGGCGGGCGCCGAGCACGAGGCCGCCGAACGCACTGCCCAGCGCCCACGCCGCCACCAGGACCCCGGCGGCGTTGGGATGGCCCTGGGCCCGGGCGAAGGCGGTGGCTGCGACCTCGTACATGCCGAAGCTGACGGCCGTCGCGGATGCGAACACGACCAGGACGGCGATGGCCGGCACCGCGATCGCGCCGCGGCCGCGTCGTTCGATGCGCGGTGCGCGCCATGCGCGCACGAGGGCGGTCCGCGTGTAGACCATCGCCCCGACCAGTCCGACCGCGCCGGCCACCGCGACGGGGGTGACCGGGTCGATCAGCGCGGCGGCCGCCGTCGCAAGGAGCGGACCCGTGACGAAGATCGTCTCCTGGAGGATCGATTCGACCGTGTACACCGACTGCAGGTCGTGTCCCGAGAAGGTGCTCGCAAGCACCGCCCGCGCGGCACTGGAGACGGGTGCGATGACCCCGGTGAGCGCGGCGCAGGCCACGAGGACCGGGGCCGGCGCGTCCATCCAGCCGGCCGTCGCCAGCGCAAGCGAACCGGCGGCGAACACGATGGAGGTGGGGATCACGACGGCCGCCTGCCCATGGCGGTCCACGAGCCGGCCGAGGGGTGCCGCGGTCACGGCGATGACGGCCATGGCCGCGAACGCCGCAGCGCCCGCCGCGGTGAACGACCCGGTCACGTGCCGGACGAGGAGCACGATGGCGAGGCTGTGGAACCCGACCGGCAGGCGCGCGAGGATGGCGGCCGCGAACAGGGCGCGCACCCCGGGTGTCGCGAACAGTGGCCGGAACCGGTCGGTCGTCACCCGCGCCAGCGTAGCGCCGGGGGTGCGATTGATCGGCCGGTCCGATCAATCGATCGTCAACGCGTCTTGGACCCCGCGGACGCGGTGGCCTAGGGTCCGTCCCAATCGACGGGGCGCGGCGGCCGCCCGGGGAGGAGCGACATGAGCGAGCGTGCGATCGGGGTCGACTACTCGGAACTCCACCGGATGGACAGTCCGGCCAACCGTTTGCTGCGCGACTCGATCTGGGGGGCCGAGAACGACCTGGGGCAGCAGTCGTTCATCACGCCGCGCTATCTGGACGACATCATCGCCCAGCTGAAGATCGGACCCGACACGCATGTGCTGGACGTGGGGGCCGGCACCGCGGGGCCCGCCGTGCACCTCGCCAACGCCACCGGCTGCCGGGTGACCGGTGTCGAGATCAACGAGGTGGGCGTCGAGGTGAGCGGTCGCCTGGCCCAGAACGCGGGGCTCGCCGATCGCGTCAAGGTGGTGCAGGGCGACGCCCACACCCTGCCGTTCGAGGACGAGACCTTCGATCTGGCGCTCAGCCTCAACGTCATGAACGTGTTCGAGGACAAGGTGCGCGTGTTCCGCGAGGTGCTGCGGGTCCTGAAGCCCGGCGGGCGCTGGGCCTTCCTCAGCGGCACATTCGACTTCATTCCGGAGGACGACGACGCCCGCGCGCGGCTGAAGCGCGGGTATCTGATCCCCCAGTACTACGACTCCTTGTCGAGCTACAAGCAAAAGCTCTACGAGGCGGGGTTCCGCATCGACGAGGTGCTGGAGCACGTCTCGGACTTCTGGGTGCAGGTCAAGCGCTGGGGCGACGCCTACCGCACCAACGAGGCGGCGGTGGCGGCGGAACAGGGCGAGGAGAACACCCGGTACCACATCGACTACTTCGAGACCTACCTCTCGCTGGTGGAGGCCGGACGCGCCAGCAACCACTTCATCGTCAGCCGCAGGCCGGGCGGCGACGGGCCCGAGACCCCGATCTAGTCCTCGTCCCCGTCGGTCGCGGGTCGCGCGGCCGGCCATCCCGCCCGCGCGGCGACCTCCGCGCAGGCGGCGCGCACGCGGGCGGCTGCGGGGGAGGGTTCGTCGCCCGCCCAGACGAGCGAGAGGGCGAGCGTCGCGTCGGCGTCCGACAGTGGGCGCGGCACGACCCCCGGCCAGGTGGTCGTCGACATGGACTCGGGGCCGACGAACACATGGTCAGGGTTTCGCGCGAGGTGCGCCAGCAGGGGCTCGCGGGCGCCGGGCGCGGTCAGCTCCCCCGCGGGCGGCGGGAACCCACGGGTGGCGCAGAGCCCGGTCACGCGATCGTGGAACCCGGGTGCCAGCTCGCGCGGCACCGTGAGCATAAGGCTCGCGACCAGTTGGTCCAGTCGCAGCGACGCGCGGTCGGCCAGGGGGTGGGCTGCGCTCATGAACACCACGAGGGGCTCGTCGCGCACCACCTCGCCGCACAGGCCGTCGGCGCCCGCGAACTCCCGCACGAGCCCGGCGTCGGCGTCACCGCGGCGCACGGCGTCCAGCACGTCGTCGTGCGAGCCCTGCAGTGCGGTCACCGTCGTGTCGGGCGCGTCGCGGTCGATCTCACCCATGAGGCGTGGCAGGGCGTCGTATCCCGCGCTCGCCGTGTAGGCCAGCCGGATGGCGTCGGGCTCGCGTCCGATCCGCACCGCCCGGGTCACCGCGGCATCGATCTCGTCGATCAGACGTTTCACGTCGCCGTGGAGCGCGCGGCCGGCCGGGGTCAGCTCCACGCGGCGCGTGGTGCGGGTGAAGAGCGCGATCCCCAGCAGCCGTTCCATCGACTTGATCTGCGCCGAAAGCGACGGCTGCGCGACTCCCAGACGCTCCGCCGCACGGGTGAACCCGCCCTCGTCGGCCACCGCGGCGAAGTAGCGAAGCTGCAAGAGGCTCACGCTCACGCGGCGAACGGTACCCGCCGCCGTCCGCCGCGGCGTCCCGACCCGCCGTCGCGTCTGGCCGGAGAGACCCGGAACGGTATAATCAGCGGGCTTTTCGGCCGCTCCGGATGGTGCGGCCGTTCTTCGTGCAAGCGTCCAAGGAGTCGATGCAACCGTGGCTTACGATGTCACCTTTATCCCAGGGGATGGAACCGGTCCCGAGATCGCGGAGGCCACCAAGCGCGTCCTCGACGCGACGGGCGTCGACTTCAACTGGGACGTCGAGGACGCCGGTGTCGACATCATGGAGACGGCGGGCACGCCGCTTCCCGACTCGGTCATCGAGTCCATCAGGAAGAACAAGGTGTCCATCAAGGGCCCGATCACCACGCCGGTGGGCACGGGCTTCCGCAGCGTCAACGTCGCGCTGCGCAAGGCCCTCGACCTCTACGCCTGCATCCGCCCCTGCAAGTCGTACCCGGGTGTACGGAGCAAGTACGAGGACATCGACCTCGTATTCATCCGTGAGAACACCGAGGACCTCTACGCGGGCATCGAGTTCGAGGAGGGCACCGAGGACGCCAAGAAGATGATCGCCGAGATCCAGGAGCTGTCGGGTTCGACCATTCGCCCCGACTCCGGCATCTCGATCAAGCCGATCTCGGTCGAGGGCACGCGGCGCATCGTGCAGTACGCCTTCGACTACGCCCGTGAGTACGGCCGCAAGAAGGTCACGGCCGTCCACAAGGCCAACATCATGAAGTACACCGACGGTCTGTGGCTCAAGGTCGCCACCGAGGTCGCTGAGAAGAACTCGGACATCGAGTTCGAGGAGCGGATCGTCGACAACATGTGCATGCAGCTCGTGCAGAAGCCCGAGCTCTACGACGTCATCGTGCTGCCCAACCTGTACGGCGACGTGCTGTCGGACCTGGGCGCCGGCCTCATCGGCGGTCTCGGTGTCGCCCCGGGCGCCAACATCGGCGACGACGCGGCGCTCTTCGAGCCGACGCACGGCAGCGCCCCCAAGTACGCCGGCCAGAACAAGGTCAACCCGATGGCGATGATGCTCTCGGGCGTCATGATGCTGCGTTTCCTCAAGGAGACCGACGCGGCCGACCGCATGGAGAACGCGATCGCCGAGGTCATCCGTGAGGGCAAGGACGTGACGTACGACATGAAGCCCAACCGCGATGATCCGACTGCGGTCGGCACCAGCGGCGTGGCCGACGCACTGGTCAAGAAGCTCGGCGGCTGACACCGCCCAACGGATCGACGAAACGAGGATTCAACACATGAGCAACCCGATTCGAGTCGCCGTCACCGGTGCAGCCGGTCAGATCGGCTACAGCCTGCTCCCGCGCATCGCCGCGGGCGAGATGTTCGGCAAGGACCAGCCCATCATCCTCCAGCTCCTGGAGATCCCGGTGGAGGGTCCGCAGAAGGCGATGCGCGGTGTCGCCATGGAGCTCGACGACTGCGCGTTCCCGCTCCTTCAGGGCATCGAGCTGTGCGACGACCCCAAGAAGGCCTTCGACGGCGTCAACTGGGCGCTGCTGGTCGGCTCCAAGCCGCGTGGCCCGGGCATGGAGCGCGCCGACCTGCTGCGTGACAACGGCAAGATCTTCATCGAGCAGGGGTCGGCCATCGACGCCGTCGCGGCGGACGACTGCCGCGTCGCCGTGGTCGGCAACCCGTGCAACACCAACGTGATGATCGCCGCGTCGCAGGCCAAGCGCCTCGGCCCGGAGCGCTTCACGGCGATGACCCGCCTGGACCAGAACCGCGCGGTCACCCAGCTGGCGCAGAAGTCCGGCACCACGGTGCAGGACATCGAGAACCTGATCATCTTCGGCAACCACTCGCCGACGATGTACGCCGACTTCACCAACGCCACCATCAAGGGCAAGCCGGTCTCCGAGGTCATCACCGACGAGAAGTGGCTCAAGGAGGAGTTCCTCCCGACGGTCGGCAAGCGTGGCGCCGCCATCATCGAGGCCCGCGGCCTCTCCAGCGCCGCCTCGGCCGCCAACGCCCTGATCGACCACGTGAAGGCGCTCGTCACCCCGGGTGACACGGTGCACTCGATCGCCGTCAACTCGGAGGGCCGCTACGGCTTCGCCGAGGGCGTGTGGGCGTCGATGCCGGTGCGCACCACCGGTGTGGGCGAGTACACGGTGGACGAGTCGTGGAAGCACGACGACTTCTCCAAGGAGAAGATCAAGGCCACCAACGACGAGCTGGTCGGCGAGCGGGAGACCGTGGCCGAGATGCTCGGCTAGTTGCTGCGGTTTCGCGGTGCGGCCCGCCGGAGTGGCAGGGCCGCACCGCGCTGTTTCACGCCGGATCCCGCGTCCGATTTCCGGGTGCGCGCAAGCCTGGTGCCAGGCACGTAACTTGCGTGATCGGCCCGCAAGGCCGTCGGTCTGTCGTCGGGAAGCGGCGCGCGGCGCGCAGGTCGACCAGCCTGCGGAGATGGCTCAGAGCTTCTCCGCGAAGTGGCCGACTGGATGGGTCGCGAACGGGACGCGTTTCCGCCCGTCGCCGGCGACCCCGTTAGAACGGCGCATCTGCGAACCAACGCTCAAGCGCCCGCGGAGACCAGAACGGCGTCGCCACGGTCGAACTCATCTTCGGTCACGAGAGGCGCCATTTACAGGGGACCGTTGACCCAGTCCGGCCGCCAACGGGTGCGCGCAAGCCCGGTGTCAGGCACGTAACTTGCGCCGTCACCGGGCCGAGGCTCTCGCGCAAGTTAAGTGCCAGGCACCAGGCTTGCGTCGGGCGCCTTCGGGCAAGCACGGGTCCCTCAGCCGAGGTGCGTGCGCAGCCAGTCTGCCGCCGCGGCGTCCACCGCGCGGGCGGCCGGCGTCTGGGGCGCCGTGTCCATGCCCGGCTCGTCGGCGATCGCGTGCGCCATGCCCGCCACCTCCACCAGGTCGATGCGGCTCGAGTCGTCGTACCGCGTGGCGAGCGTGTCGGTCAGTGCCCGTGCCGGCGCCAGGATGCCGACGGCGTCGTCATCCGCGCCGACCACGATCCGCACCGCCGGCGAACCCGCGTCCGCGAACTCGCCGGCACGCGTGATCAGGTCGAGCCGGTCGGCGATCGTCGTGGACCCGCCGTCCCATGGGTAGGCGAACCCGAAGCGCTCCGCCATCGAGTCGATGAACGCGGCGAGCCGGACGACCGGGCTCACCAGCACCACGGCGGTCACCGTCACGCCCGCCTCCCGCACCGATTCGATCGCGGCGAGACCGGCCACCATGCCGCCGATCGAACCGCCCACCAGCCCGATCCGCGCGTCGCGGCGCACACCCAGCAGTCCGTGGAGCTCGGCCCACATGGCGGGGAACTCCGTCGCACCATCGATCGCGATGGGACCCTGCAGCGCTCGCACCGCGTCGGTGGCTCCGCGCCGACCCAGTTCCTCCCAGCCGCCCTCCGGTAGACGCTCACCGGTGTGCGGCAGGCCGCAGTACACGCGCCACGCGTCGAGGCCGTCGAGGGGGAGGGCGGCTGCCATGGCCCGCTCCGTGCGCGGCGCGTCGAGCATGTGCCAGACGACGACGACCGGGCTGTCGGTCCCGGGGTGCGCGGGTGCGTGTGCGACGAACGGCACCCCGGCGGCGATGCCCGTGATGGTGGCCGGTGTGGGTGGGTCTGCGGTCATGGTCGGCTCCTGATCGGCGAACTGGACTGTGTCCAATATAATGGACGGTGTACAGTTCGGCAGGTATGGAACGACGCGGACCAGGAGAACGGGCGGGCCTCGACCGCGCACAGGTGATGCGGGCGGCCCGTCGCCTGCTGGAGCGCGACGGCGCCATGGGTCTGACGATCCGGGCGGTGGCGCGGGAGCTAGGCGTCCGGCCGAACGCCCTCTACAGCCACGTCGACGGCGCCGACGGCCTGGTGGACGGGCTCTTGGACGACCTGCTCGCGGACGTGGCCGAGCCACCCGCGGGCCGTGACTCCCGTGCGCGACTCGTCGCCGTCTTGACGAGCACATACGACGTCCTGACCGCCGTGCCGACGGCGGTGCCGCTCTACCTGGCGCGCCAGGGATCGCGCGGTGAGAACGCCGTGCGGTTGGGCCGTATGATGGACGAGTGCCTGGACGCGATGGGGGTCACGGCCGACGACGTGCCCGAGGCCCGCCGGGTGCTCATCATCCACGTGATCGGTTCCGCGGCGTTCGGTGGTGGCGACGGTGGTGCAACGGGCCCCATCGACGCCGCCGGCGTGCGGCGCCACTTCGGTCGCAGCCTGAACTGGCTGATCGACGGCATCGTCGGGAGCGGGTCCGCCTCGACCAGTCGGTAGCGTGCGGGCATGTCCGACGCCCGGTCCGCACCCCTCCTCTCGATCGTCGTTCCCGCATACAACGAGGCGCTGCGGCTTCCCGCGACGCTCGCCGGCTGGCACGAGTACCTGTCAACCCAGTCGTTCACGTGGGAGATCGTGGTCGCCGACGACGGGAGCACCGACGACACCGCGGCCCTGGCCGAGGCCTTTGCGGCGACGCACCCCGAGGTGCGGGTGGTCCGCCTGGGGCGCAACCGTGGGAAGGGCGGCGCCGTGCGCCACGGCGTGCTGGCCGCGATCGGCGACGTGATCCTCTACGTCGACGCCGACATGAACGTCCCGCCGCGATTCGCGGTCGCCGCGTTGGCCCTGATCGACGCCGGCGCCGACGTCGTGGCGGGGGAGCGCGGCCTGCGGGCGTACGCCCGCGAGGAGAAGAGCCTCACGCGTCTGCTGGCTGGCCTGGCCGTGCAGGTGACGCGACGGGCGCTGGGGCTCACGTTCATCCGCGACACGCAGTGCGGCTTCAAGGCGTTTCGCCGCGAGGTCGCGCATGAGGTGTTTCGTCCGGCACGCATCACGTCGTTCGCCTTCGACATCGAGATCCTGTTCCTGGCACGTCGCCTGCGGGCGGACATCCGCGCCATGCCGGTGGAGGTGGAGTACCGCGCCGGCTCGACCTACGACATCGCGAAGCATCTGCCGCGCTTCCTGCGCGACATCGTGCGGGTGCGCGCCAACGCCCTGCGGGGCCTGTACGACGACTGACCATCGGCGGAGGTGCGCCCGCTGTGGCGGTGAACGCGGGGCACTGCGCCCGAGCGATCATGTCCACGCGGCGCCATGCTCACCGGACGGCATCCGCCGCTTGAGGCGGTTTCGCCGCGAGCCCACCACGCGACGGTCGGTCAGCCGTTGATGCGACGACCACCGGCGAACTGGCTGCGGAAGTAGCCGCTGGTGATCGTCGAGACCTTCACGAAGTCGCCGGTGCGGGGTGCGTGCACCATGTTGCCGTCGCCGATGTAGATGCCGATGTGGTGGATGTAACCGGAGCTGTCGGCGAAGAAGACGAGGTCGCCGGGCAGGAGTGCGTTGATGTCGGTGACCGGCTGGCCGGCCTTGGCCTGGTCCTCGGCCACGCGGGGCAGCTTCACACCCTGCTGCGCGAAGACGTAGTAGACGAGACCGGAG
Organism: uncultured Bifidobacteriaceae bacterium; assembly: GCA_964628685.1. Taxonomy (GTDB): domain Bacteria; phylum Actinomycetota; class Thermoleophilia; order Miltoncostaeales; family Miltoncostaeaceae; genus CALMEC01. The sequence continues at coordinate 497,897 of CAZVNM010000001.1, read as the reverse complement.
CAGTCGAACCCACCGGGCGCCGAACCGCCCCAGCGGTACGGCGTGCCGCGGAAGGTCATGGCCTGGTTCATCGCCGCGAGCGCCTTGGTGGGCGATGCGCCGGGCACCGACTTCGTGGGCCCGAAGGCCACCGGCATGGGCTTGCCGGGGCGGGGCTGGAAGGCGTTGGAGCCCATCGCCCGCATGCCGCTGAAGTTGGCCGGGTAGGGGTACTTGCCGCGACGGAGCGTGAGGTTGCGGGTGCGCTGCACCGCCTGGGTGGTGCGGGTGCGCTCGCCGTCGAGGCCGAGGTATTTGGGGTCGGAGGCGGTGAAGTCGAATGGTGCGCTCTCGCGCTTTCGCTGGGTGAGCGCGCGGGAGCGCAGCGCGACCGCACCCGCTGCAAGCGTCGTGGGGGCCCGTGCGCCCCAGGTGTCCGGCATGTCGCCGGGCAGCGTGCCCTGCAGGTAGAGCTCGACGTCCAGGATGTTGATGATCTGAACCGTGTCGCCGCGCCGTGCGTCGTGCTGGACGCGGATCACGCCGCGGTAGCGCCGGTTGAGCGTCGCCGGCTCCGCCAGGAGGATGCCGGTGTTCGCGTTCTGCGCGTCGAACGTGGGGGCGCCGGTCATGCGGTGGACGGCGGTGCCGTCGACGTCGCGGACGGTGAAGCCGCCGTTCTTGTGGGTCACCTCGTAGCGGTGCTGCGGGGTGAGCGTGACCGGCGTGAACGCGGGGTTGCCGTCCTCGGTGAGGATCATCGGCGTCTGCGCCGTCACACCCGCCGCCGGCTCGTCGTCTGCGAGGAGCACCCGGATGGGGGCCTCCTTCATCCGCGCCATCTGCACACCGGGGAACGCCGTGCGCAGGATCCTGGTGGTCGACTGCTTCTTCTGCCCCATCCGGTACGCGTCCTGACGGGAGATCGCGGCGGATGCGGCACCGGTGAGAGCGAGCACGAGGGCGCCGACGACGGCACCGACGAGCGACCGCTTGACGAGAGACGGGCGTCGCACGGCGGGCACGTTAGCACGGGTCGTGGGGGAGACGGCACACGCCCGTCCACCCGGGGACGAACGGCCCCCTTGCACAACGGCGCGCGTCGCGGCTGTCATCGCCACCCGTCGGCCGGGCCGCTCACCACGTCCGGATCGGGTCGAAACGGGGTTGCGCGCCCGGACGTCGCGGCCCCGCGTCACGCAACCGCTGGCGGCCCGTGAGTCGCCCTGCACCGGCGGCATCACCGGTGCGGGGCGTGATGGATCGGCCTCGGGCCCGTCGGCCCCGATCACGCGATGCGGCGTCCGCCCGCGAAGCGGCTGCGGTAGTAGCCCTCGGTGATCTTGGAGACCTTCACGACGTCGCCGGTGCGGGGTGCGTGCACCATGTTGCCGTCGCCGATGTAGATGCCGATGTGGTGGATGTAGCCCGAGCTGTCGGCGAAGAAGACGAGGTCACCCTGCTGCAGCGCGTTGATGTCGGTGACCGGCTGGCCGGCCCTCGCCTGGTCCTCGGCCACGCGCGGCAGCTTGACGCCCTGCTTGGCGAACACGTAGTGCAGGAGGCCCGAGCAGTCGAACCCGCCCGGCTGTGAGCCACCCCAGCGGTAGGGGGTGCCGCGGAAGGTCATGGCCAGGTTCATGGCCGCGACCGCACGGGACGACGACGCCCCCTGCACCTGGGTTGTGGGGCCGAACGCGACCGGGGCCGGCGCACCGGGCCGCGGCTGGAACGCGTTGGAGCCCATCGCCTTCACGCCGCTGAAGTTGGCCGGGTACGGGTACTTGCCGCGACGCAGCGTGAGGTTGCGGGTGCGCTGCACCGCCTGGGTGGTGCGGGTGCGCTCGCCGTCGAGGCCGAGGTACTTGGGGTCGGACGCGGTGAAGTCGAACGGCGCGCTGTCGCGCTTTCGCTGCGTGAGCGCGCGGGACCGGAGCGCCACGGCTCCTGCGGAGAGCGTCGTCGGGGCCTTCACACCCCATGCCGGCGGCATGTCGCCGGGAAGCGTGCCCAGCAGGTAGAGCTCGACGTCCAGCACGTTCACGATCTGCACGCGGTTGCCGCGCGCCGCCTGCACGCGGATCGCGCCGCGGTAGCGCCGGTTGATGGTCGCGGGCTCCGAGACGCGGATGCCGGTATCCACGTTCAGCGAGTCGAGGATCGGCGCGCCGACGGTCGTCCAGCGCTTGCCGGTGTCGACGTCGCGGACGACGAACCCGCCACCGGCGCGCGTGACCTCGTACCGGTGGTCGGCCGGCAGCGTGATGGGCGCCCGGTCGGGGCGGCCGGCATCGGTGAGCGCCAGCGGCGTCTTTGCCTCCACACCCGCACTGGGCACGTCGTCGGCCAGGAGGACGCGGATCGGCGCCTCCTTCATCCGCATCATGCGCACGCCCGGGAAGGCCTTGCGCAGGATCACGGTGGTCGACTGCTTCTTGGCGCCCATCTTGTAGGCGTTCTGGCGGGTGAGGGCGGCGTTCGCGCTCGTTGCGCCGATCGTCAGGCAGAGGGCGCCGACGATGGCCGTGCGTGTGAACGCGGCACGACGAGGTGGATTCGACATCGGGCCACCCTCCCAAAGCCTCCGTCGCCGGGCCCAGCCGGTGGGTTCCGGCGGACCCGCGTCTGTCAACGGTTTGTGAAGGTCAGCCCGGCTGGGCGGGGGGATCGTCCGTCACGTCGTCGACGGCCTCGACCGCCTCGGTGATGGCGGTCCGGCTGGCGCTGCGCGCACGGAAAAACTCGATGATCATCGGGACCACCGAGATGGCGACGATGACCAGGATGGCCAGCTCCAGGTGCTCCTTCAGGACCGGGAAGGCCTGACCGAGGAAGTATCCGAGCACCGTGATGCCGGTGGCCCACAGCACGGCGCCGACCCCGCTCCACACGAAGAAGCGCCGCCGATCCATGCGGGTGACCCCCGCCACGACCGTTACGAACGTGCGGACGATGGGGACGAAGCGCCCGATGACCAGGGCCTTGTTGCCGTGTTTGTCGAAGAACGCCCGGGTTTCGTCGAAGTACTTCTTCTTGAGGAAGCGTCCATCGCGGGTGGTGAGCGGTGCGCCCAGCACCCGCCCGATCTCGTAGCCGGTGACGTTGCCCACGAAGGCGGCGATCGTGAGGAGGATGCACGCCAGCCAGATGGGGATGTCGATCGACCCCTCGGCGATGAAGAGGCCCACGGCGAACAGCAGTGAGTCACCGGGCAGGATGGGAAAGAGCAGGCCGCATTCGATGAACACGATCGCGACCGAGACCCAGAAGAACTGCTTGCCGAAGCGGTCGAGCAGCCACTGCGGGTCCATCCAGTCGAGTGCGGCGACGATGCTGGTCGTCATCATGGGCGGACCTCCGTCCGTCGCGCGACCGGGGGTCGCGGTGATGCGGTCACGCGGCGTCCTTGCGTCGCGCCCGCCAGCGCCGGATCTGCCCCGGCAGCAGCCAGCCGGCGATGAACCCCAGGATCAGGGAGCTGACGATCACCCAGATCAGCGACGACGTGGTGCTGAAGAAGACGAACGACACGCGCACCTGGCGTGTGTTGCTGAAGATGAACGTGACGATCAGAAGCGCGATGCCGACGAGGACCCCGACGCGGATGAGCTGCTTGCGCTGACGCTCGTCCAGCCCCTCGCCGGGGCCGGACGGCTCGTCGCCCATGATCCGTGTCAGGTCGTCGTCGTTCACGCGGGGCGCGTCACGGGCGGGCGTCGGCGAACACCTGGCCCAGGCGGGCCATGCCCTCCGTGATCTCGGCCGGGCTGACACCGCTGAACGCCAGGCGCAGCGTGCGCTCACCGCCCGCGACGAAACAGTCACTGCCCTTGACGTACTGGATGCCGGCGGCACCGGCGGCCTCGAAGAGGTCGTCGGCCGACAGCGGCTCGGGAAGCTCCATCCAGAGGAAGAACCCGCCCTGGGGGGGCGTGCAGTCGGTGCCCTCCGGCATGTCACCCAGCCCGGCGACCATGGCGTCGCGCCGTTCGCGCATCAGGTTGATGACGTTGGCGACGTTCCCGTCGAAGTGTCCGTCCACCAGGATGCGGTGGATGACGGCCTCGGCCAGGAGCGACGGCGAGATGTAGGTCTTGCCGGCGATCGCCGTGAGCTGCGCCGCGATCGGCTTGGGCGCCACGATGTAGCCCACCCGCAGGCCCGGCGACACCGTCTTGGAGAACGAGGACGTGAAGATGACGCGCTCGTGACCGCCCATGCTCACGATGCTCGGCAGGTGCTCACCCTCGAACCGCAGCAGCCCGTACGGGTCGTCCTCGAGGATGAGGAAGTCGTACCGGTCCGCCAGCTCCACCAGCGCACGGCGCTTCTCCTCGCTGAGGGTGGCGCCGCTGGGGTTCTGGAAGTTGGGGATCGTGTAGAGGAGCTTCGGCACGTTGCCGGCGGCGCACGCGTCGGCGAGCGCGGTCACCGACAGGCCGTCCTCCTCCACCGGGACCGTGAGGATCGCCAGGTTGTGGAGGTTGGCCTGAAGCAGCGCGCGGTCGTAGGTGGGCGCCTCGACGGCGATGCGGTCACCGGGCTCGAACATGGCGTCGAGGGTGAACACGAAGCCCTGGAGGGAGCCGTTGGTGATGAACACCTGGTCGGGATCGACCCCCTGCTCCTGCGCGATCACCTCGCGAAGGGGCGGGTAGCCGTTGCCGGTTCCGTAGCTCAGGATTCGCGTGCCGTCCGCGCTGAGCGCGTCGGCGGCACACCGGGCGATGAGGTCGGCGGGGAGGGCCTCCGGACAGGGGGCGCCCCGCGCGAACGAGATGGTTGCTGGCACGTGGGGGATCGTAACCCAGGCCCCGCGGTCACCGCCTCTCGGATGGTCACGCCGAGCGCGCCGTCGGTGGAGCGCGCGGCGGATGTCGGGGTCGGCCGGGCCGTTCGCCCGACGTCGACGGCGGCCACGGACCGACCCCGTCGATCAGTCGGCGACCGCGGCGACCGCCTCGATCTCCACCAGCTGGTCGTCGTACCCCAGCACGGTCACGCCCATCAGCGTGCTCGGCACGTCGTGGTCACCGAAGGCGTCCCGCACGACCTCCCAGGCCGCGACCAGGTCGGCCTGCGACGAGGACGCCACGAGCACGCGCGTGCTGATCACATCCTCGATGGTCGACCCGGCGGCGGCCAGCGCGCGCCGCATCGTCTCCACGCACGCCGCGGCCTGGCCGGCGTGGTCGCCGACCGCCACGGTCCTGCCATCGTCCCCCAGCGGGCACGCGCCCGCCAGGAAGATCAATCGCGCGTCCTTCGGTGCGGTCGATGCGTACGCGTACTCGGCGACGTCGGACAGGTTGGATGCACGGATCAGCTGGACTGCGCTCGGCATGCGACGATTCTCTCAGGCGGTGGCGGCGTCGACCGGCTCACCGGTTGACGGGGCGCACGCCCGCGGTGGGGGCGTCGCGACCTTGCGAGCGGGTCCCCTCGCCCCGGCGAGGCTGGTCGGCTCTCCGACGGCTCGGGCGGATCCTTCGTGGCGGCGCCGAGACCTTCTTCGGCGTCGCGCGGGGTCATCGACGGGCGGTGTGGTCACGCCGCCCGTCATGGATCGTCACGACGATGCTCCACACGGCACGCCGCGCACCGACGTGGGTCCGCCGCGCGGCTGAGCGTGATCGGGGTCCGGGCCGACCCCGGGTTCAGATGATCTCGACCGGCGTGCCCGGCTGGGCGAACGTGCGCAGGGCGGCGATGCCGCTGCGCGACAGTCGGACGCATCCGTGCGATGCGGCCTGTCCCACCGACGACGGCCAGCCGTGGATGCCGACCACGCCGTCACCCCCGGCGAACGTCTTCAGCACGTTGCTGTGGGCGGTGATCACCAGGATGTGGGGGCCCAGCGGGCCGCCGGTGGGCACCGGGTCGTAGATCGCGAAGAGCCCCCTGGGGGTGGGGGTGCCGCCGGTTCCGACCGAGGCCCTGAAGGTGCGACGGGCTTTGCCGCCCACGTGCACCGTCACGGTCCGCCGGGCGTTGGAGACGGTGATCCAGGTGCGGGTCTTCTTGAGGACGACCTGCTCCTCCCGAACCCAGCCGGTGCGACCGTTGGGCCGCTGCGGCAGCTGGATGCGCAGCCAGCGCACGCCGTTCACGTCCCGTGCCTCCATCACCAGGTAGACACTCGGCGTGAGGGTCCACGGCGTGAACGCCGAGAGCCTCGTGCGGGCCCCGGCGCCCGGTCGGGCGTGGGCGATCGTCGGTGCCGCGATGTGGGCGGTCCAGGCGCCCTTCTCCTTCGTCGGGCGCTCGGGGAGCGGCCCCAGCTCGTGCGGGGCGTCCGATGTCTGGATGGTCTCGGCCGAGGCTCCGGCGGCGACGATGCCGCAGGCGACGACGAGGGGGAGGAGGCGGGTGGTGATGCGCATCCCGGGCAGCATAGTTCCCGCCTCGGCGGCGCACAGCGGCCCGGGGTGCGGGCGCGGTCGGGGGCCGCGGACGGCCCCCGACCGACGATGTCAGCCCAGCACTTCCTTGGCGATCTTGGCCACCTCGGTGGGGTTGGTCCCCACGCGGATGCCCTTGGCCTCGAGGGCGTCCTTCTTGCCCTGGGCGGTTCCGGACGAGCCGGTGATGATGGCCCCGGCGTGACCCATCTGCTTGCCGGGCGGGGCCTGGAAGCCCGCGATGTACGACACCACCGGGGTCTTCATGTTCTCGGCGATGTAGGCCGCGGCCTTCTCCTCCTCGTCGCCGCCGATCTCGCCGACCATGACCACCAGGTCGGTCTCGTCGTCGGCCTCGAACTTGCCGAGGATGTCGATGAACGAGCTGCCCACGACAGGGTCGCCGCCGATGCCGACCACAGTGCTCTGGCCGATGCCGAGGTCACCCAGCTCCTTGGAGATCTGGTAGGTCAGCGTGCCGCTTCGGCTCACGAGGCCCACGCGGCCCGGGGTGAACACCTGCGTCGGCATGATGCCCACGGTCCCGCGGCCGGGGCTGATGACGCCCGGGCAGTTGGGGCCGATGAGGGTCTGGTCGTTGCGCTTCAGGTGCGTGTAGATGCGCAGCATGTCGTGGGCGGGGATGCCCTCGGTGATGCAGATGATGAGCTCCACACCACTCTCGATGGACTCGTAGAGCGCGTCGGCGGCGAAGCGCGGCGGCACGAACACCATGGCGGTGTTGGCGCCGGTCTCCTGCACCGCGTCGTGCAGGGTGTTGAAGACCGGGATGCCCTCGACGTCCTGGCCGCCCTTGCCCGGCGTGACGCCGGCGACGACGTTGGTGCCGTAGGCCTTGTTGCGCGTGGCGTGGAAGGCGCCCTCGCGGCCGGTGATGCCCTGCACCACGAGCTTCGTGTTCTGGTCGACCAGGATGCTCATGCGGCCTCCTTCGCAAGCGCGACGGCGCGCTCGGCGGCCGACAGCATGGTGGCTTCGACCACGACGTTCTCGGGCGCGCGGTCCTTGATGATCTTGCGACCCTCCTCCTCGTTGGTGCCGTCCAGGCGCACCACGATCGGGATCTTCGTGCCCAGCTGGTCGATCGCGGTGAGCAGGCCCTCGGCCACCTCGTCGCAGCGGGTGATGCCGCCGAAGATGTTGATGAGGAGCGTCTTCACCTTGTCGTCAGACAGGAGCACCTCCAGCGCCGAGACGACCTCCTCCGACTTCGACCCACCGCCGGCGTCCAGGAAGTTGGCGGGGCGGCCGCCGGCCAGGGCGACCACGTCCAGGGTGCTCATGACGAGCCCGGCGCCGTTGCCGAGGATGCCGACGTCACCGTCCAGCTTCACGTACGTGACGCCCTTCTCCTGCGCCATGCGCTCCTGCGGGTCGGAGGTGGTGGCCTCCTGCAGCGCGGCGATGTCGGGGTGACGGTAGAGCGAGTTGTTGTCGATCGTCACCTTGGCGTCCAGGGCGATCACCCGGCCGTCCTTGGTGAGGATGAGCGGGTTCACCTCGAACAGCATCGCGTCCAGGTCGACGAAGCCCCCGTAGAGCTTCAGCAGGATGTCGATGACGCCCTTCATGGCCACGTCGTCGATGCCGGCCTCGTAGCAGAGGCGGCGCGCGTGGTGCGCCTGGAATCCGGTGAGCGCGTCCACGTGCAGGCGCGCCAGCTTGTCGGGGTGCTCCTCGGCGACGGCCTCGATGTCGACGCCGCCCATGGCCGACAGCATGACGAGCGGCTGCTTGGCGCTGCGGTCGAACGTGATCGAGGCGTAGTACTCCTTCTCGATCTCGGACGCCGCCTCGACCCACACGCGGTGGACGGTGTGGCCCTTGATGTCCATGCCGAGGATCTCCCCGGCGCGCGCTTCGGCCTCCTCCGGCGTGGCGGCCAGCTTGATGCCGCCGGCCTTGCCGCGGCCACCCACCTGCACCTGCGCCTTGACGACGACGGTGCCGCCGATGCGCTCGGCCGCGGCCTTCGCCTCGGCCGGGGTCTCCGCCGTCTCGCCGGTCGGCACCGGGATGCCGTGGCGGGCGAAGAGCTCCTTGCCCTGATACTCGAACAGATCCAAACGTCCACCCTTCCGCGATCGACAAATCGCCCTGGTTGCGGGCATTCGGATCCTACCCCCCGAGCTGGCCGCCGGGCCACGGACGCCTGTCCCTGCGCGGCGTGGTGGGACCGGCCATTACCATCGGGCGCATGGGCGACCCGGCGACCGACGACCTGGCCAAGCGGCTCGAGATGCTCCTGGTGCTGCAGTGGCTGGACGAGGGACGCCCGCAGGACGGCGTGGTGGCGCTGTCGGTGACGACCGCGGCCACCGAGTTGGGGATGGAGGCCGACCGCCGCGGGATCCTGGCGGTCATGGGCGCGCTGGGCGATCTGGAGGAGCGCCGTCTGGTGGCGGTGGCCCTGGGTGCGCACACCGCCCAGGATCCCCGGGTGACCCTGGCACCCGACCTGCGCATCGACGCCGCCCGCATGTTCGGCCAGTCCCCGCCGCCGGGCTGATCCTCCGCGTCGGGGTTCCCGGCCGCCGCGGCGGGCAGAATCAGGGCATGCGCGTCCGCGACACGATCGTCACCCCACGGCTCGCCATGGGCCCACTGCGGCACTCCGATGCCCGGGCGCTCGCCCGCATCGCCGACGATTCGCGCATCGCGGTCAACCTGCGCGACGGTTTCCCCAGCCCCTACGGTCTGCGCGACGCGCGCCGGTTCATCTCGTGGCTCGGCTCGGGTGAGACCCATCCGCTGTCGTCCCTGGGCATCTGGCGCGGCCAGACGCTCATCGGCTGCATCGGCATGACGCCCGGCCTGGACGTGTACCGCTTCACCGGTGAGGTGGGGTACTGGCTGGGGGTCGACCACTGGGGCGCGGGCCTCGCCACCGAGGCCCGGTCGGCGTTCACCGAGCACCTGCTGCGCGAGACGCCGATGGAGCGGCTGCACGGTGATGTCTTCTCCGGCAACCCCGCCTCCGGTCGCGTGCTCGAGAAGTGCGGGTATCGCCTCGAGTCGGTGCAGCCCCGCGCCGTGTGCAAGAACGGCGTGTTCCGCGATCTCGCGATCTACGTGCGGCTGCGGTCCGATCCGGCGCCGGCGTGCTGATCCTGCTGCCGCCATCCGAGTCCAAGTGGGGTCGTGCCCGCGGCCGGCCGGTCGATCCGTCGCGCCTCGCGTTCCCCGATCTCGCCCCCATGCGCGAGCGGGTGGCGGACGCCCTGGCGACGGTGAGCGCACGTGACGACGCGCATGCGGTGCTCGGCGTCAGTCCTCGTCTTCGTGACGAGATCGACCGCAACCTCGACCTCGCCACCGCGCCCGCCACGCCGGTTGCCGATGTCTACACCGGAGTGCTCTACGACGCACTCGACCCGGCGTCCCTCGACCCGGCCGCGCGCAGGCGGGCCGCCCGACGCCTGCTGGTGGTGTCGGCGCTCTTCGGCGCCGTCCGCTGGACCGACCGCATCGTCCCGTACCGCCTGGCCATGGACGTCGATCTCCCCGGCATCGGCCCGCTGGCGGCGGCGTGGCGACCTCACCTGGAGGCGGTGCTTCCCGCCGCGGTCGGGCGCGGCTGCATCGTCGACTGCCGTTCGACGCCGTACGTGGCGGCGTGGCGTCCGCAGGGCGAACTCGCCGACCGCTGGGTGCACGTGCGGGTGCCGGGCGCGTCGCACGGTGCCAAGCACACGCGCGGGTTGGTGGCGCGGCACCTGTGCCTGGCGGCGGGAGACCCGCGCACGCCGCAGGCGCTGGCCGACCTGGTGGGGGAGGCGTTCGAGACGTGGCTGGAGGCGCCGGCCCGGAGGGGTGGTCCGTGGACGCTCAGCGTGGTGCCGCCGGGGTGAGGGGGGCGACGTCCGTTCGTCAGTCGTCTGGGAGTCCGCTGATGTGGATGGATCCGTCATCGTGGACGACGCACCAGCGTCCGACCTGAAGTCGTCGGGCGCCTCGTCTGCGGTGGCGGCGGCGCGGCGGACTGCTGTGAGCGCCTTCTCGATCGCATTGGCCTGTTGTTCGGCTGCGCCCTGTGGGATCGCGATCCCACAGGGATGGACTCCGTCGGGTGCGTCGACGAGGATCCGTCGGAAGTCGACCGCGTTGTTGGTCACCAGGATGAAGTCGCCGTCCATCGCTCGGCGGGCGACCTCATGGTCCGGCGCACCCAGCAGTTGCCGATCGCGGTTGCAGGTGACCGGCAGCTGATCCTGGAAGATCTCGACGAGTCGGGGGCTCAGGCACTCGTCGAACCAGAGTCTCACTCCCCGCGTGTAGGCCGCGCGTGGCGGGCAGCGATGTACCGGGTCCTTGCCCTCGGGTCGACCGGCGTCGGTCGGGTCGGTGGTCGGCCGACACGCGGGTTGGCTGCGGCCCAGCGTTCGGCAAACCAGACGGCGTCCGTGTCCACGTCGTACTCGCGGGCGACGGATTCGACGCCGGCATCTGCGGCACGGTCGGCGAGCATGCGAAGTGGCAGGCGCGTGCCGCGGACCACGGGCTCGCCACCCATCACGTCGGGCCGTTCGCTGAGGTACCGCTCGCGCAGGGTCAGGTAGCGATCGGTGGTGCGGCGGCGCTCGAGAACCGCCGGTGAGCGCTTGAAGCCGAGCCCGTCGGTGCCGAGCGTGATCCACGCACCGCCGCGCCGCGTGGTGATCAGCGCCTCGGCCAATGCTCGCTGCACGGGAAGTGGAAGGCCGCTGTTCGCGTGCAGGGCGGTAAGCACCTCGACGGCAGCCGCCGGCAGCCGTCGGGGGCCTGATCCGTCCTCGCGGAGCACCCGGTTTTCGATGGCCTTGTCGACCTGGCGCCGCGACACCTGCGCCAGCGCAGCCACCTCACTCCGATTCAGCACTCCGACGCCCATCAAATGCCTCCCTCTTGAGGGAAAAGTCTACGCGTCCGGCGACGGGTCCGCAACGCAGACGGCGGTGCTCAAGTGAGGCCGGTGTGCCGAATCCGGGGGTCGCCGACACGTACCCGTACGACACGGACGGCAACCAGCTGACCGGCGGCGGGAAAGCCGCGAGAGGCGACCTCGCGGCAGAACCCTCTCGCTCACGACGGCGGGTACGACGTACGGGTATGGCCTGAGGCTCCCGGTACCCGCCTCACCCGCACCGCCACGGCGTAACGGACCAGTGGGATGCCCCGGACCTCAACAACCCGTTGCCGGAGCGCGAAGACCGTCTCGCTGAACGAGAACGACTCGCGGATCGAAGAGGGAGAAGAACGCGATACGCGACAGGATCCGTAATAATTCTGATGCGGCGAATCGCGTCAAGAAAGGTGAGGAGCACAGCCGTGGAGCGAAACGGTAGCCTTGGTGAACTCACATGGGACGGTCGTCAATGTGTTGGGCCCTTTCGTATTGGCTCCAAGATGGACCACGGGTGAGTATCACGTTCGAACGTCCAGGTGATATGCATGCAAGAGGGCGAAGACGTATGCGCCGAGTACTTGTTTCCTGCTTGCCTCGTTGTGGCCTGGAATGGAATCGTAGCCCAGATTCACACCGCGCAATCCCTGCTGTTCGAGGGGATTGAGTTAATCGGTGCTGATAGATCGGCGCTTGAACGTCGTTTCGGCGCGCCATCCCGACGCCCGAGGACTAGTAACGTCACGACGAGGTCCGCGTGCGTCGCCGCATGTCGATAGGCCGTCGGACTCGCGGGCTGGGGTCTTAGGGCGCGATGGAGAGCCGGTCGTTGCTCCGAGACCGACGAAGGCACCGGAAGCACACACGTGGTACCCCTCACCCGGGGAGGTCCGGATGAAGTTGAACCGGCCGGGCGCCTCGCGCAGCCGGCCGGTCCCGACGTCCTCCGCCTACGCGGCGGGCGGCTGCCCGATCTGCACGCGCCAGACCTCCGGGCCCTGCTCCAGGTAATCCCAGGTGAAGCGGTCCGCGTGCTCCGCGGCGAACTGGTAGTACAGGGGCTTCGGGTCGTGGTCGTTGACGAGCTCGAACGTCTCGCCGGGCGACAGGGCCTCGAACATCGCGAAGATCTTGGGGTGCCGCTCACGCGGCGGGATCTCCCGCACGTCGATCCGCTGGTCGTCGCTCATGCTGTTCCTCTCGGTGTCGGTGCGGGCCGCATCGGGCGGGCACGCTGTTTGCATACTGGTAGTGTACAAAACCGAAATGGACGTGGCCGCGCATACGGAACAGGCGATCGACGAACAGACGGTCCGGCGTCTGCTCGCGACGATCCCCGACCCCGAGCTGGGCGTCGACATCGTCGAGATGGGCCTCGTGCGCGGCGTGCGGATCGAGCCGCACCACATCCACGTGCGCTACACCGTCACCACCCCGGCCTGCCCCCTCACGCACTACTTCGAGGAGCGCATCGCCGAGGTCCTCACCGAACTGCCGGGGGCACCGCTCGTGACCACCGACTGCGAGATGACCCCCAAATGGACGCCCGACGAGATCGGTGAGCTCGGCCGGCGCTTCCTCGGCATGTCATGAGCGTGGCGGGCGTCCCCAGGCGCGGGATCAAGCCGGAGCGCCTGGTGGTGATGATCCCCGGCGGGTTCGCCCTGCTGGCGGCGCTCTGGGCGGGGCTCCTGCGACTGGGTCTCGACCTGCCGCAGCTGCGGCCCGATCTCGCCATGCTCCACGGCCCCATCATGGTGAGCGGCTTCCTGGGCGTCGTGATCAGCATCGAGCGCGCCGTGGCTCTGCGCCGGTCATGGCCCTACGTCGCACCGATCTGCGCCGGGGTGGGGGCCGTGCTCCTCATCTTCGGCGTGCCGGGTCCGGCGGGGCGCATCCTCTTCCTGATCGCCGCACTCACGATGCTGGCGGTCAACATGCTGCTCGTGCAGCGTCAGCCGGAGCGTCACCACGTCGTGATGATGCTGGGCTCGCTCTCCTGGGTGGTCGGCTCCGCGCTGTGGGTGGCCGACCGTCCCATCGCCACCATGGTGCCCTTCCTCGCGGGCTTCCTCATCATGACGATCGTCGGTGAGCGGCTGGAGCTCTCGCGGATCGTCCGCCCCGGCCCCGTGGCGCGCTGGATCTTCGTCGCCATCATCGTGGTCTTCTGCGCGGGCCTCGCCGTCGGCCCGTTCTCGTCCACGTGGGGCTACCGCATCGCCGGCGTGGGCCTCCTGGGCCAACCGCTCTGGCTCGCCCGGTACGACATCGCACGGCGCACGGTGCGGATGAAGGGACTCACCCGCTACATGGCCATCGCGTTCATCGCCGGCTACGTGTGGCTGGCGGTCGCCGGCGTCATCTGGATCGCCTCCGACGCACTGCGCGGCCTGGCGGCGATGGACGCAGGCCTCCACGCGATCTTCCTGGGGTTCGTGTTCTCGATGATCTTCGCCCACGCCCCGGTCATCTTCCCGGCGGTCACCGGCGGTCGGCTGCCCTACCGCGCCTTCATGTACGTGCCGCTGGCGATCCTGCACGTGTCGCTGGTCATCAGGTTCATCGGCGCCGCGGCCGAGGACGTGGGCATCTGGCGATTGGGGGGTGTGGGGACCGAGGTCGCCATCGTCGTGTTCATCATGAGCGCGGTGCTGGCCGCGGTGATCACCCCGGCGGCCGGTGTGCGTCGCGCGCCCGCCACCACCGCACCGCAAGGATCGCAAGCGCCATCCCGGCCGCGTCGAACATGACGTCGCGCACGGCGCCGTTTCGGCCCGGCACCCACCGCTGGTGGAGTTCGTCCGAGATCGCGTAGGCGACGGTGATCACGGCGGCGACCACGCCCCAGCGGTACTGGAATGCGCGCCACACCAGGAACCACAGCAGGCCGAACGCCGTCATGTGGGCGCCCTTGCGAAGGACGGTGTCCCAGGCACCCAGCCCGGTCCCCAGGTTGGGTCGCGACGACAGGTAGAAGATGAGCCCCATCAGGGCGAGCGGGGGGATGATGCGACCGGCCCGGTGCATCGCGGGATGGTCGCACGTCCGTGGCGGGCGAGCCCGCGTCACCGGCCGTGACGGACCCGGGCCCTGACGCCGGGTCCGTCACGTGAGCCGGTCTACTCGGCGGGATCCGCCACCACGTCCACCAGCGGCTGCCCGGCGGTCACCGGGTCGCCCTCGGCCACGTGCAGCACCTTCACCACGCCGGCCTGATGCGCCATGACCTCGTTCTCCATCTTCATGGCCTCCACGATCACCAGCACGTCGCCCTCGGCGACCACCTGGCCCGCCTCCACCGGCAGCTTGAAGACCGTGCCCTGCATCGGGCTCGCCACCGTGTCGCCGCCCGCGGCGCCCACCGACTGCGACGCGTCGGCGCGCTTGCGCTTCTTCCTGGCGCCCGCCACCGGGCCGACCGACGACGGGTCGAGGAACAGGGTGACGTCGAAGCGCCTGCCGTTGACCTCCGCGGTGACCGACCGCGCGACGCGCTCCTCCTCGTCCGGCGCCGCCGGCGCCTCGCCGCCCACCTGGGCGACCGGCTCGAGGGGTGTGGGCGTCTCGGCCATCTCGGCCAGCTGCGCGTGGCACGCGCCGCCGTCGATGTAGTCCTGCTGCTCGAGCAGCCACAGGTGGAACGGGATGAGGGTGGTGGTGCCCTCGATCACGTACTCGCGAAGCGCCCGGATCATGCGCCGGCGGGCGGTCTCGCGGTCGACGTCCCAGACGATGAGCTTGGCGATCATCGGGTCGTAGATGTCGGCGATGACCGACCCCGCCTGCACGCCGGAGTCCACGCGCACACCGGGGCCGGTCGGCTCGCGGTAGGCGGTGATGGGCCCCGGGGTGGGGAGGAACTTGTTGGCGGCGTTCTCGGCGTTGATCCGGCACTCGATGGCGTGCCCGCGCGGCTGGATGGTCTCCTGCGACAGGCTCATCGGTTCGCCGGCGGCGATGTGGATCATCTCGCGGATGAGGTCGACGCCGCAGGTCATCTCGGTGACCGTGTGCTCCACCTGGATGCGGGTGTTCATCTCGAGGAAGAAGAACTCATCGCCCGACACCAGGTACTCCAGCGTGCCCGCCGAGCGGTAGCCCACCGCCTTGGCGGCCGTCACCGACGCCTCGCCCATGCGGGCGCGCAGATCGTCGGACACGACCGGGCTGGGCGACTCCTCCACGAGCTTCTGGTGGCGGCGCTGCACCGAACAGTCGCGCTCGCCCAGATAGACGGCGTTGCCGTGACCGTCGGCCAGGATCTGGATCTCGACGTGACGCGGGTTGGGCAGGTAGCGCTCCAGGTAGACGGCCGAGTCGGCGAAGAACTTCTCGCTCTCGCGCCGCGCGCCGTCGAACGCACCCGCCAGCTCTGATTTCGTCATCGCGACGCGAAATCCCTTGCCGCCGCCACCCGCCGAGGCCTTGACCGCCACCGGGTAGCCGATCTCGTCGGCGATGCGCTCGGCCGCGGCCACGTCGGCCACCTCCTCGCGCACGCCGGGCACGATGGGCACGCCGGCGTCGTGCATGAGCGCGCGCGAGCCGATCTTGGATCCCATGGCGTCGATCGCGTCGGCCGGCGGACCGATGAACGTGATGCCGGCGGCCTCGCAGGCGCGGGCGAACCCGGAGTTCTCGGCCAGGAAGCCGTAGCCGGGGTGGATCGCGTCGGCACCGGCGCGCCTGGCGGTCTCGATGATGGTGTCGACCTTGAGGTAGCTCTCGGTCGCCGGACCGGGGCCGATCAGGTAGCCCTCGTCGGCGTGCTGGACGAAGAGCGCGTCGCGGTCGACCTCGCTGTAGACGGCCACCGAGGGGATCCCCATCTCGCGCAGGGTGCGGAACACGCGGATCGCGATCTCGCCGCGGTTGGCCACGAGCACCTTCTCAAACACGTTGCACTCCTTCGTCGATCGCCGCACGGCGCCATGCCGAGCGGTATGCCCACGGACGCGGGTCGTCCTGCGTAGGACCGGCCGCGGTGAGCAGTTGCACCGCGGCGACGATGGCCGCGGCCTCCTCGGGGGTCGGGTTGCCCGAGACGATGGCCTCGGCCGCGCTCACAGCGGGATGTTCCCGTGCTTGCGCCGTGGGCTTGGCTGGCGCTTGGTGAGCGACATCTCCAGGGCCCTGATGAGCCATGGGCGTGTCTCCTCGGGGAGGATGACGTCGTCCACATAGCCGCGCTCGGCGGCGATGTAGGGGTTGGAGAAGCGCTCGTTGTACTGCTCGATCAGCTCCGCCCGCTTGGCGACCGGGTCCTCCGCCGCGGCGAGCTCCTTGCGGTGAATGATGTTGACGGCACCCTCGGCGCCCATCACGGCGATCTCGGCCGTGGGCCACGCCGCGTTGAAGTCGGCGCCGATGTGCTTGCTGTTCATGACGTCGTATGCGCCGCCGTAGGCCTTGCGCGTGATGACCGTGAGCTTGGGCACCGTGGCCTCCGAGAACGCGTAGAGGAGCTTCGCGCCGTGGAGGATGATGCCGCCGTGCTCCTGCGAGGTGCCGGGCAGGAAGCCGGGCACGTCCTCGAACACGAGCAGCGGGATGTTGAACGCGTCGCAGAAGCGCACGAAGCGGGCGCCCTTGATGGAGGCGTCGATGTCGAGCACGCCGGCGAGCGCCTGCGGCTGGTTGCCGACGATGCCGACCGAGTGACCGTTGAGGCGCGCGAAGCCGACAATGAGGTTCTGCGCATAGAGCGGCGCCACCTCGAAGAAGTACTCGTCGTCTACCACCGCGCGCACCACGCTTCGCATGTCGTACGGCTTGGTTGCCTGCTCGGGGACGATGGTCGCGAGCGACTGCTCCTGGCGGTCGGGGAGGTCGTCCGGCTCCTCGTAGGGCGGCGAGTCCAGGTTGTTCTGCGGGATGAACGAGACGAGCTCGCGCACCATCTCCAGGCAGTGGGCCTCGCTGTCGGCGGCGAAGTGGGCCACCCCGGACTTGCTGGCGTGGGCCACCGCGCCGCCCAGCTCCTCGAACGTCACGTCCTCACCGGTCACCGTCTTGATGACGTCGGGTCCGGTGATGAACATGTGGCTCGTCTCCTTGACCATGAAGACGAAGTCGGTGATGGCGGGGCTGTAGACCGCGCCACCGGCGCACGGGCCCATCACCACGCTGATCTGGGGGACGACGCCGCTCGACTGCACGTTGCGGTGGAAGATGTCGGCGTAGCCGCCCAGGCTCACCACGCCCTCCTGGATGCGGGCGCCACCCGAGTCGTTGATGCCGATCACCGGGCAGCCCATCCGCACGGCAAGGTCCATGACCTTGCAGATCTTCTCGGCGAACACCTCGCCCAGGCTGCCGCCGAAGACGGTGAAGTCCTGGCTGAACACGCACACCGGGCGGCCGTCGATGGTGCCGTGACCGGTGATGACGCCGTCGCCCCACGGCCGGTTGTTCTCGAGGCCGGATCCGTAGGCGCGGTGGCGCGTGTACCGGTCGATCTCGACGAACGAATCCGGATCGAGCAGCTGTTCGACGCGCTCACGGGCGGTCTGCTTGCCGCGCGCCCGCTGACGCTCGACCGCCGCCTCGTCGCCGGCGTTGGCGGCCTCGTCCTGAAGCCTTCGCAGGCGGTCTCGCTTGTCCTCACTCACTTGCGCTCCTCCAGACGATCACTCGCGGACCTCACCGGCCGGCGGCACCGCTCCCGGCTGGGACGGCGTGCCTCCACGGCCGCCGGATCGACGATCCGGACGGTGGACACCGCATGTTGGGACCTCAGTGCGTGCCCCGGATCTTGTCGTACTCGCCCCACTCCTCGCGCAGCACGTTGCAGACCTCACCCACGGTGGCGCGTGCGCGCAGCGCGTCGCGCATGGGGTACAGAAGGTTGTCGCTGCCCCGGGCGGCCGTGCGGATCTCGTCCAGGTGACGCGTGACGGCGTCGTTGTCGCGGTCGGCGCGCAGCTTGGCGATGCGCTCGGTCTGGCGGCGCTCGATCTCGGGGTCGATCTTGAGGATCTCGGGGCTGACGGTGTCGTCCTCGCGGTAGACGTTGATGCCCACGATCTTGCGCTCACCGGCCGCGACCGCGTTCTCGTGGCGGTAGGCGGCGTCGTGGATGTCCTCCTGCATCTTCTGGATGCACTCGACGGCGCCGCCGCGCGCGTCGACGTCGGCGATCAGCTCTCGCGCGCGCTCCTCCAGTTCGGCGGTGAGGGACTCGACGTACCACGACCCGCCGACCGGGTCGACGGTGTCGGTGATGCCGCTCTCCTCCGCGATGGTCTGCTGCGTGCGCAGGGCAAGCTTGGCGGCGTGCGCGGTGGGGAGCGCCAGCGCCTCGTCGAAGCCGTTGGCGTGCACCGATTGGGCGCCGCCCAGCGACGCGGCCAGCACCTGGATCGCCACCCGCACGATGTTGTTGTCGGGCTGCTGGGCGGTGAGGGTCGACCCGCCGGTCTGGGCGTGGAAGCGCAGCATCATGGCCCGCGGGTTTGTGGCGCCGAAGCGCTCCTTCATGATCTGGGCCCACAGGCGTCGCGCCGCGCGGAACTTGGCGATCTCCTCGAACAGGTTGTTGTGCGCGTTGAAGAAGAACGACAGTCGCGGCCCGAACTCGTCGACGGCCAGCCCGGCGTCGATGGCCGCCTGCACGTAGGCGATGCCGTTGGCGAGGGTGAAGGCGATCTCCTGCACCGCCGTCGAGCCCGCCTCGCGGATGTGGTACCCGCTGATGGAGATGGTGTTCCAGTTCGGCACCTCGGCCTTGCAGAAGGCGAAGGTGTCGACCGTCAGGCGCATCGACTCGCGCGGCGGGTAGATGTAGTTGCCGCGCGCCACGTACTCCTTGAGGATGTCGTTCTGGATCGTGCCGCGCAGCTCACGGGTGTCGGCGCCGTTCTCCTCGGCCACCAGCACGTAGAGCAGAAGCAGCACGGCGGCGGGCGCGTTGATGGTCATGCTGGTCGAGACCTTCGACATGTCGATACCCTCGAACACGCGGGCCATGTCGTCGATGGAGTCGATGGCCACGCCCACCCGGCCCACCTCGCCCAGCGCACGGGGATCGTCGGAGTCCATGCCCAGCTGCGTCGGCAGGTCGAACGCCATCGACAGGCCCGGCGCGCCGTTGGCGAGCAGGTACCGGAAGCGCTCGTTGGTCTCCTCCGCGGTGGCGAATCCGGCGTACTGGCGCATCGTCCAGGGACGTCTGCGGTACATGTCCGAATGGACGCCGCGGGTGAACGGGTACGAACCCGGTTCTCCGAGGCGTTCAGCCAGGTTCAGGTCCGTGATCGCGTCGCCGTCGTACACACGGTCGATCGGGATGCCGGACTCGGTGGTGCGAGTGATTTCCTCAGCGGCCATGGCGACCCGGAATCTACATGCTCGGGCTTCCAACTGTCGACAATGCGCCTTGATTCACCCGTGACATCCGGCCAGACTGCCGCGTCATGACACGGACTGTCGACAACACCACGGTCCGGGCGGACCAGGATCCAACGCTCGGCGACCGCATCACCCGGCGGCTGCGCGAGGCCGTGATCACCGGCGAGCTCGCCCCGGGCCAGAAGCTCTCGGAGCCCGAGCTGGCGCTGCGCTACGGCACGCGTCGCGGGTCGGTGCGCGAGGCGCTGCACCGGCTGGAGGGGATGCGGCTGGTCGAGCGTCGTCCCCGCGTCGGCGCCCGTGTGGCGGAGGTCGGCCGCGACGACCTGCTCGACCTGTACGCCGTACGCGAGGCGCTGGAGGGCATGGCCTGCCGCCTGGCGGCCGAACACGCGACCGATGACGAGATCGCGTCCGCGCGACGGCTGCTGCTGCAGCACGAGCGTCGCGAGGACGTCCGCGCCGACACCGGGTACTTCCAGGCGGAGGGCGCCCCCGACTTCCACTTCCGCCTCGCACAGGCCAGCCGCAACCGGGAGCTGATGGGGCTCCTGGAGCGGTTGTCGCACCGCGTGCGCCTGTACCGCTACCGCTCCAGCCACCTCAGCCGCCGACCCCAGCGCGCGCTCAAGGAGCACCACCAGCTTCTGGACGCGGTCGAGGCGCGCGACGGCGACCTTGCCGAGATGCTGATGCGCCGGCACATCCGCGCGGCTCGGGAGAGCCTGGTGGCGGCGCTCCAGGTGGAGGGTGGCGAGGGCTGACCGCGGCGTCTGGCACGATCCACCCCGTGCGGATCTCAGCCAAAGCCGACTACGCGGTGCGCGCGGCCATCGAACTCGCCGCCGCCGGACCGGACACCCACACCAAGGGCGATGCGATCGCCGGTGCCCAGGGGATCCCGGTCAACTTCCTCGAGAACATCCTGGCCGACATGCGCCACGCGGGGTTGGTGCTGAGCCGGCGCGGGCAGGAGGGCGGATACCGCCTCGCGAAGCCCGCGGAGGACATCACCGTGGCCGACGTCATCCGTGCGGTGGACGGCCCGCTCGCGACGGTGCGGGGCGAGCCGCCCGAGACGGCCGCCTACGACGGCCTCGCCGGTCCGCTGCAGCTGGTGTGGATCGCCGTGCGCACCAACCTGCGGGCCGTGGTGGAGCAGGTGACCCTGGCCCATCTGGCGACGGGGAAGCTCCCGGCGCGGGTGGTGACGCTCTCCGAGGAACCCGACTCCTGGCACACGCGCTAGCGGCGGGACGCCCGTGCCGGTGTGGGGCGTGAGCCTCCCGGAGACGGGTTGACGGATCTCCAGGAGGCTCGAGGCTGCATGCGCCCCGCGCGGTCGGCGGATGCGCCGCGGGACGATCACCCGCCCGGCGGTGGGGCCGGGGGCGCTGGGGATCCGGCCGGGGCGACCGCGTCGACGGGCGGCGTCGGGCGGCTGGGGCCGGTCGCCTCGGCCCGTCTGCGCGTCACGTCGGTGCCCGCTGGGATCGCCGGCCACAGGAGCGCGAGGTTCGCCTTCGTCCGGGGAAGCCACTCGTAGCGCATCGTCACCCGCCCGCCGTACTCGCTGAAGCGCAGCGGCAGGTTGGTCCGGGTGTCCACCCAGTACTCCCAGCCCTCCGCGATGCCCGGACGTGCCCGCAGGTGGTAGGCCTCACGACCGCGCTCGGTCGTCGTGCCGACCAACACCAGGTCGCCGCCTTCGAGGTTGCGCCTGACGATGTCGGGTGTCGAGACGGGCGTGTGCGTGGGATCGCAAGCGCCCGTCGTGAGCGTCACCGAGCGCGTCGGGATCTCGTGGTCGATCCTGTCGAGGCATCCGCCCACGACCCGTGTGGCCGTTTCGAGCGCGACGGTGCGTCCGTCGTTGCCGGCGATCGCACTGCGCGCGTTGCGCGGGTCGGCGGTGTCCTCCCACGACTCGTCGGTCCGGGGGTAGACGGCATCGCCCGTGTCGCCGCCCAGGTCGCCCGTCACCTGCACCGTGTGCAGGATCACGTGGTCGTCCTTCGCAACGCGCTCGACCGAGGCGATGGTGCGTGCGGAGACCTGCGCGGCGGTCGCCGGCTGCGGTCCGAGGCCCGGCACCGGCGCACCGCCACCACCGCCGTCCGGCCAGACGGCGGCTGCGACGCTCAACCCCAGGGCTGCGGCGGTGGCCCCGCCCCACAGTCCCATCCGGACGCGGCGTCGGGTCCGTCCGGGTCGTGGCGCCATCCGTGCGCGCTCGTCCCCGAGCGCCCGCAGCAGGCGCTGTTCGAAGGCGGTGAGATCGTCGTGGGGTGTCATCGTGCTGCCTCCATCGTGTCGGTGGATTCGGGTGGCGTCGCGTCGATCGCGGCCCGGAGCCGTCGTCGTGCGCGCGACACGCGCACGCGCGTCGCGACGGCGCTGACGCCGAGCACACGTGCCGCCTCGTCGCTCGAGAGCCCCTCGATCCGGACCAGGAGGAACGCGTCGCGCTCCGCCTCGGACAGCGCGGCGAGTGCGCGCTCGAGGTGCGGCGCAAGACGCTCGGCGTCGATGCGGGCGTCGATCTCCTGCGTGGCGTCCGGGGTGAGTAGATCGCGACCGCGCAGGCGTTCGGCGATCTTCGACTGCCGGCGTTCACGCCGGCGCAGCGTCTGAAGCTCGTGGTGGGCGATCCCCAGGATCCAGGCCTCGGGCGACCCACGGTCGGATCGGTAGCGGTGGCCGGCGGCGATGGCGGCCAGGAACGTGGCCGACACGACGTCGGCGACGTCGGCGGCGTTGGTGCATCGTCGCGCGGCGTATCCGGCACCCTGTCCACGTGGGCCCGGAAGAAGGCCTCGAGGACATCCGGATCGTCGGCGATCCGGCCGGGGTGTGGTGTGTGCTCCATGCTGATGATCGTCCGTTGGCCGCGGACTGTGACATGGGGCCGGGCGGATCGTGACGCAAACGAGCGGGCCGGCGGGGGAGGGGCGCCCGTCGCCTCCGGGTGGAGACGACGAACGCCCCGTCGGGTCAGATCCCGCCGGCGGCGAACACCGACGGCTCCGGTGAGGTGACGTGGACGATCTGGCCGGCCAGGAGCTCCAGCCGCTCGGCCTCCTGCCGCGGCAGCTGCACCGAGATGGGCGCGCCGCCTGCAAGCTCCAACTCCACCCGCACCTCGAACCCCAGGTGCAGGACGCGCCGGATCTGGGCCTCCTGCGACCCATCCTGGGGGTCGAGCACGATCCGCACGTCGTGGGGGCGCACCAGTCCCTCGCCCACCTGGGAGACCGGCCCCAGGAAGCGCATGGCGAAGTCGTTGGCGGGCCGGTCGTACACCTCGGTGGGCGAGCCCACCTGCTCGATGCGGCCGGCGTTCAACAGGACGATGCTGTCGGCCAGCTCCATCGCCTCCTCCTGGTCGTGCGTGACGATCACGGTCGTCACGTGCACCTCCTCGTGCAGGTGACGCAGCCATGCGCGCAGGTCGGCGCGGACGTTGCGGTCGAGCGCCCCGAAGGGCTCGTCCAGGAGGAGCACCTTCGGCTCCACCGCCAGTGCCCGGGCGAGCGCCATGCGCTGGCGCTGTCCGCCGGAGAGCTGGTGGGGATACCGTTTGTGGAACCCGGCGAGGCCCACGACCTCCAGGAGCTCATCCACACGCGTGGCGATCTCGTCCTTGGGACGCTTTCTGATCGTCAGTCCGAACGCCACGTTCTGCCGGACCGTCATGTGCTTGAACGCCGCGTAGTGCTGGAAGACGAAGCCGACCCCGCGGTGCTGCGGGGCGAGGCCCGTCACGTCCTCGCCGTCCAGGTGCACGGTGCCGGTGTCCGGGGACTCCAGGCCGGCGATCGCCCGCAGCAGCGTGGACTTGCCGGATCCCGACGGTCCCAGGAGCGCGGTGAGCGAGCCGCGCTCCACCTCGATCGAGACGTCGTCCAGTGCGGTGAAGTCGCCGTAGCGCTTGGTCACCGAGTCGACCGTGATCATTCGGCCTCCTTGCGTCGTTTGGTGATGCTCATGGCGAGCAGGGTGATGAGTGCGATGAGCGCCAGGAGGCCCGATGCCGCGTAGGCACCGGCCACGTCCAGGTTGCCGTAGCGCTTCTCGACGAGCAGGGTGAGCGTCTCCGTCTCGCCGGAGATCTTCCCCGAGACGACGCTGACCGCGCCGAACTCGCCGATCGCCCGTGCGGTGGTGAGCACGATGCCGGACGCCAGCGCCCAGCGGATGGACGGCAGCGTGATGCGCCGGAACGTCTGCCAGCGGGAGGCGCCCAGCGTGCCGGCCGCCTGCTCCTGGTCGTCACCGATCTCGGTGAGCACGGGCGCGACCTCCCGCACGACGAACGGCAGGCTCACGAAGACCGTTGCCAGCACGATGCCGGGGAGGGAGAAGATGACCTGGACGCCCAGCTCCGCCAGTGCGCCGCCGAACCAGCCGTCCTGCCCGTAGACCAGCACGAGCGCCAGCCCGACCACCACGGGTGAGACCGCGAACGGTAGGTCGATGAGCGTGTCCAGCAGGGCCTTGCCACGAAACCGCCCGCGCGCCAGAAGGAGGGCGGTCACGATGCCGAAGACGACGTTGAGCGGCACCACGATGGCGGCCACGATGATCGTCAGCCAGAAGGCGTGGAGCGCGGCCGGGGTCGTGACGGAGTCCCACACCGCGCCGACGCCGGGTTCGAACGTCCGCCAGGCCACCAGGACGACCGGCGCCAGGAGGACGGCGGCCAGGTAGCCGATGACGATCAGCCTGCTCAGATGCCGGCTCATGCCTCCGCCCTTCGGGCCGCGCTCCCGCGGCGCTCGAACAGCCGCAGCGTCAGGAGGACGACCAGCGCGATGAGGAGGATCACGATCGATACGGCCGCGGCACCGGGTGTGTTGTCGGACTCGATCTGCTTGAAGGCGTAGACCGCCGTGACCTGGGTGTCGAACGGGATGTTGCCGCTGATCAGCACGATCGATCCGAACTCGCCGACCGCGCGCGCGAACGAGAGTGCCGCGCCCGAGATGATCGCCGGCACCAGGTTCGGCAGCACGACCCGCCGGAAGATCGTGGACGATCGTGCGCCCAGCGACGCGGCCGCCTCCTCCATCTCGGTGTCGAGCTCGCGGATGACCGGCTGCACCGCACGGATGACGAACGGCAGCGTCACGAAGGCGAGCGCGAGCGCGACCGCCCACTTGGTGTAGGCCACCGACTGGCCGTAGAGCGCCAGGATCGTGATGCCCGCCACGACGGTGGGGAGTGCGAAGGGCAGGTCGATGACGGCGTCCAGGATGCGGCGACCGGGGAAGCGGTCACGCTCCAGGACCCATGCGGTGAGGGTGCCGAGGACGACGTTGAACGCGGTGACGGCCAACGAGACCCACAGCGTGAACCACAGGGCGGCCTTCCCCTGTGGGCTGAACGCGTTGTCCCAGAAGGCGCCGAGCCCACCCTCGGTCGCCGTGACGGCCACGGCCGCCAGCGGGATGAGGACGAGGATCGAGAGCCAGAGCGTCACCACGCCGAGCCCCGACAGCGCGAGCGTCCGCCCGCGCTGTCGGGTGCCGGCCCGACGCGGCAGTGTTGGTGCGTGGGTGCTCACCGGGACGTCGACACCCCCAGTCCTGACTCGATGCGTGCGATCGGGCCGTCCTTCGGGTCGAAGAGCTCCGCGTCGACCTTCTTCCACCCGCCGAGGTCGTCGATGGTGGAGAGGTCACCCAGCTTGCCGAGGGTGGCCTCGGCCTCCTTCAGCGCCTCGGCGTTGACGGGGCGGTATCCCCACGAGGCGAACAGGCGCTGCGCCTCCGGGCCGAGGATGTAGTCGTGGAAGGCCTTCGCATCGGCGGAGGCGGACGTCGTGGTCGCCAGGTCGATGTCGATCCGCAGGGACTTCGGCGGGATGACGAGGTCGACCTTCTCGCCCTTCTTCTGGGCCGTGATGGCCTCGTACTCGTACGAGAGCAGCACGTCGCCGCGACCGCTGGTGAAGGTCTGGAGCGCCTCACGGCCGGAGCGCGGCTGGATCTTGACGTGCTCGGTCAGGAGCTTCTCCACGTACGGCAGACCGCCGTGCGCGTATCCGCCCAGCAGGTTCCACTTGGCGGCGCCCGAGGTGAACGGGTTGGGGGTGATGACCTCGACGCCGGGCTTCAGAAGGTCGTCCCACGTCCGGATGTTCTTGGGGTTGCCGGGGCGGACGATGAAGCTCACCACCGAGGTGGTGACGAGACCCTTGTTGGGGCCCGCCTTCCAATCGGCCGGCACCAGGCCCTTGTCCACCAGTCGCGTGACGTCGGGCTCGACCGAGAAGGACACGACGTCGGCCTTGAGCCCATCCGCCACGGCCCGGCTCTGCTCGCCGGAGGCGCCGAACGACGTCCGGACGGTGATGCCCTTGCCGGCCTCGCTCGCGTTGAACTTCGGGATGATCTCGTCGTAGACGACCTGCGGCGTCGAATACGCGACCAGCGAGACGCTGCCGCGGTCGCCGCCGCCGCCGTCGGATGACGCGCCGTCCTTGCTGTCGGCCGCGCCGCCGCAACCGGCCATCACGCTCGCCGCCATGGCGCCGGCGACCAGGACGGCGATGGCCGTGCGGGGGCGGGTTGTGTGGGATGAGCGTGATTCCATGTGAACTCCACTGTGTTTTACGGGTTTTGGCTGAGCGAAGGGCATCATACACACAAACCCAATCGGATCAATGGGCAAAGAGCGGAATGCCGGCGGAGCGGGGTTTCGTGCGCCGGCGCTGCCGGAGGGGTACCGTGGGGCGGGACGCGCATGAGCCCTCCCTCGCCATATCCGCATCTCGGCCCCGAGGCGATGCTTCGGGCCGTGGGGATCGAGGCCCTGGTTCCGGACGCCTACGCCGAGTACCGGCCGCTCGTCGTCGACGCGCTGGGGTTCTTCCTCGGTGAGCTCAGCCCACAGCGGATCGCCGCGGCCGTCACCGAGCAGATGGCGCTGCCGATCACGACCCCGCCGCACGAGCGACTGGGTCTTCTGTGCCGCACGAGCCCGGTGCTCCACAAGCTCGGTCAGCTCCTCGCCCGCGACATGCGCCTCGACCCCTTGTTCCGTCTGGGGCTCCAGACGCTGGAGTCGATGGCGCCCACCACGCCGCTTCAACCGATCGCATCGATCATCGATGCGGCGTGGCCGGACGTCCCGGGCCTCACCGTCGGCCCGCGGGCGCTCGCCGAGGCCAGCGTGGCGGTCGTCGTGCCGTTCGAGTGGCGCAGGCGTCGCGGTGCCGATCCGGTGCACGGGGTGTTCAAGGTGCTCCGTCCCGGGGTCGAGGAGCGCCTGGCCGAGGACCTCGAGATCTGGAGCGACCTGGGCGACTTCCTCGAGGAGCGGTGCGCCGCGCTCGGGCTCCCGGCGCTCGAGTACCGTGCGACATTCGACAGCCTGCGGCGGCTTCTCGCCAACGAGGTCCGGCTGGAGCAGGAGCAGCGGCACCTGGAGGAGGCCGCGGCCTTCTACGGGGGCGACCCGGCGCTCGTGATCCCGGAGCTGCTGCCGTTCAGCACGCCTGCGATGACGGCCATGACCCGCCTGGACGGGACGAAGGTGACCGATGCGGGCCTGGCGCCGGACGTCGCGCGGCGTGCGGCCGACACGATCGTCGACGCGCTCATCGCCCGTCCCTTCTGGCAGGCGGATCCGGCGTCCGTGCCGCTGCACGCCGATCCCCACGCCGGCAACCTGCTCATGACGCCCGACGACAGGCTGGGCATCGTCGACTGGGCACTCGTCACCCGCCTGGAGAAGGCGCAGGCCGTGGCGGTGGTGCAGGCCGTGGTGGGGGCGCTCATGGGCGACGAGGCCATGACCGTGCGCGCCCTCGGGTCGCTGGGTCGGATCACCGCGGAGGCCGCGGTGCGCGATGCGGTGGCCGAGGCCCTCGCGGAGGTGCGGCGCGGCGTGTTCCCGGGGTTCACCTGGTTGATGGCGCTGCTCGACCGGCTGGGTGTGGCGGGCGCGCTCGTCTTTCCCGAGAACATGGCGCTCTTTCGCAAGAACGTGCTGACCCTGGCCGGTGTGGTGAGGGACGTCGCCCCCGACGTCGATGTCGACACGGTGATGATGCGCCGGCTGATGGCGGTGGCGGGGGCCGAGGCCCCGGCCCGGTTCATGGCGTCGGCATCGTCACGCGACTTCGGCCTGCACCTGTCCAACGCCGACCTGTGGGGGATGTGGGCCGGCTCGTCGCAGGTGGCGGCCCGCTACTGGTGGCGCATGTGGCAGGACATGCTGGGCGGAGAATAACGCTCGACTCGAGGGTGAGGTATGGGGCGGTGTTGCCCGCGACGGCGGTGTCGTCGCCACGTCGGGACCCGACACCTGGGCCTCCCCGGGGAGGCGGACCGATGACGCGTGTCCGCCTCCCGAATGCGTGTCTCAGGCGGGCGTCGGCGCCCAGCCCGGCATCGGGTGCGATGCCATCAGCTCGGCGACCTCGCCGGCGATGCGGTCGAGCGTCGCGTCGTCGTCCTGCTTGGTGATGGCCTCGTCGATCCAGGCGGCCACCTGGGGCATCTCCTTGGGCGTGAGGCCGCGGGTGGTGACGCCGGCGGTGCCCAGACGCAGACCGGACGGGTCGAAGGGCTTGCGCGTGTCGAACGGCACCGAGTTGTAGTTGAGCTCGATGCCGGCGCGGTCGAGGGCCTGCGCTGCCGGCTTGCCGCCGTCGCACTTGCCGGTGAGGTCGATGAGGATGAGGTGGTTGTCGGTGCCGCCGGTCACCAGGTTGTATCCCATCTCGCCCAGCGAGCCCGCGAGCGCCTGCGCGTTGGCGACGATGCCGTGCGCGTAGGTGGAGAACTCGGGGGCCGCCGCCTCCTTCAGCGCCACGGCGATGGCGGCGGTGGTGTGGTTGTGCGGACCACCCTGAAGGCCCGGGAAGACCGCGCGGTCGAGCGCCTGGGCGTGCTCGGCGGTCGACATGAGCATCGCGCCGCGCGGGCCGCGCAGCGTCTTGTGCGTGGTGGTGGTGATGATGTCGGCGTGTCCGACCGGCGAGGGGTGCGCGCCACCGGCGATGAGGCCGGCGATGTGGGCGATGTCGGCCACGAGCACCGCGCCGATCTCGCGCGCGATCTCGGCGAAGGCCGGGAAGTCGATCGTGCGCGGGACGGCCGTGCCGCCGCAGAAGATCATCTTGGGCTTCTCGGCGCGGGCGAGGTCACGCACCTCGTCCATGTCGACGCGGCCGTCCTCCTTCCGCACGCCGTACTGCACCGAGCGGAACCACTTGCCGGTGGCCGACACCGACCAGCCGTGGGTCAGGTGGCCGCCCATCGGGAGGGCGAGACCCATCATCGTGTCGCCGGGCTGGAGGAGCGCGAGGTAGACGGCGAGGTTGGCGGGCGAGCCGGAGTAGGGCTGCACGTTGGCGTGCTCCACGCCGAAGACCGCCTTGGCCCGGTCGATGGCGAGCGTCTCGATGGGGTCGATGAACTGCTGGCCCTCGTAGTAGCGCTTGCCGGCGTAGCCCTCCGAGTACTTGTTGGTGAGGACCGATCCGGTGGCCTCCAGCACGGCGGGCGAGACGTAGTTCTCGGACGCGATCATCCGGATCTTCTCGAACTGCCGCTTCGCCTCGTGCTCGATCAGCTTGGCGATCTCGGGATCGGCGGCGGTGAGGTTGGGGATGGCGGGCTCGTGCACGGTGCCTCCTGGGCAATCGTCGTCGTGAGTCCGGTACCCAGGCGCGCGGTGTCCGGTGGGATGAGGGTGACGCGTCGCTCCCCGGTGGTGTCCTCCACCTCGAAAACGCCAGTCGCGACCCGTGGATGGTACCGAGGCGTGCGCGATGCGTGCCGCGGTCGGTTTCCGGTCGTCCACACCGACGACATTCACCGGTCGGTCGCGGCTCCCGGTTGCCGGGACCTCTGACCCGGGGCACGACCGCCGGGGTGCCGCTGTTCGACGTTTGCACGAATCCGGATGCCGGTGCCGGGCCCAGTCGGGGAAACTAGTATCGGCCCATGCCCGCCGACGTCCACGTCACCGTCCGCGTGGTCGACGCCGCCGGTGGCGAGCCGCGTCTCGAGACGACCATCACGGTGCCGCACGCCACGCCCGCCGGTGCGACCTGGTCGTACCTGGGCGACGGTGCGGGCGACCATCCGCCCGCCGGGCTCGCGTACGTGCTGAACGGCGTCCGCACGCTGCCGGCCGCGTGGTTGGCCGACGGCGACGCCCTCGATCTGGTGCTGCCGGCGGTGGACGGGTGACGGGCGGCGATCCGCGCCGTTCGCTTCCGTCGGTCGACGCGGTCCTCGCCCGCCCCGAGGTCGTCGAGCTCCTGGACCGCCACCCGCGTGGCCGCGTGGTCGAGGCGGTGCGTGCGGCGATCGCGGCGCGTCGTCGCGAGACGCGATCGGACGACGGCCTCGTCGACGATGTGCGCGCCGCGCTCCGTCCGTCGCTTCGTCCGGTGATCAACGCGACCGGTGTCGTGTTGCACACGAACCTGGGGCGGGCTCCGCTGGCGGCCGAGGCCGTCGCAGCCGCCGTGGCCGCGGCCGGATCGACCACCCTGGAGTGGGACCCGGCGACCGGTGGCCGCGGGTCGCGCCAGACCCATGTGCGCGCGGCGATCAGCGCCCTCACCGGAGCCGAGTCGGCGGTGGTCGCCAACACCAACGCCGGCGCGGTGCTCCTGGCGCTGGTCGCGCTGGCGTCAGGCCGCGAGGTGATCGTCTCGCGCGGCCAGATGGTCGAGATCGGCGGTGGCTTCCGCGTGCCGGAGATCCTGGCGGCGTCCGGATGTCGCCTGGTGGAGGTGGGCACCACCAACCGCACGCGCCTGGCGGACTACGAGCGTGCGATCGGCCCGGACACGGCGGCGATCCTGCGGGTGCATCCGTCCAACTTCCGCGTGGTGGGGTTCACCGAGGAGACGCCCCTCACCGACCTGGTGCGGCTGGCCCATGAACGCGGCCTCGTGGTGATCGATGACCTGGGGTCCGGGGCGCTCGACGCCGACCCGGCGTTTCGCGGCGAGCCCGATGCGGCCGCGAGCATCGCCGCCGGTGCCGACGTGGTGGCGTTCAGCGGGGACAAACTGCTGGGCGGACCGCAGGCCGGCATCCTGGCCGGCCGCGCCCAGCCGATCGAGCGGTGTGCGGCGCACCCGCTCATGCGGGCGCTGCGGCCCGACAAGCTCACCCTGGCGGCGCTCGACGCGACCCTCGGCCTCCACATGGACCGCTCGACCCGCCGTCGCATCCCCACCGTGGCGATGCTCACGGCCGACCCCGCCGTGCTGCGGGCGCGCGCCGAACGGCTGGCCGCCGCGATCGGTGGTGACGTGATCGACACCGTCGGGCGCGTGGGCGGCGGGTCCCTGCCCACCGAGGAGATGGCGAGCGTGGCGGTGGCGATCGACGACCGCGGCCGCGGCGCCGATGCGCGTGCCGCCGACCTGCGGGCGCTCGACCCGCCGGTGGTCGCGCGGATCGTCGACGATCGTGTGCTGCTGGATGTGCTCACGATGAGCGACGACGACGTCGACACCGTGGTGGGTCTGCTGGCGTGACCCACGATGTCGTCGCCGTCACCCTGGCGACCGCCGGCCACGTGGACCACGGCAAGACCGCCCTGGTCGCGGCCCTCACCGGCCATGACACCGACCGTCTGGCCGAGGAGAAGGCCCGCGGCATCTCCATCGCCCTGGGCTTCGCCCCGCTCGACCTCGGTGGACGACGGGTGAGCCTGGTTGACGTCCCGGGACATGAGCGCTTCGTGCGCCACATGGTGGCCGGGGCGAGCGGGGTGGACGGCTTCCTGCTGTGCGTGGCCGCCGACGACGGCGTGATGCCGCAGACCCTCGAACACATGGCGGTGCTCGACCTGCTGGGTGTGCGCGACGGGGTCGTGGCGGTCACGAAGTCCGACGTCGCCGACCCGTCGCCCGCGGCGGAGGCGGTGCGCGCCATCGTCCCCACCGGGACCCCCGTGGTGCCGGTCAGCGCGGTCACCGGGGCGGGTGTCGACGCCCTGCGGGACGCGCTGGCCGATCTGGTGGGACGCATCGGCCGCCGCGTCGGTGCCGGGCGCTCGCGTCTCTACGTCGACCGCGCGTTCAGCGTGGCCGGCGCCGGCACCGTCGTGACCGGCACACTCTGGGGTGCACCGCTCGCGACCGGTGATCGCGTGCGCATCCACCCGGGCGCGCGCTCGGCGCGCATCCGGTCGATCGAGGCCCACGACCGTCCGGTCGACCGCGCCGGCGGCGGTCGGGTGGCGCTCGCCCTCGCCGCGGTGGCGCGTGATCAGGTGCCGCGGGGTGCGGTCGTGGTGCGCGAGGGCGACGGGTGGGAGGAGACCACGCTGCTGGACGTCGAACTCACCTGGCTGCCCGACGCCGGGGGTCCCCTTCGCACACGCCGACGGCTGCAGGCGTTCCTGGGGACCACCGAGGCATCGGCCACCTGCGTGCTTCTGGACGCGATCGAACTCGCCCCCGGGACCACCGGGTACGCGCAGCTGCGGTTCGACACCCCGGTCGTGGCGGCCGCGGGCGACCGCCTCGTGCTGCGTTCCGCCGAACGCCGCACCGTGGGTGGCTGCAGGGTCGTCGACGCCCACCCGGCGCGCCACGGCCGCGGATCGGGCGCCGCCGAACGTCTGGCGGTGCTGGATCAGGGTGACCCCACGGAGGTTCT
Source organism: uncultured Bifidobacteriaceae bacterium (assembly GCA_964628685.1). Classification (GTDB taxonomy): domain Bacteria; phylum Actinomycetota; class Thermoleophilia; order Miltoncostaeales; family Miltoncostaeaceae; genus CALMEC01. Next base: position 465,618 of record CAZVNM010000001.1, on the reverse strand, counting down.
CGGGCTGCGTCTGGCCGAGTCCGGCCCCGACGGGCTGGCCATCGATGATGTCGACGCCGCGGATCTCGGTCGGCTGGACGCCGAGATGGTGGCCGGACGACTCCATCCGGCCGCGCGGGTGGCGGTGGCACGCGATCGCATCCGCGGATTGTCGGGCTTACCGGGCGCGCCCCGGGCGACGGTCGTCGCGGCGGGGCCGCTCACGCCGGATGCCATGGAGGCCCTGGTGGCCGGTCTCGTCGCCGGCGGCGAGCTGGTCGAGCGGGGTGGGCGCCTGACGCTCGGCGGCGCCACGCCGGACGACGCGTCTCCGCAGGAGGTCCGCGTGCTGGACGTGCTGCGCGCGCACGGTCGTCGTCCCCCGGGTCCGGGCGATCTCGTCGAGATGACGGCATTGCCGGATGCCGTCCTCACGGCCGCGCTGACCGCCCTGCGGGAGCGCGGGGAGGTGGTGCGCGCCGGCGACCTGTGGTTCGCGCGCGATGCGGTGGACGAGGCCGTGGCGATGGCGGTCGACCACCTGGGTGCGGGGCCCCGTGGGATCGGCGAGCTGCGCGACCTGTGGGACGTCGGCCGTCGTCACGCCCTTGCGCTGGCGGCCCACATGGACGGCGAGGGGCTCACCCTGCGTCGTGGCGATGTGCGGGTGCTGCGTCGGTCACGCGCGTGACGGCGGAGTCAGCGCACGCTCCACCCGTACTCTTCGGCGAAGTCTTCCACGCACCGAGGGCAAACCCAGTGGTACCCGGCGCCGTGCGGATGGTCGTCCGTCGTCGTCCATCCCTCGGTCAGCGTCTCCGGGTGATCGGTGGCGGGCCGTCGGTGTGCCTCGGAATGCGTCGAGTCCATGAACGTGGCCCAGCAGAACTCGCAGTGATCGTGCTCCCGGTCACCCGGCGCGCCGAATGCGCGTCTGACGAGCACGGTGCCAGGGGGAAGCTGCATCTCCTGTCCGGTGCGGCGCCAATCATCGGCGGCCTCCCTCGTCAACGGACGCCCGTCTGCAGATGACACGTGCCCGGCGAGGGGTGGTGCGGACTCACTCCTGCGGCCGCCGCGCCACCGCGTAGAGCTTGCAGTAGTCGTACGCGAACCCGTTGGGCCCCGCCGACCGGCGGAGCTCGGCGTGGATCCGCCCGTCCAGCTCGCTGAAGCCGCCCGGCGGGTTTTCCAGCAGGTGGGCGGCGACGGCGCGGGTGCGCGCCATGAACGCATCCGGGTCGGTGTGGCGTCGCCGCCGCTCCATCCACACGTCCACCGGCTCAAGGCCCGCTGCGCGCATGTCGGCCGTCATCTCGTCGACGTCGCGCTGGTTGGTCGCGAACCACCCGGTCCACTCCGCCGGTGCCCCGGCGCGCTCCAGCACCTGCTGCCACTCGGCCTCGCCACCGCGCCCGGCCGTGAGGATCCCCACGACGCCACCCGGACGCAGTGCCCGCGCCATGCGGGCGATCGCGGCGGTCTTGTCCGGAAACCAGTGGAGCGCCATCGCGCTGATCACCACGTCGAACGTGCCGTCGGCGACGCCCATCGCCATCACGTCCTCGTGGCGCAGCTCCACCCGCACGTCCGGGAACTCGGCGCCGATCTTGTCGGCGAACTTCTGGAGCATGCCCTCCGATGCATCGACCCCCACGATGCGCTCCACCCCGAACCGGCGCACCATCGACGCCGAGGTCCAACCGGTGCCGCAGCCCACGTCCAGGACGGTGCGGTACTCCCCGTCGGGCAGCGACATGATGAGGCGGTCGGAGCCCGCGACGTTGTGGCGCACGGCCTCGTCGTAGGTGTCGGCGCCCTTGGTGAAGCCATCGGGTGCGCTCGTGCGTTCGGTGCTCACGGAGATCCTCGGTCGCGGGTCGGCGGAGCCGACATTCTGACGAGGTCGGCGCACGCGCGTCGCCGTAGGATCCGGTGGATGACGCCGTCCCGAATCGCGATCCTCGTGACGGTCACGCTGATGGCGCTGGTGGTCGCCGTGTTCCTCAACCGGGGTTGGCGCCCCGGACGCCAGGTGATCGCCGGCGCGATCGCAAGGTGGGGCGCGATCGCGAAATGGGGAGCGATCCTGCTGGCGGTCGCCCTCCTGGTCGGTGCCCTGGTGGTCGCCGTCCCCGTCATCTGGTGGTGGACGACGCCGTCGCGCGCCGCCGATCGGGTGGAGGCCGACTATGCCCGTGCGTTCCCCGAGGCCCGGTGGTCGGTGGACTGCCTGTACATGGCCGACTCGCCGGGACAGTGCGATGCCGCGTGGACACCGCGTCGGGATCTCACTCCGCTGGAGTACTACCGGTGGCAGAAGCGCTTCCAGGAACACGCGCCGCCCCGCAGGGAGGACGATCAGTGGTTCGACACGAACGTCCGGCCGACCGCGAACGTCATCTGTCCCGGACTGGCAGCGTCCGATGACGCATACCCGGCCTTCCAGCGCATCATGGGGTGGAACGACTCAACCGGTCCGCCGGTCCGCAACTCCGGGCGGACCGTCGCGCAACAGATGCGGGACTTCACGGCCAACGACTGCCGGATCGTCCCCGCCTGACGGGTGTTGGGTGCGGCAGGGGGCTGCGCGCAAGCCTGGTGCCTGACACCAGGCTTGCGGCCGTCGCGCAACAGATGCGGGACTTCACGACCAACGACTGCCGGGTCATCCCCTTGTGACGGGTGGTCGGTGCGGGCAGGAGGGCCGTGCGCGCAAGCCTGGTGCCTGGCACCAAGCTTGCGAGCGCGCGCAAACGGCATCTCCGCGCGCGCCGTCCCCGGACGGGTCGAGCGCCCGCGAACGCCGAATGCGCAGCACGGGCGGCGGGGCCACCGATCGGGTTCGCAGCATGTACCGGGTCCTCCCGCGTCCACCGTCCCGCAGCAGACGCGGGACGTCACCGCGAAGCACTGCCGGATTGTCCCCGCCCGACGGGTGCGGTGACGATGTCCCGCACCCGTCGGGAACGCCGGGATCAGGTGTCGGCGCGCGGGATGGCACCCGCCACGGTGCACCCGGTGAGGGTCCGCGCCCCAATGGCGAGCTTTGCCGTCTGGCCCGTGTCGGTGCCGTTGGCGTCCAGGCAGCGGTTGCCGGTGATGGTGAGGGCCACCTCGGTGGTGCCGTGCATCCCGGTGAAGTCCACGCCTCTGCTGAACGCCTGACGCGTCACCCGTAGCCGCCGCAGCGGCTCGCCCGGCCGCTCGACCTCGAGGACCGATCCGGAGACGACCGCCCGCCAGGTGGACGTGATGCCGAACGCCGTGAACGCGGTGCCCGGAGCGGCGGGCCTCGTGTCGATCTGCACCGGACCGTGGGCGGTCAGCCGGTACTGCTCGCGCCGCGCGATCCCCTGCGGTCGCCTGGCCGGGGCGATCACCAGCAGACGCTGGTAGCGGGCTGTGGCCTCCAGGTTGCGGATGCGGTGGGCCACCACGGTGACGCGGAAGCCGCGCCATTTGCCCGCCACGCACGTGGGCTCGCACATGTTGACGATCCCGACGCCGGTCGCGATCGCCTGGGAGGAGCCCCAGTTTCGCCAGCGCAGACGGGTGAGGCTGAGGTTGCCGTCGGCGCACGCCAGCGTGATCTCACGGGGGCGGTGCTGCGGTTCGCCCGCGCAGTCCTGGATGTGCGTGACCGGGCCGCGCGCCGCGTCCGACGCGGACGGTGCGGCGACGGCCGTGCCGGTGGCGCCGGCGGCGGCGAGGGCGAGGGCTGCTGTGACGATCCTGGTGTTCATGGCTGTCCGTTCTCGGGGGTCGATGTGTCTGTCGACACCCTCGTGCGCGCGGGTCACGGACGGCTCACGTCCGTGTAACGAACATGTCACGAATCGGTCCGCGACGCCTGCGCGGGCGGTGCGTCACCGTCTCGCCGGCGTCCGGAGCTCCTGCCAGAAGAGCGCGCGCGCCGGACACATGCGGATCGCCACGTCGCCCATCTCGCCGTCGACGGCCTGCGGCGCGATGATCGGGTAGCCCCACTCGTCCAGGACGATGGTCTCGGGCAGCAGGCTGGCGCAGATGCCCTTGCCGGTGCAGCGGGTGCGGTCGATGCCGATCCCACGGGGCTTCTCATCAGTATGACGCGACATGGTGGCTCCTCGGAAGGTGGACATGGTCGCGGTCGTCGGGGCGTCGGTGCTCGCACGTGCCGTCGGCGTGTCGGGTGAGATCACGCCAGAAGGTGCGCAGCACCGACTCGGCGAAGCCGGCGATGCCGTCGGGGAAGCGGCATGCGCCGCGGCCGCGAAGAAGCTCGATGCGGCGACTGAGCGCCGGCGTGGCGGATCCGGCCCGGCCGTCGATGATCGCGGTCAGGTCTGCGACCACCGCGGGAACGCCGAACATGCAGGGGCCGCACTGGCCGGCGGACTCCCCGGCGCCGTATGCGAGCCACGCGCGCACGGTGTCGAGCGGGCAGACATCCGCCGGCAGGACGTGCAGGATGCCGGCACCCGTCGAGAGACCGAACTCCCGGAGGGCCGCATTGGACCAGATCACCTCGGCGGCCTCGTCGGCGGTGAGCCACCCGCCCGAGAGGCCCGACACGTTGACCCATCCGATCTGCCGGGGTCCCGCGACGTCGAGGATCTCCCGCAGCGGAACACCGGCCTCGGTCTCCACGACCGAGGGCTCGGCGACCGCCCCGCCCACCGCGACCAGACGGGGGCCGGGTTCGTCGGCGGTGCCGTACGACCGGAACCAGCGTGCGCCACGATCGGCGATCTGCCAGACGCGCATGACCGTCTCGGCGTTGAGCACGACCGTCGGCTCGACGTCGGTGCCGTCCGCGAGCGTCGCCCCGAACGCGATCGGCACCCGCTTGGCGAGCGGTCGTGCGAGCCCCCCGTTGGCGGCCGAGACGAGCGAGCTCTCCTCGGACGACACGTACCGGTGCGGCACCTCGAGGACGTCCAGCCCCGCCCGGGCGAGGAGGTGTGCGGTTCGCGACCCACGGTGGGCCGCGTAGGTGACCGGCCGGTGGCTCACCAGGCGTGCACCGCCGACGAGTTCGTCCAGGTGACGGGCCACCACGTGCGCGTCCTTGGCGGCGCCCAGCTCACCGTCACAGGCGTTCACGATCAGTCGCGCGCCCCTGTCATGGGCCGCCTCGACCTTGATTGCGGTGCTGAACGCCGCGCCGCCGCGTCCGGTGAGACCGGCCTCCCGCAGGAGGTTGACGAGGTTCATGACCACTCCTTCATGGCGATCTCGCGCCTGCGGGTCTCGTCGGAGTCGGCGGAGATGAACCGCCAGGTGATGGCGCCGAGGCCGATGGCCGCGCAGGCGACGGTGACGCCGCGCAGGATCGGCTGGTCGGCGGTGCCGAGCACGAGCCCGTGCACGATCGCGATCGGCCACAGCAGGTACGAGAGCGTGTGGACCGCCCGCCAGGTCGACTCACGCAGACGGTGGCGCAGCGCCGACGTGACGCCGACCGCGAGCATGATGTCGACGGCGAGGGTGCCGAGCCCGATGGTGGCCCGCTCGTACCCGGAGGTGAACGGCAGGACGGCCGAGACCCAGCCGATGTCGACGTAGGTCTCGCCGATGGCCGTGGCGATGTGCGCCAGCAGGAACACCCCCATCCCGAGGGAGAGGACGCGGTGCAGTCCCATCACCACCGTGGACGCATCGCCCTGCGGGCGCCGTCCGCCGGCGGTGATGACGCCCAGGACGACCACCGCGGTCAGAAGGACGATGCTCACGACGCCGGTGGCGCGCGAGGTGTACCAGAGGATCTCGTTCATGCCGCTGCTCCGATCGGAAGGGGCCACCCGGGCGTCGCGACCACCGGGCCGTCCACCGGGTCGAGTCGACCGGGGATGCCGCGGTCGGCCAGCCATTCCGGTGCGTCGTGGCCCAGGACCACCGCCGCCGTCGATGCCGCGTTGGCCTCGAGGGCCGTGGCGGCGGCGCAGGTGACCTGTGCCCAGACCGCCTCACCGGGCTCGCCGGTGCGCGGGTCGATGATGTGGTGCAGTTCGCGTCCGCCGCGGGTCCAGCGGCGACGTCGGGTGGAGGATGTGGCGAAGGCGTGGCGGTCGCCGTCGACCGTCTGGAGGGTCCTGCCGTGGTCGTCGTCCACGGCGATCGACCAACCGCCGGCGGGTGGACGTCCCGAGGTGGCGATGTCGCCGCCCAGGTTGACGAGGAAGCCGCCCGGCAGACGGCGGGCGAGCGCTGCGGCGATCGCGTCGGCGGCATCGGCCTTGGCGATGGCGCCCAGGTCGATGACGGCACCGCGCGGCACCGAGAGCCCGCGTGTGCGCGGCCGGTGGTCGATCGACCGCCAGTCGACCGTGGCGCGACCGGCTGCGGTGTGCGCGGCGTGGTCGTCGGGTCGGGACCGCACCGTGGCGATGTCGGTGTCGTAGCCGGCGTCGAGCATGGCGCCGCCGACGGTGGGGTCGACCAGTCCGTCGGTGAGGGCCGCGGCCCGCAGCGCGGCGGTGACGGCACGGGCGAGCGTGGGCGAGATCGTGGTCCGCACGTCGCCCTCGCGGGCGGCGGTGTTGATGCGTGAGAGCTCGGAGTCGGGACGAAAGCGTGACGCCGCAGCATCCAGCTCGTCCAGCATGCGTCGGGCGATCTGCGCGGCGGGGACGATGGCGTCGGGTCGCGTCACGATCACGGTGTTGGTCGTCCCGATGGCCGACCAGGTGAACGACATGGTGCGCGGTGCGCTCACGACGCCCGCGTGGACGAGGTGGCCGGCTGCGTCGTCCCGCTCACCGGCGCGACGTTCTGGAAGCCAGGTGTGCTGGACCATCCGCCGTTGTGGTCATCGTCGTCGGACTCGTATGCGTCGTCGTCCGAGACGTCGAACGCGATGGCGGCCTGATCGAGGCCGGCGGTGGCGGGCGCGGTGTCGCCCGATCTCGTCGTCGTGTCCGTACGATCGGTGGCCAGGTGGGTGCCGATGCCCGCGGTGGCGAGCGCGGCGACGACCATGGTACCGGTCGTCCAGCGGCGGGTGAGCCGGAGTGCGCGATTGCGGTGTCTGGGGGTCATTCCGTGGGTCTCCTTCGAAGCCATGACGGAAGTCTCCACCCCGATCCTGTGAATCCGTTGAGGGAACGCCGAGGCGCGCGTACGGAAACCGCGAGCGAATCGGAAAGATCGTTCCAAGTCCCCGGTGTGCGCGATGTGTGGCGGCTCTCACGGCCCTCGATGCGGGACCGACGGATAGGATCGCGGCCGATGAGCGATGAGACCCCACAGCTTCCCGGCCGGCCCCAGATCGGGGTCATCGAGCCGGGCGTCATCCGCATCGAGTCGCCGCCGGACGAGGAGCTCTGGACCGACGACTCGGGGGCGGACTACTCCGGCTGGTTCTGCGTCCGGACCGATCCGTGGCCCTGCCCGGCCGAGGGGTGCACCTTCGTCGCGTCCCACCTCACGGCCGCGCACCTCGTGATCGTCTGGCCGGAGGGGGACGATCCCAACCTGCTTCGCCACTGCGCGGTGGCCCGTGACGTGGGACGAAACCCCAGGGTGGAGCAGTACGAGGCGGCGTACGGTCCCGCATGCTCCTACTACCAGTGGGAGGCCGCGGGCAACCCGGTCCACGGGGTGCGCGCGCAGGAGTAACCGGTCCGGGGAGCGACGGCGTGGAGCACAACTTCAAATGGCCCGGGTTCACCGTCGGCATCGAGGAGGAGCTCATGATCCTCGACGGGCAGACGCTCGACCTGGTGAACGCCATCGAGGACCTGCTGGGCGACCCGGATCGCGGCGAGGTCAAGCCGGAGCTCATGGAGTCGGTGCTCGAGATCGCCACGGAGCCCTGCGCCACGATCGGCGAGGCCGCCACGCAGCTGGGCGACCTGCGACGGATCGTGGGTGAACGTGCCCGCGGGCGGGGATTTCGCATCGGTGCGGCCGGCACGCATCCCTTCGCGCGCTGGGAGGAACAGCGCATCGTCAAGCGGCCGCGCTACCGCGACCTCATCAGTGCCCTGCGTTTCGTCGCCCGGCAGGAGCTCATCTTCGGGATGCACGTGCACGTCGGGGTGGACGGGCCCGAGACGGCGATCGCGGTCGCCAACGGCATGCGCCAGTACTGCCCGATCCTCCTGGCGCTGTCGGCCAACTCGCCGTACTGGCGCGGAGACGGCACCGGCCTGCAGTCCACCCGCATGCCGATCTTCCGTGCGTTTCCCCGTGTCGGCATCCCGCCCTACTACGAGGACTGGCAGGAGTACCAGGACCGCATCGCCTTCCAGATCGCAAGCCGGGTGATCGACGACTACACCTACCTCTGGTACGACGTGCGGCCCCATCCCAAGCTGGGCACCGTCGAGATCCGCGTGATGGACGTGCAGACGCGCATCGAGCACACGGCGGGGATCGCCGCGCTCGTGCAGAGCCTCGTGCACCGGATCGCCGCCGACTTCCACGACGGCTACCGCCCGCCCCGCATCGCCTACGAGATGCTGGACGAGAACCGGTGGCTGGCGGCGCGGCACGGTCTGGGCGGCGAGCTGGTGGACCTGCCCACGGCGACGCGCATCACCACGAAGGACCTCGTGCGCCGCACGCTGGACGAGGTGCGCGAACACGCGCAGGAGCTGGGGTGCGAGGGTGAGCTGGCCGCGGTCGTCGACCTCGTGGACCACGGCAACGGCGCCAAGCGTCAGATCGTGGTGTACGAGGCCAACAGCGACATGCGCGAGCTCATGGCCGAGATCGTGGAGGCCACGGTCGTCGAGGACTGACGGGCGTCAGGACACCGCCGTGCGGACGAGGGCCGCGATGTCCCGCTTCACGCCCGCCGTCAGCTCCGTCACCGCGTACGCGGTGGGCCACATGGCCGGTCGTCCAGCGCCGCCAGTCGCTGAACACTGAAGCCCAGCGTGGCGTCGCGGGGCCCGGACGTGGCGACACCCTTCCTGCCGTCCATCGTGTCAACCGCACGTGCCGGTTCGGATCGATCGAGCGCCACCGGCCGGCGTCACTCGATGCCCAGCGCCTCCTCCAGACGCTCGCGGAAGCGTTCGTCGGCCAGACGGCGCCACTCGGTCAGGAAGCGCTCGTACAGGGCGTCGCGCTCCCGGGTGCGGCGGTCCAACAGGGCGAGGATGCCGGGACGCTGGTCGGCGGTCGACTCGGCGCTCAGCCGGTCGGTGAACGCGCGCAGCGCCTGGCCGCGCCGGCGCGCGCCGCCCGGGGCGGTGGGTTCGGTCGTGCGCACGAGCTCGCGCGCCGCCTCGTCGTCGCGCGCCGACAGCTCATCCAGATGCTCCTGCAGCATCGGCACCTGGACGTCGCGGTCGTGGATGTCGCCCAGGATGTCCTGCATGTCCTTGACCTCCTCCAGGAAGGGGTCCAGGTCGGTGGGGAACGCCAGGCCGAAGATCTCCAACAGGTACCGCAGCCGCTTGAAGGCGATGCGCATGTCGTGCAGTTCGCGCACGCGGCCCGGGGATGTGACGTCGTCGGAGTACGACCACACCTCCTCGATCCTCGTGGCGAGGATCAGGCGGGCGTTGGGGCGCATGCGCCGGTCGGGCCGGATGCCGCTGACGGGGCGGGGCTTGGCCATCACGCCTCCCCGGGGGGACGGGGGTCGAGCTTCTTGACCTTCACGCCGGTGTGATCGGCGACCCAGCGCTCGAACCGCTGGGCGAACTTCGATTTGTCGATATGACGGAAAAGGGCCTCGATGTCGTGGCGCTCGTCCGCCCGCCGCTCCCGGTACTCCTCGATGAGCGCCTCGATGCCGGGCCGCTCATCGGGCGCCATCTCCTCCAGCACCGCCGTGAGCCCCTCCACCGCCACGTCCAGGTCGCGGGCGTCGCCCAGGGTGTCGGTGATGCGCTTGACCTCCCGGAGGTTCCGGCGAAACGACTTCTCGGGGAAGGCGGCGGCGAACGCGTCCATGGCCGCCCGCAGTCGTCGCGACGACACGCGCATCGCGTGCAGCTCCTCGATGTCCTCACCTAGGAGCGTCCCGTCGCGGTAGCTCATCATCTCGCGCCATCTGGTCAGGATGATGCGGCCCGCGGCATCGGCGAATCGTGCGTCCGGCTCGAGGCCGTGGACGTCCCAGGCCTTCGCCACCTCAGCCCGCCGTCCCGTGGTCGCGACGCACCCCGACCGCCTCGGCCACCGCCGTCCGCAGCGCCCCCGGCTTGGAGATCGCCTGCCAGTCGAGATCGAGGGCGATCATCAGGTCGAGCGCCACCATCAGCACCATGTCCGCCGGGACGCCCTGGGCGGTGGCCGTCTCGTCCAGCCAGCGGCGCTGCCGCGGGGAGATCCTGCCCTTGAGCGTCATGAGTGCGTCGCGTCGGCGCGTCGGCAGCGCCGCCTCGTCGAGCGGCGTGAAACGGGCGCCCGGATCGTCGTCCGGACCGTCGAGCATCGCCTGGTAGCTCACGCGGCTCATGCCCGCTCCTCGTCGTCGCGGCGGTCCTCCGCCAGGTCACGGATCAGGTCCTCGCCGATCTGGGTCTCGCCGCGCGCGTACCCCACGAAGAGCGCGTTGGCGCACAGCAGGTTGACGAGGCGCGGGATGCCCTCGGTCTCGGCGTGGGCCGCCGCCGCCGCGCGATCGCTGAACAGGCGGCGGGTGGCGCCGGCGATGCGTGTGCGGTGGTGGATGTATGCGACGGTCTCGTCCAGGTCCATTCCCCCGAGGTGGTACTTCACGACGACGCGCTGGTCGAACTGCGGCAACCGGCGCAGGGTGGCCGCCAGCTCCGGCTGCCCCAGAAGTACGACGGGCACGGCCGGACCGTCGCCGGGGTTGGTGAGGAGGCGCAGCTCCTCGAGCGCCTTGGCATCCAGCCGCTGGGCCTCGTCGATGACGAGCACCGGTCGGCTGTCGGACTCCTGCGCGCCCGTCAGCCGGTCGCGCAGCGCGATGGCGAGACGGGCCGCGCCGCCGCCGCGCCGCTCGTCGCCGAGGGCAGCCAGCAGGGCCGCCAGGACCCCCGAGGCGGTGCGCGGCGGGTTTGCGACCGACGCGATCGTGAAGCCCTCGCCGGACAGGGTCCGCAGGAGCGATCGGGCGAGGGTGGTCTTGCCACACCCGATCTCACCCGTGATCGTCACGATGCCACCGAGCTGGGTGAGGCCGAACAGCATGCGTGCGAGTCCCTCGCGGTGCCCGTGCCGCTCGAAGGCGAATCGGGCGTCGGGCTCGATCTGGAAGGGGGCGTCGGTCAGGCCCCACCACTCGAGGTACGGATGCTGGGCCGTGCGTGATGGACGGTCGTTCGCCATTCCGGGACCGTAGCAACCCGTTCGTGCGACCTGTCACCAATTTGAGACATCCCCTGCATCTGCCGATAAACGTGTGACGATTCCGACGTTTGCTATCGTCACCGCTCTCGCCCGGGCGCGATCTGAACAGCGCCGAACACGGACAGGAGGAGCCCGCCCTTCATGCCGGCCTCACTTCCGAAACGCTCGCACCGTCGTGGTGCCATCATCCTCGGCGCCCTCATGCTCGGCCTCGGTGTCGCCACCGTCCCCGCCGCCGGACAGGGGTCCATCGCCGGTCAGATGGAGGCGATCCGCACCCTCGAGATCGAGATCGCCGGATACGACGCCCGCTACAACCAGGCGGTCGCCGCGCACTCGACGGCACGCCAGAAGCTGAAGGACGCCCGCGCCCGGATCGCGCACAACACCGACGAGCTCGCCAAGACGCGGCGTCGCGAGCGGTCGGCGCAGAACGTGCTGAGCCTCAGGATCTCGATGATCTACCGTCAGCCGACGCCCACGCAGATCGAGGTGCTGCTGCGGTCGAATTCGTTCACCGATGCGGTGTCCGGCGCCCAGTACATGCAGCGCATGCGCAAGCACGACGCCGAGATCGTCGACGAGGTCCAGCAGGCGAAGGACCGCATCAGGAAGACGCGGGTCCAGCTCGTGGAGGACCACAAGGAGGCCAAGGCCCAGTCCGCCGAGACGCGCCGTCAGGTCGGTGAGATCTCGAGCATCCGCAGTCAGCGTCGCGGCGCCCTCATGTCCGCGCAGCGTCAGCTGTCGGTCATGATTGCCGCCGAGCAGGCGCGTCGTGCCAACGCCGCGCGCCTCGCCGCCCTGCGCTCCGCCCAGAGCCGTGTGGTGCGACGCGTGCAGCGTGACGGCACGGTCCGCACCACGGTGGTGCCCAACCCGACGCCAGCCCCCGCGCCGTCCGGCGGCGAGGCGGCGCCGGCTCCCGCGCCGTCGGCCCCGTCCACGCCGTCGACTCCGGCCCCCAGCTCGTCGCCCAACCCCGATGCGCTGCAGTCCATCGCGCAGTGCGAGTCCGGTGGCAACCCGACGGCGGTGTCGCCCAGCGGCCTCTACCGCGGCAAGTACCAGTTCGACCCGGGCACCTGGGCCAGCATGGGTGGCCAGGGATCCGACCCGGCCGCCGCCTCCGAGGCCGAGCAGGACCGCGTGGCCGGACTGCTGTATTCGCAGCAGGGTGCGTCGCCCTGGCCCGTCTGCGGGCGCTGACCGACGTTCGCCCGTGACCGCCAGTGTGTGCGTCTGCATGCATCGGCGGTCGGTGAGGTGGTCGACCCGGACCTGGGCCTCGATGGTCGGCTCACCGTCGCTTGCGGGGGAAGACGTCCAACGTGAGGGACGAGACCCGATCCAGGATGAGCACCCCGTCCAGGTGGTCGATCTCGTGCAGGATCACGCGCGCCTCGAACCCCGTCGCATCGATGCTGCACCTCGACCCGTCCAGGTCGGTGTAGGCCACGCTCACCTCGGTGGCACGCCGCACGTTGGCCGTGATGTCCGGCAGGCTGAGGCACCCCTCGCGCCCGACCTCGCCGCCGGACGACGCCGTCACCACCGGATCGATCATGATCATCGGCCCGTGGGGCTCCGGCACCTTCCTGTGGCCGGTGCAGTCCACGAAGACCATCCGCCACGGCGCACCGATCTGCGGGGCGGCGAGCCCCACGGTGTGTCCGAACTGGCCGGCCGTGTCGCGCAGGTCGTCCGCCAGGCGCCGTGCGGCCGGGCCGGGCGCGCCGATGGGGACCGCGGGCACCTTGAGCCGCCGGTCGGGATATCGCAGGACGTCGCGGATCAACGGGGCTACATGACCTCGTCGTCGGCGGCGGAGACCGAGAGCTCCACCCGCTGGGCGGCGGCCACGGGCCCCAGGGTGCGTTCCAGGTCCGCGACGTCCAGTCCGGGCGGCAGCTCGCACTCGATGCCCAGCACGTAGACCGGCGGGTCGCCCACGCTGCGGCTCGAGAGGTCCGTGATGTTGACCGCCCGGTCGGCGAGCTCGCGGCTGACGGCGCTCACGATGCCCGGATGGTCGGCGCCGTACACCGACACCACGCAGCGCGCACCGCCTACGGCATCCGGGGTCGCCGTCGTCGTCCCCACCCACAGGGTGAGGCCCAGCTCGCGCGCCGTCGGCCCCAGCGCCTCCTGCGCCACGTCGGGGGTGACCGCATCGGGCACAGTGACGGCGACGACGATGGCGAACGACCCGCGAAGCAACGCCGCACGGCAGTCCTGCAGGTTGGCACCGATCTCGTAGAGCGCCTCGGTGAGGCCGGCGACGATGCCGGGCCGATCGCGGCCGACGGCGGTGATCGCGAGCTCGCGCATCAGCCGTCGCCCCGCAGCCACGCCTCCCGCGACACCCGGGTCCCGTGCCCGCCGGCCATCTCCGCGCGGATCTCCCCGAGCGTCCCCGCGCGCGCCGCCTCGACGTCGTGGGCGTGGATGGTCTCGAAGTTCTCCTGGTGGGCGTCGACGAACGCGTCGTCGGGCAGGTCGCCGAACCGCTCGAGCACGCCCCGGATCATCTCGCGCACGCTGTCCTCCACGAACCGCGGCCGCGCATGGGCGCGCGCCACCACGTACTCCTCGTCGGGGCGCTTCATGAGTTCGTAGATCTCGGACGACATGCTCTCCTCGACGATGGCGATGAGGTCGTCGGCGTTCACGAGCCGGGGGTGGGGCACACCCACGTAGAGCGTCCCGCGGGCCCGCTGGTTGTGCGTCGCGATCGGGACGGCCGCCGTCACCCGGGCGATCTGCGCGTCGTCGAACCCGTCCTCGCGCAGGGCGCGTTCGGCCCGGGCCTGGATGAGCCCCTGCGCGCACGGGCAGGCGTTCATGCCCTGTGCCGAGACGCCCACCATGCGCCGCGAGCCCTCCTCGCCGGCGGCCGCGAGCCCGAAGAGCCCGTACATCTCCTGGGTCGGGATGTCGGTGACCGGCGTGCGGCGCTCGACCGGGTAGCTGGCCGCGATGACCACCTCGCTGCGCACCGCGTGCTGGGTCTCCACCACGCGCCGGGCCACGGCCTCGGCGAGCTCCTCGATGAGGAGCGCCTCACCGATCACCACCTCGTCGATCGCCTCGTTGACGTCCTCCTCGAACCGCGACATGTGCACGCCCTTCTGGCCTGGGTCGAGGTCGACGCCGCATCGCACCTCGGCCTGGAAGAGCTTCTCCGAACCGCCGTGGCTCAGGCGGATGGCCTTCGCCGAGCGGGTCACGCCCGCCCGGGTGAGGCTGATCGGCGTCTCCGGACGCGACGCCTGCATGTCGAGGGGCTGTGGGTGCGAATGGGGGGTCGTCGTCATGGCTTCCAGCTGGTCGGAGGTCGTCGGTGCGCGGTGATCATCTGAGTGTAATGCCCCACCGGCGGCGGACGACATGTGACCGCACGCGTCGTCGCGCCGTATCACGGGCATGCACACCACGACGACCCCCACCACCCAATCTTCGGGCGGGCGCGCCGCCGGCCTGACGCGCGTCGTGCTCTTCGCCGCGATCGCGCTCCTCACCGTCTGTGTGGCCTGGATCGTCGACCGCTGGGCACACTGGCGGGAGCGGCGTTTGGAGCGGCGTTCGGCGGCGGTGCCCACCGAACGCGGCGAGGTCGCCGTCGGACTCCTGGGGGCACTCGTGGTCGCCCTCGCCTGGATCGCCGTCGGTCCGCGCCGCGACTGACGCCCGCGCGTCACGATGACGCGCTTCGATCGCATGCCGGAGGCAGCGTGTGCCGAAGCGGCCGAAACCGCCTGGAGGTTCCCCGGCGACGTGTTTGAAAACGCACCGGACACCAGATCGCCACCGTCGTGTGTACGAATGGTGGTCATGGGATCGTCAGTGTGACAATCCTCCTGCGGACGGCACCGGTCGGTCACCACCTGTCGACCCCGGGCGGCCGTTCGGGTTCTACCTTCTCGGCCAAGCGTTCGGTCACGGAGACATCGCGAGAACGAGCGCACACGATCGATTCGACAGAGAGGTGTGAACCAAGTGAACAAGCGCGTCATCCGGTTCGCCGTGGCCGCCAGCGCAACCGCCCTCCTTGCAGGCGCCGCCACCGCGGCCGCCGAGGTCCAGGGCTCGGGTGCGACCTTCCCCCGCATCGCGTACCAGCTCTGGTGCCAGGACAGCGGCGGGGTCTGCAGCTACACGGGCAAGGGCTCCACAGGCGGCATCAACGACGTCATCAACGGCACCGTGGACTTCGGCGGCTCGGACGCGCCGCTGACGTCCCAGCAGCTGTCCGACCTGGCCGCCAAGCGCGGCGGCTCGGGCATCCTCTACTTCCCGACGCTCCTCGGTGCGGTCACCGTGCCCACCAACATCCAGGGTCAGAAGGGCGCGCTGCAGATCCGCGCGAAGACCCTCGGTGAGATCTTCTCGGGCTCCATCACCCGCTGGAACGACCCGCGCATCGTCAACGACAACCGGACGAACCCGCGCACCAAGGGCTTCCGTTTCCCCAACCAGCCGATCATCCTTTGCGTCCGTCAGGACGGCTCGGGCACCAGCTACGTCTTCTCGTCGTTCCTCGCCAAGGCGAGCGCCGACTTCAAGGCCAAGGTGCAGATCGCCCAGGTCCCGAACTGGGGTGGGCAGCTGGTGAAGTCCCCGGGCAACCCGGGCGTCGCCTCGTGCGTCAACCAGAACTCCGGCTCGATCGGCTACGTCGACATGGGTGACGCCCGTGCGGCCGGCCTCGGTCCCAAGCTCGCCGCGATCGGCAAGAGCGAGGTCATCAAGGTCCCGCGCGTCATCAAGGGCAAGCGCCGCATGGTCACCGTCCGCCGCCTGGTCTACATGCCGCCGTCGGTCCCGGCCATCATCCGCGCCGGCAACATCCCGGCCAGCAAGGTCCCCAACAACCTCGTCATGGACCTGACGCTCAGCCCCGCCAAGGCCGCGTACCCGATCGTCACGACGACCTGGGTCCTCGCCTACAACAACTACGGGGCGGCCGGCAAGTCCGGCAGCGCCGCGGGTGTGAAGAGCATGCTGAACTACTTCTACTCGCCCGCCCAGCAGGCCAAGCTGTCCGGCCTGGGCTTCGCGCCGCTTCCGCCGGCCATCCTCGCCAAGTCGAGGGCTCAGCTCGCCCAGCTGAAGTAGGAATCCGATCTCCACTCGGATGACACCGCAGGAGGCGGGTGGACCACCCGCCTCCTCGCGCGAACCGGACGGCGCCGCAATCGCGGCGCCGTCCGCCGCATTTCGCCGGCCCACCGCGGGCCGGTTGGCGGATGGCGCGTACTCCGGACTGACGGCGCTCGCGGCGCTCGTCGGGGTCGTCGCGATCGCCTACCTGGTGGTCAAGATGGCCGGTCTCACCGGCGACACCTGGGATCAGATCGGCGTCGGCGGGTTCCTCTCCGGCCGCGACTGGGTCCCCGCCGCCGACCAGTTCGGCGCGTTCGCCGCCATCTACGGGACCGTGGTCACCTCCGCCATCGCCATGCTCCTCGCCGTTCCCCTCTCCATCGGGTGCGCCATCGGAACCGCGGTGCTCCTGCCGCGATGGATGCGCGGACCCATCGCGACCCTCATCGACCTGCTCGCGGCGATCCCCTCGGTCGTCTTCGGGCTGTGGGGCTTCCTGGTCCTCGTGCCGGCGGTCAAGCCGGTGCTCGAGTGGATCGCACGCAACAGCCACGGCATCGGCGCCCTCGAGGGGCCCGTCCTCGGCGGGTCGATCATCCTCGCCGCGCTGGTGCTGGCCGTGATGATCCTGCCGATCATGACCGCCGTCATCCGCGAGGTCATCGCCAGCGTGCCCGACGACCAGCGGGAGGCCGCGCTCGCCCTGGGCGCCACCCGGTGGGAGATGATCCGCTCGGCGATCCTTCCGATGGCGCGATCGGGCATCGTCGGAGCCGCTGCCCTGGGGCTCGGCCGCGCGGTCGGCGAGACCATCGCTGTGATGATGATCATCGGTGGGCAGCCGAACGTCTTCCAGTCGCTGCTGGGCTCCGGCCAGACGCTCGCGGGCACGATCGCGAGCGAGTACAACTCGGCGGTCAACTCACTGCACACGTCGGCCCTTGTCGCCATGGGCCTCGTGCTCTTCATCATCGCCTTCTTCGTGAACATGACCGCCCGCATGCTCGTGTCGCGCTCGGGCGGCGGCGGGCGGCTTCGCGGCCGGCTGACCGCGCCCATCGTCGCGGTCGGCCACGTCGTCTCCCACGCGGTCGCTACGCCGCTGCACCGCCGCCGGCCGCAGCTGCCCGGATCGCCGTTCGCTCCCGCCGCGCCGGTCCGCGCCCTGCCGCACCGCTCCCTCAACCGGCGCATCCGGTCGGGTCTCGGCGAGTTCTTCATCGCCGTCGCCGTCCTCATCGCGCTCGTCCCGCTGGCCCTCGTGATCGGTTACTGCGTCGTGCGTGGGGCGCACGGCCTGTCGTGGGACTTCTTCACCGCCGACGGCGAGCCGGACTTCGAGGGCAACGGCATCAAGCACGCCCTCGTGGGCACCGGGATCATGGTCGGCGTCGCCGTCGTGGTCGCGGTCCCGCTGGGCGTGCTGACCGCGCTCTTCATCCGCGACGCCACGGCCAAGGGGCCGTGGATGCGCCGCCTCTCCAGCGCCCTCGGCACCTACGTCGACATGCTCCTGGGCGTCCCGTCCATCGTCGCCGGCCTCGTGATCGCCGTGGCGGTGGTCCTGCCCATGGGGAAGTTCTCGGCGTTCGCCGGTGGTCTGTCGCTTGCGTTCATCATGTATCCGATCGTCGTCCGCTCCGCCGACGAGATGCTGCGGCTGGTGCCGCATTCACAGGTGGAGGCCGCCCTCGCCCTGGGCGCGCCACGATGGCGCACCACGTGGAGCGTGTCGCTCCCGGCCGCGCTTCCGGGGATCCTGACCGGTGTCATGATCGCCATCGCCCGTGTGGCCGGCGAGACCGCACCGCTGCTCGTCACGGCCCTGGGCGCCCAGTTCTTCTCGAGCAACCTGTTCGCGCCGATCGCCTCGCTGCCCGCCTACATCTTCACCGGGACCATCAACTCGACGGTCCCCGTCGCGCAGGGGCATGCGTGGGCGGCCGCGCTGGTGCTCGTGACCTTCGTCCTGATCCTCAACCTCGTGGCACGTGGCATCGCGCGCCGCGTCCGCCCGGAGTCCCGATGAGCGACATCACCGCCGACCCGTCGAGCACCACCCCCATGCCGGCGGTGGAGACCCCCACTGCACAGATGCCGCCGGTGCCGGCGACCTCGACGGCGCCGTCACCGACCCGCGTGCTGCGCGCCGCGGTGCCCGGTGAGCCGGTCCTCACGGTCGAACACCTGGGCATGTGGTTCGGCGACCACCACGTGCTGGACGACGTCAACCTCGCCTTCCCGGAGCGGTCGATCACGGCGCTCATCGGACCATCCGGCTGCGGCAAGTCCACCCTGCTGCGGGCCCTCAACCGGATGCACGAGCTGGTGCCCGGCGCACGCGTGGCCGGCAGTGTGCGCCTGCGCGGGCGCGAGCTCTACTCGAGCGGTGCCGACCCGGTCGCCATCCGGCGCGCGATCGGGATGGTGTTCCAGCGCCCCAACCCGTTCCCGACCAAGTCGATCCGCGAGAACGTCCTCGCCGGACCCAGGTTCAACCGGATGCGGATCGGCGGCGGCCGTGCGGACGAGGTGGTCGAGACGGCGCTCGTCGGCGCCGGGCTGTGGCGCGAGGTGAAGGACCGGCTCGGCAAACCGGCCGGCGGGTTGTCCGGTGGTCAGCAGCAGCGTCTGTGCATCGCCCGGGCGCTCGCGGTCGAGCCCGACGTCCTCCTGATGGACGAGCCCTGCTCGGCGCTCGATCCCCAGTCGACGGCCCGCATCGAGGAGCTGATCGAGGAGCTCCGCATGCGGCTGACGATCGTGATCGTGACGCACAACATGCAGCAGGCCGCCCGTGTGAGCGACCTGACGGCCTTCGTCACGATCGCCGAGGAGGGCGATCCGGGACGGCTGGTGGAGGTGGGGCCCACCGCGAAGCTCTTCTCGACGCCCCACGACCCGCGCACCGAGGCGTACGTCACCGGCAAGTTCGGCTGAGTCGTCACGGCACCACGTCACACGTGATGCATGGCGGCCGTCGTCCTGTCACCGTGTTGTAACCACTTGGTCACACATCCCCGGGAGCGGGTGCGGCACCATCGTTGCGGCACTACCGAGTAAACGAAATGGGGACACGCATGAAGAACGTACGGCTTCTTGCCGTTGGAGTTGCAGCCCTGACCGCGGCGGGCTTCGCGGCCGGCTGCGGCGGCGGCGACTCGACGACCGGGGGCGGCGACAGCAACCTCTCCGGTTCCATCGCCATCGACGGTTCGTCGACGGTCGCTCCGCTCTCGATCGGCGCGGCCGACGCGTTCAACGGTGACAACCCGAACGTCGACATCAAGGTCGGGACGTCGGGCACCGGCGGCGGCTTCGAGAAGTTCTGCGCCGGCACCACCGACATCTCCGACGCCTCGCGCGGGATCAAGGACGAGGAGAAGGCCGCCTGCGAGAAGGCCGGCGTCAAGTACACCGAGTTCCGCGTCGCGTCGGACGGCATCACCGTCGTCGCGGCCAAGGACACCGAGCTCGGCAAGAAGTGCATCAAGCTCGACGAGCTGAAGAAGGTCTGGGAGAAGAGCTCCAAGGTCAACAACTGGAGCCAGATCGGCAGCGGTTGGGCCGACCTCCCGCTCAAGCTCGCGGGCCCCGGCAACCAGTCGGGCACCTACGACTTCTTCAACGAGGAGGTCCTGGGTGAGGACGCATCGGGTGAGACCGCCGCGCCCCGCACCGACTACGCTGCCTCGGAGGACGACAACGTCATCGTCACCGCGGTGACCGGTTCCAAGGGGACCATGGGCTACTTCGGCTTCACGTACTACGAGGAGAACATGGACAAGCTCCAGGCCCTCGAGCTGGAGGGTGACTCCGGCTGCGTGGCGCCGAGCCCCGAGTCCATCACGGACGGCAGCTACCCGCTGTCGCGGCCGCTCTTCATCTACGTCAGCGAGAAGAGCCTTGCGAAGCCCGAGGTGAAGGCGTTCGTCAAGTACTACATCGAGAACGCCGTGAAGCTCGCCGAGGACAACCAGTACGTGCCGGCTCCGCAGGACTCGATCGACGCGGACCTCAAGAAGCTGGGCGCGTAACACATGACCGCGTCCGCACCCCCCCTGCGGTCACGGCGCCGTGGCAAGGGTGAACAGGTCGTCCTGTTCGCCCTCGCCGCGGCCGCGGTCGTTTCGGTGTTCATCACCATCGGCATCGTGGCGACGCTGTTCGGAGAGGGCCTCAACTTCTTCCGTGACGTCTCGGTCACCGAGTTCCTCTTCGGCACCAAGTGGGATCCGATCGCCGGCGAATGGGGGGTGCTGCCGCTCCTGGCCGGGTCGCTCTACATCGCGCTCATCGCCGGTGTCGTCGCGATCCCGCTGGGCGTGGGCGCCGCGATCTACCTGTCGGAATACGCGCCCGAGCGCGTCCGACGCACCGTCAAGCCGATCCTCGAGATCCTTGCCGGCATGCCCACGATCGTGCTCGGCTTCTTCGCGATCGACACCCTCACACCGGTGCTCCAGAACATCGGTGCGATCCCCGACGGCCAGACGTTCAGCGCCCTCTCGGCGGGCATCGTGGTGGGACTCCTGATCCTGCCGCTCATCAGCTCGCTCTCGGAGGAGGCCATCCGGGCGGTGCCGCGGTCCATGCGCGAGGGCGCGTACGGCCTGGGATCGACCAAGCCGACGGTCTGCATGCGGATCGTCGTGCCGGCGGCCCTGTCCGGCATCGTCGCGTCCTGCGTCCTCGGCCTCTCCCGCGCGGTCGGCGAGACGATGGCCGTCAGCCTCGCGGCGGGCGTCCGTCCCAACCTCACGAGCAACCCGACCGCCGAGATGCAGACGATCACGTCCTACATCGTGCAGGTGGTCCGCGGCGAGGCTCAGCGCGGAACGGTCCAGTACAACTCGATTTTCGCGGTCGGGATCCTGCTCTTCGTCCTGACCTTCATCATCAACCTCGTCGCGGTCGCGATCGTCCGGCGATTCCGCACGATCTACCAGTAGAGCGATGACGACTCAGGCACAACCCGCTCCCACCCCCCGCGCGCAGGTCCGGCCGTTCGCGCCGAAGAAGGCCCGCCCGGTCGACGTGCTGTTCCACGCCCTGGTTCTGGGCGCGGTCCTCGTCGCCCTGGGGTCGCTCGTCTGGCTGATGTGGTCGATCGTCGCGAAGGGCGCGCCGCACCTGACGTGGGACTTCCTCACGACCAAGGCGTCCGGCAGCGCCGAGCGCTCCGGGTTCACCTCGGCGATCCGCGGCTCCCTCGTGGTGATGCTGATCACGATGATCGTGGCCATCCCCCTTGGATTCGCCGCCGCGATCTACCTCGAGAAGTTCGCGACCACGCGCATGAACCGGGCGAAGGCGCGCGAGTCGCTGCTGTCGGACCGCATCGCCGCCGGCGACGGCTCGGTCGGCACCCGCATCCGGCGTGCGTGGGCGCGGATGGTCGGACCGCTCAACCGCATCGTCGAGATCAACATCTCGAACCTGGCCGCGGTGCCCTCCATCATCTACGGACTCCTCGGCCTCGCGCTCTTCATCTCGTTCGCGGGGCTGCGCGACTCACTGCTGGCCGGTGGTCTGACCCTCGCCATCCTGGTGCTGCCCATCATCATCATCTCGTCGCGGGAGGCGCTCAAGGCCGTTCCCGTCTCGATCGAGCAGGGGGCGCTCGCGCTCGGTGCGACGCCCTGGCAGGCGGTCAAGGGACAGGTCGTCCCGGCGGCCATCCCAGGGATGCTGACCGGTTCCATCCTGGCGATGTCGCGCGCCATCGGCGAGTCGGCTCCGCTGATCGTCGTCGGCGGCGTAGTGTTCTCCACACGGATCCCGAGCATCAACCCCCTCAATGCGAACAACGAAGCACTCATCGTGATGCCGTTGCAGGCATTCTTCTGGGCGTCACACCCCCGCGAGGCGTTTCGTGAGCTGGCGGCGGCGGGGATCATCGTCCTGATGATCGTGCTCCTGCTCATGAACGCGGCGGCGATTCTGCTACGAAACAAGTACAGCAAGCGTTGGTAAGGACGACTGGAGACATGGGTAACGAGACCGAACAGCAGAGGACATCCGCCCCGGCGGCGACCGACGACCGGGTACGACCGGACGCGGCCGACGGCGCGGAGTCGGACGGCCACGGTACGATTCCTGCCGACTCCGGGTCCGTCTCCTCGCAGGGCATCGATCCGGCGGTATTCGATCAACGGCGTCCGCGGAGCCAGGTGACCGAAGTCCCCCTCTTTGAGCTGACCGACCTCAGCGTGACCTACAGCGGCAACAAGGCGCTCCAGGACGTCACGATGAACGTCCCGCAGAACCAGATCACCGCGTTCATCGGTCCGTCCGGCTGCGGCAAGTCCACCCTGCTGCGCTGCTTCAACCGCATGAACGACCTCATCCCGGGCGCCGTCGTCGGCGGGAAGATGAACTTCGGTGGCCAGGACCTGTACGACCCCAAGATCGACTCGGTCGACGTCCGCCGGCGCGTTGGGATGGTCTTCCAGAAGCCCAACCCGTTCCCCAAGTCGATCCGCGACAACATCGCGTTCGGCATGAAGGTCAACGGCATCAAGGCGACCGACGACGCCATCGAGAAGGCGCTCCGCGACGCCGCGATCTGGGACGAGGTCAAGGACCGCCTCGGTGACGACGCCTACTCGCTCTCGGGTGGGCAGCAGCAGCGTCTGTGCATCGCCCGGGCCCTGGCCGTGCACCCGGACGTGATCCTCATGGACGAGCCGTGCTCCGCGCTCGACCCGATCGCGACGCTCGCCATCGAGGACCTGATGATCAAGCTCCGCGAGGAGTACACGATCATCATCGTCACGCACAACATGCAGCAGGCCGCCCGAGTGTCGGACTTCACGGCGTTCTTCAACGTCGCCGGCCTCGACCACGGCAAGCGCTACGGCGTCCTCGTGGAGTACGACACCACGAAGCAGATCTTCACGCAGCCGTCCGACTCGCGCACCGAGGACTACATCACCGGTCGCTTCGGCTGACCGCTGCGGTGGTGCGCCGCGATCGGTGCGGCGCATGTGGGGAGGGCGCCCCGGCGGGGTGACGCCGCGTGCGGCGGCCGGCGCGGTGGCGCCCCGGTTCGCTCCATCGGTCGTCCCGGCCGGGTGACGCCATGGCGTGCGTCGTCAGCCGGCGCCGGTGTCGGGCCGTACGCCGGTCCGTCCCGCCGATCGTCCGCGCGGTGTGGCGGAAGCCGCTGCGGCGTGTGACGGGTGGCCCGGTGGGATGACGCGGGTGTGCGTCGTCAGCCGGCGTCGGGCCGTACGCGCACGGCGGTCCGCTCCTGCTCGTCGCCGTACGCCGGAAGGTGCGCCGCGTCGTGCGGTCCCGCGGCGGCCTCGGCCTCGGCCTCGGTGCGCAGGTCGCGGAAGCTGACGCCCTCACTCAGCAGGAACAGGAAGCCGATCACGACGCCCACGACCACCTCGGTCGCCTGGAGTCCGAACGCGAAGGCGAGGGCGGTGGCACCCGAGATCGCATAGCCGTGGGTGAGCGGCACGACGACGGCCGCCTGGAACACCCCCACGTTGCCCGGGAGGATGGGGAAGATCTGTGCGATGGTCACCGACACCAGCAGGAGGCCGGCGCCGCCCCAGCCGACGATGTCGATGCCGAAGGCCCGCAGGGCAAGCCAGATGCCCGCCAGCTGCGCTGCCCAGGAGAGGAAGCTCGGAACGAGGACCATCGCGAGGCGGCCGGGGTGACGGAGGCTCATGTGGCTCTCGTGGACCGCGCCCCACAGGCGGACGAACGCGCGTGAGGCGCGTGCCCAGAGGGTGCCGGTGGAGAGCCAGGGCGGCATTCCGCGTCTGGGCTTGCGCAGCAGCGCGACGGTGAGGACGGTCAGGCACACGATGCCGAGGATCGCGGTGGCGATCCAGATCGTCCGCGAGAGCGGCATGAAGATCCCGACGAGGATCACCATGACCACGAGGGCGATGGTCGAGATGATGTTCTCGACGACGACCGATCCCAGGAGCATCGTCGTTCGCACCGAATCGCCGCGGGCGGCGAGCCGACGCCTGGCGAGCATGACCTTGACGATCTCGCCCAGCCGGGCGGCGAGGATGGTGTTGAAGAGGAACCCGACGAAGAGCGGGCTCACGAGGTCCCGCATCCGGGCGCGGCGGCTCATGCCGGGCAGTCCGTCGACGACGCCCTTCCACGCCAGGCCCTTGAAGAGGACGGAGGCGGCGTTGGCCGCCACGGCGGCGCCGACGAACGCCCAGGAGGACGGGTGGAGCGCGGTGTGCAGCGCGTTCAGGTCGATCTTGTACGCGACCAGGGCCGCGGCGCCCACGAGGACCGCGATCCGAAGCGCCAGCGAGTGGCGGCGCACGAAGTCGCCGACCGAGGCCCGGGCGCCGGTCACGGCGTGATGACCGCGCTGAGCGGGGAGGGCTCGAGGCCCATCGCGCGCGCCCGGGCGCAGATGTCCGGGACCGCCGCGGCGGTCTGGGACCGGGACGCGTCGGGGTCCCAGCCGTCGGCGTCGTGCAGCAGGATGACGGCGCCGGGCTCGAGGGCCCGGATCACGCGCTCGGCGATGACGTCGGCCCCCGGCTGGGCGGAGTCGAAGACCCCGGTGGTCCAGCCGACGGTCCGGTATCCGGCCTGGGCGGCGGCCCGGGACGTGAGCGGCCCGCGGAAGCCGTGCGGGGCGCGGAAGAGCCGGCTCATGGCATGGGGGCCGACGATGGCCTCCACCGCGCGTTCGGTGCGTTCCAGCTGTTCGCGCACGTGCTGCGGGTCGCGGAACACCAGGATCCCATGGTCGTAGCCGTGGCTTGCGATCTCGTGACCCTCGGTGGCGATGCGCTCGACGAGGTCCGGGTGCGCCTCGACCTGCCGGCCCAGGACGAAGAACGTCGCGCGCGCCCCGGCGGTCCGCAGCGCGTCGAGGACCGCGGGCGTCGAGGGGCCGGGCCCGTCGTCGAACGTGAGGGCGATGCGCGGCACCGTGGCGGGACCCCGGTTGATCACGCGGCCGAACACCGGGCTGTTGCGGCCGAAGGCGCCCCGTGCGGCCACGAGGCCGATCCCCGCGATGGCGAGGGCCGCGCCGCGGTTGCGGCGGGCGGTGATCAGCGCGGCGGCGGCGATCCCGGTCTCGAATGCGACGGCGCGGCGCACCGTCTGGGACTTTCTCATGGGCTCGGTCATCGGTGGCCCGGCGCTGCGGTCCGGTCGGTCGATCCTATCGCGCCTCCGACACCGGTTCGGCACAGATTCGGCATGGATCCACCGCGGATCCCGGCCCGTGCGCGGGCCGAATTGGCACACTCATGGGGAGAGTGCCAACCCGTTGTGCGATAATCGTCGTTCGCGTCGTTTCCCGTCGAGGTGATCCCACTGCCCGTCTACGAATACGTCTGCAAGAAGAACGGCCATGCGTTCGAGGTCGTCCAGTCCATGAGCGACGAGCCGATCAAGAAGTGCGAGGTGTGCGGCGGCAAGGTCGAGCGTGTGCTGTTCGCGCCGGCGATCCATTTCAAGGGAAGTGGCTTCCACAACACCGACTACGGCACCCGCCGCCGGCCGAAGGACGGCGGGGGCGAGCCCAAGGGCGACGGGGCGAAGGGGGACTCGGGTTCCGGTTCGTCGGGTGCGGGGGACGGCGGTTCGGGCGGGGCGTCGACGTCCGGCGCCAAGGAGGCGACGCCGAAGGACCGGGCGAGCCGGGGCGTCGGACCGTAGCGGGGACCCGGCGCGCGGGACGCGCCTACTCGCCCATGAACGCGGCGATCTGCGATTCGGCCTCGTCCGTGCGAAGCAGCTGGTAGGAGACCCCGCCGATGAAGGTCCCGTCGGTCGCCAGCACCTCCCGCGACCCGGTCTTCAGCCGCCCCTGCAGCCACCCGAACTTGGCGATGTCGACGGTCCCCATGTCGGTGGACATGGTCCGCACGATCCGCGCCCCGCGAAACGGGGCCATCGGCAGCGACGTCCACGACAGCGTCTTGTTCTTGAGGGCTGCGACCACCAGCTGCTGACGCCGGGCTCGCTCGATGTCGCTGTCACACGACCGCACACGCGAGTACTCAAGCGCCCGCGCACCGTCCAGCTCCAGCTTGCCCCGCTGGAACGTCACCCGCCTGCCTCCCGGATATGAACAGCCGTTCAGCTGATACGGGTTGTCGACGGTGATCCCGCCGACCGCGTCGACCATGCGGCTGACGCCCCTGAAGTCGATCACCATCACATGATGGATGGGGATGCCGATCTCGCTTCGGATCGCCGAGATGACGCCGCGGATGCCGCGGTGCGAATAGGCCTCGGTGATCTTCATGTGACCGAACTCGGGCAGGTTCACCCGCAGATCGCGGGGGATCGACAGGTAGTTGATCCGCCCCCTGCCGGGGTCGGTCCGCATGATCATGATCGTGTCCGCCCGCGCGCCGGTGCGTCCGCGGTCGGCGTCCGACCCCAGCACCAGGGTGTTCTCCGGCGTTCCGAGCAGGCCGCCGCCCGGATCGGCCAGCGCCGACCGCGCGCCCTTCGAGACGCGGCCGTTGGCCTCCGCCGCGGCGCTTCGCAGGACGAGGAACCCGACGAGTCCCCACACGACCACGACCGCCATGAACACCATGACCAGGCGGCCCAGGAGCCCCATCGGGCCCACGCCGCGAAGTGACCACCAGCGCCGCCGGCGGGGCGGGCCGGCCGGTGCGCGCGGCGGCCGGGGAGGCGGTGCGGGTCGCGCCGGCTCACGCCGCCGCCTGGAGGGGGTCTCCTCGCGCATCGCGCGAAGCTCGTTCAGGGACGAGGCGGGATCGCGATCGCGAGCGCCGTGCGCACGGAAGCGCCGGTACGGCTTCTTCGGTGATGGGCTCACGTGGGACCGATGGTAGCGTGACCCCAGAGGATCTGCCGGTCGGGGAGGGTGCGTGATCGCGGTCGGTGTTGACGTGGGCGGGACGAAGATCGCGGTGGTGCGCATGGCCGAAGACCATTCGTGGTCCGCGCCCGTGACCCTGCCCACCCCCACGGACGGTGACGAGCTCCTGACACGCGTGACCGAGGTCGTGGAGCGCGTGGTGGCCGACGGGGGCGACGAGGACGTCCTGGGCGTCGGGATCGGCCTTCCCTCACAGGCCGAGCAGCCGTCGGGACACGTGCGCTGGAGCGCGAACGTGGACCTCGCCGAGGTGGCGGTGCCCCAGGAGCTCGCCGGGCGCATGGCGCACCGCGTCGTCGTCGACAACGACGGCAACCTGTCCGCGCTTGCCGAACACCGCCTGGGCGCCGGTCGCGGGGTCGACAATCTCGTCATGTTGACGATCGGCACCGGCGTCGGCGCGGGTGTCGTCATCGGCGGTCGCCTCGAACGGGGTGGACACGGGCGCGGCATGGAGCTGGGGCACATGGTCGTGCGGGCGGACGGTCCGCGCTGCCAGCGCAACTGCCCCAACCACGGCTGCCTGGAGACCCTCGTGAGCGGCACCGCGATCGCGCGCGAGGCCGGGATGGAGTCCCGGGAGGTCGTCGCCCGCGCACTCGCCGGTGACGGGCCGAGCCGCGACATCCTGGAACGGGTCGGGACCGATCTGGGCGTGGGGCTCGCGAACCTGGCCAACATCTTCAGCCCGGACCTCTTCGTCATCGGCGGCGGCGTGGGGTTGGCGAAGGGGCTCATCACACCGGCGGCCGAGCGCGAATACGGCCGGCGGGTCCTTCCGTCCAACGCCGGTGTGCCGATCGTGGCGGCCCGGGTCGGGGAGGCCGCCGGCGCGGTCGGCGCCGCACTGCTCGCATGGGAGGAGCTCGGTGACGACGCATGAACCCGGTCGGCTGATCCTCGTGGCCACCCCCATCGGCAACCTGGGCGACATCTCGCAGCGCGCCGTCGAGACCCTGCGCGACGCCGATCTGGTGGCCTGCGAGGACACCAGGCGCACCGCGACGCTTCTGCGCCACATCGGGGTGGAGACGCCCATGCTGCCGGCGCACGAGCACAACGAGTCGGCACGCGCCGCCGACCTCGTGCGCCGCATGCGCGAGGGGCACACCGTCGCCCTCGTCACCGACGCCGGCATGCCGGTCGTCAGTGACCCCGGCGCGCGCGTGGTGCGTGCCGCGATCGACGCCGGGATCGAGGTCACGGTCGTGCCCGGTCCCAGCGCCGTGGAGTCGGCCGTCGCGCTGTCGGGCCTCCCCGCGTCGCCCTATGTCTTCGTCGGCTTCTTCCCGCGACGACGCGGCGAGCGGCAGGAGCTCGTTCAGCGGGTCCGCGACACGATGGTCGGGTTCGAGAGCCCGCACCGGCTCGCCTCCCTGCTGCAGGACCTGGCGGAGGTCGAACACGCCCGCCCCGTCGCGGTGTGCCGGGAGCTCACCAAGCTGCACGAGGAGGTGCTGCGCGGGACCGTCGCCGAGATGGCAGAGCGGATGACCGGCGGCGCGCGCGGCGAGGTGACCGTGGTGCTCGGCCCCGGCGTGGTCGAGGACGCGGGCGTCGACGTGCACGAGGTGGTGGGCGTGCTCCTGGAGGCCGGGCTCAGCGCCCGCGCGAGCGCCGACGTGGCCGCGCGGCTGGGCCTCGCGTCGCACAACGCGGCCTACCGTGCGGCTCTGGCCGATCCCAGCCGCAGCTCCACGTAGTCGTTGAGGGCGATGAACCCGTCCGGCGCCTCCTCCACGAAGCGGCGCCTGCGGGCCTCGTCACCGGTCACCAGGATTCGCACGATCTGCTCCTCGAGCGGTGCCACCCGCACCGTCCGCCGTCCCACCCGCACATGGGTGGCGAACTGCGCCATCAGCGGGAAGTCGGCCGGCAGCACCCCACCCGGCCCGGTCAGCGTCAGCCCGGCCGTCAGGTCGACCTCCATCCCGGCGACGGCCCCCACGGCGCGGATCGACCGGCCGCGCGCGTCCTGTGTCGTGTCGGGCGCCATCCCCAGGGCGGCTGCCGCGGCCGCGGCGTCGGCGCCCGCCACCTCCAGATCGAGGTCGCGCGGCTCGGTCGCGAAGCCCCGCAGCGCGCGGGCGCCGCTTCCCGTCACGAGCCAGACGACCCCGGCGGCGTCCAGCCGGTCGGCGACGGCGTCCAGCGCGTCGAGGAAGGGCCGGGGGAGGCCGTCGGGGGCCGGTGCACGGTGTTCGGTGTCCACGGGTCCATTCTCGCGCGTCGTCCGAGGCCCGGGTCCGGGAGGGCGACGTACAATCCGGGGTCGTGGACGGACGCTTCTACATCACGACGCCGATCTATTACGTCAACGCCGAACCGCACGTCGGTCACGCGTACACGACGATCATGACCGACATCATCGCGCGGCATCACCGCCAGCGCGGCGACGAGACCTTCTTCCTCACCGGCACAGACGAGCACGGCGACAAGATCGCGCGGGCGGCGCAGGAGGTCGGGCGGACCCCGCAGGAGCACACCGACGTCATCTCTGCGCGCTTCAAGGAGCTGTGGGGCACGTTCGAGCTCTCCAACGACTTCTTCATCCGCACCACCGACCCGCAGCACATCGCCGAGGTGCAGCGCATCCTCGCGGTCATCCACGAGCGCGGCGACATCTACAAGGGCACCTACGGCGGCTGGTACTGCACCTCATGCGAGGCCTTCTACGCCGAGGGCGACCTGCTGGAGGGGCAGCAGTGCCCGCAGCACCGCCGTCCGGTCGAGTGGGTGGAGGAGGAGAACTGGTTCTTCCGCCTCTCCGCCTACCGCGACCGCCTGCTGCGTCTGTTCGACGAGAACCCCACGTTCGTCCGGCCGGCTCACCGCATGAACGAGGCGCGGCGCATCATCGAGAACGTGGAGGACATCTCGATCTCGCGCGCCAACGTCACCTGGGGCGTGCCCGTGCCGTGGGACGCGGCGCACGTGGTCTACGTGTGGGTGGACGCGCTGCTCAACTACGTGACGGCACCCACCTATGCGGTGGCGGGACGCGACCTCACCGAGCGCATGTGGCCGGCCGACCTGCAGGTGCTGGGCAAGGACATCCTCAAGTTCCACGCCGTCATCTGGCCGGCGCTCCTCATGGCCGCGGACATCGAGACGCCGCGGTCGCTCTTCATCCACGGCTTCGTGCTGAAGGGGGGCGAGCGATTGTCCAAGACCACCGGCAACCTCATCGACCCGCTGCCCTACGTGGAGCGCTACGGGATCGATGCGCTGCGCTGGTACCTGGCGCGCGAGATCCGCTTCGGCGAGGACGGCCCGTTCAGCGACGAGGGCTTCGCGGCCCGCTACACGGGTGAGCTCGCCAACGAGTACGGCAACCTGGTGAGTCGCGTGGTCAGCATGGTCGTCCGCTACCGCGACGGGGTCGTGCCCGCCGACCACGGTGACGACGCGGGTGTGGCCGCCGAGATCGCCGAGCGCGTGGCCGCCGTCACGGACACCTTCGACCGGTACGACGTGACCGCCGCCACCGAGGAGGCCTGGCGACTCGTGCGCCGGCTCAACCAGCTGGTCGAGGAGCGCGCGCCCTGGACGCTCGCCAAGGACCCCGACCGCGCCCGCGAGCTGGACCAGGTGCTCGTCACCCTGGCCGAGGGGGTGGACGCCGTCTCGGTGCTCCTGTGGCCGTTCATGCCGGGCGTCTGCTCCCGTGCGCTCACGGCCCTGGGCGTGGGTGGCGCCGACCCGGTGCTCGCCGACACGGCGTGGGGTCGCATGGCCGGCGTGACGGTCGCACCGCTCGAGACCCAGCTCTTCCCGCGCGTCGACCCATGATCGATTCGCACACCCATCTGGGCTCGTGCGACGAGTCGCCCGCGCGTCTCGTCGAGGAGGCCCTGGAGGCGGGGGTGGAGCGCATCGTCACCATCGGCTGCGGGCGGGCGTCCAGCGAGCAGGCGCTGCAGTTCTGCGAGGAGTTCGAGGCGGTCCACGCCGCCATCGGTGTGCATCCGCACGACGCCGATGGGTTCCGGCGCGCCGACGAGGGCTGGATCGGCGAGATGGCCGAACACCCCAAGGTGGTCGCCATCGGTGAGTGCGGTCTGGACTACTTCCGCGACCACGCGCGCCCCGACGCGCAGCGCAGGGCGTTCGTCACCCAGATCGGGCTCGCACGCGAGCTGGGGCTGCCGGTCGTGGTCCACACCCGCCAGGCCGACGACGACACGCTCGAGATCCTCGGACGCGAGGCGGAGGACCAGACGGTCATCCTGCACTGCTTCTCGATGACCGGCCGGGTCGACGAGGTGGTGGAGCGCGGGTACATGACGAGCTTCGCCGGTCAGCTCACGTACAGGTCGGCCACCGACCTGCAGGACGCGGCGCGACGCATTCCGCCGGAGCTCCTGCTGGTCGAGACCGACGCCCCGTACCTGGCGCCGGTGCCGAAGCGGGGGAAGCCCAACAGGCCGGCCTACGTCCAGTACACGGTGGAGTTCCTGGCGGGGCTGCGCGACGAGGACCCCGACGAGATCGCGAAGCTCACCTCGGCCAACGCCGCGCGGGTCTTTGGCAAGCTCACCTGAGCGGGTCGGCACCGCCCGCCTGATCCAGGCGCACGGCCTGCGTCCCGACCGCGACCTGGGACAGAACTTCCTGCTGGACGAGAACCTGGCCGATCTCGCGGTGCGAGAGGGCGGCGTGACCGGCGAGGACGTGGTGCTGGAGGTGGGCCCGGGCGTCGGCACCCTGACCGCGGCCATCGCCCGGGTGGCACGGCACGTGCACGCCGTCGAGATCGACCGGCGCCTCCAACCGGCCCTCGCCGAGACACTTGCCGATGCGGGCAACGTGCGGGTCCACTGGGGCGACGCCATGCGGGTCGACCTCGCGGCGCTCGATCCGATCCCCACGCGGATGGTCGCGAACCTGCCCTACAGCATCGCCACCCCGCTGGTGATGGAGACCATCTGGACGCTTCCCGAGCTGCGCTCGTGGGCGGTGATGGTGCAGCGGGAGGTGGCCGACCGCTGGGCCGCACCGGTCGGATCGTCCCTGTACGGGGCGCCGGCGGTGCTCCTGGGCCTCACCGCGACGCAGCGGTTCATGCGGGCGGTGCCGCCCACCGTGTTCATGCCGCGCCCCAGGGTGGACTCCGCCTTCGTCGTGTGGGAGCGCACCGGCCCGTCGCCGTCCCCGCACCTGCGTGCGCTCGTGACCGCCGCCTTCGCCCAGCGTCGAAAGACGCTCGTCAACGCCCTGGGTGCCGCGGGGTGGGGGAAGGCCGACGTCGTCCACGCGCTCGGTGCGCTCGACCTGGCCGCGTCGGCACGTGCGCAGGAGCTCACCCCCCCGCGGTTCGCCGACCTCGCCGCACGACTGTCGCCGGTGGACGGGCCGACGACCCCCTGACATCCGCGCGCCGGAACGCGCATCAGCCGGGGATCACCCGGAACGCGCGCCGTCCGTGCTGGCGGTACACGTGGAAGTCGCGATCCAGCGTGAAGACCGCGCGCTCGTCGCGATGTTCGGCGAGCGCCACGATGGTGGCGTCGGCCAGGTCCATCGGCAGGTCCCGGTACTTCATCATCAATTGCGCGGCGCGTTCGAGCTGGGGACGCTCGAGGTCGGCCAACCGAAGTCGATCGGAGCGCACCAGCCTCCACAGCGCATCCTGTCCACGTCCACCGCCGGCGTCGCCCAGCAGGTACATGGCCTCCGTGAAGGCGGGCCATGTGGTGACGAGCGGCGTCTCGAGGCCCGCCAGGGCGGCGACGCAGTCACGATGGTCCGGCTCGTCCGCATCGATGATGGCCACGAGCGGACCCGCGTCGACGAGCATCAGCGCCGGTCGACCACGCGACGGAACGCGTCGCCCGTCCGTCGGGCACGTCCCCCTCCGCCCCGGACCACGCCGATGACATCGTCGAAGTCGGTCGGCTCGGCCGTGAGCGTGCGCTCGGCCCGCTCGTCCACGGCGACCCGGATGAACTCCGAGACGCTCTCGCCCGCGACGGCGGCCGCACGCTGCAGGCGCTCGTCGAGGGTGCGTTCCAGTCGGACGCTCCTCATGACCATCACCGTATCACCGGATGTGTGTCGTGTCATACGCGAACGTGTGACGTCCTCGTCACGACAGCACGGCCATGATGGCCGTCATCAGCTCGTCGTAGGTGTCGGTCGCCGGGAACTGCGGGAAGTCCTCCAGCACGTTGGGCGGCGAGTGGAACCAGATCCCGGCGTGCGCCGCCCCCAGCATCGTCGAGTCGTTGTAGCTGTCGCCGGCGGCGACCACCCGGTAGTTGAGCCCCCGGAACGCCTCGACTGCGTGGCGCTTCTGGTCCTGCATCCGCAGCCGGTAGTCGACGATGCGGTCATCCTCCACCACGAGCCGGTGACACAGCAGCGCGGGCATGCCCAGCAGGCGCATGAGCGGCAGCGCGAACTGCTCGAACGTGTCCGACAGGATCACCACCTGCGTGCGCTCCCGCAGCTCGTCGAGGAACGCGCGGGCACCCTCCAGCGGTTCGAGGCCCGCGATCACGTCCTGGATGCCCGACATCGTGAGGCCGTTCGCGTCCAGGAGGGCCAGCCGCCCGCGCATGAGGACGTCGTAGTCGGGTTCGTCCCGCGTCGTTCGGCGCAGCCCGTCGATGCCGGTGCGCTCCGCCACGGCGATCCAGATCTCGGGGACGAGCACCCCCTCCAGGTCGAGCGTGACGATGGTCTGCTGATCGGACATGGACGGATCCGGGGTCGGGGGGGCGGACGGGCGGAACTGTAGTCGAGACGCCCGCTCGGGACGGGGCAGCCGTCCCGGATCGCGCGGGTCCGACGGCGGGTCATGATCGGTGTGCGACCCCCGACCGGGGTGCGCGCAGGGCGCGCTCGGCTATCGTTTTCCGAATGTCCACCGCACCGACGTACCCGCTCCTCGAGGCCATCGCCGAGCCCCACGACATCGCCGGCTGGTCCGACCAGCGGCTTCGCGACCTGGCCGAGGAGATGCGCACGGCGATCGTCGCGACCGTCTCGGAGACCGGCGGCCACCTGGGCGCGAGCCTCGGCACGGTCGAGCTGACCATCGCCCTGCACTGCGAGCTCGCAAGCCCCACCGACAAGATCCTCTGGGACGTCGGACACCAGGCATACGGCCACAAGCTGCTCACCGGGCGCCTCGGCCAGTTCCCGACCCTCCGCCAGCACGGCGGCATGAGCGGCTTCCTTCGGCGGGAGGAGAGCCCGCACGACGTGATGGGCGCCGGCCACGCGTCCACGTCCATCAGCTACGGGGTGGGTCTGGCCGAGGCGTTCCGGCGCGACGGGGTGGACGCGAGCGTCGCGTGCGTCATCGGTGACGGCGCGATGACCGGCGGGATGGCGTACGAGGGACTCAACCAGGCCGGGCACCTCAGGGTGCCCCTCGTGGTGATCCTGAACGACAACGGGATGAGCATCGGCGAGAACGTGGGTGCGCTCGCACACCTCTTCCAGCGCGCCCGGGTGGACTCCACGATCACCCGCGTGCGCGAGGAGATCGAGCGCAACCTGTCGCGCCTCCCCGGTGCCGACTTCCTGGGTGAGCGTCTGCGCGATGCGACGAAGGCGCTGTGGTTCGAGCACGGCGCCCTGTTCGAGGCGCTCGGCTTCGCCTACGTCGGGCCGATCGACGGTCACGACATCGGCGAGGTCCGTCGCGCCCTGCGCGCCGCGATCGAGTGGCAGCGGCCGGTGCTGATCCACGCGAAAACCTCCAAGGGCAAGGGCTACGACCCGGCCGAGGCGGACGTGGAGCACATGCATGGTGCCACGCCGTTCGACCCCGCCTGCGGCAGCGCGCGCGCCAAGGGCCCGACGGCACCCACCTACACCGAGGTGTTCGGCCGGGCGCTCGTGCGCGAGGCCGAGGCCGACGGACGGGTGGTCGGGATCACGGCCGCCATGCTCAAGGGGACGGGGCTCAACCATCTGCGCGAGCGGTTTCCCGAGCGCACCTACGACGTGGGCATCGCCGAACAGCACGGCGTGGTCTTCGCGTGCGGTCTGGCGCTCGCCGGTCAGCGACCCGTCTGCGCGATCTACTCGACGTTCCTGCAGCGGGCGTTCGACCCGATCGTGCACGACGTCGCGCTGCAGAACCTGCCGATCGTGTTCGCCATCGACCGCGGCGGCCTGGTGGGTGACGACGGACCGACCCATCACGGGGTGTTCGACCTGGCCTATCTGCGGGCCATCCCCAACATGACGATCATGGCCCCCAAGGACGAGGCCGAGCTCGCGGACATGCTCCACACGGCCCTTCGCATCGACGGTCCGGTGGCGCTGCGCTACCCGCGCGGTTCGGGACCCGGCACCGAGGTGCCGGCCACGCCGCGCGAGCTTCCCGTCGGTGTGGCCGAGGTGCTCGCACACGGCGAGCGCATCGCCCTCGTCGGATACGGCCACGGCGCCAACATCGCCCGCGACGCGGCGCGGCTGATCGAGGGCGACCTGGACGTGCGTCCCACCGTCGTCAACGCGCGGTTCTGCAAGCCGCTCGACGCGGAGCTGATGCGCAACCTGGCCGCCGACCACGAGCTGGTGGTCACGATCGAGGACCACGCCCAGATGGCCGGGTTCGGTGCCGCCGTCCTCGAGGCCCTGCAGGACGTCGCCACCCCGGTGCTCACGATGGGCGTTCCCGACCGGTTCATCGACCACGGCCGCAGGGACCTGCTGCTGGGCGAATGCGGACTCTCCCCGGAGGAGGTGGCCGCACGCGTCCTCACGGCCGTCGAGCACCGCACGGCGGTCACACCGGCCACGTCACGCTCCTGACGGTGTCGCGACCCGCACCGGCGGCGGTGCGCGTCGTCGCGCCGGCCAAGGTCAACCTCCATCTGGCCGTGGGGCCGCCGCGCCCCGACGGCTACCACCCGGTACGGACCCTCATGGTGGCGCTGGACGGACTGGCCGACGTCGTCCGGCTGGAGCCCGCCGCCCGGCGGCGGGTCGTGTGCGCCGGCGTCCCTGAGCGCGAGAACCTCGCGTGGCGGGCACTCGACCTGCTGGCGGAGCGCACGGGGATGGACATGGCGTGCGAGGTGCGGATCGACAAGCGGATCCCCGCGCGGGCCGGCCTGGGCGGCGGATCGAGCGACGCCGCCGCCACGCTGGTGGCCGCCGACCTGGCGTTCGGCCTGAACCTCGGCACCGACGCGCTGGAGGACGTGGCGGGCGGGGTCGGGAGCGACGTGGCCTTCTTCGTCCGCGGAGGGGCGCGGTGGGCCGAGGGGCGCGGTGAGATCCTTCGCCCGGGATCGACGCCGCCGTTCGTCGGCGTCGTCGCCCATCCCGGGGAGGGGCTCTCGACACCGGACGTGTACCGCGCCTTCGACACGCTGCCGCCACCCTCCGACGATCCGCCGGACGAGGCCGACCTCGACGGCCTTCTGCGCAACGACCTGTGGCCCGCCGCGCGGGCGCTCATGCCGGCGCTCGACGATCTGGACGGCGCGCTGCGGGACGCCGGCGCCGACCGCACGCTCCTGTGCGGCAGCGGGTCGGCGATGATCGGGTTCTTCGCGGATGCGGCGGTCGCCGAGCGGGCCATGGGCAGGGTGCCGGGTGCGCTCGCCGTCGTCCGTCCGGCACCGCAACGTGACCTTCATGACGGTGGGTTCGAACCTTCACCCGGCTGAGGCGTTCGGGCCGCGCGGCGGCGGTACACTCACCCTGCATGTCGCTTCCCGTCATCACCGTCGAAGAGATCCCCCGCACCCCGGAGGAGCGCGCACGGCGCTGGCTCCGCGGGCGCAAGGTCACGATCGCCGCCGGCGTGGCGGTGGCCGAGGTCGTCCTGTACCTGGCGTTCGGCCCGGGACGCTGGCTGGGACTCCTGCTCGTCGCCGCGCTCCTCGCGCTCTTCATCGCGCTGGCGGGTCGGGTCCGGCAGGGGCTTGTGCGCGACGTGCTTCAGGTGGGGGCCATCGCGCAGGGCATGGTGATCGCCCTCCCGGTGCTGGCCGGCATCGTCTCGATGGTGGTGGCGGCCGTTCTGATCTTCGCCCTCATCGCCCTGTTCGTGGTGATCGGACTCCGTTTCCGCCGATGACCGCGGTCCCGGCGGTTCCACCTCCTCAGCCGGTCGAGGCGCTGGTCGTGCTGGAGCGCGGCGCCGACCCGACGCGTCTGGGCCCGTCGGCGCGGCCGCTCATGGCGGGATCGCGCATCCACCGCGTGCGGATGCCGTCCGGCGGTCCCGCGGCCCTGCGGAACCTGCCCGGTGTCGTGTCGGTCGAGCCCAACCGTGAGCGCCGCGAACTCTCCCGGGTCGACCCGCTGCGCGTCAAACAACCCTTCCTGAAGCAGATCGGCTGGGTGCCGCAGCGCGTGACCCGTCGGCCCCTCGTGGCGGTGCTCGACACCGGCATCGATGCGACCCACCCCGACCTGCGGGGCGCGGTCATCACCGCACGGGCGCGGTCGTTCACCTCGGCGCCGGTGCTGGTCGACCGGGCGGGACACGGCACGCACGTGGCGGGGATCATCGCGGCGGTGGCCGACAACGGCATCGGCGTGACCGGCGTCTCGCGGGCGCGGATCCTCCCGGTCCGCATCACCAACGCCAACGGCGGGTCCGACACGGCCGCCCTCGTGCGGGGCATCCGCTACGCCACCGCCCAGGGCGCCAAGGTCATCAACATCTCGATCGGCGGTCAGGGCTTCTCGGCGCTGGAGCGCGACGCCATCAACGACGCCGTCCGCCGCGGCGTGGTGGTGGTCGCGGCCAGCGGCAACGGCGGACGGGCCGGCAACGCGATCGAGTACCCGGCCGCCTATCCGCACGTCATCGCGGTCGCCGCGGTCAACGAGCGCGACTCGCCGCTTCGCGCCTCGACGAGCGGTCCGCAGGTGACGCTCGCCGGACCTGGCAAGGCCATCCTCTCGACCTCACCCGGTCGCACGTACCGCACGCGCACCGGCACCTCGATGGCCGCGGCCATCACCAGCGGGATCGTGGCGCGCATCCTCGCCGAACGGCCGGGGCTCAGCCCCTCGCAGGTCGAGACGATCCTCACCACGGGTGCGCGGGACGTCGCGACCCCCGGGCGGGACGACCTGACGGGGTACGGCGTCGTCTCGCTGCGCGGGGCGACGGCGGTGCCCACGCCACCGGCCGACGTCCCGGAACCCAACGACGACCCGGGACAGGTGCGCGGCGCACCCCTGCTTCGCTGGGGCGTTCCCACGGCCTCGGCCCAGGGGACGCTCGCAGGATGGTTCGACCCCGCCGACGGGTTCCGCGTGCAGCTCACGGCAGGCGAGCGCGTGATCATCGAGGCGGCCGGCAACGCCGACCTCGACCCCGACCTGTACGTGTGGCGCCCCGGCGCGCCCGCCAGGGTGCCGGGGGCGCGCTACGTCGTCCGCTGGCTGGCGGCGTCGTCGCTGCGACCGGGACCGCAGGAGCGCCTGGAGTTCACCGCCGCCGAGACCGGCGATCACACGGTGGAGGTGCGCTCGGAGCACGGGCGCGGTCAGTACGCCATCACGGTCACGCGCGCGCCGGCGCCGACCACCGCCCGCCTGCGCTGACGCCGGCGCGGGGTCGCCGTCGCGGCTGATCGGTGCCGTGGCTGACGGTGTTCACCGTCGGCATCTCGCGAGCAGGCACAATGTGCCGATGTCACCCGCACGCCGCCGATCCGGAAGCCGACTCACGAACCTCGACGATCCGGCCCTTTTCATCAACCGCGAGCTCTCCTGGCTCGAGTTCAACGCGCGCGTGCTCGCGCTCGCGGCCGACGGGGACCTGCCGCTCTTCGAGCGCTGCAAGTTCCTGGCGATCTTCGCGTCCAACCTCGACGAGTTCTTCATGGTGCGGGTGGCCGGCCAGCAGGATGCGCTCGAGCAGGACCGGCCCTCGAGCGCCCCGGACCAGCTGTCGCGGCTGGACATCCTCGATGCGATCGCCGCCCGCACCGAGGAGCTCGTGACCGAGCAGGGGCGGCTGTGGAAGGAGGAGGTCGCCCCGGCGCTCGCGCAGGAGGGCATCGCCATCCTGCGGTTGGCGGACCTGGACGCCCGCAGCCTGCGGCGCGCGAAGACGATCTTCACCAACGACATCTACCCGGTGCTCACGCCCCTCGCCGTGGGACCCGGGCAGCCGTTCCCCTACATCTCGGGACTCTCGCTCAACCTCGCGGCGACGGTCTCCGACCCGTCCACGGGCGAGGCGCGGCTGGCGCGGGTGAAGGTGCACCCCGGTCTTCCGCGCTTCTTCCCGGTGCCCGGCGGGCTGGTGCCGACCGAGGAGATCGTGCGCGCCCACATGGACCGGGTCTTCCCGGGCATGGAGGTGAACGACTCGGCGCTCTTCCGCGTCACGCGCGACGCCGACTTCGCGGTGGAGGACGACGTCGACGACCTCCTGGGCGCGGTGGAGGCACAGCTGCGCCACCGGCGCTTCGGCGACGTGGTGCGCCTGGAGGTGGAGCGCAGCGCCCCGAAGGCCCTCGTGGCCGAACTGTCCGACGAGCTGGGTGTGGAGGCGCGCGACGTCTTCCGCATCTCCGGGCTGCTGGACCTCACGTGCCTGTGGGGGGTGCTCGACCCGCGGCGCCCGGCGCTCGCCCAGCGCCCCTGGGAGCCGCGCATCCATCCGCGACTTCGCACCGAGGACGGCGAGTCGGACATCTTCGCCGCCATCCGCCAGGAGGACATCCTCGTCCACCACCCGTACGACGACTTCATGACGAGCGTCGCGCACTTCGTCGAGCAGGCCGCGGCCGATCCGGACGTGGTCGCGATCAAGCAGACCATCTACCGCACGAGCGGCGACACCCCGATCATCCCGGCGCTGGTCAAGGCGGCCGCGGCCGGCAAGCAGACCGTCTGCCTGGTCGAGCTGCAGGCCCGCTTCGACGAGGAGGCCAACATCGGCTGGGCCAACGTGCTGGAGCGCGCGGGCGTGCACGTGGTCTACGGGCAGGTGGGGGTCAAGACCCATGCCAAGCTTGCCCTGGTCGTGCGGCGCGAGGGTAAGCGCCTGCGTCGCTACGCGCACGTCGGGACCGGCAACTATCACCCCGCCACCGCCCGCCTCTACACCGATCTGGGGCTCTTCACCTGCCGCCCCGATATCACCGAGGACGTCGCGGACCTCTTCAACTACCTCACCGGGTTCGCCCGGGTGCCCAAGTACCGCAAGCTCCTCGTCGCACCGGAGCACATGCGCGACGGCATCCTCGCCGAGATCGACCGGGTCATCGCCGCCCACCGCAAGGGCCAGCCCGCGCGCATCTCGATGAAGCTCAACTCGCTGATCGACGGCCCGGTGATCCAGGGGCTCTACCGCGCGTCGCAGGCGGGCGTGCCGGTCGACCTCAGCATCCGCGGCATCTGCGGGCTGCGCCCCGGCGTGCCCGGTGTCAGCGAGACGATCCGCGTCACGAGCATCGTCGGACGGTTCCTGGAGCACACGCGCATCTTCGCGTTCACCCGCGGCGACGAGACCTCCTACTGGATCGGCTCCGCGGACGTGATGGTCCGCAACCTCGACAACCGCGTCGAGGTGTTCACGCCGGTGGAGGATCCCGCCGCCTGCGCCGAACTCGAGGCCATCCTCGACGTGGGACGCCGCGACACGGCGCTCGCATGGTCGCTGTCGGCCGACGGCACCTGGACCAAGATCCGGCCCACCAGGGGCGCCGAACCGGTCGACACGCACGAGACGCTCATGGCGCGGGCCGCGGCCCGGGACCGTCCGCCGGGAGGGGCGGCGGCCCCGACGGGGAACTGATCCGACGGGGCCGGGTGCCCCCGCCGGTCG
Organism: uncultured Bifidobacteriaceae bacterium; assembly: GCA_964628685.1. GTDB lineage: Bacteria > Actinomycetota > Thermoleophilia > Miltoncostaeales > Miltoncostaeaceae > CALMEC01. The sequence continues at coordinate 424,630 of CAZVNM010000001.1, read as the reverse complement.
CCCGCGTCTACACTGGACCCGACCCCGCGCGCCGGGTGGTGCGCGCCCCGCCTCTCCCGTGAACGCCAGAACGCTCATCACCGCGCCGCTCGTCCGCTTCCCGCGCTGGGTCGGAAGGCTCTTCCTCGCGACCCTGCGCCGCTGCATGGGAAACGGCATCACCGGCACCGCGAGCCAGTTCGCGTTCAACGCGTTCCTCGCGACCATCCCCTTCCTGTTCGTCGTCGTGACCGCCATCCGGCTGGCGGGTCCGGACGCGTACACCAACCTGTTCGACAAGCTCGAGGAGACGATCCCGGGCATCAGCGGCCTCGCGAGCGCGTTCAACACGGCCACCGCGTCGGGCGCCGCGGCCGGACTCGTCATCGTCGGTGCGTCGATCATCGGCCTCTACATGTCGTCCAACGCCATCGGCGCGCTCGTCGACGGGCTGGACCGCGCCCAGCGGCTGCCGCACCGGCGGTGGATCCGCGCGAAGGGCATCAACATGGTGCTCGCGGCCGGCACCGTCATGCTGGCGGTGGCGAGCGTCCTGACGCTGGCCGGTGGCGAGCGGCTGATCGGCGGCATCGCGCGCATGCTGGGCGCCGACCAGTCCACGCGCGACCTGGTGGATTCGCTCACGATGCCGGCGGGCCTCTTCACGATCTTCCTGTTCCTGACGCTGCTCTACCGGTTCGGCCCGAACCAGATGCGCCTGGGCTTCCGGGCGATCCTCCCGGGCGCCGTGCTGGCCACCATCGCCTGGTATGCGTCCACCGCGGCCGTGTCGCTCTACGCGAACCTGATCCACAACCTGCAGGGCGTCTACGGCACGCTGGGAACGATTTTCGTCTACATGACGTTCCTCTACTTCAGCGGTCTGATGTTCCTCGTGGGCGGTGAGCTGAACGCCGAGCTCCTGCACCGGCGCCAGGTGCGCGTCGCCCGGGCCAAGGCGCGCGCGGTCGGACCGGTCGGCCCCGTGCTCGCCGGCGACACGACGGCCGTGACCGCGACCATGGACGCACCGGTCACCGGTGACGATGCGCCGACGGTCGCCTCAGGCGACGAGCCGACCGTCGTCCGGCACGGGCAGCCCCCGCAGGAGGACGGTGCGGACACCGGTTGGTCCCTGCCGCGCCGAACCAAGCGTCAGGACCGGGTGGGTCGCACCGACCGTTCCTGACGCGGTCGGAGGCGGGCACCCACGGGCGCGTCGCGGGATCGTCGACGGGTGCCCGACCTGCTCGACTGATGCCGCTTCCACCGGTCGCGTCGCGACGACGCGGGTCGCACCCGCGACGCCGCGGTCTCCGGCCTGACATCATCCAGCGGTCGTGAGCAGCGAAGCCGACAAGCGCCAATCGCCCCGCCGTCCCAAGGAGGACCCGCCGGGCTGGCGCGTCGAGGGCACGGACGACGAGAAGCCGGCCAAGAGCGGTGGGCGTTTCCCGCGCACCCCCGGCATCTGGGTGTTCGTCATCGCCCTCCTGGCGATCAACTTCCTGCTGCTGCCGATCCTCTCGCCGCAGCCCGACCGCACGACGATCACCTACAACTTCTTCAACGAGCAGGTGAACGCGGGGACGATCAAGGAGATCAGCACCCGGCTGGACGTCATCGACGGCACGTTCAAGCAGCCGGTGCGCTACACCGACCCGGACGGTGCGACCGAGGAGGTGACCGAGTTCCACACGATCGTCCCTGACCTGTCGGGTGCCGACAAGAACACGCTGCTCGACCGGCTGATGGAGAAGGGCACGGTCATCAACGCCAGATCGGCCGATCAGCCGCGTTCCCTCCTCATGACGATCCTCGTCGGTTTCGGACCGGCGATCCTCATGATCGCCCTGCTCCTGTGGCTCTTCCGGCGTGCCGCGGGCGGGGCGGGCGGGGCAGGGGGCGGCATCTTCAGCGTGGGCAAGTCGCGGGCCAAGCGCTACGACGCCAGCCACCAGCGAACGACGTTCGCCGACGTCGCCGGCATCGACGAGGTGAAGGCGGAGCTCACCGAGGTCGTCGACTTCCTGAAGCAGCCGCAGAAGTACCTCCAGCTGGGCGGCAAGATCCCCAAGGGCGTGCTGCTCTTCGGTCCGCCCGGCACCGGCAAGACCCTCCTGGCGCGCGCGGTGGCGGGCGAGGCCGGCGTGCCGTTCTTCTCGCTCTCGGCGTCGGAGTTCGTCGAGATGTTCGTCGGCGTGGGCGCCAGCCGCGTGCGCGACCTGTTCAAACAGGCCAAGGAGGCCTCGCCCGCCATCATCTTCATCGACGAGCTGGACGCGATCGGCCGGTCGCGCAGCAGCGGCGGCGGGGGCATGGGCGGGCACGAGGAACGCGAGCAGACGCTCAACCAGATCCTCACCGAGATGGACGGCTTCTCCGGTTCGGAGGGCGTCATCGTCATCGCCGCCACCAACCGCATGGAGGTGCTGGACGCCGCCCTCCTGCGACCGGGCCGCTTCGACCGCCGCGTCGCGGTCAACCCGCCCGACCAGAACGGGCGGCTCGCGATCCTGCGGGTGCACACGCGCCACATGCCGCTGGGCGACGACGTCGACCTCGAGGGCCTGGCGTCGAGCACACCCGGCATGGTCGGTGCCGATCTGGCGAACCTCGCCAACGAGGCCGCCCTCCTCGCGGCCCGTCGCGAGCACGAGAAGGTCATGCTGTCCGACTTCACCGACTCGCTCGAGAAGATCGTGCTGGGTGCGGAGCGGCGCATCATGCTCTCCCGCGAGGAGCGCGAACGCACGGCGTACCACGAGTCGGGTCACGCCCTGCTCGGCATGCTGATCGAGGGTGCCGACCCGGTGCGCAAAATCTCGATCATCCCGCGTGGACGCGCGCTGGGCGTGACGTTCCAGGCGCCGTCCACCGACCGCTACGGCTACGACGCCGAGTACCTGCGGGGACGCATCGTGGGGGCGCTCGGCGGCCGCGCCGCGGAGGAGATCGTCTACGGCAACGTCACCACCGGTGCGGAGTCCGACCTGGAGCAGGTCACGAAGATCGCCAAGCAGATGGTCGGCCGGTGGGGCATGAGCGAGGTCATCGGCCCGGTGTCGGTGCTGCCCGGCCCCAACGACGAGCCCATGCTCTTTCCCGGCATCGGCGCCGCAGCGTCCGCCAAGACACAGGAGCTGGTGGACGAGGAGGTGCGCAAGATCATCGAGGCCTGTTACGAGGAGGCCGTCGAGAAGCTCGCAGGAAACCGCGACAAGCTCGAGGCGCTCACCCAGGCGCTTCTGGAGCACGAGACGCTGGACGAGGCCGACGCCTACGAGGCCGCCGGACTGCCGCGTCCGCCGCGACCACAACCGTTGGACCAGGCCCAGGGACTGCCGGTGCTGGAGGCCTCCACGGACGCGGAGGACCATCGCCCCGCGTCGGAGGACGAACCGACCGTCTGATCGACGGTATGTGCGGCCGCCGGTCGGAGTAGGTTGGACGCATGATCACCGCATTCGTCCTCGCCGCGGCGACGGCCGCCACACCGCTGAGCGCGCCACCGGTGGCCACGCTGCCGGTCGAGTCCTATCGCGTGGTGGTGCACAGCACCTCCAACGACACCATCGTCCGGACCGTCCAGGGAGAGGACGTGCGGATGCAGATCGTCGCACCCGGCTTCGCCCCGTCGGTCTTCGTGCGCGGCACCGAGCACTGGGGTCGCACGGCGACTCAGCGCGGTTCGCTCCTGCGCGACCAGTACCCGGCGCGCCCGGACGGGTTCCAGCGGACCGCCGACCTGTACACGGAGCTCGTGGCGAGCCTGCTCGCCCGCGCGCGGGCCGGCCAGGCCACCCTTGTTCCCGCGACCATCGGGTCGACCCGCGCCCTGCGCGCGACGGTGGCCCTGCCGCCCAACGCGTGCGCGGCGCTCGGGCCGCGGCGCGCGACCGTCTGGCTGGTCGCCGACACCCTCATGCCCCTCCAGATCGTGGAGCGCACGGCCGCCGGGAAGACGGTCCAGGTGACCCGGTACTCGTATCGCATGGTCAACCGCACGTTCCCGGCGGGGACCTTCACCCCGCCCGCCACGGCCGGGCCGGGGCGTTACGTCGCGAGCGACGGATTCAGGCGGGTCGCCCCGGCCGTCGCCGCCGAGCGACTGCCCTACACGCCGCGCGTGCCGACGACCCTGCCCGATGGGTACCGACTCGTGGTGTCGGGGTGGGCGCCCCGTTCCGCGGCGACCGGCGCCGAGGCCTCGATCCCACCGTCCGCATGGCTCTTCACCGCCGAGTACCGTCGGGGGCAGGAGCGCATCACGGTCAGCCAGCGAGCCGGCGCCACGGACTGGCCGGACGACCCGTTCGGCCACGAGTGCGGTGCGGTCACCACCACCGACGTGTCCGTCGGTTCCGCGCCCGCGAAGTACGCGTCGGGACCGGAGGTCATCCCGCACCTGTTCTGGCGGGAGGGGAAGGTGCGCTTCACGGTCTCCGGACCACTTCCGCGCGAGGCACTCGTCCAGGTGGCCGCCTCGCTCCGTCCGGTGCGCTGACGTACGTCACCTCGTGCGGGGCCGACCGGGTCGCGCACGATCGATAGGACGCGATCTTCACCGTTTCTTGGTGAGACTCGACAGTCTCATGCGATACTGTTCTGTGCCGAACGAATTCGCCACGGAAGGAAACTTGATGGATCGCTCACGCTCCGCCGGTCACGGCGTGCGTCACGAGGGTGCCCTTGCCCGCCTGGGCCGGTGGTGTGCCACGCACCCCTGGCTGACCGTGATCATCTGGATCGCCGCAGCCGTGGCGATCGTCGGTGTCAGCACCGCACTGGGCGGACGCCTGGTCGACCGTTTCACCATCCCCAACTCCGACGCCCAGCGCGCGGTCGACCTGCTGGAGGACCAGTTCCCGGCACGGGCGGGTGACACCGCCACGCTCGTGTTCCAGGCCAGGGACGGCACCCTCACCACCGCCGAGCAGAAGGCGGGCGTGCAGAAGGCCGTCGCGGCCGCGAAGGCGATCCCGGGTGTGACGAGCGTCGGCGACCCGTTCGCCGGTGAGAGCGGGGCGCTCTCCGAGGACGAGCGCATCGCCTACGCGGACGTGCAGTTCGACAAGCAGGCCTTCGAGGTGCCGAAGGCCGACGTGCAGCGCATGGAGAAGGACGTGTCGGCGGCCGTCGGCCAGACCGTCCAGGTGGAATACGCGGGGCAGGTGATCCAGGCGCAGGAGGCGCCGCAGGGCGGCACCAGCGAGATCCTGGGCCTGGTCGCGGCGATGATCATCCTGATGATCGTGTTCGGCTCGTTCGTCGCCATGGGCGTGCCGATCATCCTCGCCCTGCTCTCGGTGGGCCTGGGGCTCGCGATCCTCCTGATCCTGGCGAAGTTCTCGGACTTCAACACCATCACACCGACCCTCGCCACCATGATCGGCCTGGGCGTCGGCATCGACTACTCGCTCTTCATCGTCACGCGGTTCCGGCAGGCGCTCCACGACGGCCTGAGCCCCCGCGACGCGGCCGCCGTGGCCACCGCCACCGCCGGCCGGGCGGTCATCTTCGCCGGCATCACCGTCGCCATCTCCATCTCGGCGCTGGCGGTGGTGGGACTCGACTTCATCACCAAGCTCGGCTTCGGCGCGGCCATCACGGTCGTCATGGCCGTGCTGGCCGCCACGACGCTGCTGCCGGCGGTGCTCAGCCTGCTCGGACACCGCATCGACCGCGCCCGCGTGCCGTTCGTCAAGCAGCGCGACGACTCGCACGAGTCCCGGCAGAACTCCTTCTTCACCCGCTGGACGCGGTGGGTGACGCGTCACGCGGTCCCCGCGACGATCGTCCCGGTCATCGTTCTGGGCGCCCTGGCACTGCCGGCCATCGGGTGGGTGCACCTGGGCTCGAGCGACGCCGGCACCGGCTCGGAGACCCAGACCACGCGACGCGCCTACGACATCCTGGCCGAGGGCTTCGGCCCCGGGTTCAACGGGCCGCTCCTCATCGCCGTCGACCAGCGGAAGTCCCCCGGCACCGCCGAGCGTCTCGTGACCGCCATCAAGGCCGACGAGGGCGTGGCGTCCGTGCCGCCGGCCATCCAGAACGACGCCGGCACGGCGGCGCAGGTGATCGTCTTCCCGACGACGTCACCCGACTCGGAGCAGACGCGTCAACTCGTGCAGCGCCTGCGCAACGAGATCGTCCCGTCGACCGTCGGCACAACCGGCGGCGCCGCCTACGTGGGTGGCTCGACCGCCGCGTTCGAGGACATCGCCGACCGCATCCTCGGACGGTTCCCGCTCTTCCTTCTGGTGGCGGTCGGCATCACGTTCCTGATGCTCACTATGGCCTTCCGGTCCATCGTGATCGCGGCCAAGGCGGCGCTCACCACCGTGCTGTCGGCCGGTGCGGCCGCGGGTATCCTCGTGATGATCTTCCAGTTCGGCTGGGGAATTTCGCTCATCGGTCTCGATCAGACCGGGCCCGTGGAGTCGTTCCTCCCGGTGATCGTGTTCGCGATCCTCTTCGGCCTCTCGATGGATTACGAGGTCTTCCTGGTGAGTCGCATACGCGAGGAGTACGTGCACGGTGATGCGCCCCGACCGGCCATCGTCGACGGGGTGGGCGCCATCGGCCGGGTCGTCGCGGCAGCGGCGGCCATCATGGCGGTGGTGTTCTTCGCGTTCATCCTCGGCCCGGACCGGATCATCAAGGAGTTCGGCGTGGCGCTGGGCGCGGCCATCGTGATCGATGCGTTCATCGTTCGGCTGGTGCTCGTGCCCGCGCTCATGCACCTGCTGGACCATCGTGCCTGGTACATCCCGCGCTGGCTCGACCGCATCCTGCCCAGGCTCACCATCGAGCCGCCACACGAGCGGGAGGACGAGCTCACGTCGCAACCGGCGGCGCCGGCGGCGTCGTGACGACGGCGCCGATCGGACGGGAGGAGCGGACGCGGCAGGTGATCCTGGATGCCGCCGCCCCGCTCCTCGCATCCGAGCCGGACGCCAGCATGGCGCAGATCGCCGACGCGGCGGGGGTCGGCCGTGCGACGCTCTACCGCCACTACGAGGGCCGCGAGGCGCTGGTGCGCGACCTCTTCCACCGTGCGACGGACAAGGCCGGTGCCGCGCTCGAGGCGGCGCGGTTGCCGAGCGTGCCGGTGGACGAGGCGATCCGGCGGGTCTTCCGCGTGCTGGTCCACGTGGGGCACCGGTTCGTCATCGTCCTGCGCGAGAACCGCGTGCAGGAGGACGAGGCGCTTCGAAGCACCGTCGGCGTCCGTCTGATCGCGCTGGTCGAACGGGGGAGAGCCGACGGCACCCTGCGTGAGGACGTGCCGATCCAGTGGATCCTGTCGTCGCTCGGGGCCCTCATCGGATTCGCGTGCGAGCTGGCCGACGAGGCCGGGCCAGAGGACGCCGCGGCGTTCGCCGCCGACCTCTTCCTGGACGGCGTCTGTCGCGGGTTCGCGCACCCGCCCGCCGGGGGCTGAGCCCCGGGGGCGGGTGGGCGGACGCTCACTCGTACTGCAGCGCCTCCAGCGGCCGCAGCTTGGCGGCCCGCCGCGCCGGGAAGATGGCCGCGATCAGGCCCGCGACGAACGCCAGGATCACGACGACGATGATCGTCCCGATCGGCGCGGTGAACGACAGGCCCTCGTCGCGCAGACCCAGGACGATGAGCCAGCCGAGCAGCAGGCCCACCAGCACGCCGACGATGCCGCCGATCACGCAGGTGATGATGCTCTCGAAGCGGATCATCGAACGGATCTGTCCACGGGTGGTGCCGACCGCCCGCAGCATGCCGATCTCGCGGGTGCGCTCGTAGATCGCCAGGAAGAGCGTGATGATCACGCCCACCAGCGAGATGAACACCGACAGCGCCAGCAGCACGTAGAGGATGCTCAGGAACTGGGTGGTCTGCTGGTTGACGAAGTCCTTGTACTCCTGGCGTGAGCGCACCTTGGCGGTGGGCACCTCGGCCTTCAGGGTCTCCTGCAGGCGGCTCGTGCTCTCGGCGATCGGGATGCCGGGCGCGAACTTGGTGAACACCAGCGACACCTGCGGCTGCGCCGTCAGCTCGGCGAGTGCGCGGTCGCTGATCACGAACCCGGTGAAGAGCTGCGGGTCGCGGTAGATGCCGCGCACGGTGAAGGTCTTCGTGATGTCCTCGATCGACGTCACCTTGAAGGTGTCGCCCATGCCGAGCCCGTTGTCCCGGGCGAAGCCCTCCTCCACCGCGGCGCCGTCGGTGCCGAGCGCGTCCAGCGCCGACGCGTTGCCCGATCGCCAGTCGAACCGGAGGATGCCGCGGGCACCGGCCGGGTCGATGGCGTTGGGGAACGTGTTCTTGCCGTCCACCTGGGCCTCGACGGTGCCGATGCCGACCGCGTTCTCGACCCCGGGCACCGCGCGCGACGCGGCGACGACCCGCTCGGGCATGGGCTGGAAGTTCTCGGACATCGTCACCTGGGTCGCGTCGATGTTCTTGTCGATCGCGGTGAAGAACGAGCTCTTGAACGCGGCGACGAAGGTGGCGATGAAGATGACGAGGCCCACGCCGATCATGAGGGCCGTCGCGGTGCTGGCGGTCCGTTCCGGTTGGCGGATGGTGTTCTGCCGCCCGATCTGCGCGGTCTTTCCGAAGATCGCGCTGAACGGGGCGCCGACGATCCGGGCGAGCGGCGCGATGAAGATCCGCAGCGCCAGCGCCACGCCGATGATGATGAGAAGCGCCCCGAAGGCGATGACGCTGAGCTTGCGCGTGACCGACGCGTCCAGACCCATGCCGATGAACGTCACCACCCCGCCCAGCACCACGGCGATGACCCCGAGCGCCGGCACGTAGCGGCTGAAGCGGGAGTTGGGCAGCACGGCACCCTCGCGCAGCGCGGCGACGGGGGAGATCTTCGTCGCGCGGATGGCGGGGATGAGGGCCGAGAGCACCGTCGCGACGACGCCGACGATGAGCGGAACGATGATCGTCCGCGGCTTCAGCTGGATGCCCGCGGTGGGCAGGCCGAAGTCGGCGGCGGCGAACGCCGCCTTGATCCCCATCGCCAGGAGCACGCCGCCGCCGATGCCGATGATCGATGCGATCACGCCGACGGTGAGGGCCTCCAGCAGGACGGAGGTCCTCAGCTGGCGCCGCGTCGCGCCGACGGTGCGGAGCATCGCCATCTCGCGGATGCGCTGGGCGATCGTGATGGAGAAGATGTTGAAGATGACGAACCCGCCGACCAGGATCGAGATGGCGGCGAACACCAAGAGCATCGTGCGCAGGAAGCCGAGGTTGTCGTTGATCTCCTGCGATTGGCGCTTCGAGCTCTGACTGCCGGTCTCGACCCGCAACTGCGGATCTCCCAGCGCGGTCTGCACCCGCTGCGCGAGCCGGGCCGGGTCGACACCGGGATCGGCGGCGATGGCGATCGACGTGATCTGACCGGGCTGGTCGAGCCATTTCTGGACGTCCTGCGGCAGCGCGGCCACGATGGTGGTGCCGCCCAGGGAGTCGCTGTCACCGAACTTGAACGTGCCCACGACCGTCACCGGGATGACGCCCGTCGTGGTCGCGATCGCGACCTTCTGGCCGATCGTCAGGTTGTGCTTCTTCGCGGTGGCGACGTCGACCGACACCTCACCCGACGTCTTCGGGTCGCGGCCCTGGTCGCGCACGACCGCATCGAACTGCGTGTCGGGGTTGACCGACACGAGCAGGGAGGGCGCGCCCCCGACGCTCGCGGCGCTCTTGCCGTCGACGACGAGCGAGCCCGTTCCGTCGAGCAGGCCCTCGGCCGCCGCCACGCCGGGTACCTCGAGGACCTTCTTCACCTCGGTCTCGGGGAAGGCGCTCTGCGTGCCGGACTGCGACTGGAACGCGAGCTTCTTCGTCACGACGACGTCGACGCCGGTGTTGGCCTTCTCGAAGATCTCGTCGAACGCACCGGTGATCTGGTCGGTGAGGACGTAGGTGCCGCTGATCATCGCCGTCCCCAGCACGATGGCGAGCGCCGTCAGGGCGAAGCGGAGCTTGCGTGAGAAGAGGTTGCGAAGCGCGAGACGGAACACCTACTCGAGTCCCTTCATGACGTCGTAGATGGCGTCGGCGTCCATGCGACCGCCGTCGCGCACGATGCGCCCGTCCTGCAGGAAGAGCACGCGGTCGGCGATGGACGCGGCACGCGGGTCGTGCGTCACCATGACGATCGTCTGTCCGAACTCGTCCACACAGCGGCGAAGGAGCTCCAGGATCTCGCTGCCGGTCTTGGAGTCCAGGTTGCCGGTGGGCTCGTCGGCGAACACCACGTCCGGGCGGCTCACGAGTGCGCGGGCGATCGCGACGCGCTGCTGCTGCCCGCCGGAGAGCTCGGAGGGACGGTGGTTCAGCCGTTCGCGCAGCCCCGTCGCGTCGATGAGCATGTCCCGCCACTTCGCATCCGGCTTGGTGTCGCCAATGTCGAGCGGGAGGTCCAGGTTCTCCTCGGCCGAGAGCATGGGAAGCAGGTTGAAGAACTGGAACACGAAGCCCACGGCGCGGCGGCGAAGGAGCGTGAGGTGCTTGTCGTCCATCGCGGTGATCTCGTCGTCACCGATCCAGACCCTGCCGGATGTCGGCTGGTCGATGCCGGCGAGGATGTGCATCAGCGTTGATTTGCCGGATCCCGACGGACCCATGATCGCGACGAAGCGTCCGCGGTTGAGCGTCAGGTCGACGCCCCGCAGCGCGTTGACGGCGGTGTCGCCGGCACCGTAGACGCGGGTGACGCCCTCCGCGCGCACCACCTCACCGCCGGAGGAACGGGTTTCCTGGGGTTGGGTCGCCGTTTCCTGCACCCTTGGGCTCCTTGTTGGCTCGGTCAAACCGGGTCACCCTACGCCACCGCGCCCGCGGCCGAATGAAGATGTGGTGAAGTGCGTGGTCGCCGGCGCGGGCGACGGTCAGCCTCCGCCGACCTCCGGGTACTCGCGATCGGGCTCCGGGATCCGCAGCCGCGTCGGCCGGTCGGGGTCGGTGCCGGTGATGAGGCGCGCGCCGCGCCCGCGCGTGAAGAAGCTCCACGTCCACCTGCTCATCACGAGCAGCCGGTTGTGGAAGCCGATGAGGTAGAAGAGGTGCACGGCGAGCCAGAGCCACCATGCGACGAAGCCGTGGAAGCGCATGCCGAACAGGCTCGCCACGGCGCGCGCCCGGCCGATGGTCGCCAGGTTGCCCTTGTCGCGGTAGGCGAACGGGGCGGCGTCGGCGCCGGCGATCCGTCGTCGGACGTTGGTGCCGGCGTGGCGACCCATCTGCATCGCCACGGGGGCGATCCCGGGAAGCGGCCGTTCGCCGGTGGTCGCCATGTCGCCCACCACCATCACCTCGGGGTGCCCGGGCAACGTGAGGTCCGTTGCGACCGGAACCCGGCCGGCACGGTCGGTGGTGAGGCCGGCCCGCTCGGCGATCCGCTCGGCGAACGGTGCGGCGGTCACCCCGGCGGCCCACACGATCGTGCGTGCGTCGATGCGTTCGTGCCGCGTGCCCTGGGTGAGGTCCACCCCCTCGGCGTCGATGCCCGAGACCATGCAGCCGGTGCGCACCGTCACGCCCAGGGCCTCCAGGTCGCGCCGTGCGCGCTCGGACTGGTCGTCGCGGAACGAGAGCAGCACGCGGTCGGCGCCCTCCACCAGGTAGACCCGTGCGGCCGCGGGGTTGAAGGCGCGGAACTGGTCGCGCATCGTGTCGCGTGAGATCTCGGCGATCTGACCGGCAAGCTCGACGCCGGTCGGGCCACCGCCGACGACGACGAAGGTGAGCCACCGCTGCCGTTCGCCGGGGTCCGACTCGGTCTCGGCGGCCTCGAACGCCAGCAGGATGCGGGCTCGGATGTCGAGGGCGTCCTCCAGCGTCTTGAGCGCCGGGGCGACGTCCTTCCACTCGTCGTTGCCGAAGTAGTGGTTGCGCATGCCGGTCGCGACGATCAGCGTGTCGTAGGGCAGGCAGACGGGATCGTCGTCGGTGATGGCGCGCGAGACCTCGAGCTCCTGCGCGTCCAGGTCGACGTCCTCCACCTCGCCCAGGATCACGCGCACGTTGCGCTGCCGCCGCAGGATGGCGCGCAGGGGCACGGCGATCTCACCGGGCGAGAGCGACCCCGTGGCCACCTGGTAGAGCAGGGGCTGGAAGAGGTGGTAGTTCTGGCGGTCGACGAGGGTGATGTCCACCGGTGCGTCGCGCAGCGAGGTGATGGCGGAGAGGCCGCCGAACCCGCCGCCCACGACGACGACCCGGTGTCTCGTCACATCTGCAACTTCGTGATTGTGTGTCACAAACCGAGAGTAGCGTGGATCGGCCGCGCATGTCGCCATCGCGTCCGCCGGGCACGTGGTCGGGTCCGGCGGGTCGGTGGAGCAGCTGATGGTGCGGCCTCGTCACGGGATCGGGCACCTGTGAGGACGGTGCGGTCGTCCCGGGTCGTGCAGCACGACCTGGTGGCAGGGCGGGATGGTGCGGGGCGACCCGTGCCCGCAGCCTGGCCCGGCCGGCGCGATGCGTGCGCCAGGCCCGACGAGTGGGTGACGACGGCCCCGGTGCGTGTGGACGCGCCGGGGCGGGCACTCAGGCGGCGCGTTCCTCGCTCGACGAAAGGCCCAGGACCTTGATGACGTCGCGCATCGAGAGGATCCCGACGAGGTGCTCCTCCTCGAACACCGCGACGTGGCGGATGTGGTACTTCATCATCCGCTCCGCGGCCTGCTGGGCGGGCCAGCTGGGTGCGGCGGCCACGAGCTGACTGTGCATGTAGTCGGCGACGAGCGCCTCGTCCGGATCGGCACCCTCGGCCAGCGACCGGAGGATGTCCCGCTCGGTGACGATCCCCGGGCATGGCAGGGACTGGTCGATGACGAGCGCGGCACCGGTCTTGTACTGCCCCATGACCACGGCGGCCTGCCGCAGGGTGGTGTCGGCTCCGACGATCGCCTCGATGGGCGACATGATTTCTGAGACGGCGACTGGCATGCGGCCACGATACACATCTTCGGATGGTTTGTCACGTCTGTTGCGAAATATGGAGGTGTGGTGGATGCCATCTGGGAGGTACCGTGATCGGCATGCGCATCACCATCGATCGTGCCGGCCGACTCGTCGTTCCCAAGGAGCTGCGTGACGCCGTGGGAATCTCGGCGGGACCGGTCGAGGTCACGGTCGTGGGCGCCGGAATCCGGATCGAGCCGGTGGTGACCGACGACCTCGTCGAGCGCGACGGACGACTGGTCATCGCGGCGGGTGACGGAGATCTCACCGTCGACGATGTCCGCGCTCTGCGGCGGCGTGGGCGGCGCTGAGGGCGACCGGGGTGCGGCGTTGGTCGACACCGTGCTGCCATCGCGCTCTGTGTCGAGTCGCACGAGCACCATCGCGCGGTGGCGGAGGTCGTCGAGGGGGTGGACCTGGGGCTCTCGGGACACGCCGCGTTCGAGACCTTCTCGGTGCTGACGCGCCTTCCCCAGGGGTTGCGCGTCAGCCCGGGTGCCGCGGCTCGTCTGGTCCGAGTGGACTCCCCGGCCGGCCGGCATCTCTCCGCGGATGCGGCGGCACGGGTGCTCGAGCGGTGTGTCGAGTGGGGCATCGCCGGCGGAGCGGTGTACGACGCCCTCGTCGCCGCGTGTGCGCAGGAGCACGGTCTGCCGCTCATCACGTGCGATCAGCGGGTACGGGAGACGTATGTGGCGGTCGGCGTGGAGCCCATCGTCGTCGCCTGAGACACGCGTGGTCGTCGGAGCGCGTTGACGGCATCCCCGGGGTGACCGACCTGATGTCCACCGCTCCACGATCGGCGTGCGGGGGCCTGGTACCGTGCGCGCCCATGAGCCTCACGTTCCTCATCACGTCGCTCGTGATCGTCGCCACCCCGGGGACCGGCGCGCTCCTCACGATCTCGGCCGGGTTGGTGCACGGGCGCCGTGCCAGCCTCGTCACCGCGCTGGGATGCACGCTCGGCATCGTCCCGCACCTGGCTGCGGCGGTCACCGGTACGGCGGCCGTGCTGCACGCGAGCGGGCTCGCCTTCGAGATCGTCAAGTACCTGGGTGTCGCCTACCTCATGTACATGGCGTGGACGACGTGGCGTGACCGGACGCCCATCGTGCTCGACCCGGACGCGGCACCGCGCTCGTCACGCAGCGTCGTGGTCTCGGCGATCCTCGCGAACCTGCTGAACCCCAAGCTGACGCTCTTCTTCTTCGCGTTCCTGCCGCAGTTCGTGCCGTCCGGGGCAGCGCACGGGGTGGCCACGATGCTCGGGCTGAGCGCGGTGTTCATGCTCATGACGCTCCTCGTGTTCGCGGCGTACGGCGCCGCCGCATCGGCGGTGCGCCATCACGTCGTCGAACGGCCCGCCGTGGTGCGGGCCATGCGCCGTGCGTTCGCGGGCACCTTCGCACTGCTCGGCGCGAAGCTGGCCACGACCTCGCGCTGACGGAGTCTGCCGGCCGCGCCGTCACTGCGCTGGCGGGGGTGTGGCTGCGGGGGGTTGCGCCGCGGGCGGGGCCGACTCCGCGGGCTGCTGGGTCGGCGGCGCCTGCTGGTCCGCGGGCTGTGGGCCGGTCTGGGTGGCGTTGGGATCCGCGGGTGCGGTGGTCGTCGTACCGGGGGTCGTCGTCGCAGGGGGTGTGATCTCGGCCGGTGGGGCCTCCTGTGTGGTCGTTCCGGCCCCGGCCGGCGCCGCGTCCTCGGTGTCGGCGGCGGGTGGCGTGGCCGCGGGGGTCTTCTCGGGTGCGGACGGCGTGTGGGAGGCGGGGCTCAGGATCGTGGTTCGTCGGTCCGAGACCAGTGACGATCCCAGGATGAGCTCGGGCAGCGTGACCGCGGCCACGGTCAGGAGCGTGGCCAACACGGCGGTGATCGCGATGACGCGGGGACGCGGACGCCGGCGCACGAGTTGGAACGGCGTGCGCTTCACCGCCGGCTCCCCGGTCGGGATGCCGGCCGTCGTCGTGAGGGACGCCGAGGCCACCCGTCGCTTGGCGACGCTGTCGGTCGGGCCGCGGGTGAACTCCTTGACGATCAGGAAGACCACCGGGCCCAGGCCGGCGCCGATCAGACTGCCGGTCGCGCCGAAGGACGCCAGGACGAACGTCGAGGCGATGCCTCCGGCGGCCGAGGCCAGGATGTTGCCGGTGGTGATGTCGCGCTTGTGGGCCATCGACCCAACCTAGGCGCGCGGGCGGGTGTGTCGAGTACCGGTGGTCGGCGAGAACGTTCCGGCGCGACCACCGGCCGGGAGGGTGTCAGCAGCCCACGAGGCGCTCGGCCAGGTAGCGCTCCACCTGGTCGATGCCGATGCGCTCCTGCGTCATGGCGTCACGCTCGCGGATGGTGACCGCCTGATCCTCGAGCGTGTCGAAGTCGACCGTCACACAGTAGGGCGTTCCGATCTCGTCATGGCGACGGTAGCGTCGCCCGATCGCCCCCGAGTCGTCGAAGTCCACGTTCCAGTTGCGCCGCAACTGCGCCGCCAGGTCCTTGGCCTTGGGCGTGAGGTCGGCGTTGCGCGACAGCGGCAGCACGGCGGCCTTGAACGGGGCCAGACGCGGGTCGAGGCGCAGCACGGTGCGCTTGTCGACGCCGCCCTTGGTGTTGGGCGCCTCGTCCTCCTCGTAGGCGGCGACGAGGAAGGTCATGAGCGACCGGGAGAGCCCGGCCGCCGGCTCGATGACGTACGGCACGTAGCGCTCGTCGGCGGCCTGGTCGTAGAACGACATGTCGGTGCCGGAGTGCTGGGTGTGCGTGGTGAGGTCGAAGTCTGTGCGGTTGGCGATGCCCTCGAGCTCACCCCACTCGGATCCCTGGAAGTGGAAGCGGTACTCGATGTCGACGGTGCGCTTGGCGTAGTGGGAGAGCTTCTCCTTGGGGTGCTCGTACAGGCGCAGGTCCTCCCGGGGGATGCCCAGGTCGACGTACCAGTTGGTGCGCTCCTCGATCCAGTACTCGTGCCACTCCTCGTCGGTGCCCGGCTTGACGAAGAACTCCATCTCCATCTGCTCGAACTCGCGGGTGCGGAAGATGAAGTTGCCCGGCGTGATCTCGTTGCGGAAGCTCTTGCCGGTCTGGGCGATGCCGAACGGCGGCTTCATGCGCGCGGCGCCCGCCACGTTCAGGAAGTTGATGAAGATGCCCTGCGCGGTCTCGGGGCGCAGGTAGTGCAGCCCCGTCTCGTCCTCCACGACGCCCACGTGCGTCTTCAGCATCATGTTGAACTCACGCGGCTCGGTCCACTCACCGCGCGTGCCGCAGTGCGGGCAGGCGATGGTCGCGAGGTCCACGTCGTCCGGGTTGACGGTCTCGCCCTTGGCCTCGGCCTTGGCGGCCACGGCCTCCTGCAGGTGGTCGACGCGGAAGCGCCGGTGGCAGGAGCGGCATTCGGTGAGGGGGTCGGCGAACGCACCGACGTGCCCGGAGGCGACCCAGGTCTCGCGCGGCAGGATGATGGACGAGTCGAGCCCCACCACGTCGTCGCGGGCGGTGACCATCGCCCGCCACCACTGCCGTTTGATGTTCTCCTTCAGCTCGACCCCGAGGGGTCCGTAGTCCCAGGCGGAGCGGGTGCCGCCGTAGATCTCGCCGCAGGGGAAGACGAAGCCCCGCCGCTTGCAGAGGGAGACGACGCTGTCGATGGTGGAGGTGACTTTGGCCATGCCCGCAAGGCTACCCGGAGCGTGTGGATCCGGGTCGCCGGCCTCTCCGGGGTCCGTCACTGCCGCTCCGCGCAAGCCTGGTGTCAGGCACGTAACTTGCGCGGAGATCTGCGGGGCGCACCCGCGCAAGTTACGTGTCAGGCATCAGGCTTGCGAGCGGGCGTTCCCGGACGCGCGTTGCGGACCCCGAGGGCCGCGCCTCGCCCGACGTTCCGGACGCATCCTGCGACGTGATCGTGAGACGCCCGGGAGCTCATGGTCGGGGCGGACCCCCGGAGACTCTGGGACCCCGTCGCCCGGTCGCCCGATCCGGGCCGATGCACCATCGGCGTCAGGTCTGGCAGGTGGGGCACCAGTACAGGGTGCGGTTGGCGTCGCCCATCCCGCCCGAGCGGATCGGGGTGCCGCAGCGTCGACACGGGCGACCGCGCCGCCCGTACACCCAGGTGCGCTCCGAACGGCTCGGGCCACCGTGCGGCGGCCGGTACGTCGTGATCGGTCCGGGGTGGCGCACGCCGTCGGCCAGGAGGCGCGCCGCCGTGCGGCCGATCTCGGCCGCCGTGTCGGCATCCACGTCACCGGCACGGCGCCACGGGTCGACGCCGCAGAGGAAGAGGGCCTCTGCGCGGTAGACGTTGCCCATGCCCGACACCACCCGCTGGTCGAGCAGCACGTCGCCGATGGCCCGCTCGGGGTCGACACCGTCCAACGTGAGCGTCACGTCGGCGGCGGGACGGCCGTCCTGGCCCAGCAGGTCGGGGCCGACGCGTCCGACTGACGGAACCGGTGCGCCGGGCTCCAGCAACCGGAGGCGGGGCCCGCCGTACTGCGCCGCCACGTGACGATCGGTGTGCAGGGCCAGCCAGCGGCGCGCCGTGGGCACGTCGTCGCCGGTCGCGTACACGCGCCACGCGCCGTTCATTCCCAGGTGCGAGTGGAGCACCCGGCCGCTCGCGAACCGGACGAGCAGATGCTTGCCGGTGGCCTCCACCGTGACGAGGCGGTCGCCGCGCAGACGCCGGTCCATCCGCTGCGCCGCGACCCTGGGCGACTCGTCCACCCGGGTGATGGTGGCGCCGACGACCGTCGCGTTCATGCGAAGGACGGTGCGGTGGCTCACCTGCCCCTCGGCCATCAGCGCTCGCCGCGGAGCTCCATGCCGCGCAGGTCGCGGAAGAACCCGGCCTCGGTGAGCAGGTCGGCGGCGGGCGTCTCGAAGATCGGCTCACCGTCGAAGCGTTCGATGACCACCCGTCGCGTCGGGTCCGCGCGCACCCAGTCGGCGAGCGCGCCGATGGCGGGACCCATCCAGTCCGGGTCGGGGTCGCGCAGCGCCACCAGCCGCCTGCCGCCGCGCTCGAGGAAGAGCACCGCGGCCCCGTCCATCAGCACCACCTGTGCACCGAAGGTGCGCGATGGTCCGCGCGCCGGTCCCGACCGGCGTCGCGGCCACGGCACGGTGGCGCCGTACGGCTGGGCGGGGTCGGCGGCACCGATGACGAGCATGACCGGATCGGCCCCGGGATCGCGCATGTCACGAAGACGCTCCACCGCGCCGGGCAGCGCGAACTGCGCCCCTCCCAGGCCGTCCAGGAAGTAGCCGCGCCGGCAGCGGCCGAGGGTCTCGAGGTCGGCCAGCGGACGGTAGACGGCGGCGAACCCACCCGACACCCCGTCGGCGAGCGCCGCCCCGCGCGTGACCACGCCGTGTCGCTCGAGCAGGATCTCGGCGTGGGCCCGCATGCGCTCGTCGTGCGGGGCGGCCGGGCTGAAGAGCCGCGTGGTGAGGGACCAGCGTCCGGCGGTGGCGCCGTGCGCCGCGCCCGCCCCGCGCACGCCGCGACGACCGAACCGGGACGTCGTGGCGCGCGGCTTCGGCAGACGCCTGGGTGCGCGAAGCGGCATCCACAGGTCGTTGGTCGCCTCACCCGCCCAGACGAGCGACCACAGCGCGGCGAACGCATCCGCCTGCGGCGCGTCGACCGCGGCGGCGATCTCGTCCCAGAACGCCGCACCCCCGGCGAGGGCGGCGCGGACGGCATCCGGCAGGTCACCCTCGGGTGCGGGATCCGACGGCGGCGGCCCCAGCACCGGCGCGTCCTCCCGGAAGTAGATCGCGATGCGTCCGCCGTCGCGTCCCATCGCCCCGGCACCGACCCAGGCGATCTCGCCGGCACCCGCCAGCTGGTCGAGCCACGCCGGGGAGTACGCGCCCAGCCGACGTGGCAGGAGCTCGCGCTCCCACTGCTCGGCCGGCAGTGCGAGGCCCTGAAGCGGCGTCAGGACGTCGCGAAGCGCATCGGGTCCCGGCCGTGCGGGCGGCCGGTCGATGCGGTGCCACGCGGGGAGGAAGCGGCCGAGCGCCTCCGGATCAACCGGCTCGACCTCGCGGCGGGCGGCCGCCAGGCTGGCGCGTCGCAGACGCCGCAGCACATCGGCGTCACACCACTCCTGCGTGGTGCCGCCGGGCCGGATCTCGCCGACCACCAGGGCGCCCTCGGCCTCGAGCGGCGCGAGCTCGGCACGCGCCTGGTCGGGGGTGATGCCGAGACGCGCCGCGAGCTCGTCGGGCGTGAAGGGGCCGTGGGTGCGGGCGAACCGCGCCACCAGGCCGCGGCGGGCGTCCTCCACCGGTTGCAGGAACACGTCGGGAAGTCCCGCCGGGGGCATGACGCCCAGCCCGTCGCGGTAGCGGCCCACGTCCTCGGCGGCGATCCACCGCTCCTCGCCCGCCACGCGGATGGGCACGGCGCGCCGCTCGTCGTACAGACGCGCCAGGTGCTCGTCGGCGCGATCGGGCTCGACAAGCCGCGCGGCCACCTCGGCGACCGTCATGTCACCGATGCGACGAAGCAGATCGGAGAGCCCGTCGGCGCCGCGCGCGCGGGTGCGCTCGGAGCGCCCCTGCAGGTCGTCCTCCACCGCCTCGAGGGCGGCCGGGTCGATCAGATTGCGCAGGCCGTCCTGCCCCAGCAGCTCGCGCAGCAGGTCGCGGTCGAGCGACAGCGCCTGGGCCCGTCGCTCGGCCGCCGGCGTGTCGTCCTCGTACATGTAGGTGGCCACGTACTCGAACAGCAGTGCCCCCGCGAACGGCGACGCCGTGGGGGTCTCCACCTCCACCAGCGCGATCTCACGAGAGTGGATGCGACGCAGGAGATCGCGCAGCGCCGGCAGGTCGAACCAGTCGTTGAGACACTCCCGGTAGGTCTCGAGGATGATCGGGAAGCTGCCGTAGCGGCGGGCGACGTCCAGCAGCGACTGGGCCTTCAGCCGCTGTTGCCACAGCGGGGTCCGCCGGCCCGGGCGACGTCGCGGGATGAGCAGGGCGCGGGCGGCGTTCTCGCGAAAGCGCGACCCGAAGAGCGCCGTCGAGCCCAGCTCGCCCACCACCAGGTCCTCGATCTCGGCCGGGTCGATGAGCGCCAGGTCGGCGCGCGGTGCGACGTCTGCCTCGGGCAGGTGGATGGCGATGCCGTCGTCGCTCCAGATGGCGTGGGCGGTGGCGCCGCCCTCGTCGCGCAGGCGCGCCTGAAGCGCCATGGCCCAGGGGGCGTGCACCCGCGCGCCGAACGGCGTGAGCACGCACAGCCGCCAGTCGCCGATCTCGTCCCGGAAGCGTTCGACCACGATGGTCGTGTCGCTGGGCACCGCACCCGTGGCGTCGATCTGGTCGGCCAGGTAGCGCAGCAGGTTGGTCGCGGCGCGCTCGTCGAAGGCCGACTCCTCGCGCAGCCGGGCGAGCGCCCGGTCGGGTGGCGCGGCTGCCAGCTCACGGGCCAGGCGCCCCACGTGCGCGCCGAGCTCCACCGGCCGTCCCACGCCCTCGCCGCGCCAGAACGGGATGGCACCCGGCGCTCCGGGGGCGGGGGAGACGAGCACGCGGTCGCGGGTGATGTCCTCGATGCGCCAGGTCGACGCGCCCAGCATGAACGTCTGACCGGTGCGCGCCTCGTAGACCATCTCCTCGTCCAGCTCGCCGACGCGCGTGCTGCCGTCTGCCAGGTACACGCCGTAGAGGCCGCGGTCGGGGATGGTGCCGGCGTTCTGCACCGCCAGCTGCCGGCCGCCGCCGCGCCCGCGAATCGTCCCGGTGACGCGATCCCACACGACCCGCGGCGCCAGGTCGGCGAACTCGTCGCTGGGGTAGCGGCCGGCCAGCATGTCCAGCACACCCTCCAGCTGCTCGCGGCTGAGGTCGGCGAAGGGATAGGCGCCACGTGCGAGGGTGAGGAGATCGTCGACCGACCACGGTTCGTCGGCCACGGTCGCCACGATCTGCTGTGCCAGCACGTCCAGCGGCAGACGCGGCACATGGGTCTCCTCGATGGCCGCCTCGCGCATGCGCGACACCACGGCCGCGCACTCCAGCAGGTCGCCGCGGTACTTGGGGAAGATGCGCCCGCGGCTCTCGCCGCCCACGTGGTGTCCGGACCGCCCCACGCGCTGGATGCCGCGCGCCACGCTGCGCGGGCTCTCCACCTGGATCACCAGGTCGATCGCGCCCATGTCGATGCCGAGCTCCAGGCTGGACGTGGCGACGAGCGCCGGCAGCGTGCCGGCCTTCAGCTCCTCCTCGATGATCCCGCGCTGCTCGGCCGCCAGGCTGCCGTGGTGGGCGCGGGCGATCTCCTCCTCCGCAAGCTCGTTCAGCCGCAGCGCCAGCCGCTCGGCCAGGCGACGGTTGTTGACGAAGATGAGCGTGGACCGATGCGCGCGGACGAGCTCGACGATGGCCGGGTATACGGCCGGCCAGATCGATCGGCGTGCCCCGCCGTCACCGGGCACCTGCACCGGATCGTCCAGCACCGGTGCGCCGGGATTGGCGAGGTCGGCCATGTCGTCCACCGGCACCACGACCTCGAGGTCGAGCGGCCTGCGCTGGCCCGCGTCGGCGATGGTGACCGGCCGGGGCGTTCCCTCCGCGTCCTGCCCGCCGAGGTACCGTGCGATCTCGGACAGGGGGCGCTGGGTCGCTGACAGGCCGACCCGCTGCAGCGGTCCGTCGACCGTGCGCTCCAGCCGCTCGAGGCTGAGCGCAAGGTGCACGCCGCGCTTGGTGGCGGCCACGGCGTGGATCTCGTCGATGATCACGCTGGTGGCACCGGCCAGGATGTCCGACGCGCGCGACGTGAGCATCAGGTAGAGGCTCTCGGGCGTGGTGATGAGGATGTCGGGCGGGGTGCGGAGCATCCGCTGACGGTCGCGCTGCGACGTGTCGCCCGTGCGCACCCCCACCGAGATCTCCGGCAGCTCGAGACCCCGCCTGCGCGCGGCGTCCGCCAGCCCCACCAGCGGCCCGCGCAGGTTGCGCTCCACGTCGTAGTTGAGCGCCTTGAGGGGCGAGATGTAGATCAGCCTGCCCGTCTCGTCGCCGGCGAGGCGGCGTTCGACGAGGGTGTTGATGCCCCACAGGAACGCGGCCAGGGTCTTGCCGCTGCCGGTGGGCGCGACGATGAGCGTGTGGGCGCCCGTGGCGATCGCCGGCCAGCCCAGGCGCTGGGCGTCGGTGGGCTCGGCGAAGGCGCGGGCGAACCAGTCGGCGACGACCGGGTGGAACGGGGCGGCGGGGGAGGCGGTCGCCATCGGTCGATGGTAGCCGAGGTCCGGTCGATCCCCGCATCGGGGGGACACCGTGCTGTGCCCACGGACCCGCGCGCCGCCCGCCCGTGTCGTTCCTCGGCCCTCGGCCGCGGCCGAGGGCCGTCCCCCCCGGTGGGTCAGCCCCCCGCCGCGTCGTACGGGTAGCTGTCGATGCGGGTGATCTGCAGGTTGTCGTTCGTGGTCGACAGCGTGAGGCTGAGGTCGCCCGTCGGCCGCCCGCCGGCTGCGTCGCCGACGGTGTAGGTCGCGCGGACGATGATCCTGGACCCGTCCGCCTTCATGCTGCTGCCATCGAAGGTCGCGACGTAGTCGACCGTTCCGGGGCTCGCCGCCCACTCGTCGGCATACACACGCTCCACCGCGGCGCGGCCGGTCCACCGCTGCTCGATGCTGTTGTTGCCGTGGTCGACGCGGACGACGTCGTCGGCGAGAAGGGTGGAGAGCAGCTGCGGGTCCTCGCGGCTGTACGCATCGGCGAACGAGGCGAGGATCGCATCGCCGTCGCGCGGGTCGACCCCGACGGCGGTGGAGGAGGTGTCCGTGCCGAGGGTGGGGATGGACACCGTGTCGGTCGACCCGGTGTCCGTGACGCTCGTGTCCGTGACGGCGGTGTTCGCGGTGTCCGTGCCGTTCGATGCGGTCCGTCCATCTCCGCGGCTCAGGAGGACGGCGGCGGTCGCGCCGCCCGCGATGACGAGGAGCGCCACGAGGACCGTGGCGACCATCCGGCCGCGTCCCCGGCCCCGTTGCGCGGGCGGACCATCTCCGGGCGGCGTCCCGATCCCGGCGGGCGCGGCGACCGGGTGGGCGTCGACACTCGTGGGGGCGGCCGGCGCGGATCCCGCCACCTCGGTCCTGGGGGCGCCGGGCGGGGGCGCCAGAACCGGTGCTGCGGGCGCCGGCGCCGTGGCCGGTGCGTCGGACGGCTCGCGGTGCTCGAAGTGCACGTCGTCGGTGGCGGTGAGCCCCGCGGCGGCAACGGCCGCGCGACCCAGCTCGGCGGGGCCGTCGTAGCGCTCGGCGGGATCCTTGGCCATGGCCGTCGCGACGACGACGTCGAACGCCGCGGGGGCGCCGGCGTCGGACGGCCGCGGCGGCGGGTCGTTGACGTGTGCCCACAGCTTCCGCACGGCGCTGTCACCGGCGAACGGGATGCGGCCCGTCAGCATCTCGTAGAGCACACATCCCAGCGAGTACACGTCCACGCGCGAGGTGATGGGCGCGTCCTGCAGCTGCTCGGGCGCCATGTAGTCGGGTGTGCCGATGAACTGGCCGGTGCCGGTCAGGTGCGTGCGCTCGGGTGGGCGGGTGAGCCCGAAGTCGGTCAGGTAGACGTGCTCTGACCCGTCGCGGGCGCGGGTGAGCATGACGTTGGCGGGCTTCACGTCGCGATGCACCAGGCCCGCGTGGTGTGCGGCCTCCAGCGCCGCGCCCACCTGCTCGGTGATGCGCGCCGCGCGGGCCGGCAGCAGCCTGCCCTCCCTGGCGAGCACCTCGCTCAGGTCCTCGCCGTCGATGAAGCGCATGATCAGATACGGCGAGCCCTCGAACTCGCCGGCCTCGTGCACGGGCGCCACGCACGGGTGGTCGATGGACGCGGCGATCCGCGCCTCGCGTAGGAACCGTTCGCGGAACATCGCGTCGTCCGCGTAGTGCGGGGCGATCAACTTGAGGGCGACGGTGCGATCGAGCGAGAGCTGGGTGGCGCGGTAGACGACACCCATGCCGCCCTGTCCGGCGACCCCGTCGATCCTGCAGCCGGCGAAGATCTGTCCCGGCGTCAGCACGTCGCGGACTCTACCGAGCCGGCCTTCTCGGGTGGTCCCCTTGGCCGACCCTGAACGATCGCTATCCTGCGCTCGTGCCGGCCGTATTCGAGATCGTGGAGGGGGCGGAGGCCGGGCGGCTCGTGGAGGTCGCCCGCGAGACCGTCATCGGCCGGGAGGGCGCCGACGTGCTGGTGTCCGATCCGCTCGTGTCGCGACGCCACGCCCGGCTGACGGCGGTGGACGGCGGCGGGGTGCAGGTGGAGGACCTGGGGTCGTCCAACGGCACGTTCGTCAACGGCAGCCCGGTCACCGGTGTCGTGCGGGTCACGCCCGCCGACGAGCTTGTGATCGGCGCCACCGTGCTGCAGCTCCAACGCCCCACCGCGGGTGGATCCGCGCCGTCGATGGTGCGTGCGGTGCCGCCGGCGCTGGCCGTGCCGGAGCGCCCGCCCGACTACACGGCGCCGGTGTCCGGTGGGCCGTCCGGCGTGCCCCGGCTGGACGCGATGCTCGACGCACGGGTGCGGCTGCGGGCCAGGTTGGCGCCGGTCGCCGTGTTCGCCCTCGTGGTGCTGGTGGTGCTGGTCTACCTGGCCACGCGCTGAGCGCACTGGGCCGCCGAGTCGGTCAGCGCACGGCGAAGTAGATGATGAGCGCCACCGCGGTGGCGGCGATCGTGGCGAGGGTCAGCACCGTGGCGGTGATGCTGCGGGAGGCGATCCCGTGGTGGCCCCGTGGGACGGGGCGTGCGACGGCGGGTGTGGGATGCTCGTGGGGCGGTGTCGGCGCCGCTGGTGCGGGTGCTGCGACGGCCGGTGCGGCGGCCACCTCGGTGGCCGGTGGACTCCCGGGGACCGGTCGGGTGGCAAGACCCTCCACCCCCAGCGTGGTGCGGCCGATCATGATCCGGGAGGTCGCGGCGAGCACCACCGCCCCGACGATGGGCGTCCCGTCGACGCGGGTGCCGTTGGTGGAGCCCAGGTCCTCGATCGTCACCGTCCCGTCACCACCTCGACGCACCACGGCATGACGTCGCGACGCCTGACCGTCGTCCAGCACGAGGTCGACGCCCTCGCGCCCGATGACGACGTCACCGTCGAGCGGCCGGCGCGTGCCGGCATGGGGTCCGTCGATGACGACGAGCTGTGGGAGGTCGCTCACGCGGGCCCAACGGTACCGGTTGCGGCCACCGCGAGCAGCCGCGCGAACACACCGGTGGTGGGCGGGCGCGCCGCCGGCTCCTTGGCGAGGGCCAGGCGGACGGCGTCGTCGAGGTCGGCCGGCGCGTCCGGCCGGTCCGCGGTCACACCCGGCGGTTCGTCGTCCAGATGGCCGAAGGCCACCTCGAACAGGCCGCGACCGGCGAACGGCGGCCTGCCGGCGATCATCTCGTGGGCCACGCAGCCGAGGGCGTACGTGTCGCTCGCCGCACGCGGTTCCTCACCGCGGATCTGCTCGGGCGCCATGTAGTCCATCGTGCCGATCACGTGGTCCGCCCGCGTGAGCGCCGACATGTCGGCGGCGCGGGCCACGCCCAGGTCGCCGACCACCGCCGCACCGCCGGCGTCGAACAGGATGTTGGCCGGTTTGACGTCGCGGTGGATGATCCCGGCGTCGTGCAGGGCGTCAAGCCCCGCGGCCACCTGCCGCACGATGCGCACGACGTCGGCGATCGCCACCGGTCCGTCCCGCAGGCGGTCGTGCAGCGTGCCCGCCATGAGCGGCATGACGAGGTACGGCGTGCCGTCCACCTCGCCATGGTCGAGCACCCGCATCACGTGGGGGTGATCCACGCGTGCGAGCGTCGCCGCCTCGCGGGTGAAGCGCTTGGCGACCACCGGGTCGCGCACCGTCGCGGGCTTCGCGACCTTGAGCGCCAGCGCGGCGCCCGCGGCGGCGCCGTGGGCGCGGGCGACGACCGCGGCGCCACCCTCGCCGATCACCGCATCGACCGCGTAGGCGCCGAAGCGCTCGCCGGGGGCGGGCATCGCGCTCGGGTGACCCGTCATGGCGACGACTATAGTGCCGCCGCACGTCGTCACCACACGCGCCGCACCACCTCATGCGCCGACTCGTCGTCTACTACGCGGTCCTCGCCGTCGCGCTCGTCGCCGTCGTCACCGGCGTCTTCGCGGCGGTCCGCGACGTGGATCCGCAGCCGTCGGTCGCCGGCGGCTACGACGTGACCGCGGGGGCCGGCTGCCTGGTCGAGCGCTTCGACCTGCGTCAGTCGGGCCGGTTCGTCAACCTCGAGCGTGAGGGGGATGCGGCCGGACGGCTCACCCTGCGGGACGGTCGGCTCACCGGTGACGTGCACTGTGACGACGGTGCGACCCGTGCGCTCGAGGCGACCATCGAGTCCGGCGCACTGCGCGGGAGCGTCGGCGGCGAGCCCCTGCAGGCGGTGCTTCGTCGCGAGCCGCCCGAACCCGGCAGCGTGCAGGGCACCGCCCCGCCCGACGTGGCGGGCCTCCACCGCCTGACACCGCCCTCGGTCTGCCTGGGTGGACGCCTGGAGCTCGACGGCGGGGCACGGGTGCACGTGGTGCGGCCGTCGGGGGAGGACCTCGGCACGCTCACCTACGACGACGGGCGTCTGACCGGCGTGCTGCGCTGCGTGGAGGGGGGCTCGGCGCAGATCGAGGGCCGTGCGGCCGATCGCTCCATCGCCCTGACGGTGACGCCCACCGACGGCGCGCCCGAGCGCGTCTCGGCCGAGCGGCAGCGGGAGTTCGGCCACACGCTGGCGGCCTTCTTCCTGGCCGTGGCGGTGGTGATGCTCTTCGCCCGTCTGGTGGGTCTCGCGGCGGCCCGCATCGGACAGCCGCGGGTGATGGGCGAGGTGCTGGCGGGCATCCTCCTGGGCCCCACCGTCCTGGGGGCGCTGGCACCCGAGGTGCAGCGGATGCTCTTCCCGTCGGACGTCATCCCGTACCTGGGTGTCGCCGCCAACCTGGGTCTCATCTTCTACATGTTCCTGGTGGGACTCGAGATCGACCTCTCGCAGCTGCGCGGCCGCCTGTCGCAGACGCTCGCGATCTCCAACACCGGCATCGCGATCCCGATGATGGCCGGCATGGCGCTGGCGGTTCCGATCTATGCGCGGGTGGCGCCCGACACAGGATTCGCCGGTTTCGCCCTCTTCATGGGGGTGTCGATGTCCATCACGGCGTTCCCGGTCCTGGCGCGCATCCTCGTCGAGCGCAGGATGCTGCGACGGCCCCTCGGCGCGGTGGTGATGGCGAGCGCCGCCATCGACGACGTGACGGCATGGTTCCTGATCGCGCTCGCGACGGCGGTGGCGGTGGCGGGCTCCGCCGTCGGGGTTGTGCAGACCATCGGCCTCGCGCTCGTCTTCTGCCTCGTCATGGGCGTGGTGGTGCGGCCGCTCCTCGCCCGCGTCGCGGTCGCGTTCGACGAGGCGGGGCGGGTGCCGGTCGCGTGGGTCACGGCGATCTTCGCGGGGGTGCTCCTCTCGGCCTACGTCACGGAGGAGATCGGCATCGCGCTCATCTTCGGGGCGTTCGTGATGGGTGCGGTCATGCCGCGCCACGCGGGGCTCACCGAGGACGTGACCCACCGGGTCGAGGACTTCGTGCTGCTCCTGCTGCTGCCGCTCTTCTTCGCTTACACCGGACTGCGCACGGATGTGGGGTTGCTCGACCGTCCGGAGCTCGTCGTCATCCTCGTGGTCATCCTGGTCGTGGCGGTGGCGTGCAAGTTCGGCGGCGCCATCCTTGCCGCGCGGGTCGTGGGGATGGGCTGGCGCGAGTCGGCCGTGATCGGCGCCCTCATGAACACCAGGGGCCTCACCGAGCTCATCGTCCTCAACCTCGCCCTGGAGAAGGGGATCATCAGCGAGGCCCTCTTCGCGGCCCTGGTGCTGATGGCGCTCGTCACCACCTTCATGACCGGTCCGATGCTGCGGGTGCTGGATCGCGACAACCGCTTCGGTGCCACGGTGGAGGAGGAGCTCGCGGCCACCGCATCGGCGCCGTCGTCCGACCGTCCGGTGGAGGGTGCGGTGCTGGTGGTGGCGCAGGACGGACGCGACGCCGAGCGGCTGGTGGACTTCGCCGCCCCGCTCACCCGGGTCGAGCCACCGCGCGAGCTGGTCGTCACCCGCATGCTGCGACCACCGCGCGGCGCCGAGCTGCGCGGTGCGATCGGGACCGAGCTCACCGGCCTGGAGGACGCATCCCGCGAGCTCCACCGGGTGCGGGACGATCTGACGGCCCACGGCGTCGTCGCGCGCGTGGCGGCGTTCACCTCGACCGACGTCGGAAGCGACGTCACCCGCCTGGCCGAGCAGGAGGACGTCCACCTGGTGCTCATGGAGGGACGCCGGCCGCTCCTGGGTGCGGGCATCCCGCGCGGCGCGGTGGGCGAGGTGCTCGAGCAGGCGCCCTGTGACGTCGCGGTGCTGGTCGACCGGGACGACCACGGGCCCATCGTGGAGGCGGGGTCGCGGGTGGTGGTGCCGTTCGGCGGTCTCGAGCACGACTGGGCCGCGCTCGAGCTGGGTGCGTGGCTCGCGCGCGCCCACGGCGCCCGGCTGGTGCTCCTGGGGTCGTCGGGCGACGGTGACCGCGATGCCAGCCGGCTGCTGGCGAATGCGTCGCTCCTCGTGCAGCGGTTCGCGGGTGTCGCCGCCGAGAGCGTGGTGGTCGAGCCGGACGGTGACGCGCTCATCGACGCCGCCACCGGTGCCGCGCTCCTCATCGTCGGGCTGCGCGACGACTGGCGCACCGAGGGGCTGGGTGACACCCGCGCCCAGATCGTGGCGGCGGCCCCCGCCCCGATCGTCCTCGTCCGTCGCGGCACCCGCCCCGGGGCGCTCGCCCCGCGCACCGACGTGACGCGCTTCAACTGGACCTCGACGGTGGCACCGCCCGCCGCACCGGCGGCCGGGGATTAGCGGAGGTCGGGCTTCTGCCCCACGCCGCTGGGCGGCGGCACCGACCGCAGCTCCTCCGGGATCTCACCCACGGCCGTGAACTCGCGCAGCAGCGCCGGCGTGCCGTCCGGGCAGCGCTCCACGGCGGCCAGGATCGGGAAGGGCGTGGTCTCCGCCGGCAGCGTCCAGCCGGTGCGACGGAACTCGCCGGCGTTCTCGATCCACGACAGCGAGACGATGGGGAGGATCGCGACCTTCGTCCAGTTGGCGATGACCCAGCTCACCCAGAAGAACCACACGGCCTGGAAATCGGTGAGGCCGACCTTCAGGACCTTCGCCAGGACGAAGAGGATCACGAACTCGCCGATGGCCAGCACGAAGGTGAGCCACGGCGGCTGCCACCGGATGATGAACGGATAGAAGCCGGTGTCGAGCACGGTCCCGAGCAGCAGGTAGACGCCGATCAGCACCGGGAAGCCCTCGTTGCCGGTGGCCAACCACAGGATGACGCCGAGGATCGCGGGGCCGATGAGGGTGACGACGCGGGTCTGGAGCCGGCCGAGGACGGTGGGGCACATCAGCGGCTCCGGGGTGGGTGGTGGCGGACGGGGCGGATCATGCGAGCTGCGTCGATCGGCGAACGGTGCGGATCGCGTCGGCGGCCTGCCTGGTGAGCGACAGCTGCATCCCCACCCGTCCCAGGAACGAGCGTCGCCGGAGCCGTTCGGCGTGTGCGACGTCGGCGACGAAGCGCCTGCCGATGTACTTGAGGCCGGCGATCGTGTCGCCGTGCGGGATGACGCTGTTGGCCGAGATGCCCATCACCGCCAGACGCGACTCGGGACGGTCGAGTCCCGGCACCCCGCAGTTGGCATCCAGACGCAGGCGACCGCCGTCCACCGGCAGGCCGTAATGGTCGATCAGCCGGCGAAAGAGCGGGATCGTGACGACCGACTTGTTGAAGCCGGTGCCCGCCACGACACCGGTGACGTCCAGCCAGCCGGGATCATCGCCATGGGCGCTCATTACATGGACGCGAAGCCCGGCGGGCCCCCGCTCCACCCGGTCGATCTCGCCCACGACCTCCTCGAACCGCCCCTCGGCCCGACCCTGCTGGATGCGCTCCAGCCACCCCCGCCGACGCGGCGTCGTCCCCTTCAGCACCGATCCCAGGAACTTCATGCGGGTCTCGAAGGGGAGCGAGGTGAACACGTCCACCCCGCGCGCCTCGAACAGACAGCGCGGGACGTTGAGGTCCTGCTCGTCCGGGGCCGGGTTTCGTCGCAGGGCGATGGCCCTGGCCCCGGTTTCGAGGATGTTGGCCCACTCGTTGATCGACGCGATGCCCGCGCCGATCACGAGGTACCGCCCGTCGGGGTGGAACCGCTTCGGCTGGTAGGCCTGGACGATGCGCTGGTCGATCTCGGGGTCGGATGCCTTCGCCTCGGCGAGCACCGGCGGGAAGACCAGCGGCCCGTGCCCCACCGCGATCATGACGTGCCGCGCCCGACCGACCATCTGGGCGTTCTCGTCGTAGAGCACGAACCCGGTGGCACCGTCACGCTGCAACCAGCCGATGCGGGTGGGCACCCGCACCTCGTCCCAGCCGAGCGCGCCCGCGACCACGCCCGCCTGGGCCATGATGTCGGGCACGCCCGGGTTGTACTTGCGCCGAATGGAGCGCGCGAGCGGCGCCAGGCTGCGGCGCGACCAGGCGTCCAGCTGGGCGAACGTCGGCCAGTCCGCCGGCAGGAAGTGGGACTCCGACTCGGAGCGCAGGACCGTCTGCCCGAGGTTGAACGCGAACTGCTGGTAGGTGCCGACCGGGTTGATGGACGGTCCGTACACGGCCAGTTCGGATTGGGCGAACCCGAGGTAGCGGGCGGTGGCGTGGACGATGAGCGACCCGAATCCGTCGCCGACGACGGCGAGGGTCGATTCACGCGGGGAGGAGGCTGGCATCGGGCGTCACCCTATGGGACGGCGCCGTCGCGTGGATGAACCGACGGCAAGGAAACCGGTCCGTCACAGGTGTGGGCACCGTGTTTCGCCGGTGCCACCGGTGGTCGACCTCCCGCACACGGACCGGTGACACGCCGGCGTCCCCGGGGCTCCGAGGTTTGGCCGGGTCCGCGGCGGTGAACTCCCCCTCAGACGGCGTCGGACGACGGGAGGGCCATGACGGGTGTGCGCAGGAGCTTCGCCGAGGTGCTGGGGATCCGTCAGTCCGACGACGAGCGCGACAGCATCCGCCTCGAGCTCACGGCGGGTGACGACCACGTCAACCCGGGTGGCTTCGTCCACGGCGGGGTGATCGCCACCCTGATCGACGTCGCCATGGGACGGGTGGTGGCGGTGCCGGAGGACGACGAGCAGCCGGTCACGATCGAGATGAAGGTCAACTACATGGCCCCCGGGGAGCCGGGTGAGCTCGTGGCCGTGGCCCGCGTGCGCAGGCGCGGTGACTCGTTCACCGTGGTGGAGGCCGAGGTCATGCAGGGCGACACCGTGCTCGCCATCGCGACGGGCACCTACACCACGGTGTGACGAGAACCCCCGCGTTTCGGCCGCGCATGTGGGGGAACCCACTGTGAAGGCCGTGGGGTGGATCGCCCCGGACGGCGAAACCGACATGGGAGGGGTCATGGAGAAGTCCTTCAAGGTTGTGCGGGTCATCGGCGAGTCGCCCAAGGGCATCGAGGAGGCCGTGGGCGTGGCGCTTCGGACCTCGGCCGACCGGGTGCGCGGCCACTCGTGGATCGACGTGGTCGACATCCGCGCCAACACGACCGAGAGCGGCGAGGTCGAGCGCTGGCAGGTGGCTGTGGACGTGGCGTTCGAGGTGGAGGGCGGCAAGGACTGACCGGCGACGGTCACCGCGCGCGCACGGTCGCACACGCCGTTCGGCGTGCGACCGTGGCCGCGCGGTGACAGACTCGGCGCATGACCGTTCCGAGCGCCCACGCGATCGCGCTGTTCCTTGCCGCGGCGGGGGTGCTCGTCGCCATCCCGGGGCCCAACCACCTCTACATCGCATCGCGGGCGGTGGCGCACGGGCGTGCGGCCGGGATCGCGGCCGGCGTCGGTGTCGAACTCGGCACCTTCGTCCACGTCTTCCTCGCGGCGGTCGGCCTCAGCTACGTGCTCGCGGCCTCAGGGACGGCCTTCACCGTGGTGCGGCTGGCGGGCGCCGCGTACCTCTTCTTTCTGGCATGGCGTTCCCTGCGTGCCCGACCCGCCGACCCGTCCATCACCGCCCAGCCGGTCCGTCGCAGCCTGTGGCAGGAGGTGCGGCAGGGGGCGCTCGTGAACCTGCTGAACCCGAAGGTGATCCTCTTCTTCGTCGCGTTCGTGCCGCAGTTCGTCGACCCGGGCCGCGGCGCGGTCTGGGGGCAGGTGGTGGTGTTCGGCGCGCTCCTCGTCGCCATGGGGTTCACGTCCAACGTGGTCTATGCGGTCGCGTCGTCGGCGATCGCCGAGCGGCTCCGGCGACGGAGGACCGCGGGCGCGCGTCGGATCGGCGTCGGGCGGTTCGTGCAGGCGGCGGTCTACGCGGGACTGGGGGTGCTGGCGCTCCTCACCAGGCCGGCGACCCGGTGACCCGGCCCGACGGCAGCCACGCGGTGCCGGCGGGGTCGATGCGAAGGGTCGGACGATGCGTCTGATCGACGTCGTGACCACCTCACAGCGGGTTGGCGCCACCGCGTCTCGGACGGCGAAGCGAGACCTGATCGCCGCGCTCGTCCGCGAGGCCGGCGACGATGTCGCGCTCGTCGTCGACTACCTGACCGCCGCCCCACGACAGCGGCGCACCGGTGTCGGGTGGCGCACACTCGCCGAGCTGCCGCCCCCGGCGGCGGCCCCGTCGTTGACGCTGCGCGACGTCGACACCGCGTTCTACGCCCTGGCCGGCGTGGCCGGCGCCGGTTCGGCCGCCGCACGTCGCGCCCTGGTGGACGGGCTGTTCGCGCGCGCCACCGACGCGGAGCAGGCGTTTCTCAGGGCGCTCCTGTTCGCCGAGCTCCGTCAGGGTGCGCTGGGCGGCGTCATGCTGGACGCGATCGCCGCGGCGGCGGGGGTGCCGGTGGCCGCGGTGCGTCGTGCGGCCATGCTCACCGGATCGCCATCGGCGACCGCGGTCCGCGCGATGCGGGGTGGGGAGGAGGATCTCGCATCGGTGGGGCTCACCGTGGGCGTCCCCGTCTCGCCGATGCTGGCGGCGTCCGCCGGCTCGGTCCAGGCGGCGGTCGATCTGACGGTCGACGACCGGCCGGGACCGTTCTTCGCCGTCGACGCCAAGATCGACGGCTTCCGCATCCAGATCCACCGCGACGGCGACGACGTGCGCCTCTTCACCCGCTCGCTCGACGAGGTCACCGGCCGCATGCCGGAGGTGGAGGCGGTCGTCCGTGCGCTCCCCGTCACGACCGCGATCCTCGACGGCGAGGTGGTGATGATGGGCGCGGACGGTCGCACCCGGCCGTTCCAGGAGACCGGCGCGCGTGCAGCGCGTCGCGACGCCGGCGCCGACGCTGCGCGGCTCACCCTCTTCCTCTTCGACGCGCTCCATCTGGACGGTGTCGACCTGATCGACCGTCCCGCCGTCGACCGACTCGCGGCGCTCGACGACGTGGCCGGTGACCATGTCGTGCCGCGCCTCGTGACCGACGACGTCGCCGCCGCGTCGGCCGCGTTCGACGAATGGGTCGCGGCCGGGTTCGAGGGCGTCGTGATGAAGTCGCTGGACGCCCCCTACGCCGCCGGCCGTCGCGGATCGGCCTGGATCAAGGTGAAGCCGGTCCACACGTTCGACCTGGTGGTGCTGGGGGTGGAGTGGGGCAGTGGCCGGCGGCGCGGGCGGCTCTCCAACATCCACCTCGGTGCCCGCGATCCCGCGACCGGCGGCTTCGTGATGGTCGGAAAGACCTTCAAGGGCATGACCGACGCGATGCTCGCATGGCAGACCGAGCGGTTCCTGGAGTTGGAATCGGGCCGGGAGGGGCACGTGGTGTGGGTGCGTCCCGAGCAGGTCGTGGAGATCGCGCTGGACGGTGTGCAGCGATCCCGTCGCTACCCCGGCGGCGTGGCGCTTCGCTTCGCGCGCGTGGTGCGGTACCGCGACGACAAGGGCGCCGATGCCGTCGACACGATCGATGATGTGCGCCGACTGCTGGACGGCGGCACATGAGTGGACATCGGTTGGACGGTCGTGCGGTCGAGGTCGAGCGGGTCGCACGGGGTCGCTACGTCGTGCGCGGGGTCGGCCGGCTCCAACGCAGGGGAGGTGCCCCCGGGACCGCCATCACCGACGGCGGGGAGGAGATGCGCCTCAGCCGGACGGGGTTCCTCCGCAAGCGCTACCGCGCGACATCCACCGACGGCGCGACCCTGGGGGCCTACGACGCGCCGCTTCGCTTCGGCGCCGGCGGGCCGGTCGCGTGGCGCGACGCGCAGTACCGCCTGGAGGCGGCCCCGAAGGTGCGCGACGAACGATTCTGGTTGCGCGACGCCGGCGGTGTCGATCTGATCGAGATCGCGTACCTCGGCGGCGCCGACCGGCCGTTTCGCGTCACCGTCGCAGCGTCGGCGGAGAGCGATCAGGGGCTCGTGCTCTTCGCCCTCTGGCTGGCGTGGGGCTCCACCGACACCGCCGCGGCGACCACCTGAGTCGCGGTCAGTCCCCGTCGGGCCAGCGGTCCAGGACGCGGAACTCCTCCAGCGGACGGCGCGGACCGGGCCGGTAGTCGGTCTTCGTCGCGAAGGCCGTCGGGATGAGCGCGACCTGCTGATAGTGATCGGGGATCCCCAGGAGCTCCCG
Source organism: uncultured Bifidobacteriaceae bacterium (assembly GCA_964628685.1). Taxonomy (GTDB): domain Bacteria; phylum Actinomycetota; class Thermoleophilia; order Miltoncostaeales; family Miltoncostaeaceae; genus CALMEC01. The sequence goes on along the minus strand of CAZVNM010000001.1, from coordinate 389,932 downwards.
CGCCGCGGGCTCGCCGAACAGGTGCAGGGTGGTGTAGGTCGTGCCGAGCCCCCGTGCGCGGGCGGCCAGCATGTAGCTCCACGTGGCCGGCACCACCGAGCCGAAGGCGGTGGCCTGCACGACGAGCGGCGCGTCCACGGTCGCGATCCGCACGCACGGGATGACGAGCACCGGGACGCGATGCAGGTTGTCGGTCAGGAACGACGACGACTCGCGCACGCGCCGCTGACGGGCCTGCGCGGTGGTCTCGTCCGCGCGCATGGGCTTGCCGTAGCCGGCGCCCTCCACCATGTACCGCGCCCAGCCCTCCCGGTAGATCTCGGCCAGCCCCTCCTTCAGCGCGACATCGCGCACGACGACGAACTTGGTGACCTCCCGGTTGCCGCCCGTCGGCGCCTGCTGCGCGGCCAGAAGACACTCGTCGATCAGCTCCTGGGGGACGTCGCGCTCGAGGTCGAGCCCGCGCCGGACCGCCCGCGTGGTGCTGAGGATGTGGAAGACGTCGGTGTTCATGACGCGACCCTATCGGCCGGATGCGAGGATCATCGGATGGATCTGCGTCCACGCGCGTCGGACGCGATGGGCGTCTGGACCGCCTGATGCCGCTACGTCCCCTGGACACCGCGGTGCTCGCGATCGCCGCCGGCGCGGATGCGCGACGTCACCCGTCCGCGAATGGGTTGACGACGCGGACCCCGGCATCGTCAGTCCGGTCACTCAGGTCCTCGGACAGCACGACATCGCAGCCCATCGTCCGGGCGGCCTCCAGGATCGCGGCGTCCCAGTACGAGATGCCCCACCGGTCGCGGGCGTCCATGGCGGCGGTGACAATCTCCCAGGTGACCGGTGTCACCGGGAACCGGCCGAGCGTCGCGACGAACTCGCGTGCCAGGTCGTGTGGCAGACGGTCGTTGCGTCCGACACGCGTGGCCTGGACGTAGAACTCCTGGAGCACCTGGGTGGAGAGCGCCAGATCGCGATCCGCGAGGATCCCGCGTGCGGCCGCGGTCTTCGCGGCCTCGTCCGCCGCGGTCGACACCGCGTACAGCAGGACGTTGGTGTCAACGAACCGCACGGTCGTGCACCTCGTCGCGCGTCAGGCGATCGGCGCCCCGAAAGGCGCTCACGCGGTCGAGGATCTCGTCCTGCCGGCGTCGGAGGCGATCGAACTCCGCGTCGCCGTCGCCCAGGGAACGCAGGAACTCCGCAACCAGGGCGCTCACCGAGCGGCCCCGTCGTGCGGCCTCGATGCGCGCCTCACGGTAGACGTCCTCCGGCACGCGAACCGTGATGTTCTTCATGTCCGCACAGTACCACGGTTGCACAGTTCCACAGCATCGTCGTCGGCGCCTATGCTGAGCCCATGCCCCGCTTCTCTCAGGTGGACGTCTTCACCGACACCCCGTTCCTGGGAAACCCCGTCGCCGTCGTCCACGACGCCGACGCCTGGGACGACGATCGGATGGCGGCGTTCGCGCGCTGGACGAACCTCTCCGAGACGACGTTCCTCGTCGCGCCGACGGACCCCGCCGCCGACTACCGCGTGCGCATCTTCACACCCGGTCGCGAGCTGCCGTTCGCGGGACACCCGACGATCGGCAGCGCCCACGCATGGCTGGAGGCCGGGGGCGTGCCCGCGATGTCTGGCCGCGTCGTGCAGGAGTGCGGGGTGGGGCTGGTCGAATTGCGGCGTGACGACGAGAACGGGCGGCTCGCCTTCGCAGCGCCACCGCTGGTGCGCGACGAGCCGTTGGACGAGGCGGTGATCGCGCGGGCGACCGCCGCGCTCGGCATCGATCGCGCCGACGTCGTCGACCATCGGCTGCTGGCCAACGGCCCCACGTTCCAGGTGCTGCGGCTGGCCGACGCCGACCGGGTGATCGACCTCGCCCCGGACATGACCGCGCTCGGAGATCTGCTGCTCGGGGTGGTCGCCCCCTACGCGGGCGGACGCGTCGACGAGGTGGGGGCCGCGTACGAGGTGCGCATGTGGGCGCCGGGTGTCGGTGTGAGCGAGGACCCGATCACCGGCAGCCTCAACGCATGCCTGGCGCAGTGGATGATCGGCGACGGCACCGCCCCGGGGTCCTACATAGCCAGTCAGGGGACGGCGCTTCGGCGTCGTGGGCGCGTGTTCGTCGATCGTGACGGCGACCGGATCTGGATCGGCGGTGATGCGGTCACCTGCGTGCGCGGCACGGTTGCCGACTCCGGCTGATCACCGCGCGGGTCGACGTGGTGGCATGCGAGGATTCGGCCCATGGCCGAGAAGAAGCGCGAGCCCGTCCTCCTGTCCGGTGGCAACCCGCAGATCGCGAAGGGCGACGGCGACCGACCGGTGCAGGAGTACATCGCCGCGATGCCGGGCTGGAAGTCCGACGTCGGACGGCGACTGGACAGCCTGATCGGGCGCGCCGTGCCGGACGTCCGGCGTGCGGTCCGCTGGAACTCGCCCTTCTACGGTGTGAACGGCGGCGGTTGGTTCACCAGCTTCCACTGCTTCACCCGGTACATCAAGGTCACGTTCTTCGACGGGGCGTCGCTCACGCCGATTCCGCCGGAGACGTCGAAGGACGAGCGCACGCGCTACCTGCACATCCACGAGGACGACCAACTGGACGAGGCGCGATTGGTGGCCTGGTTCGAACAGGCGGCCGCGCTGCCCGGTTGGGGGACGGTTCCTCCCGCCGCCTTGTAAGCGGCAGGTCAGGGGTTCGAGTCCCCTTTCCGGCTTTACGAAAAGACCTGGAAATCCGCCGAAAACCTGGCCTCCTCGTCGATGACCGGTCACGTTGGAGGGGCATCTGGTGTACGTCGCGGACGTTGGAGGGGCCGCGCCCGGGGAGTCAGGCGACGTTGAGGTAGTGGCGCAGTGCTTTGCGGATGACGGCGCTGGTGGTTTCGTGGTCGCGTTCGGCGCGGTCTGTGAGGGCCTTTTGGAGTTCGGGGTCGAGTCGGACTGATTCGACGGTGGCGGGGGCGGATCCCATCGGTGGTCGGCCGGCGCGGCGGCGTGTGAGCTTTTCGACGTCGAGGCCGGCTTCGGCGTTGGCGGCGAGCGTGTCGATGAGTTCGTCGGTGATGGGTGTGCCGCTTCTGGTGGTTCCGTGTGTGGGTTTGGTCATCGGTCGCCTCCCAGGAGGTGGTGGTATTTGGGGCGCATGGGCATGGCGTGGATGGCGAGTTCGGTGTTGTCGTCGCGGAGGATGGTGAGGATCTCGAGCAGCTGTGCGCTAGTGGGCGGGCCGAGGTACAGGCGGGTGTCGTCGCCTGTGTCGTCGATGCTCATGGCGTGGGTGACGGCGTGGTGGATGTCGTGGTCGTTGATCCCGTGTTTTCGTGCGGCCGGGTGAATCTCCACACCGGGAAGCGTACTACGAAATAGGGGTCCGGTTGGGCGGTGCGTGGGTGGTGTCGGTGACCTCCCCGCGCGGGTACACCACCACCTTCGCGTATGACGCGGCGGGCAACCGGGTGCGTGCCACCGGCCCGAGGGGTGTGACCACCTGGACCTACGACCCCGACAACCGCCCGACGGGTGTGGTCGATCCGACCGGAAACGCATCCGCGAATCCGGCGGAGTACCGGACGGTGAGCGAGTACACGCCGGCCGGTCAGGTATCACGGGTCACCGACCCCTATGGGCGAGGTTACTGAACTCGGCTACGACGCGGCGGGCAACCAGACGCGCATCACCGACCCCGCCCAGCGGGTCACCGACTACGGGTAAGACCTCGCCGGCCGGCTCACCTCGGTGACCGCCCCGGACGCCCAGACGTGCACCACCGGAGTCCGGTGTGTGAACGGCAGGACCTCGACCGTCTGCGGCTATGACTCGGTCGGCAACCTCGTTTCGCGGACCGATCCGAACGGTAACGCCACCCCTTCACCCACGACCCCGCCGGCCGGGTGTTGTCTGAGAGCGACGCGTTGGGGAGGGTCAACCGGTACCGGTATGACGTGGAGGGCAACCAGTACGAGCTTCTGACCGCCGTCGACTACGGGGACGACACCCCTGATGTCACCTACACGTATGACAATGCCGGCAGGCGCACCCACACGACCGATGGCGCCGGCACCGAAACCACCGGGTACGACGACGCCGACCGGCTCACCTCGGTGACCCGCGGCGGCCGCGGGTTCAGCTACACCTACAATCCGGATGACCAGGTCACCGGCCGGGTCCTTCCGGACGGGTCTGAGCAGGCCGCCGCCTTCGATGACGACGGCCGCGTGGCATCGGTGACGGGGGAGGGGGCCCAGACCACCTTCACCTACGACCCTGCCGGGAATCTCACCACCGAGTCCCGGCCGGACACGTACACGATCACCCGCATCTACGACACGGTTGGGCGTGCGACCCGGATCACGTCGGTGAAGGCCAGCCAAACGCTGTTCAGCCAGCAGCGGGTGTTCGACCCGGTCGGAAACCCCACCCACATCACCACAACCCGAAACGGCGTCGCAGCACCGGTCGGGCTCGTCGCGGCGTATGCGTTGAACGAGACGACCGGCACCACCGTCCAAGACAGCAGCCCGAACAACAACACCGGCACCCTCACCGGCGCCGGCACGTGGACCGCCGCTGCCAAACACGCCGGTGGCCTGGCGCTCGACACCACCGGCCACGTCGTGGTCTCGGACGCAAACAGCCTCGACCTGACCCAGCAGGTCACCGTGGCGGCGTGGGTCAACGTTCCCGCAGCCCCCGCAGGCGGCCGGGTCATTGTCGCCAAACAGGCCGACAGCCCGAGCCATTACAGCTACGGGTTGGTGACCACCACCGATGGCGGGGTGCGCGGCACCCTCACCACATCGACCGGCCAGACCGTCGTTGCCGACGGGATGCTCACCCCCGGGAAGTGGACGCATGTCGCGTTCGTCGCCGACACCACCACTGCGGTGGCGACCATCTACATCAACGGTGAACCCGCAGACGCGGTCACCGGATTCACCGGCGCCCTTGTCCCGTCGGGCGCCCCACTGCTTCTCGGGGATCCGTCCGCCGCCGGCGGGCTGGTGGGCGCCTTGGATGATGTGCGCATCTACAGCCGTGCGCTTACCGAGGGGGAGGTCAGAAGCGACGCGCGTGTCGCGGTGGCCGCCACCTACGGGCAGCAGACGACGAGTGAGGCGTACGAGTACGACCCCGCTGATCGGCTGTTGGCGGCGTGTCGCGACACCACCTCGTGTGTGGGGGCGACAGACCGGACCGAATGGATCTACGACCCGGTCGGAAACCGGCTGACCGACACCACCACCGGCCCGGGCCTCGCGAAGACCACCACCTACACCTACAACCCGGCAGACCAGCTCACCCAAAGCCAAGACGACTACACCGACGGCCCCGGCAGGCCGCGCACCCTCACCCACACCTACGACCCCGACGGCAACCTCACCGGCCGCGGGAAAGAGACGTTCACCTACGACCTGGAAAACCGCACCACCAGCTACCGGTACGGCCAGAAACCCGCGGTCACCTACACCTACGACGCCGCCGGACGCCGGCTTTCCAGCAGTCACCAGACCGGCACCCGCTACTGGTGGGACACCAACACCTCCATCCCGGAACTCGCGGTGGAGGAAACCGCGACCGGTACACCGGTCCGCCGGTACACGCAGGGGCCGTTGGGGCCGGTTGCGGTGCGCACCCCGCGGGGCGTTTTCTACTACCACCCGGACCTTCAAGGATCGGTCAGGTCGCTGACCAACAGCAGCGCCACCGAACAATGGCGCTACGACTACGACCCGTACGGCAACAGCCAACTCACCCAGAAACTTCGCAGCGACGCACCAGAGAACCCCGTCCAATACGCAGGCGAACACCTCGACACCGAATCCGGCCTGTACCACCTACGCGCCCGCCAATACGACCCGACCGACGGCAGGTTCAGCGCCACCGACCCGGTCGACGCACCCCTCACCGACCCTGCGGTGGGTGAGTACGTCTACGCCAACGACAACCCACTCGTCTACACCGACCCGCTCGGGGAGTTCAGCCTCCGTGGCCTTGTCCGAAAAGTGGTCCGGGCTGCCACGAAGGCGCCGACGCGTTTGGGTGGTGCGATGCGGTCCACCGGTGCTGCGACTGTCCGTGCCACACGGTGGACCGGGCGGACCGTCTCATCCGGAACCTCAACGGCTTGGCGTGGCACCAAGAAGACCGCCCGAACCATCGGCAGCGCCACGAGCACCGGCGCGAAGTACGCCTGGCGATACCGCGGCACGATCGCCGACTTCACCCCGGGTGTCGGTCAGGCGAAAGCCGCCGTCGAAACCGCCGCCGCCGCAATGCGAGGTGACTGGCGCGGGGTCGTGACCGCCGGCATCGGCATCGCCCCCGGCGGCAAACACGCGAAAACCGGCGCAGGCATCGTCAGCCGCGTCACCCGAAAGCCACGACCCCAACCGGTGAAAGCCACCCCGACCCGCCGCAGCACACCACGGGCTGACGGGCCGTGCAGCTTCTCCGCTGAGACCACGGTTGTCATGGCAGACGGCACACGCAAACCCATCGTGACGATTCGCCCCGGGGACCGGGTCAAAGCCACCGACCCGGCAACCGGCACCACCACCACCCAAACCGTCACCCACCTGTGGGTCCACACCGCACGCCTCGGCACCCTCACCACCACAGGCGAAACGATCACAACCACAGGCGACCACCCGTTCTGGTCAGTCACCCGCCGGCAATGGACCCCCGCAGCAGCCCTCACCGCAGGCGAACTCGTCCAAACCCTCAACGGACAAACCCTCCGCATCACCCACACCCTCGGGCGCACAACCGCCGCAACCACCTACAACCTCGCCGTCACCCACACCCACACCTACCACGTCGGCCAAACCGGTATCCTTGTCCACAACACGCACCCGGGTTGTGGAAGCAGTATCGATCGTGGTCGCCGGTTAACGACTGGTGCCGTTCCTGCGTTCGATACCGCAGGAATCGACTACACCGAGCACTTCGCACTACGGGTTGCGCAGCGGAAGAATCGGGGGATCACGGGCACGACCGCATTGGAAGCGTATAACCGCGGCTCCCGCTTCTTCGATCCCGCTACGGGAGTCCACATCCGATACGATCGACGAACGGGCGTAGCGGTGGTGCTTAGGAAGGGGCGTGCGCACACCGTATACACGACGCCGCGACCAGGTGCTCGCTGGAATCCCGTGCGATTTGGTGGCGACTGATGGATATCCCACAGTTTACGATCGTCGATCGTATTCCGGTTACGGTTGGGAAGCATCACCCAGCCGGTGCACTGCATCCGATCGCGCACGCGGACGATCTTCTGTTGCGAGCATCAGTAGGCCGGGATGCCTCCGCGGCGATCGGCGTGAACGTTGATTCACTCGTGCTCATCGACGCCTTCGAGGATGGCACTGTTTTTGATGTCGAGGTACTCGTTCCGCGATCCTACTGGGCGCGAGGCGAATTCAAGACGGCTCCTGCGGCGATCCCTGTACGGGGATCCATCGTCCTTTCGGTCCCAGGGTCAGATATCTACGTGGACGGCTTCTCACCTCGAGTTCTGCATGACGGACAAGGTTGGCTGTTCGTCCAACTTGAACCATCAGTGGCCGACACACAGTGGATTGAGTTGTCGTCGTGCTGCTTTGCGCTCGTTGCTGACGGCTACCTCGCAGGATTCGTGGCACGGTGCTAATTAGGCCCTCCGCATTGGAGAGGGTAGTAACTCGCGGTGATGCGGGGCACATCTATGGGCCAGGTGTCCCGCAGAATCGTGGACCTCACTCTCACGGCTCTTCGCGTGTCAGCGGATTGGGGTGGTTGGGTGTCCCGCTTCACGAAAGTGGCAGGTTTTCGGGTTCGTTTTGTGTTGGTGTTGCCGCCGGTTGGGGCGGCGTGAGGTACAGGTCCATCGGTCGTTGCATCGCGATCGCTTCGTGCGGTCGGATCCAGTTGAACAGGGTGCGGTAGTCCTCCACCGCCGTGGCGAGGGTCGGTCCGTCCGGGATCTCGTGGCGGTAGAGGTGTTCGTACTTCAAGGAGCCGAATCCGCGTTCCCGAACCCCGTTTTGCTGTGGGGTCTTGCGGCGGGTGCGGATGTGGATCAGCTCGGGGCGGCTGTCGATGTAGCGGGCGAACCGGTGGGCTTTGAACGCCGGCCCGTTGTCGGTGACCACCGTAACCGGATGTACCTGGCCGTCCGAGTCGGTGACCATGTCGAGGAGTGTGTTTCCGTGCAGGCGTTCGACCTCGCTGAGGGCGAGTTCGATCGCACTGATCGCGTCGCGGTGGTTCTGGGTCATCGAGACGTGCCAGCCGAGTTCGGCTTTCGACCAGTAGTCGGTACATCCGGAGATCCGCCAGGTGCCGCCTCTGGTGGTTTCGAACTCGGTGAAATCCAGTTGCCACACCTGATTCGGCCCTGAGGGCGGCACCAGGAACGCCGCCCTGCGTGCTGCAGCGAGGTCCCGTCGCTGGCGGGTGTAGTCGGGGGAAAGCACCCTGCCTGTGCGTTTCAGTGCCCTGAGGGCGGTGGAGTACGCCACCCGCCTGCCGGTGGTGATGCGGGTCATCTCAGCGAGTTTGCGATGGCCCCACTGCGGATGGGCATCCGCCAACTCGACAAGCACCGCCTCCACCTGGTCCTGGACGGGGGTGGGCCACGGGCCTTTCACCGGCCGGCCGGCACGCATCCGGGCTTGTCGGCGGCGGTAGCTGCGTTCAGGGATGCCCAGCAGGGTGGTGAACCTCGAGACGGGCATCCCCACATCCACACGGATCATCCAGGGGTCCTCGAAGGGCCCAGGCGGCCCTCAGCGGACTTGCGCCACACCCGCAGTTGGACGTGCGCCTCGCCGAGGGCGCACCATCACGCTCCTCAATCTCCGAAAGCAACTCGTTCTCCCGGGCATCGCTGATCCCGCTTCGGCCGCCCTCGGCGAGGCCATCCTTCCCGCCTGCCAAGAACTGGCCCTTCCACCGGCTCACCGACTGCTTGCGACACCTTCCCATGCCGAGCAGCCTCACCGATCGTCATCTCTCCAGACAAGACCGACAAGACAAGCCGAAGCTTCTGGTCGGTCGGTATCGCTGGCGGTCGTCCCATCCTGTGCTCCCTTCGAGCGGGAACCCGACTTTACGACCCTGCCAACTTTCTCGAAGCGGGACAAACTCACCCATGCTTCACAAGGAATCGATTCGTACGCCGCTCAACGCCTCATCACCAAAGGCCGGAAAGGCGAAATCCAAGCCCACCACCTCATCGAGGCACGCTTCCGCAGAGTCATCGGTGGGAATACGAACGATTGGGCGAGTATCGTCGTGACACGCGCGGAGCATCAAGCCTTTACGAATGCTTGGCGCCGCGCAATTCCCTATGGTACCGGTACTGGAAGCGCGAACCGAGCCATGGTGGAGAATGCAGCAAAGAGCATCTATGCCAAGTATCCAGAGATTCTGAAGGCACTCGGGTTGTGAACGATTTCGTGCACCTGTCGCCGCGGCGTAATCGTGGGTGGCCGTGGCCTGATGACTCATTTGGGTTGACCCCGATGTTCGGTGAGGACGGGTGGTGTCGTTCGTGTGGCGTGCCGCAGGTGTCGCAGTGCGGTTCGGTGATCCTGCGTCGCAGGGGGATGCGGGCGGAGGGTGCGTGGATGCCGAACTGGATGTTCGACGTGCTGTGTGTGCACCGAGGATTCGCGGAGCATCTTGCCGGCGCGTTTCGCCTCCGGTTCAGGCAGGTCGGATGGCATCCGTCGTCGCCGGGGGATGCGGTGCAGATCGACATCCCGGTTGTGGGTGACGTCTGGTTCGATCACCGGCAGTTGGCCGAACGGGTCGCGGCTGAGTACGGGGGGACCGGTGCACGGTGCGATGCATGTGGGGTGTGGCGGTGGTTCCCACTCGGTTTCGCCCCGTCGGGGATCATGGGTTCGGCCGGCAACACGCTGCCGCCGGTTCGGTTTCCGGCGGGCGGGGACGACCACGACATCATCGCCAGTCCGGAGTGGTGGGGCGACGGCCTTCAGGCGTTTCGCGCGACGCTGATGCGCCGCGAGTTGGCGGAGGCACTGGTCGGCGCGAGCCCGCGGGACTTCCGGATCGTCGAGGTCGAGTTCCAGGCCTGACCGGAGACCGCCAGTCGCGGTTCTGACTTGCCGCTCGCCGTCGCGTCGGTTCAGTGCAAATGACGGTGGCCTTTGACATGCCGCCGCCTCCCGTCCTCGGCGTCGGTCAACGACACTTTGGGGGACTCGAACGGAGTCGGCGATGGCGCCTTCGGGTGGGAACCACGACCCGTCGCGTGCTGACCGGTTGAGTGAGGTTGGCAAGGCTGTGTCGGTGATCCGCGTGCTCCGGGTCCACCGGGTTTACCGGCGCCCTTGTCCCGTCGGGCGCCCCACTGCTTCTCGGGGATCCGTCCGCCGCCGGCGGGCTGGTGGGCGCCTTGGATGATGTGCGCATCTACAGCCGTGCGCTTACCGAGGGGGAGGTCAGAAGCGACGCGCGTGTCGCGGTGGCCGCCACCTACGGGCAGCAGACGACGAGTGAGGCGTACGAGTACGACCCCGCTGATCGGCTGTTGGCGGCGTGTCGCGACACCACCTCGTGTGTGGGGGCGACAGACCGGACCGAATGGATCTACGACCCGGTCGGAAACCGGCTGACCGACACCACCACCGGCCCGGGCCTCGCGAAGACCACCACCTACACCTACAACCCGGCAGACCAGCTCACCCAAAGCCAAGACGACTACACCGACGGCCCCGGCAGGCCGCGCACCCTCACCCACACCTACGACCCCGACGGCAACCTCACCGGCCGCGGGAAAGAGACGTTCACCTACGACCTGGAAAACCGCACCACCAGCTACCGGTACGGCCAGAAACCCGCGGTCACCTACACCTACGACGCCGCCGGACGCCGGCTTTCCAGCAGTCACCAGACCGGCACCCGCTACTGGTGGGACACCAACACCTCCATCCCGGAACTCGCGGTGGAGGAAACCGCGACCGGTACACCGGTCCGCCGGTACACGCAGGGGCCGTTGGGGCCGGTTGCGGTGCGCACCCCGCGGGGCGTTTTCTACTACCACCCGGACCTTCAAGGATCGGTCAGGTCGCTGACCAACAGCAGCGCCACCGAACAATGGCGCTACGACTACGACCCGTACGGCAACAGCCAACTCACCCAGAAACTTCGCAGCGACGCACCAGAGAACCCCGTCCAATACGCAGGCGAACACCTCGACACCGAATCCGGCCTGTACCACCTACGCGCCCGCCAATACGACCCGACCGACGGCAGGTTCAGCGCCACCGACCCGGTCGACGCACCCCTCACCGACCCTGCGGTGGGTGAGTACGTCTACGCCAACGACAACCCACTCGTCTACACCGACCCCACCGGCGAACTGCGCGATCTGGGCTCCAGGCCGAGTCGCGTTCGCATTCGAGGAGGCACAAGCCCAGAACGCCCACGCCCGAGTCCGCGAGTGGTGTGGAATCCGGGCAGTGGGATACGTATTAACGTCCCAAGCCGGCCACGAAGCGGGACGCGCATCAACGTCCCAAGCCGACCGACCAATCTGACTCGGACGTCTGGGGCTGGAATTGGCGGGGGGGGGATCACAGGGGACTCAGGCCGGCGGATCGGCTCTTCCGCGACCGGGTAGGGGCTTGGGCACGACGCCCCGAGACCAACGAGACCCGGTTCGGGTATTTCCAGACCGGCAAAAGGAGGATACGCTAAGGGAGCAGGGAGGTAACTGCGCCGCGTGCAACAAGCCAATTAAGGGGAAAGGAATCGGACACCACATCGTGAGACATGCCGACGGGGGCCCCACGAGACCAGATAACCTCGCCGTCGTGTGTGAAACATGTCATGTAGGGCTGCATCGATGACAATGGACGATGCGATCTCACGCGATCAGTGGCTTGCCACGATCCACGCGAACATTGAGCGCTCCGGTTTTCACATAACAGTCGTCGAGGGTATCAAGCAGCCCAGCTTCGCGTATACGATCGGATTATCCGCCACACATGGTTGTGAGTTGGTAATGGCCGGATTGGCGTACTTTCAGGATGAAAGAAGAGCGGGCGCAATTATTAGCGAATTAGCTATTGATCCACGGCTCGCTGAAAGGGAATCCGTAACCGTTGAAGGTGTCGGCCTTCTCGAGTTCGAGGCGGTCGACTTGAGCTGGCAGGATCAGTTCTTGTTAGGCGTCAGAGACGTCCTCGGATGCGAGCCAAGAGTCTCGCAGGTATGCCTCCCGATCGAACGTCGCACAATCGATGTCCCTGACATGGCGCAACCGGTTAAGGACGCCCCGCTATCTTGGCAATGGGGAAAGACTGTCGATTGGCCGTTTCGTGTCTCCCACTCTTCGAGGGTTGTAGCGGACCTGGATGCGCTGCTTGGACATCGAGTGCTGCAGGTCAGTCGCTGGGATAGCGACGAGTGGGAGATGATCGCCTCGGTACCGGAGGGCGGGGAGTCAGACGCCGCTGCCGCTCGGGAGGTCCCGCTCGCGGTGCTGGTCGGACATGACACGTCGCTCTCGGACACTCTGGATCTGGGGATCGCGGAGTTTGCCGTCCGCGGTGGTGTCGACGACGATGGGTGGATGCGTCGTTGAAGGCGATCGGCGACGCGGAGCGTGTCATAAGGACTGGACCCGCAAACGAGTGCCAGCCATGGGTCCTCGACCACATCCGGGTCTGCTGTACGAACAGGTGACACATGTGGCTTGCCTTGTGGGGTGGGCCAAGGATGTGCTCAAAGGGGCCGAACGTCTCGACGCCTGCGGCGTCGACCGCATGGCTGATGCCGATGTGTGACCCGGACGGCGATGTCATCGGCGCATGGTGCGCGAAAGAACGTTCTTCGGGGTTCAAGTGGGTAGTCGGACGGGGATTCGTCCGCAGACGAGGGTGAGCATGGCGAGGAGGCTGTCGAGTCGGCGGAATCCTCGGGCGCGGTGGCTGATGAGCCGGACGGTGGAGTTCATGCCTTCCAGCCGGGCGTTGGAGAGCCGGAGGGTGATGGCGTTGGCGACGTACTCGCGGTGGGTGTCGAGGGTCAGGGCTGTGCGGATGAACGGGTCCAGCTCACTTGTGCATGCCGCGTAGATCTACTCGTCCAGCAGGGCGATGGCGTGGTCGTGGTCGCGGGCCTGGTAGACGGCGCGGAGTTGTTCAACGAGCAGCCAGGCGTGGTAGAGGTCCTTGTTGGTGTCGGCGAGCTGTTGGAGGATCGACTGGTCGTGGGGGCGCAAGTTGTCGGCGCGGCGGCGGACGGCGAACCTGGTGCCTTTGATCCACGCGGCTCGGGCGGGGTCGGTGTCGCGCAACTCCTGCCACAGGGCGCGGCGGAGTTCGTCGACGGCGTGGGTGGCGAGCTTGATCACATGAAACGGGTCAGCGCAGATCCGAGCCTTCGGGCACCAGGTGCGGGTCGCGCGGATCCACCCGCCGTGAAGATCCACCGACACCGCGGTGATCTGCCGGCACCGCTCCGGTCCCAACGCCTGGAAGAACTCTGCGGCGGTCTGTTCACTGCGACCGGGTGCCGCGCACACGAGCCGGCCGGTGTCGTGGTCTGTGCCGCACATCAGGTACCGGTGGCCTTTGCGGTAGGCGACGTCATCAATACCGATCCGACGCAATCCGTCCAAGCCATCCCCGCTCCTGGAAGCTGTGGGCAGTTGACCCCGTGGCGTGGACAGTGGATTCTGGGGCTGTGGGTCCTGGAGGGAGGTCTGTGTCATGGGTCGTCCATCGAAGTTCACGCCGGAGTTTCGTCGGGAGGCGTTCGGTGCTTGTGCGTTCGTCGGGTCGGCCGGTCGCTGAGGTGGCTCGGTCGTTGGGGATGAGTGACGGTACCCTGGGTAACTGGGTGAAAGCCGATCGGGAGGCCCGGCAGCGGGCGGCGGATCCGCAGGCGTTGTCGGAGTCCGAACGTGATGAGCTCGCCCGGTTGCGACGGGAGGTGGGTGAGCTCAGGGTGGAGCGGGAGATCCTCAGGAAGGCCGCGGCGTATTTCGCGAAGGAGACGTTCCGGTGAGCCGCTACCGGTTCGTCCAGGATCATCGGGCGGCGTATCCGGTCAGCATGTTGTGCCGGCTGGTGGAGGTGTCGCGGTCGGGGTTCTACGCGTGGGCGTCCCGGCCGCCCTCACCACAATCCCTGGTCAACCAGGAGTTGCTTGAGGTGATCCGTGAGATCCACACTGGGTCGCGTGGCTGCTACGGGCGTGACCGCGTGCTGGGGCAGCTTCATCGGCGGGGGTGGCGGATCAATCACAAGCGTGTGGGCCGGCTGATGCGTCAGGACGGGTTGTACGGGGTCGGTGGCCCCGGCTCACGCAGGCGCCGACGTGCAGGCGCCCACCACGCGCCGGCACCGGATCCGATCTGCCGCGACTTTCAGGCTGAGGCGCCGAACACGCGGTGGGTGGCGGATCTGACGGAGTTCAACACGCATGAGGGCAAGCTGTACCTGGCGGCGGTCATGGACCTGTACTCACGACGGATCGTCGGCTGGGCGATCAGCCCCCGCCGCACCGCGCAAGATCGCCGTCGACGCCCTGGTGATGGCGATCGCCAGGCGCCAACCGCCGTCAGGGGTGATCCACCACGCCGACCACGGCAGTCAATACACCTCCACCGCTTTCTGCGACAAGGCCTTCGACAAAGAGGTCGCCTTGTCGTTCGGCCGTGTCGGCACGGCGGCCGACAACGCTGCGATCGAGGCGTTCTGGTCGACGCTCAAACGCGAACTCGCCCACATCCACGGCCACCGGATCTGGCCGAATAGGACCGCCCTCCGGGCGGCCCTATTCGATTACATCGAAGTGTTCTACAACCGTCAACGACACCAACCACGGCTCGGGCATCACACCCCAGCCGAGTACGAAGCCGACCTCAACGAGGCGGCATGAACCACAAAACAACATGTCCACCGAACGGGGGCAGGTGCCCTCCGAGTGCCAGCGCGCACCCGGAGCAATCCGCTGGTCAGCACACCATTCCGGAACGGGAGAATCAACTGCTCCGCCCAGCCCCGCCCGAGCCTTTGCGGGCGGCCCGGCACAACCCACTTCGGACGCATCGTCCGAACAGTCGCAGTCGAAGGCGCGATGTTCGCGATTCCCGGTGGGATTGTCGCGAAGACCGCAGTGTGGGGCAGCAGAGGCGTACAAGCCTGGCGTGCGACACGCGCTGCCCGGGCAGCTGCGGACGCCGCCGCAGCCGAGGGGCGTCGCGGAGCTGCGACCGCCCTCGTCCGGGGGTTCCGGCGGCCGATCAGTGGTACGAGCACACGCGGAGGCGACTTTGCTGTGAGTGAAGAGGTCACAGCAATGTACGAGGCCGTACCGCCTCCATTACGAGTGGGCACGCACCTCAAGTGCGGTGAGGTCACCTGCTTGACGCGCGCCATCGCCCAGGGGCAGAAGCTTCGCGGCTCAACAATCGTTACGGTCCGCGTGGGCGGCCGCTCACATGGTGAGATTATGCCCCCGTGCGATTCTTGCGCTGAGGTGGTGAAAGGAGCTGGACTCCGCGTAGTCGGAAAGTAGAAGTGCTAGTCGCGAGGACTGCCAGAACGTCGAGGTCCGACTGCAATGACAAGTGACAGGGACAGCCAGTTGGAGACACGGATAACGTCCATTCAGCGTAAGCTCGCGGAGCTTCCGGACCATCCCAGGCTTGGAGCAAAGCTTACGGGCGACGAAGTTGCGCAGTTCGAACAGCTGCACGGCTTCGAATTGCCACATTGCTATCGAGCCTTCCTGACTCAAGTGGGAAACGGAGGAACCGGACCGTTCTACGGCCTCTACCGCGTCGGTTATGGCCTCGATCTGCCCGCCAATCTCTTCGATGAGCCTCCCGCCGACTGGTTTCGCATTCCGAGCCCGCTGCGCCCTGGAAAGAACCAGCTGGGAGGACCGAGCAGCTCCATCGAGGACAGAGAACGCTTCGCCGTAACGCGACTGGCAGGATTGCTGGGAGTCGGCTCGCAAGGATCGACGGCGGAGTCGGCGATAGTGGTATGTGGCCCCATGGCTGGACGCGTCGTCTATGTGGATGCCGAGCTGAGTGACCCGTATATGACACGGGACGTTGACTTCTTAGGATGGTACGAGCGATGGCTCGACGAGTCGCTCGCCGGCTTTCGAAAGAGCTACTTTGGATTTGGACCGGCAGGCACGGAGTCAGAGCTCTTGTGTCTGCTCATGGATCCCGAACAGAAGGTACCCGTGGACGAAGTCATCGCCTCGCTGTACAGGCTGCCGGAACTCAGCTCAGAAGGTATCGCGATCCTGAGGTCCATAGCCGAGTCCGATGCGGGCATCCGCGGCGCCGCGGTGGCCCGATTGTTTTCGGACTTGAACATCAACTGATGTGACCACTGAGGTTCGTCGGATGCAAACACGTCACTATGATGCCGTGGGGTCGACGCGCCGTTTTCATTACTACAGAGCTCGCTTGAGCGTTGGGGCACCTGCCCCCGGTCGGTGACGGGTCTGCTGCACGGATGGGTGACACATGATCTGGCTTGCCCTGGTGGGGTGGGCCGGGAAGGATGTGCACCATGCCGAAGCCGTATCCGAGAGAGTTCCGGGACGATGTCGTCCGGGTTGCCCGCAGCTGTGAGCCGGGTGTGACGTTGGAGCAGATCGCCAGGGATTTCGGGGTTCACCCGATGACCCTGCAGAAGTGGTTGCGTCGCGCCGCTGTCGAGGCCGGCGAGCAGGAGGGAGTGACCGAGTCGGAGTCCCGAGAGCTGCGTGAGCTGCGCAAACGCAACCGCCTGCTCGAGCAGGAGAACGAGGTGCTCAGGCGGGCGGCGGCGTACTTGTCGCAGGCGAATCTGCCGGGAAAAGGCTCTACCCGCTCGTGAGCGAGCTCGCCGCCGACGGCATCCCCGCCTGTGGTGACGTGCCGGGTATTGAAGCTCGCCCGCCAACCGTACTACCGGTGACTGCGACACCCGGTCACGTGTTCGGAGATCACCGCCGCCTACCGAGCCGACGCCCTGTTCGACGCACACCGGGATGATCCTGAGTTCGGCTACCGGCTGCTCGTCGACGAAGCCCGGACAGCCGGGCAACAGATGTGTGAACGCACCGCCTGGCGGATCTGCCGCGACCACCACTGGACCAGCAACACCACGAAGAGAAGATCGGGGAAGGCGACAACACCGGGGCCGCCGGTCCACGACGACCCCCATCGACTACGAGACCATCATGATCCCGCCACCTGCACTCGCAGCGTGACTACCAACTGTCACCTGTTCGTGCAGCAGACCCGCGGACGAATCCCCGTCCAACTACCCACGTACACCCATCACCGACACCACACCGCCATCGACGGCCCACCCATCAGCCGCGTCAACAACCTCCCAGGTCACTACACCTAGTGGCAGTGGTTGTCGCAGTCCTCGCAGTTGCCGCCGCAGCCCTCACCGGCCAGGCTCCGGTGCACCGACTCCAGCGTCGGCTGGCGCAGGAGCCCGGACGCGAACATGGCGGCGGCGTCGGCATCGAGATCGCGCACCTCGGCCTTGACCTCCCCGATCCGGGGCGCGGCCACTGAGAGCTCCCGCACACCGAGCCCGATGAGCGCCTTGACGCCCTGGACGTTGGCCGCCGCCTCACCGCACACGCCGACCCAGCGGTCGTGGCGGGACGCCGACGCGCACACCAGGCCGATGAGGCGCAGCACGGCCGGGTGGTAGGGATCGCCCAGATCCGCCACCGCGGTGTTGCCGCGCTCCGCGGCCAGGGTGTACTGCGTCAGGTCATTGGTGCCGATCGAGAAGAAGTCGACGTGCTCGGCCAGGGCGTCGGCGCAGAGGGCCGCCGACGGCACCTCGATCATCACGCCCACCTCGGGGTCACCGGCGGCGTGGCCGGCGGCCACCAGCTCGGACCGGGCCTCGTCCAGCGCCGCACGGGCGGCGATCAGCTCGCGGTCGTCCGCGATCATCGGGAACATGACGCCGATCCGGTGATCCGCGGCAACGCGCAGGATGGCGCGGAGCTGGGTGCGCAGGAGGTCCGGATGCGCGAGTGACAGCCGGATGCCGCGCTGTCCGAGGAAGGGGTTGTCCTCGTGTTCGACACCGACCCCGGCGACCGGTTTGTCGCCGCCGATGTCCATGGTGCGGATGACGAGCCGGCGCCCCTCCATGGCCTCGGCGGCCTGACGGTACGCGGTCTCCTGCTCGTCCTCGTCCGGCGGTGCGTCACGGTTCATGTAGAGGAACTCGGTGCGGAAGAGGCCCACCCCGTCGGCCCCCGCCGCCACGGCGTCGGCGGCGTCCGTCGGTGCGGCGATGTTGGCCGCCACCTCGATCACCACGCCGTCCTTCGTCTCGGCGGGGCCGGCGGCCGCCGTGCGCGCCCGCTCGGCCACCCGCGCACGCTCCTCCTCCTCGGCCCGCACGCGGGCGACCGTCTCGGGATCGGGACCGACCCGGAGGGTCCCGGCGTCGCCGTCCAGGAGGACGGGCGTGTCGTCGCCGATCGACATGAGCACCTCGCCGAGTCCGACGACGGCCGGCACACCGAGCGCGCGTGCCAGGATCGCGCTGTGCGAGGTGGGGCTGCCGGTGGCGACCGCGATCCCCTTGACCAGCGAGAGGTCGAGCACCGCGGTCTCGGCGGCGCCGAGCTCGCGGGCGATCAGCACGCCCGGCCCCCGCAGGCGCGGACGGCCGGCGGAACCGCCGGTGAAGTCCTGCAGCACGCGCCGGCCGATCTCGCGCACGTCCTCGGCGCGGGCGCGCAGGTACTCGTCGTCCAGCGCCAAAAACCGTGCGGCGACGGCGTCGACCGATGCGGTCCAGGCGTCCTCGGCGCGTGTGCCGGCGGTGATCGCCTCGAGGGTGGGATCGATGAGCGCGTGATCGTCGAGCATCGCGAGCTGGGCGTCGAGCATCGCGGCGTGGTCCTCACCGGCCTGGGCGGCCAGCGAGTCGCGGGCGAATCGCACCGCCGACCGTGAACGGTCGAGCGCCGCGTCGAACGCCGCCGCCTCGGCCGCCGGGTCGCCCTGTTCACGCGGTCCCGTGGCGGGCGGGCGCACGAGGCGACGGGCGCTCGCCACCACCCGTCCCGGCGCCGCCGCCAGTCCCATGAAGCTGCCGTCGGGGCCGATCTGGAACCCGCCCATCGGATCGCCGGACGACATGCCGACGGGCGCCATCTGCCGCGACGCCGCCGGACCCGGTGTCGCCGGTGCCGGTGCCGGCGTCGGGGCGTCGACGTCACCGAAGTTGTCGTCGGCCAGCTCGCGCAGGGCGGCGATGGCCTCGGCGGCCTGCGGCCCCTGCGCGCGCACCCGCACGCGGTGCCCCTGACGGGCCCCGAGGGTGGCGACGTCGGTCAGGCTGGACGCCCGCGCCGGGCCGGCACCGGTGGTGATGTTGGTTGCCTCCACCCGGGCGTCGAAGCCGCCGGCGATCTGGACGAACCGTGCCGCCGGCCGGGCGTGCAGGCCGTTGGCGTTGTCCACGTCGAGCTCGGCCTCGTGCCACTCGCCGCCGTCGTCTGTGTCGGACCCGGCGTCGACCGGTCCGGTGGATTCGGCGTCGCCCAGCTCCGACTGCTTGGGCACCAGGCCGCGTCGGGCCTCCTCGGCCACCGCGTCGATGGTCGCCCCGCCCGATGCGGTGACCGCGGCGGCGACCGCGCCCTCCACGATGGGGGCGGACGACAGCCGCACCCGCTCGGCGAGCTCCGGATCGATGAGGCCCATGGCCGTCTCGGTCGAGAGGACGGCGCTTCCCAGGTCCATGAGCACCAGCACGTCGGCGCCGTCGGCGCCCGCGGTCTCGATGGCCTGCATGACCTTCATCGCGTCGGTGCCGATGCCGTCCTCGGTCTCGTCGCTTCCGCCCGCGGCCTCCAGGCGCACCTCGTCGCTCGCCATCTGACGGGCGAGCGCGACCGCGCCCTCCGCCACCTGCGCGGAATGGCTCACCACCACGATTCCGATCATCGGGCTCCCTCGCGGTCGAGCCCGTACGCGCGGTGGAGGAGGGCGATCGGGTGGACCGAATCGATGCCGGTTGCGGTCGCGATCTGCCAGCGGCAGGTCTCCGAGTCGCACACCGACTCCGGTGGGTGCATCTCGCGCACGAGGTCGAACAGCGGTGCGCCCACGGCCATCGCGATGTCGTACTTCTCCTTCTTGAGGCCGTACGTGCCGGCGACGCCGCAGCAGTTGACGCCGCTCTCGACGATCTCGAGTCCCGGGATGAGCTTCATGAGCTCCACGGCCGGCGTGCCGATCGCGTGACCCCGCAGCTGGCAGGGCGGGTGATACGGAACGCGTTGCTCGATCGGGGCGAAGTCGGTGCGAAGCTCGCCGCGGTCATGCAGGTCGAGCAGGAACTCGCAGATGTCGCGGGTGCGCGACCCCACGTCGGCCAGCTCGGCATCCTGCACGCCGAGGATCTCGTGGGCCTCGCGCTTGAGCATCAGGCCGCAGCTGGTGGAGCTCGCCACGATCGGCATGTCCACCCCCGGCCCGCGCAGCTGCTTCACCAGCCGGCGCACGGCGGCCCGGGCGTCGTCGAAGAGCCCGTTGGACTGCAGCGGAAGGCCGCAGCAGCTGTGATCGGGGCTGATGACCCGGAAGCCGTTGTGCTCGAGCACCTCGACCGTCTGTCGCCCCGTCTCGACCTCGTAGTAGTTGGCGGCGCAGCCGTGGAAGTAGACGACGGTGCCCTTCGTGCCGGGCTTGGCGGTCCGCTTGGCGAGCCACTTGCGAAGCGTCTGTCGCCTGGCCACCGGGAGCGGGGCCCTGGCGTGGATGCCGAGGACGGCCTGCATCAGCCGGCGGATCGGCCGCACCCGGAGCGGCCAGTTGGCGATGGGGGCGACCGGTGAGCTGAGTCCGCCGGCGAGGGTCGGGCGGGAGATGAGGCGGTCGCGCAGCGGGATGCCGTTCTTCGCCTTCATCTCCGCGCGCGCCTGCGCGTTGATCTCGGCCACCTTGACGTCCTGCGGGCAGACGTAGGTGCAGATGCCGCAGCCGGAGCAGAGGTCGAGGGACGCGTCGACCGACCGACCGGATTGCCGGTAGCGCTCGGCCTGCGGGCCCACGTATTTGGGTCCCGGAAAGAGGGACGTGACGGTCGCGACCGGGCACTGCGTCTCGCAGATCGTGCACTTGACACAATGGTCGAGGCTGTCGCGCATCAACTCGTGCTCGTGGGTGCTCACTTGCTCGCTCCGATGATGGTGTCCGCCGCCCGCACGGCGCTTGCGATGGCGATGCCCTCGCCCGACTTCTCGCGCCATCGGGTGGCCCCCGCCAGGATGCCGCCCGCCGCGACCAGGTTGTCGTACACGGGCGTGCCGTCCGGACCGGTGACGCGCATGGACTCGTCGACGGCGACCCCGGCGCGAAAGAGCGGCTGGTCGGCCCAGTAGTCGTCGGTGACGATGTCCTCGCCGTCGGGCACGCCGGTGAGCGGCAGGCCGAGCGCCGGCTCGGTCACGTTCCAGTGCGAGTCGACGTGGATGGCGCCGCTCTCGAACCCGCCCGGCGCGAACACGAACCGGTCGCCCGGATACGTGCGCGGCGAGCCGGAGGCGCCGGTCGTGACCGAGGTGAGCTGCGACCCCGCGGCCTCGGCCGCGATCACGCGGCCGCCGATGACGATTCGCACACCGGCCGCCAGCGCATGGTCGGTGAGCGCCGTGTTCAGCCGCATGCCCGGCACCGACGGCGGGGGAAGCGGGATCTCGAAGACGGGACAGCCGACCCGCTCGCACAGCTCGGTCCAGGCGAGCGGGTCGCGCAGGCCGATCATGGCCGGCACGCCCACGGCGTCGGCGTTGCCGCGCACGCGTGCGATGGCGTCACCCATGCGCCGGCGGAAGTCGGGGTCGTCCATGGCCCGCGCGTAGACCAGCGACGAGTGGTCGACGCCGTCGCGCGGGATCAGGTCCACGTGGTGCGCGGTCGCGATGATCGGCCCGTCGCCGAGGTCGAGGCGCGACAGGTTGGCGGCGATGAGCCCAGGCTGGAAGTCCTTGATCGCCCGCACGCCCACGATCGCGATGCGCATGCCGCCGCGCAGCGCCCCGGCGGCGATGGAGTTGGGTGCGAGCGCCGTCGGACGGGCGACGCCCACGGCGGTCGGGGTGCGCATGTTGCGGTCGACGGTGCCCTCGAGCGTCCCGGCCGGCAGCAGCGATGCGAACCACTCGACCGCCTCGCCCACCTGACGCGCGCCGAGCGTGCGGTAGGGGTGGGCGTCCGGCAGGGTGTCGATCGCCTCCAGCGGACGCTCGACGACGTCGGGCGCGTAGCCGAGGATGTCGATCGTGCCCTGCGAGAGCTGCAGGCCGCCGACCCCCGCCGCCAGCAGGGTCACCCGGGCCCCCGCCTGCGCCACGCGGACCGCCGCGGTGAGCCCGGCCAGTCCCGCGCCGATGACGACGACGTCGCTCATACCTCCACCCCCGGCGGCAGGCTTGGGGTCGCGTCGGCGGGCGGCAGATGCTCGAGGTCGAGCGTGCCCTGCAGGATCCAGTCGTCCAGCGCCGTCTGGCGCACCTGGTCGCCGTAGAGGATCGTGTGCAGGCCGATCCAGCGGTGCTTGAGGAACATGCCCATGAGGCCGTTGGCGCGGTCGATCTCGATGTGGCCGGCCTGGTGGGCGATCCCGGTGATGCGATAGGTGCAGAACCCGCCCTGACAGGGCCCCATGCCCAGACGCAGCTGCCGGCGCACGTCGTCCAGCGCCGCCGTGGGGTTGGCCGCGAGGTGACGCTCGAACATGCTGCGCGAGATCATCTCGCACTCGCAGATGATCTGATCCTCCATGCGGTCCTGCTCGCGGTCGTGCAGCCGGTGGGTGACCGTGTAGTTGACACCCTCCTCCGACCCGACGAGGGGCTCGTCGGCGGTGCGACACGGGCGGTCGTCACCGCGCTGCGCGCACATGGCGTCGACGATGTTCTTCGCCATCAGCCGGTACGTGGTCGCCTTGCCGCCGGCGATGGTCATGAAGCCGGCGACGCCGTCGCGCTCCAGGTGGTCCATCACCGACATGCCGCGGCTCATGTGACGGGTGTCGTCGGCGGCGACCCGCGTATCCTTGACGAGCGGCCGGGCACCCGCCCAGGCGTGCAGGGCGCGGGCCCGACGGAAGCCCGGCACCAGCACCTCGCCGGCGTCCAGCATCTGCTGCACCTCGTCGCGCGGGATGGCCAGCCGGTCGGGGCTCTCGACCTTGGTGTCGGTGGTGCCGATCACGCAGACGGTGTGGATCGGCACGATGATGTCGCCGTCGCCGGGTGGGTCGCAGCGGTTGACCACGCAGCTCACCAGGCGGTGGTTCATCGCGACCATGATGCCGCGACCGGGGACCACCTCCACGTCGTGCACCCCCGCCATCCGGGCGATGTCGCCCGCCCAGGCGCCGGTGGCGTTGATGGTGAACCCGGCCTCGATGCGCACGTCCTCGCCGGTCACGCCGTTGTGGCAGACGACGCCCGCCACCCGGTCGCCGTCGCGAATGACCTCGGTGACCCAGTGGTAGGTGAGCGTGCGCGCCCCGTACGCCTGGGCCGAGCGCACGTTGCCCCAGATGAGCTTCCACGCGTCGACCGAGCCGTCGTTGACCTCGAACGCGCGCGTGATGCCCGGGTTGAGGCGCGGCTCGCGGCGAAGCGCCTCGGCCACCGGGATCTCGTTGACCGGGACGTGGGTCTCGCGGCAGGCGGCGGCGAACCGGTCCGCGTACTCCGGGTCGTCGGCGGGCGTGGTGACGAACAGACCGCCGGTCATCTCGACGGCGTCCGCGGCGATGCGACTGAGGAGTTCGGTCTCCTGGGCGCACTCGGTGGCGGAGTGCGGATCGCTGACGACGTACCGCCCGCCGGAGTGCAGCAGCCCGTGGAAGCGGCCGGTGGTCCCCTGCCCGAGGTCGGCGCGTTCCACGAGGAGGGATCGGAATCCCCGCATCGCCGCATCGCGGAGGATCCCGGCGCCGGTGGCGCCACCTCCGATGACAAGCACGTCGGTCTCCAGGGTCGTCACGGGCCACCTCACGTCCGGGCTGTCCGCCGATGATAACCGGATCGTTTCGAGCCTCGTCACCCGATGTGGTGCGCTAGTGTCCGAACGCGATAACCGCGTTACGATTGTCACAAAGCGGTTAGAGAAATTCCGGAGGCGCGTCCTCAGGGGAGTCGTTCAGGACGCGTCGCCTCTCAATTCAAGGAGCGTCGATGGACAACATCTTCCTCGCGGAATTGGTGGGAACCGCGATTCTTATCTTGCTCGGCGACGGCGTCGTCGCCGGTGTACTCCTCTCGAAGTCGAAGGCCGAGAACTCGGGCTGGATCGTCATCACCACGGGGTGGGCCCTCGCGGTCGCAATGGCCGTCTACATGGTCGGTCACTTCGACGCGGGTGCACATCTCAACCCCGCGGTGACGTTCGGTCTCTGGGCCTCGGGCGCCGACTTCACGGCGAGTCAGATCTTCCAGTACGTGGGGGGCCAGTTCGTGGGTGCCTTCATCGGTGCGACACTCGTGTTCCTGCACTACATGCCGCACTGGAAGCAGACGGAGGATCCCGGGCTCAAGCTGGCGGTGTTCGCCACCGGCCCGGCCATCCGCAGCCCTGCCAACGTGATCTCCGAGTTCATCGGAACGTTCATGCTGATCTTCGGCATCCTCGCGATCGGTCACCACATGGGTGCGATCACCGACGGCAACCTCAACCAGGCGTTCGGAACCGGCATCACGCCGCTTCTCATCGGATTCCTGATCTGGGCGATCGGCCTCTCGCTGGGCGGTCCGACCGGATACGCCATCAACCCGGCCCGTGACCTTGGCCCACGCATCATGCACGCGATCCTTCCCATCCCCGGCAAGGGCAGCTCCGACTGGGGCTACTCGTGGGTCCCGGTGGTCGGACCGATCGTCGGTGGTGTGGTGGCGGGCTTCGTGTACAAGGGCCTCTACCCGGGATAGCCACATCATGAAGAAGCTGATCAACGGCGTCGACGACGTGGTCGTCGACGCCCTGGCGGGAATGGCGGTGGCGCACGGGGACCTCATCTCGGTCCACACCTCACCGCACTTCATCACCCGCGCGGACGCGCCGGTCAAGGGCAAGGTCGCCCTCGTCTCGGGCGGCGGGTCCGGGCACGAGCCGCTGCACGGTGGGTTCGTGGGGAAGGGCATGCTCGACGCGGCATGCCCGGGCGAGGTCTTCACCTCGCCCACCCCGGACCAGATGCTCGAGGCCACGAAGGCCGTCGACGGCGGCGCCGGCGTCCTGCACATCGTCAAGAACTACACCGGCGACGTGATGAACTTCGAGATGGCCGCCGACATGGCCAAGGCGGAGGGCATCGACGTCGAGGCGGTGGTCGTCGACGACGACGTGGCCGTCAAGGACAGCCTCTACACCGCGGGTCGCCGTGGTGTGGGCGGCACCGTCCTGCTCGAGAAGATCTGCGGCGCGGCGGCCGAGGAGGGCAAGTCCCTCGCCGAGGTCACCGAGCTCGCCAAGAAGGTCAACGGGCAGGTGCGCAGCATGGGCATGGCGCTCACGTCGTGCACGGTGCCGGCGGCGGGCAAGCCCACGTTCGAGCTGGGCGACGACGAGATGGAGATCGGGGTCGGCATCCACGGGGAGCCGGGGCGCGAGCGCCAGAAGGTGGGCTCCGCCGCCGAGGTGACCCGCAAGCTCACCGAACCGATCCTCGAGGACCTTCCGTTCGAGAAGGGCGACAGGGTCCTGGCGTTCGTCAACGGCATGGGCGGCACGCCGCTGCTCGAGCTGTACATCGTCTACAAGGAGCTCGCCGCGATCTGCGACGAGAAGGGCATCACGATCGATCGGCATCTGATCGGTCCGTACATCACGTCGCTCGAGATGGCGGGGTGCTCCATCACGCTGCTGAAGCTGGACGACGAGCTGACGCGCCTGTGGGACGCACCGGTCAACACCCCCGGACTGCACTGGGGCGTGTGAGCGGTGCGGCGGACGGGAAGGAGCAGGGTATGAGCATCACGGCCGGCGACATCGGCGACTGGATCCGCGCGTTCCAGGCCGCCGTGGTCGAGAACAAGACGTATCTCACCGAGCTCGACTCGGCGATCGGCGATGCGGACCATGGCATCAACATGGCCCGCGGGATGAACGCCGCCGTCGAGAAGCTGGCCGACGGTGACGACATCGGACAGGTGCTGAAGACCGTCGGAATGACGCTCATCTCGAGCGTCGGCGGGTCCGGCGGTCCGCTCTACGGGTCGCTCTTCATGCAGGCCGGCAATACGCTGGCCGGGCAGACGGAGCTGACCGCGGAGGGCTTCGGCTCGGCGCTGGAGGCCGGCATCGCCGGCGTCCAGAAGATCGGCAAGTCCGATGCCGGGCAGAAGACGATGCTGGACGCACTCATCCCCGCACGCGACGCGTATGCGTCGGCGCTCGAGGGTGGTGCGTCGATGGCCGACGCGCTCTCGTCGGCGGCCGACGCCGCCGAGGAGGGCATGAAGGCGACCATCCCGATGCTGGCCCAGAAGGGCCGTGCCAGCTATCTGGGTGAGCGCAGCATCGGTCACCAGGATCCGGGCGCCACGTCGAGTCACCTGCTCCTTCGCGCCGCTGAGCAAGTCTTCGGAGAATCGAATGGAGGGCGGTAATGGCGAAGTACGCAGCGGCGGTCGACCAGGGGACGACCAGCACCCGCTTCATGGTGTTCGACCACAGCGGTCAGGTGGTCGCGATCGACCAGAAGGAACACGAGCAGATCTTCCCCAAGCCCGGTTGGGTCGAGCATGACCCGATGGAGATCTGGGAGCGCACCCAGGAGGTCATCAAGGGGTGCCTCGACAAGGGCAAGATCGATCCCAAGGACATCGCCGCGGTTGGTGTGACCAACCAGCGCGAGACGACGGTGGTGTGGGAGAAGTCCTCGGGCAAGCCCGTCCACAACGCGCTCGTGTGGCAGGACACCCGCACCGACGCGATCTGCGACGAGCTCGCGAAGGACGGTGGACAGGACCGGTTCCGTGATGCGACGGGTCTTCCCATCGCCACCTACTTCTCGGGACCCAAGATCAAGTGGGTGCTCGACAACGTCGACGGTGCACGCGCCAAGGCCGAGGCCGGTGAGCTCCTGTTCGGCAACATCGACACCTGGGTCATCTGGAACCTGACCGGCGGCACGGACGGCGGGGTGCACATCACCGATGTGACCAACGCCAGCCGCACCATGATGATGGACCTGAAGACGCTCGACTGGGACGACGAGATCCTGGGCATCCTGGGTGTCCCCAAGTCGATGCTCCCCGAGATCAAGGCGTCGTCGGAGGTCTACGGCGAGGCCACGGGCGATCTGGCGGGCATCCCGGTGGCCGGTGACCTCGGCGATCAGCAGGCGGCGCTCTTCGGCCAGACCTGCTTCGACAAGGGCGAGGCCAAGAACACCTACGGCACGGGCTGCTTCGTGCTGCTCAACACCGGCGAGGAGCCGGTGCCGTCCAAGAACGGTCTCATCACCGGCGTTGGCTACAAGATCGGCGACCAGCCGGCGGCCTACATGCTGGAGGGGTCGATCGCGATCACCGGTGCGCTGGTGCAGTGGCTGCGCGACAACCTCAAGATGTTCGAGTCGGCGCCCGAGATCGAGAAGCTGGCGGGCGAGGTCGAGGACAACGGCGGTGTGTACTTCGTGCCCGCGTTCTCGGGGCTGTACGCGCCGTACTGGAAGTCCAACGCCCGCGGTGTGATCGCCGGTCTCACCCGGTACGTCAACCGCAACCACATCGCGCGCGCGGTGCTGGAGGCGACGGCGTGGCAGACCAAGGAGGTCGTCGACGCCATGAACCAGGACTCGGGCGTGGACCTGACGTCGCTCAAGGTCGACGGTGGCATGGTGGCCAACGAGATCCTGATGCAGTTCCAGGCCGACGTGCTCGGCGTCCCGGTCATCCGGCCGACGGTCGCGGAGACCACGTCGCTCGGCGCGGCGTACGCGGCCGGTCTGGCGGTCGGGTTCTGGGAGAAGGTCGACGACCTGCGCGCCAACTGGGGCAAGGACAAGGAGTGGGCGCCCTCGATGGACCAGAAGGACGTCGACAAGGGCTACAAGATGTGGAAGAAGGCCGTCACGCGGACCTTCGACTGGCTGGAGCCGGGCGAGGAGGATCCGGCGGCCGAGTGAGTCGGCGATCGTCGCCGGGCGCGCGTCGTGCGTGCCCGGCGGCGACCCGTCGCGGGGGTCGCCCGTCATGTTGACGCTGCGTCCCTGCCGGCCCGACGATCTGGGTGCCGTGCGCGCGGCGATCCGGTCGGCGGACGAGCTTGTCATGTGGGCCGGGGCGAGCACCTTCACCTGGCCGCTCACCGATGCGTCGCTACGACGGTATCTGCGTGTGACCCAGCGCGGTGACTCGGCGGTGTGGACGGCGGTCGACGGCGACGGCCGCGTCGTGGGACATGCGAAGACCGTCGCGTCGACCGACGGGTTGATCCACCTCGGCCACATCCTCGTGCTGCCCGCCCGTCGTGGCCCCGGCCTGGGCGCGGCGCTCGTCGATGAGCTCGTCGCGCAGGCCCGGTCGTGGGGGGCGCGGCGTGTCGCTCTGAACGTCTACGACGTCAATGCGCCGGCGCGTCGTGCGTACGAGCGTGCGGGTTTCACCGTCGTCGCGGAGCGGCCGGGGGCCCACCGCGACCGTGACGGTCGCGTCTGGGCGAACCTGCGGATGGAGCTGACCGTGGATCCCG
This sequence comes from uncultured Bifidobacteriaceae bacterium, assembly GCA_964628685.1. Lineage (GTDB taxonomy): Bacteria > Actinomycetota > Thermoleophilia > Miltoncostaeales > Miltoncostaeaceae > CALMEC01. Next base: position 361,178 of record CAZVNM010000001.1, on the reverse strand, counting down.
TCCGGGTGTGATGAGGTCGTCGGTCGTGGTCGTTGTGTGGGGCGGTGTGAGGAGAAGGCGGAGATCCCGGTGAGCTCCCGTCCCACGATGAGGGCGTGGATGGTGTCGATCCCCGCGACGGTCGCGTCTGGGTGAACCTGTGGGTGGAGTTGACCGTCGATCGTTGTTCGTGTGTCGGGCGGTGTCAGGAGAAGGCGGAGATCCCGGTGAGCTCCCGTCCCACGATGAGGGCGTGGATGGTGTCGGTCCCCTCGACGGTCGAGACGACCTCGCTGTCCACCAGATGCCGCGCGACCTCGTTCTCAAGGAGGATCCCGTTGCCGCCCATCAGGTCACGGGCCTCGCGCACGATCCGCAGCGCGTGCTCGGCGTTGTGCATCTTGGCGAGGGACGACATGGGGGCGGTCAGCCGGTCGGCCTCGGCGAGTGCGGCCAGTCGCATGCAGTAGAGGCGCATGGCGGCGATGTCGGCGGCCATCTTCGCCAGGCGGAACTGCACCAGCTGCAGGCCGGCGAGCGGCCCGCCGAACGACTCGCGTTCGTGGCTGTAGGCGAGCGCCCGGTCGTAGGCGGCGAGGGCGTGACCCAGCGCACCCCAGGCGATGTTGGGACGCGCACCGGTCAGCACCCGGGCGGCGTCGTCGAAGCTGTGTGCGTGTTCGAGCCGATTCTCGGCGGGCACACGGACATCGCGGAGGCGGATGTCGGCCTGCCATGACGCGCGCTTCCCGACCTTCCCCTTGATGAGCAGCACCTCGAAGCCGGGTGTGCCCTTCTCGACCACGTATGCGCCGACGTCGCCCTGTGCATCGCGCGCCCAGACGATGACCCAGTCGGCGAAGGGGGCGTTGCCGATCCAGCGCTTCTCCCCGTCCAGGACGTAGCCGTCACCCAGGTTGCGGACGCGGGTCTCGAGCGCGACTGCGTCGGAACCGTGGTCCGGTTCGGTGAGGGCGAACGCGCCGATCTTCTCCAGGCGGGCCATCTCGGGCAGGAACCGCTCCCGCTGCTCCTCGGAGCCGAGCTGGGCGATGGCGCTCATGGCGAGGCCCGACTGCACCCCGTAGAAGGTGCTGACGCTGCCGTCGCCGCGGGCGAGTTCCATCGCGGCCAGGCCACATGCGAGGGGTGAGAGGCCGGGACAGCCGTGGCCGTGGATGGTGCCGCCAAAGATGTCGAGTCCTGCGAGCCCGGGGATCAGCGCGAAGGGGAACTCGGCCCGCTCCCAGTAGTCGTTGGCGACAGGGCGGACGTGCGTGTCGCAGAACGCCCGCACGCGCTGCTGGACGTCGCGCGCGTCATCCGGGATCTCGTCCTCCGTCAGCAGAAGATCGTTGGGCGGGAGTGGCTCTGGGATGTCGGTCATGCCGTCATCCTAAGGTCGGCCGGGGTCCCGTCCGAGCGCCTCGGCGACGCTCGGCCGTGTCCTGTGAACATGATCACGGTGCGTGGCCCGTGCACCGTGCGGAGCGGGCCCGGCGGTTCGGTGTCCCGTCCCGGAGGGGCCGGTTCGGAGGGGGCCGCTATCGGCGGCGGCCCAGGTCCACGGTCCAGATGCGCGTCGCCGATGCGCGCGGTCCGGACGAGACACGCATCCCGACCCCGACGTCGCGGAAGCGCCCGTTGAGGATCGAAGCGCGGTGGCCGGGTGAGCGGAGCCAGGCGGCCATCCCGGCGCGCGCAGTGCCCTGACGTCCCGCGCCCATGTAGATGACCTCACCGAGGCGCGTGTACCGGTACCGATCGGTGTTGAGGCCGTAGCCGACCCGCGTCCCGCAGGGGCTGTGGGAGAACTCCCGGCAGCGGTCGATCAGCCGTGCCTTCGTCCGAGCCGACGCCGCCAGCCACCGGTTGCCGCGTAGGGCGCGTGTGCCGCTTCGGGATCGTGCGTAGTTCATGAGGCAGCGCATCGCGCCGGCCTGAACGCGGGCGGGTGCCGACGCGTCGGTCTGCTTCGGGCACGCCGTCGTCGGTGCCAGGAGCGGATCGGCCTGCGCGATCGACGCGCCGCCGGCAAGGGCCAGGGCGCCGACGACGACCGCCGACGCGTGGAATCGAAACGAACGCACTGAGGAGTCTCCTCCTGTCCGAGGTCTGTGCCCGGCCGGTGAGTGGGAGGCGCCCCGGTCGGGAACACGAGCCGGATGGGTACCAGACGCCGCGGACGTGCATCAACCGGATGCGTGGTAAACCTGGCGTCGAAACTCAACATCCTGCTGGTCCGCAGGAACGGAAAGGTTGCCAACCGCCGGCCGGCGGTTGCGGGTGAGTTTGGAGCGGCACCCTGGGGAGCTTGGCGGCGGTGGTGGCCAGGCCGAGCCGCGCGGCGCTGTGGGCGGTGGGCGTGCGGCGGTGATGGCGTTGCGAGGGTGCGAGGCGCCCGCGCCGGCCCTGCTGGATGCGAGAGGACCGGGGTGCTCGGGAAGGTCGTCGTTCCCCAGAGCCGAGGGCATCGCCACGCCTGAGCCCGGATGCGCGGCCGCGGCTGGCTCGCGGACGCAACCATTCAATCGAATGATGCACTCCGTTCAATCGGACTGTTGCGACACGAAGTCGTGGCGCAAATGTGACGAACGGGTGTGGTCCCGTGACGTGTGCGTGGGCGATGGTGTGGCCATGAGCGCACGACGAAAAGGCAGGGGTCACCGCACACGCGGAGCAGGTCGCCGGCGCAAGCGACCCGATGTCGTCGCCGCACCCGACACCGTGGAGGAGCCCCGTTCGGCTGACACCCGTTCCAGTCCGGACGGTTCACAGGTCATCCATGACGACCTGACCGGGCTCGGGTGCGTCATCTGCGGGAGCGACGAGCGGCTCCGCCGGTTCCATCTGACGCATCGGATCGCCGTGGCGTTGTGCGCGACGCATCGTGACCCGCGCTACCTCGCGCGGGATGGGGGGCGTGCGTTCACGACCCGTCTCGAACGGATCTGGCGGGCCAACGGTGTGGCGACGTCGGCGCGGCGCGCCGCGCTTCGGACGCACCGTCGTCGGTTCGGGGCCAGGCCGGACAGGTCACAGTGCCCCGGCAGCTACAGCTGGCCCGAACTCCGCGTGGAGGCGGAGCGGCGGTTCGCCAGGCATGAGGACCCGGCGGAGGTCATCCTCGACCTTCGGGTGCGTCATCAGAACGATCACGCGCGGGCACCGTCGGTCCAGACGATGCGCCGATGGTTTCGGGAGGCCCGTTGGCTCGACGGGGATCGTCCGATCCCCGGGAGGCGCGGGACATCGATCGAGTGGCGGCCGCGAAACCGGATGCTCGCGGCCCTCCTGGGCCCCAGGCCCCGGCGGACCTGGTACACGCCGAGCGGCAAGCCCCCTCATCCGCTGCGTCACATCGTTCCGCGCGGAATGACGCTCAGCGTGCTCCCGCCGTTCGATGCGATGTTCTTCGACATGTCCCGCCGGGAGCCCGCTGACGACGACTTCGGGACCCGTTGGAAACACGGCTCCAGCTGACGTCGGGCCGGCTCCTGGCCGGACCGCTCCGACGTCATGTCGAGATACTCCACCGCGACATCATCGGTCGGGGTGTGCGGTGATGTGCTGATCACGAGTCAGCGGTGCCGACGGGATGGTGAGAGCGGCCGGGACGAGTCGCGTGACTTGCGTGCAGAGGTTGCCTCGCACGTCGATCACGTCCTTGATCCGGCGATGCGTCCAGAGGAGACCCCGGGTGCGTTGGCGCCACTGGGTGATCGTTCGACTGAAGGGTCGCCGACCAATTGAACGGCGTGAACCATTCGCTCGAAGGTGTGGGGGCGATACGGGCCTCGGGTCGCGTTGGCGCCGCTGGGGTGAGCGTTCGACTGAAGGATCGTCGTCGTCCAATTGAACGGCGTGAACCATTCGCTCGAAGGTGTGGGGGCGATACGGGCCTCGGGTCGCGTTGGCGCCGCTGGGGTGAGCGTTCGACTGAAGGATCGTCGTCGTCCAATTGAACGGCGTGAACCATTCGCTCGAAGGTGTGGGGGCGATACGGGCCTCGGGTCGCGTTGGCGCCACTGGGGTGAGCGTTCAACCGAACGATCGTCGTCGTCCTCCAATTGAACGGCGTGAACCATTCACTCGAAGGTGGGTGCACACGGTGCCGGGCCGGAGTCCTCAGGGCGTGACGAGCTCCAGCGCCCGGGAGGAGTCGTCCACCGCATACGTCGTGGACTCGGGCGGCGCACGTGCACCGCATCCGCGCCGGCCTCGACCCCGCCGGCGATTCCGATCAGCGCATCCCGGAAGGAGCTGTACCGGCGGCGGTACAGCTCCTCCAGGTCGTGGGCGGATACGGCTCCCATGTCACATCGACGCAGGGGGCGCCGCTTTCTTTATCGCGTCCCCTCGATCAGCGGATGGGCGCGCTCGTCGGCTCCACGCAGTACGGCAGCGCGGTCTCGCCCATCAGGTGGCGGTCCACCGCGGCCGCGCAGGCGCGACCCTCCGAGATGGCCCACACGATGAGGCTCTGCCCACGCCCCATGTCACCGCACACGAACACGTCGTCCACCGACGTGCGCCAGTCGGCGTCCCGCTTCACGTTGCCGCGCTCGTCGAGCTCCACGCCCAGCTGCTCCAGCATGCCCTCGCGCTCCGGGCCGACGAAGCCCATCGCCAGGAAGACGAGCTGACAGGGGATCTCGCGCTCCGAGCCCTCCACGGGGGTGAAGGACAGGCGGCCGTCCTCGTTCGACATCTCGACGTCGACCGTCCGGATGCCCGTGAGGTTGCCGTCGGCGTCACCCGTGAATTCGGTGGTGGAGATGGCGTAGACCTGATCCACACCCTCCTCGTGTGCCGACGAGCTCATGTACATGAGCGGCCACATCGGCCACGGTGTCTGCTCGGCGCGCTCCGCCGGCGGGCGGGGCATGATCTCGAGCTGCGTGACGCCGGCCGCGCCCTGACGGTTGGCCGTGCCCAGGCAGTCCGCCCCGGTGTCGCCACCGCCGATGATGACCACGTCCTTGCCGGCCGCGCTGATCGGGTGCTCGGCGAGGTCGCCCGACTGCACGCGGTTGGCGTCCGGCAGGTACTCCATCGCCTGGTGGATGCCCGTCAGCTCGCGGCCGGGCATCGGCAGGTCGCGCCACGCGGTGGCGCCGCCCGCGAGGACGACGGCGTCGAACTCGTCGCGCAGCGACTCCACCGACACGTTGACGCCCACGTTGGCGCCCGTGCGGAACTCGGTGCCCTCCGCCTCCATCTGCGCCAGACGCCGGTCGATGACCCACTTCTCCATCTTGAAGTCCGGGATGCCGAAGCGCAGAAGGCCGCCGATCCGCTCGGCGCGCTCGAACACGACGACGTCATGGCCGGCGCGGGTGAGCTGCTGCGCGGCCGCGAGACCCGCCGGACCGCTTCCCACGACGGCAACGCGTCGGCCGGTCTTCGTCTCGGGGATGACCGGGTCCATCCACCCCTCATCCCACGAGCGCTCGGCGATGCTGACCTCGATCTGCTTGATCGTCACCGGCGGCTGGTTGATGCCGAGCACGCACGACTGCTCGCACGGGGCGGGGCAGAGGCGCCCGGTGAACTCCGGGAAGTTGTTGGTGGCGTGCAGCCGGTCCATCGCCTCGCGCCAGCGGTCCCGGTACACGAGGTCGTTCCAGTCCGGGATGATGTTCCCCAGCGGACAGCCCATGTTGCAGAACGGGATGCCGCAGTCCATGCAGCGGCTGGCCTGATCGCGCAGCCGGTGCGTCGGGAAGTGCTTGTAGACCTCCTTCCAGTCCTGCACGCGCTCCTCGACCGGCCGTCGCTCCGGCAGTTCGCGCGTGTGCTCGAGGAATCCCCTGATGTCACCCATGTCGGAAAATCGCTCCTTGCGCGTCAGTCGGTGAGGGCGCCGACCACGGCGGCCTCGTCGGGCTCCCGTGCGGCCTGCTCGGCCAGCACGCGCTTGTAGTCCTTGGGCATGACCTTGACGAACTCGTCCACGGCGTCGTCCCAACGTCCGAGGATGCCCTCGGCGACCGGTGACGATGTCTCCTCCTGGTGGCGGGTGATGCGTTCGCGCAGCCACGCCGCGTCGTCCTCGTCCAGCGGGTCGAGGTCGACCATCTCCGGGTTGACGCGGCCGGGGAACACCCCGTCGGGATCCCACACGTAGGCGATGCCGCCGCTCATGCCGGCCCCGAAGTTGCGCCCGGTCGCGCCCAGCACCACCACGCGCCCGCCCGTCATGTACTCGCAGGCGTGGTCGCCCACACCCTCCACCACCGCGACGGCACCGGAGTTGCGCACGCAGAAGCGCTCGCCCACGATGCCGCGCAGGAACACCTCGCCCGCCGTCGCCCCGTAGAGGATCACGTTGCCGGCGATGACGTTCTCCTCCGCCCGGAACGACGATCCCGCCGGGGGTCGGGCGATGATGCGCCCGCCGGAGAGTCCCTTGCCCGTGTAGTCGTTGGCATCGCCGCCGAGACGCAGCGTGAGCCCCCGCGGCGCGAACGCGCCGAAGCTCTGGCCGGCGGATCCCGTGAAGTTGACGACAACCGTGTCGTCCGGGAGTCCCTCCGGGTAGCGGCGCGAGATCTCCTGGCCCACGAGGGTGCCGACCGTGCGGTTGATGTTGCGGATCGGCACGTCGATGTGCACGCGCTCGCGGCGGTCGAGCGCCGGCGCGGACTTCTGGATGAGCTCGATGTCGAGCGCCCGCGTGAGCCCGTGGTCCTGCTCGCGCACGCAGTGGCGGGCGTCGCCCTCGGCAGGCTCCGGCATCTCGAGGATGGGGGAGAGGTCGAGCTTCTCGGCCTTCCAGTGCTCGATGGCCGCGCGCATGTCGAGGAACTCGGCGTGGCCGATGGCCTCCTCCAGCGTGCGAAAGCCCAGCTGGGCGAGCAGCTCGCGGACCTCCTCGGCGATGTACTCCATGAAGTTGACGACGAACTCGGGCTTTCCGGTGAAGCGCTCACGGAGCACCGGGTTCTGGGTGGCGATGCCCACCGGGCATGTGTCGAGGTGACACACCCGCATCATGACGCAGCCCGAGACCACCAGCGGCGCCGTGGCAAAGCCGAACTCCTCGGCCCCCAGGAGCGCCGCGATCATGACGTCGCGTCCGGTCTTCATCTGACCGTCCACCTGCACCACGATGCGATCCCGCAGCCGGTTGAGCAGGAGCGTCTGCTGGGTCTCGGCCAGACCGAGCTCCCACGGCGCGCCCGCGTGCTTGATGGAGGTGAGCGGCGACGCGCCGGTGCCACCGTCGTGACCCGAGATGAGCACCACGTCGGCATGCGCCTTGCTGACGCCCGCGGCCACCGTGCCGACCCCCACCTGCGCCACGAGCTTCACATGGACGCGGGCCTCCGGGTTGGAGTTCTTGAGGTCGTGGATGAGCTGCGCCAGGTCCTCGATGGAGTAGATGTCGTGGTGCGGCGGCGGCGAGATGAGCCCCACGAACGGCGTGGAGTGGCGCACCTTCGCGATCCACGGGTAGACCTTGGGGCCCGGCAGCTGGCCACCCTCGCCGGGCTTGGCGCCCTGGGCCATCTTGATCTGCAGGTCGGTGGCGTTCACCAGGTACTCGCTGGTCACGCCGAACCGGCCGGAGGCCACCTGCTTGATGCGGCTGATGCGCCAGTCACCGTTGGGCTCCTTGACGAACCGGGCCGGGTCCTCACCGCCCTCGCCGCTGTTGGAACGCCCCCCGATGCGGTTCATCGCGATGGCGAGCGTCTCGTGCGCCTCGGCCGAGATCGACCCGTAGCTCATGGCGCCGGTCGAGAACCGCTTGACGATCGCGCTGACCGGTTCCACCTCCTCGATCGGCACGGGCTCGCGCCGGTCCATGCGGAACTCGAACAGGCCGCGCAGCGTCGCGAGGCGCCGGGACTGGTCGTCCACCAGCTTTGTGTACTGCTTGAAGATGTCGTAGCGACCGCTGCGCGTGGCGTGCTGCAGCTTGAACACGGTCTCGGGGTTGAACAGGTGGTACTCGCCCTCGCGACGCCACTGGTACTCGCCGCCGCCGTCGAGACCGCGGTGCGCGCGCTCCTCGGGCCGTGCCGGCCATGCCAGGGCATGACGGCGGGCGACCTCCTCGGCCACCTCGGCCAGGCCAATGCCCTGGATGCGGCTGACGGTGCCCGTGAAGAACTCGTCCACGAACTCCTGACCCAGGCCGATGGCCTCGAAGATCTGGGCGCCCGTGTAGGAGGCGACGGTGGAGATGCCCATCTTGGACATCACCTTGAGGATGCCCTTGTCGCACGCCTTGATGTAGTTGCGCACCGCCTTGACCGGGTCCTTGAAGGCGGTCATGCCCTGGGCGATCATGTCGTCGATCGTCTGGAAGGCCAGGTACGGGTTGATCGCCGCGGCGCCGTAGCCGATCAGCAGGCACATGTGGTGGCACTCGCGCGCGTCGCCGGCCTCCACCACGAGGCCCACCCGTGTGCGCGACTTCTCGCGGATGAGGTGGTGGTGCACGGCGCTGGTGAAAAGGAGCGACGGGATGGGCGCCATCTCGGCGTCCGACCCGCGGTCGGAGAGGATGATGATCTGCGCCCCGTCGGCGATCTCGCGCGACGCCTGCCTGCGGATCCCGTCGAGCGCCTCGCGCAGGCCCCGCTCGCCGTCGGCGACCCGGTAGAGGCAGCGGATCACCGCCGCCCGCCAGCCGGGGGTCTCGCGCTGGTGCTCCACGTTCCGGAGCTTCGCAAGCTCCTCGTTGGTGAGGATGGGGTGGTCCACCGAGATCTGCCGGCAGCTGGCGGGGCCGGGGGCGAGCAGGTTCTGCTCGGGGCCCAGCACACGGCCGAGCGCTGTGACGAGCTCCTCGCGGATCGCGTCGAGCGGTGGGTTGGTCACCTGTGCGAAGAGCTGCTGGAAGTAGTCGAACAGCAGCCGTGAACGGTCCGAGAGCACGGCCACCGGCGTGTCGGTGCCCATCGATCCGGTCGGCTCGGCACCGTCGCGCGCCATGGGCTCGAGGATGATCCTGAGCTCCTCGGTGGTGTACCCGAACGTCTGCTGCTGACGGATGATGTCCTGGTGCGGCTCCAGCTCGTGCGCCGGGGCGGTCATGTTGTCCAGCTCCACCAGCTGCTCCTGCAGCCACCGTCCGTAGGGCTGGTGGTTGGCGAGCTCGGTCTTGATCTCGTCGTCGCCGACGATGCGTCCGTCGGCGGTGTCGACCAGGAAGATCTTCCCGGGCTGCAGTCGTCCCTTGAGGACCACCTTCTCGGCCGGCACCTCGAGCACGCCGGCCTCCGAGCCCATGATCACCAGGTCGTCGGAGGTGACCACGTAGCGCGACGGGCGCAGGCCGTTGCGGTCGAGGACCGCGCCGATCACGGTGCCGTCGGTGAACGCGATGGACGCCGGACCGTCCCACGGCTCCATGATCGAGGCGTGGAAGCGATAGAAGTCCTTGCGGGCCTGCTCCATCTCGGCGTGGTGCTCCCACGCCTCCGGGATCATCATGAGCACCGCGTGGGGCAGTGAGTACCCACCCATGTGCAGCAGCTCCAGCACCTCGTCGAACGACGCGGAGTCGCTGGCGCCCTGGTGGCAAATGGGGAAGATGCGGTCCAGGCTGCCCCGGATGCTGGGGCATTCGAGCAGCGCTTCGCGCGCCCGCATCCAGTTGCGGTTGCCCTGCACGGTGTTGATCTCACCGTTGTGGCTGATGAAGCGGTAGGGGTGGGCGAGCGGCCACGACGGGAACGTGTTGGTCGAGAAGCGCGAGTGCATGAGCGCGAGCGCCGAGTCGACCCGCTCGTCGCGCAGGTCCGGGAAGAACTCGTCCAGCTGGCCCGGGGTCAGCATCCCCTTGTAGACGAAGGTGCGCCCGGAGAGGCTGGGGATGTAGCAGCCGCCGGCGGCGAGCGCGCCGCAGGTGTTCTCGATGCGCTTGCGGATGACGAACGACCGCAGCTCAAGCTCCTGGTCGCGCGCGCCGCCGATGAAGAGCTGGCGGAACCGCGGCATGGCGGCGAGCGCCTGCGCCCCGAGGCCGGACGGGTCGGTGGGCACGTCGCGCCAGCCGAGGACCTCCATGTCCTCCTCGTCCACGATGGTCTCGATCGTGCGGATGACCGTGGCCGCGGCGGCGTCGTCGTCGGGCAGGAAGACCATGCCGGTCGCGTAACGGTTCTCGGCCGGCAGGCCGAAGTCCACGACGCTTCGGAAGAAGCGGCTGGGCATCTGGATGAGCGCGCCCGCACCGTCACCGGTGTTGGGCTCGGCGCCACGCGCCCCGCGGTGGTCCAGGTTGACGAGCGCCTCGCAGCCCATGCGGACGATCTCGTGGCTGCGGTGCCCCTTCATGTGCACCACGAACGCGACGCCGCAGGCGTCATGCTCGAAGCGCGGGTCGTAGAGGCCGGTGCGTTCTGGGGCGTGTGAACGGGGCGTGCTGATCGAAGGACCTCCGTGGCGCGGTGTGGCACCGCCGCTGGGCGGGGCCGGGAAACCTACCGCGCGCTGCAGTATCCGTGCAATAGCAGGATGTTTCGTCCGCTGCGATTGACCGGGGCGCGCTCGGCTGCGGGATTATGGCAGGCGGATGGTCCCGCACGGCCCTGCAGAACGGCCCAATCGACGGCGGTGTGGATTGGCCATGTGGCGAACCCGGTGCGCGGGATCTCACTAGCCGGGTTGTGGGGATGCGGCCAGCCGGCCGCCGGGTGATCGGCGATCGCCGCCCAGGCGAGCGCCGCCACCAGGCGGTCGTCCCCGATCTCGCCCGTGGCGCCGAACACCGCGACGGGGAGGTCGCCGAACCGCGCCCACGTGTTCACCCACGAACTGCTCCAGCTTTGGATCGTCGAGCTCGAGGCGGGAGTATCTGTCCCAGACGCGGTACACCCACTGGACGCGTTCGTCCTCCAGCGCGGAGCGCCTCTGCGCTACCCACCGCTCGAACCAGGACCACCCAGCCGTCGGTCTCGATGCGATGGGCACTCGCTGAGCCCGAGGGGCGGAGGAAGCCCAGGAAACCGTTCCCTCTCGGGCAAGGCCGGGCCAACCGGCAGGGCGTTCGCGGGGGTGGCGTGGCACCGGGTGCCTGGTCGTGCTGATCTGCGACGATCGGGTCGATGGCAGAACCCGTCGACCTGCGAAGCGACAACACCGCCGGCGTGTGTCCCGAGGTGCTTCGGGCACTGGCCGCGGCGGGTGCGGGGACGGCCCCGGGTTACGGCGACGATGCGTGGACCGCACGCCTGCACGACGTGGTGCGCGAGGTCTTCGAACACGACGACGCCCGGGTGTTCCCGGTCGTGTCCGGCACCGCGGCCAACGCCGTGGGCCTGTCGGCCGTCTGCCCACCGTGGGGAAGTGTCCTCTGCCACGAGACCGCCCACATCGCGGTCCACGAGTGCGGCGCGACCTCGCTGTTGGCCGGCGGGGCCGTGCTGCGGACGCTGTCGGGGTCGGACGCGCAGATCGATCCCGACGTCCTTCGGGCGGCCCTCGACGAGACTGCCTGGGGCGATCCGCATCAGTCGCAGCCATCGGTCCTGTCGATCACCTGCCCGTCGGACTGGGGCACCGTGCCGACCCCGGCGCGGGTGGCGGAGCTGGCGGCGCTCGCCCGCGAGCACGGCCTTCGGGTGCACATGGACGGTGCGCGGCTTGCGAACGCCGTGGTTGGGCTGGGGTGTCGTCCCGCCGAGCTCACCTGGCAGGCGGGCGTCGACGTCCTCTCGCTGGGCATGACCAAGAACGGCGGGCTCTCGGCCGACGTGATCGTCTGCTTCGATCCCACGCTGGGCGAGGAGCTCGTCTACCGGCTGAAGCGTGCCGGCCACACGCCCAGCAAGATGCGCTTCCAGTCGGCGCAGCTCCTGGCGATGCTGGAGGACGGCCTGTGGCTGCGGCTGGCCCATCGGGCCAACGCATCGGCGGCGCGGCTCGCGAGCGGTCTGACCGGTTTGGGTGTGCCGCTCGCGATGCCGGTGCAGGCCAACATGCTCTTCCCGGTTGCGGGGCGGGCGTGCATCGATGCGCTCGCGGCGGTTGGGGAGGTGGCGTTCTACGAGCTGTCGCCCGGGACCATCCGGTTCGTCACGAGCTGGGCCACGACCGACGCGGAGGTTGACCGGGTGGTTTCGGCCGTGGCCGCCGTGTGGTCGGAGGATGCCCCGGCGTCATCCTGACCGCGCAGCGGGCGAATCTCCGATCCGCAGCGCCGTTGCGTTCGGGACATCCTGGGCGACTCACCAACCGTGCGGTCGCCGGCGGACGAGCCGACGGTATCCTCCGGATCGATGGCCACCGCTGCACCAGTCCGGCCCCCCAAGGCCAAGCCGCGTGACCCCGGGACCGGGGGAGGAAGCGGCGACCCGGTGAGCATCATCGTCCTCAACGACAACCACAACACGTTCGAGGGCGTGGCGATGACGCTTGCGAGCGTCCTGCCGGGAGTGGACTTCGACCGCGGGATGTCGTTTGCCAACACCATCCACAGCCGCGGGAGCGCCCGCGTGTGGCGCGGTGAGCGTGAGCCGGCCGAGCTCTACTGGGAGCAGCTGCGCGACGCCGGCCTGACGATGGCGCCGCTCGCCTGAAATACCTGGAGTCTCACCCTCGACTCAACGGTCAGACCCATGGTCTCTGTGCGCGATCGCAGGACATGGGCGTGTATCGATGGCCGACGTTGGTGCGATTGATCACGGCGCCCGGGCGGTTTTCCAACGTGGGTGTCTCGGCGTGTGTCGTCTTCGTCAACAGTGAACGGTCGGTCATGTTCGATTGGACGGTTCGTGTCGTGCGATTGCGTGTGGACGGCGGGTGGTCGGGGGCGGGTCGCGGGCTCGGCCAGGTCGATGGGGTGCTGGGACGGGTTGGACGCATGGATGCGGGTGCGTTCTCGGTGGGGTCGCGGGTCCCGGCTCGCGCGGCCGTGTCGTGCGATTGATCACCGCGTGCGGGCGGTTTTCCAACGTGGGTGTCTCGGGTGTGTGTCGTCTTCGTCAACAGTGACCGGTCGGTCATGTTCGATTGAACGGTTCGTGTCGTTCGATCGCGCGTTGACGGCGGCCATCGGAGCCGTGGCCGGCCCTGGGGCATGCGGGAGGCGGGGACTGGCCGGCGTGTGATGTGTCCGACACCGGGGGTACGGGCATCCTGTGACCCATGGCGCGGCGGGCAGGTCGGCCCGTATTCTCCTCCCGTGCGTCTCGTCCCCGCCACCATGCGCGCCCGCCCATTGCTCCCCGCGGGTGGAAGGCCGGTCGCGGCATGAGCGGGGGACTCGCCGCGCTCCTGGACGACATCGCGGCGCTCGCCAAGATGGCCGCCGCATCGGTGGACGACGTGGGCGCCGCCGCCGGCCGCGCCAGCGCCAAGGCCGCCGGGGTGGTGATCGACGACACCGCCGTCACACCGCGCTACGTGCAGGGCTTCACCGCCGACCGCGAGCTGCCGGTCATCAAGCGCATCGCCCTGGGGTCGCTGCGCAACAAGCTGCTCTTCATCCTCCCGGCGATCATGCTGCTCAGCGAGTTCGTCGACTGGGCCGTCTCGCCGCTGCTCATGCTGGGCGGCGCCTACCTCTGCTTCGAGGGTGCCGAGAAGATCTGGGAGAAGGTCGCCGGACACGGGCACGTCGAGGCGCCCGCGATCGGCGAGGGCGGCCAGCAGGAGGAGGCGATGGTCAAGGGGGCCATCCGCACCGACTTCATCCTGTCGGCCGAGATCATGGTCATTGCGCTGCGGGAGGTCGCCGCCGAGGCCTTCCTCTCGCGCCTGGTCATCCTGATCGTCGTGGCGATCGCGATCACCCTCCTCGTCTACGGGGCGGTCGCCCTGATCGTGAAGTTGGACGACATCGGCCTGTCCCTCGCCCAGCGGGCCTCGGAGACCGCCCAGCGCATCGGCCGGGCGATGGTGAAGAGCGTGCCGAAGCTCATGGCCGTGCTCGCGACGGTGGGGATCATCGCGATGATCTGGGTGGGCGGCCACATCCTCCTGGTGGGATTCGACGAGGTCGGCTGGAAGGGGCCGTACGACCTCGTGCACCACGCCGAGGACGCGGTGAACGACGTCGGCGGCATCGGTGGCGTGCTCGGCTGGCTCGTCAACACGGCGCTCTCGTTCGTCGCCGGCCTGATCGTCGGTGCGATCCTCGTCCTGGTGATGCACCTCATCCCGCGCCGCGGCCACGGCGCGACCGAGGCGGCCGAACACGGTGACCCCGCCGGGCCCGACCCCGCCACATCCGCTACGACCGCAACCGCCCCGGTCACCGAGGGCACGCCACCCGGTCCCGCGCCGGCCGCAGCCGAGACCGTGCCCGACCCGGCCTCCGACGGTCGGTCCACCACCCCGCCCACCCCGACGTCGACGCCCGCACCCGACGATCGCCCCACTCCGGCGTCGACGCCCGGACCGGAGACGGCGAGGTCTGATCCGGAGGACCGGTCACCCGCCTGACGGCTCGTTTGCCCCGACGCGTCAGCCCGCGGGGTGCCGACGGCCGGGCACCCCGTCGTTCCGGCGTCGGTGTCCGTATCGGGTCGGCGACCCCTGACCCGGAGGGCGGTCGCGCGCCTGACGGCTCGTTCGCCCCGACGCGTCACCCGGCGGGGTGCCGACGCTCGCACCCGACGATCACCCCGTCGCCCCGGCGTCGGTGTCCGCATTGGGCACGGCGACCCCTGACCCCGGGGAACCGTCGCCGGCCTGACGGCTCATTCCGCCCCGACGCATCATCCATCGGGGGCGCCAAGACCAGGACACCCGCCCGGGCCGCCGGGGTCAGTGCACGTCCACGGCCAACGCCCGCACCACATGCCGGTCGATTGCGTCGAGGACCTCGTCGGTGCCCCGCCCGCCCACCGCGGCCACGTCCACCGCGCGCGCCGCGATCCGCGCATGCGCGAACGGGCGGTCCGGGTCCGGGACGAGAAGCGTCGTGACGACGGGTGACTCGGGTTCCATGAGGATCCCGGCCTGCAGCGCGATCGCCCCGCGGCGCCGAATCTGCGACAGGCCGGCGATCTTGCGGTCGCCCACCATGACCTCCCAGGGCGAGACCCCGGCGAAGCACGACGCCGCGGCCAAGTCCGGGTCGTTCATGGCCCGCGCGTCGGTGGGCGCCACCGCCCGCGCGTCGGGCACACCGGCCTCGCGCAGCCCCGCCGCGATCGCCCGGCCCAACCACGCGTAGGCGGCGGTCACATCCGGCGTGTGGAGGGGGTGCCCGCGTGGCACCACCACGTCGAGTGCCAGCAGATGCGGTCCCCAGAGGACCGGACCGCCGCCCGAACCGCGACGAAGGACCGTGACCCCGGCGCGGGCACAGGCGTCCTCATCCGGCGTGACGCGCGATCCACGTCCCAGCACGAGCGTGCGGCCCTCCACCCGCCACCACGCGACGACCGGGTCGGGATCGTCCTCCCGCAGCACCTGGTCGAGGGCGTCCAGCGCCGCGCGCGGAGTGATCCGCGCGGGCGCCAGGCGACGCAGCCCGTCGGGCGTGACCGCGCTATCCCGCCTCGGCGGGACGCTCGGTGCTCGCCATGAACGCCTCGCGGATGATGCGCTCCTGCTCCACCTTGTGCATCTGCGGGTACCCCTCGGCCGGGCTCGACCGGGTGGACCGGCCGCAGTACGAGAGCGGCGTCGCGTCGAGCAGACGCTCGAGGGTGCGACGCAGGAACGTCCAGGCGCCCATGTTGCGCGGTTCCTCCTGAACCCATGTCACCTCGGTCAGGTTGGGGTAGCCGGCGATGACCTCGGCCAGCTCCTCCTCCGGGATGGGGTAGATGAGCTCGACGCGGGCGATCGCCACCTCGGGCGTCGTCTCGCGCGCCTCGGAGGCGTCGAGGTCGTGGTAGACCTTGCCCGTGCAGAGGACCAGGCGGGTGACCTGGTCGCGGCGGTCGGCCGCGCGCGGGTCGTCCACCACCTTCCGGAACCGGCCCTCGACCATCGAGTCGAGCGTGCAGGACGCCGCCGTCGAGCGCAGCAGGCTCTTGGGCGTGAAGACGACCAGCGGACGGTGCGCCGGGTGCAGACCCTGGCGGCGCAGCAGGTGGAAGTAGTTGTCGGCGGTCGACGGCACCGCGACGCGGATGTTGTCCTCGGCACACGCCTGCAGGAAGCGCTCGATGCGGGCCGACGAGTGCTCGGGCCCGTTGCCCTCGTAGCCGTGCGGGAGGAGCAGGACCAGGCGGGAGCGCTCGCCCCACTTGGCCCGTCCCGACGAGATGAACTGGTCGAACATGATCTGGCCGCCGTTGGCGAAGTCGCCGTACTGGGCCTCCCAGATGACCAGCGTCTCGGGCGCGAGCGTGGAGTAGCCGTACTCGAACCCGATGCAGGCCGCCTCCGACAGCGGGCTGTTGAAGACCTCGAAGGCGGCCGTCGCCCGTGTGAGGTTGCAGATGGGCGCGTAGGTGTTGCCGGTGAACGGCTTCCAGCCCTTCTCGGCGGCGTCGTGCAGACGCAGATGGCGCTGGCTGAAGGTCCCGCGTTCCACGTCCTGGCCGGTCAGTCGGACCGGCACGCCGTCGATCAGGAGCGATCCCAGGGCGAGCGACTCGGCGTGGGCCCAGAGGAAGCCCTCGCCTGCCTCCATGGCGTCGCGCCGGCGCTGCAACTGCGGCACCAGCTTGGGGTGGACGGTGAAGCCGTCCGGGACCGTGAGGAGCGCCTCGTTGAGCCACTCGAGGGTGTCCGTGCCGACCGCGGTGTCCACGTGGGGCTGCGGGCTCGGCTGCGGAACCGGCGTCGGCTCGCCCTCCTGGGCGGCCACCAAGGCCATCACCTTCTCGCGCGCCTCGCTGAAGGTGGCGTTGATCCTGGTCTCGATCTCCTTGAGGTCGTCCTCACCGATGACGCCCTCCTCGATGAGGCGCTTGGCGTAGACCTGGTACGGACGCGGGTGGGCCTTGATCGTCTGCGTCATGACCGGCTGCGTGTAGGCCGGCTCGTCCGCCTCGTTGTGGCCGTGTCGGCGGTAGCCGATCACGTCGATCAGGATGTCGCGCTTGAACATGTTGCGGTAGGCGACCGCCAGCTTGACCGCCGAGATGCAGGCCTCCACGTCATCCGCGTTGACGTGGATGATCGGGATGTCGAAGCCCTTCGCCAGGTCGCTCGCGTAGCGCGTGGACCGGGAGTCCTGCGGGTCGGTGGTGAACCCGATTTGGTTGTTGGCGATGATGTGGATGGTCCCGCCGGTGGAGTACCCGCGCAGACCGTTGAGGTTGAGCGTCTCGGCGACCATCCCCTGACCCGGGAACGCGGCGTCGCCGTGCACCAGCACCGGCACCGCCAGGCTGGGGTCGTGGGTTGCGTCGCGGCCCTGACGGAGCGTCTGACGCGCCCGGGTGCCACCCTCCACCACCGCGTTGACCTGTTCCAGGTGGCTGGGGTTGGCGGCCAGCGTGATGGCGACCGGTCGGCCGCCCGTGGTCGTGAAGGTGCCCTCGGCACCCAGGTGGTACTTGACGTCGCCCGCGGTCTGGATCCAGTCCTCGGGGTCGGCCGGCTCGGTCATGCCCTCGAACTCACCGAGGATCGACTCCACCGGTCGTCCGACGACGTGGGTGATGACGTTGAGGCGACCGCGGTGGGCCATGCCGATGACGATCTGGTTGGCACCCGACTCGGCGCAGAGCTCGATGGTCTCGTCGAGCATGGGCACGACGGCGTCGACGCCCTCGATCGAGAAGGTCTTCTGGCCGATGTACGCGCGCTGCAGGAAGCGCTCGAACAGGTCCACCTGCGTCAGCCGCTCCAGCAGGCTGACGCGCTCGTTGCGCGGCATCGGCACGCGGATGAAGCCCGCCTCGATCTCCTTGCGCAGCCAGCGCCGCTGCTCGTGACTGGCGATGTGCTCGACCTGGTAGGCGATGGTGCCGCAGTAGGTCTCGCGCAGCACCGGCAGGACCTCGGCGAACGTGCGCGCCGGGAAGTAGACCTTGAGGAGCTCCGCGGGCACGCGCTCCATCATCTGCGGGCTGATGCCGGCGGTGGCGGGCTCGAGCGCTGGGTCGCCGACCGGCGGATAACCGAGCGGGTCGAGCGATGCGTTGAGGTGGCCGTAGAGACGGTGCGCCTTGACCAGCGAGGTGGCGGCGGCGACGGCCGCGAGCGTCTGGGCGTCCACCGGTCCGGCCGCCGCCGCGGGGGCGACGGCACCGGCGCTCGTCGTGGCGATCTGCTGGGTGGTGGGGGCGGGGAGCTCCGGGAGGGGGATGCCCAGGCTCTGGGCCACGTCCTCGTAGAAGCCGTCCTCGCCGGCCAGGAACAGGTCGATCTGGCGCAGGAAGGCGCCGCTCTCGGCGCCCTGGATGACCCGGTGATCGTAGGTGGAGGTGGCGGTCATCACCTTCTGGATGCCGAGGGCCTTTGCGTCCACGTGCTCGAAGCCCACCGGCAGCGCGATGGACCCGGTGGCGATGATGGTCCCCTGGCCCGGCATCAGCCGCGGCACGGAGGCGACCGTCCCGAACCCGCCGGGGTTGGTGAGGCTCACGTGCGCACCGACGAGGTCGTCGGGCGACACCTTGCCGCCGCGTGTCTTCTTGACGAGATCATCGTACGCGTCGACGAAGCCCTTGAAGCCCAGGGTCTGCGCATCGCGGACGACCGGCACCAGCAGGGAGCGGCTGCCGTCCCGGCGCTCGACGTCGACCGCCAGGCCGATGTTGACACCGGTCCGCACCACCTTGTGCGGCTTGCCGTCCACCTCCTCGAAGGCGGTCGCCATGACGGGGAACGCCTCCACCGACCGGACGATGGCCCATGCGACCAGATGCGTGAACGAGAGCTTCTCGTCGCGTCCGGCCTCCTTGAGCGCCTCGTTGATCTGACGGCGACGGGTGTCGAGGGTCCCGACCGGGATCGTGCGGAACGTCGTCGCGGTCGGGAGCGACCGGCTCTCGTTCATGTAGCGGGCGAGCGCCGCGGGCGGCCCCTTCAGGAGGACCTTCTCCTCGGTGCCCTTCGCGGCGTCCGGTGCGGGGGCGTCGGCCGGGGCGGCCGTCCCGCCCGATGCGGCCGCGGAGACGTCGGCGGCGGTCACCCGTCCGCGCGGACCCGATCCGCTCACCGCATCCAGGTCGACGCCGGCCTCGGCGGCGCGGCGACGTGCGAGCGGCGAGACGAGCCCACCGCCCTCGGCCTTCCCGTTGGTGGGGGTCGCGGAGACCGGCGCGGCGGCGGCGCCGGTGGTGTCCTTCGTCGCGCCGTCGTCGCCCGTGGGGGTCGCGGTCGCGCCCTGTGCCAGGCGGGCCAGCAGTCCGCCGACCTCGACGGTGTCGCCCGGCTGGGCGACGATCTCGGTCAGCACGCCGGCGGCCGGCGACGGGACCTCCAGGTCCGCCTTGTCGCTGGTGATCTCGACGATCTCCTCGTCGAGGGCCACCAGGTCGCCGGGCTGCTTGAGCCATTCGACGATGGTGGCCTCGGTCACCGACTCGCCGAGGCTGGGGAGCGTGACGTCCATGATCTCGCCGTCCGCGGTGACCGGCTGCGGCTCGGTGGCGGTGGCGGTCGTGGCCGGTTCGGCGGCCTGTGGCGCTGATCCCGCCGCGTCGGCGCTCGCGGACGATGCGCCGGCGCCCGCGGCGACGCTCGCACCCTCCGGGGCCAGGCGGGCGAGGAGCTCTCCCACCTGGATGGTGTCGCCCGGCTGGGCGACGATCTCGGCGAGGACGCCGGCGGCGGGTGACGGCACCTGCAGGTCGGCCTTGTCGCTGGTGATCTCGACGATCTCCTCGTCGAGGGCCACCAGGTCGCCGGGCTGCTTGAGCCATTCGACGATGGTGGCCTCGGTCACCGACTCGCCCAGACTGGGGAGGGTCACGTCGGTCATGTCCCCGCTCGGTGCGGCGGGTGCCGGTCCGTCCGGTGCGCCGTCCGTGTCGGCGGCGGCCTCGGCGTCCGCGGCACCCGTGTCCGTGGCGGCGTCCGCGGCTCCGGCGTCCGCGCCGGAACCGCCACCATCGCCGTCGATGACCGTGCCCTCGGGCGCGAGGTTCGCGATCAGGTCGCCCACCTGGATGGTGTCGCCGGGCTGGGCGACGATCTCGGCGAGGACGCCGGCGGCGGGTGACGGCACCTGCAGGTCGGCCTTGTCGCTGGTGATCTCGACGATCTCCTCGTCGAGGGCCACCGGGTCGCCGGGCTGCTTGAGCCATTCGACGATGGTGGCCTCGGTCACGGACTCACCGAGGGACGGGAGGACCACGGGGACGTTCGCTGGGTCGGACACGGTTGCCTTCATGGTTGCGGCCGGCCGCACTCGCCGCGGATCCGGCCTCGTCGGCCCTTAGGGTACCGTGCCCCCGCTTCCGGTGTCGTGCCCCCGTTGCCTGTGCAATGAGGACGGCCACCATGCGCGTCCACCGAGGTCCAGGACGATGGCCGGCATCAGCACCGAGCGGACGATGAACGTGTCGATCAGGATGCCGACGGCCACCACGAAGCCCACCTCGATCAGCGCGATGAGGGGCAGCACCATGAGCACCGAGAACGTGCCCGCGAGGACGATTCCGGCCGAGGTGATGACCGATCCCGTTGCTGCGAGCCCCCGCAGCGTCCCCTCGCGCGTGCCGTGCGTCTCGGTCTCCTCGCGCACCCGCGCCATCAGGAAGATGCTGTAGTCGACGCCCAGCGCCACGAGGAAGATGAACGCGTAGAGCGGGAACGACGGGTCGACCCCGGCGAAGCCCAGGATGTACCGGAACACCAGGACGCTCAGGCCCATGGCGGCCAGGTTGCTGAGGATCACCGCGACGATGATGAGCGCCGACGCGACGATGGCCCGCAGCAACATCACGAGCACCACGAAGGTGACGGCGAGGACGACCGGGGGCAGCACGCGGGTGTCGCGCGTCGATGCCTCGCGCAGGTCCCGTTCGACCGCCGATGCACCGCCCACCAGGGCCACGTCACCCAGCCCGGCGCGCGCGAGGTCGTCGCGGAGGGTCCCGATGGCGGCGTAGCCCTCGGTGCTGTACGGCTCTGGTGTCATGATCGCGTTCAGCTTGCGTCCGGGCGGTCCCGACTCCGCCGGTCCCACCTGTGCGACGAGCGGCGAGGCGCGCAGGACGCCGGTCACCTCGTCCAGCCGGGCTGGGTCGGTGACGACGATCTCGGCGGGCGCCGACGCGCCGGCCGGGAAGAGGTCGCCGACGAGCGCCTCGGCCTCCACCGACTCGACGCTTCCGCGGAAGCTCTCGGTGGCGGTGAGCCCGTCGTCGTAGGTCGCGAGCCCGGCCGACAGGGCCAGGAGGAGGACGGTGACCCCGACCCAGACCGCCCGCGGCCGGCGGACGACCCATTCGCCGATGCGGCGAAAGAGCCCGCGGGTCGCGATGTCGGGTGTGGTCGCGTCGGTGCGGGGCACGCGTGGCCAGAACGGCCGGCGGCCGACCACGAGAAGGAGCGCCGGCAGCAGCGTGAGCATGGCGAGTGCCGCGACGGCCACGCCCATCGCGCCGGTGACACCGAGCCCGCGGGTGCCGTTGACCTGTGCGAAGGCCAGGCACAGGAGCCCCAGCACCACCGTCCCGCACGAGGCCAGGATCGGCGGCGCGGATCTGGCGAGCGCGATGCGCATCGCCGCGCGGTTGTCGGCGGTGCGGTGGAGTTCCTCGCGGTAGCGGGCCACCAGCAGCAGCGCGTAGTCGGTGCCGGCGCCGAACACGAGCACCAGCAGGATGCCGGCCGACTGTCCGTTGACGGTCACCCCCGCCTGGGTCATCAGGTATCCCACGGCCCGCACCGTGGTCTCCGCCGCGAACACCGACAGCAGCGGGAAGATCCAGAAGAACGGGCTGCGGTAGATGAGGATGAGAAGGACGAAGACGAGGCTGGCGGTCGCGATCAGGAGCGTGCTGTTGATGTTCCCGAAGACCTTCACGGCGTCGGCGGAGAAGCCGCCACCGCCGCCCACCTTCGCCTCCAGCCCGGCCGGGACCTCGGCGGCGTGATCGCGGATGGCCTGGACGGCGTCGACCAGCACGTCCGAGTCGCCGCTCACGACGATGGGGACGACGACGATCGCCCCCCGGCCGTCATCCGAGACCACCGGTGGCGCCGGCGGACGCGTCCCCGCGATCCCGGCGGCCGCGATGGCGGTCGACACGCGCCGCATGGCCTCGCGGTCCGCCGCCGTCAGCCCCGAGTCGCGACGGTACGCGATGACCGCCGGCGCCTGCTCCCCCGACGGGAACGCCTTGGAGAGCTCGACGACCCGCAGCGAGTCGGTGCCCTCCGGCAGGAACGTGCGCTGTTCGTTGGACTGCGCCGATTCGAAGCGCGCGCCCAGCGGTCCGGCGGCCCCGACGATGAGAAGCCACAGCGCGAGGATGATCCAGGGCCCGCGTTTGGACGAGACGAACGCCGCGTAACGTGCGGTCACCGGCGGGGCTCCATGGCGTCACATTATCCGGACGCCCGGGCCGGCCCGCCCACCCCCCGGGTGGACGGGCCGGCGGCGCGCTACATGTGGGTTGCCACCGCCGCGTCCTCACCGGCGTGGGCCATCTCGCGACCCCGCAGGACGCTCAGCACGACGATGAGCCCCAGCACCGCGAGCCCCGCGGCGACGAAGAAGGCGCCGGCGTATCCGTCGGTCAGCTTCTGGGCGGCGCCCGCGTCGATGTGCCGGGGGTCGATGGCGCCGGTGATCGTGTTGGCGACGCTCACCAGGATCGCGACGCCCAGCGCACCGCCGATCTGCTGGGAGGTGTTGATGAGCCCGGATGCGAGTCCGGCCTCGTGCGGTTTCACGCCCGTCAGCGCGGCGATCGACACGGGCACG
Organism: uncultured Bifidobacteriaceae bacterium; assembly: GCA_964628685.1. Taxonomy (GTDB): domain Bacteria; phylum Actinomycetota; class Thermoleophilia; order Miltoncostaeales; family Miltoncostaeaceae; genus CALMEC01. Next base: position 338,443 of record CAZVNM010000001.1, on the reverse strand, counting down.
AACGAGAAGCCCAGCCCGATGCCCATCAGGATGAAGCCGGGGAAGAGGGCGGTCCAGTAGGACGAGTCCGGCGCGATGCGCGTGAGGTAGAGGAGACCGACGGCCAGCGAGCTCATGCCGATGATGAGCGAGGTCCGCACGCCGATCCGCGTGACAAGCGCCTGTGCGCCACCCGAGGCGACGATCGCGGTGAGGGCCGTCGCCATGTACGCAAGGCCGGTCTCGATGGGGCTGTACCCCAGGACCTGCGGCATGAAGAGCGACAGCAGCACGAACATGCCCTGCACGATCGTGCCGAGGACGAAGCCGATGATGTTGGCGCCGGTCGGGATGCGCTTGCGGAAGAAAGTCATCGGCACCAGCGGGTGCTTGGACCGCAGCTCCACGACCAGGAAGGCGACGTGCAGCGCGACCGACAGCGCCACCAGGCCGATCGTCTGACCGCTCAGCCAGCCGACGTCGCTGGCCTGCGTGAGCGCGTAGACCAGGATCATGAGGGCGGAGGTGATGAGGATGGCGCCCATCGCGTCGAAGTGGCGGTGGGTCGCGTCGGCGCGGCTCTCACGCACATAGCGTCGCGTGGCGATCAGCACGACGATGGCGATCGGGACGTTGATGAGAAAGCACCAGTGCCAGCTGGCCTTCTCGCTCAGCACACCGCCGATGATGAGGCCGATGGCGGCCCCCGACCCGGCGACGGCCCCCAGGATGCCCAGCGCCTTGTTGCGCTCGGCGCCCTCCTGGAAGGTGACCGAGACGATGGAGAAGACCGACGGGGCGAGCAGGGCGGCGGCGATGCCCTGCAGGATGCGTGCGGTGACCAGCATGCCCGGTGAGGTCGCAAGGCCGCACATGAGCGAGAAGGCGGCGAAGAGCGTGAGCCCCAGCATGAACAGGCGCCGCCGGCCGAGGATGTCGCCCATGCGGCCGCCCAGGAGCAGGAAGCCGCCGAACGTGAGCGCGTAGCCGGTGATGACCCACTGCAGGTCCTTCTGGGCGAAGCCCAGGTCCACCTGGATGTCGCGAAGCGCCACGTTCACGATCGAGACGTCCAGCACCACCATCAGGTACGAGACGGACAGGACCGCCAGCGCCAGCCACTTGTTGTGGTCGTCGGGCGCCGCGTCCGCGGTCGCCTGGGGGGATTGCTCGTTCATCGGCTCCGTCATCTCGTCGTTCGTCCGGCGCGGCACTGTAGCGACTGCCCGTCGCCGTCCGCCGGTGCCCATCAACGTTCGGCGCGCGGCCTCGGCCAAGAGTCGGCATAGAATGGGCGCGACGGGTTTGCAACGACTCGCACGATGAGTCGGTCACCTCCGCGGTGGCCGCGCAACGAGGAGGACCCCCATGGCCGTTCGGGTGTATGACGTCAAGCCAGCGTGGGCGAAGCGCGCGCATCTGACGGAGGACGAGTTCCAGCGCATGTACGCGGCCTCCATCGAGGATCCGGATGCGTTCTGGGGCGAGCACGGCAAGCGCATCGCCTGGTTCCAGCCCTACACGAAGGTGAAGAACACCGACTTCACCATGGGGCAGGTCTCCATCCGCTGGTACGAGGACGGCGTCACCAACGCCGCCTACAACTGCATCGACCGGCACCTGCCCACCCGCGGCGACCAGGTGGCGATCATCTGGGAGCCGGACGACCCGGACGCCGAGCCGCAGCACATCACCTACCGGCAACTGCACGAGCACGTGTGCCGGTTCGCGAACGTGCTGCGCGCCAACGGGGTGACGAAGGGCGACCGCGTCACGATCTACATGCCGATGATCCCCGAGGTCGCCTACGCCATGCTGGCGTGCGCACGGCTGGGTGCGATCCACTCGGTGGTCTTCGGCGGCTTCTCCGCCGAGGCGCTGGCCGGGCGCATCGAGGACTGCGAGTCGCGGATCGTCATCACCGCCGACGAGAGCGTGCGCGGCGGTCGCCGGATCCCGTTGAAGAAGAACGTCGACACCGCCGACCACAGGACCAAGGACGGCATCGACAGGGTCATCGTCGTTCGCCACACCGGCGGCCGGGTGTCGATGAAGGAGGGGCGCGACGTCTGGTACCACGAGGAGGCCGAGAAGCAGTCGGCCCACTGCCCGGCGGTCGAGGTGAACGCCGAGGATCCGCTGTTCATCCTCTACACGTCGGGCTCCACGGGCACACCGAAGGGCGTGGTGCACACGACCGGCGGCTTCCTCGTGTTCGTGGCGATGACGCACGAGTACGTCTTCGACTACCACGACGGGGACGTGTACTGGTGCACGGCCGACGTCGGCTGGGTCACCGGCCACAGCTACATCATCTACGGGCCCCTCGCCAACGGCGCCACCACGCTCATGTTCGAGGGCATCCCCACCTACCCGCTGGCCTCGCGCTTCTGGGAGGTGATCGACCGCCACCGCGTCAACATCTTCTACACGGCGCCGACCGCCATCCGGTCGCTGATGGGCATGGGCGCCGGGCCGGTGGAGCGCACCAAGCGGCGCTCGCTTCGTACCCTCGGGTCGGTGGGCGAGCCCATCAACCCCGAGGCGTGGGAGTGGTACTACCGGGTCGTCGGTCGCACCACCCGCCCGATCGTGGACACCTGGTGGCAGACCGAGACCGGCGGCATCATGATCAGCCCCATCCCCGGGGTCACGCGGCTGAAGCCGGGATCCGCCATGCAGCCGTTCTTCGGGGTGCAGCCGGAGATCCTCGACGAGAACGGGACGGTGCTGACGTCCCCGGAGGCGGAGGGCCTCCTCGTCATCGCCGATTCGTGGCCCGGGCAGATGCGCACGGTCTACGGCGACCACGAGCGTTTCGAGAAGACCTACTTCTCGATGTTCGCGGGCAAGTACTTCACCGGTGACGGCGCGCGGCGCGACGCGGACGGCGACTACTGGATCACCGGTCGCGTCGACGACATCATCAACGTCTCGGGCCACCGCATGAGCACCGCCGAGGTGGAGAGCGCACTGGTGGCCCACCCCAAGGTGGCCGAGGCGGCGGTCGTCGGGTATCCGCACGACATCAAGGGGCAGGGCATCTACGCGTACGTGACCCTGATGGACGGCGAGGAGGGTGGCGAGGAGCTGATCAAGGAGCTGCGCACATGGGTGCGCATCGAGATCGGGCCGATCGCCAGCCCCGATGCCATCCACCTGACGCCCGACCTGCCCAAGACCCGCTCGGGCAAGATCATGCGCCGCATCCTGCGGAAGATCGCCGAGAACGACACCTCCAACCTGGGCGACATCTCGACGCTGGCCGACCCGGACGTGGTCGACAGGCTCGTGAAGGGGCGTGCGGAGATCTAGGACGCCGTGGCGGAGGTGTGGCCGGGGCGGGCACCCGCCTCGGCCGACCCGTCCCGGCGAACCCATCGGGGGTCGCCGCGGATGGGTGGGTCAGCTGCGGGCGGTCGCCTCGTGCACGTGCTCCACCAGGCGCGCGAGGATCGTGTGATCGGTCTCGGGCAGCACACCGTGGCCCAGGTTGAAGACGTGTCCGGGGCGCTGGTCGGCCTCGGCGATCACCCGGTCGGCCTCGGCGCGCACCGCGTCCCATCCGGCGAGCAGGACCGACGGGTCGAGGTTGCCCTGGATGCCCATGTGCTCGCCGATCCGGCGCCACGCGTCGGCCAGTCCCACGCGGAAGTCGACGCAGACGACGTCGGAGCCCGCCGACGCGATGTCCTCCAGCATGCCGCCGGCGCCGGTGCCGAAGTGGATGGTGGGGACGTCCAGGTCGCGCACGCCGTCGAAGATCATGCGGCTGTAGGGCAGCACATGCTCGCGGTACGCGGACGGCCCCACGTCGCCGATCCACGAGTCAAATAGCTGCAGCACCTGCGCACCCGCGTCGACCTGCGCCCGCAGGTAGCGGATGGTCACCTGCGCGAGGGTCTCCATCAGCTCGCGCCAGAGCTCCGGCTGCCCGTACATCATGGCCTTCGCCCGGGCGCGGTCCTTGGTGGGGCGGCCCTCCACCAGGTACGAGGCGAGCGTGTAGGGGGCGCCGGCGAACCCCAGGAGCGCGGCGCGGCCGTCCAGCTCGGTGCGAAGGGTACGTAGCGCCTGGAAGATCTCGGGCGTGGCCTCCTCGGCGTCGACGACGCGCAGGTTGCGTACCGCGGCCGCGTCGCGCACCGGCTCGTGCACCACGGGGCCGATGCCCGGATCGATCGTGAACGGCACCCCCATGCCGTAGAGCGGCATCATGATGTCGGCGTAGAGGACGGCGCCGTCCACGCCCATCATCTCGATGGGCATGAGCGTCACCTCGACGCAAAGCGCCGGCGTGCGGATCATCTCGAGGATGCCGTGGGACTCGCGAAGCTTCCGGTACTGCGGCAGGCACCGGCCGGCCTGCCGCATGAACCAGACCGGTGTGCGGTCGACCGGTTGGCGGCGGCAGGCCGCCAGCATGCGGGTCTCGCCGGTCATGGTGGTGGGGGTCGTGGTCACTGGCACCTCGTGTGGTCGGGCGGGTCGATGGAGACCGTAGCGAAGCGGGCGTCGGGCGGTGACGGGACGAACGTCGCCGCCCGCGCGGTCACCTGCCGGCCGGCGCGAGCAGGCGGTCGACGACGTCCCGCAGCACCTCGGTCTCGTCACCGATCGCGAAGCCGGTCTCGCTCGCCGCGCGGCTGAGGACCCCGTCCAGGACGACCATCAGCCAGGCGACCAGGCGTTCGGCGGAGAGGTCGGATCGGATGAGATGCCGATCCCGCGCCAGGCGCACCCATGGCAGCAGGCCGTCCATCGTGGCGCGTTCATCGTCCTCCAGCGCCGCCGCGACCTCGGGGACCCCCATGACCGCGCCCACCGCGCGCACGAACCCACCGATGCGGGGGTCGGCGAACTCCGCCGCCGTCCGGCGCAGGAAGTCGTCGATCACGCCGCGTGGGTCGTCCCGGGCGGCCTGTGCCGCGAACCACGCGGTCGTCTCGGCGGTTCCGATCCGCAGTGTCTCCAGCAGCACGTCGAGCTTGGTCGGGAAGTAGTGGAAGAACGTCCCCGACCCGATGTCGGCGGCGCGGCAGATCATGGTGGTGGTGGCGCGGTCGTACCCGTGCTCGGCGAAGCACGTGAGCGCCGCGTCGATGATCGTCAGCCGCCGGGCGGCGTGCCTGGCGGGGTTCACGGTCCTGGCCATCGGTCTTCCATTACTAGAGTGACCACTCTAGTATTGTCGCACACCGGGCGGACGACCGCTCGGACAAGGCGTCGACGAGGGGGTGGACGATGGGGGAGGTGACCGAGACGTGGATGCTCGACCTGGCCGGGCGGCGCCACGAGGTCGTGATCCGGGACCGCGGCATCCGCAGGACCGTGGCCTGGACCGTCGACCGCCGGCCCGTCGCCGAGCGGACGACCACCGATGAGCGGGTGATCCTGGACGGTGCCGGTGACGGCGCCGTGCGGGTCCGTCTGCCCGTGTTCACCGGCCCCGCCCGCCGGGTGACCCTGTTCGGCGGCGCCGACGACGAGGGGGCGCTCGCTCAGGCGCACGCCGGGTTCGGCGGCCACGACTTCCGGGCGGTGGCGGGTGCGGCGGTCGACCGCGAGGCCGAGATCCGTGCCCATCCGGGACGGTTCGTCGCCACGCGCACGGCGCTGGCCGTTGCTGCCGTGCTGGCCGCGGTGTTCCTCATCCCGATCCTGCGGCGTCTGATCCCGGATCTCAGCATCCCGTGGCCGGACATCCCCTGGCCCGACATCCCGTGGCCGAGCATCCCCTGGCCCGACATCTCGCTGCCGAGCATCCCCTGGCCGGACATCCCCTGGCCGGACATCAGCCTGCCGGCCGCCCCGGGCTGGCTGATCTGGATCATCGAGCACGCCAAGTACGTCGCACCGGTTCTCATCGCCGCGGCGCTCGCCGCTTCGGAGATCCGGCGTCGCCGCGTCCAGGATGCGCGGGCGGCCGAGCGGGACCGGGTCGATCCGGTCGGCGGCCGGCGCGGCGGAGGGGACGACCCGTCGCCCGCCGGGCGCGACGCGGGTTCAGCCGCGAAGCGAGCCGGGGAGGAACCGCTGGATCCGTGAGACGGCTCGGTCGAGCCGTCCTCCGGACGGGACCACGCCGTCCGGGGTCATCTCGTCGACCATCGTCGGCAGGGCCGCGGCGACACGCCGCTTCACCTGCGTCTCGTCCAGGCCGGTCTCGACGCTGATCCGCCGGATCTCGGTGGGCTCCATGATGCGGTCGACGTCCCCGGCCGCGAGCGGCTGGTTGGCGCGCGAGGGCGACAGCCACGAATCCACCCTGGCGCCCAGGCCGGCACGGCGGGCCCGACCGAGGATCTGCTGGAGGCCGCCGTTTCGCATGCGGCGAAGGAGCAGGGCCAGAAGCGGCGCGCCGAGCAGGCGCACCAGAAGGGCGCCGCGCTTTCGCAGGAGCAGCCCGACGAGCGTGCGGATGATGAACACCGTGACCCCCTCAGATCGAACAATCCGGTGAATGGTCACATACCGCGCCGACGGCACGGCGAAACCCGGTGGGGCGGGCGTTCACCCGCCCCACCGGAACACGGGGCCGCGGTCAGCCGGTGACCGCGGGGGTGCGTCCCGCGCCGCGCACGAGCGGCGGACCGACGCGAACCGCGGCGGATGCCCGCGCGATCGGGGCGTTGGCGCCCTGAGCGGTTGCGGCGTTGCGGACGAGCCCGCGCGCCGTGGTCGCGACGTTCGTCGTGAAGACCACGTGGACCTGCTGGCCGCGCCTGACCGGCGTCGGGAGCGTCAGACAGGCCGTCCCGCGGGTGATCGTCATCCGCACGCCGCGCCTGACGGTCGGCCGGCCGGGCGTGACGATGGTGATCCGGGCGACCGGTGAGGCAAGCGACAGACGCGCGGGGATCCGGTCGCAGACGCGGACGCGGGTCGCGGGCGTCGCCGACGTGTTGCGCACCGTCATCCGCCAGAGGATCCGTCCACCGGCGCGCGGCGCGCGGGTGAGGACGACCTTGCGCAGGTTGAGCGCGGCCTGCGTGGGTGCCCGCATCTGGTCGCTGACCTCCGGCTGCGGCAGCGGCTGCGGCTGGGGCTGGGGCTGCGGCTGCGGCGTGGGCGCGACGGGTGCCGGTGTGGCGTGCCAAGCGTCGTGGTCGCCGACGGTGGTGCCGGTGTAGCGGCCGGTGGCGTTGACCGTGGCGGTGTCGGCGTGGGCCGCGGTGATGGCGGGGAGTGTGGCGGTGCAGGTGAACGACTGACCGGGTTCGAGGCCGTTGAACGGCATGGTGGTCGAGCCGTTGAAGGTGCAGGTGATGTTGGTGAGTGCCGCGCCGGTGTCGGTGCGGTCGCCGACGGTGACGTTGTCGAGGGTTTCGTTGCCGGTGTTGGTGATGGTGAACGTCACCGGGGTCGTCTGGCCGGCGGGCACCGTCAGGCCGGGGGCGCTGTCGTGGTCGCCGTCGGGCTGGTTGACCGGCTGGCCGTCGGCGTCGAGCTGCGCGACGCCGTTGGTGAACACCACACCGTCCCACGCACCCGAGTGCTTCTCGATGTCGATGGCGGGCTTGAGGGTGGTGCCGGTGCCGGTGCCGCCCTGGTTGGTCCACTTGCGCTCGGTCGTGAGCGTGCGCGTCACGCCGTCGTAGGCGACCGTCGCGCGGTTGAAGTACCCCTGCGGGTTGAAGCCGATGTGGACGCCGCCCTGCGCGTCGGTGTAGATGGGCCGACCCTGGGCGTCCGTGCTGAACCAGGCGTCGAACCGGACGCGGAAGACACCCTGGTCGTCGCGGTCCTTGGTGACCTCGACCTCGAGGCGGTCCTTGGCACACGAGACCACGCGGTATCGGGTCCAGGCCTCAACGGGGGCGCCCTGCGTCGCCATGCGGTCGACCTTGAGTGCGACCGCCGTGGCCGGATCGGTGCCACAGCGAAACTCGGTGCCGGGGCGGGGCTCGTCGACGATGGTGGCGGTCACCCAGCCGGACGGGTCGGCGGCGTTGTCCAGCGGGGTCGTGCGGAGCTGGACGACCCACTGCACCTGGGCGCGGTTCGTGTGGACGAGCGCTCCGTTCGCGTCGAGCTCGCGCAGCCAACCCTCGTTGTCGGTCCAGTTGCCGTACTTGTAGTCGGTCCGGCCGTCCGGTCCCGGGTCGCGGTGGAACTCGATCGTCGTGTCGTAGATGTCGAGGACCGTCGGATCCTTTTCGTTCAGCTTGGTGCGGTCGACGGAGAACTCGAAGTACGCGGTGCCGTTGACATCCCTGCTGCCGTCCACGAAGGGCTCCAGGTCGAACCGCACCAGCCACTGGCCGGGGTTGGCCGGATCGGGGATGACGCTGGCCGTCGCCACGAGCTCTCCCGTCGCCCCGTCATGCAGCTCGAACGGGATGAACGACGCCCGGTTGAGGTTCGGGTCGAGCGGGACGGTGAACCAGTCGGCCGACGTCGCGCTGTCCGGGATGGACCACGTCATCTCCATCCGCACCTTGTCCCACTCGCTGTAGATGGGATCACCGTCGGGGTTGGTCTGTCCGGACGTGTTGACCACCGTGATGTTTGTCGTGGCCTGGGCGGTGATGTCGGCCGCGCGGGCCTGGGTCGTCGCTGCCACGAATGCGCCGATCATCGCGATCAGCGCCACGAGCATGCGAACGCCGCGCAGCGGGATGCGGTGGGTCACGTCTGAGCCTCCGAGAAAGACAGGGTTCGTGCGGGGTGGGGACCATCTGGGTCCGCCCACACGAAAGCACAGACGTCGTCCGCGCTGCTACAAGCCTTATGAAGGTCTGGACGAACGACAGGGAATGACTCCCCGTTCGTATAGGTGATGCCTATACGAAAGTCGAGGTATCCGGCGTCAAGCGTCAGCCTCGAGTCGAGGCTGAGCGCGGACTCCCGGGGCCGTATCTCAGCGAATGAGCCCGGCGTACAGCGCGACCGTGGCGTCGGCCACCGCCGCCCACGAGAACTCCGCGTCCGCGCGGGCGCGTCCCGCGACGCCGAAGGTACGGGCCCGGTCCGGGTCGGCGACCAGCGCGTTGACGGCGTCGGCCAGGTCGCGGGCGAATCCCGCCGGATCGACGGGTGTGCCGGTGCCGTCGTCCACGGCCTCGTAGCGCACGAGGGTGCCGGTGCGGCCGTCGTCGACCACCTCGGGGATGCCGCCGACCGCGCTCGCCACCACGGCGGTGGCGCACGCCATGGCCTCCAGGTTGACGATTCCCAGCGGTTCGTACACCGACGGGCACACGAATACGTCGGCGTGGCCGAGGATCTGGGCCACGTCGGCCTTGGGGAGCATGTCGGCGATCCAGATGACGTTGCCGCGCGTCGTCTGCAATGCCTGGACCCTGGCGGCCGTCTCGGCGCCGATCTGGGGTGTGTCCGGTGCGCCGGCGCACAGGACGAGCTGCGTCTGCGGATCGATGTCGCGCGCCGCGTCCAGCAGGTGGGTGAGGCCCTTCTGCCGGGTGATGCGTCCCACGAACACGGCGATGGGGCGGTCCGGATCGATGCCGTGACGCTCCAGCACGTCGGTGTCGGACACCGGCCGGTACTCGTCGACGTCGATGCCGTTTCGGATCACGGTCACGCGGTCGGGGTCGATCGCCGGGTAGCAGCGCAGGATGTCCTCACGGTGACCGGCCGACACCGCGATGATCGCTGCCGCGGCCTCGAGCGCCGTGCGTTCGCACCAGCTCGACACCGCGTAGCCGCCGCCGAGCTGCTCGGCCTTCCACGGGCGCATGGGCTCGAGACTGTGGACCGTCGCCACGTGGGGGATGTCGTGGATGAGCCCGGTCAGGTGACCGGCCATGTTGGCGTACCAGGTGTGGGAGTGGGCGATCTGCGGCCGGTCGGCGTCGCCCGCCATCGCCAGGTCGACCGACAGCGCCGCCAGCGCCGCGCGGGAGGGGTCGCCACCGTCGAGCTCGGCCCAGGGCCGGTGTGCGGTGAGGTCCATGCCGGCGGGGGCGGGGCGGTCGGCCCCCCAGCAGTGGACGGCCAGATCGACCCGGGAGGCGAGCTCACGGGCCAGGTACTCGACGTGGACGCCCGCGCCGCCGTAGACCTCCGGCGGGAACTCCCGCGTGTAGATGGCGACGCGCATCAGGCGGCGTCGACGTGGACGCCCTTGCCGATCACCACGACGCCGCCCGGTGAGACCGAGAACCGCTCGCGGTCCGCCTCTGGGTCGACGCCGATCTCGGCGCCCGGGGCGACGACGACGTTCTTGTCGATGATGGCGCGACGCACCACGGCGCCGGGACCGATGGTGGCACCGTGCATCACCACCGCGTCCTCCACCGTGGCGCGGTCCTCCACGCGGACGCCGGGCGAGACGATGGAGCGCCGGATGGTGCCGCCCGACACGATCACGCCCGCCGAGATCATCGAGTCGTAGGCGGCGCCGGTGCGGTCCTCCTCACTGAAGACGAACTTGGCCGGCGGGAAGGGGTCACGCGAGGTGAGGATGGGCCACGAATCGTTGTACAGGTTGAAGATCGGGTTGACGCTGATGAGGTCCATGTTGGCCTCGTAGTAGGCGTCGATGGTGCCCACGTCGCGCCAGTACCCCTGCTCGCGGGCCGACTGGCCGGGGACGACGTTGCCCACGAAGTCGTAGACGGCCGCGTCGCCCTGCTCGACCATCCACGGGATGATGTTGCCGCCCAGGTCGTGGCGCGAGGCGTCGTCGCGCGCGTCGACGCTGACCGCCTCGATGAGCGCGGCGGTGGTGAACACGTAGTTGCCCATCGACGCGAGGACCTGGTCGGGCGCGTCCGGCAGGCCCTCCACCGTCTTGGGCTTCTCCTTGAACTCCGCGATGCGGCCGTTCTCGTCGGGGACGATGACGCCGAACTCGGCGGCGCCCTCCCGCGGCACGCGGATGGCGGCGACGGTGACGCCGGCCCCCGACGCGATGTGCTGCTCGAGCATCTGGCGCGGGTCCATGCGGTAGACGTGGTCGGCGCCGAACACGAGGATGTGGGTGGGGCGCTCGTCGGCGATGAGGTTGAGGTTCTGGAAGATGGCGTCGGCCGACCCGGCGAACCAGCGGGGGCCGCGGCGCATCTGGGCGGGTACCGGCGCCACGTAGTGGCCGAGCAGCGGCGAGAGGCGCCACGTCGTCGCGACGTGACGGTCGAGGCTGTGGCTCTTGTACTGCGTCAGCACCGCGATCCGCAGGAAGCCGGCGTTGACGAGGTTGGACAGCGCGAAGTCCACCAGGCGGTAGTCACCGCCGAACGGCACGGCCGGTTTGGCCCGGTCCTCGGTGAGCGGCCACAGGCGTTTCCCCTCGCCACCCGCCAGAACGATTCCGAATACGCGCGTTGCGCTCACATCCCGGACACTACTCTGCGCGTCCCGTCCCGTGACACGTGCGGACGCTGCTCGTCGCCGGTTCGTCACATCGTGTGCGGACGGATGTCCCGTCCGTGGATCATCCGCCGGTGGTGGGAAAAATTCGCCACCGGGCCCGACGGCGGTTAGGCTCGCTGAATCGCCTCGGGCGGACCGGTGGCGATCACGTGAAAAAGGGGGAGAAGAGTGAATGTGAAGCACTCCAGAACGGTGGTGATGCTGGCGGCGGCGGCACTCGCCGCCGGCGCCGTCTCCGGTTGCGGCGGAAGCGGATCCGACACGGGCGGCACGGGCGACGCCGGCGGCGCGGGCGGTGATGTGGGCCAGCTGAAGGTGGGCGTGCTCGTTCCGCTCACCGGCGACCTGGCGCCGTTCGGCGGTCCCAACGCCGACGCGGCCAAGCTCGCCGCCGACACGGTCAACGAGGCGGCGAAGGCCGCGGGTGTCGACCTGACGCTCTCGCTCAAGAACGAGGACACCAAGACCGACCCGCAGGGCGCCACGGAGGCGGCCACCAAGCTGATCGAGTCCGACGGTGTGAACGTGCTTGCCGGGCCGATGGCGAGTTCGGAGACCATCGCGGTGGCGGAGAACGTGGCGGTGCCGGCCGGCGTGCCGGTGCTGAGCCCGTCCGCCACGTCACCGGACGTGACCTCCATCGAGGACGAGGGGCTCCTGGGGCGCACCGCCCCGTCGGACGCGCTTCAGGGCAAGGTCCTCGCGGACGTCCTCGGTGAGTCGATCGGCAAGGACGCGACCGTCAACACCGGCGGGCGCAACGATGCATACGGCAACGCGCTCATCGCCGAGTTCAGCAAGGCGTGGGAGGCCGGTGGCGGCAAGATCGGCAAGAACGTCGCCTACAACCCGAAGGCGCAGTCGCTCTCGAGTGAGGCGGGTCAGCTGGCGGGCGGCGATCCCGCCGCGTGGGTGATCATCGACTTCCCCGAGGCATGGGCGAAGATGGGCCCCGCGCTCATCCGCACCGGGAAGTGGGACGCCGCAAAGACGTGGACGGCCGACGGCCTGCGCTCGCCCGACCTGCCCAAGTCCGGTCCGGCCAAGGCGACCGAGGGCATGCAGGGCACGGTGCCGACGAGCCTCGACGCGCCGGCCGGCAAGCAGTTCGACGACCTCTGGAAGGAGAAGGTCAAGACCGACCGTCAGACCTACGACGCCCAGATGTTCGACGCGATCGTGCTCTACGGCCTGGCCTCGGTCCGCGCGGGGAGCAGCGACGGCAAGGCCGTCGCCGCGAAGCTCAAGGAGGTCTCCGGCGCACCCGGGACCAAGTACACCTTCGAGCAGCTGGAGGACGCGCTGAAGGCCGTCAAGGCCGGTGAGGACATCGACTACGAGGGCGCCTCGGGTCCGATCGACCTCGACGACAACGGCGACCCGGCGGCCGCCAGCTACGGCACCTGGAAGTACGAGGGTGGCAAGCTGGTCGACAGCGACAAGGTCGTGCCGGTCACCGCGGGCGACTGACGGACGCACGGGCCGGTGCACACGCACCGCCCACTGTCGGGCGGTGGGGCCGAACGGTCCCACCGCCCGCAGGGCGCCCCGCGCTCACTCATGCGGCCGGCCGATCGGCATCCGCGGCGGTCGACGCGGATGTCCCATCGACCAGTGAGCGCAGGACGTACTGGAGCACGCCGCCGTGGCGGAAGTACGCGGCCTCCTGCGGGGTGTCGATGCGCACCCGCGCGTCGAAGGTCACGTCTCCGGCGCTGACGCGCAGGGTGCGCGGCGTCGGGTCCTCGTCGAGGGCCTCCATTCCGGTGATGGCGATCGTCTCCTCACCGGTGAGGCCGAGGCTCTCGGCCGACTCGTCGGACGGGAACTGGAGCGGCAGCACGCCCATGCCGATGAGGTTGCTGCGGTGGATGCGCTCGAACGAACGGGCGATGACCGCGCGGACCCCGAGGAGGGCGGTGCCCTTGGCCGCCCAGTCGCGGGACGACCCCGAGCCGTACTCGGTGCCGGCGAGGATGACCAGCGGGATGCCGGCCGCGATGTAGTGCTCGGACGCCTCGTGGACGGTCGCCACCTCGCCGCCGGCGGTGAAGTCGCGGGTGAAGCCGCCCTCGGTCCCGGGCGCCAGCAGGTTGCGCAGCCGGATGTTGGCGAACGTGCCGCGGATCATGACCTCGTGGTTGCCCCGTCGTGACCCATACGAGTTGAACGAGCGCGGCTCGACGCCCTGGGCGATGAGGTACTTCCCCGCGGGTGTGTTGGTGGCGATGCTGCCGGCCGGGCTGATGTGGTCGGTGGTGACCGAGTCGCCCAGCAGGAGGAGCACCCGTGCCCCGGTGATGTCCCGCACGGCGGGCGGGGTGCGGCCCATGCCGTCGAAGAACGGCGGCCTGCGGACGTAGGTCGACTCCGGGTCCCACGCGAAGGTGGTCTCGGTGCTCGTGGGCAGGCTCCGCCAGCGCTCGTCGCCGTCCATGATGTCGGCGCTCCGCTTCGTGAAGAGCTCGGTGCGCACGTGTTGGCCGACGACCTCGGCGACCTCGTCGGCCGACGGCCAGATGTCGCTGAGGAAAACGTCCCGGCCATCGGGGTCGACCCCGAGCGGATCGTTCAGCAGGTCGGTCTCGAGGGTCCCCGCGAGCGCGTAGGCGATGACGAGCGGCGGTGACGCGAGGAAGTTCATGCGCGTCTCCGGGTGGATGCGTCCCTCGAAGTTGCGGTTGCCCGACAGGACCGAGCAGACGGTCAGGTCGTTCGCGACCACGGCCTCGCTGACCTGGGGGATGAGCGGACCGGAGTTTCCGATGCAGGTGGTGCACCCGTATCCGACCAGCGAGAAGCCGAGCTGTTCGAGGTACGGAGTGAGGCCGGCGGCGTCGTAGTAGTCCGTCACGACACGGGACCCGGGTGCGAGAGAGGTCTTGACCCACGGCTTCTGGGTGAGGCCCCGCTTGACCGCGTTGCGGGCGAGGAGCGCCGCACCGACCATGACCGACGGGTTCGACGTGTTGGTGCAGGAGGTGATGGCCGCGATGACGACGTGCCCGTTGTCCAGGGTGATCGGTGTGTCGTCCAGGGTGGTCGCGACCGGATGATGCGGCCAGTCCACCTCAGGCTGACCGGGTTTGCGGGCCCGCGGGCGGTCCTCGGGGCGGTTGCGGTCGATGGCGACCGGATCGCTCGCCGGGAACGACTGGCGGCCGGCCTCGTCCAGTCCTGGGGTGCGGGTGGGGGCCGCGCGGTCGGCGGCCAGGAGACGCCCGACGGTGACGTGGGCGGCGCGGAGCGGGATGCGGTCCTGCGGACGTTTGGGACCGGCGATCGACGGCTCGACCGTGGCGAGGTCGAGCTCCAGCGTCTGCGAGTACTCGGGCTCGTGGTCCGGCCGGTGCCACATGCCCTGTTCCTTCGCGTACGCCTCGACCAGACGGATCCGGTGCTCGTCGCGGCCGGTCAGCCGCAGGTAGTCGAGGGTGACGTCGTCGATCGGGAAGATCGCGCACGTCGCCCCGTACTCGGGGCTCATGTTGCCGATCGTCGCCCTGTCGGCCAGACGCACCGCGCCCACACCCGGCCCGTAGAACTCGACGAACTTCCCCACCACGCCGGTCTGGCGAAGGAGCTCGGTGATGGTGAGCACCAGGTCGGTGGCGGTGCTGCCCGCGGGCAGCGCGCCGGTGAGGCGCAGGCCGAGGACCTGTGGCAGCAGGAGACTGAGGGGCTGTCCCAGCATCGTGGCCTCGGCCTCGATGCCGCCCACACCCCAGCCGAGGACGCCCAGGCCGTTCACCATGGGGGTGTGCGAGTCGGTGCCCACCAGCGTGTCCGGGTAGGCGAGGACCTCGTCGCCCTCCTCGCGGGTGAAGACCACGCGCGAGAGGTACTCCAGGTTGATCTGGTGGCAGATGCCGGTGTCCGGCGGCACGACCGCGAAGTCGGTGAACGCCGTCTGTCCCCAGCGCAGCAGCTGGTAGCGCTCGCGGTTGCGCTCGAACTCGCGCTCGGCGTTGATCTGGAAGGCGTCCGATCGCCCGAACGCGTCGACGATGACCGAGTGGTCGATGACGAGCTCGGTCGGGATGAGCGGGTTGATGCGCGTCGTGTCGCCGCCCAGCTCCTCGATCGCGTCGCGCATCGCCACGAGGTCGACCACGCAGGGCACGCCGGTGAAGTCCTGCATGAGCACCCGCGCCGGCATGAACGCAATCTCCGACGACGGCTCGTCCTGCGGACGCCACCCGGCGATCGCCATCGCCTGCTCGGCGCCGGTATCACCACCCCCCGTGCGCAGCACGTTCTCGAGCAGGACCTTCAGGCTGTACGGCAGGCGCTCCGTCCCATCGACCGCGTCGAGCCGATGGATGACGTAGTCGGTGCCGTCGACGTCGAGATGAGCTCGTGACCCCAGGATGTCGGCCATCGGGGACCCCTTCCGCCGCATGCGACCGGTCGTCGTCCCTCGGGCCGCCGGCCGGGGACATGACCGCTGACCACCGATCGTAGGGCGGCCCCACACCCGGTGGGCGGTGGTGGTTGGCGATCAACGGATCGCGACGTCGCCCGAGGACGCGTCGCGCCCGGGGCTCACCCCTCGCGCGCCGCGCCGCCCAGGTAGAGCTCCGCCACCTGCGGGTCGTCCAGCAGATCCGATCCGCGGCCGGTGAAGCGGTTCTGCCCGCCCTCGAGGACATGGCCGCGATCGGCCAGCCGCAGGGCCGCGCGCGCGTTCTGCTCGATCATGACGATGGTGACGCCGTTCTCGTTCACCCGCTGCACCATCTCGAACACCTCGCCGACGGCACGGGGTGCGAGACCGGCCGAGGGTTCGTCCAGGAGCAGCACCGACGGACGGGGCATCAGCGCCCGGGCGACGGCCAGCATCTGACGCTCGCCACCCGACAGTCCCTCCGCCCGGTTGCGCCGCCGCTCGGCGAGCCGGGGAAAGAGCTCGTACATCCGCTCGATCCGCTCGCCCACCGTGTCGCGGCTGGTGGCCGATCCCATCTCGAGGTTCTCGTGGATCGTGAGCGACGGGAACACGTTGTTGACCTGGGGCACGTAGCTCATGCCCATGCCGGCGATGCGATGGGGCGCCATGCCGGTCACGTCGCGGTCGCGGAGCATCACCCGTCCCTCGCGCGGGGTGATGAGCCCGAAGATCGCCTTGACGAGGGTCGACTTGCCGGCGCCGTTGGGTCCGATCACCACGACGATCTCGCCGTCGGCGGCCGTGAGGGAGCACCCCCGCAGGACATCGACCTCCGGCACGTATCCGCCCACCAGGTCGTGCGCCTCGAGCACCGGCGCCGTATCCGGTTCGGGCAGGTGGGAGACGTCCTCCTCGACGACCTCCACCTCGGACGCCGCCACGTCGGCGTCCACGTGGACGTCCTGCGGGTCACTCATCGCGCCCGCCCAGATACGCGTCGATGACCCGCTGGTCCCGGCGGACCGCGTCGGGTGTGTCCTGCATGATCACGCGGCCCTCACCCATCACGATCACCTCGTCGCTCACGTCCATCACCACGTCCATGTCGTGTTCGATGAAGAGCACCGTGAGGCCCTGCTCGTGGCGCAGCCGGTCGAGGTACGCCAGGAGCTGGCGGCCGAGGGTGGGGTTGACCCCGGCCATGGGCTCGTCGAGCATCACCAGCGACGGCTCGGTCATGAGGGCGCGCGCCATCTCAAGGAGCTTGCGCTGACCGCCGGACAGGGTCGCGGCGTAGTGGTCGGCGTTCGCCGCCAGCCCCACCTCGTCCAGAAGCTCCATGGCGCGTTCGCGCACCTCGCGCTCGCGGTTGCGCCAGCGGGGCCGCAGCATCGCGTTGCGCAGCCGCTCGCCCGGCTGTCGGGTCGCGGCCAGCATCACGTTCTCGATGACGCGCATCTTCCCGAGCACGCGGGTGAGCTGGAACGTCCGGACCATCCCGCGGCGCGAGATGCGGTCGGCGCGCATGCCGGTGATGTCGCGGCCGTCGAAGACCACAGATCCGGCGTCGGTCGGCTCGAATCCGCTCACGAGGTTGAAGGCGGTGGTCTTGCCGGCGCCGTTGGGGCCGATGAGCGACGTGATCGTCGCGCGTCGCACGTCGAACGTGGCGCCGTCCACCGCCCGGACGCCGCCGAAGTGGCGGCGCACGTCGTTGACGGTGAGGATCACGTCGGCGCCGTTGCGCGCGGCCGCGTCGTCGGGGGTCGCCTCCGGCGGCGGGGTCGGCGTCGTCTCGTCAGCCATCGAGGTGCAGCTCCTCCCGCTTGCCGAAGAGGCCCTGGGGACGGAATGCCATGACCGCCATGATGATGAGGCCGATCACCACGTACCGCAGCGCGGCCACCTTGTCGGCGTCCAGGGGGAAGTCCAGGAAGCGCACGCCGGCGATGAGCACCGAGATCACGATCGAGGCGAGCAGCACGCCGAAGTAGCTGCCGATCCCGCCGAGGATCAGGATGGCGAACCCGATGAAGGTCACGATCGGTTCGAAGTTCTCGGGATACAGGGTCGTCTGCAGGAGGGCGAAGAGCACCCCGGACACGCCGGCGATCGCGGCGCCGATGCCGAGCGCCTGCAGCTTCAGCTTGAGGACGGGCTTTCCGACCGCCGCGACGGCGTCCTCGTTCTCGCGCACGGCGCGGAGCGCACGTCGCCACGGGCTTCGTCCCAACACCACCAGCAGCCAGCCGATGGCGAGGGCGACGACCCAGGTGAGCACCAGCAGTGGGACGCGCCGGTCGAGGACGATGCCGTTGCCCTCGAACCACTTGAGGATCGCGGTGTTGGTGGAGGGCCACGAGCCGCTGGAGCGCAGGCCGCGGCTGCCGCGGGTGAGGCCGTCCATGTTGAGCGCCAGGATGCGCACGATCTCGCCGGCGGCGATGGTGACGATGGCGAAGTAGTCACCGCGCAGACGCAGGGTGGGCATGCCCAGGAGCACGCCGAACATGCCGGCCATGAGCACGGCGACGATCGCCGCCGGCAGGAGCGGCAGGCCGGCCTTGAGCATGAGCCCGGTGCCGTAGGCGCCGACGGTCATGAAGCCCACGTGTCCGAAGTTGATGAGGCCAGTGTCGCCCACCTGGACCTGCAGGCCGAGCACGAAGATGGCGTAGATGCCGGCGAACGTGAGCACGTAGCCCCAGAAGCCGAAGGCGAGGAGGGGATCCACGTCAGGCCGTCCTCGTCGCGTGGCCCAGGATGCCGTTGGGCCGGAAGAGGAGCGCGAGGATCAGCACGCCGAACCCGATCGCCTCCTTGTAGATGGCGGGGGCCACCATCGTCGACCACTCCTGCGCGAGGCCGAGCGCCAGGCCGCCCACCAGCGCACCGAACGGGTTGCCGATGCCGCCCAGCACGACCGCGGCGAAGATGCCGAGCAGGAGCAGCCATCCGAGGTTGGGCGTCAGGTTGCTGGTGAAGATCGCCGCCAGCGCGCCCGCCAGCCCGGCCAGGCCACCGCCCAGGATCCACGTGTACGTCACGACGCGCTTGGTGTCGACCCCGCTCACCTCGGAGAGGTCGAAGCTGTCCGAGAGGGCGCGCATCGACTTGCCGGTGAAGGTCGTCTTGAGGAACACGGCGACCGCGACCATCACCACGGCGGCGACCACGATGACGATCAGCTGCAGGAGCGAGATGCGACCGATGCCGATGTCGAAGGTGCGCGTGTCATCGACGCCGAGTTTTCGCTCCTCCCCGCTCCAGCCGAAGAGGATCATGTTGCGCACCACGAACGCGAGGCCGATGGAGAGCAGGAGCAGCTGCATGATCCCCGCGCCGCGCCGGCGCATGGGCCGCCAGATGAGCGTTTCGGTGACGAGGCCGAAGACCGCGATCGCCGCGATGGCCGCGACGATCGCGATCACCAGCGGCACGCCGGCGCTGACGTTGACCGCGAACGTGACGTAGGCGCCCAGGGTCATGAAGTCGCCGTGCGCGAAGTTGACGAGCTTCAGGATGGCGTAGACGAGCGACAGGCCGATTGCGCCGAGCGCATAGATGGAGCCGCTCGCCAACCCGTTGATCGTTGTCTGAAACACGTCGTCCACGGCACCGCCACGAAAGAGGTGCGCGTCAGGCTAGCGAAACCTCGTGCTGATTTGAACGAACGAGTGGCGGACCTCAGCCGTCCCGCGGCGGGCGGTCGCGGCGGGCCTGCTTGGCGCGCTGCGTCGAGGAGAGCTCGGTCTTGCGCAGGCGGACGACGGCCGGCGTGACCTCGAGGCACTCGTCCTCACGCACCAGTTCGAGGGCCTCGTCCAGGCTGAACGTGCGGTGGACGTTCAACCGCACGAGCTCGTCCGCGGTCGACGAGCGCATGTTGGTGAGCTTCTTCTCGCGGGTGGGGTTGACGTCCATGTCCTCGGTGCGTGCGTTCTCACCGATGATGGCGCCCTCGTACACGTCCTCCCCGGGGCCGACGAACAGGGTGCCGCGCTCCTGCAGCGACATGAGGGCGAAGGTGGTGGTGACGCCGCTGCGGTCGGCGACCATGCTGCCGTTGGAACGGCCGCGGATGGGGCCGTGCCACGGCTCCCACCCCTCGAAGAGCTGGTGCAGGATCGCGGTGCCGCGGGTCTCGGTGAGCATCTGCGTGCGGATCCCGATGAGCCCGCGGGTGGGGATGGTGTAGCTCATGCGCACCCAGCCCTCGCCGTGGTTGCCGACGCCCTGCAGCGTGCCCCTGCGCGCGGCGAGCAGCTGGGTGATGGCGCCCATGTGCTCCTCGGGCACCTCCACCACCAGACGTTCGACGGGCTCCATCAGACGGCCGTCGATCTCGCGCGTGACCGCGCGGGGGCGTCCCACCGTGAGCTCGAACCCCTCGCGGCGCATCATCTCGACGAGCACCGCCAGCTGCAGCTCGCCGCGTCCCTGCACCTCCCAGGCGTCCGGGCGCTCGGTGTCGAGCACGCGCAGGCTCACGTTGCCCACGAGCTCCTGCTCCAGACGCTGGCGCAGCATCCGCGCGGTGAGCTTGCTGCCGTCGCGCCCGGCGAGCGGCGAGGTGTTGATGCCGATCACCACCGACATGCTCGGTTCCTCGACGGTCAGCTCGGCCAGCGGGCGGGCGTCGTCCGGGTCGGCCAGCGTGTCGCCGATCGTCACCTCCGGCAGGCCGGCGACGGCGATGATGTCGCCCGGGCCCGCCTCGTCGGCCTCCACGCGTTCGAGGGCCCGGGTCACGTAGAGCTCGGCCACGCGTGCGCGCGTGATCTCGCCGGTGGTGCGGCACCAGGCGATCTGCTGACCCTTTCGGATGTGGCCGTGGCGCACGCGGCACAGGGCCAGGCGCCCCACGTACGGCGACGCGTCCAGGTTGGTGACGAGCGCCTGCAGCGGATGGTCCGGGTCGAAGTCCGGCGGTGGGACGTGCTCGAGGAGCGTCTCGAACAGCGGCGTCAGGTCGGTACCCGGGACGTCGGGGTCCAGCGTGGCGAGCCCGCCCTTCGCGACGCAGTAGACGATCGGGAACTCGATCTGGGCGGCATCGGCGCCCAGGTCCATGAAGAGCTCGTAGACCTCGTCGACCACCTCCGCGATGCGGGCGTCGGGCCGGTCGATCTTGTTGAGCGCGACGATGACCGGCAGGCCGTGCTCCAGGGCCTTGCCGACGACGAAGCGCGTCTGCGGAAGCGGCCCCTCGCTCGCGTCCACCAGGAGGATCACGCCGTCCACCATGAACAGGCCGCGTTCCACCTCGCCGCCGAAGTCGGCGTGTCCCGGGGTGTCGACCACGTTGATCGTCACGTCCCCGTACTGGACCGCCGTGTTCTTGGCGAGGATCGTGATGCCCTTCTCGCGCTCCAGGTCCATGGAGTCCATGACGCGCGTGGCGACATCCTGGTTTTCGCGGAAGGCGCCCGTCTGCCACAGCATGGCGTCGACCAGCGTGGTCTTGCCGTGGTCGACGTGCGCGACGATCGCGATGTTGCGCAGGTCGGTGCGCTCTGCCAATCCGAACTCCCCTTCGTCCGCCCGGGAGGGGCGCCCGGACGGGCGCCCGGGGCGCGTCAGGTTAGCGGTTCGGCCCGATGCGTCGCCTGTCCACCGCCGGGCGGCGAACTCGGCTCCCCTGCGGACACCACGACCCGGTTGCGTCCGTCGAGCTTGGCCCCGTAGAGCGCCCGGTCGGCGTGGATGAACACGTCGCGTGGGTCGACGGGGGCGTCGGCGACGTGCACGCCGAAGCTCATCGTGACCGGGATGCCCGCGAGCGGTTGCGATTCGATCTCCGCCCGCAGCCGCTCGGCGATGCGGGGCGCCTCGTCGGCGTCCCGTCCGGTGAGAAGCAGCGCGAACTCCTCGCCGCCGATGCGAAAGAGCGCACCGTCGTGGCGCAGACGACTCTGCAGGCGGCTGGCGAGGCTCACGAGCACGGCGTCACCGCGATGGTGACCGTGCACGTCGTTCACCCGCTTGAAGTGGTCGATGTCGCCCAGCACGAGGGCCACGCGCTCCCGGGTGTGCGCGGCGCGCTCGGCCGCGGCGGCCATGCGCCGGTCGTACGCGCTGCGGTTGTGGAGTCCGGTCAGCTGGTCGAAGGTGGCGGCGCGCCGCATGGCGAGGATCCGGCGTCCGATCTCCCGTGCGATGACCGCGTTCGCAAACAGCAGGCAGAGGGGGGCGACGATCGCCTCGGGACGATCGGTCAGGACGGTGCCGTCGATCAGTGCTCCGGCGGCGACGGTGAGCACGGCCGAGATCGCGGCGACCCAGCGCGCGAAGCGCCATGGGAAGGCGGCGCTCGAGGCGACGATGAGGAGGCTGAGCCCCCACAGGCCCCATGGTCTGCCGGTCGTGCCCGACACGATCAGTGCGGCGACCAGGATCTGGGTGCCGATCCATGCCGGGGCGAGGATGCGTTCGGGGCGTTCGATCCGCATGGCCAGACGCTGCGCCGCGCGGAACCCGATGATCCCGACGACCGCGAGGATCGCGGGTCCGAACCCGATCCGGTCGGCGAAGGCCAGCAGGGGGACGACGATGAGCAGGTCGAGCAGCCGCGAGGCGCGGTACTGGCGGTCCATCATCTCGACCAGCTGCTCGCGCTCGATGCCCTCGTGGATGATGACGCCGCGGTCCCCGGCGCTGTCGGGTGCGGGTCGCGGATCCGTCCCGGTGGGTGTCCGCGCCCGCTCGACCTGAGTGGACGGTGTGGGCCGCACGTCGGCGACGGCGACGGCGTCGCGCCCCGCGCGCTTGGCCGCGTAGAGGGCCGAGTCCGCCGCGGCGAACAGCGCGTCGAACCGCCCGGGATCCGACGAGTCCGCCCGTGCGACGCCGAACGACATCGAGATGGGCCCGTCGTCGGTCGTCACGTCGGCGATGCCGGCGCGCAGGCGCTCGGCCAGGGCGGTGGCCCCGTCGGCGTCCGGACCGTGCACCGAGACCAGGAACTCCTCGCCCCCCAGCCGGTAGAGGGTCGCCGTGCGCGGCAGGTCCGCATCGAGTCTGCGGGCAACCGCACGCAGCACCGTGTCGCCGACGTCGTGGCCCCATCGGTCGTTGATCTGCTTGAAGTTGTCGATGTCGCCGACGATGAGCGCCCACGGTTCCCGCACGGTGGCCGGGCCGATCGCGGCCAGGTGTTCGGAGAGCGCCAGGCGGTTCAGCACGCCGGTCAGCTCGTCCTGCCGCGAGGTCTCGTGCGAGTCGGTCTCCGCACCACGTGCGATCGCGGTGATGAGGACGAAGCCGGTGAGGAGGACCGCGGTCACCGTGACCGGCGCCGGGTCGGCGCGAAACGCGTCCGGGTCGGCGAGGTAACCGGTCGCAAGGATCGTCACGCCGGTCCCGCCCGCCAGCACGGGGATCGCCCGGACGGGGAAGATGGTGCAGCCCAGCATCGTCGGCACGGCGACGAGCGACAGCACGTACTCGGGCGACGTGTCCATCATCAGCACCATCGCGGCCGCACAGCCCACGCCGACGCCCCACGTCACCCACGATGTGACGCTGCCGAGACGCAGGTGGATCGGTCGCCACTTGAGGATGGCGAACACGACGACGATCGCCCCCAGCGGAAGCAGGTAGCCCCAGCCGATCCACGGGGTGCACACGGCGAGCGCGACGATCATCGCGCCCATGGCGACGCGCTGCACGGGGGCGAAGGCCATGCTGCGGGCGAGGACCCCGTCGAGATCGATGTCGAGTTGGGAGTGCACGGTCGGTCTCCTCCTATCGGCATCCCTGCGGGGATCCAACACGGACGCACCCGCGACGGGTGCCGTCCATCACCGGCGACGCCTACCCGTGCGGGTCGACCCCTCCGGTGCGCGGCGGGTCCGGCGGTGCGGCGGATGCGTCCGGGATCGACACGGCCCGAGTGAGGGGACCCGGTGGGATCGCGAAGTCGTCGTCCCGGGCGATCACCACGCGGTCGCGGCCGCCGGCCTTGGCCCGGTAGAGGGCCCGGTCGGCCGCGTTGTAGAGCGTCGCGAGGTCCGCCGACGGCCCCTCGCCCACGGCCACCCCGAAGGACATCGTCATGTGGATGCCGGCGACCGGCCCGGCGGCGATGGCCTCGCGGAGGCGCTCGGCGATGTCGCCGCAGCCGTCGGCGTCGAGGCCGGTCAGGACCGCGCAGAACTCCTCGCCGCCCACGCGGAACACGCTCCCGTCGTGGCGCATCCGGCTCTGCAGCCGCGCGGCCGTCGCGACCAGGACGTTGTCGCCACGGTGGTGGCCGTGGCGGTCGTTGACCTCCTTGAAGTGGTCGATGTCGCCGATCAGCAGGCCGACGGGTCCGCCGGTGTCGCGGCGGGCGGTGACGATGGCACCGGCGCGCCGGTCGAACGCGGTGCGGTTGGGGAGGCCCGTCAGGGCGTCGGTCATGCTCGCGCGGCGCATGGTGAGGATGCGCCGGCCGATCTCCCGTCCGACGATGGTGGTCGACAGCAGGAGTCCGAGGGGGGCGGCCACCGCCTGCGGCGTGTCGTGCAGGATGGACCGGTCCATGATGAGGGCGGCCACCATCATGAGTCCGGCGCTGATGAACGCGCCCCAGCGCATCACCCGCCAGGGCACGGCGGCCGAGGACACGACCACCAGGAGCGCCATCACCGAGAGCGCCCACATCACGTCGTGACGGGTGCCGACGAGGACGGCGGCGGTCGCCGCCTGCATCGCCAGCCACGCGGGGACGATGAGGTGTTCCGGCGTCCGCAGGCGCGGCAGGAGATGCTGGCAGGTCCGGTAGGCGATGAGCGCCGGCAGCAGGATGGCGATGGGCAGCCAGCCGAGCTGGTCGGTGAAGAGGAGCAGCGGGGCGATCAGGATCACGTCCACGATCCGGGTGCCGTGGAGCTGGCGCTGCATCACGTCGACCAGCTGCTCGCGCTCGACCTCGTCGTGGATGATGGCCGTGCGTCGGCCCACGTCGCGACCGGGAGAGCCGTCCGGTGCGGTGGGATCGGCGCGCGGCACGTGGTCCTCCACGGCCCGAAGGAGCGGGCGCGCCACCCGCACGGCGTCGCGCCCCGCGGCCTTGGCCTCGTAGAGGGCGCTGTCCGCGGCGGCGAACAGCTCGTCGAACGTCGCGGGGTCGCCGACGGGGGTGCTCGCGACCCCGAACGACATCGTGATCGTGACGCCGTCCACCGCGATCGTCGACACACCGGCGCGCACCTCCTCGGCGAGGCGGTGCGCATGGTCGGCCTCGTCGCCGACGATCGAGATGAGGAACTCCTCGCCACCGAAGCGGTAGAGGCGTCCGCCGTCGGGCATGCGGCTCGTCAGGTAGTCGGCCACCGCCCGCAGCACGCGGTCGCCGTGCGCGTGTCCGTACGTGTCGTTGATCGCCTTGAAGCCGTCGACATCACCCAGGATCAGGGTCCACCGGCCCGCCCGCTCGGGCATCTCCGCCAGGAACTCGATGAGCGCGACGCGGTTGGACGCACCCGTGAGCGGGTCCTCGTGCGACTCCAGGTACGAGTCGGTCTCGGCCAGACGGGCCACCGCGGTCAGGAGGATGACCCCGGTGAGGATGACGAGCGAGGTCACGATCGTGGCCGGACGGTCGCGCAGGGCGGTCGGGTCGGCGATCTCGACGGCGGCCAGGGCGACCAGCGCGGTCGCGACCGTCTGGAGCGGGAGCGTGCGGGGCGGGTGGATCGAGCTTCCCAGCACCGTCGGGATGGCGACGGCCGGCAGCAGATACTCGATGGGGCCGTCCGAGACGGCCACGATCGCGCCGCTGCCGACGAGGCCGATCGTCCATGCGAGCCACGATGTGATCGCGCCGAACCGCCACTGCACCGCCGGGAGCTTCAGGACCCCGACCACGACGAGCACCGCGGCGAGCGGCGCGAGGAACATCCACCCGATGTGTGGGCCGCAGGCGACGAGCGCCACGGCGAGAATGCCGATGCCGATGCGCTGCACCCCGGCGAAGGCGATGCTGCGCAGCAGTACGTCGTCCTGTGCGCTGCGGGCGCCCGGCCGTGATCCGATGCTCATCCTTGGATGGATCGGCAGCGACGGGGTGGTCGCGGGACCCCCTGACGATGAAGAAACCCTAAAGAAACCTCCTACGAACGTCGCGCGCCGTGCGGATGCGGCCCGGCGGACGCCGCGGCAAGGTCTCAGCCCCCGACGGCCACCGACGTCCGGTTGCGTCCGGCGCGCTTCGAGCGGTACATGGCGAGGTCCGCCTGCTCGAGGAGGTCCATCAGCGTCACCTCGGTGCCGGGGAGGCGGGACGCAACGCCCAGCGAGACGGTCAGCGGGCCGCCCGGCAGGTCCCGGGCCCGCTCGATCGCCATCCGCAGGCGCTCGGCGACCCCGTGCGCCGCGTCGGCGTCGGCATCGGGGACGATCACCGCGAACTCCTCACCGCCGACGCGGAAGAGCATCGTGTCGGTGCGCAGGGCCTCGCGCATCGTCGATGCCACCGCGGCCAGTGCACGGTCGCCCTCCGCGTGCCCCAGCCGGTCGTTGACCACCTTGAAGTGGTCGATGTCCGCGACGACGACCCCGAGGGGCGCCCCGCGGTCGTCGGCGTCGGTCACGAGCACGGTGCCGGAGGCCGTCATCGCGGCGCGGTTGGGCAGGCCGGTCAGCTCGTCGTGGTTCGACTCGGCGCGCATGCGGGCCGCGAGCATCCCGACGCCGCGTCCCGCGATGGCGCATGCGGCCAGGAACGCGAGGTTGATCGCGACGGCCTGCGGCGCCCGCTCCAGCACCCGCACGTCGATCAGGAGGGCTCCGCCGACCATCAGCACGGCGGTGGTCGCGACCCCGGCCACCGTGTAGCGCAGCGGGAACGCGGCGCTCGCCGTGATGATCATCGAGACGAGGAGACAGATGAGCCAGACGGCGTCGTCGTGCATCCAGGGCAGGCCCGCGACGATGCCGACCTGGGTCAGAAGCCAACCGGCACCGACCGTGCGGAGCGGATTGCGGACGGTCTCCACGCGGTTCTGGGCGCGGCGGTGGGCGAGGGAGCCCATGAGCGCCAACGGGATGATCGTCCAGCCGATGCGGGGGATCGATGCGATCACCGCCAGATAGACGGCCACGATCGGCAGCGTGTTGCGCTCGCGCAGCCGCCGCGTCATGTGGATCAGGTGCGAACGCTCCAGCACGTCGTGGAGCACGGGGCCACGATCGGGTGGGCGCTCACCCGGTGTGCGGCCGCCCACCACCACCGCCGGCGGGGGCATGCTGTGCGTCGCGCTGCGTGTGGGATCGGCGCGCCGGTCGCGGACGGCCTCGTCGGGACCGACGGGATCGTCGGCCGCGACCACGCGGTTGCGCCCGCCGGCCTTGGCGCGGTAGAGGGCACCGTCGGCCGCGTCGAACAGCTCGGCGAACGTGGTGTGGCGGTCGTCGGTGCGGGCGACGCCGATGGAGACGGTGAGCGTGTCCCCGCCGTCGGGGGACGCCGCGATGCGCGCGCGGAGCTCCTCGGCGATCACGGCCGCGCCCAGGGCGTCCCGGTCGCGAAGGACGGCCACGAACTCCTCGCCCCCGTACCGGACCAGGCATCCGCGTCCACCCAGCGCGCGGTTGAGGACGTCCGCCGTGTGGCGCAGGAGGGCATCTCCACGGACGTGACCGGCGGTGTCGTTGACGTGCTTGAAATGATCGATGTCGATCACGAGGACCGCGGCCGCAACGCCACCGCGGGCGCCGTCGATGGCCCGCCGCTCGGCGGCCAGGGCGAACCGGTTGGGAAGACCGGTGAGCGCATCGGTCATGAGCTGCGTCTGCGAGTCCTCCTCCGCCTGACGCGCGGAGATGGAGAGCCAGGTGACCGCCGCGATCATCACGGCCGGGATGAGGAACGCCGGATAGCGCTCCAGGACGCCGGCGCCATCGGTCACCACGCCGGCCAGGACCACCAGGACCGCGGTGAGCACGGCGCCGATGCGCACGTAGAAGGGCGGCCAGACGACGCTCGCCAGGATGGTGGGGATGGCGAGCATGCCCACCACGTACTCGGTGGGGCCGCGTGCGACGACGACGGCGGTGAAGGTCGCCGCCTGCCCGAGTCCCCATGCGAGGACCAGCGACCAGACACCCAGCCGCCTGCGCACGGCGTCGAGCTTCATCACCACGAACGCCGCCACGCCGGCGGCCAGGGCGACCATCGGGGCCCAGCCGATCCAGTGCACGCAGCTGATCATCGCGACGACCATCCCGACGATCCCCGCCCGCTGGACGTTCGACATCAGGAGGCTTCGCCGGAGCGTCTCCTGCGCGTCGCGGCCGGCTGTGGAGGGGGTGGGCATCATCACTTCATCGGATGTCCGGACCGCGGTCATGATGGCCACACGACACGTCCCGGACGGTCGCCGGCCGTGACGCGGGTGACGGGGCCGCCCGCACCCGCTGCCGGGAACGAAAAAGGGCCCGTGTGCACGGGCCCTTCGGAGTAGCGGGGGCAGGATTCGAACCTGCGACCTTCGGGTTATGAGCCCGACGAGCTACCAGACTGCTCCACCCCGCGGCGTCCCGCCAGTATGACAGATCGGGGCACGACCCTCAACCGGGTCAGCCCACGGTGATCCAGAGCACCACGACCAGGATGACCATCACGCCGAGCACCAGCGAGACCCAGAACAGCACCCTGCCGCGTGCGTTGAGCATCTCGCGCGACGCCTTCTCGCGGCGCGCCACCGATTCGGGGTCGTCCGGAAGCGGCTTGCCCCAGTCGTCGTCATCCTCGTCCCATGCCATGTGGGACACCCTACCGCGGGCGCGGGTTGCGGCGGCGCCGAAATGTGTTCGGGCCCACCGAAGCGGGCCCGAACGCGGGGGGATGCGGTGCGCGCGCGGCGTGGCCGGCTATGCGACCTCGCGCAGCCCCTGCGCCTCCATCATCGACGCCAGCTTCTGCAGCGACTGGTTCTCGATCTGGCGGATGCGCTCGCGGGTGACGTTGAAGGTGCGGCCCACCTCGTCCAGCGTACGGGGGTGCTCGCCGCCCAGCCCGTAGCGCAGCTCGAGGACGCGGCGCTCACGGTAGCTGAGGGTGTTGAGCACGTCGCGCAGGGCCTCCGAACGCAGCAGCGCGTCGGTGGCCTCCTCGGGCGAGGGCGACTTGTCGTCGGCGATGAACTGCCCGAACTCCGACTCCTCGTCGTCACCCACCGGCCGCTCGAGCGACACCGGGGTCTGGGCGCTGCGCTTGATGGACTCGATCTCCGGGACGGTGAGCTCGGTGGCCGCCGAGATCTCCTCGTTGCTGGGCTCGCGGCCCAGCTCCGAGACCAGCTTGCGCTCGGCCCGGTTGATCTTGTTGAGCTTCTCGACCACGTGCACCGGCATCCGGATGGTGCGGCCCTTGTCGGCGATGGCGCGGGCCACCGCCTGGCGGATCCACCAGGTCGCGTACGTCGAGAACTTGAAGCCCTTGCGGTAGTCGAACTTCTCGGCCGCGCGGACGAGGCCGATGGTGCCCTCCTGAATCAGGTCCAGGAAGCCCAGGCCCTGGTTGCGGTAGTTCTTGGCGATCGACACGACCAGGCGCAGGTTGGCCTCGACCATGTGGCGCTTGGCGTCCATGTCGCCGAGCTCGATGCGCTTGGCGAGCGACACCTCCTGCCGGGCGGTGAGAAGCGGCACCTTGCCGACGTCCTTGAGGAACAGCTGCAGCGAGTCGGTGGTCGACTCGGCGCGCAGGTTGAGCTTGCGGGGCCGGTCGGCCTCCTCGGTGAGCTTCGCCATGCGGGCCTCGGCCTCGGCGTGCTCCACCATCTCGACGCCCATGTCCTCGAGGGCCTCGGCGACCTTGGCGACCGGAGGGGCGTCCAGATCAGCGGACTCGAGGGTCTCCTCGAGCTGCGTCATACTCATGAACCCGAACTCCTGACCACGCGCGACGAGGCTGCGCAGCTCGGGAGTCGTCAGCAGTTCCTTGATCTTCATGCAATTCCTCACTCGGGTGTCGCCGAAGCGACAGAACAGGTGTTCGATTGTACCGCGTCGGTTCGTCGACTGCGGTCACGCGGGTGGCCATTGGGACTATCGGCAGTCGACTGCCGCGCCTTGACGCCTCGATCGGATCGGATTGGGGAGGGCCCCGATGCGAGACGTGGCCACGGTCGCAGAGAATCGTCTCATCCCGGATTTAGGCGCGGGTTAACCGCCGATGCAGGGGTGGTGAAGATGCGGGCCGATTCGCCTCAGGGCGCGGCGGTTCCCTTCGCCGCCGCCAGGAGCTCCTGCGCCTGGCCGCCCAGGGGGCTCTTGGGATCGATGTCGGCCGCCGTGCGGAACGCCGGCTCGAAGATGGCCGGGTCCCGCAGATAGACGCCCAGCATCGCGTGGTTGAACGCCACGACCTGGTTGCGCGGGTTGGCCACCTGCAGGTCCGCCAGCGCCGCCTCGGCACGTTCGAGTGAGGCCTGGTCGGACGCGGCGTCGAGCATGATGAGCCCGACCTGCGCCTCCACGCTGCCGGACCCGACCGAAAGCGCCCGGCGGTAGGCGAGCGCCGCATCCTGCAGCGCCTGCAGACGATGCGAGAAGACGCCGTAGTCGACCCATGCCTGCGCGGTCCGCCCGGTCTCGGCCAGCCGGCGCACCTCGGTCAGCTGGGCCTGCAGCGTGCCCTTGTTGGCCACCGACGCCGGGAGGGGCCGGTTGAGGTAGAGCTGGATCGGCGGGAGCCCCTCCGGCACCGGCGACGCCGCGTCGGCCGGCGGATCGTCCATGAGCGCGGCCACGCCGAGGGCCGCGACGACGAGGACCACCCACGTCACGGTCGCCACGACGAGTGCGCGGCGGTTGATCTGGAAGCGTGGGCGGCTCTCGCCCCGGGCGGCGTCGGTCATCCGCACATCCTGACCGCCGGGACCCCGGAAGCCAACGTCGGATGTCCCGGGGCGGTGCGGGCACAGGACCGGTAGAGGCCGTTGAGTTCCGGCCGCCACGTGCCGATGAGGTGGCGATGACGTCTCCCCGAGCAATGGAAGTCCCCGCATGATCGACCTCGGCAGGATCCTCCGCTTCGCCATCGACCAGGGCGCCAGCGACATCCACCTCAAGGTGCCCGCACCGCCCGCGCTCCGCCTGCACGGATCGCTCGAGCGCATCCCCAAGGCGCCGCCGCTCAAGTCCGAGGACACGGAGCGGTTCCTCAAGGAGATGCTCGACAAGTACCCGGACAAGCTGCAGGAGTTCGAGGAGACCGGCGGCGCCGACTTCTCGCACGCCCGCGACGGTGTGGGCCGCTTCCGCGTCAACGCGTTCAAGCAGCGCGGATCGGTGTCGCTCGTCATGCGCGCCGTCCCCTTCAAGGTGCCCGAGCTGCACGAGCTCAACCTGCCGCCGGCGGTGCAGCAGCTGGCCGAGGAGGAGCGTGGGATCGTGCTCGTGACCGGCACCACCGGTTCCGGCAAGAGCACCACCCTCGGCGCGATGATCGACCACATCAACCGCACCAACAAGAAGCACATCGTGACGGTGGAGGACCCGATCGAGATCCTCCACAACGACCGGCTGTCGATCATCAACCAGCGCGAGGTGGGCATCGACACCGGGTCGTTCGCCGACGCCATGCGCCGCGTCATGCGTCAGGACCCCGACATCATCCTCGTGGGTGAGATCCGCGACCTGGTGACCATGGAGACGGCGCTGAACGCGGCGGAGACCGGCCACCTCGTCTTCTCGACCCTCCACACCCTGGACGCCACCGAGACCGTCAACCGCGCCATCGGCTTCTTCCCCCTGCACCAGCAGATGCAGGTGCGCGCCATGCTCGCCGGAACGCTCAAGGGCGTCATCTCGCAGCGTCTGGTCAAGACCCAGAACGGGGCGGGCCGCGTGCCGGCCTGTGAGGTCATGGTCATGACCGGCCGCGCCCGCGACTTCATCCTCGACCCGGAGCAGACCGGAAACCTCTCCGAGGTCATCCGGGACGGTGAGTACTACGGCATGCAGACCTTCGACCAGTCGCTGTTCGGCCACGTGACCGAGGGGCGCATCACGGTCGACGAGGCCGTGCGCGCCGCATCGAGTCCGCACGACTTCAAGCTGATGCTGGAGGCCGGACAGGCCCGCCGCGGTGACCCGCAGCTGGCGGGTGAGCCGGTGCCGGTGCCGCAGCAGGCCTGAGCGGGGCCGAATCGCTCGCGTGGATCGCGCTTCCGTCCGAAGCGCGATCCGTCCCGCTGCCGTGACCGCGCGATCTCGCGCACGGAACGTGCGTCCGACCGGTGAACGTCCGGGTCGCCGACGCGGCCGGCTGTGTCACCATTCCGTCGGCTGTGGCCGACGTCACAGAAATCGATCAAGGAGTGTCATCCGTGGGCATCGACGATCTCGTCAACAAGGCCAAGGACCTCATCGGCGACCGCGACGCCGAGTCGCTGAAGACCGACGCCAAGGAGGTCAAGGACATCATCACCGGTGAGGGGAGCGTCACCGACAAGGCGAAGGCCGCGTTCGAGGCCGTCAAGGACCCCGGCGCTCCGGGCGAGGGCAGGTAGTCCTCCGGGCATGCGGGACGCCGCCCCGGCGTCCCGCATCCGCCCGTCTCAGCCCGGTCGACGCGAGCGCAGGAAGCGGATCGGCAGGTAGACCGTGTGCGGCAGGCGCCGCGCGATCGATTGACGCAGGTCCTCGCGTCCGGCCTCGTCCAGCAGGTAGGCGATGTGCGTGCGTCCGAACACCGACCACGCCGCGTCGATGTCGTCCATCGGGATCGCGAACTGCACGTCGCGCTCCTCGGGCCGAAGGAAGCCGGCCTCCTGGAACGCGTGGGAGTCCTCGGGCTCCATGGGGATCGAGGCGCGCGTCGCCCGACCGGAGAGCGCCGCGGGGTTGTGTCGCGTGATGACGGCGATGACCGCGCCCATGAACGCCGCGTCCACCGGACGCAGGCGATCGAAGGCGGTGACGCTCGCGATGAACCGTCCGCCCGGGCGCAGCACCCGCCGGATCTCGGTGAGCGCGGCGGGCAGGTCCTGGAACTCCTCCAGGGAGAGGCTCGCGACCGCGCAGTCGAAGCCCTTGTCCTCGACGTCCAGCATCCGCTCGGCCGCCACGTTGAGGTAGGCGATCGGCAGGTCGTCCGGTGTGCGCTGCCGCGCCACCTCCACGCACCGTGTGCAGGAGTCGATCCCCACGACCATGCCGGTCGGTCCCACGATCTCCGCCGCCGCGCGGGTCGCGCCCCCCGACCCGCATCCGATGTCGATCACCCGCTCGCCCGGCATGATCGACGCCCACGCCAGGAGGCTGCGGTACAGGTGCGCCTGCCCGTTCCCCTGGAGCGGGGCGATCGTGTCCTCGGTGGCGGTCGGGTCGACCGAGTGGGCCGCGTTGTAGAACGCCGCCGCCACCGGACCGCGGAACCGCTCGCCCGCGGTGATGCGCTCGCGCACCTCGATCAGCCGCGTTTCGCGGTCGGGTGCGATCCCGCCGGTCGTCGGTGCGCTGGCCTGGGTGTCTGCCATCGCCCGATGATCGCACGTCGTCCGACCGTTGTGCGTCGTGCATGCGGCCCCGCGACCGGGGATCGCGCCGGCCGTCGCGCACACCGCCGATCGGTGCATCGTCCCGTCGCCGGGGGGTCAGCGCATCACAGGGTCACCCAGCCGGTGTCGACCGGGGCGTCGGGGTACGTCACCCGGACGTTCACCGGACCCGCCGGCACGTCGTGGATCCGAAACCGGCCGATGGCGTCCGCGGTCGTCGCGAGCGTGACATCGGGCGTCCGCGCCTCCACCGGGACCGCCTGGGGCGGGATGACCTGTCCCATGATGTTCCGCGTCGACCCCGTCGGCCGGTCGATCTCGAGTTCGACGGCACGCCCGCCGGACGCCTGGAAGACGAGGAGCCGCCAGCCGTCGTCGGACCGGATGGCGAGAGCGTCCTCCTGCTCCAGGAGCTCGGCCAGCTCGGCGTCAATGCCATGCCACGCGAGCGCGCTTCGGGCCGCCAGCGTCACGTCCTGCGGCACGGGATCGATCCGGGCGATCAGCTCACCCAGTTCCGCCGCAAGTCGCTCGTCGTTCATCGGCACCATCCTCGGCCTCCGTCGGGTTCGTGCGGCTGCGGTTGCCGCACCTCGACTGATGAGAGCCGCGCGGCGCGGCGCTGATACATGCGGCCGGTCATTCGGTGATCCCCTCCACCGCCAGCTCGTCGCGCAGGCGCGCCAGGCAGCGCTGCCGGGTGGGGCCGATGCTGCCGACCGGCATGTCCATGGCGGCGCTCACATCCTCGTACGCGAGCGCGGGGTCGGCCGTGAGCAGGCGCAGCAGTCGCCGGCAGCGTTCGGAGATACGGGCGAAGGCCCGCCACAGGGCCGAGTCGCGCTCGTCGCGCAGAAGCGACGCGTCGATGTCGAGCGCATCGTGCGGGGCCAGGGACTCGAGCACCTCCTCGTCGCCGATCGGGACGCTGCGGCCGAGGTCGCGCGCCACGCGGATGGACTCCCGTCGTGCCGTCGTGGCCAGCCAGGCGCCGATGCGCTCCGGGTCGCCGATGCGGTCCAGGTTCTCCACCAGGCGCAGCCAGGTGGTCTGCGCGATGTCCGCCGAGGTGGCGGCGTCCAGGCGGAACCCGCGGATGGTCGACCACACGAGACGTTCGAACCGCTGGACGATCTCGTCCCACGCGTCCTGGCTTCCCGAGGACGCGGCCTCGACCAGTGGGCTGACGGGAGACGGCGTCACGCGGGTGATCCTACGCCCCCGCCGTCCCGGTGGATCAGGCCCCGTACGCGACGAACGCCGCGCCGGTCGCCCGGGCGACGGGATCGTCCTCGTCGAGTGCCGCCCGACCCGCGACGACCGCGGCGTCCAGGTCGTCCTCGGCCAGGAGACGTTCGTGGAGCGCCAGTGCGAACGGCACGGTGGCCTCGTCGTCCACCGCCGTCAGGGCCGCCACGAGACCCGCGGTCCCCATGCCGAGGAGCGCCGCCGCGAAGCCGAGCACCCCGTCGCTGCCCGCCGCCGACCCGGCACCCGAATCGCAGCTGGAGAGCACGAGGCGGTGCGGCGCGCGGCGCAGGCGGCGCAGGTCGTGGGCCGTCAGCGGACCGTCCGCCAGGCGCAGCGACGAGAAGAGCGGGGCGTCGGCGCGGAAGGTCCCGTGTGCGGCCACGTGACCCAGCGGTGCGCCGTCCAGTGCGGCGAGGACGGCGTCGACGGTCGCTCCGTCGCCGGTCAGACACGTCGCCTGGGGGTGGTCCGCGTGGAGCGCCTCGACCTCGCGACCGCCGGATCGCAGACCGGGACCGGTCACCAGCGTCACCTCCGCAGCCGGGGCGGCGGTCGGTCGCCGGACGTGGGCGTCACGCCAGGCCGCGGCGGAGTGGGCGACGGTGGTCGGACGGTCGGCGAGCGCCGGGATCATGCCCCAGGGCACACCGGCCAGCGCGGCCGGTGGGACGATGAGCGTCGGCTGGTCGCCGATGCGCGCGGTCACATCGGGGCCGAGCACACGGTCCGCGAGCGCGGTGCCCGCCGCCTCCAGGAGCGCCGCACCGGCCGCGGAGGCGCGTCGCGCCGCGGCGCCGCGAACGGTGAACAGGGCGCGGGCCGCCTCGTCGACCGCCGGTCCCACCGGGCCGATCGTATGCGCGGTTGCGTCGCCGCCCGCGAGGACGATCGCGACGAGCTCGTCGTCGATCACCGCGATCTCGACCAGCGCGCGTTCACCGAGCGCCTCCACGACGGCGGCCAGATCGTCGGTCGCGCGCTCGGGGGGTGTGCCGCCCGCGCGCGTGCGGCTGCGATCGCGGACGGCGCGCTCCAGGCGCGCCCGGTCGCGCATCAGGGCGACGGGGACGCGTTCACGGGCCGCCGTCGCGGCGTCGATCAGCGATGCGACGCGTCGCAGCGCGGTCATGTCGCGAAGGAGCGCTGGATCGTCGATGGGTGCGGGGACGACGGCGGCGGTCGCGATCGATCGCCACCGCTCGATCCAGGCGAGTGCGCCCATCGCGTCGTCGGTTCGCAGCAGCTCGCGCACCGCGAGCGTGGCGAGCGCGGTGCCGTGGGTGGTGGCGTATGCGCGCAGCTCCTCGGCGCCCAGTGTGAACAGGTGCTCCTCCACCGCGCGCAGGCCGCGGTCGCAGGCGTCCATGGCCGATGCCGTCCGTCCGACGAGAATCCGGTGGTGGGCGGCGGCCAACCAGCCGAGGCTCTGCGGGAGTGGGGCGGCGCGACGTCTGCCCGACGCGGCACGCGCGAACTCATCGGCGGCGATCGCCGGACGGCGCAGTGTGAGCGCGAGCGTCGCCGCGGTGAGGTGCGCCTCGACGGCCTCGGGTGCGTGCGCGTCGCCCAGCCGGACGGCGAGCCGACGCGCCCGCGCCAACATGCGCGGCGTGGGGTCGCCCGACGCCGTGGCCCGCAGCGCGAGCGCCTCGGCGCGGTCGGCCCAGGCCGCCCGCCGCTGACGCCGCAGAAGTCGGGCCGCCTCATCCGCGTTTGCACGACCGCGCTCGAGGCGTCCCGTCGCGATGTCGGCACGTGCGGCCGCGACCATCATCTCGGCCCGCCACGCCGCGTTACCGCGACGGGTGCTGGCCACGGTGAGCTCGTGCTCCATCAGGTCCGAGGCCTCCCGCGCGAGACCGGCGTCAAGCAGCGTGTGGCACAGGTCGACGGCGAGGTCGAACACCGTCGCGCCGATCGTCCGGTAGACCTCACGTGCCTCGTGCAGCCGGGCGAGCGCGTCCGGCAGATCGCCCCGCGCGGCGGCGACCAGGCCGCGGGTGTGGCGGACGAGGGCGTGTTCCAGATCCTGGCCGGCCGCCGCGAACAGCGCCTCGGCGCGGACGAGGTCGCGTTCGGTCGCGTCCGCCCGCCCGGTGGTGACGTGGACCATCGCCCGGTTGAGGCGGGCGCGCGCCTCCCAGACGACGTCGCGCGACCGGGTGAGCGTTCGGATGGCGTCGGTCAGGTCGGTGATCGCGGCCGCGTTCTGCCCGACGCTCCAGCGCACGACGGCGCGCCTGACCCGGATCCGCGCCCGGGCAACCCCGCGGGCGCCGGCGGCCGCGGCGTCCAGGGCCGCCAGCGCCTCGCGATTGCGTCCGGACAGGTTGAGGGCTGTGCCGAGGCTCGCCAGTGCGTCGTGGCCGCGTGCCGCGTCGCCGGCGACGGCCGCGGCGCGCACGGATGCCCGGAACGCGCGGATGGCGGCCCCCGTGTGGCCGCCGTCGCGCAGCACGATGCCCAGCGCGTGGTGGGCGTACGAGGCGGTGAGCGGATCGTGCCGCCGGCCAAGCAGCGCGCGGGCCCGTCGCTCCGCGTCCACGGGCCGGGAGAGCGCGAGCCCGATGAGCTCCTCGCCGTGCGGTCCCGCGTCGGGCAGGGGATCTCCCACGTGCCGAGGCTAGTGGAGCGCGTGTGACGACGGTACCGAAAGGTGGTGGCGGATCGCACCAGCTGGTAGCAATCCGTACGACCCCCTGCGAGAGGACCAGCGATGGCCGTTCAGGACTCGGACCCGTCACCCAACCGGCGCCTCATCGAGCAGATGGAACTCATCCGCGAGGCCATCCCGGAGCTGGGGGTCGACCCGCCCGACTGGTTCGAGAACCCCGACCAGCCGCTGGGGTGCATCTTCGCGCAGGGGTACCTTCTGGTGCGCGACGAGTACATCGAAGGTACCGCCGGACTGCTGCGCGCCGAGGTCCACCGGGGCCTCACCCGGGGCGTGACGGCGCTGCGGCTGCCCGAGGGCGTGTCGACGCTGGATGCGCTGCGGGAGGTCGAGCGGGCGTTCGGCACACGTGTGGCCGCACCCGATCACTTCGTCGGCATCACCCCGCCCACGCGGTGTCCCGCCACCGAACCGGCCGTCGTGCGGTCGAAGACGCCGGTCCCACCCGTCTCGTCGCACGACACCTGCCGGGGCGCCGGGGTCCGGGTCGCGGTGATCGACACGGGGCTCCTGGACGACGCCGAGACCGCGCACGCATGGTTGGCCGGCGTGACCGGTGACTCGGAGGGGCCGATGGCCCGCCCCGAGATCGGCCCGTACGTGGGGCACGGCACCTTCATCGCCGGCGTGATCCGCGCCATGGCTCCGGACGCCGACGTGTGGGTGGGCCTCACACGTGACACACGGGTGGGGGAGTGGCGTGAGTCCGACATGGTCGAGAAGCTGGACGAGGCGGTCAGGTGGGGCGCCGATGTCATCAGCCTGTCGGCGGGCACCAACACCTACGGTGACGCCGGCATGCTGGCGCTCGACGCGTGGTACGAGGCGACCCTGCGGGACCACCCCGAGATCGTGGTGGTGGCATCGGCCGGCAACAACGGCGACGACCGGCGCTTCTACCCGGCCGCCTGGCCGTGGACGCTCTCGGTGGGGGCGACCGACCCGGCGGGCGGGGCCCGGGCGGACTTCTCGAACTTCGGTGCGTGGGTGCAGCTGTCGGCACCCGGTGTGGACTTCGTCAACGCCTACGCGACCGGCAGGTACCGGTGCAGCGAATCGCCGGGGAGGGGTCGGGTCCGCAACTTCCGAAACGGCGTGGCGCGATGGTCGGGCACGTCGTTCGCGACGCCGCTCGTGGCCGGAATGATCGCCGCCCGCGCATCGGGCCGCGGCGTCGACGTCGTGACCGCGCGGGACGAGCTGGTGGCGATGGCGCGCGCCAATGCGGTCGCCGGGGTGGGGCCGGTCCTCATGCCCGAGATGACCTGTGCGGGCATGGACGGCACGTGCCCGTGCTGCGGTCGGCCGATCGGCGAGGAGACGGTCGAGGTGGTCGCCCCGGACGAGGCGGCGTCGGCCGAGCGGGCGTCGACGACGGCGAAGGCCAGGAAGTCCGCGAAGGTCGGCAAGTCCGCGAAGTCAGGGAAGTCGGCGAAGGCCGGGAAGTCCGGCAAGGGGAAGACGTCGCGGAAGGCCTGACGTCGCGCGTCGCCCGCACGTGATGGGCACGGCGAGGTCCCCGCACGGGCGACGCGCTCGCCGACGGCGGTCCAACGGACCCGTGATGCGGCGCCCGGCATCACGCGTATCGTCACGGCCGTGGATCTCCGGCAGCTCACCACCCTCTGCGCGGTCATCGACCGCGGCTCGTTCTCGGGCGCGGCGGAGGCCCTCGGCATCTCGCAGCCCGCGGTCTCGGCCCAGATCCGCTCCCTGGAGGAGCGCTTCGGCGAACGCCTGCTCGATCGAAGCGGCCGTGGGGTGGCGGTGACCGAGGCCGGACGCGTGGTCGAGCACCACGCCCGGCGGATGATCGAGCTGGAGGCCGAACTCGAGCGCGAGCTGGGCGAGGCCGGCGGGCGCATCGGCGGGCGTCTGGAGCTCGGCAGCTCGACCGGCCCGGGCGAGGTGCTCCTGCCACCGCTTCTGGCCGACTTTCGCGCCGCGCATCCCGACGTGGCGGTGAGCCTCGTGGTGAGCGACACCCGCACCATCTGCGAACAGGTGCTGGCCGGCGAGCTGGAGTTCGGCATCGTCGGCTCGGACCGCCACCACCGGGGCCTCGAGTTCACCCCGTTCCTGCACGACGACCTGGTGGTGATCGTCCCCCCGGACCATGCGCTGGCGGGACGTGAGCGGATCGACGCGATCACGCTCGCCGAGCATCCCCTCATCCTCCAGCAGCGCGGCTCCGGCGTGCGCGACGTGCTGGAGGCCGCCCTGCGGGCCGCCGGTCGGCGTCCCCAGGACCTGCGGGTCGACATGGAGCTGGGCCTGCAGCAGTCGGTCAAGGCGGCCGTGCTGCGCGGTGACGGCATCACCGTCATCTCGCGACGGTCGGTGGAGGCCGAGGTGGCCGACGGGCGGCTGCACGCCGTGGCGCTCGACGGACCCGACATGGCGCGCGACTTCTCGGTCGTCCGCGCCACCGGCCGCACGCCGTCCCGGGTGAGCGAGGCCTTCCTCACGTTCGCACGTGACGCGGCGGACCGTGCATAACCGTTCGTTATGGGCGTTATCGCTAAGGTGGGGGGTGTGAGGCAGGAGTCGACCACCGATGTCCTCGTCGTCGGAAGCGGGGGCGCGGGGATGAGCGCCGCCGTCGCGGCGGCCGAGACCGGCGCCACGGTCACCGTCGTGACCAAGTCGGCGCTGGGCGCGTCCAACACCGGCCGGGCCCAGGGCGGCATCCAGGCGGCGATGGGCGATGGCGACACCACGGTGGCGCACTTTGAGGACACGTTCGCCGCCGGCCACGAGGACGCACGACCCGAGCTGGTGCGCACGCTCGTGGACGCCGGCCCGGAGGCCATCGCGTGGCTGGCGGAACTGGGTGTGGGCTTCACCCGCGACGACGGGCGACTGCGCGTTATCCGGTGCGGCGGCGCCCGGGTGCCGCGTCTGCTGCAGGCCGGGGAACGCACCGGCGCCGAGATGGTCAAGGCCCTGCGCGGCGCCGTGCGCGCGGCGGGCGTCGACGTGCGTGAGTCGACGGGCCTGGTGGCCCTGGAGCCCACCGGCGACCGCTGGCGCGCGGTGCTGGAACGCGACGGCGAGCGCGTCCACGTCACCGCCGCGCAGGTGGTGCTGGCGGCGGGTGGCGGCCTGGCCGGTGAGGCCGCGCGACTGGGCATCGGCAGCACCAACCACCCCGACGCCACGCCGGAGGTCCTCCGCATCGCGATGGACCTGGGTGCCGAGACCGTCCACCTCGACTCGTGGCAGCGACACCCGACCGGATCGGTCTGGCCGGAGGCCCTCGCCGGGTACGCACTGCCCGAGACCACCCGCGCATACGGGGCAACGCTGCACGACGCCGACGGCGAGCGCTTCGTCGACGAGCTCGCGCCGCGCGACGTGGTGGCGCAGGGGATCATCGACGCCGTCGAGGACGGCCGGGGCGTCAC
This sequence comes from uncultured Bifidobacteriaceae bacterium, assembly GCA_964628685.1. GTDB lineage: Bacteria > Actinomycetota > Thermoleophilia > Miltoncostaeales > Miltoncostaeaceae > CALMEC01. The sequence continues at coordinate 297,907 of CAZVNM010000001.1, read as the reverse complement.
CGCCCCCGACGGATCGCCGGGCGTCTGGTTGGACACCACCGTCATCGACCGTGAGAACGGCACCGGCTTTACGCGTGAGCGCCTCGCCTACGTCAGCCGTCGCTACGAACGGGCGGGCATCGACATCACCAGGGAGCGGGTGCTCGTCTACCCGGTCCTCCACTACCGCAACGGAGGGATCGTGATCGATACCGACGGACGGACGACCGTGCCGGGCATCCACGCGGCCGGCGAGATCACCGGCGGCGTGCACGGCACCAACCGCCTGATGGGCAACTCGCTGCTGGACACCGTGGTGTTCGGCCGCCGCGCCGGTCGCACGGCGGGAGAGGCCACCCGATGAGCGGTTCCGTTCTCGGAGCGCCCGCGTCTGCGCACGCCCGGTGCCAGGTACGTCACGTGCGCGGGCCCGCGACGACGGCGGATCGCCGCCCACCCGCGGCCGGCAACGCCCTCACCACCGACCACCCGCGAGGAGGACCCGCATGAGCACGCCGTCGTTCCTGTCCCTGCCCGAGCGTCCGGCCAAGCCGCGCCAGACCGGGCTGACTCACGTGATCGACAAGGGACAGACCGTGTCGCAGATCGAGGAGTGGTACGCGACCTGCGGCGACTACGTCGACATCGTCAAGCTCGGATGGGGCACCAGCTACGTCACCACCAACCTGCGCGCCAAGCTGGACGCGTACCGTGACCTGGGGCTCCCGGTCGTCCTCGGCGGCACCCTGCTGGAGGCCGCGATCGCCCAGGGAAAGGTGGACGAGTACCGCTCCTGGGTGTCCGAGCTCGGCCTCACCCACGTCGAGGTGTCCGACGGCAAGATCGACATCCCGCACGACGAGAAGCTCGAGCTCATCCGCTCGCTCGCGACGGACTTCACCGTGCTCTCGGAGGTCGGGTCCAAGGACGACACCGTCATCATCGCGCCCTTCCGCTGGGTGGAGGACGTGAAGGCGGAGCTGGAGGCCGGCTCCTGGAAGGTGATCACCGAGGCCCGGGAGAGCGGCACCGCCGGCATCTACCGGCCCAACGGCGAGGTCCGTCAGGGGCTCGTCGACGAGATCGTCCACAACGTGCGCCCCGACGACCTGCTGTTCGAGGCGCCGCAGAAGACCCAACAGGTCTGGTTCATCCGCCAGTTCGGACCCAACGTCAACCTGGGGAACATCCCGCCCGACGAGGTCATCTCGCTGGAGACGCTGCGGCTGGGACTGCGGGCCGACACCCTGCGGGTGGGGGACGCCTCGGCGACGTAGGGCGTTCCCGTGGGTGGGGGCCCCGGTTCCCGATACCGGGTGCGTCACGGTGGCGGCCCGCCGGGCAGGGGCGCCCCCACCGCCGCCGAACTCGATGACGTGATCCCCGAGGACGAGGTCAGGGCCGACGACGAGGAGCTCCGCCGGCGCGGACTCCCCATGTTCGTGCCCGTGCGTCGCTGGCACGAGGGCCTCATCGGTCGTCTGGCGCCGCCCATGGTCTTCGTCACGACGCTGGTGCTGTGGTCGCTGCAGGCGGTGCGCCTGTTCGATGGGGCCGACCTCACGCGATCCGGCGATGCGTCCGCCAGGTCCGGGGGCGGCATGGCGCGCGACACCTCCGAGGGGCTCATCGTCCTGTTGATCGCGATCGCACTGGCCCTGGTGGCCTGGTTCGTGCTGCTCCTGCGAAGCGACCGGCGCCCGCGCCGGGCCGACCTGCGACCCCGCAGGATCCATTGGCGCTGGATCGCGGCCGCCGTCGTCGTCTACGCGATCGCCCTGGGCTGGGCGTCGTTCGCGCTCAGCGGCGCCGAGACCGACGCCGACGCCGCCCGCATCGTCACGGTGCTCCTGGTCGTCCTCGTCGTGAGCGTGCCCGTCGCGCTCACGCTCGCCTGTCGCTACGTGCTGACCCGCCTGTCGGGTGGCTTTCGCACGTCGTTCGCCCTGATCGTCATGCTGGGCGCCTACACCGGGCTCGCCGCCGAGCTTCGGGAGAACGAGCACCTCACGCAGGGGCACTTCTTCATCTGGTCGACGCTGGTCGTCCTGGCGGTCGTGCTGGGCGTCTGGTCGGGCCTCTTCGCCATCCTCGCGTGGGCGGGGCGGGCCGCGCTCCGTGAGCTCGAGACGCTGGCGTCGATCGCCACGCGGGTGATCCCGGTGTTCATGATGATCGTCGTGTTCGGTCTGCTGTCGGCCGAGGCGTGGCAGATCACCGCGGGCCTTCGGGGCACGCGGCTTGTGCAAACCGTGGGGCTCATCATGGCGATCGCGCTCTTCACCACGCTGGGCACCGCACGCTCCGAGCTGGTCCACGAGCGCCGGCGGGGCGACGGGCAGGCCCGGGGCGGTGACGGCCCGCTCGTCCGTCTCAACCGGGCGCAGACCATCAACACGTACGTGAAGATCGCGGCGACGCAGCTGATCCAGGGACTCCTCTTCCTTGCGGCGGTGTCGGCGGTGCTGCTCGTCCTGGCGTCGGTGGCGATCCCCGACGCCACGGTGCAGTCCTGGATCGAGGCGCGGCCCGAGCCCCTGCGGTTCCTCGGGATCGACACCGGCTTCAGCCGCAACGCGTTCGACACGTCGGTGTTCATGGCGGCGTTCGCGATGCTCAGCTTCCTGGTGGCCTCGGCCACCGACCCCGCATACCGCGACGAGCTCTTCGATCCGATGATCGACGACATCCGCACCACCATCGACGCGGTCGATGCCGACGGCACACTGCGCCCGTCGCCGGCCTGAATTCCACGCGCACCGGGACGGCGGATGTGACGTCCCTCACCCGTCCACGCGGCACCCGTCCGTGGTCACGGGCAGAATCCCGCTCCATGCGCACACGCCTGACCGCCATCGTGGTCGGCGCCGGCCTTCTGGTCGGCCCCGCCACCGCCCTCGCCGACCGGCCCGCCGGTGACACGTTCACCTGGGGACACGACCTGCGGATCAAGCTGGTCCCCGGGTGGTCGCTCAAGAAGAACCCGTACACCGCGGCCCAGTGGACGCGGATCATGAACGGGGTCCTCGAGACCGCCGGTGCCAACGGCATGTGGTACTCGGGCGGCGCCGCACTGCCCTTCGACCTGCCGCTCCACCCGACCGAGCCGATCCGCGGCTGGTTCAACCCGCGCAACTTCCTGCGCCTGCACCAGACCTTCGGCATGAGGTGGGACGTCAACCCGGACCTGCGGGTGGCGCAGCTCGCGCGCGACAAGAAGTGGCACACCGCCTGGAACATCAAGAACGGCATCCCCGCGCGTCGGTACCTGATGATCAGCCCCGGCTGGGACCGCGCCGCGAAGGCCGAGATCCGCCGGATCGTCCCGAAGTACCGCAACCTGCCGTACAAGAACTACTACAACGGCATCGACGAGCCCATGCTCTTCCCGCCGGCGGGGCCGGCCGAGCGCTCGAAGCTGTGGCGGTCGATGCGCGCCGACATCATCCGCACCCAGGGCGTGGTGCCCCCCAGCTCGCGCGCCGACACGACCGAGCACCCGTACGAGGGACTCAAATGGGTGGCGTGGAACCGCTGGAGCGGCGACCGCTTCTTCACCATGCGCAAGGGCCAGGTGGACCTGATCCGCCAGCTCGACCCCACGGCCGTGGTGAGCCCCAACGACTACGCGTTCATCGACGGGTTCATCCCGTGGGACTACACGCGCCTGGCGGAGTTCGCCGACGTGGTCGAGCTCGACCCGTACGTTTCGTACGACGAGGCGGTCAACCCGGGGCGGGGCCGCTACAACCCGGGCTTCGGCTCGAAGCTCATGGCCGACCTGACCGGCAAGCGTGTCCGCACGATCGTGCAGGCGTTCCCGTACCAGGGCTACACGGTGAAGCCGGCCGACCTCTGGACCTGGACGTCACAGGCGCTGCGGGCCGGGGCCACCGACATCACGCTCTACTCCGAGACCAACCCGCGCATCAAGGAACCGGCGGTCTACGCGGAGATGATGAAGGTCGCGAACGCCATGCAGACCGCCCGCGTGCCGGACATGCCCAACGACCCGGCGACGGTCGTCGTCTACAACACCGCGAGTGAGGCGCAGGGCAGGCCCGGCGAGTCGTTCGCCGTGCGCCCCCGCACGCAGGCCAACGCCATGTACACCACGTACTCGGTGCTGGGTGAGCTCGTGGGCTCGTCGTTCGTGTTCGACACCGACACCCGTCTGGTCGCCGATCCCAGCCGCCTCGCGCGCGCCAGGACCGTCTACCTGTCGCGCACCGACGTGATCGACCGCGCCTTCGCCGACGCGCTCGTCGCGTGGGTGCGCGCCGGCGGCACCCTCGTGCTGACCGACCGTCTGGGCCCCATCCGCACACCCCGCAACGAGCTCGTGCCCGACATCAGGGCGGCACTCCTGGGCACCGAGATCGCCCCGGCGACCGGCCCGATCACCATCGCGCAGGACGCGCTCGGAGCGGGCCTGCCCGCCCGGCCGCTCTCCATCGCGGCCGTCCCCGGTGGCAAGTTCGTATCCCCTCCGCCGGACGCCCGGGTCATCGGCGTCAACCCGGACGGCAGCCCGGCCGTGATGGTGCGCACCGTGGGAGCCGGCCGGGTCATCGCCTTCGCCGGGGAGCCCATGTTCCCGCTGACGCTCGACGCACCCGGCGGTCTGCCGGAGTTCGTCGCATCGATCCAGCGGATGCAGGACGCACCCACGGGCCTGCCGGTCTGGCGCTGGGAGCTTCCGGGGACACCCGAACCCGGTCGTCTGCCCTGGCGGACGGCGGTGCGGCCGGCGGGATGACGCCGCGATGGGTGGAGGTGACGGGACCGGCGCCGGGTCCCGTCACCTCCTGCGCACGACGTCCGGCGGGCGTCTACCGCGTGAACTGCATGGTGACGCGGTACCCGTTGTGGGCCGTCGGCACCGTCATGCGGAAGCTCTTGCGGGTCTTCGCACGCGCCGTCTTCGCACCGGTGCGGGCGGTGACCGTGGCGCGCGTGCCGACCGTGCCGCGCACGACGAGGCCCGTGCGGGCGTTGGTGGTGACGTTGAGCGTGCGCATCACCGGCGTCCTGCCGGCGGCCGGCCGGGTCTGGATGGTCTCGGCGCGCCGTCCGGCGGCGGTGGCCGTGAGGGTGAGGTTGTAGGTGCCGCTCCGGCGGGCCGGCACGATCATCCGGAAGGTGCCGCCGCTCGTGGTCCGACGGGTGATGGTGTCGCGGCCGGTGGTGGAGACGGCGCGGAACGTGATCTTGGCGGTGCGGGTGACGCGGCCGCGGACCACGTACCGGCTGCCCTGACGGACGACCGAGACGCTGTGGATGGTGTTGGGTGCATCGACGACACCGGGGGCGGTGGCGACATCGGCGGGTGCGCTCTGCGGCGCGGGCTCCGCGGCGCGCGGTGCGGCCTGCACGGCCGGGGCGCCGGTCCGGGCGACCGCGGCGTGCGCGTTGATGAGACCGGCACCCGAGGCCAGGTCGACGCCGGGTGCGTCGACGTCGGTCGCGGTCGACCGGAGGATCGAGCGGATCTCCTCGGTGGTGAGGCCCGGACGGGCCTGCTTCATGAGTGCGATCGCACCGGCGACGTGCGGGGCGGCCATCGAGGTCCCGCTGTAGGGCGCGTAGCCACCGGGGACGACGCTCGTCACGGCGACGCCGGGGGCGACCACGTCGGGCTTGCCCACGGTCACCGCCATCCCGTTGACCGTCCATGTGGACACACCGCGGCTCGACAGGTTCCAGACGGCGTTCGCCTGGTCGGTGGCGCCGACGGTGATGACCTCGGGGTAGCTGGACGGGCTGCCGACCGCTCCGCCGTTGTTGCCGGCGGCGAAGACCGGGGTGATGCCCATCGCGACCCAGGTCTGGACCATGGGGCGAAACCACTCGTTGTGCGGGTCCGACGCGGTGGTCCAGGAGTTGTTGATGACGGTGGGGAAGTCGGCGGTGGCGGGGTTGCCGTCCGGGTCGGTCATCCACTGCGCGGCGGCCAGCAGCGTGGAGGCCGTGGACACGCCCTGCGCGTTCATCGCCTTGGCGACCACGACATCGGCGTCGGGGGCGACACCGATGGTGATCCCGTCGGTGTTCCGGCCGGCCATCGTGCCGATGGTGTGGGTCCCGTGGCCGTTGTCGTCGTACGGGGCGGCGGCGCCGGCGACGAAGTCCTTCCACGCCACGACGCTCGAGGCGACCTGCGCGCTCGAGGTGTCGACGCCGGTGTCGATGCTGCCGATCCGCACGCCGCGACCCGTGGCCGCGTACGAGCTCCAGGCGCCCTGCGCCCGGACCGCCGTGACGCCCCAGCCGTTGAGGGCGCTGCCCGACTGCGCGCCGTCGGCGGTGACGGTGACCGGCAGGTCCACATCGACCTGCCGGACGGCCGGGTTGGCCGCCAGGTCGGCCGCCTCGTCCGCCGACACGCGGGTGGCGATCGCGTTGACCAGCCAGAAGCGCGTGGACGGACCGTCCAGCTCGGCGACGACCTCACGCTGGGTGGTGGCCGCGGTGGCCCGAAGCCGCCGGATGAGCGTGGCGGAGGCGACCTGCGTGCCGTCGGTCTCGACCTGACGGTCGAGGGTGATGATGGCCGGCACCTGGGCGCCGGCGGGCGTCGCCGCCAGCTGGCTCGCCAGCTGCGGGGTGATCTTTGAGGTTTGCGCCGGTGCAGAACCGGCCCAGGCGATGCTGAGCGCACCCGCGACGGTCACAAGCAATCCGTGCTTGACCATCCGGGACGAGCGCCATCCGTGGCGATCGTTCATGATTAAGTTGTCGTCCTTGATGTGCCGACAACCGCCATCCGTAGCGGTCGTTCGTGCTCATGACATCGGCAGCCGCCGTGTGTTCCTTGAGCCCCGTCTGGACGCCACATCGGGCCGCCGGCGCCCGGGTGCGGTCGTCGCCGCCACGACCCTCGCTATCGTTGGGGACGTGCCTCTGTTCATCTGCCCCGGCTGTGGTCGACGGACGGCCGGCGACCGCCACGTGGGGCACCAGCCGCGCGGCTGCGCGGTCTGCGGCTTCGGCTTCCTCTTCGAACTCCTGGACGACTATTACCCGGGACCCAAGACCGCGCTCATCGCCTGCGACCGTTCGGGCGCCATCCTGGCCGGTGGCCGCGGGTCGGCTGCGGTGACCGGGTTCCGTGACGTCGACATGCTGGGCGTCGACGTGCGGACCCGCCTGGGGCTCGTGTTCACCGGGGACGACCCCATCGCACGGTGCCTCGAGTGGGGCGTGCGCGCCCTGGGGGTGTCGTGCACCTTCCGGCCGAACGGCCTGGCCGAATCCCGCGCGGCGACGCTGGACGTGTTCCCCGGCTACGACGACGACGGCGGCCTCCTGGTGGCGCTCACGCCGTCGTGAGCGCCCCGGTTCCCGGTGGACGGCCCGGGCGGCCGCGGCGTGACCTGGCAGACTTCCGCGGCCAGCCCGAGGAACCGCCGATCGACGCCGACGCACAGCCGACACCGCCGCGACGCCATGCAGGACGTGACGACCTGCTGCCGACGGCACCCCCCGTGACCCAGCTCACCGACCGGTCGGTGTTCACGGGGGTCCTCGACGGGATCCTCGCCGACGCCCTCCGGCGACGTCGCTCGATCGCACTGGTGATGCTCGAGATCACGCGCGCGGGGCGGTCGCTCTTCGTCGAGCGTCTGGCCCAGGACCTCGCCAGGGTCGTGCGGACGTCCGATCGCATGTGGCGGATCGGTCCGCGGACGCTCGTGATCGTGCTGGCCGACGTGGACGTCGCCGAGACGGCGGCCGCCGTCGGGCGACTTCGCGTGTGGATGGCCAACCAGGCGATGGTCCCCCTCTCCATGGCGTGGTCGGCCGCCCCACCGGGCATCGACGGCGCCGCGCTGCTGCACCTCCTGGACGAGGAGATCCACGGACCCGGTGAGACCGGTGCGGGGGAGCACGACGACGGCGACGCCGGATGAGGATCGCGGTCGTCGGGGCCTCGGGTCTTCTCGGTGGCGTCCTCTGCGAGGTGCTGCGCGGCCGCGGTGATCACGTGGTCACGATCGCGCGTCGTCCGGCGACGGCCGGCCCGGGGCGCACGCACGTGGTCTGGGACGGGCGCACCCCCCTGGGCGACGAGGCGCTGCGCGGTTGCGACGCCGTGGTGAACCTGGCGGGTTCGCCGGTGGCGCAACGGTGGACGACCGCCGCCAAACGCGAGATGGTCGCGAGTCGCGTCGACCTGACCGAACGACTGGTCGACGCCATCGGTGCGGACGGGCCACCGGTCCTCGTAAACGCGAGCGCGGTCGGGTACTACGGACCCGGCGAGGAGCCGGTCGCCGAGGACGCGCCGCCCGGCACCGACGTCCTCGCCGAACTGTGCGTGCGATGGGAGCGGGCGGCGCTGCGCGCGGTGGACGACGGTGTGCGAGTCGTCGTGATGCGGACCGGGATCGTCCTGTCCACCCGCGGCGGTGCGCTGCCGCGGATCCTCACCCCGGCTCGGCTGGGGCTCGGCGGCCCGATGGCCGGGGGCCGTCAGTGGTTCCCGTGGATCCACATCGACGACGGGCTGGGGCTCATCGTGCGGGCGATCGACGACGTCCGCGCCGCCGGACCGGTCAACGCGGTGTCACCCGGGATCGTGCGTCAGGGGGAGTTCGCCCGCACCCTGGGGCGGGTGCTCCATCGTCCCGCGATCGCGCCGGTGCCGCGCGTGGCGCTGCGCCTGCTCCTGGGGGAGGGCGCCGACGCGATCGCGGAGGGGCAGTGCGCCGTTCCGCGCGAGGCCGAACGCCTGGGCCATCGATTCGTCTTCCCGTCGCTGCAGGATGCGCTGGTGGACGTCCTGGCCCGCGGGGTGTGAGCGTCAGTCGGCCTCGGGTGGGAAGCGTCGGGAAGTTGGGTGGCGTGCAGTACGCGCAGCCGCGGGGTGTGAGCGTCAGTCGGCCTCGGGTGGGAAGAGCAGCCCGATCTCGGCCTCGACCTTCATCCACTGCTCGCGCACGTACGTCGTGGCCACGTGGTAGCGGGCGCCGGGCAGACTTCGCGCCAGCCTGACGGCATCGGGATCGGGCACCCGCTGCTCCTCCAGGTCGGCCAGCATGTCGCGGTATGAGCTGATCATCTCCGCCATCTGGAAGTGTCGCAGCATGATGTCGTCCAGCAGCCGGTCGACGGTGGCGTAGCGCGCGTCCTCGTCCATCCGCGGACCCTACCGGGAGCGCCGCCCGGGCCGGCCGCCCGTGTTCAGGCGGCCGGCGTGATCTCGCGGAACGACTGGATTTGGTAGGCGTCTTCCAGGACGGGGAAGTAGGGCGGCTGCAGGAACTGCAGGTTGGGGTCGTAGTTGTAGTTTCGGGTCGCGAACCGGCCGGACATGTTGCCGCTCTCCTGGGCCGTGAGCGAGCCATAGAAGTTCATCGTCGAACCGCTGATCAGGCTCGAGCTCACCTGCCACTTGCCGTGCGGGAGCAGGAGCCCCGCGTACCAGGTGAACGTCCGGTTGGACGAGCTCACCACGAAGTCCGCGATCCACAGGTTGGTCTCGGCTGAGATCAAGCCCAGCACGTCGTCGGTCGGATTCACGTACGTCGTCGGCCCCTCGATGACGATCCCTGCGAATGCCGCCACGGTGACCCGGCCGTTCACCCGTCCCGAGACGAGTGCCGTCTGCTCCACGTACACGGCTCCGTTGAGGGTCGCGAGGTCGACCGTCCGGGTCGGAGCATGGTTGCAGGTCCGGGGTACGGACGTCTGTGCGTAGTACGGCAATGCCGTGTTGTTGGCGATGATGTCGACGTTCGACTTGCCGTTTGTCGTGGTGGGCTGTGGAATCCCGGTTCCGGCCCGCCTGCACGGCGTGTAGGAGAGCGTGCCGTTGGCGTTGAAGACGAGTCGCCAGGCCGCGGCCGCCGGGTCGTTCAGGACGAGGCCACCGGACTGCGCCGTCTGGTTGACCTTGACGCTTCCGACGGTCAGCTGATCGAAGTCCAGGGGGTTCGCGACCACTGATCGGATGTTCGCGCCCGTACGGTTCGACCCGGCCTGGCTGTACCAGTTCGCCGAACCGATCCGGGTCGGTTGCGGGCTGATCCCACCCTCCGACATCACGTCGGCGTACGCCGTTCCGGGGTGTGACAGGGTGCCGTTGGTGTATCGGGGCTTGCCATCGGGACCGAGGATCGGGTTTTCGTTCTGGTCACGTTGAATCGCGCGACCCACGTAGACCTTGCCGCGTGTGACGGCGGATGCGGCAAGACTCAGATCGCGCTGCGTGATGTACTGGAAGTCGAGCGGGGTCGCGGGGCGGACGGACGCTTCGTAGGTACGCGCCTCCTGCCCGTTCGTGCGCCGGCCGGTCGTGATGACCGTGACGGTCGTCGACCCCGGACTCGGCGGCTCGATCCGGAGTTGGTACTCGTACCCGTTGGGAAGCTGCTTCCACGTGGATCCGGTCGTGGCATAGGTCCAGGTGGTGCCGCCAGTCCACGGTTGTCCGGGAGCGGTGACGCCCCCCGTCGAGGGCTCGACCCGCGGGAGCTCCGCCGGGTGGACCCAGTGCGTCGCGTAGTAGTGGTCCTGCGTGAGCTTCGCGACGTAATCGTCCAGGCCGGCCTCGGCCGCCTGGGCGGCGTTGGCGACCCGGAGGTTGCGAACGCTCTGGGTCGACTCGCTGAACGAGATGCTCACGAGGAGCATGCCGAGGATGACGAGGATCACCCCGACCAGGATGGCGGCGACGAGCGCGATGCCCTCCTGGCCATGGCGGGTTGGACGCGGGTCGTTTTCTGGGTTGTCCATCAGTGGTTGGTCCTGATCTCGACGCGCTGGTTGAAGGTCTGAAGTCCGCCCGGGCCCTTGGCGGTGTCGGTCACGAGGGTGAGCTCGACCTGCGTCACCTGGTCCGGCGTCGTGGTGATGCTTCCGGAGCTGTCTCGGTACACGAATCGCGAGCCTGACGAGAGGTGGTCGAGCACGACCGCCTCACCACCGGCCGCCGGCCAGGTCCACGGACCGGACCCGGTGTTGCTGCTCTTCACCGCCTGTCGGCGGAGTTCGTCGCCCACGATCCGGTATCGGAGGCGGGTCATGCGGACCGGTGTCGACATGTCCGGCGAGTAGAAGGTCATGGCATTCGCAGTCGCCTCCGCGAACGGTGCCTCGCCCGCTGCGGGACTCTGCGCCTGTCGGATCCCCTTCGCCAGCTCGTTGACGACCAGCCTGGCCTGTGCCCGGACCGCCGTGCCGGCGCGCAGATCCTCGGTCGTGCGCTGGGAGGAGAGCAGCGTCATGAGGATCGGGACCAGCACGACCATGAAGATGGCCACGGTGATCGAAAGCTCGACGAGCGTCATCCCCTCCTGGCGGTCTCGGCGCGTCACGGGAAGTCCACCTGGACGGGCGTGGTGGCGTTCCCGGCACGTCCGGTTCGCGGCACCCCGATGGAAACGCCGGTGCTGTCGGTCACCTCGAGCGTGTAGTCGTCGACCCCGTCCGGTGATCGCGGAACGTAGAACGACACGACGCCTCCGGGGTTTGTGACGGCCATGAGATCGACATCGGCGGGGCCGCCCTTCAGGACAACCCGTGCGTTGGCGAGGGGGGTTCCGGCCTTCTTGATCAGGAACATCGCACGGGCGATCTGGTGGCTCGACATCCGCAGGTTGATCGGGACGGGCTGACCGGGGGTGTCGGTCGCGGTAAAGGTCGATCCGGCGCGATCCGAGAACCATGCCGTCGCGTTGGGTCGCGGTGTGCTCCCGGGTCCGCCGGAGAGGGCCGAGGCGGGGATGCAGCTTGCCGTGAAGGTGTACGTGCCGGGGGTCAGATCGGTTCCTCCCACCGCGTACGCGTCGAACGGTCGCGTCGGCATGGGTGACTGGAGCGTCGACGCGTTGGGGTCGTCGGTGGCCCGTGCCAGGAGCAGCGGAGTACAGGCGGCCGGGGCTGCGGGGTTCGCGAACAGGCTGCCGTCGGCCGTCGTCAGCGTCACGCGGATCGGGTACTCGCGGATGAGATGGATGAGCTTGCTCACCGTCGACGTCCCGGCCGCAGGGAACCGCCCAGGCTCGTTCGGCGGCAGATCGGACGCACGGGTGTGGTAGCCGGGTTTGGTCGCCGTCAGGACGTAGGTTTGGCCCGTGGTCGTGGGAACGAGGCCGGGGAACACCACCTTGCCGGCAGCGTCGGTCCTGTCCTCGAGCGCCGGAGACGGACCGTCGGCGATCCTCACGACTGCGTCCTGCACCGGCATATCGTCCCCGTCGACGACGTCGACCTTGACGACCGCTTCGTTGAGGCCGGGTGCGCCGGGAGGGGCGAATTGGGTCTGCATGGACACCCAGGTCTTTCCGGTGGCCGGCTCCGTGACGTCGACCTTGACGGTCTTGTAGTCCTTGTACGTCGTGAAGATGCCACCGGGGACCGGATCGTTGACCCAAGTGATCGACGTCGTCACACGGAACTTGCCCACCGTCTTGACCTGCGGGAGCGAGCCGGCCGGATTCCCGCCGACGGTCGCCAACGCGTTGTAGTCGAGTCCGCGGAGCTGCTCGATCGTGCTCGTCGCGAGCTGCTGCGCCTCGGTGCGCTTCTTGCCCTTGACGGTCTCGCGGACCGCGGCGCTCATGATCGCGGCGAATCCCATCAGGGCGAAAGCGAGGACCATCGTTGCGATCAGCATCTCGACGAGGCCGAAGCCTCCCTGGGATGCCGCCGTACGGCGGCACGTGCGCGGTGCGTTCATCTCCGTCCTTGGTGTCATCGGCCCCGCCTCGTGCGGGGCGACGTCACGAAGGGAATCACAGTTCGTTCACGGATGCAAACATTTCCATCACATGTCCTCTCGGCAGGGTGGCGCGCCGACTTGAGGGATCGGACGACCCGTGATCACCGGGGCATCCGGCCTGTCGGCCGGTGTGACGGTTTCGCCCGGGGGCGAAGCCTTGGGGAGGGCGGTTTACGCCATCGGGCCAACGCCGGGGGCGACCCGCCGGACCTACATTGCGCGGCGTCATGGACCACTCGGTCACACACCCGACGACCAGGAGCACGCAGATGCGCACATCGCTCATGCGCCGATCGGCGCCCGCGGCACTCCTCGCCGCACTCGCGTTCCCCGCGCTCGCAGTGGCACAGGGAACCCCATCCGTCGACGAACGGCTCGCCTCGCAGGCGACCGCGATCAACCAGGTCTTCATCGTCGTCGCGATGATCCTCGTCCTGTTCATGCAGGCGGGCTTCGCGATGCTCGAGATCGGCCTCTCTCGCATGAAGAACGCGGGGGCCGTCGCCGGGAAGATCGTCATCAACCTGGCCATCTCCTTCATCATGTTCTGGGCCGTCGGCTTCGCGTTCGCGTTCGGCAGCGGCAACGGGTTCATGGGATCGAGCGGCTGGTTCCTCGACCTCTCCAACCCCGCCCACACGTTCTCGTCGCTGTCGTTCAGCGACACGCCGGTGCACGCCCAGTTCATGTTCCAGGCCGTCTTCGCGGCGGTCTCACTGGCCATCGTGTTCGGTGCGATGCTCGACCGGACCAGGTTCTCGGCCTACGTCATCTTCGGCGTCGTCTACATCGGGCTCATCTACCCGATCGTCGCCCACTGGACGTGGGGCGGTGGCTGGCTGGCGCAGGACGGCTTCCTGGATTTCGCGGGGAGCTCGATCGTCCACCTGCAGGGGGCGCTGGCGGCGCTCGCCGGCACGCTCCTGCTGGGGCCCCGCATCGGCAAGTTCCGCGACGGACGGGCCGTGCCCATCCCGGGGCACTCGATCCCGCTCGCCATCCTGGGCGTGATCATCCTGTGGGTCGGGTGGATGGGCTTCAACCCGGGGTCGGCGCTCAACGCGGTCGGCGTGAACTTCGCCGACGTCGCCGTCAACACCAACCTCGCGGCCGCCGCCGGCGTGATCGGCGCGACCATCGCCGCGCGCCTGCTGTTCCGGACCCTGGACGTCTCGCAGATGGGCAACGGGGCGATCGGGGGCCTGGTCGCGATCACGGCGCCGTGCGCCTTCGTCGACCCGTGGGCTGCGGTGCTGATCGGGTTGGTCGCCGGCCTGATCGTGCCGCCGATCGTCATCCTCGTGGACCGGATGGGCATCGACGACCCCATTGGCTGCCTTCCGGCCCACGGTGTCGCCGGCGTGTGGGGCACCCTGGCGATCGGTCTGTTCGCGACCGCGGAGCGCACGACCGACATCGGTCTCGGGTCGGGTTCGGGTCTCCTCATGGGCGGCGGCGCCGGTCAGCTGTGGGTCCAGTTCTACGGCGTCGCGGTCACCGTCGCGTTCACGCTGACCGCCTGCCTCGTCGTTTTCGCGATCATCCGGGCCACGACCGGCCTGCGCGTGGGCGAGGAGGAGGAGCTCGCCGGTCTCGACATCTCGGAGCACGGCATGTTCGGCTACCCGGAGCGGTTCACCGACGTGCCCGGCGCCGAGTCGGATTCCACCCCGTACACCCCGACCCCGCCACCAGCCGCACCACCCGTGGCGGGCGTCGCGTCCACCAGCGTCCCATCGGAGGCGAACTCGTGAAGAAGATCGAAGCGTTCATCCGTCACGAGGCGTTCGACGCCATCCGCGACCAGCTGGACTCGATGGGGATCCCGTCGATGTCGGTCTCGGAGGTGAAGGGCTCCGGACGTCAGAAGGGCTACACCGAGAGCTACCGGGGGGCGAGGACCACCATCTTCCTGCGTCCCAAGCTGAAGCTCGAGATCGTCGTCGACGACGGCGACGTGGACCGCACGATCGACACGATCATGCGCCACGCGCAGACGGGCGAGGCGGGCGACGGCAAGATCTTCGTCTTCGACGTCGAGCAGGCCATCCGCGTCCGCACGGGTGAGCGTGGTCCGGTGGTCCTCGAGACGCACGAGGGGGATCACACCTCGGCGTGATCCCGTCGCATCGTGATGGACAGCGGGGCGCGGGCCGGTGACGGCCGCGCCCCGCCGGCGTCTCAGGCGGGCGCTGCGGGATCCGGGTCGGGCGTCCGGCGCGGCAGGCGCAGCACGAAGCGCGCACCCCGCTCGGGCGTCGGATCCAGGTGCAGGTCGCCGCCCAGCCGCCGCGCGAGCTGCCGCGAGATGGCGAGCCCCAGGCCGCTGCCGTCCTCACCCCCGGGCGTCACCTCCGACCGGAACGCGGTGAAGATCTCCTCGTGCATCTCCGGGCGGACCCCGGGGCCCGTGTCGGCGACCGCCACCTCCACGTGACCGGTCGTGGCCGATGCCTCCACCGTGACGGTCCCGTCGGGGCCGGTCCAGCGCAGGGCGTTGTCGATCAGGTTCGCGAGGATCTGCTGCACCCGGGTCGAGTCGGTCACGATCTCGCCCATCTCCGTCATCTCGCACCGGTAGTCGACACCGCGCGATGCGGCGGCGCCGGCGTGGGCGTCGAAGGCCCGCCGCACGAGCTTGGCCGCGTCCACGCTGTCGACGTCCATCCGCAGCCGCCCCGCCTCCAGCTTCGCCAGGTCGAGCAGATCGGTCACCATTGCCGACAGCCGCTGCGACTCGTCGTCGATCGCCGCGAGTGACCGCGGCACCAGGTCGTCCGGCACCACGCCGTCGGCCAGCGCCTGGGTGTGGCCCCGGATCGCGGTGAGCGGCGTGCGCAGATCGTGGGTGATGCGCATGAGGAACTCGCGGCTGATGCGATCGCGGTGGCGCAGCTCGCGCACCATCGTGTTGAAGGCCGCGGCCAGCGCGTCGATCTCCTCGGTCCCGCCGACGTCGACGCGTGTCTCCAGGTCGCCCTGTCCGACGTCGATGGCCGCGGCCTGCAGCCGGCGCAGCGGTCGGAGCACCCGGGCCGCCAGGAACACCGACGCCGCGAGGGCGGCGAGGAACCCGACCAGCGCGGCCACCAGCACCCGCGCGCCCAAACGTCGCCACAGCGACGAGATCTCGGAGCGTTCGCGCGCGAGGACGATGGCCCCCACCGTCTCGTCCTGGAATCGCAGCGGTGCCGCCGAGGCCATCCGCGCGGTGCCGAGCGAGTCGGTGTAATCGATGCGCTGGATGCCGTCGCGCTGCAGGACGTCGAGGTTGACCTGTCCGATGACGTCGCGCGGCAGGGTGGGGCCACCCGAGGGGTTGAGCTCGGGACCCATGTAGACGAGGTCGGTCTCGGTGCCGGCGATGGATTCGAGGGTGCGGATCTGGCCGATCGAGACGCTGAGGCCGCCCTCGGTCTGGATGCTCGTGGCGAACTCCTCGCTGAGGAGCTGGGCGATGCCGCGCGCCTTGGCGTCGAGGTCGTCGCGTTCCCGCGCGTAGGTCTGGCTGCGCGCGAGCTGCAGCCCGAGCGCGGTGAAGACGATCGTCGCGACGAGCAGACCGCCGAGCGATGCGAGGGCGAGGCGCCCCCGCAGGGTGCGCCACGGAGCCGTCATCTCCTGGGTGCGGCCACCTTGTAGCCGGTCCCCCAGACCGTCTGGATGGGGCAGGCGTCACCCAGCTTGCGCCGCAGCTGGCGGACGTGGACGTCGATCGTGCGGCTGTCGCCGAGGAAGGTGAACCCCCACACGCGTTCCAGAAGCTGCTCGCGGGTGAGGACGATGCCGCGGTTCTCCACGAGGGTGACCAGGAGGTCGAACTCCTTGGGCGTGAGCGCGACCTGCTCGTCGTCCACCGAGACCTCGCGCGGCCCGACCTCGATCCGCAGCCGGTCCAGCTCGAAGGTCTGGGGTGCGTCCGCCCGCGCGCCGGTGGACGGGCTGGACCGTCGCAGCACCGCGCGCACCCGTGCGACGAGCTCACGGGGGTTGAAGGGCTTCGCCATGTAGTCATCGGCGCCGAGCTCGAGGCCGACCACCTTGTCGACGGCGTCGTCGCGGGCGGTCAACATGAGGATTGCCGGGCCACCGTTGTCCCCCGACGCCCGCAGCTGCCGGGTGATCTCGTACCCGTCCAGCCCCGGAAGCATCAGGTCGAGCACGATCAGGTCCGGCGAGTCGCGGCGGGCGATGGCCAGTCCCTCATCGCCGCGGTGGGCGACGGCCACGGTGAACCCCGCGGCCTCGAGGTACATCTTCGCGAACGATGCGATGTTCTGCTCGTCCTCGATGATGAGGATCTGCTGGGTCGCGTCAATGCTCACGTCGGACATCCTAGTGACCCCTGCCGCGATGGTCGTGCGTTCGGTCCCGGGCGCCGGGGACGATCATTCGTCCGGCGTCGTGGCCGTGGGCGTGGGCGTGGTGACGTTCTTGCCGGGGCCGGTGATCTTCTCGGGCATCACGCGAAGCGGGGTGGTGGCCGTCGTCCACGGTGCGTCCGCGCCGGAGTTGACCGAATAGACGCCGACGCCCGCCAGACGTAGGACACGTGCGTGTCCGAACATCGACAGCGAGATCGACCCGGTGCGCGGGGCGGTCAGCTGCACGCGCACGTTGTTGCCCTGCGCGTAGAACGTCCGTGTGCCCTTCGTGGGGATCAGGTAGATGCGTGGCGCGCCCCTGCGGGCCGGGCGGGGACGTTGCCGCGTTCCGTTGAGGCGCACGATCGCCTTCCCGGAGGGATCGCGCACCATGATCGTCCCGTTGATCCGCCCGAACGCGGTGATCTTGCCCTGCGCCGTGATCGTCCCGACCCCGCGCGCGTCGAACGTGCCGACCCGCTCACCCGCGTGCGTGACCGCACCGGATGCGGTGGCGGGGACTGCGACGAGTGCGATGAGGATGAGGAGTCGACGGATCATCTGAAGAGCGGGGTGCGTGGGACGCGTCTTCCACGACTATCGACACGGCACGTGAAGAGGATGACTGTTCGCTGTAACGGCTTTGTAAGAGTCCTCGCTTCGCGCGGCCCGCCTCCACACGCGGGGCGTGCTCCTAGGTCGGCTCGATCGAGACGTTCTCCTGGACGGCGACCGGGGCCTCCTCGGCCGGTGCCTCGGAGCCCTCGCCCGCGGCGGCGCCACCCTCGGGGGCCGTGCCCGCGCCCTCGATCTCCGGCGGCGGTGCCGTGTCGAGCCACGCCCAGATGAGCTCGCCGCACTCCGGACACGCCGGCAGGATGCCGCGGTTGCGGATCTGGAACTGGCAGGCCGCACAGGCGACGTGACCGGCCACCTTCTGCCCGGCGTGGAAGCAGGTGAGGCCGAGCCGCTTCGCCGCCTCCTCCGCACCCTGGGTGGGGCTGATGGACCTGCGCTGGTCGCGGCTGCCCGCGATGCCGCCCGGACGGGTGCGCTGCGGGGGAAGGTTGGAACCCATCGTGACCTCCATGGATCGGCCTCGGGACGTTCACCAACATTACCGTCCGGGCTGTGTGCGCCGGGGCGGCCGGTGTTCCACCGACGCACCGATGCGGTTCGCGCCGCGCCGCCGGTGGACTACCATGTGCCGGCGCTCCGGCCGCCGCAGGCGGACGTGCACGCCCGGTCCGGCCATCGCCGACCGGTCCCGTCACGACAACGGAGCCGCCGCGCGGCGTCACCGGCGACCGCTCGTTCTCCGTAGTCCGGTCGCCGGGAGGGAACCGCTCGATGCATCTCACCACCACGCTGCCACGTCGTGTCGCCCTCATCGCGGCGTTGTGCGCGGCGTTCGCGACGGCCACGGGGTCCGCGGCCGCCGCGGATGCGGCGAGGACGTCGATCGGCAGGCTCCCCGCCGGGCCCGCCGAGCTGATCGTCACCTTCGCCGACCGGCCCGCCGCATCCGAGGTGGCGCGACGCCTGGCCGGTCTGGGTGAGGTCCGCGAGCTCGTGCCCGAGGTGGGCGCGTGGCAGCTGACGCCGGATGTGACCGACGCGCGCCGTCGCGTGCTGGGGCGCCCGGACGTGGTGCGGGCGGAGTGGTCGACGCGCAAGTCGACCGCCGACCTGCCGGAGCCCACCGCGCCGGTCCCCACCCTGCCGCTGCAGACGCTTCCACCCGCGATCGACCCGCTCCTCGCCGCGCCCAACGGCCAGTGGTCCATGCGCATGGGCACGTGGGCGGAGGGGACCGCCGCCTACGAGCGTCCCATCATCGCCATCCTCGACTCCGGGCTTGACATCGGCCACGAGGAGTTCCGCGAGCCGGGGCTGATCGTCTCCCCGTACAGCACGATCACCCGGCGTCCGCGGGCCCCCGACGTGTCGACCGAGGGGCACGGCACCCATGTCGCCGGCATCGCCGCCGCACCCATGAACGCGATCGGCATCGTCGGCGTGGCACCGGCGTCGGCGTCGGGACGTCCCGGCACCTCGCGGATCATGCCTGTGCAGATCGCCAATTCCGCCGCTGAGAGCAGCGACCGGACGATGATGCAGGGCATCCGCTGGGCGGTCAACAGGGGCGCGCGCGTCATCAACATCTCGTCGGGCGGTCCCGGGTACAGCCAGGCGTTCCAGGACACGGTCAACTGGGCCTACCGCCGCGGCGCGCTGATCGTCTCGTCGGTCGGCAACGAGGGCTACGACGACAACGAGGTCAACTTCCCGGCGGGCTACGACCATGTGATCGGCGTCGCCGCGCAGTGCGAGCGCCGCGTCTCGCGTCCGGACTGTCCGACCCCCCTGGGGGCGGCCCGGTTCTCCAACTACAACTACTCGGTCGACGTCATCGCGCCCGGGGTCAACATCCTCTCGACGCTGCCGCTCAGCGTGCAGAAGGGCGCCATGACCGCCGGCTACGGGTACAAGGAGGGCACGTCGATGGCCGCGCCCTACGTGGCCGGCACCCTGGCGCTCATCTACGCGTCACATCCTGGCATCAGCCCGTACCAGGCGACCGAGATCCTGCTGCGCACGTCCAGCCGCGCCGTGGCCGGGCGGGCGCGCACCAGCCGCGAGGGCTGGGGCGCGGTCGATCCGCTGCGGGCGGTCCAGGCACCCACCCCGCAGGACGACCTGGTCGAACCCAACGACGACGTCAAGTTCGCGGCGCCGGGTCACATGATCCGTCTGTCCGGCACGACACGCCGGGTCATCCGCGGCGCGGCGGACTTCAACAACGACCAGTTCGACGTCTACTCGGTGGCGGTCGGGAAGGGCCAGCGGGTCCGGGTCGTGATCAGCGCCCCGTCGGGTCGGATGGACATGGCCGTCTTCCGCCCCGGTACGACGTCCATCAACCCCCGCGTGCGCAACCCCGACTGGCTCGCGCAGCGCATGCTCACCACCACGCGTCGCTACACACCCGGCACTCGTGCCGCGGTCTTCCGTGCGCCGGTGACCGGCCGCTACATCATCTCGGTCGCCGCGATGCAGGGCGGGGGCCGCTACACGCTGACCCTGCAGCGCCTGTGACGGTCGACGAGGCGAACGCCGCCGCCCAGGGAACCCTGCCGGGGTTCCTGGGGGTGGTGTTCACGCGGGTGGAGCCCGGTGCGGTCGACGCGAAACTCGAACTGCGCCGGGAGGTCCTGTCGCCCAACGGCTTCCTGCACGGCGGGACCGTCGCCGCCCTGGCCGACACCGCGTGCGGGTTCGGGACGGTGGCGACCATCGGCTCGATGGGCTTCGCGACGCTCGACCTGCAGTGCAACTATCTGGGCACGGCGCTTGAGGGGACCGTCACCTGCGAGGCGCGGATGCGCCACGGCGGACGCACCACGCAGGTGTGGGACGCCGTCGTGCTGCGCGAGGACGGACGCCAGATCGCGGTGTTCCGCTGCACGCAGCTCATCCTCGAGGCACCGCGGCCCCCGGTCTGACGTCGCGGGCCGCGGTGATCAGCCGCGCGCGACCTCCTGGCGCACGCGGGCGGTGACCGGACCGATGCGCCCGTCACCGAAGGGCCGGTCGTCCACCGCGACCAGCGGCACCACGTGGCTGACGGCGCTGGTCAGAAACATCTCGTCACAGTGACGCCAGACGTCCGGCGGGATGATCGTCTCCTCGACGCGACAGCGTTCCAGGACGACCTCGCGGGTGACGCCGGCCAGGATCCCGTCCACCGGGGCGGTGAGGATCCGGCCGTCGACGACGCAGAACGCGTTGGCCAGTGCGGCCTCGCCCAGGTTGCCGTCCTGGTCGAGCAGGAGCGCCGTGTCGGCGTCGCCGCGCTGCGCACGGCGCACCGCGTCCCGCCACGGCAGGAACGACAGGGTCTTGTGCTCGGCCAGTCGGTTGCCCGGATGCCACGCGCCCTGGATCGACACGGCGGTCAGCACCGCCTCGGGATCGATCTGCGTGGGCGATCCCTCGACGACGATCGTGGGGTGGGGGGTCACCATCGCGCTGATCCGCCCAAGTCCGTGTCCGAGCGCGGCGGCCACCCGATCGATCGCATCCGACACCGCGTCGATGGCGGGGATCTCCAGGCGAAGCTCGGCCGCCGAGCGGCGCAGGCGGTCCATGTGCCGGTCCAGCCACGGTACGACGCCGTCGTCCGATCGCATCGTCTCGCGCAGGCCCTCCCCGAAGCGCGCGCCCGGGTCGTCGATCGAGAACACGGCCCGCTCGGGCTCCACGAAGCCGTCGTTCAACCAGACCACCCGTGTCATGCCACTCCGATCGCCGTGAGGAACGGACGTGCCTTGGCCATCGCCTCGGCCAGCTCCGCGTTGGGGTCCGAGTCCCACACCACCGCGCCGCCGCACCAGTAGCGGACCTCGGCGTCGGTCACCCAGGCCGTGCGGATGGCGACGCTCGCCAGGATCGCGCCGTGGCGCGAGACCGCCAGGATCGATCCGTACGCCGGCCCCCGCGCGACCGGTTCGAGCTCGCGGATGATCTCGATGGCCCGCAGCTTGGGCGTGCCGGTGACCGACCCTCCGGGGAAGACCGCCCGCAGCACCTCGGCGGCGGTGATGCCCGGTCGCAGCTCGGCACGGACGGTGCTCACCATGTGCTCCACGTAGCCGGCGGGCAGGTGTGCGAACAGGCGCGGCACGCTCACGCGGCCGGGGACCGCCACCCGTCCCAGGTCGTTGCGGATTAGATCGACGATCATCACGTGCTCGGCGCGGTCCTTCACCGACGCGGCCAGACGCTCCCACTGTCCGACGGGGGCGGTCCCCTTGATCGGGTCGCTCTCGGCGATGCGTCCGCGCACGCGCACGAGGAGCTCCGGTGACGCCGACACCACGGCGCCGCGCTCGAGGCCCACGTAGGCGCGGTGCGCCGTCGCGCCGCCGGCCTCCCACAGGCGCTCGGCGAACGCGAGCGGCCCGGCCCGCCATGGGGCGGTGAGCCGCTGGGTCATGTTCACCTGGCAGCAGTCGCCGCGCCCGATCAGCTCGCGGATGCGCTGCACGGCCACGCGGTAGCCGGTGGCGGGCAGCGAGCTCTGCATGACGCTGCGGGGCACCGGGTCCGGCCGGTGGTCGGCGGGCGACACCGGGGCTGTGAGTGCGCGCTCCAGGTCGTCCAGCGCGTCGTCACCCTCGGTGGTGACCAGGGTGCACGCGTCACCGGCGAACACGGCGAGGGTGGGGTAGCGGCCCATCCAGGCGACCGGCGGGCCGCCGGGGTCGGGTGCGGCGCGCGGCAGCCGCTCGAGGGTGTCGGCCAGCGCGTCTCCCAGGAAGCCGAACCAGCCGCCCGCGAAGTGCTCCGGCTGTGGGTCGACGTCGTCGCACGGGATTGCGAGTGCGTCCCAGACGTCCGCGCCGATGGCCACCTCGGACGGTGCGGCCGCGACGGCCCAGCGCCCCTCGCCGATGGGTGCGAGGACCGGGTACCGGCGTCCGGCGATGCGGCGAAGCGCCTCCTCGGCGGTGAGCGGTGTGGTGAGCGGACGGGTGACGGTGCGCATGGGTGCGGACAAGATTAGGGCGTTGCGGGTGGGCATCCTCGGATACCCGTGCCCACCCGCCGCTACTCGGGGGTTGTGGCGACGTCGTGCGCCCAGGATGCGATGACGGGCGAGGGGTGGTTCCGCAGCACGGTCAGGCGGGTGCGCCACGGTTCGGCCCAGCCGCTTCGCCCGCCGGCCCATGCCACGACCTCGAGCGCCGTCACGGACGCTGGTGCCGCCCCATCGTCGATCAGCCTGTCGACCGCGGTCAGGAGGGGCGGTGCGGGATCGCCCGTGCGCTGGGTGAGCGCGTGGGCGATGGCGTCACGCAGGTCACCGACGCGCATCGGGTCGTCGGCCATCACGGCCAGTTCGCCGAGCGCATCGCCGGGGTCGGACCAGTCCACGATGCGGGCGCCGGCGCGGAGCGCCATGCCCCTCGTGTCGGGCCGCGCCGCGAGGATGTCCACCAGCCGGCGCGCATCGTGCACCTGTCGCGGCAGTTCGCGGTCGGTCCAGTCGGTGACCGTCGTCACGAGTCCCTCGAGACGACGGCGCAGCGGCAGGTCCCGACGTCGTCCGTCGTCGTCCACCGTGCCGGTGGGGTTCTCGGCGGCGTCCGCCATCGCCTCGGCGGCCGCGAGCACCTGCGGCCATCCGCGCTCGTGGAGGAGCAGCGCGCGCAGCGCCGCGAGCGTGCCGTGCCAGTCCGACCGGGTGAAGTCACACAGCATCCCGGTGAGGAGCGTCCCGGCATCGGGCAGCCGGCCCACCCAGGCGCGAAGGATGGAAGCGGTCGCATCACCGCAGCTGCCGACGTGGCGGGCGACCAGTGCACCGTATGCGGTGCGGTGGCGCTCCGCCATCAGCCCCGGCTCGGGCTGCAGCACCGCAAGCGCCCCGTCGCGGCCGGAGGCGGCGATCTGTTCCAGCACCGTCCATGCACGCGGATCGTCCAGATGCGCGAGGAGCGCCCGCGCGGCCGCCCCCCGCACGTCGCGGTGGGTGTCCTCGTGCAGTCCCACGGCGACGACCCGGTCGATCGCTTCGGGCGCCCGAAGCGCCCCCAGCAGACGGACCGCCTCCTTGCGGGCGCTCACCCTGGCCGCCGGGTCGTCCAGCACCTCGATCACCGCCGGCCACACCCGGGCCTCCGGGAGGTGCCGCGCGCAGCGACCCGCGGCGTACATGGCCACCCGTGTGCGGTCGTCCGTGCGGATGGCGAGCAACCGGGTGAGCGCGTCACCGGGGCGGTCGGTGTGCGCCAACGCGCCGAGCGCGGCCTCCTCGAGCGCCACGTCGCCGCTCGTCAGGAACGCCTCCAGCGCGCCGCTGCCGATCTGCGGCAGTCGCCCGAGCGTGTGGACGGCGGCCGTACGGGTCCAGGTGGGGGTATCGGGCGTACCGATCAGGTCACCCAGCGCGGCGGCGTATTCGTCGACCTGACGCGGTAGCCACCGGTCGAACGACCCGTCGAGCACGGGCACGAACCGCATCCGCCTGCCCCACAGCCGGCCCCTGAGCGAGGTCGGCCGCCACAGCACCCCCAGGAGGTCCTGACGGCTCCTGCTGAGGGTTCGCTGCACCAGGGGAAGCACGGCCAGCGACTCGTCGATGCGCAGCGCGATGTCCACCCGCTGCGGGCGGGTGCGCGGGTCGTCCAGCCAGAGCTCCGCAGCCGTGTGCACGACGCCCGCATCGGGCGAGTGGAGCGCCTCCTTGAGCATCCCCTGAAGGTCCTGGTGGGCGTGGGCGCGATCGCCGAGCGCTCGGCACAGCCCGAAGAGCAGGTGCGGTTCGTCGCGCCGTTGGCCCGCTCGCAGCGCGTCGACGAGGGCGTCGATGACCGGTCGTTCTGCTCCCCGCGGCAGTCCCGTGAGCGACGGCACGGTCAGCCACCCGTGTGCGCCACGCAGGTCGATGAGAAGTCCGAGCGCCCTGCGTGCGATGTCGGTGTTGTCCGCCGCGAGGGCCGCCAGGGTGATCCGCCACCAGGTGGTCACGAGCGAGGCCAACGTCGTGGCCGACGTGTCGCGCGCGGTGACCACCTCCAGCGTGAAGCGCGCCACGCCCTCCAGATCGGCGTGCAGGAGGGGCTTGACGGGCATGGTCGCGAGCGTCGCCGCGGCGGCGGCCCGCACCGGATCCTGTTCGTTTCGCAGTTCGTCCAGGCGGGCGAGTGCCACCGACACGGTGCGAGCGTCGC
Organism: uncultured Bifidobacteriaceae bacterium; assembly: GCA_964628685.1. Lineage (GTDB taxonomy): Bacteria > Actinomycetota > Thermoleophilia > Miltoncostaeales > Miltoncostaeaceae > CALMEC01. The sequence goes on along the minus strand of CAZVNM010000001.1, from coordinate 273,098 downwards.
GCGAACGACCGGCGGCGGCCAGGCGTGCGGCGTGCGCCGCTGCGCGCTCCTCCGCAACGCTCGAATGCGTCACCGGCGCCAGCCGGTCGGCGGCGTCGGCGGGCAGGTAGCCGCTGATGTGGGCGCTGCGATCGACCCGGTCCACGACGGACCTGAGACCGAGCATCCGACGCGCCTGTCGGTGACGCTCCTCATGGGGCAGCGCGTCCAGCAGATCGTCTGCGAGCTCGCGGTCGGCCGTCGACACCCCCTCGTATGCGGCGGCGAACGTCGCGGCGCGCAGGCTCGGGGCGAGCCCGGTCAGGTACGTGGCGAGCAACGAGTCCTGCCAGTCGGGATGCCACCCCGCCTCGCGAAGGTATCTCGCGATCGCATGCCGGTCGCGCTCGCTGAAGCGCCGAGCCTCCCGCACCAGCGCACGGCCGACTGCCCAGGCGTCCTCGCGCGGTGTCGCCAGCACCAGGGCGGCCGTGCGCGCCGGGTCGTGTCGGATGAGGGTGCCGAGCCCCCGGTGAAGACCCGGGGGGAGCCCGTCGCCACGGGTTGCGAGGACGGTGAGCAACCGGTCCGGATCGTGCCTGGCGAATGTCCCGAGGACGCCGCCCAGACGCTGCCACCACGATTCCCGCTCAGGCAGCGTCGTTCCACTGGTCCGGTCCACGAGCAGATCGAGAAGCGGCCCGGGGTGGCGTTCCGCCAGGGCGTCGCCGATGGGCGCGAGTCCGGCCAGATCCGCAAGGTGGTCGCGCACCACCGCGTCACTCGCCCCGGGGAGCAGCCCGGCGCGTTCACGATCCGCCAGGCGGCCGTGGGTGATGAGGCGGTCGATCACGTCGCTTCGCCGGGCGGCCACGAGGCGTCGCCGGATCGTCCGGCGGGTTGCCGCGGACGCGTCCAGGTAGAGCGCGACCGCATCGTCACGGTCGACGGCGGCCAGGGGCAGACGACGGGTCGCGCCACGCGCGACCGCCGGGGACGGGTGGCGGGCCAGCCGGTACAGGCGTTCGACATCGCCGATGATCTGCGCGCCGATCGTGACCAGTCGGGCGTGGTACGCGCTGGTGTGCTCCAGCCCGTCCAGGAGTCCGGCGAACGCCCCGGCGGCCGACGCGTCGCCGCGGTGGGCCAGCGCGAGGTCTGCGATGGTGCGGCAACGCCCGGCGTGGGTGTCGCCGTCCATGCGTCGGAGAAGCGTGCGGAGGGCGGGGAGCGACATGGCGGCGATCCTGCCACGTCGGGTCCCACAGGTGACACGTCTGCACCCGAAGCGGCCGGCCCGGGGCCCGGCATCCCACCATCGGTGCGGTCGCGGTCGGGGTGGTTCGGCATGATGCGTCCATGCCCTCGCTCTCCCGCTGGTGCGTCCGCGCCGCCCTCGTCTACCTCGTGGCGGGCATGGCGATCGGCACCTGGATGCTCATCCGTCAGGCGCAGCGGTCGCCGGTGGGGCCGCCCTGGCGGGCGCTCCACACCCACATCCTCCTCATCGGATTCCTGTTTCTCATCGTCATGGGCGTGGCGTTCTGGATGTTTCCCAAGATCAGGGGCGCGCGTCCCGGGCGCGACACCGGTTGGGCGGCGTTCTGGCTCATGAACGCCGGGCTGCTTCTGCGCGTGCTCGCGGAGCCGCTCGCGGTCGACGGCTCGCGCCCCTGGCGGATCGTGCTGGGGGTCGCCGCCGTGCTCCCGACTCTGGGCGCCGTCGCGTTCGGTCTCTCCATCTGGCCCCGGGTGCGAGCCGCCCTCACACCGGCGGAGGCGAAGGCCATGCGCGAGTCGCGTGGGCTGCCACCCCGGAAGGACTGAGCCGTGCGTATGCTCGTTCCATGAACACGGGCATGCACAGGATCCTCGTCTACGACTATGTGCCGGACATCCTGGAGCGCCGGGACCCGCACCGGCCGGCGCATCTGGCGCACGCCGAAGGGGCCATCGCCGACGGCGGGCTGATCGCCGTGGGGGCGACCGGTGATCCGGTGTCGGGCGCCGTGTTCGTGTTCGGCGACGTCGGTGACGCCGCCATCGCCGCCTACGCCGAGGCGGACCCGTACGTGGTGAACGGGCTCGTCACCGGGTGGCGGATCGAGCCGTGGAACGTCGTGGCGGTCGCGTCGTGAGCGACGACACCGCGCGCATCGGGTTCGTCGGACGCCAGGCGCTCGGTGAGTACGACCTGGGCGACGACCACCCGCTGTCGCCGGCCACGCGGTCACTCGCGGTGGAGCTCATCCGCGAGTGCGGCCTGCTGGCGGATGCGCGGGTGACCGAGATCGAGCCGCGCCGTGCGACCGACGACGAGATCACCGCGGTCCACGATCCCGACTACGTGGCGGCCGTCAAGCGCTACGACGCCGATCCGATGGAGGCGACCGCCCTGGCGGCCATGGAATGGGGGCTCGCGGCGTGGGGTGACACCCCGGCGTTCGCCGGGATGCACCATGCGGCGGCCGACGTGTGCGGGATGGCCGTCACCGCGGCGCTCGCGGTGTGGGACGGCACGGTCGACCGGGTGTTCGCGCCGGGCACGGGGCTGCACCACGCGCTTCACCGCCGCGCCGCCGGCTTCTGCATCTACAACGATCCCGCCGTCGCGATCCGGGCGCTTCTGGACGCCGGCGCCGAGCGGGTCGCATACGTCGACGTGGACGTCCACCACGGCGACGGCACGCAGTGGCTCTTCTACGAGGACCCGCGCGTGCTCACGTGCTCGGTGCACGAGGACGGGCGGTACCTCTTCCCGGGCACCGGCTTCCTGGAGGAGCGGGGGAAGGGCGCGGGGGAGGGCACGGCGATCAACATCCCGCTGCCGCCGCTTTCGGGGACCGCGACGTACCTGCGCGCGATCGACGAGGTGATCGTGCCGGCGGTCGCGGCGTTCGGCCCGGACGTCCTGGTCACCCAGAACGGCGTCGACCCCCACCACCAGGATCCCCTCGCCCACATCCAGGTGACCATGGACGCTTACCCGCGGGTGTGGACCACGCTGCGCGAGCTTGCCGCCGACGCGGCCGGCGGGAAGCTTGTCGCCCTGGGTGGCGGCGGCTACAACCCGGACGTGCTCCCACGCGCGTGGACCCTGCTCGTCGCCGACATGCTGGGTGTCGAGCCGGACGAGGCCATCCCCGAACCGTGGTTGGCGAACGCGCGCGCTCGCATGGGACGCGAGGTGACCGCCACCCTTCACGGCGAGGCGCCGTTCGAGGCGCCCGAGGCCCAGCGCGCGGCCGCCGACGAGGAGGCCGCCCGGATGGTGGACCGCGCGGTCACCACGCTGCTGGGCTGATCACGATGCCCGTCGCAGCGGTGTTCGGGAGCGCCCGGGCGGTGCCCGGGGATCGCGAGTACGAGGACGCCCTGGCGCTCGGTCGCGGTCTCGCGGAGGCGGGCTGGGCGGTGATGACCGGCGGGTACGCCGGCGTGATGGAGGCGGCGGCGCGCGGTGCCAACGAGGCCGGTGGACGGGCGATCGGCATCACGGTGGCGGGCTGGCACAACACGCCCAACCGGTGGCTCACCGAGGAGCGGCCGGCCGCGTCGCTCTACGATCGCCTGGACACGCTCACCCGTGCGGACGGGCTGATCGCCGCCGGTGGCGGGGTGGGGACGCTGGCCGAGGTGGCGGTGGCGTGGAACCGCCGGCAGAAGGGCGACGACCGCCACGCGCCGCTCGTCGTGGTGGGCGATGCGTGGGCCCGCGTCATCGGGATGCTGGTCGAGGAGCTCGCCCTCTCCGCGGCCGATCGCAATCTTGTCATCGTGACGAAAACAGCGGACGCCGCGGTGGCCGTCGTGACCGACGCGCGCACGTCCGCGGAGCGAGACCGACCCGTGCCACCGACGCCCCAGGGGTGACGTCACACGACGTGGTCAGTCGTCCTCGTCGTCCTCCAGCTCCTCCAGGTCCTCCAGCAGACCGGCCGCCGCCGATGCCACCGTCTCCGGCGTGATGCCGTAGTGCTCCAGAAGCTCCGGCCCCGGCGCCGACGCGCCGAACGCGTCGATGCCGACGACGGCGTCGGCCCAGCGCTCCCACCCGAGGGTGGCCGCGGCCTCCACCGCCACACGCGGAAGGCCGTCGGGCAGCACGTCCTCGATCAGGTCGTCGTCCTGCTCCTCGAAGAGCTCCCACGACGGCATGCTCACGACCCGCGCCGAGACCTCGTCCTGTGCGAGCAGGTCGCGGGCGCCGAGCGCGACCGCCACCTCGGAACCCGTCGCGATGAGCACGACGTCGTCGCCGTCGGCGACCACGTATGCGCCCTGTGCGACGTCCGGCGTCACCGGGAGGGGCGGGACGCCCTGGCGGGTCAGCACCAGGACGGTGGGCCCGTCGGTGCGCTCCAGCGCCACCCGCCACGCCTGGGCGGTCTCGTTGGCGTCGGCGGGGCGGAGGGTGACGCAGTTGGGCACCGCACGCAGCGCGGCCAGGTGCTCGATCGGCTGGTGGGTGGGACCGTCCTCGCCGAGGCCGATGGAGTCGTGCGTGTAGACGAACACCGACGGGATCTCCATCAGCGCGGCCAGCCGGATCGTGTTCTTCATGTAGTCGTAGAACTGCAGGAAGGTCGACGCCACCGGGCGCAGGCCCCCGTGCAGGACGAGCCCGTTGGTGATCGCGCCCATGGCGTGCTCGCGCACCCCGTAGTAGAGGTTGCGTCCGCCGAAGTCCGCGGCGCTCACCACGCCGTGGTCCTTGAGCGTGGTGCTGGTCGACGACGAGAGGTCGGCGGCACCCTGCACCAGCTCCGGGAGGACGTCGGCGATCGCGTTCAGCACCTGGCCGCTCGCCCCACGCGTGGCGAGGGTGTCGTCCGGTCCGAACTCCGGCAGCGCGTCCTCCCAGCCCTCGGGGAGCTCACCCGCGACGGTGCGCTCGAAGAGCTCGGCCAGATCCGGATGCGCGTCCCGGTATGCGGTGAACGCCTCGTCCCAGGTGGACTCCAGCTCGGATCCGCGGGTGCGCATCTCGTCGCGCCACGCGGCGACCTCGTCGGGCACCAGGAACGGCTCGTCGACCGGCCAGCCGTATGCCTCCTTCGCGGCGCGGGCCTCCTCGTCGCCCAGCGGTGAGCCGTGCGCCTTCGCGGTGCCGGCCTTGGTGGGTGCGCCGTAGCCGATGACCGTTCGGCAGCAGACGATCGTGGGTCGTCCGTCGGACTGCTGCGCCTCGGCCAGGACGGCGTCGATCTCGGCCAGGTCGTTGCCGTCGGCGATCTGGAGCACCCGCCAGCCGTAGGCGCCGAACCGGGCCGGGATGTCCTCGTTGAACGAGAGCTCGGTCGGCCCGTCGAGGCTGATGGAGTTGTCGTCGTAGAGGGCGATGAGCTTGCCGAGGCGCAGGTGTCCGGCGATGGACGCGGCCTCGTGGGAGATGCCCTCCATCAGGTCGCCGTCCGAGACGATGGTCCAGGTGCGGTGGTCCACGATCGTGTGGCCGTCGCGGTTGAAGCGGGCGGCCATCATCGCCTCGCCGAGCGCCATGCCCACCGCGTTGCCGAGACCCTGGCCCAGAGGGCCCGTGGTGACCTCGACGCCCGGCGTCATGCCGTACTCGGGGTGGCCCGGCGTCATGCTCTCCAGCTGGCGGAAGCGCTGGATCTCCTCGATCGGGAGGTCGTACCCGGTCAGGTTGAGCAGCGCGTAGAGGAGCATGGATGCGTGGCCGGCCGACAGCACGAACCGGTCGCGGTCCGCCCACTGCGGGTTGGACGGGCTGTGGCGCAGGGCGGTCCTGAAGAGCTGCCAGCCGATCGGGGCGAGCCCCATCGGCGCACCGGGATGACCGCTCGCCGCGGCCTCGATCGCATCGATCGAGAGGGTGCGGACGTTGGTGATGCAGAGGTCGGGCGATGCCGGCGTGGGGGCCACGGATGTCTCCTTGACGGGGTGGAACGGGTTCGAGTCTACCCATGCGATTCGAGCGCGCCCCCGCCCGCTCACCGGTCGGCGACCACGGCTCGTCAGGGGGGTGATCGGCGTGATCCGGAGCGTCGCCGGACGGTCACCGCTTCGGCATGACCTCCGGGCCGATGCGGGCGCGCACCAGGGGAAGCACGTCGTCCGGTTGCGGGTATCGGCCGATCATCTTCTTGAAGAAGACCAGCTCGTCATCCACGTGGACGTCGAAGACACCCCCGGTGCCCGGGACGATCTCGATCGACGCCAGGACGCCGCCCCACCCCTCGATCAGCTTCGCCGCCAGACCGGCGGCGTTGGGTCCGGCCCCTCAGGGGACGCAGTACTCGATGCGGATGCGGTGTGTCGGGTTGATTGCCATGGAAACAGTGTGCCAGAGACCGGGGCGGCCGCCGGTGGGGTGGTTCGGGGATCCGGCGGCCGCCCTGCGTGCGGTCACATCAGGCGAGGTGGACGCGGAGCATGCCCCGCGGGGTGGCTGGGTTCGGGGTCTCGCGACGCCTCAGGTGGCGCAGTCGATGCCCACCTTCACGAGGGCGTCGGACGCGCCGCCGAACGGACGCTTGAGCGCCGCGCGCAGTCGTGTGATGTCGGCACCGCGCAGGTCGGCGGTGGCGCTCCGGCCGGCGTTGACGGCGGCGTCGATCGCGTTCGCGACGGGTCCGGGGGCCTCGACGTCGGCCAACCGGTCCAGGTTCTCCTCCACCACGTCGGCGGCCTTGCCCGCCTGCTCCGAGACCTTCGCGTCGTCAACCGTTCCGTCCGGACCGGCCGCCGTCTCTAGGTCGTTGCTGATCTCGGAGAGCTTCGTGGCTCCGTCGAGGCAGATCTCCTTGGCCTTGGCGATCGCGTCGTCGCGCGACGGCACCGTGGTCCCACCGTCCCCGTCGGATCCCCCGCAGCCGGCGCCCACGAGGAGCGTTGCGGATGCGAGCAGGGCGAGTGCGGCGGGCGTGCGGTTCATGCGGGTTCTCCCGGGTCGGGTGGCGGATGCCACGGACGGTCGATGCGGATGGTTCCCGGCGGACGGCGTGTTCAATCCCACCCTCCTGCGTCGCCCCCGGCCGGGGATCGCCCGCGGCCTGCGTCGCTACGATGCCCGAATGCCGAACCGCCCGGAACACCCGTGCGACTGATCGTCGCCCGCTGCGAGGTCCACTACTCGGGGCGCGTCTCGTCCGTGCTCCCGATGGCCGTGCGCCTCATCATGTGGAAGTCGGACGGGTCGATCATGGTCCACTCCGATGCGGGTGGCTACAAACCCGAGAACTGGATGACGCCGCCCACGCGCATCACCGAGGCCCCGGAGGCCATCACGGTGGAGAAGGGGTCGGCCGCCAGGCTTGAGCGCCTCGAGATCCGCATCGAGGAGCTCATCTCCGACTCGGCGCACGACATGGAGGCCGCGATCCGTCTTTCGAAGGACGGCATCGAGCGCGATCTGCAGGAGGCGCTGGCCGATGCGCCGCAGATCCTGGGGGAGGGCATGCAGCTCGTGCGCCGCGAGTATCCCACCCCGATCGGTCCGGTCGACCTGATGTGCATCGACGGCGACGGGTACGTGGCGGTGGAGGTCAAGCGGGTCGGGACGATCGACGCGGTGGAGCAGCTCACGCGGTACCTGGGCTACATCTGCACCGAACACGGCATGGGCGACTGCCGGGGGATCCTGGTGGCCGAGTCGATCAAGCCGCAGGCCAGGACCCTGGCGCGGGACCGCGGCTTCGGGACGGCGGAGGTCGACCTGGCGGAGCTGCGCGGTCTGCGCGAACCGGACCTGCGCCTCTTCGACCACTGAGCGTGCGCGCCGTGGCGAGGCCGGGAGGCCGCCGCCGGGGGGAGTGGACCGCGCCCGTCCGTTCAATTGAACGTGAGGACGCTCGGACGGTTCAGTACGTCGAAGCGACCCGTGGGAGTGTGTGTCGTCTTCGTCGCGCGTGTGTGACGGGTTCCTTCCAATTGAACGGTGCGTGATGTTCGATTGAACGTGAGGCCGCTCGAGCGGGGTGGGCCGGGAAGGTCTTGGTGGGCCGGACGCGTCGATCCTGTTGCGTGCGTTTGGTCGTCGTCCGTTTTGTGAAACGTGTCGGATCCCGCGGCGTGTGTGCCGGCTTCGTCACGGATGTGTGACGGGTTCCTTCCAATTGAACGGTCGTGATGTTCGATTGAACGTTTCGCCGCATGCAGCGGTGGGCCGGGACGGTTCTCGGTGGGATGGACGCGTCGGATCCGGTCGCGTGCGTTTGGTCGTCGTCCGTTTCGTGAAACGTGTCGGATCCCGCGGCGTGTGTGCCGGCTTCGTCACGGGTGTGTGACGGGTTCCTTCCAATTGAACGGTGCGAAACGTTCGATTGAATGTTTCGCTGCATGTGGCGGCCCGGCGGCCCGGCGGCTCGGCGGCCCCGGCAGTTCGGCCAGCCGGCGGTCCCCCGGCCGGCAGTCTCCCGGCCTGCGCCTTCCGAGCGCGGCATCGGGCCGCCGCGCGGCGCCTACATGGTCACGTCGTGCGGGTGGCTCTCCCGCAGGCCCGCGGCGGTGATGCGCACGAAGCGCGCCCGCTCCTGCATCTGCGGTATCGACGTGGAGTTGGAGTAGCTCATCCCCGACCGCAACCCACCGATCAGCTCACCCACGACGTCGGCGGCCGATCCGCGCAGCGGGACCACGGCCTCGACGCCCTCGGGGACGATCGGGGCGAAGTCGGTCTGGTCGTTGCGGGCGAGGGCGTCCTGCGGGTCGCCGTCGATCGCACGGCGTGCGGCGGCGGCTCCGGCGGACGCCATGCCGCGGAACACCTTGACGCGCGACCCGCCGCGCGAGACGACGGTGCCCGGGCTTTCGGTCGTGCCCGCAAGGAGGTTGCCGACCATGACGGTGTCCGCCCCGGCGCCGATGGCCTTGGCGACGTCACCGCCCGCACGGATGCCGCCGTCGGCGATGACCGGGATGTCGTGCTCGTGGCACACCTCCGCGCACCGCATGACCGCGGTGAACTGCGGCACCCCGACACCGGCGACGACGCGCGTCGAGCATGCCGAACCCGGGCCCACACCCACCTTCACGGCGTTCGCGCCGGCCGCGATCAGATCGCGCGCACCCTCCGCGGTGGCCACGTTGCCGGCGATCACCTCGACCGGCGTGACGATCTCGGCGACCGCGCCGACGGCGTCGAGCGCCTGCTCCATGTGACCGTGTGCGATGTCGAGCACCAGCGCGTCGGCGCCCGCGTCCACCAGCGCGCGTGCGCGCTCCAGGTAGTCGCCGCGCACGCCGATGGCGGCCGCCACCGCAAGGCGCCCGCGCGCGTCCTTGGTGGCGCCCGGACGCTCCTTGCGCTGCATGAGGTCGCGCATCGTGATGAGCCCCGCCAGGCGTCCGTCCGCGTCGATCAGCGGCAGCTTCTCGATGCGCGCGTCGCGAAGGAGGAGGGCGGCATCGTCCTCGTCGATCCCGACGGGCGCGGTGATGAGCCGCTCCCGCGGTGACATGACGGCCGACACCGGGATCGTCAGGTCGTCGCGCAGCAGCGTGTCGCGCTTGGTGACCATGCCGATCGGACGGCGGTCGCCGTCCACCACGACCAGCCCACTCGACCCGTGCCCGCCCATCGACGCGAGCGCCTCGGCGAGCGGCGTCTCGGGGCCGACCGTGAAGGGGTCGTCGATGACGAGCGCCTCGGCGCGCTTCGTGCGCGTGATCTCCTGGACCTGCTGCTCGATCGTCAGGAACCGGTGGATGACGCCGATGCCGCCGGTGCGGGCCATCGCGATCGCCATGGGCGCCTCGGTGACGGTGTCCATGTTGGCCGCCACCACCGGGGCCTGCAGGGTGATGCGGGGGGTGAGCCGTCCGGAGGTGTCGATGTCGCTGCGCGACGCGATCGGGCTGCGCTGGGGCACGAGCAGCACGTCGTCGTACGAGAGCGCCAGCGGGAAGTCGTGTTCGTTCATCGGGGACCGAGGATAGACGACCCCGTCTGTACGGCCCGGTACTGTGGGGCGCGTGCGATCAGTCACGAAATCGTCGGCCGCCCTGGTCGCGGCCGGCATGCTCCTCCTCGCCGGGTGCGGGGGAAGCGGCATCCAGACGTCCGGAACCGTCGCGATCGGGACCATCGTTCCGGCCGACCAGTACCTCTCGGACACCGCCGCCGGCGCCGACGCCGTGCGGCGCTACGTGGCGGTGATGAACGCGCTGCCGACGCCGGCGACCGCCGCCGCGCTGCGCCGGACCGCCCCCGATCTGGCGGAGCCCCTGGCCGAGGCCGAATCGGTCGCCCAGCGGCTCTCCGCGGAGCGGCTTGAGGACCAGCGGCTCGAGGCCCAGCGCACCCGCAGCGCCGCGGCCTACGCCGGCGTCCTGCAGGCGATGCGACGGTTCCACAGTGCCGCGGGCACGGGCGATTCGGAGGCGGCGGCCGAGGCCGCGGCGGCCCTGCAGACGGCGACCGCCACCCTCCGTGCGGTGGGCGACAGCTAGTCCGCGGTAATCCCGCACGCAGCGGACGAACGATGTTGCACAAACCTGACGGCGAGGCTCAACCCCGCGCGGTCATCTGCCGATGGGTAGACGAGCGGTGCGGACGGTTCGGCGCCGCGGCTCATCACGGCCAAGGATGGACGCCTGTTGCGCGGATACGAGTCGAAGGTGGAGCGGGACGCTCCGATCACCGATGAGTTCACCACCACGCACCACGAGAGGGTGCGCACATGACACAGACCGTCCTCCAGGTGCAGCAGGTCAGCGACGCGCGTACCGGCGAGGCCGGTCGGCGCGCCGACCGTGACGCGAATCGCCGCCGCGTGGTCGCCGGCCCAACCGGGCTCGGCCTCCTGCTGGCCGGCGGTGGGCTGCTCATCAAGGTCGCCATGCTCACGTTCCGCGGTGAGGGCCTCGCCCCGCACGTCGGGTGGGTCTTCAGCGCCGTTGCGCTGGTGCTCGCCGGCGTTGCGCTGATGCTCGTCGCCCTCCCCAAGATCACCGGGGACCGCACCCAGCGGGACGTCAAAGACCCCTCGGCCGACGACACGTCGTCCGGCCAGGGTGGCTCGGGTGGTGGGAAGCCGCTGGGAGGCCGGCTCCCCACCACCTGAGGTTCACGCTCCGGCGATGTCGCCTGGAGCGCGACCGTTCGGGTCAGCCGACGGCGAGCGCCTCGCCGAGCCCCGCCTCGTGCGCGTGCACGGCCGACCACGGGATGAGGATGTCGCGACCATCAAGTTCGACATCACCCTGAGTCTTGAGCTTGCCGAAGGCGGTGGTGACCGCCTCGCGCGATGCGCCGACCAGTGACGCCCACTGTGCGTGGGTGAGGTCGAGCTCCAGGCGCACACCGTCCTTGCCGGTGATGCCGAAGCGCTCGGCCAACTGGTGCAGGCGGGCGCGCAGCCGGTCCTCAACTCGCATCTCGCTGACCATCGCGATGGTCTGCGAGAGGGTGTTGCAGCGCTCCGAGAGCATGGCGGCCAGGTTGCGGCCCATGCGCGGGTAGCGCGCCGAGAGAGCCTCCAGCGCCCGTGCCGGCAGCGGTGAGATGGCGGACGACTCCAGCGCGGCGAGCCCCGGCGGGGTCACGTTGCCGAGCGTCGACCAGATGGAGCCGGGCTCGAGGATGGCGACCATCACCTCGTGCTCGGGGGCGACGCGCTCGTAGAGCGCGAGGCGACCCTCGCGGACGAGGAACACGTGGTCCAGCCGGTCGAGCGGGGCGGGGGTCTCAGCGCCCTGCGGCCAGCGGATCATCCCCAGACGCGCCTCGAGGATGTCGAGGTCGGGGTCCGGGATCCCGCCGAAGAGCTCCATCCGCCGCAGGGGGAGGCGGTCGGGGGAGTCGGCGAGTCGAAGCTTGGCCGAGGGGGTGATGGCTCGCGCGGTCCGCGGGCCCCGAGCAGGAGAGGCTGTTGACATGTGGCTCACCTTGCCACCCCATTGTTAGCCCCGGGTGAAGGCGGTGGGGGTATTTGGTGGGTGTCGTTCGGACGCGAAGCCCGGCGCCGGCGGCGGCGCGTCAGCCGTTCTCGTCCTCGGCGAGGTCGATGCGCGGCGCCGTGTACGGACGTGAGTCGGCCACCATCTCGTCCAGCGATCGCTCGGCGTTCTGCAGGAAGTACGGGGTCAGCATGTTGACGGCATGCCGGCAGGCGGGGCAGATCGGAAGCGGCGGCGGCTGGGTGAGCCCCTCGGTCTCACCGAGCAGGGAATAGACGCACCCGTCGTACGGTTCGCAGACCTCGCACCCGTCGTCGCGCAGGTCGATGCGCACCAGGTCGACGTCGGCCTCGCGCAGCGACGCGATGTAGGCGTCGAGGCGGTCGCGGTATGCGACCGCCTCCTCGGCCAGGCGTTCGCGCGCCTCGTCCGTCCAGCCCTCGGCCCGCGCCTCGGTGAAGGCGCGCGGTGGGCGGGCGCAGCGTTCGAAGAACGCGGCCCAGCGTGCGACGGCGTCGGCGTCGAGCGGGTGGTCAGTCGACCCAGTCGACGGGCACCTCCTTCGGGATGAGCCCCGCGGCGGCGGCCCGCTGAAGCAGCTCGGCGACGGCCGCGCGACCCGCGTCGCCGTAGTCCAGGGTCCGATCGTTCACGTACATCTCGACGAAGCGGTCGGTGAGGTCATCGTTGAGCCCGCGCCCCCACTGACCGGCGTACTCGAGCGCCTCGGCGCGGTGCTCGAGCCCGTAGGCGATGCTGTCGCGAAGCACGCGGGAGAGCCGCCGCATGGCGTCCTCACCGAGGTCGCGGCGCACCGTGTTGCCGCCCAGCGGCAGCGGCAGCCCGCCGGTGAGCTCGTGCCACCAAACGCCCAGGTCGGTGACGAGGTGGAGGCCCTCGTCGCGGTAGGTGAGCTGGCCCTCGTGGATGACCAGGCCGGCGTCGGCGCCGCCCGACTGAACCGTCTCGAGGATCTGGTCGAACGGCGTGATGATCGGGTCCGTGATGCGGCCGATGGCGAGCTGCAGCTCGAGGAACGCGCTGGTCCACAGCCCGGGGACGGCGATGCGCTTGCCCGCGAGGTCCTTCACGTCCATCGGCTCGCGCGACACGACGATCGGACCGTACTGCTCGCCCATCGATGCACCGTGGGGAAGGAGCCGGTACTTGTCGGCGACGTACGCGTACGCGTGGATGGAGATCGCGGTCACCTCGAGACGCCCCTCGACCGCCCAGCGGTTGAGGGTCTCGATGTCCTCGAGGATGTGCTCGAAACGGAATCCGTCCGTCGGGATCTTCGGTTCACCCGCCAGCGCGTAGTGCATGAATGCGTCATCGGGGTCCGGGCTGTGGCCGAGTCGGATGAGCTGATCGCTCACGGATGTCCTTTCGTGGGGCGTCCGCGCGCGGCGGTGGCCGGCGTCGGATCGCGGTGGTGCGCGCGTTTCATCCGGCGCTTCGCCCATATATACCCGGTCCGTCCCCGCGCGGCCGTCGCGGACGCCGGGCGCACGCGTGTCGGGCGGGTGCGTCGGGGCGTGGCCGGGCGCGTCGGGTCGTCACGATCCCCGCCCGCGGGCGACCGGGAGTCGCCGGGGGACCAGCCGGTGGGGGCCGGACCGAAGGACGTTCCCGAGCGGATGGCGATGACCCGCGTGGGCCCCGCTCAGGACGCGCTCGTCGCCTCCGTTTCGCGCGGGCGAAGCACGCACATCCCCTCACCCTCGGCCGCCAGCACGCCGTCGGGCATGTGCACCGTCACGGTGGCGCGAAACGCGCGACCGCTCTGCTGGATGAGGCGCGAGCGCAGCTCCAGCGGGACACCGAACGGGATGGGTTTTCGCATCCAGTAGCGCACCTTCGCCGTCATCCCCCACAGGTCGTGCGGGGCGCCGGCGTAGACGAGCATCTCGTCCACGAGCAGTCCGATCACCCCGCCGTGCAGCCGGTCCGGCCAGCCCGCCAGGTCGTCGGTGGGGGTGAAGGTGGCGACGGCGTCGGTGCCGTCCTGGAAGATCTCCAGCTGGAGCCCCCGCGGGTTGGCCGATCCGCAGCCGAAGCAGTGCGGCGTCACCGACGCGTTCAACCGTGTGCGAGGGTTCGTGTCGTCCATGCCGCAAGCATGCCAGTGGCGACACATGCCCAGGAGAGGATGTCGATGGCCGACCCCACACCGCTCACGCAGATGGCCCACGGGGCCGGCTGTGGGTGCAAGATCGCCCCGGGACTCCTCGCCGACGCGCTCGCGACGCTCCCGCGACGTCCCGACGACCCCAACGTGCTGGTGGGCAACGAGACGATGGACGACGCGGCGGTCTACCGCATGGGGCCGGACCTGGCGATCGTGGCGACGCTCGACTTCTTCACCCCGCTGGTGGACGATCCGGTCACCTTCGGCCGCATCGCCGCCACCAACGCGATGAGCGACGTCTACGCGATGGGGGGCACGCCGGTGCTGGGGCTCGTCATCGCAGGCTTCCCCAAGGACCACGACCTCGGAGTGCTCGCCGAGATCATGCGGGGCGGCGCCGAGGCCGCGGCGGAGCACGGGTTCGCCGTCCTGGGCGGGCACACCATCGACGACCCCGAGCCCAAGTACGGCATGGCGGTGGTGGGACGCGCCGATCCCGAGCACCTGATGACGAACGCCGCCGGCATGCCGGGCGACGTGCTCGTGCTGACCAAGCCGCTGGGTACGGGCGTCGCGGTGGCCGCCGCCAAGAACGGCGTCGTCGGCGTGGCCCATGAGAACGCGGTCGCCCACATGCTGCGCTCCAACCGCGACGCGTCCGCGGTGGCGGTGGCCCACGGGGTGCGGTGCGCCACGGACGTCACCGGGTTCGGGCTGCTCGGTCACCTGCGCGAGCTGGTCGTGGCGAGCGGCACCGGCGCGGCGGTCCGCATCGATCGCGTGCCGCCCATCCACGGCGTGCTCGAGCTCATCGCCGAGGGCCACGTGCCCGGGGCGACCGCGCGCAACCGCGCGCATCTCGAGCCCTGGGTGGACTTCCAGGGGCCGGTCGACGAGCACGCGCGCACCCTCCTGTTCGATCCGCAGACGAGCGGCGGGCTGCTCCTCGCCTGCCCGCGGGAGCGGCTGGACGATCTGTTGGGAGGGCTGCTGGCGGTCGGTGTGAAGGGACAGCCGATCGGCCAGCTGATCGCCGAGCCCGTGGGGCGGATCGGGGTCATCTCGCCGTCGCCGCCGGGTGCCGCCGCCGAGGCGTGACGGTCGCCACCGGGGGCCGGTGGGTGGCTCGGATGAACGAAATCGCTGCAAACAGAACGCTCATCTGGCGCTGACGATTCCCTGACAGCAGGTGCCGGGCGACCCCGGCCACTGGCCCGGGCCACCGGGTGACCCATACGTTGACGCGATGGAAACGAATGAGGAGTTCGCATGAGACGTATCACGCTCGGCGTCGCGCTCGCGTGTGTCGGGGGCGTCGGGGGGGCCGCCGTCGCGGATGCGCGCCCGACGGTCATCGCCGAACAGGACGGCTTCGTCCGTCAGGTGGAGCGGTGGGGCAACACCTTCGCCTGGACCCGGTGCCTGACGCCGACCGGTCCCTCGGAGGTGTGGGTGCGCAGTGCCGCGACCAAGCAGAACACGGCCCTCGCGGGGCTCACCGTGCAGGGGGCGTGCGAGGGGCAGCGCATCCTGGGGATGACCGCGGGCCAGGTGGCGCTCACCGTCCGCGGCACCGATGGACTCAACCGGGTGACGGTCGTTCCGGTGGCCGGCGGTCCCGAGCAGGTCCTGGAGCAGGAGACCAACGACGGACCCAAGTGGCGGATCACGGCCGCGGATGCCTACGGTCCGCTGGTCACGTGGGTGCGGATGGCCGAGGACGGCCCCGACTGGCGCATCCAGGTCCTCACCAGGGACCACCGGGTCGCGAACCCGGAGACCAAGATCGTCTGGCAGACGGCACAGCCCAACGGTCGCTACCGCATCGACGGCGTCTGGCAGAGCGGTGACGGTTCGGTCCTCATGCGCCAGCTGTCGCTCGGTCCGTCGCCGACCTACAGCACGCAGGCGGGCACGATCCTCCACTCGCAGCTCGTGCGACGGAACACCGACGGCACGATGCAGACCATCGCGAGCGTGAAGGGCAACGTCCGGATCGCCGATGCGGACATCGACAAGGAACACGTCATGTGGTCACTCATCCGCACCGACTCGAACTCGAGCTGGGTGTACCACCGCGACCTGACCCGCAACGTCAAGCGTCTGCTGTCGGTGCGCGCCAACACCGTGCGCCCGTCGCTTCGGGTCGGCCCGGCGTTCCCCACCGTCTCGGTGCAGGGTCCGCGCGGTGCCTGGCACATGCGTCAGCGTTACGTCAACCGCACGTTCATCGACCGCATGTGGGGCGAGGGACTGCAGTTCGGTCGTCGCAGCAACCTGAACGCGATGCCCGACACGGTGCAGCAGCGGACGTTCCAGTCACCGCCGTCGGTCTGGGGTCGCTTCGCCCAGTGGGCCGTGGTGCGTCACGCCGGCCCGAGCGGCTGGCAGGGCGGCTACACGGGCCTCTCGGGGCACGGCGCCAAGAGCCAGGTGGTGGTCTCGGCGATCCGCTGAGCGGACGTGGTGCGGACCGCGGGGCGCGCTGTCGGGCGCCCCGCATCCGGGACCGGGCGTGAGCGTGGGAACACGCAGACGACGCCCGGTCCACACCCACCCTCCCGGTTGACGGATCGA
This sequence comes from uncultured Bifidobacteriaceae bacterium, assembly GCA_964628685.1. Taxonomy (GTDB): domain Bacteria; phylum Actinomycetota; class Thermoleophilia; order Miltoncostaeales; family Miltoncostaeaceae; genus CALMEC01. Next base: position 256,546 of record CAZVNM010000001.1, on the reverse strand, counting down.
GGATGGGGTGGAGCGCCGGAGGGCGCCGAGGGGTGCCCCCGTCGGTCCACCGTCGGGTGGACACATGCGGCGTGGGGGATGCCGTGTGGACCGCGGGCCCGCGGCGGCGCCTGCGTGCGTCCGGTCCCCGAACCGTCACGGAAGCGGGCATCATCCGCGCGCCCGTGCATCGGTCGCACTGGTCCGCGGACGGGTCGTGCCTGTATCCTGGTGTGCGTGACTTCGATCGCCGTCATCATCCACACGCTGCTGTCCATGATCATCATCGCCCTGGTGCTGATGCACTCGGGGCGCGACGCGGGCCTCTCCGGAGCGTTCGGCGTCGGTGCCGGTGGCAGCTCCTACGGCGGGTCGACGGCCATCGTCGAGCGCAACCTCACGCGCGCCACCATCGGTGCGTCGCTCCTGTGGGGCCTCACGACGTTCTGGCTGTCGCGCCTCCTCTAGCCGCGTCGCCGTCGGGTCAAGCGCCCCGCGACCAAGGGACGGGCGGCACCCTCCCACGCACCCGTCGCGGTAGGTAGGCTTCGCCACATGGACAACCCCGCAAAGCCAATCGGCAAGTTCCTCGGTGCCGCCGTCTTCGTGCTCGTCGCCGCCCTCGCGCTGTACCTCTTCGGGCTGCTGCACGTCTACATCATCGGATGGGTCGTCTGGCTCATCGAGTCGATCTTCTCGTAGGCACACCCGCCCCCGGGCCCGTGTCGCAGGGGCGGGCCGGTCGGCGCGGTGGCGTGTGGGCGTGACCGGACACCACCTCGTCAGATGAGTTCCGGCGGCAGCGCCCGCGGGCCGTCCGGGTAGTACCAGGCGAGGTCCTCCGCGGTCATCTCGAGGGTGTTGGCCGCCTCGTTGGGCGCACCGACGATCAGCCAGAGCTGCTCCGACCCGGTGTCGTTGAAGACCTGGCGCAGATCGGTCGGGTCGACGCGCACCGCGTCGAGACGTCCGAGGGTGAGGAGCTCGTCACCCACACGCATGCGTCCGGTGCCCTCCAGGAGGACGTAGAGCTCCTCGGTCGTCCGGTGCCGGTGCCTGACCGCCTGGCCGGGGCGCAGGCGCCACAGGCGCGCGCCCAGCGCAGTCGCCCCGAGCTGACGGCCGAGGTCGGTGTTGTCGACGCCCATCTGGTTGGAGGGCCGCCAGAACGCCTCATCGGCGGGCAGTACGCGGTGGCTCATTCGGATGGGGCCACGCCGTCCAAGGCGCTCTCGCACCCCACGCGCGTGCGGATCCTCGCCGCCATCGAGCGTGCCCCGTCGTCACCATCCAGGCTGGCGAACACCTTCGATCTGCCGGTGGAGCACGTGGCCTACCACGTGAAGATGCTCGTCCAGTACGGGATGCTGCGGCTGCAGTCGACGGAGCGGCGTGGCGGTGCCACCGAGCACCTCTACGAGCTCGTCGAACGGCCACGCATCGACAACACCGCCTGGGGGCGCATGTCGCGGGCGGAGCGCACCGAGACGGTGCACGCCGTGCTCGGGCCCACCGGCGAGATGGTGGAACGCGCCCTCGCCGCCGACGGGTTCAACCACGCGGCCAGCGTGATCGTCCGACTCTGGCTGGACCTGGACGAGCAGGGCTACGAGGAGGCGTCCGCGCTCCTGGCGACGGTCATCGAGCGGCTGAAGGGGATCGAGCGCGACGCCGCCGCCCGGATCGCCGACGGTGCGGACCCCATGCGCGCGGCCGCCGTCGCACTGCTGTTCGAGGAGGCCCCCGACGAGCCCGGGTCGGGTGCGATCTGACCGCCCCGCAAAACGCGAAACGCCCGCGACCCCGGCAGGGTCACGGGCGAAAGCGTCGAACAGTGCGCCCGAGAGGACTTGAACCTCCACGGCCTATTACGGCCACTAGGCCCTCAACCTAGCGCGTCTACCAATTCCGCCACAGGCGCCTGAGGGGATCGCAGTATAGCGGGCGCACGCGCGGAGGACGCCCGGAGGGGACGGGGTGGAATCCGTCCAGGGGGATTGCTACGGTGCAGGGAACACATGTTCGTACCACCCGGAGGTCGGTCCGATGGGCGATCTGAGCGAGCGCCAGCGGGAAATCCTGAAGTTCATCAAGTCCCATTGCTCCCGTCACGGTTACCCGCCGACGGTGCGCGAGATCGGGATGGCGGTTGGTCTGGCGTCGCCGTCGACCGTGCACGCCCACCTGGCCAAGCTGGAGGAGGCCGGTGAGATCCGGCGCGATCCCACCAAGCCGCGGGCGATGCTGCTGCCCAACGAGCGCCGCGCGGCGCGTCGCCAGCCGGTGGAGCCGGCGCGTCCCCGGGGGCTGCCGCTCCTGGGTGCGGTGGCGGCGGGCGTGCCGACCCTGGCGGAGGAGCAGGTGGAGGACTGGGTCGAGTCCCCGTTCGAGGGCGACTTCGTGCTGCGCGTCAAGGGTGAGTCGATGCGCGACGCGGGCATCCTCGAGGGCGACCTGGTCGTCGTCAAGCAGCAGTCAACGGCGCGCGACGGCGAGATCGTGGTCGCCCTCATCGAGGACGAGGCCACGGTCAAGCGCTTCTTCCGCGAGGCGGACCACGTGCGTCTGCAGCCGGAGAACGATGCGTTCGACCCGATCATCAGCACCGAGGTGCAGATCCTCGGCAGCGTCGTGGCGGTGCTGCGCAAGCTGTGATCACGGCCCCCGCGCGATCCCCGGGTCCGGGGATCGCGCGGAGGCACGGGAGCTGACCCCGGGTTCGCCGTGCTGCAGGCGGTGGCCGACACTGGCCTCGCGCCGTGCCTCCTGTGCGGCGGGCGACCGGGTGGTGTGGAGTGTCGTCAGTGCGGCGGCGAGCTTTGGCGCGTCGACTCCGCGGAAACAGGTTCGCACCGCGGCTTGAACCTGACGTCGCGTCATGGCGCACACTGGGTGCATGAACGAGAGCTCATCGTACGACGGGTCGTGGTCGACGGTCGGTGACGTGGCCGGGCGCTTCGACGTCACGGTCCGGACACTCCACCACTACGACCGCATCGGCCTGCTCAGCCCCGCGAACCGCAGCGACGCAGGCCACCGGCGATACTCGCCGTCCGACCTCGGGCGGCTGGCGGCCATCCTGGTGCTCAGGCGACTCGGTCTCGATCTGGCGTCCGTCGCTCGTCTGGTCGACGCGCCCCTCGACGACCGGCTTGCCGCGATCCGGGCGCACCGCGTCGAGGTCATCGCCCGGCGTGCGCGTCTGGATGACCTCGTTCTGACGATCGACGAAACGCTCGAGACCATGGAGGAACGACCGATGACCGACGAGGACGTCCGCGCCCTGCTCGGGGCCGGATTCGACGACTGGGCGGAGGAGGCCGGGGCCCGGTGGGGTGACACGGACCGCTGGGCCGAATCGCGGCAGCGCACCGGTGCGTATGGACCCGACGAGTGGGCGGCGATCCGGGACGAGACGGTCGAGGTGGACCGAGACCTGGTCGCGGCCATGCGGACCGGCGTCCCGACGTCCCAGCCGGCGCTCGAGCTGGCCGAACGTCAGCGCCGTCACATCGCCCGGTGGTTCTACGACTGCACGCCCGCGTTCCACCGGCTGCTGGCCGATACGTACATCGCCGATCCCCGCTTCCGAGCCCGCTACGACGGCCTGGCGGAGGGCGCGGCCCGCTTCCTGCGGGACGCCGTTCACGCCAACAGCGACCGGCTCGATCAGGCGCGGGAGACCCATGGCACCGGATGAACGCCGGTCGAACAGGGTGCCGCTACAATCCAGGGCGCGGGCCGGACGGTCGCGGGTCGCCTCGGCGGCTCGAGGAAAGTCCGGACACCACAGAGCAGGGTGCTGGTTCGCAACCAGCGGGCGAAAGCCCCGGGAAAGTGCCACAGAAACGAAACAGCCACCGGGCGACCGGCGGCAACGGTGAAACGGTGCGGTAAGAGCGCACCAGCGGTCTGGTGACAGGCCGGCTGGGTAAACCCCACCCGGTGCAAGGCCAAGCAGGGGCGTCACGGGTTGCTCGCCCAGTCCCAGGTCGGCCGCACAGATGGATGATCGTCCTCGACAGAATCCGGCTTACAGGCCCGCTACCGCGACGACCCCGGCGACGGGGTCGTCGCCATTTCGGTTCCGCAGGTCGCGGAGCTGACGGGTGATCGATATGGGCCGCGGGCCGAGCCCGGCCGCATGGGAGCCATGCGCAAACGCCGTGCCCGCCGGTGCGGATGCGCGCGACGTCCGGCGATCCGAACGCGTGTCAGCCCAGGAACGGCGCCCCCGAGCGGGTCATCAGGAAGATCATCGCGACCAGGAGCGCCGCGCTCGCGGCGATCACCGGACGGACGAGGGCCGGGCGCCGCTCCAGGAGGAGCGCCACGGTGATCGGGATCGGGAACAGCACGATCGTGTAGCGGTTCATGCTGGTCACGCTGCCCGACGCGAGGACCACGGCGAGGGTCACGGCGACGAGAAGTAGGAGCGCCCAATCGCGCATCATGAGCCAGTGGACGGCGACGGCGGCCACCACCAGGGTCGACAGGAGCCACATGGTGAGCACCACCTGACTCGGCTCGAACGGGTGCTCGACGACGCCGCGCGCCGCGGTCCCGACCTCCTTCCAGACACCCTCGCCACGTCCGGGCCAGTGGCGCTGGACGCTGGCGAACGCCACCGGATCGCCCGTGCGACGCCACAGGAACGCCATGAACGCAAGGACGCCGCTCAGTGAGACGAGCCCCAGGCCGGCGGCGGTGAGCCAGGCCCGCGGTCCCAGCCGTCCCCTGTTGGCCAGGACGTAGGCGCCCACCACCACCAACGCGAGCAGCGCGCCCGGACTGCGTGTGGCGGACGCCACGCCCGCCACGAGCGCCGCCCACCACCAGCGCCCCCGGTCGACCAGCGTCAGCACACCCACGCTCGTCAGCAGGAAGAGCGCCTCCGTGTACATCATCGCGAAGTACAGGGAGAACGGGTTGGCGGCGGTGAGCGCAACCGTCCACCGCGCCGCCCGCACCCCGTAGCGCCGCTGGGTGAACGCGTACAGCACCACCAGGGCGAGCATGAACGCCGCGATCGACACGACGACCGCCGCGACCGCGAGGGGGACACCCGGTTCGGTCACCGCGCGGACGGCGAGGGGATAGGCCGGGAAGAACGCCACGTTGGACTGTGACCGCACGGGACCGGCGTGGTAGCCGTCCAGCACGATGCTCGTGTACCAGGCGCCGTCCCACGCGGTGATGAAGCCCTCCGGATCGACCCGGTCGCGGTTGACCCACTGGGCGACGAGCACCGCCGCCGCGACGAGCGTCAGCCAGCCCGCGCCGATGAGGAGGGGATACCCGACGCGGGACCTGAGCGCCATCGGCGGGACGCTACCGCAGCCCCGACCGACGGTGGCGTGCGGTCAGGACGGTTCGCCGGTGACGCCGTCATCCGCACCGTCGTGGACGATGCGGTCCCGGCCCTCCTCCTTCGCACGGTAGAGCAGCGCGTCCGCGCGTTCCACGAGCGCGTCGATCGTCTCCGGGTGACGGTATTCGGTGACGCCCGCGCTCGCACGGATGTCGATCCGACGACCGTCGAACATGACCGGCCGGGACACCACGGCGCTCCGGAGCCGCTCGGTGAAGCGCACCGCGCGAAGCGCCGACGTGATGGGCAGGAAGACGAGGAACTCCTCGCCACCGACACGGAAGATCCGGTCACCGGAGCGTGCGGTCGCCTCCACCCGGCGCACGAACTCGCGCAGCACCTCGTCCCCGGCGGGGTGGCCGTGGCGGTCGTTGACCTCCTTGAAGTGGTCGAGGTCCATGGCCACCACCGAGAACGTCGGCCCGCCGCGGTCCACGCGGACCTGCTCGGCGCCGAGGATCTCGTCCAGCCGACGACGGTTCTGGGCACCGGTCAGCGGGTCGAGGGCGACGAGCTCCTCCAGACGCTCGTTCGCGTGGCGAAGTTCCCGCGTGCGCTCGGTGACCCGCTGCTCGAGCTCACGGTTGGCGCGCACGATCTCCCGCATGGCATCCGAGCGCTCGCGGAAGAGCCCGACCATCGGCGTCACCCACGGGTCCCACACCCGCGGCACCCGGGGCTTCACCTGGTCGCTGCGTCCGGCCTCGGCCATGACGTACTCGGCGATCCGGGTCGACGGGCGCACGTAGAGGTGCCAGAAGAGCCAGAGCATTCCGAGGAGGGCACCCGACAGGAGCAGCGACATGAGCATCTGCGGTAGGAAGGCCCGCAGGACCCGTCCGCGGACCGTGCCGGCGTCCATCACGTACACCACCGACCACTCGGATGCGGCGATCGGCTCCGTGAAGACGCGCTTGCCGGCGAACCTGACACCCGTGATGTCGCGGTTGCCGTCGTCGATGCGCCGCATGACCCCGTCGGGCAGGACGTCGCCGGCGGTGCGGAGACCGACGGTGGAGGCGTCGGAGCGGTCGACGACCGTGCCGGATCCGCCGCGGCGGTCGGCGATCACGTCGTGGTTGCCGTCGACGATGTAGACCTCCCCGTCGTCGGCGGGCTCCGAGAAGCGCTTCAGGTGCTCGTTCAGCGTCGGAAGCCGGACATCGGTTGCGACCACCCCCTGGAACCGGTCGCCCCAGTAGACCGGTGCCGCGTGCGAGACGATCGGCCCGGCCCCGGCGCGATCGGGATGGGCGCGTGTCCAGTACGCGGCCCGCGTGGGGTTGCGCGTCGGCGTCCCGGCCACCGTGACCTCGTCGGTCCACGACTGCTGCATGAACCGTGCGATCCCGCCGCCGCCGATGATGTCGCGGCTGGGGGTGAACGGCGCGAGGGCGACGAGACTCCGGTCGGCGGCGAAGAAGTACGTCCAGCGCAGGTACGGGGCCGTCAGCTGCGCATTCTGCAGGCGAAGCACGAGGGCCATGCCCAGGTCGAGCATCGACGGCCGGCCGGTCCGCGCCCCACGGGCCGCGGCGGGGGTCGCGATCACCTGGCCCAGTCGCTGGACGGCGGGACGCCGGCCGAGCTCGTCCAGGGAGATGACGCCGTCCACCGGATGCGCCACCGACCGGGAGATGATGTGGTGCATTCGCTGCGATCCGACGGGGGCGTGGTCCGGGTACCGCGCCGCCCAGTCGCGCAGCTGTTCGATGCTGTCGGCGGCGGTCCGCGTCACCTCGCCCACGTCGGCGGCGACCTCGACGACCGCGTCGTTGGCCAGGAGGACCTCCCGCTCCGTGGCGTCGCGCCACCCGAGCCAGGTCACCAGGGCGATGATCGTGAGGACCACGAGGGCGGTCCCCGCCATCACGCGACGGGCGTGCACGGCCATCGCCGTGCCGGGTGTGCGGTCCGGCCGCGGTGTGTGGTTCTGTCGGCTCACCGCATCATTCATCGACCGCTGGGTGTGGGTCCATGACGTCGCACGTTGCCCGCCACGCCGGCGTCACCGGGGGATGGCGTGCACCCGTGGCCTCGGCCGGTGCCACGGGCCCTGTGCCGATCACGACCGATCGCGGATCGAGGGCGAGGGACGGGCGACCGACGGCGTCGCCGCCGGTCACCCACCCCGATGTGATGGCCGGTGGGCCGTCCCGGCGTCGGCCGCGCGGCCGACGCATGGGGTCAGAGGCCCTCGGCCGCCAGCCCGTATCCGCGCGCCACCGCCGCCTGTGCGGTGTCGATCACCGAGAAGAGACACGCCATCGCGTGCTCCTCCTCCACGGTGCCCTCCTCGATCGCGGCCTCGGCCTCGCGCAGCACCGCGAGGGAGAGGCGCGTGTGCTCCACGAGCACCCCGCCACCGCGCTCGCCCTGCAGACCGCCCCGATACCCGGCCACCTCGGCACGACCCGAGAACGCCGACGGATTGCCGGTCTCGAGGGCGCCCGTGACGACCCGTACGAACCGGGTGGCGGCGCGACGCAGCTCACTCTCGGTCGGGATCTGCGTGATGGTGGGGACGGCGGGGTCGTACCATTCGAGCACGCGCCGGATGATCGCGTCGCTGCGTCCGTTGAGCTCGCGCGCCAGCGTCGGGCACGCGGGGATCTCGGTCCGCGCCTGGCGGATGGAGAAGCGCCGGGGGACGGGGGCCCCGTGCTGATCGAGCCACTGACGCAGCTCGTCCATGTCGAAGCGTCGGTGTCCGCCGACGGTTCGATGCGACGGCAGCCTGCCGTCGTCGGCCCAGCCGCGGATGGTCGCCACGCTCACACCGATGATCGCCGCGGCCTCGCTGGCGGTCAGCGATCGCCGACCCGGTTCGACGCGGCCCAATCCGCCGGTTCGTCCCTGTTCACTCGTCATCCCTCAACCTCACCATCAGTTGATCCGTCCGGATCCTAGGACCGATTGCGGGGGAATGAGAATCAAGAACCCGTAAAGGACGTCCGGGGAGACCGTGGTTGGAGGAGATGCGCGTCGCAGGGCGAAACGTCCGCGCATGGCCTCTCTTCGTCGTCATCCGACCCTGGTCGTCGTCGCGACCGCGATCCTCGTCGCGCTCGTGGTGGCGTCCGTGGGCGTGGCCGTCGCGCTCCAGCACATGCGCAACGACATCGCGGGCACCGCGGCCGCCCTGTCGCGGACGACGGGCGAACTGAACGACCTGCCGGCGCAACTGACCCCGGCCGATCTGACCGCAACCCTCGATGCGGCCGGTGTCCCCGCCCGCTACACGGGTGTGCGCGGTCAGGACCTGGGTCGCAGCGCCGTGACCCCCGAGATCTGGGACGAGGACGGCGGGGCCGGGTTCCTCGCGGGGCTCGCCACCACCGGCGTCCGTGTGAGCATCGTGGGCGATGCGGTGGAGGTCGCGCGGCCGCTCGGCGAGGGCCGCGCCGTCGTGACCCGCCAGTGGCTGCCCACGTCGGCCACCGGCATCAGCGCCGCGGGATGGGGGCTCATCCTCGGGTCCGCGGCGATCGCGGGTCTGCTCGCGGGCTTGGCCGTGTGGACCGCCCAGCGCATGCGTCGTCGCGAGGTGGCCGCCATCACCGGCGCCGCCGAGTCCCTCATCGCCGGGAAGATGCCCCGGCTCGACCCGCTCGTCACGGGCGGCGATCTGGCCCGGGCGGGCGACGCGATCGCCATGGGCGCGGAGCGCATCGGGCACCTCACCGAGATCGCCGATCGCGAGCTCTCGATGCTGAACGCCGCGGTGGAGCCGCTTCCCATCGGTGTGGCGGGACGGGGTCCGGCCGGCGGACGGCTGCGCAACCTGGTGCTCGAGCGCATGATCGACTCCCTGGAGGGGATCGACCGGACCGAGGTGGAGGACGCGATCCGCGTGGGGCTCGAGAGCGACGATCCCGTGGGCGGCAAGGTGCGCCTGCGCGACGGGCGGGTGCTCGAGATCGACGCCTGGTCGGTTCCGGGCGGCAGGCTGGTGAGCGTCATGGAGCGCACCGAGCAGGAACGGCTGGAGGCCTTCCGCCGCCAGATCCAGAGCGCCGCGGTGCGACAGCTGAAGGCGCCGCTCGACGAGATGAAGACCCGCGGCAAGGAGCTCTACCAGTACGTTCCCGCCCCGGCGGCGCCGAGCCTGCGCTCGCTCCTGGGCGCGACCGACCGGTTGGACCGCGTCGTGCGCATGATGCTGCGCGGCACGAGCCACGATCCGGCGTCACGGGCGCCGAGGGCCGAGCGGCTGGGCATCGCCGGGTTCCTGTGGGCGTTGGCACACGACTGGGACGCGGCGCTGCGTCAGCGGGCGCTGCGCGTCGAGCTGGACGTGGCCACGGACCTGCCGGACGTGCGCACCGATCCGGCGCTCGTCGAGGAGATCCTCACCGAGCTCATCGACAACGCCGCCAAGTACACGCCGCGCGGCGGCACCATCCAGCTGTCGGCGAGGGGCATGGGTGACGAGCTCATGCTCGACGTCCGCGACTCGGGGCCCGGCATCAGCGACGAGGACGCGCCGCTCGCGACCGAGCGGTTCTTCCGCGGCACGTCGTCCGAATCCATCCCCGGCGCGGGTCTGGGACTGGGCGTGGCGGCGGCGCTCGCCGAGCGCATCGGGGGACGGCTGGAGGTCCTGCCGGGGCCGGGTGGCAGGGTGCGCCTGTTCGTGCCGGTGGAGCGCGACCGCCCGGCGCTGATCGCCGTCTGATCGCCCACGCTGGGTGCCGTCGCCGGCGGCGGCTCAGTGGGCGAGCTTCAGGCCGGCCACGCATGCAATGACCCCGGCGAGCAGGGCGATCTTCACGATCGACGTCGGCTCGTGGCCGGACGCCATCGCGTACGCGACCGTGAGCACGGCGCCGATGCCGACCCAGACCACGTAGCCCGTCCCCGTCGGGATCGTGCGCATGGCGACGGCGAGCCCGGCCATGCTGAGGACGAGTGCGACGACGAAGACCAGGCTGGGCCACGGTCGGGTGAGACCGTCGGAACGCCCGAGGGCCGTCGCCCACACGGCCTCGAGGATCCCGGAGACGAACAGGACGACCCACGCCATGGCAAACCCTTTCGGGCCGTCTTGTCGCAGTCCGGGTACGGCGCCCCTCGTCCGGGAGCCATCATCCGCGGCTCCCGGCCATCGTGTCCGTCGGATGCCCGGCCGTCAAGCACGCGGGTTTGCGCTGATGTCGCGGTGCGCACCGCCGTTCGGCCGCGGATCGTCGTCAGGTCCGTCCGCTGCGGTAACGTCCCGGGAGGCATCCGCCGCCGGACCGGTGGCGGGGCATCCACCACGCGACCAATCGATCACGAGGAGCACGATGGCCTGGGATGACGTTTCGCGCTGGCAGGCGAACGACCTCGTCGCGGCGTTCAAGATGGGCGACCCGATCCAGATGGTCGATGTGCGGGAGCTCACATGGCGCGAGTCGGATGTCAAGATCCGCGGCGCCATTCGCGTCGACCCGATGGAGTTCGAACGCGAGATCGACGGCCTGCCGGAGGGCAAGCAGCTGGTCTTCTACTGCGACCGCGACGGTGAGGCCACCAGCACGAAGATCGCCCTGTGGGCGTTCGACCACGGCCGCGGCCGCGTGGGTGTGCTGCTGGGCGGTTGGAAGGGATGGGAGGACGCCGGTCACCCGGTCGTCCCCAAGGAGGATGCGCCGGCCGGTTAGCCCTGCTGCTTGGGCGTGAGTCCGTAGGCGCTCTCGAGCCACTCCGGAAGCACGGCGGCGATGGTGCGCATGACGAGCTCACGTTCGGCGATCGACACGCGGGCGGCGATGGCGAGTGCCATCTTGGCCTGGTCGTCGTAGAGGCCCTGGACGCCGCTGACGGTGTCGTCGGCCTCCTTCTTGGCGTAGGTCATGCCGCGGGCGGCCATCGGCCAGTGCTCGCGGGACCACGTGATGAGCGCATCCTCGAGCGCGCTGGGCGTGTACCCGATCAGCGCCTCCTGGAGCGGGTTGAGGGTCGGGTCGGAGTCACGGAAGGACATGGCAACCTCTGGTCGGATTTCGCCTCACTCTAATGCACCCGCCGCACCGGGCCGTCGCAGCCCGCGGCCGCGTGCTCTAGAGTGGCCGGAGGCGACCTGCGAGGTTTCGATGCCGACCTATCTGCTGCTCACGACGCTCAGTCCCCAGGGGATCCAGACACTCCAGGTCATCCCGGAGCGGCTCATCGAGTTCAACCGGGAGATCGAGGCGATTGGCGTGCGCGTGGTGCGCCAGTGGGCGCTGCTCGGCCCGTACGACATGCTGAGCGTGGTCGAGGCGCCCGACGATCAGGCGATCAGTCGCCTCTCGGCGGACATGTCGTCGCGCGGCAGCGCGCACATCGACACGCTCACGGCGATCCCGATCAACGAGTTCGCCGACTCGCTCGTCGAGGGCTGACGCCCGCGACGGCGTCAGGTGACCTGACGCCACTCCTCCGAGCCGCAGAGGGGGCAGCCCGGCAGCACGAGGATGCCGTCGTTCTCGTTGGGTGAGACCACCAGCAGGTCGCACGTCGCGCAGCGGAAGGTCCCGATGACCTCGTCGCCGATCTCGAAGAGCTGTTCGTCAGTCGTCTGGTTCAACAGGGTGAATCACTCCTTGAGGAGTCGGGGGTCGCAAACCGCGTCGGGGGTGGTCCTCCGCGGCTGGTCAGAGCACGATCGCGGCCACGAGGCACGCCACCGCGACCAGCGAGAAGAATACGAAGCCGAGGGCCAGGAACGCCCTGGCGGACGGCACGCGCAGGACGCGCGCCATCGAACCTGCGGCCGTCGGCGGCCGCACCCTGCACTCACAGAAGGGGCAGTAGGTGGCGTCCTGCAGGAGCGGGAGTGCGCACCGCGGGCACGCGGGGGCGTCTGAGCTGTGGTGGTCCTGTCGATCCGACTCGACCCGCATGCCTCGCCTCGTTCAACACTTCGATCTGCGGACCGTCAACGATACACCGGGTCGGCGCACCGTCAACCGACCGTCTCCCGTTCATCACATCCCGGTGGGAACCGGTGATGAATCCGACGTCAGGACGGGCCGGACCCGGGGGCCGGTGCGTCGGGCGCGTCCGGTGTCGCGGGTTCGGGGGCCGGCGTGGACGGGGCGTCGGCCACCGGATCGGCGGTGCCGGCGTCGATCTCCGCCGGAGCGTCGGCCTGGGCGGGTTCGGGTCGCCGGGGCCCGGCGGTGGTGATCTCGTCCAGGTCTGCCTGGATCGCCTCGATCTGCATCTCGACCGCGCGCACGGCCGCGAGATCGGGCTCCAGCCGGTCGCTCGGGATGTCGCCCGCCAGGACCAGCTCCCGTGTGCGGCGCCCCAGCATGGCGAGCGCCGCCTCCTGGCGGCGTTCTGCGACCCGTCGGGCGCGTTCCAGTCGGGCGCGCTCGAGGGAGTTCTGTGCGGCGCCGACCGCGTCCCTGGCGCGCGACGCGAGATCGTTGAAGACGGACATGGACGGACTCCCGGCAGGAGGTTCTCGGACCCTCGGACAGTACCCGTCACGGACCTGACACAAACCGGTGCGTTCACTGTGACGGACGGGTGCAGCGCTGTGACGTGACCCGCTCCTACGGTCGGGGACATGAACGGGCGCTCCGACGGTCAAGCCGCCCCCGAATACGTGGGGCTCATCGTGATCATCACCCTGATGTTGGCCGCCGCGGCCCTCATCGCCGCGCGCGGGGGATGGTTGGGCGGCCGCGACGGCCCGGCGGCGGTGGCCGTCGTGTCGTCGCCGCTCGCGGAGCTGGCGAGACCCCGACCGTCCAGGGGCGGTGGCGGGCTGGGACGTCTGCGACGTGTGACGATCTCCGGTATCCGCCTCACCGCGCGTGGCGTCGCGGCCGCCGCGCGGGGCTTCGGCGGTGCGGCACGCGACGACCTCGAGGCGTTCCTGCGCGATCCCGTCGGGACCATCCGGGGTGGTGGGTCGATGATGCGCGACGTCGCACGCGACCCGATCGGAACGGCGCGGGCGGTCATCGACGACGCGCGCGCGTACGCCCGGGAGCTTCGCACGATGCCGAGCGAGGAAGCATTTCTGCGGATGATGGGCGACCTGGGGGCGCTGGGTGAGGATGTCGCGCTGATGCGCGGTCGCGGGCTCATCCGCAAGCAGGTCCTGCGTCGTCTGCGTGAGCGCATGGAGCGCGGTGCGGGGATGGCGGCGGGGCGGCCGACGCAATGACGTCACGAACTCGACACGCGATCGGCACGAGCGCGCGTCGCGCTGTGACAGGGATCGGCCGGAGCATCGGGATGCCCAAGCAATCAGATCCAAGGGAGGAATCATGGGCTACCGGATGATGGGTTGGTGCACGACGCGTGCGATGCGTGCGTGGGACCGGATCAACGCCGACCAGCGCGGTCAGGGGACGGTGGAGTACGTCGGCATCGTCGTGATGGTCGCGCTCCTGGTAAGCGCGGTCGGCGTCGTCGCCTCCAAGTGGGGCGGGGACATCGGCGACCGGCTGAAGGACGGGCTGATCAAGTCGATCAAGAAGCTGGTCGCGGAGCTCGTGACCTGACCGGACGACCCGCGTCTCCACCGCGTCCCACCCCGGGCGCGGTGGGGACCGGCGGGCCCGATCGTCTCGACGGCGGCGCCGACGTCCGCGAGGATGGGCGGATGAGGACGAGACGACTGGGCCCGTTCACGGTGTCGGCCATCGGCTACGGCGCGCTGCAGCTTTCCAGCGAGACGGTCGCGCCGGTCCTCTCGCGGAGCGAGGCCATGGCCACCGTCCATGCGGCGCTCGACGCCGGGATCACCCTCGTCGACACGGCCGACTGCTACGCGCCGACGTGGGACACCATGGGGCACAACGAGGAGCTCATCGGCGCGGCGCTCCGCGCGTACGGCCCCGACGCGGACCGCGTGGTGGTGGCGACGAAGGCAGGCATCACCAGGGACGCCGACGGCTGGGGTCGCAACGCATCGCCGCGGTATCTGCGGGACGCCGTGGAGCTGTCGCTCAGCAGGCTCGGCGTCGACGTGATCGACCTCTACCAGTGGCATCGGCCGGATCCACCGCGGCCGTACGCCGACGCGGTGCGGGTGTTCGCAGAGCTCCGGGACGAGGGGAAGATCCGCGCGGTCGGCATCTCCAACGCCAACCTCGACGAGATCCGGATCGCGATGGACGTGCTGGGCCCCGGTGGCCTGGCGTCGGTGCAGAACGAATTCTCGCCACGGTTCCTGTCGAGTCGCGGCGAGCTGGAACTGTGCGGTCGGCACGGGGTGGCGTTCCTGCCGTGGAGTCCGCTCGGCGGTGCCCGGGAGGCGGCGGAGGTCGGATCGCGGTTCGATGTCTTCGCGCGCATCGGCGCCGACCGGGACGTCAGTCCGCAGCGGGTCGTGCTCGCATGGCACCTCGCCCTCGGAGATCACGTCATCCCCATCCCGGGTGCGCGACGGGCGGCGTCGATCGTCGACTCGGCGGGTGCCGCGGACCTGGACCTCACCGCCGACGAGCTCGCGGCGATCGCATCCGCGCTCGGATGACCGGGTCAGCCGCGTCCGACGAACGCGCCGATCCGTTCGACCGCCTCCACAAGGCGCGGGATCGGCTGTGAGTACGCGATCCTGATGTGTCGCTGCGGCGCGGCGACGCCGAAGTCACGGCCGGGGGTGAGGGCGACGTGCGCCTCCTCCAGCAGGCGCTCGGCGAAGGAGAAGCTGTCGTCGGTGATCCCCGACACGTCGCAGTAGACGTAGAAGGCGCCGTCGGGCACCACGCGCACATCGAACCCGGCGGAGGGGAGGGCCGCGAGCAGCGCGTCGCGCCGCGCCCGGAACTCGTCGCGCCGCTCCTCGAGGATCGTGATGGTGTCGGGGTCGAACGCGTGCATCGCCGCGTGCTGGGACGGTGTGGGCGCGCAGATGTAGAGGTTCTGCGCGAGCTTCTCGATCTCGCGGGCCGCGCCCTCCGGACAGATGAGCCAGCCCACCCGCCAACCGGTCATCTGGAAGTACTTCGAGAAGCTCCCCACCACGAACGCGTCGTCGGCCACCGACAGGACGGTGGACGGCTCGTGGCCGTAGCTGAGCCCCTGGTAGATCTCGTCGGCCACGAGCGCCGCTCCGCGGTCGCGGCACAGCCCGGCGATGCGCGCCATCTCGTCGACGGGCACGGACGTGCCCGTCGGGTTGGATGGTGAGGCGGTGATGACCCCGCGCGTGGCGTCGGTCCATGCGTCGTCCAGCAGCCCGGCGGTCACCTGGTAGCCGGTGTCGGCGTCGGTCGGCACGAGGACCGGACGTCCGCCGACGAAGGTCACGAAGTGGCGGTTGCAGGGGTAGCCGGGATCGCCGATCAGCACCTCGTCACCGGTGTCGAGCACGAGGCCGAGCGCCATGAGGAGCGCCGCGCTGGACCCGGCCGTCACCACCACGCGGTCCCCGGTCAGGTCGATGCCGAACCGCTCGGCGTGGTACGCGGCGATCCGTTCGCGCAGTGCGCCCAGCCCCAGGGCGGGGGTGTACGGCATGGCGTGGTCGCCCAGCGCCCGCTGCGCCGCCGCGACGATGGGCTCCGGGGTGGGGAAGTCCGGCTCGCCCACCTCCAGGTGGATGACGTCGTGCCCGAGGGCCTCGAGCTCGCCGGCGCGTCGCAGCACCTCCATCACCTCGAAGGGCGCGATGGCCGCGGCGCGGGGGCTCGTCCGGAAGTGCTCGCTCATCCGGGACAAGGCTAGCCGCCTGCGACATCGGAGCGAAGGCCCGCTCGATCGCCGGTCGCCGGGTCCGGCCGGCCCACGGCGGCGATCCGCCCGGAATCGTCGGTGCCGCACCAACGCCATGGGATCCGGTGAGCGGGTCCCGTGTCATCGACGGTGCCGGGCACGGATTGCGCCATGGCCGGGTCGGCTCGTCCGGCGGCTGACGCTGCGCGGCGGCGCCGTCGCATCACGTGTGCGGCCCCGTGCGCGACGCCTGCGGACACAGGCTCGCCGGAGGGGTTCGCGCGCCGCCGGGGACGCGCGAACCCGTCCATCATCCGCTCCGACTCAGATGGGCCCCGACAGGGTGTTGCACTTGCGGAAGTCGCCGGTCGAGTAGCCCTGCTTGAACCACTTCTGGCGCTGTGCGCTCGAGCCGTGCGTCCAGGCCTCCGGGTTCACCTGACCCTGGAACTCCTTCTGGATGTAATCGTCGCCCACACGCGATGCGGCGTCGAGGCCCTGGTTGATGTCCTCTTCGCTCAGCGGGTTGAGGAACCCGGTCTGCACGGCGTTGGCCGCCCAGGCGCCGGCGAAGCAGTCGGCCTGCAGCTCGACCCGCACGGCCATCGACTCGGGGCCCTGACGGTCGTTGCCGATCCGCTGGAGGATGCCCTCCAGGTTCTGGACGTGGTGGCCGTACTCGTGCGAGATCACGTAGGCCTCGGCGAACGGGCCGCCCTGCGCGCCGAACTTGTCGCGCAGCATGTCGAAGAACCCGAGGTCGATGTAGATGTACCGATCGACCGGGCAGTAGAAGGGGCCCATCGCCGACGAGGCCGCGCCGCAGCCGGTGTTGACGCCGTCCGCGAAGAAGCGGGTCTTGGCCGGCGTGTAGCGCTCGCCCGCCTGCTTGTAGGTCTGCGTCCAATACTCCTGGATGCTGTTGACGAAGCCCAGCATCCGGCAGTCCTGGCGCTGGTTGGCGTCGGCTCCGGTGCGGCACTCCTGGAGCTGCTGGCCGGTGACGGTGCCGGTGCCCGCGGTCTGCTGGTCCAGGCTGTTGAGGTCCGGTGGGAGCCCGCCGCTCTTGCCGCCCGACAGGAGCATGAGCACCAGGGCGATGATGAGGCCGAGGCCACCGCCGCCGACCGCCATGCCCTTGCCGTAGCCGCGGCCGGCGGTCTCGGAACGGATGTCCTCGACCTGGCTCGTGTCGAGTTTGGCGTCGTCGCGGAATTCATCACCCACGGCGGTCTCCTGGTCTTGGGGCGAGGGGAACGTTCTCGGAGATTATGCGGCATTCGGGCGACATCGGTCGACCCGGACTGCCGCCGCTCCGGTCCCCGGTCGATTACCCATCGGATGCCCGGATCACACGTGGGCGGCGCGGCGCACGGCGGCGGCCGCAATGCGCGTCACCCGTCGGCCGGGCGGCGCCGTGCCACGACCTCCACCACCGCCGAGATGCCGCGGTGCCCGACGCCCTCGTCCAGCACGCGCTCGCGCACGTCGAAGTGCTCGAGGTCGAAGTCGGCCAGCTCGTCGCGCAGACGCCCCGGTTCGTAGAGCTTGTCCGGGTTGCGGGGGCCACCGGTGCCGTGCGCCAGCTGATCGGGCGTGTACCCGACGAGGATGAATCGGCCACCCGGCAGAAGCGTCCGACGCACGCGTGCGAACAGCGCCGGCCGTTCGTGCGACAGGGAGAACTGGATGAACACGCCCACCACCGCGTCGAACGTCGCATCCGGCCAGTCGGCGGTCGCGACGTCCGCCACGGTCGCGTCCAGCGCGACGCCCCGCGCCGCGGCCAGCGCGCGCGCCTTCGCAACGCCGCGCGCGGATGCGTCGAACGTCGAGACGCGCAGGCCCCGTTCGGCCAGCCACACGCCGTTTCGCCCCTCCCCGTCGGCCACGCACAGGACCCGACCGCCGGCCGGGATCAGGTGGGCCACCTCGGTGAGGAACACGTTGGGGGTGGTGCCGAACAGGTGCTTCGGGTGGTCGTACCGTTCGTCCCAGTCGATCTCGCCGGCGGGCCATGCGGTCGCCGCCGCGACGTCGCGGACCATGACGACGTCGGTCGTCCGCGTCTCGTGGGTCCGAAATCCGAGGCGCTCGTAGAGCCGCCGGGCGGCGTTGGCGTGCTCCACCGAGAGGCTGACGCGCGCGATCCCCGTGGCCGCGGCCTCGTCCAGGAGCGCCCGGCACAGCGCCGTGCCGACGCCCCGTCCGCGATGCGGCGGGTCGACGCCGATCGAAAGCTCCGGCACCCCGTCGGCGACGAACCCGTACCCGGGGTCGTCCGCGTCGAATCGCCGCAGCCAGGCGGCCCCCACCGGTGCCCCGTCCCGCTCGGCGACCACCCCGATGTCACCGGGCCGTGGCCACCCCGTCACATAGTGGGCCAGCGTCGGTTCGGCCATGACCGCATCGTGTGTCATGGGCGGGCGCGCCGGGTCCCAGTTGACCGCGTGCACGAGCATCTGCGCGAGGAACCCGGCGTCGCCCGCGGTGGCGGGCCGGAGCGTGGTGTGCGGGCGGTTCACTGCCGGGATTCTGACGGTTTCCCGTGTCCCCGCGACCGGTGACGCCGTCGCCGCCGCGCCACGCCGGCCCCCGGGACGGGCGTGTGACATCGACGATTCCCGACGTTCCAAACGCCGGACGGTCGGACGCCGACCGAAAGGTGGCGACCCATGCCGCACGTGCCTAGGATGACCTCATGGCCAAGGACGACTCGACTTCCGCCACCCGCAAGCGCCGTCCCGATCCCGAGCTGCAGGACTGGCTGGACGCGCTGCAGGACATGCTCGACACCGACGGCCCCGAACGCGCCGGCCAGATCCTGGGGCGCACCATCGCGAGCGCGCGCATGGACGGCATCC
This sequence comes from uncultured Bifidobacteriaceae bacterium, assembly GCA_964628685.1. GTDB lineage: Bacteria > Actinomycetota > Thermoleophilia > Miltoncostaeales > Miltoncostaeaceae > CALMEC01. The sequence goes on along the minus strand of CAZVNM010000001.1, from coordinate 237,685 downwards.
CGGTGCCGGTCTCCAACGAGACGCCCTACGTCAACACGATCCCGCCGGAGGAGGAGGAACCGATCCCCGGCGACCAGGACATCGAGCGCCGGCTGCGCTCCGCCATCCGGTGGAACGCGGCGGCCATGGTCCTGCAGGCCAACAAGGAAAGCAGCGGGATCGGCGGGCACATCGCCTCGTACCAGTCCGCGGCGACCCTCTACGAGGTGGGCTTCAACCACTTCTGGCGGGGGCAGACCGAGGAGCACGGCGGCGATCTGATCTATCTGCAGGGCCACTCCTCCCCGGGCTTCTACTCCCGCGCCTACCTGGAGGGCCGGCTCACGGAGGAGCAGCTGCGCAACTTCCGCGAGGAGGTCGGGGGGAAGGACGGCCTGCCGTCCTACCCGCACCCGTGGCTCATGCCGTGGTTCTGGCAGTTCCCGACCGTCTCGATGGGCCTCGGCCCCCTGATGGCGATCTACCAGGCACGATTCCTCAAGTACCTGCACTGGCGCGAGCTCGCCAAGACCCGCGGCCGCAAGGTGTGGGCGTTCATGGGCGACGGCGAGATGGACGAGCCCGAGTCGCTGGGTGCGATCTCGCTGGCCGGTCGCGAGCGCCTGGACAACCTCATCTTCGTCATCAACTGCAACATGCAGCGCCTGGACGGCCCGGTTCGCGGCAACGGCAAGATCATCCAGGAGCTTGAGGCGGTGTTCCGCGGCGCCGGCTGGAACGTCATCAAGGTCATCTGGGGCGAGAAGTGGGACCCGCTGCTCGCGGCCGACCACGATGGGCTCCTGCGTCGCCGCATGACCGAGGCCGTCGACGGCGAGTACCAGACCTTCAAGTCGCGCGACGCGCAGTACGTGCGCGACGAGTTCTTCGGCAAGTACCCGGAGCTCAAGGAGCGCGTGGCGCACATGAGCGACGAGGACATCTGGGGGCTCAACCGCGGCGGCCACTCGCCGCGCAAGGTCTACGCGGCCTACCACGCGGCGGTCAACCACGAGGGCCAGCCCACGGTCATCCTGGCCAAGACCATCAAGGGCTACGGGATGGGCGCCGCGGGCGAGTCCCAGAACATCACCCACCAGGCCAAGAAGATGAACGCGGACGCGCTGCTGCACTTCCGCGACAAGTTCAACGTGCCGCTGTCGGACGAGGACGCCCGCAACGCGGTCTTCTACAAGCCGCCGTACGACAGCCCCGAGATGGTCCTCCTGCGCGAACGCCGCGAGGCCCTCGGCGGACACATCCCGGAACGCACCCCCACGACCGAGAAGCTCGAGGTTCCGCCCCTCGAGTCCTACGCACAGCTTCTGGAGGGCACCGGGGTCCGCGAGATCTCCACGACGATGGGCTTCGTCCGGATGCTCTCGATCACCCTGCGCGACAAGACGCTCGCGCCCCGCATCGTCCCGATCGTGGCCGACGAGGCGCGGACGTTCGGCATGGAGGGGATGTTCCGCTCGTTGGGGATCTTCTCCCAGGTCGGGCAGCTCTACAGCCCCGAGGACTCCGCTCAGCTCAGCTACTACCGCGAGGACGTCAAGGGCCAGATCCTGCAGGAGGGCATCACCGAGGCCGGCGCCACCTCGTCCTGGATCGCGGCGGCCACCTCGTACGCCAACAGCGGTATCACGATGGTGCCGTTCTTCGCGTTCTACTCGATGTTCGGCTTCCAGCGGGTGGGTGACCTGCTCTGGGCCGCCGGCGACTCGCGCGCCCGCGGATTCCTGATCGGCGGCACCGCCGGACGCACCACCCTCAACGGCGAGGGGCTGCAGCACGCCGACGGCCACAGCCTGGTGCTGGCCTCCACGATCCCCAACTGCGTCTCGTACGACCCGGCGTACGTCTACGAGGTGGCGGTGATCATCCAGCACGGCCTCAAGCGGATCATCACCGACCAGATGCCGGGCTTCTACTACCTGACGGTCTACAACGAGAACCTCAGCCACCCCAAGATGCCCGCCGGTGCCGAGGAGGGGATCATCCGCGGCATCCACCGCGTGCGCGAGGCCACCCCCGACCTGCCGCGCGTGCAGCTGCTCGCGTCCGGCACGATCCTGCAGGAGGCGATGGAGGCCGCCCAGCTGCTGGAGGAGGACAACAAGGTGGGGGCGGACGTCTGGAGCGTGACGAGCTTCACGGAGCTGCGTCGTGACGGCATGGAGGCGGAGCGCTGGAACCGGCTGCATCCGCATGAGGACCGACGCACCCCGTACGTCGAGCAGATGCTCGGGCCGACCGAGGGACCCGTCATCGCCGCCACCGACTCGATGCGGATCCTGGCGGACGGCATCCGCCCGTACATGCCGCGCGACTACACGGTCCTCGGCACCGACGGGTACGGACGCAGCGACACGCGTGAACACCTGCGACGGTTCTTCGAGGTCGATCGGCACAGCATCGTGGTGGCGGCGCTCGATGCGCTTGCCCGCGAGGGCGTCGTCGGGCCGGCCACCGTCGGGAAGGCCATCGAGCGGTACCACATCGACACGGAGAGCGCACCCCCATGGCAGCGGTGAACGAGGTCCTCGTCCCCGACATCGGCGACTTCACCGATGTCCCGGTCATCGAGGTGCTGGTCAAGGAGGGCGACGAGGTCGCCGAGAACGATCCGCTGATCGTCCTCGAGTCGGAGAAGGCCACGCTGGACGTGCCCTCGCCGGTCGCGGGGGTCGTCGGCAAGGTCGCGGTCGCGGTCGGCGACAAGGTGACCCAGGGCGATCTGATCCTCACGTTCGCCGGCGGTGACGACGGGGACGACACCGAGTCCGCGGATGCCGACGAGGAGACGGACGCCGACGCGGATGCCGCGGCCGCAGCGGACGGGGACGAGCCCGAGGACGATTCGGACGCCGGGGCGGACGACGCTCGGGACGGCGGTGACGAGGCGGCCGATGACGCCGACGCCGAGGCGGAACCCGCCGACGAGGACCAGGCCGAGGACGAAGATGATGATGGCGCCGACGACGCGGATGCGTCGCCGTCGGTGGAGGAGACCGGCGACTCCGACGCGGCGCCGCGCCGGAGCTCCGGGCAGATCCACGCCGGTCCCGCGGCCAGACGTGCGGCACGCGAGCTCGGCATCGACATCGGCGAGGTGGCGGGCACCGGCAGGGCCGGACGCATCACGCTGGAGGACGTCGCGACGGCCGCCCGCGAGGGCGGGCAGGGTGCCGCCGCGGACGGGGCGGCTGGCGGCGGCGGCGCGGCCATCGACGGTCTGCCGGCCTGGCCGAAGGTCGACTTCGCGGCGTTCGGCGAGGTCGAGCGCGTGGACCTCTCGCGCATCACCCGCATCGCCGGACCGCACCTCGCCCGCAACTGGATCATGATTCCGCACGTCACGCAGTTCGACGAGGCCGACATCACCGACCTCGAGGCGTTCCGCAAGCGGGTCAACGAGGAGCACGCGGCCGAAAATGTCAGGGTGACGATGGTGTCGCTGCTCATCAAGGCGTGCACCGTCGCCCTGCGGGAGTTCCCGCACTTCAACGCGTCGCTGGACGGCGACGGCCTCATCCTCAAGCGCTACTTCAACATCGGGTTCGCCGTCGACACGCCGGGCGGCCTGATGGTGCCGGTCATCCGCGACGCCGACCGCAAGGGCCTTCTCGGGATCGCCCGCGAGCTGACCGAACTCTCCGGTGCGGCGCGCGACGGGTCGATCACACGCGAGGCCATGCAGGGCGGTTCGTTCACCATCTCCAGCCTCGGCGGCATCGGTGGCACGGCGTTCACGCCGATCATCAACGCGCCGGAGGTGGCGATCCTCGGAGCGTCCCGGGCGGTCATGCGGCCGGTCTGGGACGGACGCGCCTTCGCGCCGCGGCTCATGCTGCCGCTGTCGCTCTCGTACGACCACCGGGTCATCGACGGCGCGGCCGGCGCGCGCTTCACCCAGCGCCTGGCGCGGCTCCTGTCCGATCCCTCCGAGATGCTCCTGTGAGCGAACCCGTCGACGTGCTCGTGCTGGGCGGTGGGCCCGGCGGCTACACGGCCGCGTTCCGCGCCGCCGACCTGGGGCTCTCGGTGGCGCTCGTCGAGCGCGAGAGCACGCTGGGCGGCGTGTGCCTCAACGTCGGCTGCATCCCGTCCAAGCAGCTGCTGCACGCGGCGATGGTGCTGACCGATGCGCAGGAGGCCACGGCCATCGGCATCGACTTCGGCGCGCCGTCCATCGACCTGGACGAGCTGCGCGGCGCCAAGGACGCCACCGTCCGGTCGCTCACCTCGGGCCTCGCCGGCCTCGCCAAGAAGCGCGGGGTGGACGTGGCGGTGGGGGAGGGGCGCTTCACCTCGCCCGGCGAGCTGACGGTGTCCGGTGACGAGCCGCGGACGATCCGCTTCCGCCATGCGATCGTGGCGGCGGGCTCGCGTCCCATGATGCTGCCCGGGCTCCCCGACGATCCGCGCATCATCGACTCCACCGGGGCACTGGCCCTCGCGGACATCCCCGAACGCCTGGTGGTGGTGGGCGGCGGCATCATCGGCCTCGAGATGGCGACGGTCTACGACGCGCTGGGGTCCGAGGTCACGGTGATCGAGGCGCTGCCGCAGCTCATGACCGGTTGCGACCCCGATCTCGTGAAGCCCCTGCAGGACCGGATCACCAAGCGCTACGCCGGGGTGATGACCGACACGACGGTGCAGGAGATCGTCGCCGAAGACGACGCTCTGCGGGTGCGGGTGACGGGCCCGGACGGCGACGCGACCATCGACGCCGACCGCGTGCTCATCGCCATCGGCCGGCGGGCCAACGGCGACCTGATCGGCGCCGACGCGGCGGGCATCGCCGTGGACGAGCGCGGGATCATCGCCGTCGACGAGCGCATGCGCACCAACGTCGCGCACATCCACGCCATCGGCGACATCGTCGGCAACCCGATGCTCGCCCACAAGGCCACCCACCAGGGCAAGGTGGCCGCCGAGGTGATCGCGGGGCAGGACGTCGTGTTCGACCCGCGCACCGTGCCCGCCGTGGCCTACACCGATCCCGAGATCGCCTGGATGGGGCTCACCGAGACGGCCGCCCGGGACGAGGGCATCGCCTGCGAGATCGCGTCCATCCCGTGGCGCGCGTCCGGACGCGCCCTCACCCTGGGACGCGGCGAGGGCAAGACCAAGATCCTCACCGAGCCGGAGACCGGTCGCATCCTGGGCGCCGGCATCGTGGGCCCCAACGCGGGCGAGCTGATCGGCGAGTCGGTGCTGGCGCTCGAGATGGGCGCCGTGGCGACCGACATCGCCCTGTCGATCCATCCACACCCCACGCTCTCGGAGACCATCGCGATGGGCGCCGAGTGGGCCGACGGGACGATCACCGACCTGATCCGCCCCCGCACGTCGTAACCCGTTCGGTTTCCGTCCCCGCGCAAGCCTGGTGCCTGACACGTAACTTGCGCGGCATGTGCCAAGGACCCCCGCTCGCAAGTTACGTGCCAGGCACCAAGCTTGCGCCAGCGTGTCCGACGGGCGCGGTGGGAACGCTCACCGCGGGTGTTCCCGCAGGCCACTGCGAGGGTTGAGCGATGCCGCACCGGGCACATTGGGGGCAACCTTCCCCCAACCCGAAAGGTGCATCGAATGGGAATCGGCGACAAGATGGACGAGGCCAAGGGCAAGATCAAGGAAGAGATCGGCGACGCCAAGGACGACCGCGAGATGGAGCGCGAGGGTCGGCGCGAGCAGCGCGACGCCAAGATCAACCAGGCCGGTGACAAGGTGAAGGACGCCGTGGAGGATGTCGGCGACGCCTTCCGGAAGTAGGTCGCACACCGGGTGACGGCCGATCGGGCCGCACCTCGTGCACCACCTGCGCGGAGCCATCGCTTCGCGCACCGCGTCCGGCCCAGGCCCCCGCCGGACGCGAACCGGCACCCCATTTGCGTTGCCACACCGGGTGCCGATGACGTCGACGGCCTGCGATGATCAGCCAATGCCGCGCGGTCGACGCACATCCCGTCACGATGACCGGCGAGGATCGGGGCTCGCGTGACCATCCTGCTCGTGATCATCGGCGTGATCGTGGTGGCCCTCCTCACGGTGGTCGCCTACGACCTGCTGCAGACGCGTCACGCGATCCTGCGCAACTTCCCGGTCGTCGGGCACTTCCGCTACCTGCTCGAGAGGGTCGGGCCCGAGCTTCGCCAGTACATCATCACGTCCAACACCTCCGAGCGACCCTTCAGCCGCGAGGAGCGCTCCTGGATCTACGCGTCGGCGAAGAAGCAGAACAACCTGCAGGGATTCGGCACCGCCAACGACCTCGAGGGCACCACCGGGTTCATCCTCATCAAGCACGCGCCGTTCCCGGTGGCCGAACCGAAGCCCGACGAGGTGATCCCCACGAGCGATCCGGATCGGGAGGAGCCCGCCCGCGGACGCCCCGGGATCGCACCCGACTTCCTGCTGCCGCCGGCGGTGGTGCTGGGCGCCCGACACGGTCGTGTCCACGCGTTTCGTCCGCCGTCGCTCGTGAACGTCTCGGCCATGAGCTACGGCGCCCTCGGTCCGAGCGCCGTCGAGGCGATCAACCGCGGCTGCGCCCTGGCCGGCTGCATGCAGAACACCGGTGAGGGCGGACTCTCCGAACACCACCGCCACGGCGGTGACCTGATCCTTCAGATCGGCACCGGATACTTCGGCGTGCGCGACGCGTCCGGCCGGTTCAGCCTGGACCTGCTGGAGGAGGTGGTCGCGAGCGCACCGGTCCGGGCGATCGAGATCAAGCTGAGCCAGGGGGCGAAGCCCGGGCACGGCGGCATCCTCCCCGGCGCGAAGGTGAGCGCCGAGATCGCCCGCGTGCGCGGCGTCCCCGAGGGCATGGACTGCATCTCCCCGCCGCTTCACCGCGAGTTCGGCGACGTGCCGTCGATGATCGACTTCATCGAGACGATCGCCGCGCGCACCGGCCTGCCCGTGGGGATCAAGGCGGCCGTGGGGCAGATGGACATGTGGGAGGCGCTCGCCGGGCGCATGGCCGCCGAGCGCGTGGGTCCCGACTTCATCACCATCGACGGCGGCGAGGGCGGCACGGGCGCGGCCCCGTACACGTTCGCCGACCACGTGTCGCTGCCGTTCCGCCTCGGCATGGTCCGGGTGCGCAGGGTGTTCGAGCGTCACGGCATCGACCGCGAGGTGCCCTTCATCGGATCGGCGCGCCTGGGGTTTCCCGAGCACGCCCTGGTGGCGATGGCGCTCGGCTGCGACATGATCAACGTCGCACGCGAGGCGATGATGGCGGTGGGCTGCATCCAGGCACAGCGCTGCCACACGGACCGATGCCCGGCGGGCGTCACCACCATGAACCCGCGGCTCAACCGCGGCCTGGTGCCCGACGACAAGGCGCCCCGGCTGCGCAACTACATCGTCACGCTGCGCCGTGAGCTCCTGGAGCTTGCGCGCACCGTGGGGGTGGTGCATCCCGCGCTCGCGCCCGCGGACGTCATCGAGCTCGTGGACGAACGGGCGGGCGCCCAGCCCCTCACGGAGCTCTACGGCATCACGCGCGATGCCGGGTTGCCGGAGACCGACCAGATCGTCGAGATCACCCGTCTCATGACCGGAGTCGTCCCGGACGCCGTCTGACCGGGCGCGGTCGACCCGTCGCCCTCGGTGTGACGTTGCCCACCAACCCGGTGTTCGGCGCCGAGTCGGGCCGGGGTTACGTTGGTGATGGGAGCAGGTCGCCGGCTGGGGGGACGGCGACGGGCGACCGTCGGGGCAGCGAGACGAAAGGGGACGTGAAGATGTCGCCGCACCAAAACCGCACATTCCGCCACACGCTCGACCGCCGCTTCGTACTGGACCCCGTGGAGCGGCACGAGCGACTGCGACAGGATCTGGCACGGGCCGTGGACGTCATGTTCCACCCGCTCGGTGACGGGCCGGCCGGCGCGGACCACGCGCTGAGCGATCCACCGGACGCCGGCGTGGCCGTGCGTCGACGCAGGTCCCGCGTGCGCCGTGCCGGGTCGATCTGGTACCCCGGTTGACGTCCGGCCCGCCGCCCGTCGCGCATGTGCCCGGGCGGATCGGGAGAACATCGCGTGGTCGCCTCGGGGACGCTCGGGACGGCCACGGCCGGCGTCGGTGCGATCCGGCCCGGCCCGTCGACCATCACGCGCCGCTGGTCGACGCGCCCGCCGGATCGCCCGTCGCGCCGTCCGTCGGGTCACGGGCGCTGTTTGGGTTTCGGCAGGCGGGGTATATTTGTCACAGTGCGTATGTAACAATTGTCTGAAGCGCACCGGCATGACCGGTCTGCATCCCCCACAGCTCGAAAGGACCGTGAGATGGAATCCTGGTTGACGACGCTTCAGACGCCGGGCCCGCAGGAGGGCTTCGAACTCGCCATCAAGATGGCGCGCATGGGTGTGAAGTACACCCAGCCGTCCGCCGAGGTCCGCGACCGGCTGCGTCCCGAGTACGCCGAGAACGCCGACAGTCTCTCGTTGGCGTCCCAGGTGGTGGCGATCAACTTTCAGACGGTGGCCGCCGCCAACGACCACTGGCGCGACCGGTCGGGGTGAGGCCGTGACGTCGCCGCCGGTCGGATCCTGGTCGCGGCCGGCGGCGGCGCCCGGTGTGGGCGCGGCTGGGCACACCGCGTCGTCGTCACACCTTCGCGGCGATGAACTCCTTGAGCATCTTCTCGCCGGCCTCGGGGCTCTCCTCGTAGTAGATCCGGTTGATCTCCTTGAACGCTTCCCACTGGGCGGGGACGTCGTCCTCGCTCATGGTGGCGTCGACGGGGCATGCCTCGACGCAGGCGTCGCAGTCGATGCACTCGTTGGGGTCGATGTAGAGGATGGTGGCCTCGTCGTGTCCCTCCTCGCCGGGGGCGGGGTGGATGCAGTCGACGGGGCAGACGTCGGAGCACGCGGTGTCCTTCGTGCCGATGCAGGGTTCGGCGATGATGTAGGCCATCTGGGGCAGCCCTCCTCAGGCCGCGGATTCGAGCAATCGTGTGAACGGTGCGTCGTCGAGCCGTCGTCCGACCCTCCGACCTCGGCATTTTACACTATGCGAGTGTGTATAGTCGATGGGGTGTTCGGCCAACGCTCATGGTTGACGCCACCGCTGTCCCGTCGCGTCGCCCGCAACAGTCCCACCACGGGCGATCGACCCGGACGCCCGGGTGCCGGTCGCGGGGTCGATCCCCACCCCGCGACCGCTCCCGAGTCCCGTTCCGACGAGAGAGGACTCCCATGCGCCTGAGCTTCGGTGGATTCCAGATCGCGATCCTGGTGCTCTTCGTGGTGGTGTCGCTGGTCCTCTTCGCGATCTTCTTCGCGGTCGCGCGCCAGGCACGACGCAACGTCGAGTACGAGACGGTCGCCGGCACCGGCTACCGCCTCCGCACGTACTGGTTCGTCTTCCTCGTCGTGCTCCTGGGGTCGGCGGTCGTGCTCTCGCTGGTGTTCCTGCCGGCGCAGGGTGCGGAGGGCGCGCAGACCGAGGTGTCGGTCACCGGCTACCAGTTCAACTGGACCGTCCAGCCCGCCGAGGTGCCGTCCGGCACCACCGTGGCGTTCCGTGTCACCTCGAGCGACGTCAACCACGGGATCGGCCTGTACGACCCGGACGGGACGCTCATGGGCGTCGTCCAGGCGATGCCGGGATACGAGAACACGATGCGGGTGACCCTCAAGAAACCCGGTGACTACGTGATCGCGTGCCTGGAGTTCTGCGGTGTCGGTCACCACCGCATGGTCCGCAACTTCAAGGTGACGCCATGACGACCGCCGAGACGACCCGTCGACCCACGACCATCCACCCGTCGGCGGTCGCCATCGACCCCGTGATCGGTGGGACACAGCGCCGCGTGGGCCTGTGGTTCGGGGTGACCGGCCTGGTGCTCTTCGCGCTCATGGCCCTGCTCGGACTGCTCATGCGGCTCAACCAGGCCGATCTGCTCAGCGTCTCGGACGCGTGGTTCTACCGCGTGATGACCCTGCACGCGGCCGGCATGCTGGCGGGCGTGCTGCTGTCGATGATGGGCGGCCTCTGGTACGTGGTGCGCTCCACGATCGGACGGCTGGACGGTCGTGTGGCCGCCGCGGCCTACGTCTCCCTGGTGGTCGGGGTCGTGCTCGTCCTGGTGTCGGTGGTGTTCGGCGGGTTCGCCGCCGCCTGGACCTTCCTGTATCCGCTCCCGTACGCGGCCGCCGGGATGTGGGGGACCTGGGCGACGGTGTGCTTCCTGCTCGGCATGTCGCTGGTGGGCGCCGCGTTCATGATCTATTGCATCGACATGCTGCGCGCGGTCACCGAGACCTACGGTGGACTGGCCGGCGCCCTGGGGATCCGCTGGATGCGTGGGCTCGCCTCCGAGGCCCCACCCCCGCAGGTGCTCGCCACGACCGCGGTCGCGATCCAGGGGATCATCACGAGCGCCGCCGGAATGACGATCATGGGCGCCCTCTTCGGTCGTGCGATCGACGACGGGGTCGTGATCGACACCCTGTGGGCCAAGAACGTGACCTACTTCTTCGGTCACGCCATCGCCAACCTGATCATCTACCTGGCCGCCGGCATGCTCTACGTGCTGGTGCCCATGTACGCGGGCCGCAAGTGGAAGACGACCAAGGTGCTCGTCGTCGGGTGGCTGGCCACGATCGTCTTCGTGATGACGGCCTACTTCCACCACCTGTACATGGACTTCGTCCAGCCGGGTGCGCTCCACGTGATCGGCCTCGTCGCGTCGTCCGCCGCGGCCCTGCCGGTCGCCGTGATCACCATCTACACGGGCATGGTGCTCATCTGGGGTTCACGCTTCCGGTGGACGCTCACGTCGGTGCTGTTCTTCCTGGGGTTCGTGGGGTGGGCGTTCGGCGGGGCCGGCGCGGTCCTCGACTCGCTGATCCCGGTCAACTTCCGCTTCCACAACACCCTGTGGGTGCCGGCGCACTTCCACAGCTATCTGCTGATGGGCGTGGCGCTCTGGGTGATCGGCCTCGTCGCCTACCTGCTGGAACGCTCCAGCGGCCAGACGGCGAGCAAGCGCGTCGCGATCGCCGGCCCGCTGCTGATGGTGATCGGCGGGTACGGGCTGATGTACGCGTGGTACGTGTCAGGCGCGCTCGGCGTGCCGCGACGCTGGGCGGTGCATCCCGAGGGCACGACGGTCTGGAGCGTGCTGGGAAGCATCTTCGCCATCATCTTCCTGGTCGGATTGACCGTCGTGCTGGTCGAGTTCGTGCGGATGGCCCGCGTCGCGCTGGCGCGCCGCGGCACCGTCCCGGTCGTGGCCGACCCGCCCGAGGCGGTGGTGGCCACGCGCGGTGTGGGGGCCCCGTTCCGTCCGATGGTGGTCACCTACTGGGGCCTGGTCGCGATGGTGGCGGTCGGCGTGGCGGCGATGTTCGTCCTCTACCCGCCGTTCATCGAGGCCTCCGAGGTGAACATCAAGTGGCACCACCTCACGCACGCCGTGCAGTTCTTCGGCGGCGCGATGCTCGCCGCCGCCGCCGCGTCCACCCCCGCCATGCTTCGCCGGTTCCCCGGCGGCATGGGCACCGGCCTCGCACTGGTGGCGATCGCGCCGCTCGTGATGCTGGTTGTGATGATCCCGTTGATCTACGACGACCTGGTCTCGAACGACCTGCTGCACGCCGTCTACCACCTCGTGATGATCGTCTTCGGTCTCCTCACCGGCGCCGGCTGTGCCCGCCTGGGGCGCGTGGCCGGTTGGACGGTGCTCATCGCGTCGGTCGGGATGGCGGTGCTGTTCGCCCCGGGTGTCTCAGGAGGCTGAGTGATGAGCGATCCCAACCCCGTCGAGACGCACGACGACACGCCGACGATGGACGGCATCGATCGTGGCCGCGCATGGCTGGTCGGCGTCGCCGTCGGCCTCCTGATGCTTGTCGGCCTGGTCGTCGCGTTCGTCGCCGGCACCAACTTCTCGGACGATCCCACGACGCCCGTCGCCGGAGCCGAGACCACCCAGTCGGTGCCGCAGGAGGTCTCCGCCGAGGGGCGGCAGGCCTTCATCACCAAGTGCGGCTCGTGCCACACGATGGGTGAGGCCGGCACCAGCGGCACGATCGGGCCGAATCTGGACACGCTGAAGCCCGCCGCAGCCGTCGTGGAGCAGGCGATCGTCAACGGCGGGACCGGAACCGGTGCCATGCCGCCCGGCCTCGCCACCGGACCGGAGCTCACCCAGATCGTCGAGTACGTCGTCGCCGCGAGCGGCGGCGGGTGAGCGCTTGCGACGATGGATCCAGCTCACCGGCATTCTCCTGACGATCCTCTGCCCACCCGCGGGCGCGTCGGCCCACGAGGGGCGACATGCGTTCGAGTCGGTGATCGCCGGTCCGTTCCCCGAGCGGCTCGCCACCGGGATCGACCTGCGGGTGATCGACTGGGACGAGCGGGTCGAGCTCGTCAACCGGTCGGGCCGGACGGTCGTCGTGCATGGCGTCGCGGGCGAGCCCTACCTGCGCATCGAATCGCGTGGACCGGTGTTCATGAACGTGCGTTCACCGGCGGCGCCGCTCAACAACGACCGGTGGGGGCGGACCCGTCCGAGCGGTCGGGAGGACGCGTCGGCGCCGCCGGCGTGGGTGAGGGTGGGCGAGGGGGGCCGGTTCGTCTGGTTCGAGCACCGCGCCCAGTATCGGCCCGCCGGCGTCCCGCCACAGGTGACCGACCGCGCAGAGCCCATGCGGATCCGCGACTATCGCATCCCGCTCACGGTGGGTGGCGAACCGGCGGAGATCCGCGGCACGCTCAACTGGGTGGGGTACCGGCCGTTTCCCAACGTCGCGTTTGTGACGCTGCTCCTGGCGAGCGCCGCCGTCGCCCTCTTCGGCGCGGTGACCCTCGGGCGCCTGCGCAACCTGCCGGACCGCCCGGCGACGGATCCATGATCATCGTCGGCACGGACGACGGTCGCGCAGCCCGGAGAGGCGCCGGTGGCCGTGATGACCGCCGACGCCCCGCGTCCGTCCGGGGCAGTGCCGTGCGGCGGGTGTCAGACGCCGTGCGCCACGCGCGGACGACGCACGCGCTGGCCGGCGGCGAAGTCGCCACGACGGTGGTTTTCGGGGTGGTGCTCCCACACGCTCTGACCCTGCGCGAACGTCCCCTCGTGCATCGCGTCGTCGCGACGATCGCGCGAACCCGCGGCGAAGTCGCCACGCGGGTGGTTCTCGGGGTGACGCGGGAGCAGATTCTGACCGTTGACGAACGACCCGCGGTGCGGGCGGAGGGTGCTCTGTGATGACATTTCCGGCTCCTTTCCCGGTCGCGTTCATTGCGGCCGTCGCAACGATGGACCGGTCACGACAACCTGTGACCGACGGTACGTGCGGCATCGCCGACGGCGGGTGTCCGTGGTTGGCGACTGACATCCGGCGGTGCGGACCATCGCCATCACCAGGAGGTCGACTCCAATGACCCTCGATCGCTTCTCCTCGTCGAGCAGCGGCGTCGCGGCGCAGTCGCGTCGCGACCGTCGTCTGCCGCTGTCCCATCTCGGATTCATGGGCGGTGTCGATCCGCACGACGTCCACCGTCTCGAGCGGCTGCTGCCGCTCCTGTCGCTCGATCCCGGTGGTCACCTCGACGGTGCCCTCGTCACCCCCGGCAACCTCTTCGTGGTGCGTCGCGGTCATCTGGCGCTCATGTCGACCCATCCGCGCGACGGGTGGACGATGATGGTCGCGTTCGCCGAACCGGGTGATGTGTACTCGACGCTGGGGGACACCCCGGCGCCGCAGGGCATCGCCCTGGATGACGTCGAGCTGACGCCGCTCTCCGAGAAGGTGGTCGGGGCGCTGATGGGGCGCGCCCCGCGATTCGGCCTCGATCTGGCGGTGGTGCTGTCGGAACGCATCGCCCTCCTTCGCGAGATCGTCACCAGTGTCGGGCACATGCAGCTGGAGGACCGGCTCTGGGCGCGGCTCATCGCGCTCATGGAGCGCCTGGGGATCGCGACGCCGGAGGGCGTCTCACTTCCTGTCCCATTGACGCATCTTCAGTGGGCGTCCCTCATCGGCGGCTCGCGCGAATCGGTGACGATCCTGCTGGGCCGGTTCCGGCGCGAGGGGCGGGTCCTGACGGAGGACCGCATCATCACCGTCCCGTGGGACGTCTGGGAACGGCGTGACGACGACCGCGGCGCGGTCGCCGCCGGCGGGAAGGAGGCGGTCGAGTCGTGACGCGCGCGCATCGGGTGGACGTGACCCACGTGAAGGACGGCCGTCCGGATGCCGGGACGGTCGTCATGGTCGATCGCGTCTGGCCGCGGGGACAGCGCAAGGCCGACGCGCCGTGGGACGAATGGCTGAAGGAGGTCGCGCCGTCCACCGACCTGCGCCGCTGGTACGGGCACGACCCCGATCGTCACGATGAGTTCGTGCGGCGGTACCGCGACGAGCTGTCGGACGGGGAGCAGGCGCGGGCGCTCGACCATCTGCGCGAACTGCACCGTGACGGGGTCCTCGTGCTCATGACCGCGACCCGCGAGCTCGAGCTGAGTCAGGCGCAGGTGCTGGCCGACATCCTCACCCACGCCTGACCCATCGCGGTCAGGCGCGGATGTGGGCCAGCACCACGCCTACCGGCAGGCCGGCCGCCACCGCCAGGAGCACCAGTCGATAGCCGAGCAGGAGCCACCGGCCCGGATGCGTCGTGGGCGCGGCCCCGCGGGTGCTCGCGAGCGCGGTGACGAGCGCCACCAGCAGCACGACGGCGCCCGCGTCCACGATGAGGGGCTCGTCCGCGAGGGTGCCCGTGACGACGCCCGCGTTGCCGACGTTCCACCCCACCGGCTGGACCCAGGCCCAGGGCGCGACGCCCAGATCGAGTCCCGTCCCCACGCTCCCCATGACGTACTGGGCAACGCCGCCCACGAGCACGAGGTAGGCGGCGAGCCAGCTGCCGCGCGACAGGTCGAGGGGTCCGGTGACCGCTGCCACCAGCCCACCGGCCACCACCTGGACACCGCCCAGCGCGATCAGCCAGTGCCACGGATTGCGGATCCCCCGCGCGACCGGATCGTCGGCCGTCGCGTCGTGTGGATGTGGATCGCGCGCGACCGTGGCCGCTCCTCCCGGACGTCCCGTCGAGCGCATGTGGACGGGTGTGGACGATGGGACGATCGACGGGTCGCCGAAACCCCGACGACAGACGCTGCCCGCAGGCCCGGTCCGGCGTCGTGCGACCGTTGCCTGTCAACATGACGCGCCGGCGCGACGTGCCGGCGTCCTATCGTGAAGTGGGGCCGGCCCATCTCCCTGCCGGGTGCGGCCGGCCGATCACATCCCGTCACACGACGGCACGTCGGGCCCGGACCGCGCGCCCGTCGGGCGGACGCACCCGAGCGAAGGAGTCGCGACATGTCCAACGCGTCCCACGACCATCCGACCTCCGCCCAGATCGCGGCGCGCCGCAGGGAGCTCGCACCCGAGGCGCTCGATGCGTTCGAGGCCTTCAGCCGCACCGTCTTCGCCGACGGCGCCCTGGACGGGATGACCAAGCAGCTCATCGCGGTCGCCGTCGCCCACACCACGCAGTGCCCCTGGTGCATCCGGGGACACACCCGCGCGGCGCGGCGGGCCGGTGCGAGCGACGAGCAGATCATGGAGGCGGTGTGGGTGGCGGCCGAGATGCGCGCGGGGGCCTCCTACGCACACTCCGCCATCGCGCTCGAGACGCTCGCCGACTGACGCGGATCCCCGTCGCGGGTTGGCGGTCCTGACCGTCCGGGCCCAGGGCCGGTACGATGCGGCGCGTGCCGGCACGGATCGCATACGCCGCCCTCATCCGCGGCGTGAGCCCCACCAACGCCCCGTCCGCCGACCTTCGCGCGTCGTTCGAGGCCGCGGGGTTCGAGGACGTGCGCACGGTGATCTCGAGCGGCAACGTCGTGTTCACCGCGGGCGGACGACTTGCGGAGACGACGGTGCGTCGCCGTGCCGAGGCGGCGCTCGAGGAGCGCCTGGGCCGGCCGTTCCTCACGATCCTGCGTCCCATCGACCATCTGCGCGGTCTGCTGGACGCCGACCCGTGGACGGCCTGGGAAGTGCGTGACGACGCCAAGCGGGTGGTCATCTTCCTGCTCGACGCGCCGACGGAGCCACCCGACCTGCCGATCACGAGTCCCGACGCCGTCATCCACGGCGTGCGGGGCCTGGAGGCGTACTGCTCGTACGTGCCGGGGCCGAAGGCCGGCGGGTTCATGGGCGTGATCGAGCGGGCGTTCGGCAGGGAGATCACCACCCGCACCTGGGACTCGGTGCGCAGGATCGCCCGCTGAACCGTCGGACGAACCCGCCGGCGACGGGCGTCGTCACCGGTGCGCGCCGGGATGCGAGCGGGTGGGGGTGAGCGACTAGGCTGCGGTCCGCGGGCGCGTAGCTCAGTCGGTCAGAGCAAGGGACTCATAATCCCCGGGTCGCAGGTTCGAGTCCTGCCGCGCCCATCGTCCAACACGCGTCACGGTCTGAGGTGGAGGACCCGGTGGCAGGACCGGTCCGTCACGTGCGTCCCGCGGGTCGCCGACCTCCGGCGCGCCACCGCGGACCTGTCCCATTGCCCACACCACATGCGCGCGCACGGCGGATGGTGGAGGATCTGGAGGGGCGGATCCCCGCACCGATGACGAACCCTCCGAGGAGGACGCGTGAGCACCCATCCCATCGCACTCTTGAACGTCGACACGCAGCGCGACTTCTGCGATCCCGACGGGGCGCTCTTCGTCCCCGGCGCCGAGCGTCTCGCGATCCGGGAGAACTGGGACCGGCTCATCCAGGCCGCCGCGGCGGTGGGTGCCCGGCACCTGGCCACGCAGGACGACCATCAGCTCTCGGACGCCGAGATCGACCCCGACTCCCCCGACTTCCGCACCACGTACCCGCCGCACTGCATGCGCGGCACGCCCGGCGCGGAGCACGTGTCCGAATCCCGGCAGCGCGACGCGGTGGTCATCCCCTACGAGGACGAGCTGGACGTCGACACCCTGGCCGAGCGCACCCGCGGCGCCCGCGAGGTCCTCTTCCTGAAGAACGCGACGCCCTTCACCGCAAACCCCAACGCGGTCAGGTACCTGGGTGAGATCGACCCGCCCCGCACGGTCGTCGTGTTCGGCGTCGTCACCGAGATCTGCGTGGCCCGGGCCGTCGACATCCTCCACGGCATGGACGCCATCGACGAGATCGTCGTCGTGACCGATGCCGTGCGGGAGCTGGACGCGTCGGAGCGCGATGCGACGCTCGCCCACTGGGCGGACCTCGACCGTGTGCGTCTGGCGACGACCGACGCCGCGGTGGGCCTGATCGCCTCGGCGCGATGACGTTCTCCCTCGTGGGACGGTCCGCCGACGGGGCGGAGTGGGGCGTCGCCGTGGCCTCGCGGTTCCTGGCCGTGGGGTCGGCGGTACCGGCGGCCGCCGCCGGCGTCGGTGCCATCGCCACGCAGGCCGACGCCAACGTCGCCTACAAGCGCGACGGCCTCGCCCTCCTGGCGGGTGGCCGGTCCGCCGAGGAGACCCTGCGGGAGCTGCTGGCGTCCGAGGGTGGGCGCCGCGACGACCGTCAGGTCGGGATCGTCGACCGCGACGGCAACGCCGCCACCTTCACCGGCGCCCGATGCTTTACGTGGGCGGGCGGTGTCACCGGTGACGGGTGTGCGATCCAGGGCAACATCCTGGCGGGCCCCGGCGTGGTGGAGGCGATGCGCCTGGCGTGGGAGGAATCCGATCCCGCGTCGCCGCTCGCACACCGGCTGCTCGATGCCCTCGCCGCGGGCGACGCCGCCGGCGGTGACCGGCGCGGTCGGCAATCCGCGGCGCTCGTCGTGGTGCGTGCGGGCGCCGGGTACGGGGGAAACGACGACGTGGCCGTCGATCTGCGGGTGGATGATCATCCGGCGCCGGTCGACGAGCTCGCGCGGCTGCTCGACCTGAACGACCTGTACCTCACCGCGTCGACGAACGAAGAGAAGGTCCCGATCACCGACGATCTGGCCGTGGAACTCGACCGTCGCGCCGCCGACCTCGGATACCACTCTCTGCTGGACTGGGTGGGCAGCGAGAACTACGAGATGCGGGTGGCGCGCGACGGCTCCTGGATCGACCGCCGGATCCTCGCGATCCTCCGCGGCGACTGACGCCCATCACGGTGGTGCGTGGCGGCCGGGTCGCCGCCGGTCACCGGTGCGGTCGTCCGCACGAGGGCGGTCGACGGCGGCGGTCGCCGATCAGCGCGGCGGCTGCGACTGCCGGTGTGCCGGTGGTTCGACCAGCCGCTCGATCAGACGCTCGAGCTCCTTTGCCGGATCGTCGCACAGCCCGCCGTGCACCGGGCCGGGCTGCACCACCGTCGATCGCGGCGCGATGATCCAGCCGAACCGCTGCCCCAGGTGCTCCAGCCCCGGCGGCACGTGGCCCGGGCGGCCCTCGCAGAGTGCGACCAGTCGCTCGAGCTCCCCGCGGATGTCGATCACCTGCACGTCGGGGGAGAGCGCGGCCAGACGCCGCGGGTTCAGCCGGTAGGCGGCGCCGAGGAAGCCTGCGTCCTGACAGTGGAGCACCACGCCGACGTTGACGCACTCGCCGCGTTCCACGTGCGGCACGCAGCGCACGCAGACGTACTGGTAGCCCATCATGGCGCGGCCCCCAGCCAGACGTCCGGGTTCGCGAGGCGGCCGGTGATCATTGTGCGGTAGGCGGCCCGGTTGGCCGCGGGGTCCGGCAGGTCGACGCCCGGCTCCAACCACTCGTCGGGCACCGCGTCCACGGCCGCGGCCACGACGTCGTCCCCAAGACGCGCCGCCAGCTCGTCGTGGCGCGCCCGCAGATCGCCCGCCAGGTCCAGAAGCACGTGCGTGCTCAGGTCGAACGCCTGTCGTGCGAAGCGCGGGTGGTCCGGGGCCGCCGTCGCCCAGGCGTGGTGGGCGTAGAGCGCGGCACCGTGGTCGATCGCCCATGTCCGGCCGTGCCAGACCAGCAGGTTGGGGTTGCGCCAGGTGCGGTCCACGTTGGCGGTGAGGGCGTCCAGCCAGACGATGCGGGTGGCGAGGTCCTCGTCCGCCGGGTGGGACCCGGTGTAGCCGAGCGCGCCGGGCAGGAAGTCCATCCCCAGGTTGGTGCCCAGCGACGCGTTCAAGAGGTCCTGTACCTCCTGGTCGGCCTCGTACCGGGCGATCTCGCGTCGAAGCCCGATCACGGCGAGCTCCGGCACCGGGATCTCCAGCCGTCGTGCGAGCTCCGCCACGATCACCTCGGCCACCAGCACCCGCAGGCCCTGGGCCGCTCCGCGGAACTTCAGGACGTAGGTGCCGTCGTCGTCCGCCTCGACGATGGCGGGCAGCGATCCACCCTCCCGGAGGGGGGTGACGTACCTCGTGGCGGTGAGGACGGGCAACATCATATGGATGCTAATGAGTGGCGGGTGGACGAATGGCCGTCGACCGCGCGGATTGCGTCCCGCGTCCGGTGGTCGGATGACCCCGGTGGGCGTCGGTCGGCGAGCCGCGGCCGGTCACCCGCGCTCGTAGATGTCGTTGTAGTGGCGCAGGGCGGCCCGACGGGCGATTCCCGGATCCCACGCGTCGAAGCGTCGCGGCGAGAGCGCCGCCGGATCGCCGACCGGCGCGGGGCGCCCCTCGACGAGCGCGGCGAGCACCTGTGCGGCGCCAACGCTGTGGGTCACCCAGACCGCCGCCGCCATCCAGATCCCGTCACGCACCGGGCCGACCAGCGGCAGGTTGTCCGGGGTGACCGCGAACACGCCGTCCACCCGCTCGGTCGGCGTGAACCGCGCCGGGTCCGCCAGACGCTCGAGCCCACGCGCCACGGCGTCGTCGAACCGTCCGTCCCACCGTCGCAGCGCGGAGGCGAGCGTCGTCGCGTCGGCGGGGACCGGCGCGTGGTCGTACGTGCCGAACCCCCATCGGCGACCGTGACGACGGGCGTAGACGTGATGCTCCGGGAAGCGCACGAACGGCCGCGTGACCGTCTCGCCGCCGACGACCGGCCCGTAGACGTACGGATGACGCACCGGCACGATCGGGGAGGGGCCGCCCGAGGACGGACGAAGGCAGGCGTCGGCCCAGATCCCGGTGCAGAGGACGACGTGTTCGGCCGTGAACATGCGGCCATCGGCCGTCGCGATGCGGACGCGCTCGGCCGGCCGTGCATGCACCGACCGGATGCGGGTGTGCCACGCGAAGACCGCACCGTCCCCCTCCGCGTGGGCGCGAAGCGCGGCGGTGACGGCACCGGCGTCGGCGGTGGCATCGTCCGGGAAGTGCAGCGCGGCCACGACACCGGTGGCGGGCACGGTCTCCGGTGCCATCGCGGCGGCGTCCGCCGGGGACACCGGGACCGCCCGGAGCCCCTGTGCCAGGGCGTCGCGGGCGCGCCCGGCGAGCACGGCGGCCCCCGCCTCGGTGGTTGCCACCTCCAGGCAGCCCGTGCGCTCGAACACGGTGCGATCCCCGCGGGCGATCCGTGCGAACGCGCGGGTGGTGAGCGTCGCGAGCTCGGTGGCGACGGCGGCTCCGCCGAACTCACCGATGAAGCCGGGCGCGTGACCCGTCGACCCGGTCAACGTGGGCGGACCGGCGTCGACCACGAGCACCCGGTGGCGCGGGGCGAGCTCGCGGGCGACCGCCGAACCCACGATCCCCGCGCCCACCACCAGGAACTCGATGTCGTCCGGCAGGGAGTCGTCGTCGTGCACCATGCCGACGATTATCGCCCGTGGCCGGCCGGGGCGGGTGGGGATGCGTCCGTTCGCGCGTCGTGCGATCCTAGGCGCGATGAGCGAACTGCCCCTCCTGGACGCCCTCGACCAGCGCATCCTCGGCGCGCTGATGGAGAAGGAACGCACCGTTCCCTCCACCTATCCGCTGACGCTCAACGCCCTTCGCACCGCGTGCAATCAGACGAGCAGCCGCGACCCGGTGACCGACCACGACGAGCGCACGATCGAGCGCGCGCTGAGCGCCCTCAAGCTGCGGGGTCTGGTGCGCTTCGACCATTCGGCCCGCGGCTCGCGGACCATGAAGTACCACCAGCGGCTGGTGGAGGCGCTCGATCTGCGCGCCGATGAGCGGGCCATCCTGACGGTGCTCCTCCTGCGCGGGGCCAACGCGCCCGGCGAACTGCGCACCCGGACCGAGCGCATGCACGCGTTCGCCGACCGCACCGCGGTGGAGGACTGCCTGCGTCGCATGGCCGAGCGGCCGCAGCCGCTGGTGCGCGAGATCCCACGGCGACCCGGATGGCACGACCCGCGCTGGATCCACCTGCTGGGCCCGGTCGCCGTCGAGGGGATGGAGACCGACCCCGCGCAGGGTGCGCCGAACGGGAGCCCGGACGCGGCGTCCGTCGAGGATGGTGAGGCACGTGACCGCCGCGTCGTCGCGACCTACGACACGGTGGCCGCCACCTACGCCGACACCCTCCTCACGGAGCTCGACGACAAGCCCTTCGACCGCTGGTTCCTCACGCGCATCGCCGGGATGGCGGGACCGCAGCCGGTGGCGGACGTCGGCTGCGGCCCGGGGCACGTGACCGCCTTCCTGGCGGACGCCGGCGCGACGGTCACCGGGTTCGACGTCTCACCGGGGATGGTGGCCGAGGCCGAACGGCGGTTCCCGCAGCTGTCGTTCGCCGTCGCGGACCTGCGTGCGCTTCCCGCACCCGCCGGCGGGGGCGGCTGGGGCGCGGTGACGGCGTGGTACGCCCTCTGCCATCTGACCGCATCCGAGATCCGGGAGGCGATCGAGGCGCTCGTCCGCGCGCTTCGCCCGAGGGGCGTGCTCGCGCTCGCCCTGCATGCCGGCCATGAGACCCGTCACATGGACGAATGGTGGGGGCACGAGGTGGACGTCGACTTCGTGCTCCACGATCCGCAGGTGGTGCGCACGCTGGTGGCCGGCCTGGGCCTGCAGGAGGTCGAGTGGTACCTGCGCTCACCGTACGCGGGGGTCGAGATCGACACCGAGCGTCTCCACATCGTGGGGCGCCGCGCGGGCTGATCCGCCGGTCCGCCCCGGTCGTGGCCGCCCGGTAGGTTCACCGGATCGACGGGCGCTCTGAACATTCGTCGGATCGCCGGTCGGTGCGATCCCACGGTCGCGACGGCGCGCATTCGGAGGACGGGCACACGCCGCCCGCCACCGGCGCGGCGGACGATCGACGCCGGGCGGTGCTGCGTCAGGCGCTCTCGGTGGGCGTCGCCACCGGCACCTACGGCGTCAGCTTCGGCGCCCTCTCGGTGGCCGCCGGCTTCAGCGTCTGGCAGACGATGGTGCTGTCGCTCCTGCTCTTCAGCGGGGCCAGTCAGTTCGCCGTCGCGTCGATCGTCACCGCCGGCGGGTCGGCGGCGTCGGCGATCGCGACCTCGACGCTCCTGGGTGCGCGCAACGGCCTCTACGCCATCAACCTCTCCGGGATCCTCGGCGTGCGTGGATGGCGTCGCGCCGTCGCCGCCCACCTCACCATCGACGAGTCCACCGCGGTCGCCGTGGCGCAGGACGAGACGTCGCTTCGCCGCCGGGGGTTCTGGTGGACGGGTGCGGCCGTGTTCGTCTTCTGGAACCTCCTGACGGTGGTGGGCGCCCTGGCCGGCAACGCGATGGGCGACCCGGGCGCGTGGGGCCTGGACGCCGCCGCCGCGGCGGCCTTCGTCGCGCTCCTGTGGCCACGGCTTCGCACCCGCGATGCGCGGGCGACCGGTGTCCTTGCGGGGCTCACCGCGATGGTGCTCTCGCCCCAGACGCCGGCGGGCGTGCCGGTGCTGGTGGCGGCGCTCGCGGCCGTGGTCGTGGGCCTGGTGGGTGGGAGGCGCGGCGGATGAACCTCTGGGGCGTGGTGCTCATCGGCGGCGTGCTGTCGTGGATGGTGAAGTACACGGGGCATCTCGTCCCGCGTCGCTGGGTGCAGCACGCCCGTGTGATCCGGGTGACCGACCTGCTTCCCGTGGCGCTCCTCGCGGCCCTCGTGGTGGTCCAGACGCTCATCGACCGCACCGGCGACGTGGTGGTCGACGCCCGGCTGGCAGGCGTGGCCGTGGCGGTGGTGGCGATCCTGTTGCGCGCCCCCTTCCTGCTGGTCATCGTGGTCGCCGCGGCGGCGACGGCCGGGCTGCGTGCGCTCGGGGTCGGCTGAGGCGCGGGTCGCCGCGCCGTGACCACCCGGACCGGCATGGCGCACGTCGGTACCCTGCGGGGTGGTCGATGTCGACGGGCGGGACCGCTTCCCGTATCACCCGCCCGTGGAGGACCGGCAGGAAGGAGTGCGTGTGAGTCGGGTGCTTGTCGTGGAGGACGAGGAGCGGATCGCGCGATTCGTCGAGCGGGGGCTTCGGGCCGTGGGCCACACGGTCGAGGCGGTGGGGACCGGCGCCGAGGCGCTGACGGCGGTGCGCGTGGCTGCACCGGACCTGGTGATCCTGGACCTCGGGCTGCCGGACATGGACGGCCTGGACGTGCTGGGCGCCATCCGCGGTGAGGGACACCGCATGCCGGTGGTCATCCTGACGGCCCGCGACGACGTGACCGACAAGGTGACCGGATTCGAGGCGGGGGCCGACGACTACATCGCCAAGCCCTTCGCCTTCGAGGAGCTCCTGGCGCGGGTGCGTGCGCGCCTGCGCGACACCGGTCGGCCGGAGCAGCTCGAGCTGATCCACGACGACGTCCGTCTGGACCTGCGCTCGCGCCGCGTGCGGACCCCCGATCGGGGCGAGCACGAGCTCTCGGGACGCGAGTTCGCGCTGCTCGAGGCGCTCATGCGCCACCCCGGGGCCATCCGTTCGCGGGAGGAGCTGCTCGACCGCGTGTGGGGCTTCGACTTCGACCCCGGGAGCAACGTCGTCGAGGTCTACATCCGCTACCTGCGCAAGAAGATCGGCGCGGACCGCATCCACACGGTGCGGGGGTCCGGGTACCGGATGACGTGACGGCGGGCGTGCGTGACGGGCCCACCCCGCCACGCACCCCGTTGGATCAGCGGGTCAGAGACGCCGGCACTGACCCTCCTTGTCGCCCTTCACGCGGTTGGCCCCGCCGGTGGGCGCAAGACGGTTGGACTTGCACTGCAGGTTGCCGTCGATGGTGTTGCGCAGGAAGACCTGACGCCCCCGGTTGGAGAACGACTGCAGGTTGCCGTCGATGACGACCCTGCTCACGGTCGCCTGGACACCGCGCTCCAGCTGGATGTCGCCGTCGACCCGGCTGCGGGACACGGCGACGAGCCGGTGGCCCTTGGCCTGGATGTTGCCGTCCACGCTGATGCGGGTCGCCACCAGCCGTCCGCCGGCGTTCACCTTGACGTTGCCCTCCACGCGCGTGCCGACCAGACGACAGAGCGCGCCGCGGGGCACCTTCACATCTCCGTCGATCTGCTGGGCGCCGATCGTGCCGCGGCACACGCGCTCGTCGGCGCGGGCGGTCTCGGCGCCGACGGTGCCCACCGCCAACGCGATGAGGAGTCCCGCGACGGTCCGTCGATGATTCGCCATGTCTCGCAACCTCCTGGTCGGGTGATCTGCTGTGCATCCTCGCCGGGGCCGATGAGACGCCCCTGAGCGCCACATGAGAGCTTTCTCATCGGGATGTTCCGCCGCCCCGGACGGTACGATGCCCGTGTGGCCGATCCGTTGAGCGTCACCCCCGATTCGTTCAAGGCGGCGCTCTCCCGGTGGGCGAGCGGCGTCACCGTCGTGACCGCCCCCGGACCCGCGGGCATGACGGTCTCGGCATTCGCGTCGCTTTCGCTCGAGCCGCCGCTCATCACGGTGGCGATCGCGTGCGGCGCCCACGCCCACGACGCCATCGTGGGGGCCGACGGTTTCGCCGTCCACATCCTCGGCGCCGACCACGCCGAGCTCTCCACCCGCTTCGCGAGCCCGGTGGACCGCTTCGCCGGTCTCACGTGGGAGGAGGGCCCGCACGGCGAACCGCTCCTGCACGAGTACGTCGCGCGGCTCGTGTGCGCGCGTCACGCGACCTTCGACGGCGGCGACCACACCATCCTCGTGGGCCGGGTGGTGCAGGCCGACATCACCCACGGCGACCCGGTGCTCTACTACCGCGGCGCGTACCGGCATCTCGTGCCGCTGGAGGACGACGACGGCGCGGCCTGAGCAGCCGATCGGCGTGTTCGACTCCGGTGTGGGCGGGCTCACGGTCCTGGAGGAGATGCTGGTCGCCCTTCCAGCCGAGGACTTCGTCTACTTCGGTGACACCGCCTGGTTCCCGTACGGTGAGCGCAGCGCCGCCGACCTGCGCGACCGCGCCCTCGACATCGCCCGTTGGTTGATCGCCCAGGACGTGAAGCAGATCGTGGTGGCGTGCAACACGGCCACCGCGGCCGCCCTCGAACACCTGCAGATCCACGTCGACGTGCCCGTCATGGGGGTCATGGGCCCCGAGTCGCGGGCCGCCGCCCAGACGACGCGCAACCGTCGGGTGGGGCTCATGGCCACCGAGGCCACCGTGGCGAGCGGCAGCTACGAGCGCATGATCCACGCCAACGACGCCGGTGTCGCGGTCACGAGCGTCGCGTGTCCGCGGCTGGCGCCCGCCATCCAGTCCGGGGCCACCTTCGACGGCGACATCGTCGAGCTCGTGCGCGACTACACCCGGCCGCTGATCGACGCCGACGTCGACACCGTCATCCTGGGCTGCACCCACTACCCGATGGTCGAGAAGATCCTTCGCAGGCGTCTGCAGGGCGTGCGCATCATCTCGGCCGGTGCGGAGCTGGCGCTCGACGTGCGTCACGCGCTCGAGCTGCGGGAGCTCCTGCGTCCTGCCGGACGCGAGGGGGTGTACCGCTTCGCCTGCAGCGGCGACCCGGACGCGTTTCGCGCGGTGGGGAGCCGCTTCCTGCAGATGCCGCTCGGCGAGGTCGCCCGCGTGGATCCCTCGGCGTCCTGACGATGCCCGAACCCCCCGACCTGTACTAGCGTCCGCCGTCATGGCCGTCACACGCCAATTCGTCACGATCCTCGCCGCCGACGGTGAGGAGTACGACGCCCTCTTCCACGTCGACGAGCGTGCGACCAGGGTCCGGGAGCGGCGGACGGGACGGCGCACCGCTCAGGTGCACGTGCACGGCATCATGGGCAACTTCCTGGTCGGCACCCTGCGCTTCCTTCCCTCGCCCTACGCGCGCGCCGGCGTGCCGATGCTCGTCGCACAGACGCGAATGGGCAACGTGGGGCAGCTGTTCGGCGACGCCATCCCCGAGGAGGCGATGCTCGACCTGGACGCCGCGGTGGCGTGGCTTCTGGAGGAGGGCTACGACAGCCTCATCCTGAGCGGCTACTCGAGCGGTGCCACCATGGCGGTGCGGTTCGCGGCCACGCGCGATCTGCCGCACCTGCGCGGCGTGGTGCTCTACGGGGCGCCGTGGGGCCTGCCGGAGTCGCTGGAGGTGCGCTGCGAGCAGTGGGGCTCGGACCCCTCCTACGAGCAGATGTCCCGGATGGTCGCGGACGCGATCGCGGCCAACCCCAACGCCCGCCACCCGGACCGGCTCTTCACGATCATGCGAAGCCGCGGCCCGACCCGTCTGCCGAAGGACAGTGAGGTCTACACGTGGCGGACCTGGTGGCACTCGCGCGGCCCGCAGGCCGATTCGGTGCGCACCTGGAAGCAGATCGCCGACGTCCGGGCGCCGATCCTGATGATCCAGGGGACGGCCGACGAGGTGGTGTACCCGGAGGAGGCCGGGCGGCTGGCGGAGGCCGCGCGCGCCGGGGGCAACGACGACGTCGAACTGCACATGGTCGAGGGGGCCACGCACTTCTTCAAGGGACGCGAGGTCATCGTGACCCGCGCGGTGCAACGGTGGCTGGACCGCGTGTCGTGAGGATTCCGCCGCACGCGTCGCGCCGCCACGTGGCGTTGCGCGACGATCGCAGCCTGCACCTCGATCCGGTCACGGTCGACACCGAGGACGGCATCACCTGGGACGGGCTGGCGCTCATCCCCAAGCAGGGACCGGCCGCCCGCCGCCGGCTCATGGTGATCGTCGTCCACGGCTCGGTCGGCAACTACATCAGCGGCGTGCCGCGGCGGATCGCGCACGCCCTGGCACTCGCCGGGTTCAGCGTGCTGTCGGTCAACACGCGCATGGCCAACTACGGCGCGTTCTTCGGCGGCGGGCTCTTCCACCGCACGCCGTACGACCTTGACGCGTGGGTGGACCTGGCGCGGCGGATGGGCCACCGGCGGATCGTGCTGGCCGGCTACAGCATGGGCTCCACCATGGTCACCCACTACCAGTCGCTGCGTCAGCGCCCCGAGGTGGTGGGGCTCGCCACCTTCGCCCACCCCAGGTCGCTGCCCGACTCCCTCAAGCGGCGGTGGTCGCGGTTCGGTTCGATCCCCGGGTACGACACCGTTGTCGAGCGTGCGCTGGCGCTGATCGGCGATTCGCTGGACGACGACCACGGTCCCGACGAGATCTTCATCGTCCGGCGGGCCAACGGGCCCACCGACGAGCCGGCCCACGCCGAGGTGTGGACCTACCGGACCTGGTGGTTCTCCCGCGGACCCCACGCCGACGCGGCCGACTCGGTGCGTCAGATCGGATCGATCCGCGTGCCCATCTGCCTGGTCCAGGCCGAACACGACCTGATGGTGCCGCTCTCGGACGGCACCGAGCTCGAGCACGTGGCGCTCGAGGGAGGGGTGCCCAGCGTCGACCTCTCGATCGTCCGCGACGCCAACCACGTCTTCTCGGGGTGCACGGGGCAGGCGGTGGACCGGTGCATCGCCTGGCTGGACCGCACGATCGCGCCGTCGGTGCCCGGCGAGTCGACCTGGCCGGAACTCCCCGACCGCGACGACCTGCCGCCGCACCGGTGGCCGGGACGCGACACGCTGACGTAGGGGGCGGGTGGCGAGACGGCCCAAAGAGGAACGTTTACTTGCTCGTGCGGGCTGGTTCCCGGGGCGACATGTCGACGTGGGCGCGGATGTGGCTGCGCTCGTCGCGGCCGGGTACGCGGTTGGTCGACCGGTCCGCGCGTTCCTCGAGGAGTTCACCGGGCTCACGATCCGGTCGCGTCAGGCAAGCGAGCTTTGGATCGACGGTGTTCGCGCCGCCGGCGATGCATCGCGGGAGTGGTGTGAGGCATACAGTGCGAGTGTCGGCCGCCGGTTGACGCCCGTCGGCATCTTTAAGTCGGTGCTGACCGTCATGGTCGATGACGAGGGTGATGTCTGGGGCGGGTTCGACGACGACTATGGACTCCTGGGTGCCGGCGGCCGGGAGTTGGTTTCGGCCCTCTTCGTTGATGATCGCGGTCACCTGGACCGATTGGTGGAGGCTGAGTGACCACATCCGCAACGGCGACCGGATCCGGCGGCTCAGTGCCGGTCGGCGGCACTGATGTGGCGGCTGGAATCTCGGTCTCAGAGAGCAACGATTTCGTGTGGCTGGCCGAGTACGTTCCGAGGCAGTTCATTGCGCCAGGCACGACCGTGCTGCTGGGTACAGGGATATGAGGGCGTCGATCTATGTTCGGCTCCCGAACGGTGGGAAGGCGCGACTCATGGATCAGCTCGGGTCCGACCTCCGCCTCCGATGGAACGGCGAGCATGCGGCCGGCTGGTCGCTCCAGCTCGGCATCGATGACAACGACGAGTATGACCCCGGCGCGACCACCGAACGCGACTTCCTCCACTTCCCGTTCATCCTCGACGTGGAGTCTGTCGCCGATTACCGTGAGCTGTTCGTGTCGGCGGTGGCGGATCTCCTCGCATCGTTGCGCCGCGCGAACGCTCGATACGTCACCTCCTCCGAGGCGGAGGCGTGGCTGCCCGGGCATGGCCGATCCGGGCCGCTCGAGGCGTGACCATCCGGCTCAGGTCACATACGACGACTCGAGGGCCCGGAACGAGGCCTCGATGCGCTCCAGGTCGAACCCGCGCGAGAGCAGCAGGATCAGCTTGATGCGCGCCTTGAACGCGTTCAGGAACGACGCCGGGATCGCACCCGCCCGCTGCAGGGTCTTGCCACCGCCTTCGTACCCGTAGATCGGGAGGATCGGGCCGATGTCGGTGCGGGTGGAGATGACGACCGGCTTGTCGCTCGCCTCGATCAGCTCCACCAGGTCGGGCGGCAGGTTGCCGCAGCCCATCGCGGCGATCACCAGGCCGTCGGAGCGCTCGAGGGCCTCGGTGAACCCCTCGCCGCGCCAGCCGGCGTAGGCGGTGAGGATCTCGACGTGGGCGGTCGGCGGCTCGGCGGGCGTCGGGGTGCGCCGCTCCGGGCGGGCGAAGTACCGCAGCACCGGACGGCCCTCCAGCGTGTCGATGCGTCCGATGGGCCCCGGGTACCCGCTGAACGCCTCCAGGCCGGTCGTGTGGACCTTGGTGACCGTCCGCGCGTCGAATACGTCGCCGCTGAAGACGACCATGACGCCGCGGTCGCGGGAGTACTCGTGCATCGCGGTGTGTGCGGCCGACCAGAGGTTGAAGGGCCCGTCCCAGCTGGGTTCCTGGGAGTGGCGCATGCTGCCGGTGATGACCACGGGAACGTCGACACTCACCGTCAAGTGGAGGTAGAAGGCTGTCTCCTCCAGGGTGTCGGTGCCGTGGGTGACGACGATTCCGCCCACCTCGGGCGCGACACGGTGGATGAGCTCGCGCAGCTCGTGCATGTGCGCCGGTGTGACGTGCGGGCTGGGCAGGGTGAACGGCCGGTGCACGCGCACATCGAATCCCGCGAGCTCGGCGATCTCGTCGTCCAGCATGTGCTCGTCCGGACGCAGATCCCCCAGCAGGTCGGGGCGGCTGCCGATGGTCCCGCCGGTCTGGATGACCGCGAGCGTGCGGGATCTGTCGGACGTCGCGGCGATCGGATCAGGGTACTGCATCGACCGCGGTGGCCGCGGCGGTGGTCTCCGCGGCGGCCGCCTGCGACTCGGCCACGTCATCCGACGTGATGCCCAGCAGGTAGAGCACCGAGTCGAGGTAGGGGACGTTGACCGACGTGTCGGCCTGCGCCTGCACCACGGGTTTTGCGTTGAACGCGATGCCCAGGCCGGCGGCGGCGATCATCTCGAGGTCGTTGGCGCCGTCGCCGATCGCCACGGTGCGCGAGAGGGGCACGCCCTCGGCCGCCGCGAACTCCCGCAGCGCCGCCGCCTTGCCCGCCCGGTCGACGACCGGACCGCTCACGCGGCCGGTGAGGACGCCGTCCTCGACCTCCAGGCGGTTGGCCCGGACGTAGGTGGCCCCGACCTCACGGCCCAGGGGCTCGACGATCTCGGTGAAGCCGCCGGACACCAGCGCGATGGAGAACCCCAGCTCGCGAAGCGTGCGGCACAGCGTGCGCGCCCCGGGAGTGAGGCGCACGTCGGCGCGGACCTCGTCCAGCACGGCCGCATCCAGCCCGGCGAGCGCGGCGACGCGCCGGTGCAGGCTGGCGGCGAAGTCGAGCTCGCCGCGCATGGCGGCCTCGGTCACGCGGCGCACCTCGTCCTCGCGTCCGGCGCGCGCCGCCAGCATCTCGATGACCTCGCCGGTGATGAGGGTGGAGTCGACGTCCATCACCACCAGCCTGCGCGCGCGCCGCGCGAGCCCGGCGGGGGAGACGGCGATGTCGACGCGATGCTCCACCGCGATGGCCGCCAGCTCGCGGCGCAGCCCGTCGGCGCGGGCTCCCGACACCGCCAGCTCGATCGTGGTGACCGGGGTGCGGGACAGGCGGCGGATGCGGTCGATGTTGGCGCCGTGCTCCCACAGGGTCTGGGTGACGGCGGCCATGTGCGCGGCGCGCAGCGGGTGGCCCAGCACGGTGACGATCGCCCGTCCGGAGCGCTTGGGGTCGTTGTCGCCGGTGCCCGCCACGAACGTCGCGGTGAGATCGAGCCGGCCGGCGACCGCACCCACGCGGGCCTCGATCTCGGTCCGCTCGTCCGGATCCCCCAGCCCCAGGAGGATCGCCAGGTTCAGCCGGCCGCGCAGGACCGCCTGCCCGACGTCGAGCACCTGTACGTCGAGCCCGCGGAGCGCGGCGAACACCGCGGTCGAGATCCCGGGCCGGTCGGGGCCGGCGAGGGTGACGAGGAGGGACGGGACGTCGTCCGGCGCCGCATCCCCCGCGGGGTCGGTCACGCGCCGGCGGACCGGTCGCCGCCCAGCCGGTCGAGCTCGGCGATGACGAGCGGCATGGTCTCGGCCGCCTTGGTGCGGATGCGGACCTCGGCGCGGTGGTCATAGGGCGTGTCGCCCTCGGTCAGGATGGCCACGCGACCGCCGCCCGAAAGGACGATGCCCGGCACGTCGCTGACCGGCGAGATCAGCAGGCTCGACCCGATGACCAGCAGCACGTCGGCCCGCCCGGCCTCCTCGAACATGGCCTCCATCGCGGCCGGCGGCAGCATCTCGCCGAAGAGGACGACGTGGCTTTTCAGCTGGAAGCCGCAGTTGCATCGGGGCACGCCGTCCTCGGCGGCGTCGGCCCGTGCCAGGAGCTCGTCGCGCGAGACGTGGAAGTCGCAGCGCAGGCAGCGTCCCCCCGACAGCGAGCCGTGGATCTCGATGGGGTCCTCGGAACCCGCGCGTCGGTGCAGACCGTCGATGTTCTGCGTGATGACGGCGTTCACGATGCCGCGGCGCTCCAACTCGGCGACCGCGTGGTGGGCGGCGTTGGGCTCCACCGCGTCGGTCATCGCAAACCGCGGGCGGTGGAAGTCCCAGAACTGCGCGGGATCGCGCATGAAGGTGTCCATGGAGCCCACGACCATGGGGTCGTACTTCTCCCACAGACCCCCCGGCGACCGGAAATCGGGGATGCCGCTCTCGGTGGAGATGCCCGCACCGGTCAGCACCACCGCATAGCGTGCCTCGTGCAGGAGTCGTGCCAGGTCCCTCGCCTCGTCGGACATGGTCGCAAGCCTACTGCAGCCGGATGACGGGATCACGCGACCCCGAGCCGGTCAACCTCCCGTTGGACCGGCCCCGGGGTCGTGCCGTGAGGGGTCCGAGCGCGCGGCCCGGACCCCCGGTGGACGAGCCGCGCGCGCCGTGGGTGCGCCGGCCACACAACCCTGGCGCGCTCCGCTCAGTCGGACGCGCCGCGCGCGTCGTGGGCGCGCCACTCCTCGTCGCCGGACGCGATCCGCCCGTCGTGGATGTCGGTGAGGACGCCGACCACCCGAAGCGGGGCGCCGTCGGCGTCACGCGTGGTCGCGCCGGTCACCCGGTACCACCGGTACTCGCCGTCGCCGCGCTGCAGCAGGTGCTCCACGTCGTACGGGCGCTTCCCGGTGCGGTCGGTGAGGTGCGCGGTGAACGCGTCCAGGGTGGGCTGGAGGTGATCCGGGTGAAGCCGGCCGGACCACGACTCGAGCACGTTCGGGAACTCCGACTCGTCGCCGTACCCGAGCATCGCCCGAAACTCGGGGGTCCAGGTGACGGTGGTCTCGGGGGCGACCGGGTCGCCGGCGTCGACGGTCATGTCCCAGAGCGCCGTCCCGCCGGCCGCGAGGATGAGGTCGAGCCGGACGGCCGCGTCGTCCGCGGGCGCGTCGGCGGGGTCCCGCCTGGCCTCCTCGACGGTCCGGATGGCCCTGGGGATCGCGATGCCCAGCAGGATGCCCGGGTTGGCCCTGGTGGTGTCCAGCAGCCAGCCCTGCATGAGGTCGTCGCCGTGGTCGATGATCACCATCGACCTGTCGTCGGCGAGGTCGACCAGGTAGTAGTCCTTCAGCTTCGGGAAGCCCGAGCCGAGGAGGGTTTCGTCCAGCTCGGTCGTCATCCGGTTGAAGAGCGCCACGGCGGTGGGGTTGCCGTTCCAGCCGGTGAGCGAGAGGCCGGTCGCCTTGTCCCAGATGTCGATGCTGATGATGCCGTCGCGCAGGGTGGTCTTGGTGGCGTCGATGCCCGCGTCCAGTACGTCGAGTCTCACGTCAAGCATTGGTACTCCTTCGAGAAGAAACCGAGGTTCAGGAACGGGCGGACTGCACCTGCTGCAGGGCCCTGGGGATCGAGACGCCGAGGAGGATGCCCATGTTGACCTTCTTCGGGTCGAGCAGGAGACCCTGAAGCAGGTCGTCACCGTGGCGGACGATGACGAAGAGCTTGTCGTCCTCGAGGTTGAGGAGGAGGTAGCGGTTGAGCGCCGGGAAACCCGACCCCGCCAGCGTGTCCGCCAGCTCGTCGGTCAGCCGGTTGAAGAGGGCCGTCGCCTCGGGGCTGAGGTCGAGGTCGGCGATGGACAGGCCGCTGGAGCGGTCCCAGATGTCGCCGGCGATCAGCCCGTCCTTGAGGTACTTCTTCTGGTCGATCCAGCTGTCGTGCAGGGCGGAGATGTCGATATCGAGCACGGTCGCTCCATGGGGTTCGGGACGATGGGGTTCGGTCGATGGGGCCGGTGACGGGTGGGCGGTGACGGAGCTCGTGACCGGTCGCGCTCCGTGGCCGTCTGCGGGGTCGCCGCGATGACCGTGCGATCGCGGTCATCGCGGACACCATCGGCGCGCCGGCGTGGGGACTTGAAGGCCCGACCGGCACCGGACGCGGACCGCCGTCGGACGCGCTCCTTATGATCGGACCCCATGCGTGCTGACGGACGAACCCCCAACGCACTGCGCCCGACGCGGATCGAGCCCGGCTTCATCCCGTCCGCGAGCGGCAGCGTGCTCATCACGGTGGGCGAGACCCGCCTCATCTGCACCGCCATGGTGGAGGAGTCGGTGCCGCCGTGGCTGCGGGGCAAGGGCCGCGGATGGGTCAGCGCCGAGTACGGCATGCTGCCCGGCTCGACCGGGGAGCGCCGCCAGCGCGAGTCCTCCCGCGGCAAGGTGGACGGGCGCACCCAGGAGATCCAGCGGCTCATCGGACGCTCGCTGCGGGCCGTCACCGACCTGAAGGCGCTGGGCGAGCGCATGGTGTGGGTGGACTGCGACGTCATCCAGGCCGACGGCGGCACGCGCTGCGCCGGCATCACCGGCGGGTACGTGGCGCTCGAGATGGCGCTTCGCGGGCTGGTGGCGCGCGGGGCCATCGCGCAACTGCCGCTCACCGACTCGGTGGCGGCGGTGAGTGTCGGCATCGTGGGCGGCGATCCGCTGCTCGACCTCTGCTACGTGGAGGACTCCACCGCCGAGGTCGACATGAACGTGGTCATGACCGGCTCGGGGCGCATCGTCGAGGTGCAGGCCACCGCGGAGGGGCAGACGTTCTCCCGGGAGGAACTGGGCGCGATGCTCGACCTGGCCGACGGCGGCATCGCGACGCTGCGCGGCCTGCAGGTGCAGGCGGCCGTCGCAGGAGCGCGGTGAGGATCGCCCTCGCCACCGGCAACGTCGACAAGGTCCGTGAGATCGCGGAGCTTCTCGACGCCGAGGTGGTCCCGGCCCCCGCGGGATTCGACGTCGACGAGACCGGCAGCACGCTCATGCAAAACGCATGGCTGAAGGCCGCCGAGCTGCGGCGCACCGCCGAGGACGACACGCTGGTGGTGGCCGACGACTCCGGCCTGTTCGTGCACACCCTGGGTGGGCGGCCGGGGGTGTTCTCGTCCCGCTATGCGGGGCCCAACGCCACCTACGACGACAATTGCCGGCGCCTGCTGGAGGAGATGGAGGGTCGCGACGACCGTCGCGCCGCCTTCGCCACCGTGCTGGTGGGGATCGCGGGCGACGGCTCGATGCTGGTGGCCGAGGGCAGCTGCCCCGGGGTCATCACGCGTGCGCCGCGCGGCGACAGGGGCTTCGGCTACGACCCGGTCTTCCAGCCGGTGGACGATCCCGGCGGTCGCACGATGGCCGAGATGTCGAGCATCGAGAAGGGCGCCGTCTCCCACCGCGGCCGGGCGCTTCGACGGCTGGCCGCGCTCCTGGCGACGTCGGCGCCGGGCGTGCAAAGATAGGCGGATGACCGGAAAACGGCTGACCGACTCCCCCGGACCACACCCCGGGGACGCACCGGGCCTGCCGGTCTCGCGCCAGGTGTCGTGGCTCCTCACCTCGATCATCGTCGGGTGGGCGATCGTCTACAACGTCTTCCGCATCACCGGCAGCTCGCCGCGCGGTGCCGCGGTCGTCTCCCTCCTGATCGGCCTGGGCGTCGGCGCCGTCATCTTCGCGGTCGCCCTGCTGGTGTGGCGACGCTTCGGGGCGGGGTCGCGGTACCAGCCGTCCCACCTCAACGAGATCCCGCCGGCCAGCCGTCTGGACGGTCGTCAGCGAAGTGCGCTGCGCGTCCTGTGGCCGATGGTCGGCCTGCTGGCCCTCGTCGCCCTGGTCGTCGGCGTCGTCCTGGGGATCGAGTGGCTGACCGACACCGAATCCCGCAGCGCCACCAAGGCGGTCATCGCCTGCTGGGACCTGCTGGTGGGTGCGTGGCTCGCGTTCGAGACCACCGAGATCCGCTCGCGCCACGGTGACGCCGTGGAGTCGATCGGGACCGCGGCCATCCTCACCGCCGTGCTGGGCGGGGTCGCGCTGTCGCGCGACATGTTCGCCCCCGGTCAGGTGGTCCTCATCGTCCTGGCGGGGCTGGCCGGCTGCCTGGCCTATCTGGCGGGTTGGCGGCTGCTCGGTTCGCGGGGTGTCCCGTTCGCCGCCGCCGGTGCGATCCTCGTGGCCGCCGCCGCCGTGGCGCTGCCGCTGGCGGCATGAGCACCGCGGTCCGGCTGGTCTGCCCGTTCTGCCGCACCACGGTGGTGGAGGGCGCCGAACCCGCGGCGGGACGGTGCCCCGGATGCGATGCGACGCTCGACGGTGGTGCCGAGTCGGCCCCCCTGGCGGTGCGCGCCCTGCTCGAGGCCATCGGCGCCCGCGACGTCGACGCGGACCGCATCGCACGTGACGTGTTCAGGATGGACCCCGCCGACCCGGCCACCCCGATCACCGTCGCGTCGGATGAGCGCGACGGGTTCTACCGGTGGTGGGTGTTCGTCCGCGCGGGCGTGGATCCGCGTCGCGCGATCCAGGACATCGCTTAGGCTCACCGGGTGACGCGGGGCCCGTGCGGGGTGTGAACCGCCGCGTGCGGCCGGGCCACGGTTAAAGGTCGCCGTCCCGGACTCCGATGGCGTGAGGGCAACCTCGACCGCTCCGGCGGTCGCGGCCCCACCACCCATGCCCCCGGGAGCCCCGTCCCTCGTGTCGCCGTCCCTCACCGCCACCCCGCGCGTCCCCGCGATCGACGATCCTCGTGGCGTCGCGCGTCGGCGTCCGCATTTCCTCATGAGGTGCGGACGATGAAGGCGGTCCTCGGCCCGCAGACGCACCACCGGCTCGTGTTCGCCGGGCCCTTCGGGGTCGGGAAGACGACCGCGCTGCGCGCGATCTCGGACAGCACCGTGGTGAGCACCGACGTCCACAGCGACGAGGCCATCCAGGCGGCCCTCCAGCCGGGCGGCAAGACGACCACGACCGTCGGCCTCGACTACGGCGAATGGCATCTGCCCGGAGACGCCGGGCGGGTCAGCCTGATCGGCATCCCCGGCCAGGCGCGCTTCGAGGCCATGTGGGACGCGCTTCTGCCCGGAGCGTCCGGCGTCGTGCTCTGGGTGTTCGGCGACCGCGCCGATGGGGTCGAGGAGTGCGGGACGTGGCTCGAGATCCTGCGGACGCGCGGAGCGTTGACGCGGCTCGCCGTCGCGGTCACCCGCGTTCCGGCCGACGACGATACGGCGACCGCGCCGTTTCGTTCGCTCGTGGCCCGCTACCACCCGACGGCGCCGGTCGTCACCGCGGATCCGCGTGAACCGCGCCAGGTGATGCAGGCCGTGATGACCGCGATCAGTTCCACGCCCCCGGAGGGCGCATGACCAACGACAACACCGACACGGCCACGGCCGGATTCGAGGGGCAGTGAACGACGAACGGCACGAGCACGAGGCGACACGGTGGGCGGCTCCGTCGCCCGCCGGGACACCCGCACCCACCGACGATGCGTCGGCCGCGGATGGGACCGCCACGCACGACCCGCGGCACACGGTGCCGGCATCGGGCGAGCCCACGACCACCCATCCGGGCGCGTCGTCGTACGCACCGCGGCCCGTCGGCCCGCAGGGCGTCGCACCCGGTCCGTCGTCGGCGCCGCCCATGCCGCCGGTCGCCTCGCGTCCACCACAGCCGCAGCCCGGTCCCATCGAGGCATCACCGGCGGCGCGGACGGACGTGACCCCTCCCACCGCTCCCCACGCGTGGGTTGGACGGCCCGGACCCGGGCCTGCGGTGGACGATGCGCAGATCGCTCCGCCGCCGGCCGGGCCGCAGCCGTCGTCCGACGTGCGGTCGCCGTCGCAGCAGGCCGGCGCTCCGCCGGCCACCCCGGTCGCGCCCGCGACCGACGCGCGCGCGTCGTGGGACCCGACGGACTGGACGTCGTCGGAGTCACCCGAGGCTGCGGAGTCGTCGGCCGCGGATGCACCGTCGTCATCCGCGTCGGTGTCCCTCAAGGCTCCGGTGACGTCCAGCTCGGAGGACCCCGCGGCGTCGGAGTCACCCTCGGCTGCGGAGTCGTCGGTCGCGGATGGGCCGTCGGGTTCGTCCGCATTGGTGGCCTGGCGGGCTCCGGTGGCGTCCGGTTCCGAGGATCCCGTGGCGTCGTCGGCTGCGGATGCGCCGTCGACGTCCTGGGCGCCTCTGACATCGTCGGACATCGCCGATGCCGTGGAGGGTTCGTCCCCGGAGCGTTCGGCCCAGGTCGTCGAGCCTCCGGTTGCGGATGCCGCGCCGACGTCGTCCCACGTGGACGCTCCCGTGTCCGGTCCGCCGCACCCCGCGGATGTGGCGCGCTCGGAGGCGGCCGGGATCGCACCGCCCTCCTGGCGGCCCCCCGCCACGTCGGACGAACCGGCTGCGGTCGATGCCGGGGACGTGGCGTCGTCGGTGCCCGCATCGTGGACGGCTCCCGCGCCGGCGGATGCCGCGGATGCGGAGTCGCAGGATTCGGTGCCGGTGGATGACCCGGATGCCGTCACCGCGGATGCTGTGACCGCGGATTCGACCTCGTCGGAGGTGTCGCCGGGTGTCGAGGATGAGTCGCCGGAGTCGTCTGGTGATGTGTCGGAGGACGGCGCGGAGGCCGTGGGCTCGGAGGTTCCGGAGGCCGCATCTCCCTCGTGGGCTTCGACCGCGGCCCCGGTTTCGGGCGCGTCGGATGTGTCGCCGGGTGTCGGGAACGCGGAGTCGCCTGAGTCGTCTGCCGAAGCGTCGGCGAGCATCGCGGAGGACGGCGCGGAGGCCGTGGGCTCGGAGGTTGTGCCGGGTGCATCGCTGCCGTCGGCTGTGTCTGCGCCCCCGGTTTCGGCGCCGGTCGAGGATGCGGAGTCGTCTGCCGATGCGTCGGAGGACGGGGCGGAGGTCGTGGCTTCGGACGGCGCGGAGGATCGGGCGGCCCCGGAGGTCGCATCGTCGTCGTGGGCTGCGCCCGCGGACCCGGTTTCGGCCGCGTCGGAGGTGTCGACGGGTGTCGAGGATGAGTCGCCGGAGTCGTCTGTCGAAGTGTCGGAGAACGGGGCGGAGGTCGTGGCTTCGGACGGCGCGGAGGATCGGGCGGCCCCGGAGGTCGCATCGTCGTCGTGGGCCGCGCCCGCGGACCCGGTTTCGGCGTCGTCGGAGGTGTCGGCGGGTGTCGAGTCCGCGGACTCGCCTGAGTCGTCTGTCGAGGTGTCGGAGGACACGGCTGAGGTTGTGGCCTTGGAGGGCGCGGAGGATCGGGCGGCCCCGGAGGTCGCGTGGTCGTCGTTTGCGTCTGCGGAGCCGGTTTCGGTGTCGCCGGATGTCTCGGTGGGTGTCGAGTCCGCGGACTCGCCTGAGTCGCCTGCCGAAGCATCGGCGAGCGTCGTGGACGACGGCGGGGAGGCCGTGAGTTCGGAGGTCGCATCGTCGTCGGTTGCGTCTGTGGACCCGGTTTCGGCCGCATCGGAGGTGTCGCCGGGTATCGAGGATGCGGAATCACCGGAGTCGTCTGTCGAGGTGTCGGAGGACACGGCTGAGGTCGTGGCCTCGGACGGCGCGGAGGATCGGAAGGCCCCGGAGGCCGCATCTCCGTCGTCGCCCTCGCCGGATGCGGAGGCCGTTGGGGAATCCCCGCCGGCGTCACCCGTCGGCGGGGATTCCGCGGACCGCTCGGAGGACGTCACGGCCGCGCCGCCGTCGCCGCTCGCCCCCGTTCAGGACACGTCCGACGGCGCGTCGTCGACCGAGCCCCCGACCGCGACCGACGCGGTCGTCGACACCACCGAGCCCGATGACCGACCGTCGGCGACCGAGGAAATCGCGGACGCAGCCGCCACCGCCTCGGCGACCGAGCCGCCCGCCGAGACGGTGAAAACGCAGGACGAACCGGCACCGCAGGCCGAGACATCGGGCGGCGAAACGGCCCTCCGGGGCGCCCTGGGTCCGAGGATCCTCGCAGCCATGGAGGATCTCAGGAGGCGCGTGCCCGGGCTGCGCTCGGCGAGCCTCTCGACCGCCGAGGGCATCAACGTCTGCGGGCTGGGCTTCGAGGACCGGCAGGTGGACAGGATGGCGGCGCTCAGCGCGTCGCTCTTCTCGGTGGGCGGCGCCGCCCTCGAGGAGATCCATCGCAACCACGACGGGCACGATCTGGATGCCGTGGTGCTCGAGAGCGGCGGGATGGTCGTCGTCGGCGTCACGGTTCCCGTCCACGCGACGCACACGGTCCTCCTGGTCGCCGCCGACGGGGACACGATGGGGCTCGTGATCGTCGGCGCCCGTGCGGTCGCGGGCCGCCTGGCGGAGATCTTCGCAAGCGCCTAGCCGAATGTCCCTGTGCGGCGTGGCCATCGCAGTCGGGGCGGGACCGGTCGGCGCCGCCATCGCGGGAGGAGCGGGCGGCGTCGACCGCCCGTCGCCGCCCTCCTCCCGGAGCGCCGCCACCGCACGCCCCCTGGCATACTCGGGAATCGCATGCGCATCCTTGTGACGAACGACGACGGCATCGATTCCCCGGGGCTCCTGGCGCTCAAGCGCGCGCTCGAACCGCTGGGTCAGGTGAGCGTGATCGCCCCGGAGGTCAACCAGAGCGCGACGGGACGGAGCATCACGATCCGCCGGCCGCTGCACGTCGAGGAGCGCACGCTCGCCGACGGCTCCACCGGCCTTGCGACCGACGGCACGCCGGTCGACTGCGTGCGCTTCGCGGTGCTCGGCCTCATGGGTGAGGACCGTCCCGACGTCATCGTGAGCGGGATCAACCTGGGGCTCAACCTCGGCGACGACGTCACCTACTCCGGCACGGTTGCGGCCGCGTTCGAGGGGGTGCTCCTCGGGTGGCCTGCGATCGCCGTGTCGCAGGGGTCGCTGAACGGCCACCACTGGCACCGCGACGGATCGGAGTACGACTTCGACGTGGTCGCCGACTTCGTCGCACGCCTGCTGCCGCGCATGATGAACGGCGGCTTTCCCACCGGCATGGCCGTCAACGTGAACGCACCGGGCGTGGCCCGGGAGGCGCTCACCGGCGTGCGGGCCACGCGGCTCGGCCGGCGCATCTACCACGATTCGCTGCAGTCGCTCAACGGCGACTCGGAGGCGCGGCGGCGCTACCTGATCTACGGCGACGACCACTCCCACCACCAGGAGGAGGGCACCGACTTCGCCGCCATCGACGACGGTGCGATCTCGGTGACGCCGCTCCACTTCGCGCTGACCGACCTGGGTGGCCTTGCGACCCTGGACGGGCTGGACCTGGGCGGGATGCTGGAGGGCGCGGCATGAGCGCGGGGTTCGACCCGATCCTGTTCGACCTGGACGGAACGATCGTCGACTCGGTCGCGCTCATCCGGGAGTCCTACCGTCACGCGGTCCGCGAGGTGCTGGGACGCGAGGTCCCGGAGGACGACCTTGTGCGCCAGGTGGGACGTCCGCTCGACGTCCAGATGCGCCTGGAGTCCCCGGAGCAGCAGGCGGCGCTCGTGCACACCTACCGGGAGTGGAACCGCGCCCGCGCACCCGAGTACCTGCGGCTCTTTCCCGGGGTGGAGGAGATGCTCGAGCGTCTGCGCGCCGCCGGACGCACCGTCGGTGTCGTGACCTCCAAGTCGGGGCCGATGCTGGACGAGGCGTTCGAGGTGCTGTCGGTGCGCCAGTACTTCATGATCGTCGTCGCGGCCGACGACACCCGCAACCACAAGCCGCACCCAGAGCCCATCACCACCGCGCTCACGCGCCTGGGCCGTCGGGCCGACGGCGCCTGCTACGTGGGCGACGGTCGCGTCGACATCGAGGCCGCCGTGGCCGCGGGGGTCACCCCGATCGGCGTGACGTGGGGGTTCAGCGACCGCGACACCCTCCTGGGGGCCGGTGCGACGCTCGTGGCCGACGATCCACTGGAACTCGCCCGGGAACTCCTGGGCGGATGAGCGACCCGGCCGCGGTCGCCGAGGATCTTCGCGCCCGCATCCAGGCGGCCGCGGACGCGTACTACCTGCGGGACGACCCAGTCGTCGACGACGTCGTCTACGACGGATGGATGCGCGAGCTCGAGGCGCTCGAGGCGGCGCACCCGGAGCTCGTCACCCCCGAGTCGCCCACCCAGCGCGTCGGCGGGCGGGCGGCGGCCGGCTTCACGGAGGTCCGCCACCGCGAGGCCATGCTCTCGCTGGCCAACGCCCGGGGATCCGAGGAACTGGAGGCCTGGTACCGGCGTGTGCGCAACGTGCTGGCGGCCGAGGGGATGGGTGACCGCGACGTCGCGATGATCGTCGAGCCCAAGATCGACGGGCTCGCCATCTCGCTCACCTACGAGTCGGGCAGGTTCGTGCGCGGCGCCACCCGGGGCGACGGGGTGGTGGGCGAGGACGTCACCCAGAACCTCATGACCATCGCCGCCATCCCGCGCACCCTCGTGACGGGCCCCGGTGAGACGCCGCCGGCGCTCGTGGAGGTGCGCGGTGAGGTGTATCTGCCGCTCGCGGCCTTCGCGGAGTTCAACGCCGCCCGTGCCGCCGCCGGTCTTGCGACCTTCGCCAACCCGCGCAACGCTGCGGCGGGCAGCCTGCGTCAGCAGGACGCGCGGATCACCGCCGACCGGCCGCTCGCCATCTTCTGTTACGCACTCGGCGCGCGCGAGGGGCTGGAACTGTCCGGTCAGTCCGAGGTGCTCGACTGGCTGCGTCGCATGGGCTTCCCGGTCAACGAGCTCATCAGCCGCGTCGACGACCTCCCGGGAGCGCTCGCCGCCTGCGAGGCGTGGGAGGACCGGCGCGCGGACCTGGACTACGACATCGACGGCGCCGTGGTGAAGGTGGACGACCTCGCGATGCAGCGGCGGCTGGGGTCGGTGGGCCGCGCCCCGCGCTGGGCGGTGGCCTACAAGTTCGCACCGACGACCGCCACGACCACGCTGGAGGACATCCGCGTGAACGTGGGGCGCACCGGCGCGCTCATCCCGTACGCAGTGCTCGCCCCGGTGGCGGTGAGCGGTGTCACGGTGCGTCAGGCGACCCTCCACAACCACGAGGACATCGCCCGCAAGGACCTGCGCATCGGCGACACCGTCGTCGTGCAGCGCGCCGGCGACGTCATCCCGCAGGTGGTGGCCCCGCTCATCCAGAACCGCACGGGCGACGAGCGCGAGTTCCACATGCCGGAGCGCTG
Source organism: uncultured Bifidobacteriaceae bacterium (assembly GCA_964628685.1). Lineage (GTDB taxonomy): Bacteria > Actinomycetota > Thermoleophilia > Miltoncostaeales > Miltoncostaeaceae > CALMEC01. The sequence continues at coordinate 195,116 of CAZVNM010000001.1, read as the reverse complement.
CCCCGCCTGCGACACGCCGCTCGCGCAGGTGGAGGGAGAGGTGGTGATCCGCTGTCCCAACCGGGCGTGCCCCGCCCAGGCGGTGCAGTCGATCATCCACTTCGCCTCGCGCGGCGCCATGGACATCGAGGGGCTTGGCGAGAAGACGGTCACGCGCCTGTTCGACCTGGGGCTCATCCGCGACGTGGCCGACGTCTACGGTCTGCGGGCCGAGGACCTGGAGGCGCTGGAGGGATTCGGCCCGGTGGCCGCCGCCAACCTGATCGCGGCGATCGCGGCGTCCACATCCCAGCCGTGGCCGCGCCTGCTGGGGGCGCTCGGCATCCGCCACGTCGGCGGCATCACCGCCCGGGCGGTCGCGCGGGTGGCCCCCTCGCTCGACCGGCTGCTCTCGGCGGGCCCCGAGGTCTTCGCCACCGCCGACGGCGTCGGCCCGGTCGTGGCGGGCGCCATCGACGAGTATCTGGCGGTCGACGACAACCGGGCGACGCTCGAACGGCTGCGCGACGCCGGCCTCACGGTCGAGATGGAGGTGACCGAACCGTCGGAGGGCGGCGTGCTCGATGGCCTCTCGGTGGTCGTGACCGGTGGACTGGAGGCGATGAGCCGCGACGAGACGAAGGCCGCCATCGAGGCCGCCGGCGGCAAGGCGGCCGGGTCGGTCAGTGGCCGGACGGCGTTCGTCGTCGCCGGCAGCGACCCCGGCAGCAAGCTCGCGAAGGCCGAGAAGCTGGGTGTCCCCGTGGTGGACGAGGCCGGTTTCCTGGCGATCCTGAACGGGTCGACGCCGCCGCCCGCCCGGGAGGGATGAGGCAGGGCCCGCACCGCTTTCTGTGGCTTTTGTCGGAGGATGCGGGCGACTTGAGCGTTCGTTCCCAGCTTGTCACCGCGCGTTCATCGGGTGTGTTCCCCATCCCTCTCCGGCGGACGTACGGTCACGCCGTCCGCCTCCCGGGACGGTCCGGCTGGGGCGACTCGACAACAAAAGGGGAACCAACTGTGAAACGGTCAACGAAGACCGCGATCCTCGCGGGTGCGGTCGGCGCCATCACCGCCGGCGTCGCGCTCGCCGCTCCGGGTGCGAGCACCGGCCCGTCCAGCTCCGCCAGCCCGTACCTGGTCCGGACGATTCCGGGCGTCAACACCACGAGCATCCTCACCGTCGGTGACGCCGCTCCGAATGGCTACCGGATGGTCGGCATCCCGGACGGCCTCGGTGCGTACGACAACGGGGGTGGAACGTTCACGCTCCTCATGAACCACGAGCTCGGCGGCCACCTGGGCGCCGTCCGCGCTCACGGTGCGACCGGCGCCTTCGTCTCGAAGTGGACCATCGAGAAGGGTTCGCTGCGCGTGCGCTCCGGCGAGGACCTCATCAAGCGGGTCTACGTCCGCACCAAGGACACCGACGCCTGGACGCAGGCCGTGACCGCCATCAGCCGCCTCTGCTCGGGCGACCTGCCCGACGTGAGCGCGTTTTACGACGCCGCCACCCGCACGGGCACCACCAACCGCATCTTCATGAGCGGTGAGGAGTCCGGCGCCGAGGGTCGCGCCTTCGCGCACGTGGCGACCGGTCCCGACGCCGGCTCCAGCTACGAGCTGCCCCACATGGGCAAGATGAGCTTCGAGAACGTCGTCGCCCAGCCCGACAACGGCAAGAAGACGGTCGTCGTCAACCTGGACGACTCGGGTGGCGGCCAGGTCTACATCTACGTCGGTGAGAAGCAGTCCACCGGTAATGACGTCGAGAAGGCCGGTCTCGCCAACGGCAAGCTCTACGGCCTCAAGATCGACGGTGTCCCGACCGAGCTCGACTCAACGACCATTCCGGCGAAGGGCGTCGGCTTCAAGCTGATCGAGATCCCCGGTGCCGCGAGCATGAACGGCGCGACCCTGGAGAGGGTCAGCACCGAGCTCGGCGTGTCGAAGCTCGCCCGTCCGGAGGACGGCTCGTTCGACCCGACCAACGAGCAGGGCTTCTACTTCGCCACCACCGGCAGCTTCCGCGGCATCAGCCGTCTGTGGCACCTGCAGTTCGAGGACGCCGCCGACGTCACCAAGGGTGGCATCGCGACGGTTCCGGTCGCAAGCCCCGCGTACGACACCACCAAGAAGGACGCCGACCAGGCCGGCCCGCGGATGATCGACAACATCACCGTCAACGACCGCGGCCAGGTGCTCCTGCAGGAGGACCCGGGCGGAAACCCCTACCTCTCGGGGATCTTCCAGTACGACGCGAAGAGCGGCAACGTGCAGCGCATCGCCCGTCACGACGCTGACCGCTTCGCTCCCGGTGCCCCCAACTTCCTGACGATCGACGAGGAGAGCTCCGGCATCATCCCGGTGCCGTTCCTCGGGAAGGGCAAGTACCTCTTCGACGTGCAGGCGCACTACCGGCCTGCGCAGAACGCCGCCGAGCTCGTCGAGGGTGGCCAGCTGGGTCTCATCACGATCCCGCCCGGCAAGCCGGTGCGCTGATCCCGCGACAGGGGATCCGATCCCCGTCACGGATGCGGTACAGGGACGCCGCGCGGTTCTCCGCGCGGCGTCCGCCATTTGGTGGTCGGGCGGGCGGGCATGTGGCCGTGGCGTGTCGGCTCGTTGGCCCGGTACCCGTTCATCGTGGACCACGCAGGTGACCGCCGGCCGACGTCGTCAGCCACGTTGCGGTGGCCGGCGCCGCGGCGTTCGCTCACACGCGGGTGGCGAAGCCCGTGTGCGTGACCATGTCGTCGAGGGGGCGGGTTCGTGTCGACCGTCCGGGTCGGCTCCCGATCCGGACGTCCCGACCGCGGACGCCGGACGGGTGACCGCGGCGTTCCGCGCCCGGGGCTCCGCGTGGCGTCACCCGGAACCACGGTGCGAGCCGGCGGTCCTCGGGTCAGCCGATGTCGGCGACCCCGGCGGCCAGCATCTTCACCAGCCGGGCCTGGGTCTCACGGGCACCCGAGATGGAGCTGTCGTTCATGAGCAGCGCGAACGCGTACTTCGTGCCGTTGGTCGAGGTCACGATGCCGGTGAGGGTGGACGTGCCGTTGATGTAGCCGGTCTTGGCGCGCAGACGCCCACCCAGCGGGCGGAAGCGGCTGCGCAGGGTGCCCTCGTTGCCACGGGGGAGGGACGTGATGAGCGCCGAACCCCAGACCGGGTCGGCGTCCGCGGCGATCAGGACCCGTGCGAGGCTGTTGGCCGTCAGTTGGTTGCGCCGGTCCAGGCCGGAGCCGTCGACGAAGCGGTCGCCGGGGGCCAGGTACTGCGACAGCGCGCCCGCGGACACCCGCGTGCCGGCGGCGGTCGTGCCCGCACCGGCCGAGTACGCCCCCATGTTCTTGACGAGCATCTCGGCGACGAAGTTGTCGCTGGGCGGCAGCATCAGGCGGGTGATGGCCCGAAGCGGTCGCGACTGGACGGTGGCGACGAGCCGGCCCTGCGCGGGGGCGCGCCCGGTGCGCACCGCGCCCGTGTGCACTACCCGCATGGCGCGCATCGTGGCGCGCAGCGTGGTTCCGGCGGCGAGCGGCGGCGACTTCACCCGGCTGCGACGGGTGTCGCCCAGCCAGCTCTGGTTGACGTTCATCGCCGAGAGCGGCTGGCTCTCGATGTTGTAGCGGGCCGGCCAGCCGGGGCCGCGGCGACGGGCGTCGAAGTAGGTCTCGTCGACGATGATCGGCCCGCGGATGCGGGTGATCCCAGCCGCCCGCAGTGGACGGACGAGCCCGGTGACGTTGGTGGTGGCGCCCGGGAGGTAGCGTCGCGCGTACCCGGGGGTTGCGAGCGTCGGGTCGCCGTAGCCCTTCAGATAGAGGGGCGTGTTGAGGATCGGGCCCGAGTAGGTGGGCGTGGCGCCCATGTAGAGGCGGGTCTCGAACCGGTAGGTCGGTCCCAGCGTGATGAGCGCCGACGCCGCGGTCATGACCTTCATCGTCGAGGCCGGCCGGCGCGGGATGTCCGCCTTGAACGAGGCGACCGGCTCGGGGCCGGCGGGCCCCAGTCGCAGCACGACCGCACCCGTGTTGGGGTTGGCGGCGGTCCACTTGCCGAGCGCCCGTTGCACCTGGGCGGGGGTCGCCGCGGCCGCATCGACCCACGCGACGGTCGCGACGACCGTGACCACGCCGATGCGGACGAGACGCCGTGAGGTTGCAGCGGCGAGGCCCATGGCGGGCGACGATACCACGACGCCCGCCGGGCACCATCCCCCGAGGTCACATCTGCAGGAGCAGCTCCGCGTCGTCCGGCATCCGGTGACCGTTGGCCTGCATGGTCCTCAGGAAGAGCGTCTTGTCGATGCGCCCGTGGAGGATCGGCACCGCCTCCTCCTGGCAGAGCCTGATGATGTCGCGACTCTTCAGACCGAGCGCGTCGGACAATTCGTCGGGGGTCAGGTGAACGGCCATCGGCAATGCCTCCGTGTGACTGTGGGGCAGAAACGAAACGGCCCGCCTGCAGTGCGCAGGCGGGCCGTGGACTCAGTGGGAGCGAACAGCGCCGGGTGCCGGACGGCACCACTCTGAACAGTCCGATCCATGAACGGATGGTAACTCACGTGACGAACTCTGCCAACGGTCGACGGTCGGAAGATGCGGTCGAAATCGTCCCGGGCGTCCCGGTGCGGTCCGATGCGGCGCCCTTGGTATCGTCGGCCGTGTGACCGCCGGAGCGCCCCCGCGGGACGCGCGCCTGGACGGTGTGCGTGTGCTCGTCGCCCTCTACTACTACTCGCCGTACTCCAGCGGGCTGACCATCTACGCCCGCGCGCTCGCCGAGCACCTGGCCGGGCGTGGCGCCGAGGTGGAGGTGGTCGCCGGCATGCACCAGCGGGGGCTCGCACGGGTCGAGCGGATCGACGGGGTCACCGTCACCCGCGTCCGGTCACTCGCCGCGGTGGGCAAGGGCATGGTGCTGCCGGGGTTCGTGCCGGCCGTCGCCCGTCGCGCCCGCCGGGCCGACGTGGTCATGCCGGTCATGCCCCTGCTGGAGGCCGCGGCGGTGGCGGCCGTCACCCCGCGCGGCCGGCTGCTGCCGGTCTACGTCTGTGACCTCCGCCTCGGCGCCGATCCGCTGTCGCGCGTGGTCGAGGCCCTCGCCGCCCGCTCCGCACGCTGGACAGTGGGACGCGCGCCGGCCTTCATCGCGCTCTCGACCGACTACGCGGCCTCGTCCCGGGTGGTGGGGCACGTGGCCGCGCGATCCGTCGGGGTCCGGCCGCCGGTCGACACCGACCGCTTCACCGCCGGCGACGCCGCCGGCCTGCGGGTGCGCCTGGGACTCGACGGACGGCGTGTCGTCGGGTTCGTGGGACGTCTGGTGGCCGAGAAGGGGATCGACGTGCTGATCGCCGCCGTGCGGGAGGTTCGTCGCACCATGCCGGACGTGACGCTCGTCATCGCCGGCGAGGGTGACCGCGTGGCCGGCGGCGGTCTGGGCGACGACCTGCGCGCCCAGGTGCGCCCGGACGACGACGTGCGCTTCACCGGGTTCCTCTCCCACGACGACCTGCGGGCGTTCTACGCGATGTGCGACGTCGTGGCGCTTCCCAGCGTCGACCCGCTGGAGGCGTTCGGCATGGTGCAGGTGGAGGCCATGCTCTGCGGCACCCCGGTCGTTGCGAGCGACATGCCCGGTGTGCGGTTCCCGGTCACGGCGACCGGGATGGGGCTCCTGGCACCTCCGGGGGACGTCGCCGGGGTGGCCGACGCGCTGCGGCGCGTGCTCGACGGGCGGGCCGGGTTCGTGCGACCCCGCGACGAGGTCGTCGGGATCCTCGATCCACACCCGGCGCTCGCGGCCCTGGTCGACCTGGTGGCCGCCCGCGCCGGGCGTTAGCCCGCGACCGACATCTCGAGCACCCGGAGGCCGGCCTGCGGCGTCGCCGGCGCGTCGGACATCGACAGGACCGCGACGCCCCCCGGCGGGACGCGCACGGGCACCCTGACCGTTCTGGTCGCGTTGACGGGGATCGTGACGGTCGCGGGGGCGGTGCCGCCGGTGACGGTGACGGTGCGCGTGGCCAGTCGGCTTCGCAGGCGCACGGCGAGGGTGGCGGTCCGCTCACGGGCATCGGCGTTGGCGACGACGAACTCGACCGGGCCGATGGCCGCGCTCACGGGCGTCGTCCCGCCCGCGAGCGGCTCCAGCCAACCCGTTCCGAACGGGGTGACGTCCAGCGTGGGCGCCCGCCACATGGCGTAGGCGTCGTTTCGCCATTCGAGTCGTCTGCCGCGCACGGGGCCCTCGGCACCCATCGTGACGACCGTGCGCCAGGCGCGTGACGGGCGCCAGCGCGCGTCGGCCTTCGGAACGAGGGTGGGCGCGGTCAGGTACGAGTCGGTCGACCCCAGTCCCTCAACGGGCCCGTCGGTCGCGGTCGATGCGAAGTACGCGGTGACCATCCGGTACTGGAACGAGGTCGGGACGATCTCGGACGCACCCTCCACGAGCAGCGCGTCGTCCGGGCCGAGTGACGCCATGCGGTTGCCGAGCGCGCGGTCCTCGGCGCGGAATCCGGCCCAGCCGTCGGTGGTGCGTCGGATGAGCTGGGTGCTCATGCCGCCCCAGATGACGAGCATGGCGATCCCGACCGCCGCTGCGGTGCGGGGAAGGCGCGAGCGGGGTGCCAGCGCGACGGCGACGAAGGCCAGGCCCGCAAGCAGGGCGCCGCCGGTCATGAGCGACTTGTTCATCATGTAGGTCTCGCCGCGCCCCTGCGCGCGCAGGAAGACCACGGCCGTGATGAGCGCCACGGCCACGCCGGGCGGCAGGACGGAGGACAGCCGGCCCCCGCGCGGCGGCAGGGCGATCAGGAACGCGATCGCGACGAGGAGCGCGACGGCGAGCACGAGGCGCCAGTCCTCCACCACGCGGCCCAGGTTGGTCTGGGTCCCCGCCAGGACCGCGGTCGCCGGGCGGCCCTCGAGGGGCACGGCGGCGGCCGCGACCGAGCCGATCCCCTGCGCGAACCGCGTGAACTCGACCAGCCGGACCACCTGCAGCGGGGCGAGCGCGATCACGGCGCCGATGGTGGCGACGGTCGCGAGCGCACCGGCGGTGATCGCACGTCGCGGCCCAACGCCGTCGTCGCGGACCCGCAGCGTGACACCCACGCCGACGGCGCCGGCGGCGCCCACGAGGATCCACGGGAGGTTGGCCGGATAGAACGACACCGCGGCGGCCGTCGCGAGCGCCGCCAGGGCGACGGTGCGCCAGGACGGCCGTGCGGTCAGGCGGATGAGGGTCGCCATGACGAACGGCCAGAGGGCGGCCCCCCACAGCTGTGCGAAGAAGTTCTCGCCGTGCATCACGACGAAGACCGGGCTCACGACGCCGGCGGCCGCCATCCACCCGATCCCCGCGGTCCGGTGTGCGGGGTCGATCGCGTCGCGCAGCGTGAGCCACCCGCACAGACCCACCATGATCGCCGCGGCCCCCAGCACACCGAGGACCTGGTAGCCGTCCATGCCCAGCATGCTCTGCACGTAGGCGACGGTGGTGTCGACCCCCTGCGGCAGGTGGAACCGATCGCTCCAGACCGCGACCGTGCTGAGCGGGTCGGCGGTCTGCTCGGTGAGCGTGGTGCCCCACGGGTGGCGGGTCAGCCAGTCGCCGCGGGCCGCGAAGTACCAGCCGTCGAAGTTGCCGTAGGCGAGCGTCGTGGGAAAGCCCTGCGCCATCACCGGCAGCAGCGCCGCCAGCCCCACCAGACCGCCGGCGGCGACCGGCGCCGCCGCCGACCCGGCGGTGCGGCGCACGGCCGCGGCGTCGACCCCGCGTCGGGCGAGCAGCAGTGCTCCGACCGCCACGACCGCGGCGAGGATCGCGGTGGTGACCCAGCGGCCGGCCGGTGCCATCGCCAGGACGTACGACACCGGCGTCGCCGCCAGCACGACCCCGCATGCGCCGAGCGGCAGCAGCTGGGAGCGGGCGGTCGGCGTCCGCTCGGTGGCCGTCAACCCGGTCAGCCCGACGCCGACGGCGACGAACAGCACCGCCACCAGGACGAGGAGGACGACGGTCAGCAGTGTCGCGGTTTCCTTGGCGCGGGACCCACGGTGTCCATCAGACGGCCATCAGCACCGCGGCCGCCGCACCCCAGCCCACCACGGCCAGCACGATCGCGGGGTCCGACAGGGCGAGCTCGGTGGGGCTGTCGCCGCGGTCGCGGTGGAAGATGAGCCACAGGTAGCGGAACACGCCGTACATCACGAAGGGCAGGGTGATGGCCATGTGCCGGTCGGCGGGGCGTCCCGTGGCCGAGTAGGCGGCGTAGGCGGCGAGCGCCAGCCCCGCGGTCAGGATGACCATGGCGTCCGCGAAGGTCGCGCTGTAATGGGCCAGGACGGCGCGGTGGTCGACGGCGCCGTCGGCCAGCAGCCGGGCCTCGCCGCGCCGTTTACCGAAGCCCAGCATCAGGGCGAGGAACCCCATGCAGATGATGAGCCAGATCGACGGCTCCACGTCGATGGCCGCCGCGCCGCCCAGCACGCGCAGGACGAACCCGGACGCGATCGTGAACACGTCGATGATGACCACGTGCTTCAGCCATGCGCTGTAGGCCACCGAGATCAGCACGTAGGCGGCCGCGATGACCCCGAGCCGCCAGTCGATCAGGAACGCCCCCGCCGCGGCGACGACCATGAGGACGACGGCCACACCCACGGCGGTCCCCACGGACACGCGGCCGGCGGCGATCGGTCGGAACCGCTTGGTCGGGTGCGCCCGGTCGGCCGCGCGGTCCATCACGTCGTTGATCAGATAGATGGAGCTGGCGGCCAGACAGAAGACCGCGACCGCGCCGAGCGCCCTGAGGATGGGCTCGGCATGCTGGATCTCCCCCGAGAACACGAGCGGGGCGAGCACGAAGGCGTTCTTGACCCACTGGCGTGGGCGCATTGCGGTGACGATCGCCGGGATCGACGGCTCCTCGCGACGGCTCGGACGGTCGGGGGATGGTAGCCCGCCGGTGCGGCGGACACGCCCCGCCGCGGGAGGTCAGCTGACGGAGCCGGCGGGTGCGACCTGCGATGAGCGTCCCGCGAGGCGGGTGCAGGTCCACGTGACGAGGAACGCGGTGATCAGCACGATGCCGCCGGCCAGGGCGTCGATCACGAAGTGGTTGGCGGTCCCCACGATGGTGAAGAAGACGATCCCGGGGTAGGCGACCGCCAGCGCCCGCACCCAGATCCGCTTCGCGAGGAGCGCGGTGACCGCGCCGACCATGAGCGCGTAACCGAAGTGCATCGACGGCACCGCCGCGTAGGGGTTGAACCACCCCGAGAGGTTGCCGGCGTGCAGGTCGATGCCACTGATGATCGAGAGCGTGTCGACGAAGCCGTGGCCCTCCATCATGCGGGGCGGGGCGACCGGGAACGCGACGAACACGGTGAGCGCCAGCAGGTTGGTGAGGAAGAACGCATTTCGCACGAAGCTGTACGCCTCACGCCGCCTGCGGTACAGCCACACGAAGAAGAGGCCCGTCACCGGCAGGTGCGCCCAGATGTAGAACTGGTTGAGGATCTGGGTCAGCCGCAGGTGCTCGAGCATCCACGCCTGGACGTGGGTTTCGAAGAAGAGGCCGGACGCCTTCTCGAGGTGGATGACGTTGAGCGCGTTGGCAAACGCGTTCGTGGCATCGCCGATCACGAAGGCGCGCGACAGCTGGTAGACCAGAAGAACCCCTGCAAACAGCAGGATCTCAACCCGCCAGCGACCCCGGCGTCCGATCGCCGTCCTCGTGCCGCCACGGCCCGTCGGGGCGGTGGTCGTGGGAGACTGCAGATCGATCCTGGACTGTGGGGACGCGCTGGCCATCGCTGCTTTGCGGCCTCACCTCGGTGGCGGGGATTGCGACGATCAAGTTAACCACAGCCCCATGAGGTCGGGGTGAAGGCCCGGCCAAGGACGCGGAGAACTCGAACAGGGTGTTCTTCGACCGGTACCCGTCCGGCGGTGGCGCGAAACGCGCAGGATCGGTACGATGCAGCGGTGCCGTCGGGGTGTGGCGCAGCTTGGTAGCGCGCTCCGTTCGGGTCGGAGAGGTCCCCGGTTCAAATCCGGGCACCCCGATTCATCCCCTCCACGAAGGTGGTCCGGTGGATGAACCGGCGGCGCGGCAGGCGGGCGCGGATCGCGCCCGGACTCAGACGGGGATGACGCCCTCCACCTCGGGGATGCGCTCCCGCAGGGCGGCCTCGATCCCCAGGACGAGCGTCGCCGTCGACATGGGGCAGCCACCGCAGGCGCCCAGCATGTTCACGTGCACGAAGCCCTCGTCGTCGAAGTCGATCAGCTCGACGTCGCCGCCGTCGGAGTGCAGGGCGGGACGGATCTCCTCAAGGACCTCTTCGATTCGCGTCACCACGGACGTCTCGGTCATGCGTTCACCTCGCGTCGGCTGTACAGCGGCCCATTGTAGCGACACCCTCCGTGGGGCCGGTGCGCGTGCGGTGGTCGCCACCACCGCTGTGCGAGAGTGGGTGGATGTCGTCACGATCCGTCCGCGCCGCCGTCTGCCAGATGACCAGCTCGTCCGACGGCGACCGCAACGTCGCGGTGGCCGAGACGCTCGTGCGACGGGCCGCCGCCGACGGGGCCAGGCTGATCGTCCTGCCGGAGAAGTGGAACGTCATCGACCGGGACGTCCGCCAGCCGCGACATGCCGAGGCGCTGGACGGCCCGTCGCTCACCGCCGCCGCCGGTTGGGCGCGCGAGCTGGGGGTGACCCTGGTGGCGGGCAGCGTGTCGGAGGTGTCGGGCACCCCCGATCGGGCCTTCAACACGTGCGTGGTGTTCGACGGGCGCGGTCGTGCGGCGGCCACCTACCGCAAGATGCACCTGTTCGACGTGGACGTGGGCGGCACCGCCTATCGCGAGTCGGCGGGGGCCCTTCCGGGTGACACGCCGGTCGTCGCCGAGGTGAGCGGTGTTCGGATCGGCCTCACCATCTGTTACGACGTGCGGTTCCCGGAGCTCTACCGGGAGCTCGTCGACCTCGGCGCCGACGTGCTGACCGTTCCCGCGGCGTTCACCGCCACGACGGGGCGCGCCCACTGGGAGGTGCTGCTGCGCGCCCGGGCGATCGAGAACCAGTGCTTCGTCGTGGCCGCCGGTCAGGTGGGACGTCACGACCCCGGCGTCGACTCGTTCGGGCACAGCATGATCGTCGACCCGTGGGGTGAGGTCCTCGCGCGGATCGACGAGGGGGAGGGGATCGCGGTGGCGGACCTGGAGTGGACGCGGCTGGAGGACGTGCGGGACCGGCTGCCGGCCCTGCGGCACCGACGGATCGGACGGACGGAGCGATGAGACGACCCGAACTCCCCCTCGACGGCGGGTGCCGGTGCGGACGCACCCGCCTCCGCGTGTCCGCGCCGCCGATCATGACGGCGGCGTGCCACTGCGTCGGATGCCGGCGGATGTCGGGGAGCGCCTACTCCCTCACGGCGATGATCCCGCTGGACGGCGTCGAGGTCACGCAGGGGGCGACGACCATCAGCGGGCCGCGCGGGCCGCAGCAGGACCATCACTTCTGTCCGCACTGCATGACCTGGATGTTCACGCAGGTGATCGGCGCAGACTTCGTGAACCTGCGCCCGACGATGCTGGACGACCACTCGTGGTTCGAGCCGTACCTCGAGACGTGGGTGACGGAGCGGCTGCCGTGGGCGACGACGACCGCCCGGCACGCGTTCGACGGTTTCCCGCCGGTCGACGCGTACGGGGCACTGTTCGCGGGCTTTGCCGAGTTCGTGGAGGACTGAGGGCGGCGGCACCCCGAGCCCGGTTGGGCCGGCGCTCGCTAGCCTGACCACACGGCGGCCGGTCGGCCGTGCCCCACAGCCAGGAGGTCACCCATGAGCGAGGTCGTGGTCGTCGCGGTCGTCACCGCGCAGGAGGGCAAGCGGGACGAGGTGGAGCGCATCATCGCCGAGACCCTCGTGCCGCCCACACACGCCGAGGACGGCTGCGTGACGTTCGCGCTCCACCGTGACACCAACGACGATCGCCGTCTGGTGTTCGTCGAGCGCTGGGCGAGCGCGGAGGCCCTCGGCCGCCACGCCAAGCAGCCGCATATGGCGGCGTTCCGCGAGGCCGTCGGGCCGCTCCTCGCCGAACCATCGGTCATCCACGTGCTCGACCCGGTCGCGATGGGCGATCCGGCCCGCGCGACGCTGGCGGGCGCCTGACCTCCGCGCGGATGTGGTCGGTGCCGGGCGCCGGTGGCGCACCGCATCGGGATGATGCGTCGATATGACGATCCTGTGGTCCATCGCGCCCGGGACGGCCCAATGCGCGCGACGGCTCGGTACCCTGATGGGGAGGACACACCCGAGGAGAGGATCGCGATGGGGACGCACGAACGGGCCGGCACGGTCGCCACGGTCGAGGACCTGATCGACGTCGACGAGCTGTTGTCCGCCTACGCGGACCGTCGTCCCGACCCGTCCGATCCGGCGCAGCGCGTCGCGTTCGGCACCTCCGGCCACCGGGGCTCGTCCCTGAAGGGGTCGTTCAACGACGCCCACATCGCCGCCATCGCCCAGGCGATCAGCGAGCACCGCGCCGCGGCGGGCATCGTCGGCCCCCTGTTCATGGGTCGTGACACGCACGCGCTCTCGGGTCCGGCGCAGGACACCGCGCTGCAGGTGTTCGCCGCCAACGGGGTGGCGGTCCTGGTGGACGCACGCGGCGGATACACGCCCACGCCGGCGCTCTCGCGGGCGATCCTCAACCACAACGCCGACCCGTCCACACCGGCGGCCGACGGCGTGGTCATCACGCCCTCCCACAACCCGCCCGCCGACGGCGGCTTCAAGTACAACCCGCCCAACGGCGGGCCCGCAGGCTCGGACATCACCGGTGCGATCCAGGACCGCGCCAACCAACTCCTGGAGGCCGGCCTCGACGGTGTGAAGCGCGTCTCCGCCGACGAGGCCAGATCGGCGTCGACGACCGGCAGGTTCGACTTCATCGACGACTACGTCTCGGGTCTGGGCGCGGTCGTCGACATGGAGGCCATCGTCCAGGCCGGCGTGCGCATCGGCGCCGACCCGATGGGCGGTGCGTCCGTCGCCTACTGGGAGGAGATCGCCACGCGCTACGGCATCGACCTCACGGTGGTGAACGAGACGGTCGATCCCCGCTTTGCGTTCATGACCCTCGACTGGGACGGGAAGATCCGCATGGACTGCTCGTCGCCGTACGCGATGGCCTCCCTGGTCGAGAACCGGGGCCGCTTCGACATCTCGACCGGCAACGACGCCGACGCCGACCGGCACGGCATCGTCACCCCCGACGCCGGCCTGATGAACCCCAACCACTTCCTGGCGGTGGCCATCGAGTACCTGTTCGCCCACCGGAGCGGGTGGGGCTCCGAGACGGCCATCGGCAAGACGCTGGTCTCGTCGTCCATGATCGACCGGGTGGCCGAGTCGCTGGGGCGGCGCCTGGTCGAGGTGCCCGTCGGCTTCAAGTGGTTCGTTGACGGGCTCGTGACCGGGACCCTCGGCTTCGGCGGGGAGGAGTCCGCCGGAGCGTCGTTCCTGCGGATGGACGGCACCACGTGGACCACCGACAAGGACGGGATCATCCTCGGTCTGCTGGCGGCCGAGATCCGCGCGGTGACCGGCGAGTCGCCGTCACAGCGCTACGCGAGGCTGACCGAGCGCTTCGGCGCTCCGGCCTACGCGCGCGTGGACGCCGCGGCCACACCGGAGCAGAAGGCGAAGCTGGGAGCCCTGTCACCCGACGACGTGACCGCCACCCAGCTGGCCGGCGACCCGATCACCGCCAAGATGACCCGGGCGCCCGGCAACGACGCCGAGATCGGCGGCCTGAAGGTGACCACCGAGCACGGCTGGTTCGCGGCGCGCCCCTCGGGGACGGAGGACGTCTACAAGATCTACGCGGAGTCGTTCCGCGGCGAGGAGCACCTGGCCCGCATCCAGGAGGAGGCGCGGAGGGTGGTGGACGCCGCGCTCGGCTGACCCGGTGTCGTCACCGGCAGGCGTCAGAAGCGCTGCCTGATCCAGAGCTCCAGGAGCGGGTCGATGATCGTGAAGCCCTCGCGGGTCACCTCGCCGGCATCCCGCAGCCTCGCGAGCCCGCCGGCGACTGCTCCCGATGTGAGCCCCAGCGCATCGGCCGCCGCCTCGCGGTGCGGTGACCCGAACGCCACGATCGCCCGAAGCACGCGCTGGTCGACCGGCCGCGTGCTCCGCCAGTACGACTCGAACTCCTCGTCCAGCGCGCCCATGCACACGTCGAGTGCGCGCTGCCAGCGCGTGGCGTCGGCGGTGCGTCCGGACGGCACCTGGTCGTGGAGGTGGTGCGCCAGGAGCATGGCGCGCTGCGGGTGTCCCCGGACGGTGGCGAGGAGCGCCTGCATCACGTCACCCACCGACCGGCGGTTGGCAGCGAAGCGCCGTTCGATGTACCCGGCCAGCTCGTCGTCGGGGAGCGGCCGCAGTTCCATCGCCTTCGCCTGTCCGAAGAGCGGACGGTCGCGATGACCGAACAGGCGCGCCATCATCCCCGGCTGGCTGCCGCAGAAGACGTATGCCGCCATGTCCCCCTGATGCTGGATGTGGCTCCGGATGATGGCGTCGGCGCCGTCGACGGCCAGCAGGTCCTGAAACTCGTCGAACACGAGCAGCAGCCGTCGCTTTCGGTGACGTGCCACCTCGACCGGCACCTCCAGCAACGCATGCAGCGCCGGCAGCGGGTCGAGGTCGTCGGCGCGTCGCTGCAGGTTGACCGAGATGCCCTGCACGCCCAGCGAGAGGCCCAGACCGAGGGTGCGCAGGTGGCTCTCGACGCGGGAGCGCACGCCGCCCTCGAGGCCGGCGGCGTAGGCGCGTTCGATGCGGATGGCGACGTCCGCCAGGCTCACCACGCCGAAGAAGTCCACGAGCACTCCGGGCATGCGGTGGCGACGCGCCGCCTCGGCCAGCACCCGTCCCATGAGGCTCGTCTTGCCGTAGCGTCGCGGCGCCACGAGGCGCACGTAGTGCCCGCCCAGCGCGCTGTCGATCAGGTCGCGGACCTCCGCATCGCGATCGACCACGTCGGACGGCGCGACCACGCGCGAGTAGACGAATGGGTTCTCGGCCACGTTGTCAGTCTACGTGGTCCCTCGAAACGAGGGAGGTTCTCCCCTCGGTGCGAGGGGGCGAGGACCGGGGGTCACATGCTGCGGGTCGCGCGGTCCGTCATTTGCTGCGGCGGGTGACGGTGATGATCTGTGAGTAGATGGTGTCGTAGCCGGTGGTGGTGGGGCAGTCGGTGAAGGTGGTTTGGACGGTGCCGGTGGGCAGGATGAGTTTGGCGGAGGTGCCGGGTTTGGGTCGGTAGGCGAGGCGGATGCCTGCGTACCTGGTGCTGTCGGTGTTGGTGAGGATGGCGGCGATCACCCGGTTGGGTCCGACTTTGCGGGCGAACCAGGGCAGGCGTTTGGCGTCGACGGGTCGGGCGGTGGTGTATTCGATGCGTGGCAGCAGGGAGCGTCCGCGTGGGGTGTTGAGCATGGTGGGCAGGCGTTTGCCGAGGTGTCGTGCACCGCGGATGGTTTGGCCTGGGAGGGGCCGGTAGTAGAAGGAGGTGACGCTGTCGCGGTAGATGATGCTGTTGAACCTGGGGCGTGTGGGGCAGGCGGGCCCTGCGACCGTGTAGGTGATGGTCGCGGTGGTGGTTTGGCCGAGTGAGTCGGTGATCGTCACCGTGTGGGTGTGGGCGCCGACCGTCTGCGTGTCGAGGGTGCCGGTGCCGTTGACGCCGCCGTTGCTGTCATGGCAGGTGGTGACGGTTGCGCCGGGTTGTGCGGTGCACGGGTAGGTGATGGGGATCACCTGTCCCAGCCGGTAGGTGGCGCCGTCTGTGGCGCCGCTGATGGTTGGTGTCGCCGGTGGCGCGATCACCGTGTAGCTGACAGACCGGCTGGCCGTCTGACCGATCGAGTCGGTGACCGTGACCGTGTAGGTGTGGGTGCCGGCCGTGCGTGTGTCGAGGCCGGCGTCGGCGGTGGCGCCGTTGGCGTCGGTGCAGGAGGCGTGGGTGACAGCCGGGTCGACGCTGCAGCTGAACGCGGTGGCGACCGGCTGGTTGAGCCGGTAGACGCCGCCGGTCGCGGGCGTGCTGATCGTCACGGTCGGGGCCGCGGCAACCGTGTAGGTAATCGACCGGCTGGCCGTCTGGCCGAGCGAATCGGTCGCCGTCACCGTGTAGGTGTGGGTTCCGAGCGTCGCGGTGTCGAGTGCGCCGGCGCCGCCGGTGGCGCCGTTGCTGTCGGTGCACGACGAGACCGTGAGCGGTGACGGTGCCGTGCAGGTGTAGGTGGTGGGCGCCGACTGGCCGAAGCCGTACACGCTGCCGGTCGCCGGAGCCGCGATGCCGACGAGAACGCTTGTCGCAGGCACGATCGTGATGGTGCCGGCCCCCGCGGCAGCGGCGCTGATGGTCGTATGCTTCGCCCCGGTGACGACGTGGCTGGAGCCACCACCACCACCGGCGGCCGCGCTAAAGCTGCCGCCGCCGCCACCGCCGCCGTAGTAGCCGCCGCCACCACCCCCACCACCACTGCTGCAGCTTCCGGTACCGCCTGCGCCGCCCGTCCCGACCCCTCCGACCGCACCGGCGGCGCAGTCGCTCGTCCCGCCGGCGCCGCCGGCCGTTTGCGTGCCGGGTTGTCCGCCGCCCGCGCCGCTGGCGGTGGATTGTCCGGCGCTGCCCGCGTCGCCGCCCGACTGCCCCGCGTAGGTGGCGCCGTTGCCGCCGCCGCCGGCGGCGACGACGATGCGAGCGGAAAGGTCACCGGAGGTGGTACGCACGTCACTCGCCCCACCACCACCAGCACCGTACGGTCCGCCGTTGCCGCCGCCGTTCCAGCCGCCGGCACCCGGGTAGCTGCCGGCGCCGCCGACGTTGACGTACAGGACCTGGCCGGGGGTCACCGGCACATGCGTGTCGACCGTGGCACCGACCCCGCCTACGACACCGCTGCCGGAGCTCCATCCGCCGGTTGCGCCGGATGCGGTGATGCGGACCCACGACGTGCCGGCCGGGACGGTGTAGGTCTGTTCGGCGCCGGTGTAGGAGAAGGTGTCGGCCGTCGCCTGGGACGCGCAGACCCCGAGTGATGCGACGACGGCTGCGAGAAGAAGACGAGGACAGGCCATCCCTGGACTCCCGGGGCGCGGTGGGTTCGTGACGCGCGATGCGCGGGCACCGTGAAATTCTCACGGTGCAGGGCGCATGCTGTCACCGGTCAGGCGAAACGCCAAATGCGGACCGCGCCGGTCCGGGCGCCTGCGGGGTCAGACGCCGAAGCTGTCGCCGCAGCTGCAGGAGCTGGTGGCGTTGGGGTTCCTGTGGTAAACCCGCGCGGGCACCGACACCCCAGGCCCGGGCGATTAACGGTCGGTTTCCGGTGAGGTCGGTCGTGTCAACGTCCGGATCCGACCGTTCATCGCCCGGGACCACCAGGTCAGACGCGAGCCGTCTCAGCCGGGATCCGGCGTCACCAGGCTTCCGCGGTCTGCCCGGATGAACTCGATCCTGATCGCGTCCGAGTCCGGGCCACGCTCGATGAGGTCGGCGAACCGCGCGTCGAACCTCTCGAGCTCGGGATGCTCCGCCAGCTCACGGTACCCGGCCCATCTGTCCTGCGCGCCGTGCGCGCGATCGACCTCGACACCGTTGGCGGCGGCCCACTCGGCAACGTCCGTGAAGAGCGCGGCATGGTCCGGAAGGCCCACGGCCGAGAACGCCTTCGGTGCCCGGTCCATCAGTTCCGCGCTGTTGTAGAGGACCTGACCGATCCCGCCGTTCTGCGCGTCCCAGTCGAGATATCGCGAGATGAAGTACGCCCCCAGTCGCGGTGGGAGGTGGTCGACGTCCTCGGCGCTCCCCACCAGCGCACTGACCGCCAGCCACAGCTCGTCGTCGAACTCGTGGAGGTCCATCGCGTCGGACGCATCCCGTGCGAGCAGTCGCTCGATCTGCGTCAGGTCGTGCGGCCCGGCCACCTACACCCCGAAGCTGTCGCCGCAGCTGCAGGTGCTGGTGGCGTTGGGGTTCCTGATGGTGAATCCGCGCTTGAGGAGTGTGGAGGTGTAGTCGATCTCGGATCCGGTCACGTAGATGGAGCTCTTGAGGTCGACCAGCAGGCGGATGCCGTTGGAGGTGAGGTCGCGCTCGCCCGCCTGTACCGGCTCACCCTCGTCCAGCAGGTCGATGCGGTACTCCAGGCCCGAGCACCCACCGGCCAGGATGCGCAGGCGCACGCCGTCGGCCTTGCCCTGCGCGGCCGCCGCCTGCCGGATGTAGCCCGCGGCCGCGTCGGTGACGGTGATCTGGGCCTCACCGGCCGCGCGGGCGGCCTTGGCCGCGCGCGCCCGTTCACGGGCCGCGGCCTTCTTCTCCTCCAGCGTCATGGGAGGAGCGGGCGTGGTGGTGTCGGTGGGTGAGGTCGTCATCGCGTCTCCTACATGTACCCCATGACCTTCATCATGAGCTTGCCCTCGTCGGTCATCGCGTCGGGGCCCCATGGCGGGTCCCACACCCAGTTGACGTTGACCGTCTCGACGCCGTCCAGCGGCAGGACGGCGTTCTGGGCGTCCTCGATGATCTTCTCGGTGAGCGGGCAGCCCATCGATGTGAGCGTCATGTCCAGCACCACGTTGCCGGAGTCGTCCTGGTTGACGCCGTAGAGCAGACCCAGGTCCACGACGTTGATGCCGAGCTCCGGGTCCTCGACGACGAACATGGCCTCGCGAATCTCGTCCTCAGTCGCCACGCGATCCCTCCTTGTCGGTTTCGATGGCGTCCTTCAATGCCATCCATGAAAGCAGAGCGCACTTGATGCGGGCAGGGAACTGGGCGACGCCGCCCAGCGCCACCGCATCGCCCAGGCGATCCTCGTCCGGCTGCTCGTCGCCGTGCATGACGCGGCGCATGTGCTCGATGAGTGCCTGCGCCTCGTCGGTGGAGCGTCCCATCACGACCTCGCTCATCATCGAGGCCGAGGCCTGCGAGATGCTGCAGCCGTCACCGGTGTAGCCCAGGCCGTCCAGCATCCCGTCGGCGACGCGGATCTGGAGCGTGATGCTGTCGCCGCACGTCGGGTTGTTCTGCTGGACGGTGGTCGTCGCAGCTTCGATCTCGCCGCGGTTTCGCCGCCTGCGGTAGTGGTCCAGGATGATCTCCTGGTAGAGGTTGTCAAGCCCGCCCATGCCACCCCGGTTGTTGTGAGGAAGAAATCGGTCGGATATTCTTCCTCGTGATGGCCCTCAACATCAAGGATCCAGAGACCGACCGCCTCGCACGTGAGCTCGCCGACACCACGGGCGAATCGATCACGGTCGCAACGAAGACCGCCCTCGCGGAGCGCCTGCGGCGGGTGCGAACCGAACTCGATCGCGACGAGCGGTTCGCGCTCCTCGATCGAATCATCGCGGACGGGCGCGCACGCCGGGTCGTCGATGCCAGATCGGCGGACGAGATCATCGGGTACGACGAGCACGGGCTGCCCGCGTAGTGGTGCTCGACTCGTCGGCGGTCCTCGCGATCGTGTTCGGCGAGGAGGACGCCGAGACGTACCGCACGCGGCTCGGTGAGGCCACGGAATCGGTGGTGATCTCCGCGGCGACCCTGGTCGAGGCGACGATCGTCGCGGAGGCCAGGGGTGGATCGGCCGCCGCGACGACGCTCCACGCGCTGATCCGCGACCTCGGTGTGGGCGTCGTCGGATTGGACGAGGGGCAGGCAGGGCGCGCGATCGAAGCGTGGCGTCGGTTCGGGAAGGGCAACCATCCGGCCGCGTTGAACCTCGGCGACTGCTTCGCCTACGCGCTCGCCACGGCGCTCGGTGAGCCGCTGCTGTTCAAGGGTGACGACTTCGCGCAGACGGATGTGATCTCGGCGCGCTGACATCACGCCCCGAAGTACGTGCGGCAGTCGCGCAGGGCGGCGGCGAGCGCGTCGATGTCGTCGGTGGTGGAGTACACGTGGGTGCTCGCCCGGGCGGTCGCCACCACGCCCAGGTGCACCATGAGCGGCTTGGTGCAGTGGTGTCCGGCGCGCACGCACACGCCGCGCGAGTCGAGGAACTGCGCCACGTCATGCGGGTGGACGCCGTCCAGCGCGAAGCTGATGGGGCAGCCGCGTGCCTCGGCGTCGGCGGGTCCGTAGACGCTCAGCCCCTCCACGTCGGCCAGGGCGCCGAGGGCGTACTCGGTGAGCGCAACCTCGTGCGCGCGCACGTTGTCCATGCCGATGGCCATGAGGTACTCGGCGGCGGCGCCCAGGCCGACGACCTGCGCGATGGGCGGCGTGCCCGCCTCGAACCGTCGTGGGGCCTCGGCCCAGGTGGAGCCGTCGGTGGTGACGTCGTCGATCATCTCGCCGCCGCCCATGAACGGTTCCCACCCAGCCAGGAGCTCCGGCCGCGCCACCAGGATGCCGACGCCGGTCGGGCCCAGCATCTTGTGGCCGGTGAACGCCAGCACGTCGGCGCCGGTCGCGGTGAGGTCGACGGGCATGTGGGGCACGCTCTGCGCGCCGTCGACGACGGCGAGGGCGCCCACCTCACGGGCCATCGCGCTGATCTCGGCGACCGGGTTGATGGTCCCCAGGGTGTTGGACACGTGGGCGACCGAGACGGTGCGGGTGCGTGCGCCGATCATGGCGCGCATGGCGTCCATGTCGAGCATGTGGTCGGGCGTGATGGGGCAGAAGCGCACGGTGGCGCCGGTCAGTCCGGCGACGATCTGCCAGGGGACGATGTTGGAGTGATGTTCCATCAGGGTCACCACGATCTCGTCGCCCTCGCGCAGGTTGCGAAGACCCCAGGCGTAGGCCACGAGGTTGATCGCCTCGCTGACGTTCTTGGTGATCACGAGCCCGTCGGGCGACGCGCCCACCATCCGCGCGATCGATGCGCGGGCCACCTCGAAGCGGCGGTCCGACTCGGCGGCCAGCCCGTAGACGCCGCGGCGCACGTTGGCGTTGGCCGTCGCGTAGTAGTCGGCCATCGCGTCGATGACGGCGGCGGGCTTCTGCGACGTGGCGGCCGAGTCGAGGTAGACCAGCGGCCTGCCGTCGAAGTCGCGGTTGAGGATCGGGAAGTCCTCCCGCACCCTGCGCATGTCCGAGCCGGCTGGCCGCTCCGGCTCGGACACGATGTGCTGCGTGGGCGTCACGGTGACGCCGGTCCCCCGGGGCTCACGACGCGACGGGCTCCGCCGCCTTCTCGGGCGAGCCGAACTCCACGTAGCCCACCTGCTCCAAGTGCTCGGCGAGCTCCGGGCCACCGGTCTTGGCGATGCGACCCTCGAACATCACGTGCACCACATCCGGCTTGATGTAGTTGAGGATGCGCGTGTAGTGGGTGATGATCAGCACGCCCAGATCGTCGCCGCGCAGCTGGTTCACGCCGTTGGAGACGACCTTGAGCGCGTCGATGTCGAGGCCCGAGTCGGTCTCGTCGAGGATCGCGACCTTCGGCTTCAGCATCGCCATCTGGAGGATTTCGTGGCGCTTCTTCTCGCCGCCGGAGAAGCCCTCGTTGAGGTAGCGGTCGGCGAAGCTCTTGTCGAACTCCAGGAGCTGCGACGCCGCGTTGAACTCCTTGACGAAGTCGCGGGGCGAGACCTCCTCACCGCGGATTGCCGACAGCGACGTGCGCAGGAAGTTCATGACCGACACGCCCGGGACCTCGAGCGGGTACTGCATCGCCAGGAACATGCCCAGGCGGGCGCGCTCGTCGGCGTCGAGGGTCTCGTCCTCGTCGGCGCTTGCGACCACCTGGCCGTTGAACAGCACGCGGCCCGCGGTGATCTCGTAGCGGGGGTGGCCCGCAAGGGCGTAGGCCAGGGTGCTCTTGCCCGAACCGTTGGGGCCCATGAGGGCGTGGACCTCACCCTGCGGGACCTCCAGGTCCACGCCGCGCAGGATCTCCTTGTCCTCGACGGCGACCTTCAGGCCTTCGATCTTGAGAATGGGCTCAGCCACGTGCAGCTCCGTATTCGTCTCGTTGGAGTAGGGGATGGGGATGTGATGGGGTCGGGTCGACGAGAACGCGTCCATCGACGACCTCGACGCGGAAGACGGGGAGGGGGAGGTTGGCCGGCGGCGTCCGCACCTCGCCGGTCACCAGGTCGAACCTGGCGCCGTGGCGGGGACACTCGATGCAGCCGTTCTCGATCCACCCGTCGTTCATCGTCGCGAGGGCGTGCGTGCAGATGTTGTGCACGCCGTGGATCGTCCCACCCGTGTTGACCAGGCAGACCGGGTACTGGCCGACCTCGACCAGGAGGGTCCCGTCGTCCGGGACGTCGCCGGCGGCGGCGACGTCGACCATGTCGGACCGGTCGCTCAGCGTCGGACCTTCTTGGCGATGGCGGCCGACAGCTCGTCGCGCAGCTCCTCGAGGCCCACCTCGTCCAGGACCTCCTGGCAGAAGCCCTCGACGATGAGCTGCTTGGCGGCGTCACGGTGGACACCACGCGACTCGAGGTAGAAGAGGTGCTCGTCGTCGACGCGGCTGACCGCGCCGGCGTGCGAGCACTTGACCTCGGCGGTCTCGATCTCGAGGAACGGGATCGTGTCGGCGCGCGCGCCCTCGTTGAGCACGAGGTTGCGGTTGGTCTGGTAGGCGTCGGTGCCGGGCGCGCCGGGTGGCACGACCAGGTTGCCGAAGAAGACGGTGTGAGCCGTGTCCTTGATGGCGCCCTTGTACAGCAGGTTGGAGTACGCCTGCGGGGCCTCGTGGCGCGAGATCACCCGGTGCTCGAAGTGCTGGGTGCCGTCGGCGAAGTAGAGGCCCAGCGCGCGTGCGTCGGCGCCCTCGCCGCGCACCAGCACGGTCGGCTCGACGCGCACGACGTCGCCGCCGAGCGTGACCACGACCGAGCGGACCTTGGTGTTGCGGCCGGCCTCGGCGCGGATCACGGAGTGGTGTCGGATGCCGGGACCCCAATCGATGATCGACACGTGCTCCACGTCGGCGTCGTCACCGGCGATCACCTCGACCACGCTCGAGACGTTGACCTTGGTCGCGGTCTCGGGCGAGATGTGGCGGTCGATGACGATGACGTGCGCGCCCCGCTCGGCCACCACCAGGGTGCGGTCGAAGACGTGGCCCTGGGCGCCGGTGATGCGGTTGAGCGCCTCGATGGGAAGCGCGACCTTCACACCCTCGGGGACGTGGACGAACAGCCCCGACTCCCAACGCGCGGCGTTGAGGGCGTTGGGCTTGTCGTCGAACCCGACCAGCGAGTAGAGGCGGTCGCGGACGAGGTCCTCGTGCGCGGCCATCGCCGCACCGAGCTCGCCGACGATGACGCCGTCGGCGAGCGTGACGATCTCACCGGAGGTGACGACGCCGTCGATCGTCTCGATCCAGTGCTCGCGGCACTCGGGACGGGTGGCCGCGGGTGTCGCGGCGGCGGTGCCGTTGGCCGGCTCCGGCCCCTCGAGCGCGAGCTCGGTCGGCATCGTGAACCGCCACTCCTCCTCCTGGCCCGTGAGCGCCGGGAATCCCTCGAGTGCGGTCGCCGCGGAGGCCCGTGCCTCCTCGGCCCATGCGGGTGCGTTACCCAATCGAGCCCTCCATCTGCAGTTCGATGAGTCGGTTGAGCTCGACCGCGTACTCCATGGGGAGCTCCTTCGCGATCGGCTCGATGAAGCCACGGACGATCATGGCCATGGCCTCCTCCTCGGTGAGCCCACGGCTCATGAGGTAGAAGAGCTGGTCGTCGGCCACCTTCGAGACGGTGGCCTCGTGGCCGATGGAGGTGTCCTCCTCCTGGATGTCCATGTAGGGGTACGTGTCGGAGCGGCTGTCCTCGTCGAGCAGGAGGGCGTCGCACACCACGTTGGCCTTGACGCGCTTCGCGCCGGGCTCGACCTGCACGAGGCCGCGGTAGCTGGTGCGCCCGCCGCCCTTGGAGATCGACTTCGACACGATCGTGGACGAGGTGTCGGGGGCGACGTGCACCATCTTGGCGCCAGCGTCCTGGTGCATGTCCTCGCTGGCGAACGCCACCGAGAGGACCTCGCCGCACGCGCCGCGGCCGGTCATCCACACGGCCGGGTACTTCATGGTCAGGCGCGAGCCAAGGTTGCCGTCGACCCACTCCATGGTGGCGTTCTCGTGGCAGACCGCGCGCTTGGTGACCAGGTTGTAGACGTTGGTCGACCAGTTCTGGATGGTCGTGTAGCGGCAGCGCGACCCCGGCTTGCAGATGATCTCCACGACGGCGCTGTGCAGCGAGTCGGAGGAGTACGTGGGCGCGGTGCATCCCTCGACGTAGTGCACGAAGGAGTCGGGCTCGCAGATGATGAGCGTGCGCTCGAACTGGCCCATGTTCTCCTGGTTGATGCGGAAGTAGGCCTGCAGCGGCACCTCCACGCGCACACCCGGCGGCACCCAGATGAACGATCCGCCGGACCAGACAGCGCTGTTGAGCGCCGAGAACTTGTTGTCACCGGGCGGGATGACCGTGGCCCAGTGCTCCTTGAAGATGTCCTCGTGCTCGCGCAGGGCGGTGTCGGTGTCGCAGAAGATGACGCCCTGGCTCTCGAGGTCCTCGCGGATGGAGTGGTAGACGACCTCGCTCTCGTACTGGGCCGACACGCCGGCCAGGTACTTGCGCTCGGCCTCCGGGATGCCGAGGCGGTCGAAGGTGTTCTTGATGTCCTCCGGCACCTCCTCCCAGCTGCGGCCCTGCTTCTCGCTCGCGCGGATGTAGTAGTAGATGTCCTGGAAGTCGATCTCGTCCAGGTTTCCACCCCACGAGGGCATGGGCTTGCGCTCGAAGATCTCGAGCGAACGCAGGCGGAACTTGGTCATCCACTCCGGTTCGTTCTTGATCTTGGAGATCTCGGCAACGACGTCGGCGCTGAGACCCTTCTTGGGCTCGAACACCGAGTGCGAGGGGTCATGCCAGCCGAACTTGTACTGGTCCATGCCCTCGATCTCGGGGGGTGACGGGATGGTCGACACGATTCCTCCTGGCGAGCAGGTTCGTTTCTAACGGCTACCAACGTTACCGTAACTCGGGCGCAGGCGTGAGATGCCGTCGCCCCACGACAGGCGGGGCGGGCGCTCGCAGCGCACTTCGTCATCGACCTCGAAAACCTTCGGTCACCCGAATGTTACGGGTTCGACCGCCGGATCGGCGTGGCCGACGGGGTCCGGGGGCGATGAGGGTCCGTGTATTCGCCCGGTCGGTGCGTGATCTGTGCCACGGACGTGTGTCGCGCCGGCCGCGATCCCATGTGCGAACGGGCGGCGCGCGCGTGCTCCGGCGTGACGGGCGTCCGCATGTGCGGCCGATGCCCGTCCGTTGGTCGGCGTTGTTGTCACGAGGTGTGTGGCCCCACCCGCCCGCTCGGAAGCCCGCGGACGTGGGCTACGATGTGCCGACCGTGTCCATCGAGCACTCGCAGACCGAGCAGGAGATCGAGCGGCTTGCGAGCGCGCTCGGTGATCCGACCCGCCGGAGGGTCTTCTTCGTGGTGCGGGAGGCGGACGAGGCCCTCACCAAGAACGAGGTGGCCGAGACCGTCGGCATCGACCGGCGCCTGGCCGGCTTCCACCTGGACAAGCTTGTGGAGCAGGGGTTCCTCGTCGCCGACTTCCGCCGGCGCGAGCGCGGTGGCCCGGGTGCCGGACGGCCGCCCAAGATCTATTCGCTCGCCGAGACCGAGGTGGGCGTCGCACTCCCGGAGCGCCACTACGCGCTGCTCGCGGAGCTCCTTCTCAAGGCCATGACCGACGATTCGGGGCGTTCCCCCGAGGACCAGCTGGAGCACGTGGGGTTCGAGTTCGGTCGGTCCCTCGCCGAGGAGCAGGGCCGCGACGACGCATCCAACTTCACGCCCACGCAGGCGATCGCCGAGGTGGTGCGTCTGCTGACGCGGTACGGCTTCGCCGCTCAGACCGGGGGCGAGAAGCGGAAGATGACCATCACCGCGTGCGCCTGCCCGTTCGAGGAGATGGCCTTCCACGACCCGGAGCGCGTCTGTGGCCTCGACCGCTCGATCTGGCGGGGCATCCTCTCGGTGATCGCGCCGGGGTCGAGGATCCAGAACGTGAGCGCGCGGGCCGAGGGCGACGATGCGTGCGTCGTGGAGGTCGTCACCCCGCAGCAGCGATGACCGACGGCGGTGACGGCGACGGCTCGACCGGGTCCCCGCTGGTCGCATGGGTGCGGGCCGAACTCGCGGCCCGGGCCGATCCTGGGCGCGCCGCCGGGCAGCAGCGCTACATGAAGTCGGTGATGCCGTTCCACGGTGTCGGCATGCCGGAGGTGCGCCGGCTCGTGAAGCGCGCCGTGGCCGCGTATTCGGTCGCCTCCGCGCCGGCGATGCTCGAGGTCGCC
This sequence comes from uncultured Bifidobacteriaceae bacterium, assembly GCA_964628685.1. Classification (GTDB taxonomy): domain Bacteria; phylum Actinomycetota; class Thermoleophilia; order Miltoncostaeales; family Miltoncostaeaceae; genus CALMEC01. Next base: position 168,735 of record CAZVNM010000001.1, on the reverse strand, counting down.
CGCGAGCTGTGGGACGGTGCGACGCATCGTGAGGAGCGATACGCGGCGATGGCGGTCTGCCGCGACCGTCGTCACCGGTCGTTCCAGTCGATCGACTGCCTGCCGACGTACCGTCACTTCATCCTGAGCGGTGCGTGGTGGGATCTGGTGGACGAGACGTCCCACCTGGTGGAGGCGGTGCTGGGTGCGGACCCGCCGGCGGTCGTCCCGATGCTGCGCGAGTGGGCGGTCGACGAGGACATGTGGATCCGCCGGGCGGCCATGCTCAGCCAGCTCGGCCGTGGGGCGGCGACCGACGTGGACCTGCTGCGTGACACCATCGAGCCGAACCTGGCGGACCGTGAGTTCTTCATCCGCAAGGCGGCCGGATGGGCACTTCGTCAGTACGCCCGGACCGATCCCGACTGGGTGCGGGACTTTCTCGACACGCACGAGATGTCGGGGCTCACGCGGCGGGAGGCGGCGAAGCACCTCACCGCGTGAGCGGGGCAGGTCAGCGGCGACCGAGGAGGCGTCGCAGGAGCCCGACCCGCTCCTCTGGCGGGTACCTCGGGACGTGGTGCTGGCTCGGCACGTACGAGTTCTCGTCGCTCACGCGGCGGGAGGCGGCGAAGCACCTCACCGCGTGAGCGGGGCAGGTCAGCGGCGACCGAGGAGGCGTCGCAGGAGCCCGACCCGCTCCTCTCGCGGGCATCCGCAGCGGTCGGCCGTCGGCACGCCGGCCATCACCTGATCGACGTGACGTCCACAACCGGCCCACGTCGTCTTCCCGCACTTCCGGCACCGCACGGCACGGCACATCGGCATGACCTCCCTGCGGGGGAAGCGTATCGCGCTCGTCCCGTGCCACGGCCCTTCCGAGCCGTCGCCGGATGCCGGGAGCCGGGACGTTCAATCGAACGTCGGTCGCCGTTCAATTGGATGGAAGGCGTCACGTGTTCGTGACGATATCGTGTGGAAGATCGCGGGTGGTGTGACGTTCGGTGTCCCGGGTCGCGGCCGACTTCCTGGGCGTTTCGGGCTCCGTTGGCCTCCGGGTGGGCTGATGTTGACCCCGTCTCGTTCGATCGAACGTCGGTCGCCGTTCAATTGGGAGGATCGCGACACGTGGTCGTGACGGTTGCGTGGGGAAGGTCGCGGATGTCGTAACGAGTCGCGGTCGCGGCCCGGTGTCGTCGCCGCGCCCTGCTCGGGCGTCGGCCGCGGCGGCGTGGGTCCGGGGACCGGATGCGTTCAATTGGATGTCGGTCGCCGTTCAATTGGGTGGAAGGCGTCACGTGTTCGTGACGGGTTCGTGGAGAAGGTCGCGTATGTCGTGACGATTCGCGTCGTGCCCCGCGCCGTGCTCGGGTGTTGGCCGCGGCGGCGTGGATCCGGGGTCCGGGCGTGTTCGATTGAACGTCGGTTGCCGTTCAATTGGATGGAAGGCGTCACATGTTCGTGACGGGTTCGTGGGGAAGATCGCGGGTAGTGTGACGATTCGCGTTCGCGCCTGTTCCGTCCGGGCCGGTCCGTCGGGTTCCTCGGCACTCGTGTTGGCGGGTGCCGGTTCGTTCAGGTGCAGTCGAGGCACTTGCCGTTCAATTGGACGGCACGCACCTGGCGGCGTCGACACCCGTTCGCGCCGGGGCGTGACGCTCACCTGGGTTCCGGGCGTTCGCCCCGCACGTTCGTCGCACGACCCTCGACGCCCGGGTCGGCCGCCGGCGGCACACGGACGTTCACCGGAACGTAGAATCCAGCCGTGCAGATCACGCCGGACATGAGGTCGTCGGACTTCGCGCACCTCATCTCCGATCGGTCTCGGCGCACCAACGCCAGCGCCATCCGCGAGATCCTCAAGATCACCGAGCAGGCGCACGTCATCAGCTTCGCCGGCGGTCTGCCGGCACCCGAGCTCTTCCCGGTGGACGAGATCCGGCAGGCGACCGACCGCATCCTCACGCGCCACGGCCACGCGGCCCTGCAGTACAGCACCACGGAGGGCTTCCGTCCCCTGCGCGAGTGGATCGCCGGCCACGACGCCATCCCGGTCGAGAACGTCCAGATCGTCACCGGCAGCCAGCAGGGCCTTGACCTCCTGGGACGCGTGCTCATCTCGGAGGGCGACGTCGTGCTGGTGGAGACGCCCACGTACCTGGGCGCCCTGCAGGCGTTTGCGATGTTCGGGCCGCGCTACGTCCAGGTGACCACCGACGAGGACGGGATCGACGTCGCGGCGCTGGACGAGCTGCTGGCGACGACGCCGGCCAAGCTGCTCTACACGGTCCCCAACTTCCAGAACCCGACCGGCATCACGATGACCCTCGAGCGGCGCCGCGCACTCGTCGAGGTGACACGTCGCCACGGCATCGTGGTGATCGAGGACGACCCGTACGGGGCCATCCGGTTCGCCGGCGAACCGCTCCCCACCCTCTACTCACTGGCCCTGGAGGCCGCGGGTGGTGACCCCGACCGCTGCAACGTCATCCACTGCGGCTCATTCTCCAAGACCCTCGTGCCCGGGCTGCGGGAGGGGTGGCTGCAGGCGCCGGGCGTGATCATGCAGAAGGTGATCGAGGCCAAGCAGGGCACCGACCTGCACACCCCCACGCTCAACCAGATGATCGTGGCCGAGCTCGTCAACGACGTGCTGCCGGCGCAGGTGGAGCGGGTCCGCCGGGTCTACGGTGAGCGCGCCATGCACATGATCGGCGGGATCGAGCGCCTGCTGCCCGCCGGGGTGGACCACACCACGCCCGACGGCGGGATGTTCCTCTGGCTGACCCTTCCGGAGGGCATCGACACCGTCGAGATGCTGCCGCACGCGGTCGCCCGCCACGTGGCCTACGTCCCCGGTCGCCCGTTCCACGCCCTGGGCGGTGGAGCGACGACCATGCGTCTCAGCTTCAGCTGCGCGGACTCCGATCAGATCGACCGCGGCCTCGCCTCACTGGGCGACACGATCCGCGAGGCCCTCGCGGGCTGACGGCCGGCGCGCCGATCAGCGTGCGCCGAGCGCCTTCCCGGCGTCAACCGCGGTCTCGAGCTGCGCCTTGTTCATCTTCGAACGCCCCTCGATGCCCATCGACTTCGCCTCCTGGTAGAGCTGGTCGCGGGTCCTGCCCTTCGGGCGGTCGGTGCCCGATCGCAGACCACCCCGGCGGCCGGATGAGATGTCGTCGATCGACGTCCGCGAGGCCTCCTCGGACTCCCCGGCGCGGGCGCGCTCCTTGTTGACGGTGCGTGCGGCGATCTCCTCGGCCTCGTCCTCGGGGCGGCCGCGCTCCTCGAGGCTCTCCTTGATGTGCTCGTACTGGCGGGCCCGCTTGGACCCCTTCTTCACGCCCCGTGGCGGCATGGTCGCTCCCTCCCGTTCGCGTGAGAGGCCTGTTCCCCGGATCGGAACCACGACACACGTCCTGTGACGCATGCAACAGGCGATGTGTGGGACCCGGCCGTGACGGCAACCCTCCAGCCAAGCGACGGAAGGAGGCCCCCGATGGCCGGTGGGAAGCGTGACGAGGGTGAGGCGCGGCGCAAGATCATCGACGACATGGACGAGGCGGCCGAGGGCGCCGGACCCGATGCGCCCGAGACCCTGGAGCCGGTGGAGACGCCGCCGAAGGAGGGTGGCCCCATCAGGTGGCGCGACGGCGGAGGAACGGGGGAGACGGCCGGTCCCGATCGCAGCGAGGGCGGCGACGCCTGAGACGGACGTGCCCGCGTCGGGTGGCGTGGTCACCCGACGCGGTACGGGCCCCGGTGATGAGCCCCGCGATGGGTCGGCACCGCGACCGGCGACACCACCCCGTGAGCCCAGGACATGCCGCCCGAGGAGGGGTGTCCTCGTGCGCCTCGACCCCGTCAGCCGCCGGACGGTGCGGCCGCGGGCGCTGGGCGTGTGCGGTTGCTCGACCGTCGATCGCCGGCACCCGACGCGACCGGGCGTGGCATCACGGGCGCGTCACGCTGTCGAAGAAGATGCGCGGCGAGCGGCGATCCCGTGCGAGCGGTGGGGAGACACGCACGCACAAACGCTTCCGATCGTTGCGCGGAGCGCGAGGGCTCGACGCACCAACGACGCTAGATGTAGTCCTTCCAGTGCGTGATGGCGAAGAGCACGGCCATCCACGCGAAGAGACCCGTGAGGACGAGGGCGACGATCCAGTCGGTGTGACCGGTGCGCCCCAACGCGAGCACGGTCTCGACCGCGGTCACGATCGCGAGCCCGCCGAACAGGATGAAACCCAGCCAGTTGGCCCACCCCGTGGGGGTGAACTTCTGAAGGCCCGTCTCCTCGACCACTGGCTCGTAGTTGCGCCGGCCGCGGTCGGTCTTTCGCTTGTTCTTCGCACTCGCCACGGGGGTCGACGATAGCAGTCGTGTCGGGCGCCCGGCCGGTGTGGCAACCTGCCCGCATGGATCTGGGAATCACAGGCAGGACGGCGCTCGTGACCGGTGCCAGTCGCGGGCTGGGACGCGCCATCGCCGAGGCGCTCGTCGCCGAGGGGTGCAGGGTCGCGATCAGCGCAAGAGGAGCCGAACGGCTGGAGGAGACGGCCGGCCGGATCGGTGCGGTCGCCGTGCCCGGGGACATGGCCGCGGCCGACGGTCCGGAGCGCATCGTGGCGGATGCGGTGGCGGCCCTGGGAACCGTCGACATCGTGATCGCCAACGCCGGCGGACCGGCCACAGGCCGCTTCGTCGACGCCGCCGCCGACGACCTGGACGAGGCCATCCAGAAGAACCTGATGGGCACCCTGCGCCTGGTGCGGGCGGCGCTTCTCGGCATGCGCGAGCGCCGCTGGGGACGGATCGTCACCATCACCAGCCGCACCGTGCGCGAGGCGATCGACGGGCTGGCCCTGTCCAACATCGCCCGCGCGGGGGTGGCCGGCCTCGTGCGGACCCTCGCCCGCGAGGTGGCGTCGGAGAACGTGCTCATCAACAACGTGATGCCGGGGTCGGTCCGCACCGACCGCCTGCTCGAGATCTACGGCAGCGACGCGGCGATCGACGAGCGCGGGGCGGCGTCACCCATGGGGCGGGTGGGGGAGCCGGCGGAGTTGGCGGCGGTCGTGGCCTTCCTCGTGAGCGAGCGCGCGTCCTTCGTGACCGGCACGTCGATCCTGGTTGACGGCGGCGAGGGGACCGTCATCGCCTGACCCGCGGGGCGCGGGCGGCCGTCAGTCGAGGACGGGGCCGACGAGGTTGGCGTACTGCATGAGGTGGCGGTCGGGAAGGAACGCGCGAAACGCCCGCTCGCGCGCCGCGGCGCCCAGCCGCGCGGCCCGGTCGGGGTCGTGCAGCAGGTGGCCCAGCTGCTCGCCGAACGCCGTGAGGTCCATGGGGTTTCCCACCAGCAGCCCGTCGCGCCCGTCGGCGATCTGGTCCTGGATGCCGCCGACCGCGCTCGCGACGATCGGACGCCCCTTCCACATGGCCTCGGTCACCGTCAGCCCGAAGCCCTCGACGAGGCTCTTCTGGACGATCACCGTCGCGTGGCGCTGGATGGCGTTCACCATGTGGGCGTTCTCGTCGACGTCGTCCATCGGCAGGCACACCAGGTGCACGCGCCGGCGCATGTCCTCGGGCAGCGTCCGCCAGTGGGCGATGCATTCGTTGAGCACCTCGTCACCCTCGGGGTCGTCGGTCACCCCGGCGGTCGCCGGGCCGACGAGGGCCAGATGCACGCCGTCGGGCAGCGGCGTGTGCAGGGCGAAGCCGCGCATGACCCCCGCCATGTCCTTGAGCCGGTCCCACCGGCTGACCTGGACCACCAGGCGGGCGTCCGGCGGGATCGGGCCGCCGGCGACCACGAGGTCGACGTACCGGCCGAGCGGTCGCACGGTGCCGTCGGCGGCGCGGAACGTCACCCCGGGCTCGTCGACGTCGCCGAACAGCCCGATGCGCGTGAGCGTGCGGCGCACGTCCTCGGGCGTCATGTCGAGGTTCTTGGTCGCGAACGGATCGATGCTGGGCGGGATGACGACCGTGCGCTCCCGCAGGGCGTCCGCCGGGACGTAGGCGTCGCGGCTGACGACCACACGGTGGGCGTGGGCGATGTCGGGTGCGAGGAACGCCCATCCGTCGTCGGTCTGCGCGTTGGGTGTGTCGCGGCCGATGTGGCAGCGCCAGATGACGATTGCGCCGCGCTCGCGAAGCGGGGCGATGAGGCCGGCCGTCTGCGGATCGTGTGCCAGCACGATGTCCCCCGGGGCGATCGCCTCGGGTCCATCGTCGAGGTTGCGCGCGGTGGTGGCGTCGAACGCCGCCCTGGCCGCATCGTCCAACGGCAAACCGTCGCCGGCGAAGCCGTGCAGCCGGTTGTGGATGCGCTTGGTGACCGCGAAGAACGCCGGGTCGCCGTCCAGCACCAGCCAGCGGACGTCGATGCCCGCACCGCGGCAGTAGCCCAGGAGGACCTGCAGCATCTCGGCCACACCGCCACCCGACGCGGTGGCGTTGATGTTCCAGATCTTCCGCGGTCCGACGCGTGTCCCGACGTACTCGATCGCGTCGGCGAACGCGGCCCAGCGCTGCTCGCCGATGATCGGTTGGAGCAGACGGGGGTCCCGCGTGACCACGGGGACCTCATGCACGGGTCGACCGGTGCTCGCCGCCGAGGGCACGGTGGCGCGATCGGGCCAGATGGTGGCCGCGCATGGTTCGAGCCGCGGCGATCAATCGCCGTTCTCGGGTCCCATCGTGGACGTGGTGCCGATCGCGTACTGCATGAGATGCCGGTCCGGGAGGAACTCGCGGCGCGCGTGCTCGCGCGCGTTGTCGCCGAGCAGGCTGGCGAGGAGCGGCTCGCGCAGAACCCTGCCGAGAAGCGCACCGAACTCCGCGAGGTCGGTGGGGTCGCTGACGAGCAGGCCGTCGTGTTCGTGGGTGATCTGGTCGTTGATCCCGCCGACCGCGCTGGCGATCACGGCGCGCCCCTTCCACATGGCCTCGGTCACCGTCAGACCGAACCCCTCGGCCAGGCTCTTCTGGACGACGACCGACGCGTGACGCTGGAGCGCGTTGATCATCACCGCGTTCTCGTCACGGTCGTCCATGGGGAAGCACGCCAGGTGGATGCGCTCCTGCATCTCCGGCGGCAGGCTCGCGCGGAAGTCGATGCATTCCTGCAGCACCTCCTCGCCCTCGGGATCGTCGGTGACGCCCTCGACCGAGGGTCCGCAGAGCACCAGGTGCACGTCGTCGGGCAGATCGGTGTGTTCGGCGAAGCCCTTCATGACGCCCGGCATGTCCTTGAGACGGTCCCACCGGCTGACCTGCAGCACGATCCGCGCGTCCGGGGGCACCGGTCCCCCGGCCGCGAACAGGTTCTCGTGGTGACGAAGCGCCGCCGGCGTCCCGTCATCGCGCAGGAAGGTGGCCGTGTCGGGTCCGCTGCGTCCGGCGAAGAAGCCGACCCGGTTGAGCACCGCGGTCACCTCCTGGGCCGACATGTCGCGGTTCTTCGGTGCGAACGGGTCGATGCTCGGTCGGATGATGATGAGCTTCTCGTGCGGCTGGCCGGGTGGGGCGTACGTCTCCCGGCTGACCACCAGCCGGTCGGCGGCGTCGAGGTAGGGGGCGAGGAACGCCCAGCCCTTCTCGGTGTGCTCGTTGGCCTCGTCCAGGCCGATGTGGCAGCGCCACATCACATACGCGCCGCGCTCCTTCAGCCGAGGGATCAGGCCGGCGGTCTGGGGGTCGTGGAGGATCACGAGCTCCCTCGGCTTGATCTCCGAGGTGACACCGATCATGTTGCGTTCGGTCGCCGCCTCGAACACCGCACGCTCCGCGTCGCCCAGCTCACCGTCCTGCGCGACTCCGTGCAGGAGGTTGTGGATGCGCTTGGTGATCGCGAAGAACGGCGCGTCCCCGTCCAGGACGAGCCACCTCGCGTTGACGCCGATGCCCTTCAGGTACCCCAGGAGGACGGGGAGCATCTCGGCGACGCCACCGCCGGTTGCGGTGGCGTTGACGTTCCAGATGGAGCGATGACCGGCGGTGTCAGCGGTGAATTGGGCCGCGGTGCGGAACTGATTCCAGCGCGTGACGACGGGCGCGAGCAGATCCGGATTCCGTGGGACGATTGGGACCTCGAACACCGCTGCCTCCCGGGGTCATGACTTGGACGCGACGAACTCCTTCACCATCTTCTCGCCGGCCTCGGGACCCTCCTCGAAGTAGACCCGGTTGATCTCCTTGAACGCCTCCCACTGGGCGGGGACGTCGTCCTCGCTCATGGTGGCGTCGACGGGGCATGCTTCGACGCAGGCGTCGCAGTCGATGCACTCGTTGGGGTCGATGTAGAGGATGGTGGCCTCTTCGTGACCGTCCTCACCGGGTGCCGGGTGGATGCAATCGACAGGGCACACGTCTGCGCAGGCGGTGTCCTTGGTGCCAATGCACGGCTCGGCGATGATGTAGGTCATTGGTCGCGGGCTCCTCGGAGACGGTGAAAGGATCGGCGCCGCATCCTACCAACAGGCGGCCGGACGCACGTCCCGGTCCGGCAGTCCCCCATGTCCCTGCGGGCTCGCCATCGCTGCGCGTGGTGTCCGTCGCCCGCGTTCGCGTCGCCAGTAGCATTCGGCACGATGACCGACACGCTGCGTTTCGGGGGGTTCTTCGCCCCCTACCACGAGCCGCGTGAGAACCCGACGCTGGCCCTGCAGCGCGATCTCGACCTCATCGCGCTCCTCGACCGCCTGGGCTTCGACGAGGCCTGGGTGGGCGAGCACCACTCCACCGGGTGGGAGACGGTCGCCTCGCCCGAGATGTTCCTGGCGGTCGCGGCCGAGCGCACCCGGCACATCCGGCTTGGGACCGGCGCGGTGAGCCTTCCCTACCACCACCCGCTCATGGTGGCCGACCGCATCGTGCTCCTGGACCACCTCACCCGTGGGCGCGTCGACTTCGGCGTCGGCCCCGGCGGGCACCTGACCGACGCGCTGATGCTGGGCCTCGACCCACAGCGGCTTCGCGAGATGCAGGCCGAGTCGCTCGGTGTCATCGAGCGCCTCTTCCTCGAGACCGAGCCATTCTCGTACCGCAGCGACTGGTTCGAGCTGAACGATGCCGTGCTGCAGCTTCGCCCGTACCAGCACCCGCATCCACCGTTCGCGACCACCAGCATGGAGTCCCCGTGGGGGATGCAGCTCGCGGGACGCTTCGGCGCCGGCGTGCTGTCGCTGGCCGTGGGACGCGGACCGCGGGGTCCCATCGACCTGCGGGCGCACTGGGCGATCGCCGAGGAGACCGCCGCGGCCGAGGGACGCACGGTCGACCGCCGCGACTGGCGCCTCGTGGTGCCCATCCACCTGGCCGAGACGCGGGCCGAGGCGGTGGAGTCGGTGCGCGCCGGCGCCGGTCGCTTCCAGCTGGATTACGTCACCGGGACGACCGGACGGCCCAGCCCGGTCGACGGGCCGCACGAGCGGGTGATCGACCAGATGATGGAGCTGGGCGCATGGGTGATCGGCACACCGGACGACGCGATCACCGCCATCCGGACGCTCATCGAACGCAGCGGCGGGTTCGGCTGCCTGCTGGTATGGGAGCAGGAGTGGGGGAGCCTCGAGGCCACCGCGCGCAGCCACGAGCTGCTCGCCCGGTACGTCATGCCGCGCTTCACCGGCGCGCTCGAGGGGCTGGAGGCGTCCAACCGCGTCGCGCGCGCGAAGACGGCGACGCTGCACACCGAGCGCACGGCGGGTGTCGAGCGCGCCCAGGAGGCGTACGAACGGGAGCATCCTTCGGATCCGGCCGCGGGGTGACCGTGGCGCTCGACGCAGGGCGACGACGGCGGTCCGGGGCGGTGAGGGCGGCGCATCTGGGGACCTGCGGGTTCCTCGGCGTCATCGTCGCCGCCGGATGCGGGGGGCTCACCACCGGGCAACAACAGCGAATCGACGCGCTCAGGGCGGAGCCGCTCGTTCAGGTGCTGCCCCCGGGGTACACATGGCGATCGACGGACGCCGGTCTCGGCGACACCAAGGACGAGCATGACGAAGGAACGGCACGTGTGTTCGTCCGCAGGTACGCGACCACGAACGCTCCGATTCGGTACTCCCTGCCAACGTGGTACCGGCAGGCGGCCGCGAGCACGTACCGGCTGCAACCCGTGCGCGGCACACCCGGAGCCGTCGTCGTCGCATCACGATCACGCCCCGAGGACCGGCGACGCGTCATCGTCACGGTCCGGCGCATGGACGCGGAGGAGATCGTTCGACGCGGGCTGCCGCCAGAGGAGCATGGACCGGGGCACCCCGTGATCGTCGTGCGCGCCCAGGAGGAGGACCTCTGGGTGCCACGCGACGGCGCCGGGTGAGGCGGCCAGTCGGTCGCGGACGTTCTCGCGAAGTCTGGCCGGCCCATCGCCGAGGCGGCGGCGAGGCGCCGACCGGAGACGCGCATCGGGGCTTCCGCGTGCTGAGCGAGCCGTCTCAGAGCGTGAGGAGATAGTTGGACGTCCGAATATCCGTCGCGTAGGGTTCGGCCCGCATCGCGAACCCCCGCGTCGAAAGGCAGCCATGTCCAACGTCCCCGAAGCCTCGTCGGTCCCGGACCTCCCTGTCCTGCAGGCCCTCGGCAACCGCCGCAGCATCCGCTACTTCGACCCCGAGCGGAAGGTCGAGGAGTGGAAGCTCGAGACCATGCTGCAGGCCGCCCGCTTCTCGTCGTGCCAGGGCAACATCAACTGCACCGAGGCCGTGATCATCCGCAAGGAGACCTGCGAGATCTGGGACGAGATCGAGGAGTGCGTGTCGGGCTTCAACGTCCAGATCATCAACCAGGCCTCGCACCTGATCCTCTGGGTGACCAACCTGAACGCCTGGTACGGACGTGCCATCGACGGCATCGGCGCACTGGGGCTTTCCGGCGCGACCGGCAAGTACCACGGCTGGAACTACGAGTTCTCGATGACCCAGACGCTGCCCCGTCTCATGAGCTTCCCGATCGAGCGCACCGAGACCCTCCTGCGGTTCGAGACCGGGCAGGCGGTGGCCAACGCCGTCACCGCCGGCGTCGGCCTGGGGGTGGGCAACATCCTCGTGGCGTTCGGCCGCAAGCCGGGCGGCGTGGAGAAGGCGCTGGGCCTGCCGCCGCACTACCGCTTCACCTGGGGACACGCCATCGGCTACGCGCTCGAGGACGAGCGGGCCGGTGGACAGCGCCCGCGCCTCAAGATGTCGACGATCTTCCACGACAACGCGTACGGCACGCCGTACCGGTCGGACCCCGCCACCGAGGAGCTGCTGCGTCAGAAGGGGCTCATCCAGGAGCAGGCGCCGCTTCCCGGCCGCTTCGAGGAGCTGGACGACCTGGCCCGCAGGTTCGGCCGCGACGAGGGCGTGCTCAACTTCCCGGAGCGGGAGATCAAGCGCCTCCTGGCCGACGACACCTGGGACTTCGGTCCCCGCATCCGCGAGCGGGCCGAGTACCTGCTCCAGAACGAGGAGCTGCCGGAGTACCCGGAGGAGATGCGCCAGACGTTCAAGCGGCTGCTCGAGGAGCACGGCATCGACACCAACAAGTTCCTGCCCCCGGAGGAATGATGGGCGAGCACAGCTACGAGGACCTCATCGTCGAGCGCCGCGACGGGCGGATGACCATCACGATCAACCGCCCGGAGCGGCTCAACGCGTTCCGCGGCCAGACCTTCCTCGAGCTCTGCCACGCGTTCGAAGCGGCGGCCGACGACGAGGGCGTGGGGGTGATCGTGCTGACCGGCGCGGGCGACAAGGCGTTCTGTGTGGGCGGCGACGTGCAGGACCCGTCGTCCACCATCGCCGACAAGCGCCGCGGCCATCACATCGCCGACCGGCTGGCCGTCGCCATGCGCAACAACGGCAAGCCGATCATCGCCCGGGTGAAGGGCTGGTGCATCGGCGGCGGCAACGAGCTCAACATGATCTGCGACCTCACCATCAGCGGTGAGTCCGGACGGTTCGGACAGGCGGGACCCAAGATCGGCACGGCGCCCCTGTGGTGGGGGTGCCAGTACATCCCGCTGGTGGTGGGTGAGAAGAAGGCGCGCGAGGTGCTCTTCATGACCGGGCACTACGACGCCCACGAGGCCATGCGGATGGGGCTCGTCAACACGGTCGTCCCGGACGACGAGCTGGACGCCGAGGTGGACCGCTGGTGCACCCAGATCCTGCAGCGCTCGCCCGTGGGCCTTCGCATGGCGAAGATCGCGCTCAACGCATCGTCCGACCGGCTCTATTCGGCCATCCAGCACGGCTACGAGCTGATGGCGCTCAACCACGTGTACGGCGAGGACCCGAAGGAGGGCATCGTCGCGTTCCAGGAGAAGCGCCCGCCCGACTGGCGGCGGCTTCGCGGTGGCGAGGGGCCCGAGCCCCGCAAGGTGTAGAGGGGGAGGGGCGATGGGTGAGTGGAGCGACTGATACCTGCACGAGGACCCCGCGACGTGGGTGCTCTCGGACATCCTGCGCCGGCGGGCGGAGGAGCATCCGGACCGCGAGTACCTGCGGTTCGCCGATCGTCCGTGGGTCTCGTACGGTGAGATCGACGCGCGCGCCAACCGCGTGGCCAACGGCCTGATCGACCTCGGCGTCGGGAAGGGCGAGACGGTCAGCGTGATGCTTCCCAACTGCGAGGAGTTCCTGGGGGTCTGGTACGGCATCCTGCGCGCCGGGGCGGTGATGAGCCCCATCAACACCGCCTACAAGGGCGACTTCCTCACCTGGACGATCAACCTGGTCGACGCGCGGGTGCTCGTGATCGGCGACGTGTTCCTGGACCGCCTGGACTTCGTCAGGGACGAGCTTCCCAAGCTGGAGCGGGTGGTCGTGGTCCCGTGCGGTGGTGACGGACCGGACCCGACGCTGCCCTGGCGGACGCTCGAGGAGCTGATGTCCGGCTCGGACGCGGTGCCCGACGTGGAACGCGCCTGGACCGACGACGCGCGCATCATGTTCACGTCGGGGACGACGGGTCGTTCGAAGGGCGTGATCAAGCAGAACGCCGCCGACTACTTCTCGGCCCGCAGTGCCCTCGAGACCGCCATCGTCGGGCGGGGCGTCACGATGGCGGACCTGGCGGACGAGGTCTACTTCACCTGCCTGCCCCTCTTCCACTCCAACCCGCAGGTGCTGTGCTCGTATCCGGCGCTCCTGGCCGGCGCGCGCGTGGCGGTGGTGGAGCGCTTCTCGGGCTCACGCTTCTGGGACCAGGTGATCGACGCCGGCGCCACCACGTTCAACGGCATCGGCGCCATGCTCTACTTCCTGTGGAACCAGCCGCCGTCGGACCGCGACCGCGCGCACCGCGTGCACACGGTGAGCGCCGCGCCGGCGCCCAAGGACATCTACCACGAGTTCGAGGACCGCTTCGGGGTGCGGCTGACCGAGGGGTACGGCCTCACCGAGACCGGCGTCGCGACGTTCATGGACCCCACGCGCCCGCCGCGCCTGGGCTCGTGCGGGGTCGCCAACCCGGGGTACGAGGTCACGATCGTGGAGCCCGGCACCGACTGGCCGCTGCCGCCCAACACACCCGGCGAGATCGTGGTGGACCAGAAGCTCCCCAACATCATCATGCGCGCCTATTACGGCATGCCGGAGAAGACGGCGGAGGACTTCCGCAACCTCAAGCTCCACACCGGCGACCTGGGCCGCATGGACGAGGACGGCTACGTCTACTTCATGGACCGCGTGAAGGACTACATCCGACGGCGCGGCGAGAACGTGTCGTCCATGGAGGTGGAGCGCCAGGTGGAGGACCATCCGGGCGTGCGGCGGGCGGCGGCCATCGGTGTGCCGGCCGGCGAGGGTGCGGGTGCCGAGGACGAGATCATGATCGTCTGCATCGCCGAGGGCGATGCGCCGGATCCCGTCGAACTGACACATTGGATGGCCGAGCGCATGCCCTACTTCATGGTGCCGCGCTACATCCGCTTCGTGGCCGAGCTGCCGGTCACCCCGACCGAGCGGGTGCAGAAGACGAAGCTCCGTGACGAGGGCGTGACCGCCGACACCTTCGACCGCGAGGCGGAGGGCATCACCATCCGGCGGTAGCCGGCGCGGCGATGACGGCACGGATGCGTGACGTCATCGTGACGAACGGGTGTGGCGCCGTCACGGATCGCGGCGCGATGCTCCCTCCGTGGGTTTCGGACGACGGCGGAGGGGAGTACGGTGTGGCGATGACACTGCGGGAGCGCACGATCGACGAGGGGCGCATCCGTCCGCTGTCGTTCGACGATGTCATGCGGATGGTGGACGCGGGCATCCTCACCGCCGAGGACCGGGTGGAGCTCATCGACGGGGTTCTGGTCGAGATGAGCCGCGAGGGCATCGACCACTGGGACGGTTCGGCGGAGCTCAACCGGCGGCTGACGGACGCCTATCCCGCGACCTTCGACGTCCGCGTCTGCGGCACGCATCCGCTGGACAAGTGGCAGTACCGGGTTCCGGACTTCGTGGTGGCCCATCGCATCCGCGGGCGGTGGCTTCGTCCGGACGACGTGGTGCTGATCGTCGAGGTGTCCAACACGAGTCTGCGCTACGACCTGGGTCGCAAGGCGCGCGATTACGCGGCGTGGGGCGTGGCGGAGCACTGGGTGGTGGACGTGGTACGGCGGCGGATCGTGGTGCACCGCGACATCGTCGAGGGTGCGTACGCGACGGTTGTGGAACCCGACCTGGCCGAACCGCTCGCGCTTCCCGGTGTGGACGCGGTGCTGGAGGGCGCGACGCTCTTCGACTGATCCGCGGTGGCGTTTCCCACGCGGCGTGGGATGCAGACGGCCGGGCCTGACAGCATGCCTTCGCGTCCGACGCGGCGCTGGGAAGGATGTGCGCATGCGGGCGGTGCTGGACTGGTTCACCGCGGTCGGACGGCAGCTGACGTCGGTGCCGGTGTGGGCGATCGTCGCGGTGACCGTCCTGCGGCTCGTCCAGTCGCTTCTGAACGGCCTCGCCTGGACGGTCACGTTGCGCGCCGCGTACCCGGACGCGCCCATCCGCTACCGCCACATCCTCGCGGCCGACATGGGCGGCGTGGCGATCAACCAGGTCGCGCCCGCACAGGCGGGGACGGTCACCATGCACGCGCTCTTCCTCGGGATGATCCCGGGTGCGTCGGTGCCCGGACTGGCAGGCGCCCAGGTGGCGCAGACGCTCTTCTACGCCGTCGCCGGGGCGGTGCTCTACATCGTCCTCCTGCTCGGTCAGCCAGGGTTCGTCGGCGTCCTCCTCGGTCCGGTCACCGCGCATCCCGTTGTGACGGCGGTGATCGTCGCGGCCCTGGCGGCGATCACCGTGGTGGTGGTCCGCCGCGCGCACCGCCGGATCGCGCATGTGATGCGCACCGCACGTGATGGGGCGGCGATCCTCCGCACCCCGCGGCGCTACCTTTTGGGCGTCGCGCTGCCGCAGGCGGGGGTCTACGGGCTGCGGCTCGCCACCATGGCGATCCTCATGCACGTGTTCGGCGTCACCGCGACCCTCGGCACCGTGCTCCTGATGCAGGCGGCGGGTTCGCTCGCCAACTTCGTGTCCATCACGCCGGGCGGCATCGGCGTGGAGCAGGCCATCGCGTCCGCCGCGCTCTACGGGGCGGCGACGTCGGCCACGGTTGCGGCGTACTCGTTCGGGCAGCAGATCCTGCTGGCGGCGATCAACATCGCCGCCGGGCTGGTCGCCCTGATGCTGGCGTTCGGACGGCGGGGGACGGGGCGAATCCTGCGGGACGCGTGGCACAGGGTCCGTGGGCCGGACGACGTCGGTCCCGGGCCGGATCGCCGACGCCCCTCAGAGGACGCGGCTTGACGGACCCGGTACGTCACTGGACCGAATGACGGACCGGTCACCGCCGGTGGCGGTCATCGGCGCCGCGCATCGGTGCCGGCGACCACGCCCTCGATGAGCGCATCGGCCGTGTCGAGCAGGTGCATCTCGCGGTAGTGGCGATTGCGCAGCCGCAGGACGATCGTCGCGAGGATCGCCGACAGGAGCGACCCACCGAGGACGGCGACCCTGACGTGGTCGTCGCGCACACCCCCGGTGCCGAATGCGAGCTCGCCGATGAGGAGCGACACGGTGAAGCCGATGCCGGCGAGGAGGGCGAGGCCCACGACGTCGATCCACGCGAGCTCGTCGTCGATCTGCGCCCGGGTGAACCGCGCGGTCAGGTACGCCCCGCCTGCGACGCCGATCACTTTGCCCACCACGAGTCCGGCCAGCGTTGCCACGAAGACCACGTCCCGGACCGCCTCGCCGAGGCCACCGCCGGTGAGCGTGACGCCGGCGGCGAACAGGGCGAAGACTGGCACCGCGATGCCGGCGGAGAACGGACGCAGCCAGTGCTCGATGGTGATGCCCGGCGCGTCGCGCTTCCGTCCGTCCACCATCCGGTGCCGCACCGGCAGGCTGAGGCCCAGCACCACGCCGGCGACCGTCGCGTGGATGCCCGCCTCGTGGACCGCCAACCACGCCAGCAGCGCCAGCGGCACGAGGAGCGGCCACCAGCGTCGGGGCAGACGGGCGACCAGTGTGAAGAGCACGATCGGCACGAGCGCGGCGAGCAGCCACAGCGGCTCGACGTCCGAGCTGTAGAAGATCGCGATGATCGTGATGGCGATGAGGTCGTCCACCACGGCGAGGGTGAGCAGGAACGCGCGCAGGGCGGTCGGCAGGTGCGAGCCGATGACGGCCAGCACGGCGAGCGCGAAGGCGATGTCGGTGGCCGTCGGGATGGCCCACCCGTTGTTGGCGACCGGATCGTCGAACGTGAAGGCCAGGTAGACGAGGGCGGGGACGATCACGCCGCACACCGCCGCCGCGATCGGCACAGCGGCGCGACGCGGATCGCGCAGGTCGCCCTGGACGAACTCGTTCTTGAGCTCGACCCCCACGACGAAGAAGAACACCGCCAGCAGCAGGTCGGCGGCCCACTGACCGACGGTCAGCCCCAGGTGGAACTCGGCGAACCCGAGGTCGAGGGACTCCGGGCCCACCCGCGCGTCGCGGACGCGGGCGTACGAGTCGCTCCACGGCGAATTGGCCCAGGCCAGTGCAACCGTCGCGCCGAGGAGCAGCAGCATCCCGCCGACCGTCTCGGTGCGGAGGATCGAGGCGAGCTCCCTGCCGCTCGTCCAGGTGGACGGCGTGAAGAGCCGCAGCGCGGGTGGTCGGTCGTCGTGCGTGGCCATGGGCCTTCCGGGGTCGTCGGAACGGTGCCGCTGGACGCGGCGTTGCCGACCAGACTTCCCGGCGCACCGTGGTCGATTCTAGCGGTCGCCCGGCGGTGGCTCACGATCCGGGTCGCCGCCGACCGCGGCGCGGGTCAACCGTCGACATCCCCCAGTCCCAGCCACGCCGCCATCGCGGAGAGCTGGCGGTCGAGGGCGGCCCGCGCCTCCCCGGGTGCCCCCGGCTCCCAGGTCGTCGCGACGCGCAGCACCCCCGCCCGCCGGTCGGCCCTCAGGTCGCAGCGCGCCACCAGGTCCTGCCCGAAGAGGAACGGCAGCACGTAGTAGCCGTGCACCCGACGCGCCGCCGGCGTGTAGATCTCGATGCGGTAGCGAAAGCCCCAGAGGGCCTCCACGCGCCGGCGTTCCCAGACGAGCGAGTCGAACGGGCTGACGAGCGCCTCGACGTGCAGGTGGCGCGGCCGCCGAGCACGTGCGAAGAGGTAGGCGCGGTCGCTCCAGCCGGGCACCGTCACCTCCCGCAGCTCGCCGGCGGCGACCAGCGTCGCGATGGCGACCCGGACCTCGGCGCGCCGAAGCCGGAAGTAGTCGGCCAGGCAGCGTTCGGTGCCGATGCCGTGCGCGCGGGCCGCGATGCGGACGAGCGCGACGGTGTTGGCGGCGTGGTCGGCGGGCGGATCGCGCCACGCGTCGCGGTGGGCGGGCGGTGCGACGGCGTCCGGACGCGCGTAGCGGCGCTCGAACTGGGCCGTGCGCCCGGCGGAGCTGATGCGTCCCGCCCAGAAGAGGTACTCGAGGACGCGCTTGGCCTCCGACCAGTTCCATCCCCAGTGGTCGGTGCGACGCGCCCCGCCGTCGGCTGAGGCTCGCCTCGTGCGCCCAGTACTCCACCAGCCGGCGCGGGGCGCGGTCGCGGGCGCGGTCCACGAGTGCACGGTCGTACGGGCCGAGCCGTGTGAAGAACGGCAGGTACTGGCTGCGCGACAGCACGTTGACGCTGTCGATCTGGATGACGCCGACCCGGTCGATCACCCGCTGGACGTGGCGCATGGTCGCCGCGAAGGGTTCCGGCCGTGGGTCGGCCAGCCCCTGGGCGGCGATCGCGATGCGCTGCGCGTCGCCCAGGGGGATGCGGGGGCGGGTGCGCCCCGCGACGGTCACCGCGCGGCCAGCTCCTGGACCGTGCCGTCGATGGAGGTGACGTAGACGCGACCGTCCGAACCGGCGTCGACCGACACCGGCTGCCGCGCGGTGAACGGCTCCCTGCGAGGCGTGCGCGCACCGTCGACGGGGATGCTCCAGAACGTGCCCGAGCAGAAGTCCGTGTAGATGTAGCGGCCGTTCAGCGAGGCCATGGCGGGGTTTCGGACGACGACGCCGCCGGTGATCGAGCAGCCCTCGTCGTGCGAATACTCGGCCACGGGCGGGGTGAGCGTGCCACGGGGGTTGAGCTCGGATGCTTTGTCGGCCTCCACATCGTGGGTGCCCTCCTTCGCTGCCCAGCCGAAGTTGAGCAGATCCGCACCCTTGGGGAACACGTCGACCTCCTCCCACCGGTTCTGACCGACGTCGGCGATCCAGGCGTCGCCGGTGTCGGGGTCGAAGGCGAAGCGCCACGGGTTGCGAAGGCCCAGGGCGGCGATCTCCCACGAGCCGTTGGAGGTGTCCGCGCCGATCTCGGTCCGAAGGAGCTTGCCCAGACGCGAGCCCATGTCCTGCGACCGGCCCTCCGGGTCGTATCCGTCGCCGCCGTCGCCCAGCCCCAGGTAGAGCTTGCCGTCGGGCCCGAACGCCAGGCTGCCGCCGTTGTGGTTGGCGTAGGGCTGATCCTCGGTCAGAAGCACACGCACCGGCTCCGGGTCGATCTGCCCTGCGCTCGAGGCCCGGTACTCGGCCACCAGCGTGTTGCCGTCCGGATCCGAGTTGTGGATGTAGACGAGGCGGTCCTTCTCGTACGTCGGGCTGAACGCGAGGGAGAGGAGCCCCTGCTCGCCGCCGCTCTTCACCCGGCTCGAGATGTCGAGCACCGGATCCGGTGCCACCTTGTGGTCGACCACCCGCCTGATGGTGCCCCGCCGCTCGAGGACCCAGATCTCGCCGTCGGTCCCGGGGACCGGCACGACCTGGGTGGGGGAGTCGAAGCCGGAGGCGACCTCGGTGAGGGTCGGCGCGCCACCGCCCGCGCCGGTCGTGGTCCCGGTTGCCGTTCCGGACGTGGCCGTTGTGTCGGGTGGTGTGGACGGGGCGGTGGTGGTGTCACCGCCCTCGCCGCCGCAGCCGGCGATCAGGACGAGCGCGGCCAGGAACGGAAGCACGCGGGGTGTGATGTTCACGGAAGCCACCTCGGATCGAACGGGACTGGGCGGGATTCGGGGTGTGCGGCGCACGCCTCACCGGGCTCGGCGGTCTGGGTGGCGACCTCCGCGCCATGGCGGGTGGCGACGGGGTCGACCGGGTAGACACAGTCGCCGCCGCTGCGGGTGCCGAGCGCCAGGATGGTGCAGGGGCCGTCACCGGCACCCACGAACACGTGCGCCGTCCACGGCGGGCAGTGCACGAGGTCCCATGCCTGGACGATCCGCTCCTCGCCCTCCACGATCAGGGTCGCCCGGCCGGACAGCACGAGGAAGTCCTCCTGCTCGTCCTCGGCGTGGTACATGCACGCCGGCTGCCCGGGCTGCAGCACACCGATGTTGAGCCCGATTCGTTCGAACGGATGGTCTCGGCCCTCGAAACGGGTGTACGCACCCCATGGTCCGTCGAGCCACTGCGCGTCACGCGTGTTCAGGACGAACCAGCCGTCCGACGCCGGCTCGGCGCCGCCGTCACCGGTGGGCGCGATCGCGGCCTCGGGGATCGGTTCGCGCGCCTCCATGACGGGCAGGGTAGCCGCCGGAGGTCCCTCGCGTGGTCCGGCATGGCGCGGCCGGGACACATGCCGGGCGCCGGGCCCTACACGCGTGCGGCGACCGGTGCCAGCTCGATCAGGGCATCGGCCGTGACCGACAGCGCACGTGCGGCGGGGGCGTCCGGACGCGACAGCACGACCGGGGTCCCCTCGTCACCGGCCCGCGCCACCTCGGACTCCATCGGGATCTGCCCGATGAGCGGCACCCGCAGCTCCTCGGCGAGGATCGCCCCGCCGCCGCCGGCGAGGATCTCGTAGCGCACGCCGGTGTCGGGGGCCTCGAACCAGCTCATGTTCTCGACGACGCCCAGAAGGCCGATGTTGACGCGCGTCGCCATCGCGGCGGCACGACGCGCCACCCGCTGCGCGGTCAGCTGCGGCGTGGTGACGATGACCATCTGCGCCGTGGGCGCCAGCGTGGACAGCGAGAGGCTCACGTCGCCCGTGCCCGGGGGCAGGTCGACCAGCAGGTAGTCGGGGTCGTCCCAGAAGACCTCGGTCACGAAGCTCTTGAGCGCCTTGTGGAGCATGGGGCCGCGCCAGATGACCGGCTGGTCGTCGCCGGCCATGAACCCCACCGACATGAGGCGCACCCCGTGCGACTCGACCGGCAGGATCAGGTCGTCGTCGAGCATCGTCGGGGTCTGGTTGGTGCCCATCATCCGCGGGATCGAGTACCCGTAGACGTCGGCGTCCAGCAGGCCGACCGTGTGGCCGCGCTCGGCGAGGGCCACGGCCAGGTTGGCGGTGATGCTCGACTTGCCCACGCCGCCCTTGCCGGAGGCGATCAGGATGACGCGGGTGCGCGCGCCCTGCGCGAACGGGGAGGGCCGGTTCTCGCCGCCGATGAGCCCGAGGTCGCCGCGCATGGCCATGCGCTCCTCGTCGGTCATCGTGTCCAGGCCGACGTGCAGCGTCTCGATGCCCTTTATCCGGCCGATGGCCGCGGAGACCCGTCGTTGGATCTCGGCCTTGAGCGGACAGCCGGCGATGGTGAGCTTGATGGTGATGGCCACCCGCCCGCCGTCCACCGTGACGTCGCCCACCATGCCGAGGTCGACGATGCTGCGGTGGAGCTCCGGGTCGATGACCTCCCGCAGTGCGGTGATGATGTCGTCGCGTGTGGGGCTCACATGAACATCCGTGCGTAGGGCTCGGCCGACTCCAGGGTGACGTTCCAGGGGCCGTGGCCGGGGAAGATGAGGGTCTCGGGCGGCAGCTCGGCGAAGATGCGTTCGAGGCTGCGGACCATGTCGTGCGGGTCGCTTCCGGGGAAGTCGGTGCGGCCGATCCCCTGCGCGAACACCAGGTCGCCGACGATGGCGACGCCATGGGCCTCCTCGTAGGCGACCTGGCAACCGGGGGAGTGCCCGGGAGTCGCAAGGATGCGGAACCGCAGGTCGCCGAGCTCGACGACCTCGCCCTCCTCCAGCACCCGCTCGGGCGTCACGCCGGGCGTGGGGGGCGGGAAGCCGAAGAGCGCCGGGTTGAACGGGGCGGGCGCCTCGAGCCACTCCTCGTCGCCGCGCCCGACCCACACCGGCAGGCCGGCGTCGGCCCACACGTGGTTCTCGACGACGTGGTCCCAGTGGCCGTGGGTGTCGAGCACGCGCACCGGCGTGGCCCCGATCCGCGAGAGCGTCTCGCGGATCCAGTGCTCGCTGCCGGCGGCGGGATCGATGATCATGGCCTCACCACCCTGGCCGGTGGCGACGATGTACGTGTTGGTGGCCACGGGGCCGAAGGTGCCTGCGCGAAGGATCATCGCCGGCCAGCTTAGTCCACCACGTATGTGCAATGTCCCCGCCTGTTCGGCCCGAACCCCACGCCGTCCCGGGTCGCGATCGGGTGGTCGTCGTCATCACGGCGGGCGGAGCGTGCGTACGATACGGAGGTCGACGGGACGGTGATGGTGGTGCTGGCGAGCGCTGCGACAACGGGGGTTTGGGAGTCGGGTCGCGCGGGTCGCATCACGCTGATCGCGCTCGCCGTCGCGGCCGGCGCCGTCGTGCTCGTGGTGCCGCTGTCGGTCGGTGGGTACCTCCTGCCGCCCGCGTTCTTCGTCTCGGCGGCCCTCGTGTGGCGCAGCGCACGTCGCGGGCTGGGACCACCGTTCGGCCGGTTGATCGCGGTCGCGATCGCGCTCTGGGGGATCGGTCACGTCTCGGAGCTCCTCACCCGGATCAGGCCGTCGTGGGATGCGGTCTTCTCACCGGCGGACGTGCTCTTCGTGCTGTTGCTCCCCGGGACCGTCGCCGTGTCGCTGGTGGTGATGGGCCCGACGCTGCGGACGATCGACCGCGTCGCGACCCTGCGCGTCTCGCTGGACGCGGTGATGATCGCGCTCGCCGCGGTCACCGTGCACTGGTGCTTCCTGCTGGGTCCGCTGCTCGAACGTCGCGACGTGTCCGGCTGGGCGGTCGCCTACTCGGTGCTCTTCGTCACGTGTCTCGCGCTCACCGCGGCCGGGCAGGTGAGCGCCGCGGCGCGGACGCGCGATCCGGGCGTGCGGTGGCTCGCGCCCGCCACGGTCACGCTGGCCGCGGCGGTGATGTTCTGGTCGGTGGGCATCATCGAAAATCCGCACGACCAGCGCATCGGTCCGGCGCTCCTCGTGCTCGCCATCCTCCTGATGCCGGTGGCGCAGGCCCGTCCGGCGGGTGGGGAGCGCGAGCCCGACGAGCACTGGGACCAGCACGAGCTCGTCCTTCCCGCGCTGATCGTGAGCGTCGCATGGGTCGCGTGCGCCCCGGTGGCCTTCCGCCCGCCGCTTCGCGGCGTGTCGGTCGGCCTGTTGATCGCCGCCGCGACGCTCGTGGCGATCCGGCTGCTTCTGGTGCGGGCGAGCACGCGGACCCTCACGACGCGTCTTCGCGAGTACGCGTTCACCGACCCGCTGACCGGACTCGGCAACCGTCGGGCGATCACCCGCCGGCTGGCGGCGCTCGAGGGCACCACGCTCATCATGGACCTCGACCGGTTCAAGGAGGTGAACGACCGCCACGGCCATCAGGCGGGCGACGACCTCCTGCGGGCGTTCGCCGACCGGCTGCGCGGGGTGGTGCCGGACCGCGCCCACCTCGGACGGATCGGCGGTGACGAGTTCGTGATCTTCGTCCCGTCCGGCATCCCGGACGACCCGGTGGTCCTCGCCGGACGCGTCCTTTCGGCCGGTGGCGACCCGCGCTTCGCGGCGGTCACGGTGAGCGTGGGCGTGGCGCCGTGCGCGCGCGAGGCGCCCCGGGCACGGCGCTTCGCGGGGCCGACATCGCCCTGCAGGAGGCGAAGACCCGGGGTGGCAACCGGATGGCGGTGCTCGACGCCGACATGCTCGCCCGGCGCATGCGCCAGCTCGCGATCGTCGATCTGCTGCGCGCCGAGCGCCTCGACGGGTTCCACGTCGTGTACCAGCCGATCGTGCTTTTGTCCGAACCCGACCGTCCTCTGGTGGCGGTGGAGGCGCTCGCGCGCTGGGAGGACCCGGAGCTGGGCCGCATCGGTCCGGACGAGTTCATCCCGCTCGCCGAGCGGTCGGGGACGATCGGGGCGGTGGGTCTGCGTGTGCTCGCCGACGCCCTGCGGAACCTCGCCCGGTGGCATGCGTCTGGCCTGCCGCTGCACGTGTCGGTGAACGTGTCGTGGGCGCAGGTCCACGACGCGGACGGCGTCGACCGGATGATGCGGCTCCTGATGGAGCACCGTCCGATGCTCCCGTGGCTCATCCTCGAGGCGACCGAGGGCGGGTTCGCCGACGACAGCATCGGCGTGGATGCGTTCGCACGGCTGCGCGACCTGGGCGTCACCGTCGCCATCGACGACTTCGGCATCGGATCGTCCAGCCTCACCCGCCTGCGGACGCTCCCGGTCGACCTGCTGAAGCTGGACAGGTCGCTCCTTCGCGGTGTGGGCGACGAATCGGACGCCGAGGCCGTGCTGGCGGCCATCGTCCGTCTGGGCGCCGACCTCGGCATCACCACGATCGTGGAGGGGGTGGAGGACGAACGCACCGCGCGGGCGGTCGCCGACCTCGGCCTGGTGCACAGCCAGGGGTTCCTGCACGGCCGGCCCGGTCCGGCGGCGGCGATCTCGGGTCGTCGCGTGGCCGCGGCCCGGACGCTGCACCGCAGGAGCCGCGCGGCGGCGTCGGCCGGCCGGGACCTCGGTTCGACGCTGGACGCGGTCTGATCCGTCGGCGGCGCGGGTGCGGACGGCCGGTTTCGGTGCGCGTTCATACCGTTGTGCGGGTCCACATGTCACAAGGGGTTGCGCCGTGGGAATGCGTCCGATTGGTGACGTTCGCATTCAGTAGGATCGCCGGAATATCCGTAACGGACGTCGCCGGTCCAACTCCCAAGGGATGTGTGAATGAGCACTGCGGCTGCACCGTCAGCTTCTGACTCCACTCGGCTCGATTCCGACCGCAACCCGGTCAACGACTTCGGCATCGTGGTCGCGACCGTCAACGGCTCCGGAAGCCAGACGGCCAACCTCACCCTGATCCGCGCCATCTTCAAGATGGGGATCCCGGTCAGCGGTAAGAACCTCTTCCCGTCGAACATCGCAAGCCTGCCGACCTGGTACACGATCCGGGTGAGCGGCGACGGCTACATCGCCCGTCGCGACGGCACCGAGATCGTGGTCGCGTTCAACGCCGCCACCATCGTGGCCGACGTGGCCGAGCTGCCCCCGGGCGGCGTCTGCGTCTACAACAGCGACCTCAAGTTCACGCCCAACCGCGACGACGTGACCTTCTACGCGGTTCCGGTGAAGCAGATGATCTCCGACCTGGGGATCGACAAGAAGTTCAGCGACCGCGTGGCCAACATGGCCTACGTGGGCGTGCTCGCCCACCACCTGGGCATCGACCTCGACGCCATCCACCAGGCGCTGTCGGACAACCTCGGTGGCAAGCAGCGTGCGGTCGACCTCAACTGGGGTGTGGTGCAGGAGGCCGCGAAGTACGCGGAGACCGAGCTGCCGAAGCAGGACCCGTACCGCGTCGAGGCGCTCGACAAGACCTCCGGACAGATCCTGATCGACGGCAACACCGCCGCCGGCATCGGCGCCCTGACGGGCGGCGTGACGGTGTGCGCCTGGTACCCGATCACCCCGGCCACCGGCCTGGCGGACGCCATCGGCGACTTCGCCCCGAAGCTGCGCGACACCGAGGACGGCAAGCCCACCTACGCCGTGATCCAGGCGGAGGACGAGCTGGCGGCCATCGGCATGGTGCTCGGCGCCGGCTGGATGGGCGCCCGCGCCATGACCTCCACCTCAGGGCCCGGCATGTCGCTCATGGCCGAGTTCGTGGGCTTCGGCTACTACACCGAGATCCCCGGGGTCATCTGGAACGTCATGCGCATGGGCCCCAGCACCGGGCTTCCCACGCGCGTGTCGCAGGGCGACGTGCTGAAGGCCTACTACCTCGGTCACGGCGACGTGCGCAACATCTGCCTGATGCCCAGCACGCCCCAGGAGTGCTTCGAGTTCGGTCAGACGGCGTTCGACCTGGCCGAGCGCTTCCAGCAGCCGGTCATCGTCCTCTCCGACCTCGACCTGGGCATGAACCTCTGGATGAGCGAGCCGATGCAGTACCTCGACCGCCCGCTGGACCGCGGCAAGGTGCTCACGGCGGAGGACCTCCAGAAGAGCGCCGACTGGGGTCGCTACCGCGACCCGGACGGCGACGGCATCCCGTTCCGCACGCTGCCGGGCACCGACCACCCCGCGGCCGCGTACTTCACGCGCGGCAGCGGCCACAACGAGAACGCCGGCTACTCCGAGCGGCCCGAGGACTGGCTCAAGAACATGGACCGCCTCACCCGCAAGCACGACACGGCGCGCACCGTGGTGCCCAAGCCGGTGGTGGACGGGTCGGGTTCCGAGATCGGCATCATCGCGTTCGGCACCACCGACCCCGCGATCGTCGAGGGACGTGACCTGCTGCGCAACAAGGCGGACACCGCGACCGACTACATGCGTCTGCGCGCCCTGCCCATGGGCCAGGAGGTCACCGACTTCATCGCGTCGCACGAGCGGGTGTACGTGGTCGAGATGACCACCGACGCCCAGCTGCACGCGCTCCTTCGCCTGCACGCGCCCGAGCACGCCATGCGTCTGCGCTCGATCGCACACAACGATGGACTTCCCCTCACCGCCCAGCTCGTCGCCGGGCGCATCCTCGAGATGGAGAACGCCTGATGGCCACCAGTGCTGCACCCAACACCAACGAGGCGGGACTCACAAAGAACGACTACAAGGGGCTGCCGTCCACGCTGTGCTCCGGCTGCGGCCACGATTCGATCTCGAGCCGCATCATCCAGTCGGCCTACGACCTGTCGCTCAAGCCGCACCAGGTCATCAAGCTGTCGGGGATCGGCTGCTCGTCCAAGTCACCCGCCTACTTCCTCAGCCACTCGCACGGCATCAACGTGCTGCACGGCCGCATGCCGTCCATCGCGACCGGCGCGATGCTCGCCAACCGCGACCTCCTGGCGCTCGGCGTCTCGGGTGACGGGGACACGGGCTCCATCGGCATCGGCCAGTTCAAGCACGCGGTGCGCCGCAACACACCGATGGTCTACATCGTCGAGAACAACGGCGTGTACGGGCTCACCAAGGGCCAGTTCTCCGCGACCGCCGACCAGGGCCAGGAGCTCAAGTACTCGGGTGTCAACGAGTTCATGCCGCTCGACCTGTGCATGGAGGCGATCATCGCCGGGGCCGGCTTCGTGGCCCGGTCGTTCGCCGGTGACGCCAAGCAGGTGACCGCGCTTCTCAAGGCCGCGATGAACTTCAACGGCATCGCGGTGCTCGACATCATCAGCCCGTGCGTCACGTTCAACAACCACGAGCAGTCGACCAAGAGCTACCCGTACGGCAAGGAGCACGAGGACCCGCTGCACGACATCTCGTTCGTGCCGACGTTCGAGGAGATCCAGATCGAGCAGGAGGAGGGCACCGTCAAGGCGGTCAAGCTGCACGACGGTCCCACGATCGTGCTGCGCAAGCTGAAGGGTGAGCCGTCCGGTGGCGCCAAGACCGGCGACGCGATCGCCGACCACGACCCCACCGACAAGCTGTCGGCCCTCGCCCTGTTGGAGGAGGCCGCCCGGCGGCAGGAGTTCGTGACCGGCCTCATCCACATCAACGAGAGCCAGCCGACCCTCACCGAGTTCTACAACCTGCCGGTGACGCCCTTGGCGCACCAGCCGGAGGAGAACCTGGTGTCCTCGCGGGAGCGTCTGGACGCGGTGATGGCCGAGTTCGCCTGATCGTCGCGGACAGCGGGTGATGCAGTGGGGCCGCCTGGTGCGGCCCCACGTCATTTCGGGAGCCCGTGAGCGGGTGCGCGCACGCCGTGGTGTCAGGCACGTAACGTGCGTCGCCGCCCCACGGCGGGGTCCTTGGGGCAGAAGCTCCGGACACCGAAACCGTGTCACACTGAATCAGTTACGCTCACCCGGATGGCGAACGTGACCATCACGTTGGATGACGAGACCCTGCGGCGTGCGCGCATCCGGGCGCTCGAGTCGGGCACCTCGTTGAACGCCATGATCCGCGACTATCTTGAGCGGCTTGTCGGCGCCGACCCGACGCGCGAGGCGGGCGAGCGGCTCGCGCAGCTTGCGGAGGCCGCCCACGGGTCGAGCGGTTCCGCGGGGCGCGCCTGGCGGCAGGCCGACGTGTATGAGCGGTGAGCGTCTTCCTGGACACCAACGTCGTCGTGTAGGCGTTCGACGGCGCCGACAGTTCCAAGTAGGCAACCGCGCTCGGGATTCTGCGATCGGGCGGGTGGATCGTCAGTGCCCAGGTCATCCAGGAGTTCTTCGTCGTCGCCACCCGGAAGCTGGACCATCCGCTCGAGCCCGAGACTGCGCTGACCGTGCTGCAACTGCTGTCGCCGGCCGCCGTCCCCATCCACGACGCTGTGGTCATCGACGCTGCCGCCTGCTCGATCCGCCATCGGATCTCCTTCTGGGACGCGCTCATCGTTCGGGCCGCCGCGTTGGCCGGCTGTGAGGTGGTATTGAGCGAGGACCTCTCGGACGGTCCGCTCATCGATGGTGTGAGGATCGAGAACCCGTTCTGATGCTCCGGTGGGACCACGTGCAGTGTGGTGGTCGGGCAGCCGACCGGCGGACGATCAGGTTGGGCCGCTGATCCGCCCCGTCTCGTACGCCCACATTGCGATCTCCACCCGGTTGCGCGCGCCCAGCTTGCCCATCAGGCTCGCCACGTGGGTCTTGACGGTGCTGAGGCTGATGAAGAGCTCGTCGGCGATCTCGTGGTTCGTCCGTCCGCGCGCCACCGCGCGCAGCACGTCCTCCTCCCGGTCGGTCAGGGCTTCGCGCGGATCGCGTGTCGTCCGCCCACCGGCGCGCTCGGCGAACGTCGCCAAGAGGCGCGCGGTGATGCTGGGGGCGATGAGGGCGTCGCCCGACGCGGCCGCGCGCACCGCCTGGCCCAGAAGCTCGGGACCCGCGTCCTTCAGCAGGAACCCGCGCGCGCCCGACCGCAGGGCCTCGTGCACGTACTCGTCCAGATCGAAGGTGGTGATGATGACGACCGCCATCGGGTCGGCGACGTCGGCACCGGCCAGGTGGCGGGTGGCCTCAAGCCCGTCCATCACCGGCATGCGGATGTCGAGCAGACACACATCCGGCCGCAGGGCGCGGGCCATGTCGACCGCGCGCCGGCCGTCCTCCGCCTGCCCGATCACGCGGATGTCGTCGTGCGACTCGAGCAGCATCGTGAGCCCGGTGCGGACGATGTCCTGATCGTCGGCGACGATGACCCGGATCACGCGCCCGACCCCCGCAGGGGCAGCGTCGCGGTGACCGCCCAGCCGCGCCCCGGCCGCGGACCGGCCGTCAGCCGCCCACCCATCTGCTCGGCGCGTTCGGTCATGCCGACGATGCCGTAGCCCTCGTCACCGGTGCGCCCGGAGGACGGTGCGCCGTCGTCGGCGACCTCCAGCTCCACGGCGTCGCGGCCGGCGTGCACGCGCACGTCGATGCGGCTGGCGTCGCGTGCGTGGCGGCGTGCGTTGGTGATCGACTCCTGCACCAGACGGTAGGCGGTGGTGGCGACCGGTGCGGGCACCGTCGCGGTCTCGCCGTCGATCCGGACGTGCACGGCCGGCCCCTCCGACGTGTCCGTCGCCAGCATGCGCACGTCGTCCAGACCGAGGGCGGGAGCGCGTTCGGCATCGTCGGCCTCCTCCCGCAGGCCGCGCACGATCGTGCGCATCTCGGCGAGCGTCTGCGACGCTTCGTCGGCGATGATGCGAAGCGCATCGGTCGCCGCGGCCGGATCCCGATCGGCGGTGACGATCCCGGCCTGTGCACGGATGGCGATGGCCGAGACACGGTGGGCGACGGTGTCGTGCAGATCGCGCGCCAGGCGTTCGCGTTCACGGGCGCGGGCCTCGTCCACGCCCTTCGTCCGCGCGCGATGCCGGTAGCGGACGGCGAGCCCGATGGCGGCCGTGGCCGAGAGGACCGCCACGCCGCCGATCACATCGGCGGGCCCGGCGCGGTCGGCGATGAGCGTGAGGGTCGCGGCGGCGACGAGGATCCCCATCCCCGTGATCGCCTCCCGCCCCGAGGCCCACCTGAACCAGGCGTAGGGGATCACCAGGAGCACCACGGTGGATCCGAGCGCCATCGGTCGCGTCTCGCCCCCGGCGATGCGTGCGATGTCGAGCACCGCCGCCGGGGCGAACGCGAATGGCGCCACCGTCAGCGGATGGGTGCGCCGCCAGAGCGTGAAGGGGATCGCGAGGAGCGCCACGGCGAGGACCACCCACCGGTGGGGCAGGTCGGTCCGAAGCACCGCCTCGACGACCGCGGCCACGGTCGCGACGCCCACGAGCGCCCAGTCGCGCCAGACACGGCGCGGCGCCCCGGGGGCGCGCGGCTCGGTGAGGAACGGATGTGTGACGACGGCCACGGCGCGGATTGTAGGACGACGACGCTTCCGGGCGGATCGGCCGAAAGGTGGATCCGCGGACCATCCCTCCGGCCGGCCCCGAACCCGCCGAACCGCCGATGCGCGGGGCGGGACGCGTGGCCGACGATGCCGAGGCACACCGACCAGTCCCGCCCCCGGAGGACCGATGTCCACGCCCTTTGCCCGCCTCGGCCGATTCGCCGCCCGTCGTCCCCGAACCGTGATCGTCGCGTGGCTCTGTCTGGCCGCGATCGTCATCGGCGCCTCCGTGACGCAGGGCGTGCGCCTGCAGGACACCCTCACCGTCCCGGGCGCCGACTCACAGCGCGCCGGTGACCTGCTGCAGCGCGCCGGCTCCGCGGCCGGCGGCATGAGCGAACGGGTCGTCATCACGCCACGCGCGTCCACGGCGACGTTCGACAGCCCCGAGGTCAGGAGCGCCGCCGCGGACCTGCGTGCGCGACTGTCGGCGATCCCGAACGTGCGGTCGGTCGCCGATCCGCTGGCACGCGTCTCACCCGACGGCCGGGTGGCGGTGGCCGACATGGTCTACCCACCGGCCGAGGCGCTCGACGCCCGCGACCTCACCCGGCTGGACGCGGCACTCGACGCCGCACGCGCCGGTGCGCCCGGCCGCGCCCTTCGGATCGAGGCGGCCGGTGAGCTGCACTTCACGTTCACGCAGCCGACGAGCGGCACCGGCGAGGTGGTCGGCGTGGCGGTCGCCGCGCTCATCCTGCTGGTGGCGTTCAGATCGATCGTCGCCGCCGGCCTGCCCATCCTGCTCGCCCTGGCCGGTCTGGGGATCGGTCTGGCGATCATCCCGCTGATCGCCCGCGTCATGGACTTCCCCAGCGCCGGGATCGCCGTCGCCGCCATGGTGGGGCTGGGCGTCGGGATCGACTACGCCCTCCTCATCGTCACCCGCCATCGTGAGCACCTGGCGGCGGGGATGCCGGTGGCCGACGCGGTCAGCCGCGCCGTCGCGACGGCCGGACGGTCGGTGCTCACCGCGGGCGGCATCGTCGTCATCTCGATCCTCGGGCTGGTGGTCGCGGGCCTGCCGTTCATCACCGCGAGCGGCGTGGGCATGGCGCTCGTGATGGGGCTGATGGTCGCGGCGTCCATCACGCTCCTTCCCGCGGTGCTCACCCTGCTCGGCCACCGCGTGAACCGGCTGGCGGTCCACCGACGTGGCGCCGTGGACGGTGGCACACGCGCCTGGGAGCGCTGGGCGTGCCGGGTCACCCGCCGTCCCGTGGCGTTCATGCTGGTCGGCATCGCGATCCTCGTCGCCCTGGCCGCCCCGGCGGCGGCGCTCCGCCTGGGTGTGCCGGACGACGGCACCCTGCCGACGTCCCGCACCGAGCGCGGCGCCTACGACCTGATGGCGCAGGGGTTCGGTCCGGGCGCCAACGCCCCGGTGCTGGTCGCGGTCGAGACGGCCGGCGACGGGGCAGCCGCCGGGCGTGTGCGGGCTGCGCTCATGCGCGACCCCGGCATCGCATCCGTCGGTGCGCCGGCCACCTCCACGGGTGTCGCCACGCTCACCGCCATCCCGACCGGCGCGCCGCAGGCCGACGCGACCCGCGCGACCATCGACCGCCTGCGCGCGCGGGTCATCCCGGACGCACTGGCGGGATCGCCGGCACGCGCCTACGTGGGTGGGCAGACCGCCTCGATGCTCGACATGAGCGCCCGGGTGCAGGAGCGCCTGCCGTGGCTCATCGCCGCGGTGGTGGGATCGTCGATGCTGCTCCTGGCGATCATGTTCCGGTCGGTGGTCGTACCCATCAAGGCGGCGGTCCTCAACCTGTTGTCCATCGGCGCCGCCTACGGCGTGCTGGTGGCGGTGTTCCAGTGGGGGTGGGGCGCATCGCTGCTCGGGCTCGAGACGACGGTGCCGATCCTCTCGTTCATCCCGATGTTCATGTTCGCCATCGTCTTCGGGCTCTCGATGGACTACGAGGTCTTCCTGCTGTCGCGCATGCGCGAGCACATGCTCGCGACCGGCGACAACGACGCGGCCGTCGTGCGGGGCCTCTCGTCCACCGGACGCGTCATCACCTCGGCGGCGCTCATCATGGTGGTGGTGTTCCTGGGCTTCGCGACCGCCGCGGACCCGCTCACCAAGATGCTGGGTCTGGGCCTCGCGACCGCCATCCTGGTCGACGCCACCGTGGTGCGGATGATCCTGTTGCCGGCCGCCATGCGGCTGATGGGGCGGGCCAACTGGTGGGCGCCGCGGTGGATGCGGCGCCTCCTGCCCGGCGGATCGCCGGACGCGGTGACGGCCACCGGGGCGTCGAAGCGTCCCCGGCGGCCGTCGCGCGCATCACTTGGTGATGGCGACGTACGGTGAGTCGTCCAGGATGACGCCCTCGGTGGCGTCGGCGACCCCCGCATCGTTGGTCATGACCGCGATCGTCCTGGTCCTCACCGTGCCGTCGGCGTAGGTCAGGACGATCGTGCCGCGGGCGGTCACCTGGTAGGTGCCGCGCTTGTCGGGCGGCAGGACGGTGAAGATCCCGCCCGTCATCAGGTCACCGCCGGACACGTAGCCGGTCACGCCGAACTGGCCATCGGCGGTGAAGGTCATGTCGGACCGGCCGAACGAGCAGGTGATGCCCGGGCAGAGGCCCGTCTGCCACACGTCGGTACCCCCACCTGCCAGCACGGTGCCGGCGTCCGGGATCTTCGCCTCGATGTAGTTGTACGAGTCGTACTCGATGGTGCCCGTGTCGGTGAACGTGGCGGGCTCACCGCCGATGGTGAGCGCCCGGGTGACCGGGTTGTAGGTGTAGGGCAGGCAGCCGTCACCGTCGTCGACCGCCGTCTGCGTGGTGCAGGTCGGCAGTCCGCCGCCCTCCGGGAACCCGCGGTACACCCACCGGTTGTCCACGAAGTACATGGCGAACGAGCGGATGCCCATGACCGTGTAGGTGTTGCCCCAGAAGTAGCGGCCCGACAGCGTCTCGACCACGCGCGCACGCTTGACGGCGCGTGCGGCGCCCGCGCGGGCGGTGAAGACGAGCGGCCTCGCCGTCGCAGGCGGCGTCACACGGGCCACCAGCGTGCGCGCGCCGCGTGCCCGCAGCGTGACGCGGGTCCAGGTGCGGTTGCCCGCGAGCCGGACGACCGCGCCGGGCGCCTGGAGCGACACCCGCACGTTGCGCATCGGCCGCGCGGTGCGGTTGGTCACCCTGATCCGCACCACCGACGGCGTGCCCGCCGTGAACGTGGCGGGGGCGACGATCGACACCGCCGGGCGCGGTGGGGCGGCACTCGCCTGGTTCGCACCGACCAGCGCCAGCGCCCCGACCGCGGCGACGAACGCCATCCGCCCGCCGGTTCGACGCGCCCACGACCCCGCGGACCGTCCCCGGCCCCGTTCCATGTCCTCTTGCGCACCCACGAATCGGTCCATCATGTGCTCCTTCGCCTGCGTCGCGGCCAGATTATCCGCGTTGCAGCGTCTACGCCACACATTCCGGGCCGGTCACAGTGGGTGTCCGCGACGCCTCCATGCAGCCCGCCGGCCACGGGGCGATAGGGTCGACCCATGCGCATCACCGTGGGATCCGATGAGGTCGGCAGTCTGACCGACGCGGTCGTCACCGCGCTGCGTGAGGCGGAGCACGACATCCAGGCCGTGGGGCCGCTGGCCGGGCGCGACGACGAGTGGGCGTCGGTGGGCGAGCAGGTCGGGCGGGCCGTGGCGTCCGGCGACGCCGACCTGGGGGTCGTGTTCTGCTGGACGGGGACCGGCGTGTCGATCGCCGCCAACAAGGTGCGGGGGGTGCGGGCCGCACTGTGCGCCGACGCCGACACCGCCCGCATGGCCCGCAAGTACAACCACGCCAACGTGCTGGTGATGTCGCTGCGCGCCACCAGCGAGGAGATGGGGCGCGAGATCCTGCGGGCGTTCCTGGACGAGCCGTTCGGGGACGAGGAGTTCGACGTCAGGAACGTGGCCGAGGTGACGCGGATCGAGTCCGGCACCTCCGATTGACACAAGTCGCCTGACGCAAGCCTGGTGCCTGACACTTAACTTGCGTCGGCACGGTCCGTTGTCGGCGCGGTGATACCCAGCCCGGGCAGAGACCCGGGGGCCGCGCAAGTTACATGCCAGGCACCAGGCTTGCGCGCGGCCGAACCCGGGCGCGGGGTTCAGCCGCCCAGGACCGACTGCGCGTTCTTCAGGTCGAGCACACGGTCCGTCGTCGGCGCGGTGATACCCAGCCCGGGCAGAGACTCGGGGGCCACGCAAGTTAAGTGCCAGGCACCAAGCTTGCGCGGGGCCGAAACCGGATGCGGGCCTCAGCCGCCCAGGACCGACTGCGCGTTCTTCGGGTCGAGCACTCGGTCCGTCGTCGGCGCGGTGATGTCCATCTGCTCGCCCCACTTCGAGAACCCGGCATCCAGGTCGAACGAACCGGTCGAGAGCTCCGGCAGGGCGCTCACCCGGCCGTCGAAACGCATCTTCGCGGTCACGCGACGCGGCAGCAGGTCCTCCGTGCCGATCCAGACGTCCACCGAGCGCTCGGTGAGCGCCCGACGCAGCTCCGGGATGGAACGGCGGATCTGGTCCTCGGTGATGGGGACGTCGTCGAAGGCGGCGATGGCGTTGAGGGTGTCGCGGCTGACCACGTTCAGGTCGACCTCGCCGGTGAGGTGGACGGTCTCGACGCCATCGATGGTCTCGCGGCCCACCTCCCTGGGCGCGCGCATCCACGTCAGCAGTCCGGAGGGAAGCAGCGACGGGCGCACCTGGCGCACCTGCTCGGCCGGCAGATCCACGCGGTAATCGGTCCCCAGCACACCGACGAAGAGCCGATCCTCCACCTTGGTCAGGTTGCCCTGCATGTCGGGCAGCTGCGCCAGCTTCGCCTCGAAGTCGAACAGCACGTCGTTGCCGTTGACCGATGCCAGCCCGTTGGCGCTGACGCCGTTGCCGAGCACGCTCGTCACGATGGTCGGGACGCCCTTGCCCGAGAGCTTCCCGGTCGTGGCGACGTCGACGTTGATCTGGAACCGCTCCTGGTTTCCCGCCGCGCCCTGGGCCTCGGTGAGGACCTGATCCGGGGACTTCCCCTCGGTGAGGTCCGTGGCACCGCCACCGCAACCGGCCGTGAGCAGGGCGGCGGTGAGCAGGCTCGCGACGATCGACCTGGTCGGCATGGGGGCATTGAACCATGGATCGGCCCTCACGGCCCATACAATGGCGTCGTGGGCGACGGCGACGAAGTGAACCCGGCGGACGACACCGGCGACGATTTGCGGGTGACCCCTGTGGGCGTGGGCGCCGGGTACGCACGGACCGGTGAGGTCCAGAGCGCCTACCTGATCAGCGGGGCGTCGACCACCGTGTGCCTCGACCTGGGGGCCGGCGCCCTCAACGCGTTGCAGGCCCATGTCGAGCCGCACGCCCTGGACGCGCTCGTCATCTCGCACTGTCACCCCGACCACTGCGTCGACCTCTTCGCCCTGCGCGTCTGGATGGTGTGGGGCCCGGGACGGGGTGCGCGGCTGCGCGTGATCGGCCCGGGGGACCTGCGCGAGCGGTTGACGGCCTTCGCCGGCGACGACGGGTGGGACGACGCGTTCACGTTCGAGACGATCGGTCCGGAGGCGACGGTGGGAGGGCTGCGGCTCACCTTTGCGGAGGTGCCGCACTCCGGTCCCACCCACGCGATCCGGGTCGACTGCGACGGGCGCTCCATCACCTACGGCGCCGACTGCCGGCGAAACGACGAGCTGCCGCGGCTCGCGGCCGGGACCGACGTGCTCATCGCCGAGTGCGGTGACGGCGACGCGACCGCCGCATCACCCGTCCACATGACGGGCGCCGATGCCGGGGCCACCGCCGCCGCGGCCGGCGCGCGACGACTGCTTCTCACCCACTGCTATCCCGAGCACGACCGCGACGCGACCATCGCTGCGGCCCGCTTCGCGTTCGACGGCCCGGTGGACTGGGCACGCCAGGGCCAGACGGTGGTCGCCGAATGAGACGCTGGATCGCCGGCTGGTCGCTGCGCACCAAGGCCGTGGTGCTCTGCCTCCTGATGCCGGGACTGGGGCACGCCTACGTGGGGCGGTTCGGGCGGGCGCTCATCTGGCTGATCGGCGTGATGACGGTGGCGACGGTGCTCGATTCGCGCCGGTCACCGTACTGGGCGGCGGCGGCGTTCGGGGCCGTGCTCGCCACGTTTTCGGCCGTCGACGCGGCCGTGATCGCCTACGACAGTCCCCGCGGTCGCAGCGGCGACCCCGGACGGTGAGTAAAGTGAGCGGGAGATGAGCCTGTTGAACAACGCAACGTCCGGCGAGAAACTCTCCGACCGCGACGTCCAGTCCCTGTGGCGGCGCTTCAAGGAGTACTCCGACCAGAACGCGCGCGACCAGCTCATCCTCAACTACGCACCGCTCGTCAAGTACGTCGCCGGGCGAATGAGCGCGGCGCTGCCGTCACACGTCGACGAGGCCGACCTCATCTCGTACGGGCTGCTGGGGCTCATCAACGCGGTCGAGCGCTTCGACCTCAAGCGCCGCATCAAGTTCGAGACCTACGCGGTCACCCGCATCAAGGGCGCCATCATCGACGAGCTGCGCTCGATGGACTGGGTGCCGCGCTCGGTCCGCGCCCGGGCACGCGAGATCGAACGGGCGTCGGTCGCCCTCGAGCACAAGCTCCATCGCGCGCCGACCGACGAGGAGATGGCGGCCGCGCTCGACATGTCGGTCAAGGAGTTCCAGGACGCCCTGACGCAGATCGCCAACTCGTCCCTGGTCGCCCTGGACGAGGTCTGGGCGGGCTCCAGCGGCAACGAGACCATCGCCCTCATCGACACCATCAGCGACACCAGCGGCAACGACCCGGAGTCGGTGATGGGGGAGACCGAGACCCGCCTCACGCTGGCCGACGCCATCGCCGACCTGCCCGAGCGCGAGAAGATCGTCGTCTCCCTCTACTACTACGAGGGTCTCACCCTGCGCGAGATCGGCGAGGTCCTGGGCGTGACCGAGAGCCGGGTCAGTCAGCTGCACACCAAGGCGGTGCTCCGCCTGCGCGGCAAGCTCACCGACGAGGCCGCCTGACACCGTCCGATGCGGTGCCCGCGGTCGTCCTTCCGACGCGTCGTGAGCGGTCGATCGCCGTCCGCGCGCCGGTAGTATCGGCGGTCGAGGACAACCCACCCTGAAAGGCTCGGCGATGGCCCACACCGACCCGTCCAAGATCCGCAACGTCGCGATGCTGGGGCACCGCGGGACCGGAAAGACGAGCCTGGTCGAGGCGATGCTCTTCGCCGCGGGCGCAACCACCCGCATGGGGACGGTCGCAGACGGCACGACGGTGACCGACTACGACGAGGAGGAGCACCGTCGCGGCATGTCGATCGCCTCGTCCATGTGCCATCTCACCTGGCGCGGGACCGAGATCAACATCATCGACGCGCCGGGTGACCCGTCGTTTCTGGCCGACGCCCTCACGGCGATCCGCGCGTCGGACTGCGCGCTCATGGTGGTCAACGCCCAGGAGGGCGTGGAGGTGGTGACCGAACGGCTGTGGGAACGCTGCCGTGACGCCGGCCTGCCGCGCGCCGTCGTCGTCAACATGCTGGACCGCGAGCGCGCCGACTTCGACACCGCCCTGGCGTCCCTTCGCGAGATGGCCCCCGGCTGCATCCCGGTCGAGATCCCGATGGGCGCCGAGCAGGGGCTCTTCGGCGTGATCGACCTGATCGACATGAAGGCGACGACGTACGGGGACGGGCCGGTGGGGACCCTCGGCGAGATCCCCGACGAGCACCGCGCCAGGGCCGACGAGGCCCGCGAACGTCTGATGGACATCGTGGCCGAGGCCGACGACGTCCTCATCGAGAAGTACCTGGCCGGCGAACAGATCACCCATGACGAGCTGGTCGAGGCCATCCAGAAGGGCATCGTCGAGCGGCGCATCTTCCCGGTCATCTGCGCCGCCGGCGGCAGGGACGGGTTCGGCGCCGACCGCGTGCTCGAGCTCATCGTCGACGAGCTGCCCGCCCCGGGCGAGCTCGGCCCCTGGACCGGCATCGACACCGCCACCGGGGACGAGACCCCGATCAGGCTCAATGAGGACGGCCCGGCGATCGTCTATGTCTTCAAGACGCTTGCCGACCAGTTCAGCGGCAAGATCAACCTGCTGCGGGTGATCTCCGGCACCCTGCCCTCCGACACGCAGGTCGTCGACACCCGCACCGGGGCGAGGGAACGCATCGGGGCGCTGATGCGCCTGCAGGGCAAGGAGCACGAGGCGGTCAGCGAACTGGGCGCCGGGGACATCGGCGCGGTCGCCAAGCTGAAGGACGTCACCACGGGTGACGTGCTGACGACCGGCCAGTCGTCGGTCGTCCTGCGGCCGATCGACCTGCCCGCCGCCGTGATGAGCTTCTCGGTCACGCCCAAGAACCAGGGTGACGAGGACAAGGTGGTCGGCGCGCTGCGTCGTCTGCAGGAGGAGGATCCGTCGCTCGACATCCACCGCGAGGAGGAGACCGGCGACCTCATCGTCGGCGGCCTCTCGCAGATGCACGTCGAGTCGATCCTCGACCGCATGAAGCGGCGGTTCGGCGTCGAGGTCGACCTGCACCCGCCGCATGTGCCGTACCACGAGACGGTCACCCGGTCGGTCGAGGTTCAGGGCAAGCACAAGAAGCAGAGCGGCGGCCACGGCCAGTTCGGCGACTGCCACATCCGGGTGGAGCCGCTGCCGTCGGGTTCCGGCTTCGAGTTCGTCGACAAGATCGTCGGCGGCGCGATCCCACGTCAGTTCATCCCCGCCGTCGAGAAGGGCGTCGAGGACGCGATGCGCAAGGGCGACATCGGCGGCTTCCCGGTCGTGGACGTGCGCGTGACGCTCTTCGACGGCAAGCACCACACCGTCGACTCGTCGGAGATGGCGTTCCGGATCGCCGGATCGATGGCCATGCAGGAGGCGCTCAAGAAGGCCGGCTCGGTCCTGCTCGAGCCGATCATGAGCGTGGCGATCACCGTGCCGGAGGATGCGATCGGCGACGTGATGGGTGACCTCTCGGGCCGTCGCGGACGGCCGCTCGGCATGGAGGCCAAGGGGCACAACCAGATCGTCAGCGCCGAGGTGCCGATGGCCGAGATGCTCGCCTACGCGCCGGACCTGGTCGCCATGACAGGCGGTCGCGGCGCCTACACGATGGAGTTCCTGCGCTACGAGCGACTGCCGAGCCATCTGGCGCAGAAGGCCGTCGAGGACAACGAGTCGGCCTAGTGGCGGCGGTCGCGACGAGCGGATCGGCGGCCACGGTCGCCGACCTCCTGCGCGTGCTGGACGAACTGGCGCCGGCCAACCTCGCCGAGGAGTGGGACAACGTCGGCCTGCTGGTCGGGTCGGATGCGGCGCCGGCCACCCGCGTGCTGGTCGCCCTCGACCTGCGCGAACGGGTGCTGGACCAGGCCGAGCGGGACGGGTTCGACGTCGTGCTCACCCACCATCCGCCGATCTTCCCGAGCCTCTCCGCCGTGACCGACCGGACCGCCGTGGGACGCCTGGTGACCCGGGCGATCCGCGCCGGGGTCACGGTCGTGTCGGCGCACACCAACCTGGACTCCGCCGCCGATGGGCTGAACGACGTGATGGCCGGGCTCCTGGGCCTTCGGGACACGCGGCCGCTCGCGCCGTCACCGGAGGACCCGGCGGTGGGTCTGGGCCGGATCGGCGGGTTCGCCGGCACGCTGGGGGACCTGGCGGCGGCCTGCCGCACGGCGTTCGGTGACGGTGCGGTGCACGGCGTGGTGGGGGACCCCGACCGCCCGGTGCCAACGGTCGCCATCTGCACCGGAAGCGGCGCGTCGTTCATTGACGCCGCGCGCACGGCCGGCGCCGACGCCTACGTGACCGGTGACCTGAAGTACCACGACGCCGACCGGGCCGAGGGGATGGCCCTGGTGGACGCGGGACACGCCGAGGTGGAGAGCATGTGCCTGCGCGAGTGGACGGCGCGGCTGGCAGAGCGGGCCCCGTGCCCGGTGGTGGCGCTGGGGGAGTCGACGACCGACTGGGGATGAACCCCGCGATGTGATGTTGATGTCGCGTTCGGACTCAGGTCCTGGCGGACACGTGCCGATAGCGCGATTGGCCCCCGTTTTTCGACGTGGGCGCATCAGCGAACGGCCCGGAGGCCCGAGGCATGAAGACGAGAAGGTTGTCGGCGATCGCGGTTGCCGCCGTCGTGATGGGGTTCGCGTCCAGCGCATCCGCGTTGAACTGGATGGCGCCCGAAACCGTCACCCCCGGCCCGACGGAGTCCGCGGCGGTCGGGGTGTCGAGCGACGGCCACGTCGTTGCGGCGTGGACCATTCAGGATCCTGCGACAGGCCTCCGTCGGCTCGTTGCGGCCGAACGCCCCACGGACACGCGCACATGGTCGGCACCCCGACCACTCTCAGATCCGGCTGCCGCTGACGTCAGTCACGTGTCGGTCCTCGCGTCCGCACACGCAGAGTACGGGGCGGTCACCTGGCTTGAGGGCGCCGGTACCGAGACAGCCCAGGTCCGGTTCGCCGAGTGGGACTCGATGTTCGAGTCCAAGTGGTCGTCTTCTGAACAGGTCGCGCAGGGGAAGATCCTCGATCTGGCCGTCTCGGCGGATTCGGGACATCCACTCTTCGTGTGGACCGAAGATCAGCCTGCCGGCATCGAGGTGCGGGCGACACTGCTGCGCAACAGCGTGCTGAAGGACTGGTCGCCTGTCCGCGTGATCGGGCCAGCCGATCCCCGTCCGGTCAGCGATCTCGTGGCCAGCGTCAGGACGTATCCCGGGTGGATGGCGCAGGCGGTCTGGGTCCGCGGATCCGGTCAGTCCGCCGAGATCCAGAGTGCGGTGACACCCGACGCGTATCAGCACGACTTCGACATCTGGCACCCGATGGTGCGCCTTGCAACCGGCGAGGTGTCACGCCCCGACATCGTAAGCAACCGGGGTGGCCGCACCGCGGCGGTGTGGCTCGAGGGGCCTGCGGGTGCGACGCGCGTGATGGCGCGTCAGAACCCATCGGCCACGACCGGAACGTGGGGACCGGCAACCCCGCTCACCGTGGTGGAGGCGGGATCGTCGTCCACCCCCGTGGTTCGCGATTCAAGGTCATACCAGAACACCAACGACTCACCGTTCGTCGCAGTCTGGGCGCAGGATGACGCGGGGACGGGTCGTCATCGCCTCATGGAGGCCACACTCACGACCGCGGCGGTATCGGCGCCGCAGTCCGTGGTGGAGCGGCCGGACCCGATCAGGATCGTCCACGTGCCGGAAGACACGTCCGCAGCCGGTATCCCGGTCGTCTGGCTGGAGGGCGGACGCATGGCGAGCCTGGAACGCTCCAAGACGGATGACACCTGGGCACGGATGGGCGTGGTCGACGTGCCCGCAGGAGCATCGACCATTCAGGCCGACACGGATATGGTGGGTGACGTCGCCGCCATCTGGATTCGACCCGACGCCGGCAAACGGCTCGAGTCGGCCCTGCTCGACCGGGGTCGTCCGCTTCTGCTGGGTACCTCCGACGAGGAGGGGGCGGTGGACGCCACCAAGCCGATCCCGTTCACCATCAAGGGCTACGACGCCCTGTCCTCGTTCACCGGCGTGTGGGACTTCGGTGATGGCACCACTGCCGAGGGGTTGAGCGTCGAGCACACCTACCAGTACGGCGGTGTCTACAACGTGACGGGGCGCCTGCGGGACGCGGCCGGAAACCTCTCCAAAGACGCCATCGAGTGGGTCATGACCATTCCGGGTCCGCCGCGCCCATCGGGGACATCGCCTGCCTCGGGGACATCACCCACGTCGGGAGCATCACCGAAGTCGGGGACCTCTCCCACATCCTCGACGACGACGCCTCCGGCGGCCGCCGCCCCCACCAACCTCTGGTACATGGTCGCCATGCGCATGCCGGTGCCCCAGAAGGAGGCGGTCATCAGGGCACGCCGCGTGTACGTCCGCGCCCCGATCACCCTCCGTCCCGGCAAGAAGTGCACCGGTCGGGTGACGGCCACCATGGGTCGCGGCGCGACCCTCCGCAAGGGCACGCTCAAGCTCACCAAGGGCGTCTTCAACGCCCGCAACCGCTGCCTTGCGGTCGGCTTCATCACCCCGGCCCGGGCGCCGAAGGCCGGCCAGCCGGTCACCATCAAGGGGCTCACGATCGCCACGCGCGTCGTGCGGGTGAAGGCCTGACCCGAGGCTGATCACGACGTCGTCGTCGGGGGTAGGCTGGGCCGATGCGTCCACCCGCCCCGACGACGACATGACGTCCCCGCAGTTCACCCCGCCCGACATCGCCGGCCACCGCCGGCAGCAGGCGGCGGAGGCGGCCGGTGAGGAGCGCGAGCGGGTCGACCGCGTCGACGATCTGGACGCCGGCGGCGTGCCCGTGCGCGCGTACGTCCCCGACGGGGCACCGGGCACCCTGGTGTTCGCCCACGGCGGCGGCTTCTGCTTCGGTGACCTGGACACCCACGACGCCCACTGCCGGCGCCTGGCGAATCGCACCGGTTGGGCGGTGCTGGCCGTCGGCTACCGCCGGCCGCCCGAACACCCGTATCCGGCCGCCGTGCAGGACATGGATGCCGCGCTTGCATGGCTGCGGTCGCGGGACGCCGCGCACGGCCTGCCCACCGACCGGCTGGGTGCGATCGGCGACAGCGCCGGCGCCAACCTGGCCCTCGGGCTCGCGCTTCGTCACCCCGACACATTCGAGGCGGTGATCCTCATCTATCCGTTCACCGACCCGGCCTGCCGGTTCATGCGAAACGAGGATGCGGACGACGAGATCGCGCGCCGCCACAGCCGCTGGTACTGGAAGACCTACGCCGGGTCGGATCCCGATCCCGACGACCCGGATCTGGCGCCCATCGCCTCACCGCATCTGGGCACCCTGCCGCGGACCCACGTGACGATGGCCGGCCGGGACCACCTGCTGCCCGAGAACGAGGAGCTCATCCGCCGCATGCAGGCGGCGGGGGCGGACGTGACGACGACGACCTTCCCCCACGTCGACCACGGGTTCTGGCGCCGTGCGGCCGAGTTCACCGAGTCGGAGGAGAGCCTGGCGGACATCGCCGCGTTCCTCGGCTGAGCGGCCCGCCGAACGGTCAGTCGGGGAACTCGCCGACCAGACGGCCGCGCACCCCGCCCTCCTCGAGCCTGCGCAACCCATCAGGGATCTCGTCGAACCCGATCCGGGTGATCATCGGCCGCAGGTCGCCGGACGCGATCATGTCGTAGACACCCGCGATGTCCTCCCTGGTACCGCCGTTGGAGCCCCGCAGGTCGCACTGGTTGAGGATGAGCGCCTTGGTGCTGATGGTCGCCTCCAGCACACCCATGCCCACCACCACGACCACACCGTCGCGCCGGACGACCTCGACGGCGTCCGCGGTCGTCTGACCGAACCCGGCGAAGTCCACGATCACGTCGAAGCTCACCCCATCGAAGTCACGGATGGAGCGTGCCACGCCCTTCGCGCCGCCCTCGCGTGCGGCGTCCCACACGGCCTCGTTGATCTCGGCCACGTAGACGTCGGCACCCACCAGGGTCGCGATCCTCGCGCCGATCTGACCGAGGCCGCCGAAACCGATGATTCCGACGGTGTCGCCCGCGGTCACGCGGCCGCGTCCGATCACCGCGCCGTGCGCCGTCATCCCCGCGTCGGTCGCCGCGGCGCCGTTCAGGAAGTCGACGCCGTCCGGGATCGGCACGAGCGCCTGGGCGTCCACGGCCATCAGCGGGGCGAACCCACCGTCGAACGAGTAGCCGGGAGCGCCGGCGGGTGTGGTGGGGCAGACGCCGACCCGATCGCCGACCGCGAACCCGGTGACCCCCTCGCCGAGCTCGGCGACGACCCCGGCGTTCTCATGCCCGATCGTGATGGGACGTTTGGCGAGCATCGAGAGCCATCCCTCGTCGCGCAGCAACCCGACATCCGAATGGCAGAGCCCGGCGGCGCGCATCCGGAGCACCACCTGACCCGGTCCGGGGGTGGGCTCGGGCACCTCGGTGAGCACGAGCGGCTCGCCCGTTCCTGTGAACTGCCAGGCTTTCATGATCCGTCACTCCTGCCGGGGTCGAATGTGTGGTGCGGGGGCGAGATCGCCGGTGGTGATGATCGCATCGGCGGGGTCCGCGGGGTCCGGTTCGAACGTCTCGACCACGCTCGCCGATGTGGCGCACCCGATGTCAGCGACCTGCTGGTGCACGCCCCGGTCGGACGCGTGGTGGGGGAAACCCCACCCCCAACCCTCGGGTCCCCGCACAGCACGACGCCACGGTGCCCCAGCGATTTCGCATCGCTGCGGGAGGACGCTGTGCACCATGGACACCACACCCACCCACACCCCTCCCGCGACCGACGACCCCGGTCGCCTGACCCGTGCGATCGGCGCCGTCTCCGGCTGGTCGTCACGTCACCGCACCCTCGTCATCGTCGCCTGGGTCGCCTTCGTCGTCGCGTGCGTCGCGGCCGGCACGATGACCGGGCAGCGCAAGATGACCGTCGTCGAACAGGGCGTCGGCGAGTCCGGCCGCGCGGCGCGCACCGTGGACGACGCCGGGCTCACCCCGCCCGCGACCGAGATGATCCTGGTGCGCACCGACGGAGCCGCCTCCACCGCGCAGGCCGCCTCCGCCCTCACCGCGCGCCTGCGCAACGTGCCGCAGGTCGCCGATGTCGTGGGGCCGATAAAGAACCCCGACCTCGTCACCGATGGCGGACGCACCGCCCTCCTCAACGTCACGCTGCGCGGCCCAC
This sequence comes from uncultured Bifidobacteriaceae bacterium, assembly GCA_964628685.1. Classification (GTDB taxonomy): domain Bacteria; phylum Actinomycetota; class Thermoleophilia; order Miltoncostaeales; family Miltoncostaeaceae; genus CALMEC01. The sequence continues at coordinate 123,889 of CAZVNM010000001.1, read as the reverse complement.
CCGAGGACGCCACCGACACGGTCGTGCCGGTCGTGACGGCAGTCGACGCGTTCGCCGCCGCGTCCCCGGGCGTCGAGGTGCGCCAGGCCGGTGACGGCTCGATCATGCGGGGCTTCGACGCGATGCTCTCCGATGACCTCGCCAAGGCCCAGCGGATCTCGCTGCCGCTCACGCTGCTCATCCTGCTGCTCACCTTCGGGGCGCTGGTGGCGGCCTCGGTGCCGCTCATCATCGGCATCACGTCGGCGGTCGCCGCGCTCGGCCTCCTTGGTCCGGTCTCGCAGCTCATCCCGGCCCACGACGCCGCCGCGCCGCTGGTGGTGCTGATCGGCCTGGCGGTGGGCGTCGACTATTCGCTCTTCTTCATCCGCCGCGAGCGGGTCGAACGCGCCGCCGGCGCCGACCCCCACGTGGCGCTCGCCACCACCATGCGCACGGTCGGCCGCGCCGTCGTGGTCGCGGGGCTCACCGTGATGATCGCCCTCGCCGGGCTCCTCATCAGCGGGATGGCCGTGTTCACCTCGATGGCCATCGTCACGATCATCGTGGTCGCGATCGCCGTGACCGGTTCGGTGACCGTGCTGCCGGCCCTCTTGGCCGCCCTGGGTGACCGCGTCGACCGGGGACGGCTGCCCTTCCTTCGCCGTCGCCGCGCCGCGACGCGCCCGTCGGTGTGGGGCCGGTTCGTCGAGGCGGTGACCCACCGGCCCGTCGCGGCGCTCGTGGTCGGCGTCGCCGCGCTCGGCATCCTTGCGGCACCGGCGCTCACGCTGCGCACCGCGGACACGCAGATGTCGGCGCTTCCGACGTCGGTGCGCGAGTTCGCCGCGTACCACGAGATCGACGCCGCCTTCCCCGGATCGCCCATGTCCACCGAGGTCGTCGTGACCGGACGGGATCTGGGCGCGCCGGCGCAGCGGGCGGGGCTCGACCGTCTGGGCGCCGCGGCGCTTCGGGTGACCGGCGGTGCCGGTGACGTGCCCGTGCGGGTGTCGACCGACGGCCGCACGGCCGCGCTGTCGGTCCCCACACCCGAGCGCGGTGCCCAGGAGACCCAGGACCTGGCGACCGCCCTGCGCGGCGAGCTGCGCCACACCGTCGACACGACCCTGCCGGGCGCGCGTGTGCTTGTGGGCGGCGGGCAGATCGCCGGGGCCGACTTCTCGTCACGGCTCACCACGCTGACGCCGGTCATCATCGGCGCGGTGCTCACCCTGGCGTTCCTGCTCATCACCGTGACCTTCCGGTCGGGGCGGCTGGCCCTGCTTGTGGTGCTCCTCAACACGCTGTCGGTGGGGGCCGCCTACGGCATCCTCGCCCTCGTCTTCCAGCACGAGTGGGCCGAGGGCATCCTCGACTTCACGTCCACCGGCACCATCACCAACTGGGTGCCGCTCTTCACCTTCGTGATCCTCTTCGGGCTCTCGATGGACTACACGATCCTCGTGCTCGAGCGGATCCGCGAGGCGCGCCTGGCGGGACGCTCCCCGCGCGAGGCGGCCGCCGAGGGTGTGCGGGCCACCGCCGGATCGGTGACGAGCGCCGCGCTCGTCATGGTGGTGGTGCTCGGTATGTTCGCGCTGATGCGCCTCCCCGACAACAAGCAGCTGGGCATCGGCCTTGCGAGCGCCATCGCCCTGGACGCCACCCTCATCCGCGCGGTGCTCCTGCCGGCGGTGGTGACCCTGCTGGGCGGGCGGTGGCGGGTGCGCGCACCGCGGCGGCGGCCGGTGCCGATCGCCGCGATGGCGGAGGAGGTGCGCTCATGAGGGAGCACCTCGTCCGCGCCGGCCGTGACCTGGCGTACCTGTCGATCGCGCTGCTTTCGTCGATCGTGGCCTTCGCCGTCTTCGTCACCGGTGTGTCGGTGTCGCTGAGCTTCGCGATCTTCATCATCGGCATCCCGGTGATCCTGCTGACGGCCGAGCTCTTTCGTCGGACGGTCGAGATCGACCGGCGCAACGCGGTGCTGGCGCTGGGCGAGCCGATCCGCGGCATGTACCGCGCGGACATCACCGGGTCACGATGGGCGCGGGCCACGGCGCGTCTGCGCGACCCGCAGGTGCTGCGCGACACCGGCTGGCTGGCGCTGCATGCGGTGCTCGGCTTCGTCGCGGGGACCGTCGCACTGGGGCTCCTCGCGGAGGCCGGTGCCCTCGCGACGCTGCCCATCTGGTACTGGGCGGCCGACTCCGAGCGCTGGGGGATCGTCTTCTGGGACGTCGACACGCTGCCCATGGCGCTCGTCACGGCGCTGCTTGCGATCCCCATGGCGGGTCTCACGGTGGTCGCGCTGCGGCTTCTCACGATCGTCCACTCGCGCGCCGCGCTGGCCCTCCTTGGCCGGCGCGCGAGCGAGGCACCACCGGAGCAGGATGCGCCGCCCATCCGTCTGCGGGTACCGACCTACCGACCCGGCATCGCGCTCGCGGTGCACGCCACCGTCGTCCTGGTGGTCGGTGCGGTGTGCACGATCATCTGGTGGGCGACCGGCGGGTACTTCTGGCCGATGTGGCCATGGCTCGGCCTTCTGCTGTCGCTCGTCCTGCACCTCGGGGTGGCGCGCCTCGTCCGCGCGCCCGACGCCGCCCGTCGCGTGCAGGCGGGCGCCGAGCTGGCGGCCGGGCTCGCACTCGCCTGCCTCGCCATCTGGCTCATGACCGACCGCGGGTACTTCTGGCCGTTCTGGCCGATGCTCGGCCTCGCGATCGTGGTGCTGGTGGCGGCATTGGGGGTGTTCGGGCTGCGACCGCTCATCCAGCGCAAGGAGCTCACCGAGCGGGTCGAGACCCTCACGCGCACACGCCGCGACACGGTGGACGCCCAGGAGATGGAACTGCGCCGGATCGAGCGCGACCTGCACGACGGCGCCCAGGCACGGCTGGTGTCGCTCTCGATGAAGCTGGGGCGCGCCGAGTCGCGCCTGACCGAGCACCCCGACGCCGCCGACCTGCTGCGCGAGGCGCGTGCCGAGGCCGGTGCCGCCATCGCCGAGCTGCGCGACCTGTCACGCGGCATCGCCCCGCCCGTGCTGACCGACCGGGGCCTCGTGGCCGCGGTGCAGGCCCTCGCCGCCCGGATGACCATTCCCGTCGATGTGACGAGTGACCTGGGGGATGCCCGCCTTCCGCCGTCGGTGGAGAGCTGCGCCTATTTCGTCTGCGCCGAGGCGCTCACCAACATCGCCAAGCACGCGCCGGCGGCGAGTGCGGACGTGCACATCGCACGCGACGGCGACACGCTTCGCCTCACCGTCCGCGACGACGGTCCGGGCGGAGCCGACCCCGCAGGCGGTGGGCTCACCGGCATCCGCAGGCGGGCGGAGGCCATCGACGGCAGACTGACCGTCATGGACGGTGCCGACGGTGGGACCGAGGTGAGGGTGGAACTGCCATGCGGGTCGTGATCTGCGAGGACAACGCGCTCCTTCGCGAGGGGCTCGTCGCGCTCCTTCGCGAGAACGGGGTGGAGGTCGTGGCCACGGCCGAGGACGCCGACGGGCTGCTGCGCGCCGTCGCCCGGGAGGAACCCGACCTCGCCATCTGCGACGTCCGCCTGCCGCCCACCTTCACCGACGAGGGCATCCGCGCCGCGATCGAGGCGCGCAGGCGACACCCCGGCCTCGCGGTGCTCGTGCTCAGCCAGTACGTCGAGCCCGCCTACACCGCCGACCTGCTGGCAGACGGCGACGGCGGCGTGGGCTACCTGCTGAAGGAGCGCGTGGGCGACGTCGCGGCGTTCCTCGACGCCGTGCGCCGGGTGGCGTCGGGTGGGACCGCGCTCGACCGGGAGGTGGTGGCCGGCATCATGCGCACCGGCCGGTCCGGGGACGACCCGGTCGATGCGCTGACGCCGCGCGAGCGCGAGGTGCTGGCGCTCATGGCGGAGGGGCGCACCAACGGCGCCATCGCCCGCGAACTGGTCGTCACGCTCGGCGCGGTCGAGAAGCACGTGACCAACATCTTCGGCAAGCTCTCGCTGCCTGCGGGCGACGACGACCACCGGCGGGTGCTGGCGGTGCTGGCGTACCTGCGGACGGGTGGATAGCCGCACGGAATCTGCGGGAAATGGGTGACCGCACCCACACGCCGGGGCCGGGCGTCGGAGCGCCTCCCGTGCGGTATACTCCGCCGACCTCGCGGATGTAGCTCAGTTGGCTAGAGCGTCTGCTTGCCATGCAGAAGGTCGAGGGTTCGAGTCCCTTCATCCGCTCTTCTCGCCCCCACGGGCGGTTCCCCCGAGGCGACGTGGCGAAGTTGGCTAACGCGGCGGTCTGCAAAACCGTTATTCACCGGTTCGAATCCGGTCGTCGCCTCCTGTCGTTCCCAGGATTGCCGGCCGTGTGAGCAACCGTCACGCCCGCCGAACAGTCCTTCGGCGACGCCACCGCAGCGACGCCGCCGAAGGCGGACGCAGGATCAGCTCGGGGGCTGGCCGGAGTCGTACGTGACGGTCACCGGCGGCTCGAACGTCCCGTTGGATGTCTGTGCGCGCGTGGTGATGGTGAGGCGCTGGTACGCGAAGGTGATCCGTTCGGTCGGCATCACGCCCGCGGACGCGGTGTTGATCGAGCGGATGACCACGTTGTCGAACGCGTAGACGGCGGAGTCGTTCGTCGCCGCCGCCTTGCGAACCGCGACCGTGATCCGGGGGATGACGGTGCCTGTGAACGATCGGTCCGCCAGCGGTGCGCTGGCGCGGTCGAGGAACTTGTCGAGGACCAGCGGTCCCAGCACCGTCGCGCCGGACGTCCTCCGGACGCAGAGCATCATCGATCCGGTGTTGACCCATTTCGGGTGGGCGGCGTCCGCCGAGTCGCCTGGGATGTCGGTGATCTGGGCGAACACGTCGACGCTGGCGCCGCCGGTGATCGTGGACTCGACGGGGCACGGCTCCGGTGCCGCCGCACCCTGCGGACCGGCCGGGCCCGCCGCGCCCTGCGGGCCGGCCGCCCCGGTCGCGCCCTGTGGACCCGCCGCACCCGTCGCTCCGGTCGCGCCCACGGGACCCGCGGGACCAACCGGCCCGACCGGTCCCCGAACGCCCCACGTCACGCGTCGCTCGGTGGTCCGGCACCGAGCAGTGTTGGCGACCAGACGCATCGCCCCGGTCTTCTTCGCCACGCAGGCGGTGAGCGTCGTGTTCTGGCGGGCGTTGGTCTCACCCGCCACCGCGTAGGCGCCGGCGGCGATGGTGACGAGGGCGAGTGCCTCCACCAGGTGCCTCCGGCCGATCCGTATGCCCATTCGTCCTCCCTTGAGGATTTTGAAGTTGCGGCATCCTCCCCGGGGGCCCGGCGCAGCGTGAGGAGATGATCGCGGGCTAGCATTCGCGGTTGGGCGTTCGACACGCGGGCGTCAACGCCACCGGTCCCTCGACGCGAACGGGAGGGCCGTTGTCGTGGTGGTCACCGATTCGACCGCCCGCCATGCGTGACGAACGTTGCCCCCGTCGGCTTTGGTCACCGCTTTACCCCGGCCGTCCGCCGAATGCGGATACTCCGACGCGACGCGCACCCGAATCGGAGACCACATGAGCGATGCCGGCCGAGCGACCAGAGACCGACGGATCGATGTGCCCGGTGACCGCGCGACGCGGACGGTCGCCGTGCGGGTGCCGCTTTCCGCCGTGCTCCTGGAGGGCGAGGCCGACACCACGACGCGGCTCACCATCGATGGAGCCGACCCGTTCACGGTGCCGTGGGGGCCCGAGCGCAACCGCGACCAGACCGACGCGGTCATCGAGGATCTGATGGCGGGCCTCGAGTTCCGCGTGCGCGACGTGCGCGTGCGCCTGCGAAAGCCGGTCAACGGCTTCCGTCGCGCCGCCAACGTCATCGACGTGACGGTGGGTGATGGGGACGTCCCGACCCATCGGCTGCGGGAGCGGGGGCTCTGGATGCTGGGGACGGTCCGCTGGGAACGCGCCGGGGGCACCGAGCTGGGACGGATCGACGGGCGGCGCGGACCCACGATCGCCGCGGCCGCTCAGCCGCTCGAGGTGATCCTGGCGGGTGCGTTCTGGGCGGCCCACCTGGACTTCCGGGCGGCGGCGCCGACGCTCGGCATCCACTGAGCCGATCCGGCGGGCGCGTCGGCACCCCACGCGACAGCGGCCGGTGACCGCTCGCCCGCCTATGCCAGGATGACCCGGTGACACCGCGCACTTCCACCATCCTGATCCTCGTCGCCGCCGCCCTCGTGGCCGGGGTCGTCGTCGCCGCGATCGTGTGGTCGCCGTGGGTGGCGATCGGTGTGGGCATCGCGGTGCTGGTGCTCGTGCTCTTCGCCGGCGCCATGCGCTACGGGGCGCACCGGGCCCGGCGGTCGAGCGTGTGGGACGAACCGCGCTAGCGGCGGGTGCCCCGCCGACTCAGAGCATCGCCAGGACCTGGGCGATCATGATCTTGGCGACCATCGCGACCGGATAGACCATCGCGTAGCCCAGCGCGACGCGACGGTCGAAGGTGGTGGCCTCGTTCGCATAGGCCAGAAGCGCCGGCTGGGTCTGGGATCCCGCCAGGATGCCGGCGGTGCGCGGACCCGACACGTGCAGCGCCTTTCGCGCGATCAGCACGACGGCCACCGCATGGGCGAGGGTGACGACGAGGCCCGCCACCACGAGCTTCAGGCCGAGCGGGGTGCTGAGGGCGTCCACCACCTGCGATCCGGCGCGACCGCCCGCATAGGCGAGAAAGAGCAGCACGCCCAGCTGGGTGAGGGTCTCGGAGGCCTGGTGCGGCAGCGTCCACACCACCGGACCCGTGCGTCCCAAGTACCCCAGGCAGAGCCCGGCGATGATGGGGCCCGCCGCCTGACCGAGGGTCAGGTCGCCCAGACCGGGGATCGGGATGGCGATGATGCCGATGGCGAGGCCGATCGCCATGCCGATGGCAAGGCCCAGCGGGTTGATGTCGGAGGTGCCGTGCTCCGAGTCGCCCAGGAAGCGGGCGACCTCGCCCATCTGGTCGCTGGGCGCCGCAACGCGGATGCGGTCACCGGCCTGCAGGACGAAGTCGTCGGTGGCGAGCAGGTCCTGGTCGGCGCGGCGCACGCGGGTGGCGCGGGCGCCGAAGCGGTGCCACAGGTGCAGGTCGGCGATCGTGCGCCCGTAGAGCTCACCGCGGCTGAGGACGATCCGACGGAAGTCGAACTCGTTGCGCTCCATGTTGAGGGCGATGGGGGAGATGTGGCCCAGCCGCCGCACCACGTGGGCGATCGACTTCTCGGTGCCGATCACGAGCACCCGGTCGCCCGGTCGCAGGACGGTCCCCGCCACGGCCAGACCGACGACACCATCGGTCTGGTACCGCGAGAAGATCACCGGACCGTCGGGCGTGTCGGTCAGCTCGCTTGCGGGCGGCAGCCCGTCGCGGTCGATCTGGATGGTGGCGTTGGAGAGCGCCGGCGGCACCGCGTGGTCGTCGGCGGTGGGGTGCAGCTCGCCCAGACGCAGGGCGTAGGCCGCGGCCAGCAGCATCACGATCACACCGCCCACATACGCCAGTGAGTAGCCGATGGTCGGTTCGGGCGACCCGCCCAGCTCGACCGTGGCCGCCGCCAGGGCCGGGGTGTTGGTGTTGGCGCCGGCGAAGAGGCCGGCGACGGTGCCGCGGTCGAGCCCCAGGAAATGCCCCAGCAGGTAGGTCAGCCCGCCGAGGCCGACGAGCGTCCCGACCACCATCGTGACGGCGCCGGTGCTGGAGCGCAGGCTCGCGAAGAACGACGGTCCGGCGGTGATGCCGACGGTGTAGGCGAAGACGGCGAGACCGAACGTGCCGACGATCTCCGGCACCGCCATGCGCTCGTCCCATGCGCTGAACCCGAGCGCGGCGAACAGGACCGCGGCGGGCCCGAGGCTCAGTCCGCGGACGCTGAGGCGTCCCACGGCCGTGCCGACGGCGAGCAGGATGAACAGGAGGAGGAGCGGGTGCTCGACGAGCTGGCGGACCACGGGAGCCATGGTAGGCATGCGGCGGTGTGCGCCGCCGTGTCAATGCGGTGACGATGTCGCGGCCGGGCGGTGCGGTCGCCGTCGCCGCGCGCCGGTCCGGCGGGCGGGTCGGCGAGCGTGAATCCCGCACCTGGACACGCGATGTGCGTCCCGCGGTCGTCTCCCTGAGGACGACCGCGGGACGCGGGTGATCAGCACAGGTCGTCGATGGACGCGCCGAACCGCCTGGCAGACGCCGCAGGCGTGAAGTCGGTGCCGGCGGACCCGGCGCCGTGGCGTGTCGCGTTGCAACCCGTCCTTGGGGCCCGAGCTCCAGGGAACCGATCATCTGGCGGACGCGTCCAGCACCGTCGTGCTGCAATCCGCCCCTGGGCCGAAGTCCCAGGGGACCCCCAGCAAGAAGCTCGCCGAGCGCGCCTGGGCCTTCGTGTTGCACTCCGCCCCCGGGACCGAAGTCCCAGGGGACAAGCCAAGGCACGACGCGCCCACGCACAGACACGCGCCGTTGCAATCCGCCCTGGGACCGAAGTCCCAGGGGACACTCATTCCCGACGCGGATGGCTGGCTTTACCCATGGTTACAATCCGCCCCTGGGACCGAAATCCCAGGGGACCTTCACCTCGTCCGACGCGAGCGCGAGCGCAAGGTCGTTGCAATCCGCCCCTGGGACCGAAGTCCCAGGGGACGCCTGCTCATCCCGGCGGGCACGCTGATCGGTCAGGTTGCAATCCGCCCCTGGGACCGAAGTCCCAAGGGACCCAACCACCTCGGCATGCACCAGGCCGTCCTCACGGTTGCAATCCGCCCCTGGGACCGAAGTCCCAGGGGACGTAGTAGGACTCGTAGCTGTCGGACAGTCCGACGTTGCAATCCGCCCCTGGGACCGAAGTCCCAGGGGACCGTCGCCCACACCCGCCGGACGGGCGGGGACGTGTTGCAATCCGCCCCTGGGACCGAAGTCCCAGGGGACCGGCGGAGCTGCGGCTGGGTGATCCTGCGGTCATCGTTGCAATCCGCCCCTGGGACCGAAGTCTCAACGAGCGCACTCAGAAGCATTCGGGCGCGCAGGGCCGCAGCGTGGAGGTCCTCATGCGGCGCCGTCGCCTGCGGCGGGTTGAGCACGCACGGCGCAACCCTTCGGACAACCTGATCACCGATGCGGCGATCCTCGCTGTCTGCCATGCGCATCCAGTGCCTGTGATCCTCCAATGAACGAAGCCCGCCATGGTGACCCTGTATGACCAGCGGTCCTAGAGAATCCCCCCACGCTTGATATCGCTGAGCGCACGAAGTGCTCCAGCCCCCTTGTGGTCAACGGAACCACCCTCACCGCGCAGGTAGGCCTGAAACGCCGCACTTGCCTTCCCCAAGTCATGCAGCCAGCCGATACGTGCGGCCACCCCCGCGTCGTCGAATGCCGAGGCGTGTTGATCGGCCAGCTCACTGACCGCACGGAGGTGCTCGTCGAGCGGTTGCTCAATGCCCGTCGAATTCGCCGAGTGTGCGAGAAGCACATCAGCATCGGGGGTGCTGTTCACGCCCGCGTTCGCTTGCCCGCAGTTTCTTGGCCATCAGAGCGGAAGTCTGCTCCACGCATGGAACCTCGTCTCCCTCGCGTGCTCGTCCATTGAAGGGTAACCAAGGCGTTCGGACGAGAGAAGCGAGACGACAGATGCTGAATGGTCATGTCCGTTAGTCACCGTGGCGCTCGCGGTCTCTTACGGAACCTCAGCGTCATGCCTTCTGCATATGTCAAAGTGCCCCCTGAACTGCGAACGGTCCCCCGAGCCGGAAAAGTCGGGGGACCGTGAGCGCCGTGTGGCGGCAACACCCGCCTACTTGATGAAGAGGATCTCCGAGTACTTCGGCAGCGGCCACAGGTCGTCGGCCACGATCCGCTCCAGCGCGTCGGCTCCCAGGCGCACCCGGTGCATCGCCGGTCGCACCGTCTCGCGCATGTAGACGGCGTGCTCGATGAACGGCTCGTCCGGCGGGTGGTCCACGTTCGCCCGGTCCAGGTCCCTGATGGCCTCGACGAACTCCGAGATGAGGCTCTCGGTCTCATCGACGAGGTCGGGCACCCCGGCGGCCTTCAGCTCGGCGAGGTGGCGCAGGGCCGCCGGCAGCACCATCGTGCGGGCGATGTCGGCGCAGGTCTCGGCCTCGATGTTGACCGTCGTCGTGTACTGCTCGGTCCAGACCTCGTACCGCGCCTCGAGCTCACGGGGGTTGAGGACCCCGTAGCGGGAGAACACCTCGACCGAGGACGGGGCGACGATCTCCGGGAAGGCCTCGGGCGAGGTGCGAAGGTTCTTGAGCCCCCGCTTCTTGGCCTCCTTCTCCCATTCGGCGCTGTAGTTGTCGCCCAGGAAGACGATCCGGCGGTTGGCCTTGTAGGCCTTGCCCAGCACCTTGGCGAGCACGTCCGACACCGACTTGCCCTTGGTGGCGGCGGCCTCCAGCGCATCGCACAGGTCGTCGATCGCCTCGGCCACGATGGTGTTGAGCACCGTGTTGGCGAAGCCGGTCGACTGGTTGGCGCCGAGCGCGCGGAACTCGAACTTGTTGCCGGTGAACGCGAACGGGCTCGTGCGGTTGCGGTCGCCGGAGTGCAGCGGGATGTTGGGGATGACCGGGGTGCCGAGACCCAGCACCGACTCGGGGGTGGACGCACCGCCCTTGCCGCCCGCCAGCTTGTCGAACACCGATTCCAGCTCGGTGCCGAGGAACACCGACATGATCGCCGGCGGCGCCTCGTTGGCACCCAGACGGTGGTCCTGGCCGGCGCTCGCGACCGTGGCGCGCAGAAGGCCCTGGTGCTTGTTGACCGCCTGCACGACCGCGGTGCAGAAGAACAGGAACAGCTCGTTCTCGTACGGGTTGTCGGCGGGGTCCAGCAGGTTCATCCCCGTGTCAGTGCTCATCGACCAGTTGTTGTGCTTGCCCGAGCCGTTGACGCCCACGAAGGGCTTTTCGTGAAGCAGACACACCAGGCGGTAGCGGCGCGCCACCGTCTGCAGCACCTGCATCGTCAGCTGCTGGTGGTCGGACCCGACGTTGGAGCCCTCGAACATGGGGGCCAGCTCGTACTGGTTGGGTGCGACCTCGTTGTGGCGGGTCTTCACCGGAACGCCCAGGCGAAGGAGCGTGTCCTCGACGTCGAGCATGTACGCAAGCACCCGCTCCGGGATCGACCCGAAGTAGTGGTCGTCCAGCTCGTGTCCGCGCGGCGGCTTGGCGCCGAAGAGGGTGCGGCCGGTGTTGAGCAGGTCGGGACGCTGGTAGAAGTAATGCTCGTCGATCAGGAAGTACTCCTGCTCGGGACCGATCGTCGTGAAGACGTACTGCACATCGGTGTCACCGAACAGGCGAAGGGCGCGGATGGCGCTTCGCTGCAGGGCGTCGATCGACCGCAGCAGCGGGATCTTATGGTCGAGCGCCTCACCGGTCCACGACGCGAACGCCGTGGGGATGCAGAGCACCGCACCGTTGGGGTTTCGCATGATGAACGCCGGGCTCGACGGATCCCACGCCGTGTAGCCGCGGGCCTCGAAGGTGGCGCGGATGCCGCCGGTGGGGAAACTCGACGCGTCCGGCTCACCCTGGATGAGGTCCTTGCCGCTGAAGTCGGCGATGGACGTGCCGTCGCCGGCGGGGTTGAAGAACGAGTCGTGCTTCTCGGCGGTGGATCCGGTGAGCGGCTGGAACCAGTGGCTGAAGTGCGTCGCACCCTTGGCGAGCGCCCACTCCTGCATGGCGTGGGCGATGGGGGTCGCGAGCGCCGGGTCGAGCGGGTCGGCGCACTCGATGGTGCGCTTCAGCTGCTGGTAGACGTCCTTGGACAGGTGACGCCGCTGGGCCGCGGGACCGAACACGTCGTCGCCGAAGACCGACGCACGCGGATCCGTGAGGTCCGTCGTGCCGACGTCGGAGGGCGTCGGCACCCAGCGGGCCGCATCGAGGTTCGGTGAACGTTTGGCTGGCATGTGTCGGTGTTCTCCTTCGAGCGCCGCGTCGCGTGCGCGACACGGGGTTCCAATGCTGCGGCGAGATGGCGCCGCGCCGTCGGAAGTTGTACTAGAGCCGCATCCGCGGGGGCTTGTGCCATTTGTCCAACGTCGCGCCCCGGGCGGTCATCCAACGGGCCCAGCGACCGGGCCGTGTGCGGACAACGACGCCTTAGCCCGCGCGGTCGGCGAGCTTCGCCGCCAGGCCGGCGTCGGCGGCCTCGGCAGCGGCCCTGATCTCGGCGCGGTGGGCCGTGAGACGCTCGGCGAGCGCGGCGTCGGCGGTCGCCAGGATCTGCGCCGCGAGGAGCCCCGCGTTCTGGGCGTTGTCGATGGCGACGGTCGCGACCGGCACCCCGCGGGGCATCTGCACGATCGAAAGGAGCGAATCCATGCCGTCCAGCGCGGTCGCCCGCACCGGCACGCCGATCACCGGCAGGATGGTCGTGGCGGCGATCATCCCGGGCAGGTGGGCGGCGCCACCCGCCCCCGCGATGATGACCCGGATGCCGCGTTCGGCGGCGTCGGGACCGTAGGCGATCATCCGCTGCGGGGTGCGGTGGGCCGACACCACGTGGATCTCGGACTCAACGCCGAGGGCGTCCAGCGCGTCCCTGGCGGCGGCCATCACCGGCAGGTCGCTGTCGCTTCCCATGACGATCCCCACCCGCACGCTCACAGGTTCACCTCGGCGGCGGCGTTTCGCGCGCGCATGAGCGCATGCTCGATCGTGGTGCCGAGCGCGGTGACGTGACCCATCTTGCGTCGCACCCGGATCTCGGATTTTCCGTACAGATGAAGGTGCACGCCGGGGACGGCCAGCGCCGCGGTGATCTGGGGGTCGGCCGGACCGGTGCGTGAACCCAGCAGGTTCACCATCACGGCCACCGGTTCACGCAGACCCACCGACCCGAGCGGCAGGTCCAGCACGCCGCGCAGGTGGTTCTCGAACTGCGAGGTTTCGCAGCCCTCGATGGTGTAGTGGCCGGTGTTGTGGGGACGCGGCGCCAGCTCGTTGATCATCACCGCACCGCCCTCGAGCTCGAAGAGCTCCACGCCCATCACGCCGACCGCCTCGGCGGTGCGGGCCGCGGCGACCGCCACGTCCTCCGCCGACTCCGCCGCGTGCGGGTCGATGGGCGCCGGCACGATGACCTCGTGGCACACGTGGTGGGCCTGCCGGGTCTCGACCACCGGGTACGGCACGCACTGCCCGCCGATGCGCCGCGCCACCATCACCGCCAGCTCGCGGCGAAACGGCACGAACTCCTCGACCAGGACGCCATCGCCCTTGTCCAGTCGGGTGAAGGCCTCGCGGGCCGCCTCGATGTCGGAGCAGGTCGCGTTGCCGTACCCGTCGTAGCCCAGGGTACGGGCCTTCAGCATGAGGGGCCAGCCCAGGTCGCGGCCGATCGCGTCCAGGTCACGTTCGTGCTCGGCGACGGCGAAGCGCGGCACCGGCAGGTGATTCTCGCGAAGGAGCTCCTTCTGCAGCGCCTTGTCCTGCACGATGCGCACCGATCCGGGGCCGGGGCGGACCGGCGTGCCGGCCTCCTCCACCGCGGCCAGCGCATCGGCGGCGACGAACTCGTTCTCGAGGGTCACCACGTCGCAGACCTCGCCCAGGCGGCGCACCGCGTCGGCGTCGTGCCAGTCGCCCTCCACCAGCCCGGCGGCGACCGGGGCCGCCGGTTCATGGGGCCGTCCGAGGACGGCGACCTTGATCTCGAGGGGCCACGCGGCGAGGCACGTCATGCGGGCGAGCTGCCCCGCACCGGCGATGCCGACGTGGTACCTGGCGTCGGGAGCGGTCACCCGTCCACGCTACCAAGCGGCGGGGTGGGGGCGACCGTCAAACTGCTAGCATGCCGCGTCCCGGGCGATTAGCTCAGTTGGGAGAGCACCAGCTCGACAAGCTGGGGGTCACTGGTTCGAGCCCAGTATCGCCCACTCACCGGTTCCGTCCTGCACACGCCGAGAAAACTCGGCATGCAGGGTAGGGCCACCCGGGACAAGGTCGCGAACAAAACGCGATCAGCCGTCCCGAAAACCGCCGAAACGCCAGGACCAACCGACAGGGACCATGCCGAATCCGGGGCTTCCGCACACACCGGTGCTTGCGGCGCCCGCCCCAAGAACTGGTCGAGCTGCCCAACGCCGCCAGCGACGGCGTCCCCGCAAGGCGGGCGCCCGGCAGATCGCCGCGGTCCCCCTCACCCGGTTCGGCTGGACGTTCGAGCCTCGCCTACTGCTTCCGTTCGGAGTGGAGATTCACAACGTTGGTGTTGTGGTGCTTCGGACGATCGAGATCGAACGCCGCGCACAACTCGTCTGAATAGAGGCGCGCGGCCCCGGCGACATCTTCGAGCGAATACTCGTGCTCATCCATATAGAACCTGACGACTCGCTGCATGAGCGTCGCTGGTTCGGTGGCGACAGGGCTCGGCTCCCGTGAGTTGTATCCGCGGGCGCTGAACTGCTTGTAGAGCCGAACGCTGGCGTTCCGGTTGATCGCGCCGATGCGCTCTGCACGCTTGATGATGGCCTTCATCGGAAGGCGCCAGTGTTCTTTCAGAATGGGGAGCTTCTCGAACGACAAGCCATGCAGGCTTGGTCGGATCAAGCGGCGTGGCGCAAGGAACTCCCCCGCGAAGTCATCGGCTTCCTGCTCGATGTCGCTGGTGCTCGGATGCTCGTGCATCAGCAGATGACCGGTCTCGTGCGCCAGGGTGAAGCGGGCATCCTCCGGGGACAGCTGACTGTTGATGATGAAGAGCGGGTGATCCTCCGTCGCCCAGCAACTCATCCCGAACAGCTTGCGTGACCCGAAGTCCATGTAGACGACGATGGCACCGGCAGACTCAAGCAGCTCGGTCAAGTTGTGGATCGGTCCTTCTGGCACGCGCCATACTCGCCGCAGTTCGTTCGCGACCGCGTCCGCGCTGCCGAAGATGTCGATGTCCATCTGATGGAAGCGCCGACCATCGGGCGATTCCAACTCAAGCTGATCGAGCAGGCGAGCGACGTTGAGTCTCCTCACGGCCACGTTTGCTTCGAGCTGCTGCAACTGGCGTAGGGGCATCGTCTTCCGCTTGCGGTGGAAGACGCACGTACTCGCCGTCGACGGCAGTGGATGCGCGAGCAGTGTGATCGGGTAGTCGAGAGCGCGAGCGATCGCCGCGGCGTGCGGTCCGGCCACCTTGATCAGGGCGTGTTCCGCCTTCGAGATCAGTCCCTGAGAAACGCCTGCGGCGTCCGCGAGTTCGACCTGGCTCAACCCGCGGGAGACCCGCGCAACACGAAGGGCTTCAGCGTTGAGGGTGTCGACGCTCATGTGGCGTCAGGGCCCTCGGCCGCGTCCGCGGCCGGCCGCACCTCCGTCGCCGGTCGCACCTTCTTCGCCTTGATGAGCACTGGGCGCGGTGCAGCAGTCGGGATCATGAGCGGCTCGCTCATGACGGTCGTATCCGGATGTAGGTCGAAGCTCCATGGCTCGTAACCAACGCAATCCCACCGTACGATCACGCGACCCAAGTGCCAGCCGTTCTGGAGCGTGTAGCCGATCGTCACGATTCCATCCGGACGGGTACCGCCCAACGAGTCAGTGAGCCGCTCGTCGAACTGCTGCTGCCCGAGCAACTTCTGCCGATCCGTCGCGTACGCGCGCGGCGTTCCATGAGCCAGGCACTTGAACCGTCCAATGATGTTGTGTCCCGCACGCATGAGGGTCTTCTGCCCGTCGATGTCACGGATCTCGAAACCGTCAGGCAGGCGCAGCCCGACCTGCTCACAGATGATGTCGTGCGCCACGCTCTTCATTGCGGAAGGCCCCAAACTCAGGCGGAGGGACTTCAGCTCATCGGCGTTGAGGATCTCGAATGCCCCCTGGTGGGCAAAGACAAGTGCCTCATGTGCATCGGTGAGGAACTCACGACCGTCGTCTACTGTGATCATGCGGGCAGCGTACCAGAGGCGCGGAATTAGGGGGCGCAAATATTCCAACTGGTATGAATTCCCTGCATAGAAGAACTAATTCGACAGCCGTCGCACCTCCGCCAGCACAGCCTCCGCAGCCGCAAGCCGCGTCGAGCCCGTCGCCCACGGTGCCGTCCCGACGTCTGCGCCGCGACCTGGAGCCGCCGCGCGCCACGTCTCACCGTCCTCCGCGAGCGACAGGTGAAGGTCTCGGTCGAGCGCGTCGAGTTCACGCTCGACCTCTCTGGTGTCGTCATCCATCAAGTCCTCCTTGTACGGCCATCTGCAGCTCGAGCTGTCGGGCGAGAACCTCATGGATGCTGCGTTCCAGCGCATCAAGGCGATCAGCGCCGGCCGGGTCGACGACATCGACGCGATCCACAACCCGTGCGCCCGGTTCCACGAGCAGCTCCCACGTCGCCGGCTGCCACTCGTTTGCCTCACCACGCCAGTACCGACGAGCCTGGTGGTGGGACTGTGCGACAGGCATGGCGCCGTGACCATTCAGCAGCATCATGTCGCCACGATGCGCCACGGTTCCATCGACCTTCCAGATCTCACACCGCACGCCGGTGCCCCGGGCGAACACCCGTGCAGCGTCGAGGGACTCCCACGCGAACCAGCTCGTCATCCGACTCCGCATCGACGGGAACTCACCGAGGCGCACCGCCTCGATCACGGTCTCAGCGGCAGACGTCGCGTTCACGCCGCCGACAGGCTGCGCGAGGTGCTGGGCACCGTGGCGCGACACACCGTCCGGGTACTGACGGCGCAGATCCCCCATGAGCACCGTACCGAACGCTTCCGGCACCGGTTGCAGCTCGAACACCGTGGGCGGCGTTGATCTCGCAACGTGGAAACACGTGTGGACGTCACCCATCGCGGCGGAGGATGCCGAGGGCTTTGTCGACGTACACAAGGGCATGGGCGGCCTTCTCGACGCCGTCGTTTAGGGCACCGCCCGTTGGAGTGATCCCCTCGTTCTTGATCTGCGCGATCAGGAACGAGCGACGTCTCTCGAGTACCTCGATTGCCTTCGGCGTCTGCTTCTCGTCGCGCGCCTCGCGCTTCGCCTCACGGCGCGCCGCCCGCTCCTCTTTGTCGCCACCCAGCAGCCCCATCACATCCTCCTAGTACGTCGGCATCCGCCGGTTGCCGCTCGTCCACTTCCCACCGTCACCCCCACCCGACTGAACGCCGGGACTGACCATGTTTCCACGGGACGTCACATGGTGATGCGCGCGCGGGACGGGGTGAACGGCCTCGGCTACCCCTGCGTGGTCACCTTGGACAGCTCGACAAGCTGGGGGTCACTGGTTCGAGCCCAGTATCGCCCATGGTACGAAACCCCCGCATGTGCGGGGGTTCGTCGTTTTCGGGGTCACCGGCGCCCGATCTGCGCCCGGATCGTGGCGTCGGTGATCCGGTCGTCCTTCGCCAGCATCATGGCCTTCGAGAGGATGAGCGCCAGGCCGCGGTCACCCTCGAACGGCAGGTAGACGTTGCCCGGGTCGGCGTCGGCCCCGCGCGCCGGCACGATGCACAGGTACTGGTCGTTGGGCGACATCAGGATGTTGGTCGAGCCCAGGTGGATGCGGTACGTGCGGATCGTCCCGCGCACCACGAGGAACCGCCCGTCGATGTGGGCGACGTCGCGGATGGCGAGCTTGGGCAGCAGGCGCTCCAGCACGTCCCGGCGCACCTCGCCCGAGGCCCCCACCTCGCCGAACGCGTACTCGCTCCAGTAGCCGCGGGTGCGGGCGTCGCCCTGGTCTGCCCAGGTGGGGTCGTTGCCGATGCTCGTGACGCCCACGAACAGGTCGACGTCGCGCAGCACCTCGGAGAGGACCCGCACGGGCAGGGCGTCCAGGCGCAGGGTTTCGTGGCCGTCGTCGAAGCGCACCTGGTCGGAGAGGACGTGGTTGTAGACGCCCGAGTCGGTCCAGTCCTCGGTTGCCCACGGGCGCTCGACGTAGAACGAGGCGGTGAGGCCGTAGCGCGGCAGGCGGAGGGTGGCGGTCTCGTCCGGGGAATCCCACGCACCCTGCAGGGCGTACGACCACCCGCGCTCACGGGCGAGCGCGGCCATCTGGTGCTGGCGAAGCACGTGGGCGGCGAACCGGTTGGAATAGGTGCCGGTCGCCTCCTCGGCCGGGGTGAGCAGGTAGACCTCACGGTGGGCCTGCTTGAAGGGTTGGGTGACCCCGCGCTCCTCCAGCAGTCGCCGCCACGCGCGCACCTCGTCTGGCGGGCGCTCCACCGGGTGCCACGTGCGGACCTCGGTGTCGGGGCCGTCCGGGACGGCGGCGGGCTCCCCGTCGACGCCGACGAAGCCGGTGGCCTGCGGCAGCACGGCGGTCCCGTCGACCACCCAGATGAGCCTGCGGGCGAACGCGCCCACCAGCGGGTGGTCCGGGTACCGTGCCCGCCAGTCCTCCAGTCGCCAGGTGGGATCGTCCAGGAGGAGACGTTCCAGCCGCACGCGCTGCGCGGTGGCCATGGCGGTCATGTCCTTCACCTCGGCCCGCAGCGCGGCGAGCTCGTCGGGGTGGTCGGAGCGCACGGCCGCGGGAACGCTCTTCAGCTCCCGCCCCGTGGGCGCCCGGAAGCGCAGGCTGGGTTTGCCCCGCTCGTCCAGCCGCACGATCGCGGTGTGCTCGCCGACGGCCTCCTCGCGCAGCCCGGATGCGTCCAGGCCGTAGTGCGGAACCACGCGCTCCTCGAGCTCCTCGCGCGTGACGCCCAGGGTCTCGGCGGCGAGCGCGACGGCCTGGTCGATCGCGGCGATCGCCTGCGCGCCCTTCATGTGCGGTCGCACGCGGGCGAGCTGTGGTGCGCCCGCCGGGATCTCGGCGAGCGCGGTGAGCGCGGCGGCACCGGCCTTTCGGGCGAGCGCTCCGTACCCGGGCACCTTGCGCCACGCGGCGATGGCCAGGTCGGCCAGGGTGCCGGTGGTGCCGGCCAGATCTCCGGTCGCGGCGATCCACGCGAGGCCGCGCACCACGTCGCCGGTGGCGGGCGGGATCTGCTGCACATACCCCTCACCGCGCGTCTCGATGACCGCCCGCATGAGCGCGACGAGGTCCGCGGTGACGGCCTCGTCGCCGTGGGTGGTGACCAGATCGCGCGCACGGGTGGTGAACGTCGTCGTCCGGCGCGCCGACGTGGCGCCCGTCGCCACCTCCAGGGTCGCGCGCGCGGACGCCGACGTGCCCGCCGCCTCCATCAGCGCGTGCGCCCAGGGGTCGTCCAAGCCCGGAAGGAGGGGCTCGTCGTCCCGGCCGTCGTCCTCGCCCGTCACCAGGATCGCGGTCACCCGCTGGACCACCTCGCGGCAGTCGGCGTCCTGGAAGTCGTCGGTCGGGCGCTGCGACACGCTCCGCGCGCGTTCGAGGGCCGGTCGCAGGGCGTCACCCGGTGGCGTCCCGTCAAGGAACCGCCCGACGGCGGTGAGGATCCCCTTGTAGGGGATGCCGTACCAGTACGTCGTCGCCCTGACCGTCGCCCCGTCGGTCATGGCGACCACGAGGTCGGTCAGCTGATCCTCCGTCCACGGTCGTCCCCGACGGACGATCGCGCCCACGAGGGCGTGGGCGACACCGCGCTTTTCGTACCGGTCGGCCCGCTCGGCCAGCCGCAGGAGCTCCGGGGCCGCGGCGGTGAGCTCCTCGTCCGGGCGACCGAGGAACGCCGCGGCGGTGGGGAGTCGCACGATCTTGGCCTGCTCGTAGAAGTGGCCGTCCTCGGCGGCCAGTTCGGCGGTGATGCGTCCCACAACGGCGTTGAGGTCGTCGCCGGCGTCGGGATTCGTGTCGACGGCCGCGTCCTTCTCGGCGGTCGTGTCGGCGATGGGACGTGCGTCGCCGGAGCCCCGCCTGCCGAAGAGCCGTCCCAGCATCAGCCGCCCACCAGCGGGACGAGACGCAGGAATGTGACCGTCGAGTCGAGGGTGAGGGTGACCTCATCGTCGAGGTCTTCCACCTGTCGGTCGTCCACGAGCAGCAGGACATGCCCGCGTTCGAAGGCCGACAGTGCCACCTCGGTCTGGCGTTCGGCGTCGACCTGCCGGCCGCGGGGCATGCGGTAGCCGTTCAGGTCCTCCTCGGCGTCGGTGGGACGCACGAGACCGTGGAAGTGCGCGCCGGATGAGGCGTTGTGGGCCCGCACCTCCTGGTGGACCCGGGCGCGGATGAGCTCGCGCACCGACACGCGTTCGGCCTCCAGCTGCAGCTCGAGCGCCGCCAGCACGTCGCCGGAGGTGGTCTCGTCGCGGACGGTGAGTGTGAGTGGTGCCATGCGCGCATCGTAGGCGCCGTACCGGCGCCGTCCGGCGTCCTCGAGGTTCCGAAACGGCCAAGACCCCCGATCGCGCGGGCGACCGGAGGTCTCGGGACGGCCGGGTGGTGGCCGGTGGTCAGGAGACGTCACGCCGGCGCATCACCGCCACCACCGCGATCGGCACGAGCACCGCGTAGAGCCCGAGGGTGAGCGCCGCGCGGCCACCTGAGAG
This sequence comes from uncultured Bifidobacteriaceae bacterium, assembly GCA_964628685.1. Classification (GTDB taxonomy): domain Bacteria; phylum Actinomycetota; class Thermoleophilia; order Miltoncostaeales; family Miltoncostaeaceae; genus CALMEC01. The sequence goes on along the minus strand of CAZVNM010000001.1, from coordinate 103,444 downwards.
GGCGTCCAGCACGCCGGGGGTCGATCCGAACTCCTCCGGATCGGTGAGCGATCCCACAAGCGACCCGGCGGCGGTGCCGGGCAGGAGGTCGGTCACCCACGTGACCGCCGAGAGCGACGCGCCGATCCCGCGTAGCAGTTGCTCGATGATGAGCGCCCACACGAGGCCCAGGCCCAGGGCCAGCGCGGGACCGCGAAGGAGCGTGCCCAGGAGCATGCCGAGCAGGGCGAAGGTGAGCATCACGAGCAGCCCGATGAGGAACGACCGGGCCATGTCGCCCATCACCGGCAGCTCGAACGGCTGCCCCTCGATCGCCCCGACCAGGGTGGAGAGCCCCACGTGCATGAGAAGGCCGGCGGTGACGACCGCGCTCACCCAGACGGCCACGGCGACGATGGTGCCGCCCACGACCGAGCCGCGCGACGGGCCGGTGAGGAAGGCGGTCTTCCACGTGCCCCACTGGTAGCCGCTGCCCGCCACCAGGGCGCCCAGCACCATCATCAGCGCCCCGCCGAACATCGGCATGCCCTGGATGAACGCCGACGGCAGGTTGGGCAGGAGCATCTCGTGCAGGAGGCTCTCGGTGGTGTCGCCGTCGGTTGCGAAGTTGGTGCTGCCGGTGCGGTAGGAGATGTAGTTGAACACGAAGTCGAACAGCAGGATGAGCAGGAACCACACGCCGGAAACCGCCCACACGGCGGGCCAGCGGCGAAGGCGGATGAGCTCCGCGCGGGTGCTTGCGACGATGTCGGTCATCGGACGGTCTCCATGGGGCGGGGGGACGAGGTCATCTCGAGGAATGCCTCCTCCAGGGTTCGTTCGGATGCGCTGATCTCGCGGACCTCGACACCGGCGGTGACGAGGGCGAGGGTGAGCCTGGCGGTGTCGGTCTCCGGCCAGTCGACGATCAGCCGGTCGCCGTCGACGCTCACGCCGTCGTCGCCGGCCAGGTCCATGAGGACGGCGATCGCACGGTCGAGCGGCGTTGCCCGCACCATCACGCGACGTGCGCCGCGCAGATCGCCGATCGACGACTCCCGCAGGAGACGACCGTGGCTGATGACGCCCACCCGGTCGCAGGTGGCCTCCACGTCGGCCATCAGGTGGCTCGAGACGATGACGGTCCTGCCCTCGGCGGCGAGGGCCCGCAGCAGGCGGCGCATGTCGGCCATGCCGGCGGGGTCGAGACCGTTGGTGGGCTCGTCCAGGACGACCAGGTCGGGGTCGCCCATCAGCGCGGCGGCCACACCGAGCCGCTGCTTCATGCCGAGGGAGTAGGCGCGGAAGCGGTCGCCGGCACGGGTGGCCAGGTCGACGCGCGCCAGGGCCTCGTCGACCACGCCGGCGTCAAGGCGGCGGAACGCCGCCAGCTGGCGCAGGTTGTCGCGGCCGGACATGAACGGGTTGAAGCCGGGGCCCTCGATGAGGGCGCCGACGCGACGCATCACGTCGCGGTCACCGGGTGCGCCGCCCATGATCTCGATGGAGCCGGAGGTGGGGTGGATGAGCCCGAGGATCATCCGCAGGGTGGTGGTCTTGCCGGCGCCGTTGGGTCCCAGGAACCCGTACACCTCACCGCGCCGAACGGTCAGGCTGAGCTCGTCGACGGCGAGGATGTCGCCGAGGCGCTTGGTCAGCCGGGTGGTCTGGACAAGGGGTTCGTTCATGGGTCGCAGACTGGGCGACGGGGCACGTCGGCACATCCGGCGGGAGGCGGTACCGCTGTACGCAGATCTGCGTATGCGGGGTACGCCGCGTGGCGCATGAGGTCGACGGCCCGGCGATCTAGCCTTCGGGCCATGACCACCCCGCCCATCGGCCGTCGTCGCCTGCCGCTGATCGTGATCGGCCTGCTGGCCGCGGCCGCGTTCGTGGTGGCGGGCACGGTCAGCGAGAGTCGCAGGCTCGGCGTGCCCGACGTTCCGATGGCAACCCTCCTCGGCGTGGTCGCGGCCCTGCAGATCCCGTCGGCGGCGCTCGTCGGCCCGTACGCGGTGGTCGTGGCGGGCGCCGCCACCGGCCTCTACACGGCGATGGACTTCGCCGACGGGCCGATCTACCTCGCGCTGCCGCTGGCGGCCTTCGTCGCGGCCTGGCGTGTGCGGCCACGAATCCTCGTTCCGGCCATCGCCGCGGGTGGAGCGCTGGTGCTGGTGGGGATGATCGTCCGCTGGCGGACCATCACCGGAGTCGACGCATGGCAGACCTGGGGGCAGGGAACGGTGGCGCTCATCCTGCCGTTCGCCGCCGCCGGGATCGGCTGGACCATCGTCGCCCGGCGGGAGGTGCGCGCCGAGCAGTCACTGCGCGTCGCGACGCAGGAGAAGCTTCGGATGGCGCAGGACCTGCACGACGGTGTGGGCCACGGCCTTGCGGTCATCGCGATGCAGGCCGGTGTCGCGCTCCACGTGCTGGACCGCGATCCGGAGGCGGCCCGCCGTGCGATGACGGCGGTGCGCGACGTGAGCCGCGAGTCGCTGGACGCGCTGCGCGCCGAGCTGTCGGTGCTCTCGGGCGAGCGTGCGCGACTGAGCCCCAGGCGTGGCGTCGACGATCTGCCGGCCCTCGTCGACCGGATGCGCGGTGCGGGGCTCGAGATCGCGCTCCGCGGTAAGGCCACCGGTGCCGGGCTGGATGACGACGTCGACGCCACCGCGTACCTGGTGGTCCAGGAGGCGCTCACCAACGTGGTGCGTCACGCTGACGCATCGCACGTCGACGTGGACGTGCGCCGGTCCGGGGCCGAGCTTCACATCACGGTCGTCGACGACGGCGTCGGAACGTCGGCGTCCGGAGCGGGCACGGGAGGAGGCATGGGGCTTGCCGGCATGCGCGAACGGCTGGACGCGGTGGGCGGCACGCTCACCACCGGTCCCATGGACGGCGGCGGGTTCGCGGTGCGGGCGACGGTCCCGGTGGGAGGCGGCGCATGATCTCGGTGGCCCTGATCGACGACCAGTCCCTGGTGCGCGTCGGCCTTCGCACCCTCATCGACTACGAGCCCGACATGACCGTGGTCGGTGAGGCGGGTGACGGGGAGGAGGGGCTCGACCTGCTTCGCCGCCGCGCGCCCGACGTCGCGCTGTGCGACATCCGCATGCCGCGGATGGACGGGCTCGAGCTCCTGCGCCGGGCGGGCGACGATCCCTCCCTGGCCGGCACGCGGATCGTCATGCTCACCACCTTCGAGCTGGACGAGTACGTGTTCGAGGCGCTGCGACTGGGGGCGGCGGGGTTCCTGCTGAAGGACGCCGACCCGACGGCGCTCCTGGGCGCCATCAGGACGGTCGCCGAGGGCGGCTCGCAGCTGGCGCCCAGCGTCACCACCCGGGTGATCGAGCACTTCCGCGGCGACCGTCCCGCCGAGCCGCACCCGGCGATGGCCGACCTCACCGACCGGGAACGCGAGATCGTCGCGTGGGTGGGCACCGGTCGCTCCAACCAGGAGATCGCCGATCTGCTCGTGGTGAGCCCCGACACGGTGCGCACCCACGTGAGCCGGGCGATGGTGAAGCTGCGGGCCCGGGACCGCGCCCAGCTGGTGGTCTTCGCCATCGAATCGGGTCTGCGACCACCCGACGCCCCGGCCGGCTGACGTCTTGTGAGACGGTGGCGCCGCCGACGTCCGGTGGGGCGGTGGCCGTCGGGCCGGGACCGGGCGCGTGGTGGACACGAACCCTCCGGATTGCCGGTCCCGAGGACGCGGTCGAGGGGGCATGGCACAATTCCAGTGCGTCACCCCGACGATGTCCCACAACGCCGACCACATCGAACTCCTTTCGCTCCGCTCGGTCCTCGAGAGCCTGGGCGCGTTCGTCTACACCAAGGATCGGGAGGGCAGGTACCTCTACGCCAACGGTCTCGTGTGCGAGCTCTTCGGGCGCCCCCTGGACCAGGTGGTCGGACGCAAGGACGACGAGTTCTTCGATCCGGAGGAGACCGTCCTCCTGTACGAGCATGATCGCCGGGTCATCGACGGCGGTGAGGTGATCGAGGCCGAGGAGGTCAACCTCGTCCGCACGACCGGGGAGACCCGCATCTACTGGTCGATCAAGGCGCCCGTGCGCGATGCGTCCGGTGCGATCGTGGGTCTGTGCGGCATCTCGAACGACGTCACCGAGCGGCGGGCGCTCGAACGCCGGCTGGAGGCGCATCGACGCACCGTGGAGGAGCAGCGCCTGCTGCTCAACACGGTGCTCGACAACATCGACGCGTCGGTCTACATGAAGCGCAGGGACCGGACGTTCCTCTACGTCAACCGCCAGTGCGCGACCCTCTTCGGGCGGACGCCCGAGGAGGTGGTCGGCAAGCACGAGACCGAGATCCTGCCCACCGAGATGGCCGACCACTTCTCGGCGCTCGACGTGGCGACGTTCGAGACCCAGGCCAAGCAGACGGGTGAGGAGGAGATGCTCTCCGCCGACGGTCGGACCCACCACTTCTGGTCGATCAAGGTGCCGCTCACCCACCTGGGACGCCCCGACGAGCTGATCGGCTTCTCCACCGACATCACCGAGCTCCACATGCTGCGCCGGGATCTGGAGCACCAGGCGTACGTCGATCACCTGACGGGCGTCGCGTCCCGCGGATACTTCGTCGAGCAGGCGTCGCACCAGCTCCTTCAGGCGAAGCGCTACGGCCACCGGATCTCGCTGCTCGCCTTCGACCTGGACCACTTCAAGCAGGTCAACGACGCGCACGGACACGCCGGCGGCGATGCCGTCCTGATCGAGGTTGTGCGGGCGTGTGTCGCCGCGGTTCGGGAGTCGGACCTGATCGGCCGCATCGGCGGCGAGGAGTTCGCGATCCTCCTGCCGGACACCGACCTGGCGGCCGCCACGGGGTTGGGGGAACGCCTCTGCGCGACGGTGCGGGACCTCGAGATCCCGCTGCCGGGGTCGGGCGTCCACCTGCGCCAGACGATGAGCGTGGGTGTGGCGACGTTCGAGGCGGCTGCCGGCGACGACTTCGACCGGCTGATGGCCCGCGCCGACGGTGCGCTGTACGAGGCCAAACGCGCCGGCCGCGACCGGGTGCGGGTCGCGGCGGGGACCGCGCTCCCCGGTGACGGAGAGGCGCGACCGAGGTCCTGACGGGAAGAGCGCCCGGATCACGCCGGTGACCGGGGGCGTCCCGGAGCCACGTTCGTGGCGGCGACGCACGACCGGCGCATGCTCGAGGACCTCGCGGACTGGCCGCGGATCTCACTCGAGCCCGCTGCCGCTCCCCGATCGCCGGGAGGACGATGACCCCCGACCGGAGCGGGCACGCGACCGCGGCGGCGGGGTCAAGTGTGGTGGTCCCGATGCCGATCCTGCTACCATCACCGTATACCCCCAGGGGTATCTGCAACCAACGCGAGGAGGAACCGCATGGCGACCACCGAGCTCACAGCATCCGAATTCAAGTCCACCATCGAGCAGGACGGCATCGTCCTCATCGACCTCTGGGCCGCGTGGTGCGGACCCTGCCGCCAGTTCGCCCCGGTGTTCGAACAGGCGTCCGAGAAGCACCCCGACATCACGTTCGCCAAGGTGGACACCGAAGCCGAGCAGGAGCTGGCCGGTGGGCTGGGCATCATGTCGATCCCGACGCTCATGGCGTTCCGGGACGGCATCCTCCTCTACAACCAGGCGGGCGCCCTGCCGCCGGCGTCGCTCGAGCAGCTGATCGGGAAGCTCCGGGACATCGACATGGACGAGGTCCGCAAGGAGGTCGCGGCCCAGAAGGACGGGACCGCGTAGGAGTGGTGTCCGGTCCCCTCGACCGCGAGGGGACCGGACGAACCGCGTGGCGTCCGGTTAGCGGCGCCCGCCGCCCAGCAGGCCGCCGAGGACGTCCGAGAGGATGTTGCCGCCCCCTCCGCCGCCGCTCTTGCCGCCCAGGAGGCCGCCGAGGATGTCGTCGAGGCCGAAGCCCGAGTCCGCGCGCTGCGTCTGGGCCTGCGCCTGCTGGCCGCCGCTTCGCATCCGCTTGGCGATGTAGCCCATCACGATCGGGGCGAGCATCGGCAGCAGCTTCTTCATGAGGCCACTGCTCATCCCGCCGCCCAGACCACCCAGCTGCTGGGCCACCTGGTCGCGGTTGTCGCCGAAGACGTGGCCGACGATCTTGTCGCCGTCGTCGGTGTCGACCTGGTCGATGTCGACGTCGCCGTCACCCAGGTTGCTGTCCTGGTGCTGCAGGAGCGCCTGCTGCAGGGAGGCGGCGCCCGCCTCGTCCCGCGCATTGGCCTCCATCCCACCCGCGAGGGCGGCCGTGGCCTTCTCGACCGCGTCGCGTGCGGTGCCCTCGTCGACGCCCAGACTCTGGGCGATCCGGTCGATCGGCAGACGGCCGAGGAGTTCGTTCAGGTCGCTCATGCATCACCTTTCAGAGGATTTGGAACGCGTGGTGATCGTACTCCGCACCCGGCGGATGCGTCATCGTGACGGCCGCATCGTGCGGGGAGTCCGCACGTGCGAACGGCGCCGGCCGACCCAGACGGCGGCGTCGGGGCCGCGCCGGACGCGGATGGACGGTGCGGGATCCGGTTCGGGTTCCACGGGTGGCATCGGGTCGGGCTCCGGCGGCGGCACGGGGTCCGGCGTCGGCTCCGGGATGGCGGGCGGCGTCGGCTCGGGCACGGGCACCGGCCCGGGGAACGGCTCGGGCATGGGCGTGGGGTCAGGAAGCGGTGTGGGCGGGACCATGTCCGGCCCACCCGGCGGATATGTCATGGATGGCCGCGTCATGCGGGTGGATGTTCCCCGCACAGGGGCCGTGAAACACACGGCGTGACTCACCGCCAGACGCGGCGGCGAGCCACCTCCTGCGGTCGCACGTTCGCCTGTGCCTCGGCGAACGCCGCCTGCCCCTCGGCACTGCGCGTGGCGGAGACCAGCGTGCCGGGCCCCAGCCAGCGTGTGCAGGCCGCGGCGAACACCTCGGCGCGGTCGCGGCGGCGCCCCAGGTCGGCGGGGACCGGCACCCACTCCGGTGCGTTCCAGTGCCGGCCGAACGCGGTCCGAAGCCCGGCGTTGGCCCCGGCCAATGGCACCGGTCGTGACACCAAGTACCGGGGCGTCGAGGGGTCGAGCAGATCCTCGAGGGCCGACGAGAACAGCTCCGCCTCGGCCGGCGTCGCCTCGGCCAGCCACACGCGCAGGTACCCGGACGAGCGCGGCTCGATCACAAGGGACGCCCCCGCCCGCTCGCCGATCTCGCCCAGCTCCACGTATGCGTCGCGGATCGCGGCGGCGGCCGCGTCCAGCGGCAGGTCGCGTTCCAGACGCCGCGCCGCACGGATGCGTCCACCGGCGAACCACCCGGCCGCGGCGGGGAGGGCGGCGAGGGCGGCCAGCCCGATCGGTCCGGCGACGATGCCGGCGATCGCGGCGCCCGCAAGACCCGCCGCGCCGAGCGCCAGCGGACCGGTGACGGCGGCGGCGGGGGCCGCCTGCGGCGCCACCGGCGTCCACGGTTCGTGGACGGGCTCCGCCGTGCGCCGGGGGCGCGCGACCACCGTCTCGACCTCGACGCCGGCATACGGCGTGCCGAGCCGCCAGCGCTGCCGTGCGCCGTCGTGGTCGCGGGCCCGCGCGACGAGCTCGCTGTTGATCTCGCCGAACCGCTCGTGCTCCGGCGGTGCGAAGGGGCCGAGGGCCGGGTGCACGTGGGACGGGCCGGCCTCGATCTCGCCGTCGTCGGTGGGTGCGAACACCTGCAGGTGCTTGCGGACAAAGCGTCGGTAGTCGCCGTCGCCGTGCAGCAGGTCGGGGGCGACACAGACGACGTCCCAGTTGGACGCGACCTTGTCGGGGTCGTCGGGGTCCAGGCGCAGCGACCGCCCCCGCATCTGCGTCACGGCGACACCGGTGGCGGCCGCCGTCATGTCGACGACGACGTTGACCGACGGGGCGTTCCACCCCTCGCCCAGCATGCCGCGGGTGCCCACCAGCGCCAGCACGTGCCCGTCGGTCAGGGCCGCGGTGGCGAGGGGCACCCAGCGCCGCGGCTCCCAGCCGTGGGCGCCGGTGATGCGTGCCAGGCCGTCCTCGTCGGGCTCCCACCCCAGGTCCGGTGCGCCGGGGTGCAGGCGCTCCACCAGCCGGTCGGCGTCGTCCGGGTGGCAGCGAAGGCCCCGGCCGGTCACGAGCAGCGGCCGGCAGACGTCGGTGCGCGCGTCGGACGCGAGGGCGCGCACCGCCTCCACGGCGGTTCCGGCCTCGGGACGCAGCACCGACATGAGGTCGTCGGCGGCCACCCGTTCGGCGCGCTCGGCGTCGGTCAGCACCAGCGCCCGCAGGCCGGTCGCACGAGCGTCCAGTTCGCAGGCCACGATGTCGGCGAGCGCCAGCGACTTGGCCGCCGAGCGGGTGAGGAGCCGGTCGACGTCGCTGCGTCCACGGCGGATCCCGCGTCGGGTGAGCGTGTAGCCGAGCTCGGCCAGGGCGGCGCCGATCGCCTGGCGGCGCACCGCCGCCCGTGCGTCCGGACGCGGGTCGAGGCAGCGCAGCACGTAGTCCTCGAGGAGCACCAGCCAGTCGTCCAGGTTGGGTGCCGTGCGGATCGCCTCGGCGTGCGGTGCGCCCTCGGGCAGCGGCCGCCCGGCGCTCGCCAGCATCCGCAGGCCCGCGAGGGCGAACGTCGGCTCGCGCCGGGCGAACGACCCCCACGAGACCCGCGCCGGATCGCCCTCCTCGCGCATGCGCGTGCGAAGCCGGCGGGTGATCCACTCGACGAACCCCATGTCGTCCTCGTCGGGTTCGTGCAGCGTGGTGATGAGCTCCCGGAACCGGGTGTCGCGTTCGGCCAGCCAGGCGAGCTCCGAGTCGAGGGGCGTCGTGAGTCGCGCGAGCTCCTGATACGGGGCCAGGTGCCCGTCGCGCACCACGGCCGGCGTGGGGACCGTGAAGTCGACCGGGCCCAGCAGGTGGTCGTAGAGCTCCGCCTCGTCGCGGGTGAGCTCACCCGGCGGCGTCGCCGTCAGGCCGATCACGTGGGCGTCGCCCAGCTCCTCGACGATGGCGCGCACCACGTAGCCCCAGAGCGACGCCAGGTGGTGGCACTCGTCCAGCACGATGGTGGTGGTGCCGCGGGCGCGCAGCACGTCGATGCGCCGGCGCACCGTGTCGGCCAGCAGGTGTCCCACGTGCAGGTCGCCGTGCTCCGCGCGGGCGATCTCGCGTCGAAGCGTCGAGGCGATCTTCGCAAGCTCGCGGTCGCGCCGGCGGGCGGCCTCGCCGGTCCAGCCGGCGCTTCGGGCAAGCACCTCGTCGGTGGTCGATCCCATCGCCCGGGCGCGTTCCTCCGCCCAGCGGCGTTCGGCGGCATCGCCCAGGACGACCGCCGGGTCGTCCAGCCGGCTGACACCCTGATAGGTGAGGCAGGAGATGAGCCCCGACTCGTCGGCGGTCACGAGCCCCGGCGGGGCCTCGAACGCCGCGGCCGCCGCGAGCCACTGCGCCTGCACGGCGGTGTTGGGCGCGAGCACGAGCGCGGGCGCGCCCAGCCGGCGCACCATCTCGAGGCCCATGATGGTCTTTCCCGACCCCGGGGGCGCGACGATGTGGGTGCCGCGGTGGCCGGTCGCGCGATCGCGCTCGAACGCCGCCAGCGCCAGCTCCTGGTAGTGGCGCCAGGTGCCGCCGAACTGCATGGCGGTGCGGATCTCGTCGGGAGAGGACACCCGGGGATCGTGCCAGGCCGGCGCCCGACGCCGTTCGCGGTCAGTCGTCGGCGACGGTCACCGACGTGCCCGGCGGCAGGGTCTTCGCCAGATACGCCAGGGCGTCCGGACCCACGATGACGCAGCCGTTGCTGGACGCGGTGCCCACCCGGCCGATGCTGCCGCCGCCGTGGATCGCCACGCGGCCGTCACCGCCCATGAACGTCTGGAGGACGGTGGAGTGCGCGGTGAGCGCGATGATGTGGCTGCCGTAGATCGGACGCCAGTCGGGTGGGGTGGCCCACGTGTCCCAGATGGCGAACTCGCCCACGGGGGTGGGGGTCGCGGTGCGGCCCATCCCGGCGCGGTACGTGCGGATGGGTGTGTCGCCGCGAAGGAGCACCAGGGTCCCGCGACGCAGGTGCATCACGAGCCGCAGCGGGTTTCGGCGCAGGACGACCGTCTTCGCCGGCACCCAGCCGGAGCGCCCGTTGGGCCGCGACTCCAACTGCACGCGCACCCAGTCGGCGCCGGTCGGTGCGCGGTAGGCGCCGGTGGCCATCACGCTGTTGCGTTTGCTGTTGGCGCCGCGTCGTTCGAGTCGAGAGATGACCGGCGCGCGGCGGTCAGGTGCGGAGCGCACCACGATCGCGCGGCGGGTGGTGGCGATCCATGTGCCCGAGCCCTGCGGCAGCCCGGTGGGGTGGCGCAGCTTGATCGTGCGCGCCTCGTCCAGCGGGATGGGCCGCGCATCGGCGGCGGTGGTGCCCGCGAGGGCCGCGACGCTCAGGACGACGGCGAACATGGTGCGTGTGGCACCCCTGTGATGGACGGACGGCGAAGCCAGCGTGCCTCCCTGCACGGTATACCCGGTCCATCGGCACGGGCGCGTACGGCCATGAGCGGCGATGGGATCGGGCGCGCCCGGGTGAGCGGGTTCGGCGCAGGTGCAACTTCGTCGGCCGACGGCGACAAGATCAGGGTGAATGGGTACCGCGGACCACGACCACCTGCGCGCCTCCCTGGACGATCCGTCACGGTTCGAACCCATCGTCCTGCGTCACCACGATGCGATCCACCGCTACATCTCCCGTCGCGTGGGCGAGCGCTTCGCCGACGATCTGACGGCCGACGTCTTCACCGCGGCGTTCGCCGGACGCGGAGGATTCGACCCCGATCGCGGCGAGGTGCGACCGTGGCTCTTCGGTATCGCGACCAACCTGCTGCGCAAGCATCGCCGTGACGAGCTTCGGCTCCTGGACGGCATCGTCCGCTCGCGACCCGGTGATCCAGGCGACGACGACGCCGGTGACCTGGGCATCGCGCTCGCGGCCGCCCTGGCGGGCATGCGTCGCCAGCACCGTGACGCGCTCCTTCTCCATGCCCTGGCCGAGCTCTCCTACGAGGAGGTGGCGGCGGCCATGGGCGTGCCGATCGGCACGGTGCGAAGTTGGTTGCACCGTGCACGCGCGGTGGCATCCCGTGAGCTCACGCAACGTGGACTCGGCCGCCGCCCGATGGACGAGCCCGTCACCTCGACGACGCCGGAAGCGGCTGACCGATGAACGAGATCGACGCCCTTTTCCGTCACCACCGCGCCGACGTCGCCGCAGCAGCGGACGGTCGTGCACGTGACGTGGCACGCATGGTGATCACCGGTGGCGCGGCCGGAGGGCGGCGCGCCGGACGACGGCGGATCGGTCCGGTCATCGCGGTTGTCGCGGCGGCGCTCGTCGCGCTCGTCATCATGGGCGTGGTGCTGCTGCGCGCGGGCGATCCCCCGACGCCGGCGGATTCTCCGGTGCCGGTCGTGCCGGTCGTCCCGCCCGCACGCGTCGACTGGGGGATGGACGCGACGCTCGAGCTGACGCCGGACCCGGGTGCGAGCGTCGAGGTCATGGAGAAGCGGCTGGAGGCGAGCATCGCGCAGCGGGCGGCGTTCACCGACGCGGCCGGTGTGGAGATCGTGGCGCGCGACGCCGGGGCCGGTCGTGTGCGCGTGCGGCTGCCGGGCGCGTCGACCCGCTCGCAGCCGGTCTCCTTCCTCGGTACGGATCGTCGCACGCGCCTCTACGACGCCGATCGCGATGTGATCGCGACGGCATCGACACCATCCGAGTTGCGGACGGCCGCCGCGCGGACGCACCGCTCGGGGACACCGCAGGTCTTCTACGTGTGGCGCGGGACGACGGATGCGTCCCCGCTCCGGGCGACCACGCAGGCGCAGGTCAGATCGTTCACCCGGGGCGTGACCAACGCCGAGGTCGTGCCCGCCGGCGCCGACACCGAGGTCGTCACCGCGCCCGCCGCGGGTGGAATGCAGATCATGCTCATGCGGGCGCAACCGCGGGTTCCGTCACGGGCGATCGTCGACTGGGTGGACCCACCATCCGGCGAACCCCGGGAGTTCGTCCTGCGGCTTGATCCATCCGCCGTTCCGAGCGACGTGCGTCGCGTGATCGTCGCGACAACGAGCGACGGTGAGCGTGAACTCGGCACGACCTTCGTCGGTCGCGCCGACGTGCCCGCGGAGCGCTCGCAGCTGCCGGTGCGGGTGGAGGGGGAGATGTCGCTCGCGGCGATCGCCGGGCCGTCGGCCATCCGTCACCCGGACCCGGCGGGCCGCATCCGCGTCGTCGGCACCACCAGCTACGGACGGAGGCCGCTCGACTCCTTCGGGCCCGCCGGATCGCCGACGGCCGGCACGCGGCATCGGAACGTCATCGAGTACCGGCGTGCCGACGGTGGGACGGTGGTCGTGCGGATCGGCGTGCGCGACGGACGCATCGTCGAGCTCTCCGGCGGCGGCGGTGCGATCACCGGTCCGGACGTCTGTTCCCCCGGCGTCGGCACCCCCCGTGTCGTCCGCTGCCTCAGCGCCGTGGGACCCGTGGACCCCGCCGCTGGTCCCAACCCCGAGGTCGCGATGGTCGCCGGTCGTGCGAGATCCGATGTCGCCCGCGTGGCCGTCAGGATCCCCGGCGGACCACGGGCCGACGGAGTGATTCAGAACGGCTGGTTCTACGCTGAGGTCATCCGGAACAATCCGACCGCCGGACGCCCGGTTCTGCCGTCGGACGCGACGAACCCGCAGGTGCTCGCCTGGGACCGGGACGGTCGCCCCATCCCGGTCGCCGCCGGCGGGTGACCCGCGTGCAGCATCTCACCGCCGCGGCGTGAACCCCCGCAGCCGCAGGCTGTTGGTCACCACGAACACGCTCGAGAACGCCATGGCGGCCCCCGCGATCATGGGGTTGAGGAGCCCCGACATGGCAAGCGGAATCGCCGCCACGTTGTAGGCGAACGCCCAGAACAGGTTGCCGCGGATCGTTGTGAGCGTGCGTCGCGAGAGGCGGATGGCGTCGCCCACCGACCGCAGGTCGCCGCGCACGAGCGTCAGGTCGCTCGCCTCGATGGCGACGTCGGTGCCGGTGCCGATCGCGATGCCCAGGTCGGCCTGTGCCAGGGCGGCGGCGTCGTTCACCCCGTCGCCCACCATGGCCACCACACGGCCGTCGCGCTGCAGGCGGCGCACCTCGTCCACCTTGTCCTGGGGCATGACCTCGGCCACCACCCGCTCGATGCCGACGGCGGCGGCCACGGCGTCGGCGGTGCGGCGGTTGTCGCCGGTGAGGAGGACTGGGTCGAGGTCGAGCTCACGCAGCTGGGCGATGGCCTCGGCCGAGGAATCCTTGATGCGGTCGCTCAGCATGATGGCGGCCCGGGCGCGCCCGTCCCAGGCGACCAGCACGACCGTCGCGGGGTCGTCACCGCCGGCGGCGTCGAGGGCGGGGTCCACCGCCGCGTGATCGGCGACGAACGCCGGCCGGCCGACCACCACGTCGTGGGCGACGCCGTCGATCTCGACGCGGCCGCGCACGCCCAGACCGTCGACGCTGCGGAAGTCGTCCACGGGCAGGAGGCCACCGTGCGCCCGGGTGGCGTCGGCGATCGCGAGCGCCAGCGGATGCTGCGAGTGGTCCTCAACCGAGCCCGCCACGCGAAGCGCCAGGTCGGGATCCTCGCCGGGACCGGGCACCACGTTTCGCACCGACATCTCACCGGTCGTCACCGTGCCGGTCTTATCGAGGACCACCGTGTCGATGCGGCGCGACGACTCGAGGGCCTCGGGGCCCTTCACCAGGATGCCGAGCTGCGCCCCGCGCCCGGTGCCCACCAGCAGTGCCGTGGGGGTGGCGAGCCCGAGCGCGCAGGGGCACGCGATGATGAGGACGGCGACCGCGGCCGTGAACGCCGCCGCGGAACCCGCCCCGTTGCCCAGCCAGAAGCCCAGGGTCGCTGCGGCGAGGGCGATCACCACCGGCACGAACACCCCGGAGATGCGGTCCGCCAGTCGCTGGGTGGCCGCCTTGCCGGACTGGGCCTCCTCCACCATGCGGGCCATCTGGGCCAGCTGGGTGTCGGCGCCCACGCGTGTGGCGCGCACGAGGACGCGTCCGCCCGCGTTGATCGTGGCGCCCACGACGGTGTCGTCCGGACCGATCTCGACGGGCACCGGCTCGCCGGTGAGCATCGATGCGTCCACCGCCGAGCGGCCCTCCTGCACCACGCCGTCGGTGGCGATCTTCTCGCCCGGCCGCACCACGAAGAGGTCACCGACCGCCAGGTCGCCGATCGGGATCGTCGTCTCCGCACCGTCGCGGATGACGGCCACCTCCTTGGCGCCCATGTCGAGCAGGGCCTGGAGCGCGGCACCCGACCGTCGCTTGGCGCGCAGCTCGAGGAAGCGGCCGAGGAGGATGAGCGTGGTGACGCCGGCCGCGGCCTCCAGGTAGATGTTGGCCAGCCCGTCACCGCGCTCGACCGTGAAGCTGAAGCCGTGTCGCATGTCGGGATCGCCTGCGCTTCCGAAGAAGAGCGCGACCACCGACCAGACGAAGGCGGCGCCCACACCCATCGACACCAGCGTGTCCATGGTCGCCGCACCGTGGCGGAGGTTGGTCCAGGCCGAGCGGTGGAAGGGCAGGGCGCCCCACACGGCGACGGGGGCGGCCAACGTGAGCGAAAGCCACTGCCAGTGGTCGAACTGCAGAGCGGGGATCATCGCCATCGCCACCACGGGGGTGGACAGGAGCGCCGACACCACGAACCGCCTGCGGCGGTCGTCCAGCTCGGGGTCGGCATCGACGGTCTCGTCCGCGGCGGGTTGGGCCGGGCGGGGAAGACGCGCCGTGTAGCCGGTGGCCTCGACGACGCCGATCAGATCCTCGGGGCTGACGCCGTCGGGCGCCTGCACGTGGGCCTTCTCGGTCGCGTAGTTGACCGTGGCGGTCACACCGTCGACCCGGTTGAGCTTCTTCTCGATCCGGTTGGCGCAGGCGGCGCAGGTCATGCCGCCGATCTCGAGGTCGACGGCGCGGGTGTCGGTGGGGGTGCTCATCGCACGTGTCCGTGGCCGGGGGCCGGCGCGTCGTGGATGGGGTCGACCGCGCCGCCCAGTGCGAACGCCAGTCCGAAGACGATTCCCAGGATCACCAGGAAGACCGCCAGTCGCACGGGGGTGCTCACGCCGACGGGCCCACCATGGTGTAGCCGGCCTCGTCGACGGCCGCGGCGACGGTGGGCGCATCGACGCTGTCGTCAGCGGTGATCGTCACGAGACCGGTGTCCAGGTCGACCTGGACGTCGCTCACGCCGGCGACCTTGCCGACCTCCTCCTTGACGGCGGCCACGCAGTGCTGGCAGCTCATGCCCTCGACGGCGAAGGTGGTTGTGGTGGACATCGTGCTCCTCTCGGTTGTCAGGACCGCACCAGCCGCGCGATGGCGGCCGACGCCTCGGCCAGCTTCTGCTGCGCCTCGGGGCCGCCGTGCTCGACGGCATCCACCACGCAGTGGGAGATGTGGTCGTCCAGGAGGCCCAGGGCGACCGACTGCAGCGCGCGGGTCATCGCCGAGATCTGGGTGAGGACGTCGATGCAGTACTTGTCCTCCTCGATCATCCGCTGCAGGCCGCGTGCCTGCCCCTCGATGCGACGAAGGCGCGTCAGATACTCGGCCTTGGACTCCTCGTAGCCACGGTGGTGCTCCATGACCTCGATGATACGGGTTGGGGGTATGGGTATCAAACGGACGCGTCAGCGCCCCGGACCCGCCGGCCGCGAATGGGGCGACTCAGCCGGCGGTGGACGGCCGGCGGTCACCGGCCAGCGCGGCGACGACCCCGGCCAGCATCACACCGCCACCGACGAGCATCACCACGAGGCCCCACGTGCGCAGGTCACCCACGAACGCGTCCCAGAGCGCGAGCCCCGGCTGGGAGTCGGCGCCCAGGTCGCCCACGCGCGCGCGTCCGAGGATCGTGGCCACGACCACGATGCCGCCCGCCGCCGCGACCGCGAGCCCCACGCCGGCGAGGGCGCCGGAGACCCGACGCGCCAGGACGAAGGCGAGCGCGAAGCACAGGAGCGCGACGGCCGGTAGCACGTAGGCGAGCACCCGGGCGGCGCGCATCAGCTTGGCGAGGGTGGTGATGTCGCCGGCGCTGGTGACCGGGATGGTGCGCTCGGCGAGCGCACGCTCCACCTCGGCGCCGAGCGCCGGATCGATCTGGCTCACCTGCGCGGCCACGGCGGGCGCCGCATCGGCCAGCGGCAGGATGATCGCCGAGTCGCCGGCGTTCAACACGGCGTCGCGCGACGCGAGCACCATCGAGCCGAACGCGCTGCGGAAGTCGGGGGTGCGCACGGCCGCGTCGACGGCGGCGCGGATGTTGGTGGGATCGACCTCGGCGGGCGCCACGCCCTGGGCCTCCTCGGCGATGCGTGCCGACACCTCGTGACGCACCGACGGATCGTCGAGCGCGGTGATGGACCGGTCGCGCAGCGAGGAGCCGTCGATGATGGCCACCCGCGCGAAGAGCATCACGATCCCGACCGCCAGGCAGATGCAGCCCACCACGAGCGCGACGGCGGCCAGAACGGGGTGCCCCCCGTCCCGGCCGTCCCAGTCACGCGCGGGAGGGTGCCCCGAGGTCATGCGGAGGTGCGGAGGAACGCCGGGTGGATGTGGGTCGCCCCGCCCGCGCGGTACAGGCGTGCGGGCCGTCCGCCGTGGTGGACGCGCCGGCCCGTGTCCACGACCAGGTCCTCGGTGGCGAGGACCTTGCGGTGGAAGTTGCGCGGGTCGAGCTCGATGTCCCACACGGCCTCGAACACGTGCCGCAGCTGGCTCACCGTGAACTCCTTGGGAAGGAGGGCGGTGGCGAGCGCGGTGTGCTCGATGCGGGTGGAGAGGTGCTCCAGGGCGTCGCCCAGGATGCGGTGGTGGTCGAACGCCAGCTTGCGCGGTGAGCCGAGCAGCTCGCGCGTGGGCAGCCACTGGGCGGTGGCGGCGTCCGATCCGGCGGTGGGGTCGCGGCGTTCGGACATGAACGCCGTGAAGACGGTGGAGATCGTCCGTCCGCGCGGGTCGCGCTTGGGTTTGCCGTACGTGCCGAGTTCCTCGAGGTGGCTGCCGCGGGTCGCGAGGCCCGTCTCCTCGGTGAACTCGCGCCTGGCCGCGGCGGGCAGGTCCTCGTCGGGTTCGACGAAGCCTCCCGGCAGCGCCAGACGACCCTTGAAGGGGTCCTTCGCGCGGCGGATCATGAGCGTGTGGAGGCCGTCCGCCGTGACGCAGAACGCCACGACGTCGGCGGTGACAAAGAGCTTCTGTGGTCGTGCCATGCGGGCAGTCTACTATTCGTCACGGTGACGTGATTGTTCTCACAATCCCGCGCCCCGCGAAACCCGTCTCAGGCGGTGCGAATCCAGACCAGCACATCCTGCGCGGCCTGGATGACGTCGCACAGGGGGTGACCGGCCGGGTCCCAGAACGCGGCCTCGGAGAGGTCGACCGACCGCGGGCGCGGACCCAGGAGATGGAACCGTACGTGGGCGTCGGGCGGCAGGTCGTCATCCGGTGTGCCGTGGATCTGTCCGTGATGGTCCTGCAGCAGCCGCAGGAGCGTCGCGGTGAATGCCGCCGCACGGTCGCAGGTGCCGCATCCCAGGTCCCACGGACGCATGGTGCCGAAGGCCCGTGCGGTGCCGTCCGCCAACGCCACCACGGTCATCACACCGCCGGCCGCCGGCACGTCGACGACCAGGCCGGCGATGTCCGGGTGCGGTTCACGCGGCAGCGCGTCGCCGGTCGCGCATGCCCGCAGCGCCGCGGACCGCTGTCCCAGGAACGCGTCCCGGGGATTGCGCGAGGCGTCGGCGGTGCGATCGGCCATGCAGGACATCATCGCACGCGGCATGGTGAACGTCACGTGTCCGACCGGTGACGATGGGCGACCGCCGCCGCAGGGCTTAGAGGAGCCTGAGGAGCACGAGGGAGAGCGCCATGATCGCCATCCCGGCGATGAGGCCGGCGATGACCGAATGGCCACGGCCGTATTCGCGCGCCGCGGGCAGCAGTTCGTCGAACGAGATGTAGACCATGATGCCGGCGATGGTGGCGAACACGATCCCGAGCACGGTGTCGCCCAGGAACGGCGCCAGCACCGCATAGCCCACGATCGCGCCGATCGGCTCGGTGATCCCCGACGCCATGGCGTACGCGAAGCCCTTCCGGCGGCTGCCGGTGGCGTGGTAGATGGGGAGGCTGACCGCCACCCCCTCCGGGATGTTGTGGATTGCGACGGCGACCACGATCGGGATGGCGACGGTGGGATCGACGAGCGCCACGGCGAACGTCGCGAAGCCCTCCGGGAAGTTGTGGATGGCGATCACCAGGGCTGTGAAGAGCCCCGTCCGTCGCAGCGCCCGCGCACGCACGACGTGGTCGTGCTGGGCGTCGATGCCGGCGAACTCGTCGACCGCGCTCATCTCGTGCGGGTTGACGTCCTGGGGGACCAGATGGTCGATGACCGCCGAGATCCCGATGCCGGCGAAGAAGCACCCGACCGAGACCGACTGCGCCCAGTCCTCACCGCGGGCGTCCAGGTAGCCGGCGGCCTTGGGCATGATCTCCATGAACGAGACGTAGATCATCACCCCCGCCGAGAGCCCCAGGCCGACCGACAGCGCCACCGTGTTCTTCTCGCGGATGAAGAGCGCCAGCAGCCCGCCGATCCCGGTCGCGAGACCGGCGATGAGCGTGAGCGCGAAGGCGAAGATGACCGCGCCGGTGGTGACGTCCAAGTGTGATCGGCGAAGAAACGGTGATGGGCGGAGCCCGGGGGCGGCCGATGGTACCAGTGGCCGGCGGATCCGCGGGGTCCGCGCCACGGCCCCGGGCGCGTGACGCGGCGTTCAACATGGCGGTGTCGGGCGTCGTCAGCGACGCACCCGGATCACCTGGGTCGGTTGGGGGTGCGCAGGTTCGGGAGCGCCCATGCGGTGGGGCCGTCCATCCGATGCCGTTTTCGTCGTGGTCCTGGTTGGAAGGTTCACCCGAGGGCGGGCCGATGGTCGGAAGCGGTCTGTGGATCGACCGGATCCGGTCCTCCGACCGACCGACCCGCCCGATTCGTCACGGTTTCTGCGATGGGTGTGTCGTGTTCGTGACGGAGGGCTTGCGGGTTCGTTCGATTGAACGGTCGGTGACGTTCGATTGAACGTTGCGCGTTGTCGGATGGGACGTGGGCTCGGCCAGTCTGACTTGTCACGGTTTCTGCGATGGGTGTGTCGTGTTCGTGACGGAGGGCTTGCGGGTTCGTTCGATTGAACGGTCGGTGACGTTCGATTGAACGTTGCGCGTTGTCGGATGGGACGTGGGCTCGGCCAGTCTGACTTGTCACGGTTTCTGCGATGGGTGTGTCGTGTTCGTGACGGAGGGCTTACGGGTTCGTTCGATTGAACGGTTGGTGGCGTTCGATTGAACCGACCGGGCCTCGGACACCAGCCCTCGGGCCTCACAGGAGTCTCACAGCAAACGCTCAGGAAGCATGGTTAGGCTCCGGTGGACGTGGACGAGCACCGGCGAACGGGGAGGCGCGCGATATGACGGCGGACGGGAGACCCGAGGCGAGGATCCTCGTGGTGGACGACGAGGAGAGCATCACCCAGCTGCTCTCGACGGCACTCCGGTACGAGGGCTTCGAGGTCGCCACGAGCGGCAGCGGCAGGGGCGCCCTGCAGGAGGTCGAGCGCTTCCGCCCGGACCTGATGCTCCTCGACGTCATGCTGCCGGACCTGGACGGGTTCGAGGTCCACCGCCGTCTCCCGGACGGGCCGTCGCGTCTACCCGTCGTGTTCCTCACCGCGCGGCGCGACACCGAGGACCGCGTGCGCGGGCTCACGGTCGGCGCCGACGACTACGTGACCAAGCCGTTCAGCCTCGAGGAGGTCATCGCGCGCGTGCGCGCGGTGCTGCGGCGGACCAAGGGCGAGGGTGACCGGCGCAGGCTGAGCTACGCCGACCTCGAGCTGGACGAGGACATCCACGAGGTGCGTCGCGGCGGCCGGGTGATCGACCTGACGCCCACCGAGTTCAATCTGCTGCGCTACCTGATGGCGAACGCCGGTCGGGTGCTCAGCAAGCCGCAGATCCTTGACCACGTCTGGCACTACGACTTCGGCGGCGATGCGAACGTCGTCGAGACCTACATCAGCTATCTGCGCAAGAAGGTGGACGGCGAGGGCGACCCGCTCATCCAGACGGTGCGCGGCGTCGGGTACAGCCTGAGGAGCCGTGCGTAGCCCCCGCTCGCTGCGCGGGCGCCTGGTGCTCGTCACCGTGGCGCTCACCGCGATCGGGCTCGTGATCGCCGGCCTCGTGACCTACGGGGCGCTTCGCAACTTCCTGGTCGACCGCGTCGACGCCCAACTGGTCGGCACCCACGAGCGCGCCGTGGGGGTGCTCGTGGGGCGTCCCGGCCCACGCGGCTTCGACGAGGAGCGCCGGGCGTTCGATCGCACGCTCGTGGCGCTCTACTCACTCGACGGTCGGCGGGTGAGCGCCGATGAGGGCGAGCTCCCGCAGACCGTCACCGAGGGGTATCGGACGGTGCGCGTCGAGGGGCAGTCGTACCGCATGTACGCCAGCTCGCAGATCCGCGGCCGGTTCGGTGATCGCGTGCGGTCGTCCACCATCGTCGCGGTGGCGGTCCCGCTGGCCGACGTGGACGCGACGCTCGGCCGCCTCGTGCGGATCGAGCTCATCGTCGGCGGGCTCGTCCTCGCCGTCGCGGCGGCGTTGGCGCTGGGGCTCGTGCGGATCGGTCTGCGTCCGCTCACCGACATCGAGCGGACCGCCGGCCACATCGCCGACGGGGATCTCAGCCGACGCATCGCCGACGACGACCCCGGCACCGAGGTCGGGCGCCTCGCCGGCTCGCTCAACGTGATGCTGGGACGGATCGAGGAGTCCTTCGCCGAACGGGAGGCCTCGGAACGGCGGCTGCGGCAGTTCGTCGCCGACGCGTCCCACGAACTCCAGACCCCGCTCACGTCGGTGCGCGGGTACGCGGAGCTCTTCAGACGCGGCGCGGCCGACCGCCCGGAGGACCTCGCCAACGCCATGCGGCGCATCGAGGCGGAGGCCGAGCGGATGGGCGTCCTCGTCGACGACCTGCTGCTCCTGGCGCGCCTGGACCAGGGCCGTCCCCTGGCGCGGGAGCCGGTCGACCTGGTGGCGCTCGCTCGGGAGCTCGCGGGGGATTCGGCCGTGGTCGCTCCGGACCATCCGGTCACGGTCGAGGCGCCCGGTGAGGTGCGGGTGGTCGGCGACGAGGTCCGGCTTCGTCAGGTGCTCGCCAACCTGCTGAGCAACGCCCGCCGCCACACCCCCGAGGGCACGCGGGTGACCGTCGGGGTCGTCCGTGAGGGTGCCGATGCCGTCATGACCGTGCGCGACGACGGTCCGGGCATCCCGGCGGCGCATGTGGAGCGAATCTTCGAGCGCTTCTATCGTCAGGACGCGTCACGGGCGCGCACGAGCGGCGGCACCGGTCTGGGCCTCTCGATCGTCGCGGCCATCGCCGAGGCGCACGGTGGCGGGGCGTCGGTCGCGTCCGGTCCGGGGCGGGGCAGCGTGTTCACGGTACGGCTGCCGGTTGACGGACCGCCCGTCGTGCCGGAGGGGCCCGCGGGCGCCTGACCCACGGGGCGGTGAGGACGTGTCAGCCGGTCGTGGGGTGACAGGCGGGCGCAGCCCCCGCGGTGGTCGGTCCGTGGGATCGGGATGGTCATGGTCGCGGTGGCGGTGCGGCGTGGCCCGACCAGGACATGGTCAGGCTGGATGCGGCGAACGACCGTCGCAGTTCGTATCGACGTGACGCGAGTGCGCGTCCCGCGGCTGCGAGCTCAACACCGAGAATCGTGATCGGCGGACCCGCCGGTGTCGCCGCGCCGAGTGCCGGGGCCCTGTGGCCGGCGGCGTGCCTGATGCGCACGCACGGCGAGACCGATGCGATGGCGCAGGAGCCCGAGGGATGCGGCCGCAGGGCGCGGCGCAGG
Organism: uncultured Bifidobacteriaceae bacterium; assembly: GCA_964628685.1. Lineage (GTDB taxonomy): Bacteria > Actinomycetota > Thermoleophilia > Miltoncostaeales > Miltoncostaeaceae > CALMEC01. Next base: position 81,392 of record CAZVNM010000001.1, on the reverse strand, counting down.
GTGGTCACGGGGATGGAACGACGGGCGGACGGCGCGGGGGCATTCCCAGGAGATTCCAAGGTCCGCATGATCCGATACCCAGGTCCGGACCCGACCATCTGATCATCACCAACGGGAGCCAGGAGGACACCGACAGATGCTCGACACCAGCAGGAAGACCATCGCCACGCTCACGGCGGCCGCATGCCTGGGCGGCGGCAGCTGGGCCATCGCACAGAACGCCGGCGATTCGACCACCACGTCGCCTCAGGGTGCGCAACCGCAGGGCAAGCAGCACGGGTCGTGGGGCCACCGCGGCATGGGCGCGCGGGAGCGGGTGACCGGCGACGCCCTCCAGAAGGCGAAGGACGCGATCCTCGCCAGGGTGCCGGGTGCCACGATCGAGCGCGTCGAGAAGGACCCGCAGGGCTACCACGCGCACATCACGAAGTCCGACGGTACCGCCGCCCGCGTGCGAATGGACGCCGACATGACGGTCACCGCGGTCGAGGCCGGGCGCGGGATGCGGGGGATGCGCGGCGGTCCGGGGAAGATGCGTCCGGCGGAGCTGACGGGTGATGCCCTGGCGAAGGTGACGGCGGCGGTGCAGGGGAGGCTTGCGGGTGCGACGGTGGATCATGCGCACCGGGCGCCGACGGGTGACGGGTACGTGGCGCTGGTGACCAAGAAGGACGGTTCGCGGGCGCTGGTGCAGATGGACGCGAAGTTCGCGGTGACCGGGGTGTCGACGGCGCCGATGCGCGGTGGCCGGGGCGGTCCGGGGAAGACGCGTCCGGCGGAGCTGACGGGTGATGCCCTGGCGAAGGTGACGGCGGCGGTGCAGGGGAGGCTTGCGGGTGCGACGGTGGATCATGCGCACCGGGCGCCGACGGGTGACGGGTACGTGGCGCTGGTGACCAAGAAGGACGGTTCGCGGGCGCTGGTGCAGATGGACGCGAAGTTCGCGGTGACCGGGGTGTCGACGGCGCCGATGCGCGGTCGGGGTGGACCGGGCGGTCCCGGTGGGGCGAAGCGGGGGGAGACGCCGCTGACCGGTGACAACGCCACGAAGGCGACGGCGGCGGCGCTCGCGAAGCTGCCCGGTGCGACGGTGGAGCGCGTCGAGACCGACGCCGACGGCGCCGCGTACGAGGCACACGTGACCACGGCGGACGGATCGCGCGCGACGGTGAAGATGGACAAGGGCTTCAACGTCACGGCGGTCGAGGAGGGCTGACGCCGGGTGGCGCATCGGGGTCCGGCATCGCCCCGACGCGGGCGACGCCGGACCCGGCACCCGCTGCGAGTGGGGGTGCGCCCGGCGTCGCGCGGCCATGGCGCTCACGCGTCGCGCCGGAGGACGGCGGTCACACGGGGCCGTGTCGGTCGCCCGCGGCGACCACGTCCGGCCGGCGATCAGCACGGGCCCGCCGGACGAGCACGAACGCCGCCACCAGGGTGACCCCACCGATCAGCCAGACCGGGCCCCACAGGAGCAGGTACCAGATCCGGCCGTCGGTCAGGCCGATCAGCGTCTCGGCGATTCCCTGCAGGAGCAATAGGATGCCGCCGGCCAGGGTCACCCACCGAAGCCACGCCGGCGCGCGGTGTGCCCGGAGCAGGACGGCCGGGAGGACGCCGGCGATGAGCTTCGCGATCCCCGTGGCGAGGAGGAGCGCGGTCACGCCCGCACCGCCCCGCTCGGCCATCTCCCGGATGCTCGGTGCGAGGGTGTGGACGAGGAGGTCCACGCCGGCGGCCCAGAGCAGGCTCAACCCACCGAAGAGCACGCCCCACACCAGACCGGCGACGATGACGGTGCGGCGCATCGGCGGAGCCTGACAGACGGTCGGGTGCGTATGCACGAGGTGCGATCGTCCCCGGTCGGGAGCGGCTCGACCGGCGGTGTCGGTGGCCGATCGATCGGGGCGTCGGTGCGCGAAATCGTCACGCGCGGCGCGGGGTTCGGGTCGGATGTGTGTCGTGGTGGTGGCGTGTCCCCGCAGGTGAACGGTGCGCGACGTTCAATCGAACGGACGAGCGGGCGCACCTGCGGACCCACCTCGGGACGGCGCCCGCCCACCGCCCGGCCGCGCGCGACGACCGCACGCGCGACACGTGCGAGTCGGGCCGGCGCCCGGCAGACGACGGTGCGCCGGGCCGGCGCACGGCGCGGCGCTTGCCCGAGCGCCACCTCCGCCGAACCGTCGGGCGGTCGCCAGCTGGTTTCGCACCCCGAGGGCGCCACCGGCCGGCGCCGGTCGAGGGTGCGAGAAACCGCGCAGGGTGGCGCATCCACCCCCCATGTGGCATAGGATGCGCCGACCAAAAAAACGAATGGCGCTCGCCCCGCGATTCGACGAACCGGCCGGCACCCCTCGGGATGCCGAGTCCTCCGGGTGCTCCGGACCGCATGTCGTCGGGTGGGATCAGTAGCCTGCAACACGTTCTGAGTTGTCGATGAGGAGGATCTGGGTTGAACAAGTCTGAGTTCGTGGCCGCGATTGCGACCCGTAGTGGCAGCACGCAGCAGGAGGCAGGCCGCATGCTGGACGCCGCAATCGAGGAGATCCAGGCCACTCTGGCCAAGGGTGACGAGGTTTCGATCACCGGTTTCGGCAAGTTCTCGACGACCGAGCGCGCAGCTCGCACCGGCCGCAACCCGCAGACGGGCGAGAGCATCAAGATCGCGGCGTCGACCCTGCCCAAGTTCACGGCGGGCGCCGTGCTGAAGGCCGCGGTCGCCAAGAAGAAGAAGAAGAAGTAACCACCCCGGCGTGGGGCGGACAACCCGTCCGTCCCACGCCGCAGGTGCTCGACACGGGGTCATCCGCACCGGTGTGCGGCCCCTCCAAGGCAGGCTGCCCGTGAGGGCAGACGACAACGAACCGCGCGTCATGCGCCGGTCGTACCGGCCCGTCCGGCCGAGGACCGGCGCATCGTGCGGACCGGTCATCCCCGCAACGGGTCGTGGATCCACGCCGTGGTCCGGGTGTACGGTGCGCGATCCGGTGCGACCCGCTGTGATGGGTCCCACGGATGGATGATGGGTGTGTGCGCGAGGATTCGGTGACGACCGAACCGAGGAGACGCCATGGCCGAGCCGCACCAGATCGGGACCATCCACGTCGACGTGCTGCGTGAGCGTCCGCCGGTGCGCCATGCGCGCTTCGCGACGACGGGGGAGACGGCGGCCTACGGTGTGCCGACCTTCCAGGCGGCGTTCTACGAGATGCCGGCCGAGGGGCCGCATCAGGAGCACGCCGGCACGTTCGACCACGTGCTGGGGGCGCTCACCGCGTGTCTCACCGGAACCCTGGGCAAGGCACTCAGTGTGCGGGACATCGACCCGACCGGGGATCGCCTGACCGCGCACGGTGAGGCGGACCTCGAGATCGACGACGCCGGGGTGATGATCATGCACCGGATCAGGGTCCGCTACCGGCTGGTCGCTCCGAGCGCCCGGCGCGACGCCGCCGAGCGCGCCCACACCCACCACGTCGCCGCATGCGGCGTGGCCCGCTCCCTGGGGGCGGCACTCGACATCAGCACCGAGTTGGAGTTCATCCCCGCCGACGGGTGAGGGCGCACCGCGGTTCGGCGGCCGCATCCCCGGATGCGGGCGCCACGATCACCGCGTGACCTCGCGTCAGGGCAACCGGCCCTCGGCGCGCAGATGGTCGACGATGCCGCGGCTGATCGCCGCCGCGATCAGATCGGTGCGACGCAGCATCCGCGCATCGGTGCCCGCGGCGCCGGCCTCGACCAGGATCCGAGCGTCCGCGTTCGTGCGGTAGTAGCCGTAGAAGCGCATCATCCGGCGGTTGCCGTTGCGGGTCTCGAGCCGCACCGGCCCGCTGCGGGCGCCGTTGGCGCGGGTGAAGACCGCGCCGTACCGGCTCGCCACGCGCCGCGCCAGCCGCGCCGAGCGCAGCTCGACGGTGCGCGACACGACCGTCGGGGTGCGGTGGGGTGCACTGTCGGGGTAGGGGGTGGACCTCGGGGTGCCGGTGCCCTGCCCCCGGTACCAGTTCTCGCCCGTGCCGCTGATGGCGTGTCCCACCGCCGCCCGGCCCTCGGGTGTGTCGTGGTGGATCGACACGAACACCGCCGCGGGGGCCGCGAGCGGGGTGACCCGTGCCGGCGTGTGGCGGGCGTCCACGCCGGCGGCGCGCAGCCGCTTCTCCACCGCCGCCGAGACGCGGATGGTGAACGCCTGCTCACCGGCGGCGCCGGTCTGCGCCAGGTACCCGGGTTCGCCGGGGCTCTGGTGTCCGGCCTGCACGTAGACGATGGGCGGTGGGGACGCGTGCATCGCTCCCGGGAGCACCGCGGCCGCCGCGACCAGTCCGATCATCCCCATGGCGTGATCTCCTCCAGATGCTCGAGGATGGCCGCCAGGGTCTCCCGCGGCGCCTCCTCCGGGACGAAATGCCCGCACGGTGCGGAGCGGGCGGTGATCTGCTCGGCGTGGGCGGACCAGGTCTCCGGCACGTCGTACAGACGATGCATGGCGCCCTGTTCGCCCCACATCACGAGCAGCGGGCAGCGGATGCGACGTGCGCGATCCTCGGCGTCGTGCTCCAGGTCGATGCCGGCGGCCGCGCGGTAGTCGTCGCAGCTCGCGCGGATGGTGTCGGCGCCGAACGCCTGCACGTAGTGCTCGAAGCTGTCGGCGTCGAACACGAAGTCGGGGCCGCTCCAGCGCTCCAGCGTGATGTGCAGGAACGATCGGGGGTCGGCCCCGATCAACCGCTCCGGAAGCGGCGGTCGCTGGCTCAGGAAGAACCAGTGGTAGTAGGCGCTCGCGAACGCCCGATCGGTGTGCTCGAAGAGGAAGAGCGTCGGCACGATGTCGATGACGGCGGCGGCGACGACGCGATCGGGATGGTCCAGGCACATCCGGTGGGCGACCCGCGCCCCGCGGTCGTGCCCGGCCACCGCGAACCGTGCGAACCCCAAACGCTCCATCACCGTCACCTGGTCGGCGGCCATCAGACGCTTGGAGTACGCCGATCCGTCGTCGGGGCCGCCGGGTGCGTCGCTCTGTCCGTATCCGCGCAGGTCGGTGGCGACCACCGTGTATTGCTCCGCCAGCGCCGGCGCGACGTGCCGCCACATCCAGCGCGTCTGCGGGTAGCCGTGAAGCAGCAGGAGCGGTGGACCCTCCCCCGCGACCGATGCGCAGATGTGGACGCCGTCGGCGTCGATCACCTCGTTGCGGAATCCGTCGAGCATCCGATGAATGAAAGCAGTTCACGCGGCGTCGTTTTCGGTGGCGCCGTCCCGGGTAGGGTGGAAGTGCCCGGGCCCGAGGGCCCAGAACGACCACAGGAGCAACACATGTCAGTCGCCAAGGTTGAAGAGATCAGCGCCATCTCGACGAAAAGCTTCGAGGACGCGATCCAGGTGGGCATCGCGCGCGCGACCAAGACCCTTCGCAACGTGAAGGGCGCGTGGGTGAAGGAGCAGTACCTCAAGCTGGACGACAAGGGTGGCGTCGCCGAGTACCAGGTGAACATGAAGGTCACGTTCGTCCTGGAGGACTGATCCCACACGCGGCCGGCCGGCGCCCGTCGCGCCGACCGGCCGCGCGATCGGTACCCCCGCGACCCCCGGCCGCCGCATGCCGGCCCCGGTGTGTGTCGCGCGCTCCCGACGGCAAACGCGATCCGCGGCGCGGGCGGCCGCGTACGTTCGGCGGCTGCGTCGTCGAGTCGAGGCGGTGACGATCGGCACGCCCCCGGTGTGGACCGGCCACACTGGGCATCCACCGCACACCGCGCCCGGGAGGGCTCCCATGACGATCTTCTGGTTCATCATCTGGGCCATCGCCAACTTCACCGGCGGCAGGGAGCCGCTGCTGTTCGATCCGGTCAACATCTGGGCGGGAAGCCTGATCCTGGCCGTGGCGATCGACCTCAGCGCCGCACACGCCGGGCGGGCGGCCGGCAGGAGCCGCTGACGCTCAGACGCCGCGCGGCGCGTACATGATGATCGCGACACCCGCGAGGCACACGAGCGCACCGATCACGTCCCAGCGGTCGGGGATGAACCCGTCCACCGCCATGCCCCACGCCAGGGACCCCGCGACGAACACCCCGCCGTAGGCGGCGAGGATGCGGCCGAAGTTGGCGTCGGGCTGGAGGGTGGCGATGAACCCGTAGCAGCCAAGGGCGATGACGCCGGCACCGATCCACGCGAGGCCCCGGTCCTCCCGGACCCCCTGCCAGACCAGCCACGCACCCCCGATCTCGGCCAGCGCGGCGAGGACGAACAGGACGATGGAGCGCAGCGTGTGCACTCGTGCCTCCTCTCAGGCGTGGGGACCGGATGCCGGTCCGGTGCTCATCGGAACCCGTCTGCCGCCCGCCGGTGCGCGGCCAGGGCCTCACCGGTCTGCACCCGCCAGAACGCCGCGTAGAGGCCGCCCAGCTCCACCAGCTCCTCATGGGTGCCGGCCTCGACAATGCGCCCCGCCTCCAGCACGTGGATGCGGTGGGCGCTGCGAACGGTGCTCAGGCGGTGGGCGATGACGATGGTGGTGCGCCCCTCGGCCACGAACTCCATGGAGTCCTGGATGGCCGCCTCGGTCTCGTTGTCGACCGCGGAGGTGGCCTCGTCCAGGATGAGGATGGCCGGGTCGCGCAGGATGGCGCGGGCGATCGACAGACGCTGGCGCTGACCGCCCGAGAGCTTCTGGCCGCGTTCGCCCACCACGGTGTCGTACCCGTCGGGCAGACGCTCGATGAACGCGTCCGCCTGCGCGAGGCCGGCGGCGCGGCGGATCTCCTCGATGGGGGCGTCGGGACGCCCGTAGGCGATGTTCTCGGCGACGGTGCCGTCGAACATGAACACGTCCTGGCTCACCAGGCCCATCGCACCGCGAAGCTCGGTGAACGCCAGGTCGCGCACGTCGACGCCGTCCACCAGCACCCGTCCGCCGGTGGTGTCGTAGAAGCGCAGGAGGAGCTTCACGATCGTGCTCTTGCCGGCGCCGGTGGAGCCCACCACCGCGTGGGTCTCGCCCGCGGGGACGACGAGGTCGATGCCGTGCAGCACCTCCTCGCCGGAGGCGTAGGCGAAGCGCACGTCGCGGAACTCCACCTCGCCGCGCGGCGGGGTGGGCAGGTGCGCGGTGCCCGGCACGATGGTCGGCGGGATGGCCATGAGGTCGAGGATGCGCCGGGTGGAGGCCATGGCCCGCTGGTAGAGGTCGAAGGTCTCGCCCAGGCGGGTGAGCGGCCACAGCAGACGCTGGGTCATGAAGACGAGCACCGAGTAGAGCCCGACCTCGAGCGATCCGTTGAGGGCCATGTGGCCGCCGATCAGCAGCGTGAAGGTGAAGCCCGCCAGGATCGCCATGCGGATGAGCGGCACGAACGCCGACGACAGCCGGATGGCGTCGCGGTTGGCCAGCCGATATGCGTCCGACTCGCCGCCGATGCGCGCCACCTCGCGATCCTCGGTGGTGAACGCCTTGATGGTCGCGATGCCGCCCAGGTTGTTGGCCAGCGACCCCGAGAGTTCGGCCACCCGCCGGCGGACGACCGCGTAGCGCGGCTCGAGCCGTCGCTGATAGCGGAACGATCCGATGAGGATGATCGGGATGGGTGCGAAGGCGAGGAGCGCCAGGAGCGGCGAGATGATCGTGAACACGATGCCGACCACCACCACGTTGACGAGCGTCTGGATGATGTCCTTGGCGCCGGTGTCGAGAAACCGCTCCAGTTGGTTGACGTCGTCGTTCAGCACCGCCATGAGCCCACCGGTGCTGGCGTCCTCGAAATACCCCAGCTCCAGACGCTGCACGTGCGCGTAGGCGTCCATGCGCGCCTCGTGCTCCACGGTCTGCGCCAGGTTGCGCCACACGATCGAGTAGCCGTATTCGCTGGCGGACTCCAGCACCCAGATCACGAAGTTGACCACCGCCAGCAGGATGAGCTGGTCCCAGCGGTCCTCGATGCCGGTGAGCCGGGAGATCATCGAGTTCTGGTCCTGCACGACGACGTCGATCGCGAAGCCGATCAGGATCTCCGGGGCGACGTCGAACACCTTGTTGAGCACCGTCAGCGTGGTCGCCAGCCACATCCGCCGGCGGTGGCGGGATGCGTAGCGGATCAGCCGTCGCAGGGGTGATGTCTCGGCAGCGGGCATGGAGGATCAGGCTAGCCGTCGCGTTGCGGCACCGCGGCATCGCGGCCGGACGACCCACCTGCGCACCCCGTGGGGGTGGGTGGTGACGATCCGGCGACAGGAACCTTCAGGATCCTCGAACGGCTGCCGATAGGGAGGGCACTCCGCCAAGGACGGCGGCCCAGTCGATCAAGGAGGACACCACCACTTCGTCAGTTCACGCGGTCCCTCGGGGGACACCGACCGGAGATCCGTTCCGCCCGGTGACTCCACCCCCCGTCGTGACCGCTGTGCTCCACGGGCTGTGCCCGTGGACGTCCCTCGCGTCCAAGTGGCGTCCCGTGACCGACGACCCTTTCATCATCGGCATGGAGAGGCCCTCCGGGGGTGTGTTCTGGGAGGCGCACACCCTCGGGGCGCGAGGCGTTCGATCTGATCAGCCTCGCTTGCGACCGCGGACCGGGAGCGTCAATATGGTCCGCGTGCGCCAACTGGTACCCGACTCTCGTGGACGCACGCGCCGCTCGCGGTCGCTGATGCTGTTCGCGATCTTCGTGCCCCTTGCGATCTTCGGTCCCGCCGCGCTGATCGGCATCCCGCGCTGGACCGAGAGCACGATGTGGCGCGGCATCCTGGTGGGCATCTTCGTCGTGATGCTGAAGGTCCCGCTCATCCTGCTGCTCTTCTCGTTCATCCGCCGCAACTCCGAATGGCCGGGCAAGCCGGTCAAGTGGAGCGACCCCGAGGTCGTCGAGATCCTGGCGGCGCTGCGGGCCGGGGCGGCGCGGGCCGACGGGATGCCCAACCGTGAGGCGCGCCTGGCGCACCTCTCGCGGGAGGCGTGGAACGTGGCCGACCGTCTGGACGGCCCACAGCAGGTCGACGCCCTCACCGTCGCGCTGCAGATCGACCAGCACCTCATCGCCATTCGTGAGCGGTCCTCCGCACCCGGGGAGGGTCCGGGGGGTGCGGCGTCGTGAGGGACGAACGGCTGGACATCCGGTTCACGCGCGAGGGCGGGGGTCACCTCGACCTGCGGCGCACGTTCACGGACGTCACCCTCGACGCCGACGACGTCCGCACGTGGCTGGGTACGGAGCCGCCGCTCGAGGGGCGACGTATCCATCACATGCCGGAGGTGGCGACCTACCGGCTCGAGTTCCGGCGCGGCTCGGAACGCCGGGTCGTCACGCTCACCGACGACGACCTGGACGCCCACACGGAGCCCCTGGTCAGCCGCCTCGTGGCGCTGGCCGAGCGTCGCTGAGCGCACGGGCGCGCGTGAGCAGCTCGTTGGCGGTGGCCGTGTCGCCCTGCCGCAGGTACCAGATGCCGGCGTCCAGCGTGATCGGGGCGAGCCACGCCTCGACGCGCACGTCCATCCCCGGCTGGCCGTAACCGGTGAGGATCGCGTCGGCCACCCGCCGCGGCGCCGTGTTGAGGGCGATCAGGCTCGCCAGATCCTCCGCCGGGTCGCCCATGCGCCAGAACTCCCAGTCGATGAGGACCGGGTCCGGCGTCCAGAGGATGTTCTGCTCGGTCAGATCGCCGTGCAGCATGCGAAACGGCAGGGGATCGTCCGGCAGCACCGGCCGGAAGCGCGTGACGGGTTCGGCCCACGCGGCGATGTCGGCCGGCAGCGGCAGCAGGTCGCGCATGCGTCCGGTGGCGTACGCGCGCAGCGACCGCACCCGGCGGGTCCACGTGTGCAGGCCGCCCGTGGCGGTGCGGCGCTGGTCGTGCACGCGGCGGACCGCCCGGCCGAGCGCGACGGCATCGGCGGCGCGCAGCCTGGCGATGCGGCGTGGCCGGCCGTCCACGAGTCCGGAGCGCAGCTCGCCGTCGGCGGATCCGATGAGTGGCGGGGCGAGGTCGGTGGCCGCCATCTCCTTCAGGGCGACGGCCTCGCGGGCGATGCGGTCGGCGTCGCCGCGCTTGACGACCGTCGGCGGATCGCCCTCCACCCGAAGCTCGAACCGCGCGCTCTGTGCAAGATCACGGTCCCTGCGGGCCATGGGTCGATCCTGACAGGTCGCTGGTAGGTTGCGACCGATGCACGTGCTCCTACCTGACGGTGCCCGCCTCGACCTGGCCGAGGGCGCCACCGGCCACGATGTGGCCGCCGCGATCGGCCCCGGTCTCGCCAAGGCGGCGGTGGCCGTCCTCGTCGACGGTGAGATCCAGGACCTGGCGCTGCCCGTCACCGACGGTGCCGGCGTGTCGGTGGTCACGTCCAAGAGCGGCGACGACTACCTCTACCCGATGCGCCATTCGGCGGCGCATGTGATGGCCGAGGCGGTGCTCGCGATCATCCCGGAGGCCAAGTTCGGTTTCGGCCCGCCCATCGAGGACGGCTTCTACTACGACTTCGAGCTGCCGCGGGCGCTCACCGAGGACGACTTCCCGGCCATCGAGGCCGAGATGAAGCGCATCATCAAGTCCAAGGCCCCGTTCCAGCGGACCGTCATGTCGATGGCCGACGCGCGCGCGTTCTTCACCGACCTGGACCAGCCGTACAAGGTCGACCAGGTGGACGAGCTGGAGCGTCAGGGCGAGACCGAGGTCTCGATCTACCGTCAGCGCGAGTTCGTCGACCTGTGCCGCGGTCCGCACGTGCACGACACCGGCCGCATCGGCCCGGTCAAGCTGCTGTCGGTGGCGGGCGCCTACTGGCGCGGCAGCGAGAAGAACCCCATGCTCACGCGCGTCTACGCCACCGCGTTCCCCACGCGCACCGAGCTGGACGCCCACCTGGAGCGGCTTGAGGAGGCCCGCCGGCGCGACCATCGTCGCATCGGCCGTGAGCTCGAGCTCTTCCACTTCGACGAGGCGGGGCCTGGCTTCCCGTTCTTCCTGCCGAAGGGCATGGTCGTGGTCAACGGCATCCAGCAGGCCGTGCGCGACGAGCTCGACCAGATGGACTACGACGAGATCAAGACGCCGACGATCCTCTCCGAGAAGCTCTGGCACCAGAGCGGTCACTGGGACCACTACAAGGAGAACATGTACTTCACGGAGGTCGACGGGCAGGGCTTCGCCGTGAAGCCGATGAACTGCCCGGGGGCCTGCCTGGTGTTTCGCAGCCGGCGGCGCAGTTACCGCGAACTGCCGCTGCGCCTGGCCGAGTTCGGCCACGTGCACCGCCACGAGCTCTCCGGCGTGCTGCACGGCCTCTTCCGTGTGCGGGCGTTCACCCAGGACGACGCGCACGTGTTCTGCCGCGTCGACCAGATCCAGGACGAGGTGCGCGCCATCCTCGACCTGACCGACCGCTTCTACGCGCGGTTCGGGTTCACCGACGTGCGGCTCATGCTCTCCACCAGGCCCGAGAAGGCCGCCGGCACCGACGAGATGTGGGAGGCCGGCGAGACCGCGCTGCGAAACGCGCTCGAGGGCCGCGAGTACGAGCTGAAGGAGGGCGACGGCGCCTTCTACGGTCCCAAGATCGACTTCCAGGTGACCGACGTGATGGGCCGCTCCTGGCAGCTCGGCACCTGCCAGCTCGACTTCTTCATGCCGGAGCAGTTCGGCCTGTCCTACACGTCCAGCGACGACACCGAGGAGCGGCCGGTCATCCTGCACCGTGCCATCTCCGGGTCGATCGAGCGCTTCCTGGGGATCCTCATCGAGAACACCGGCGGGGACTTCCCGGTGTGGCTCGCGCCGGTGCAGGCGCGGGTGCTGCCCATCGCCGATCGGCACGCCGATGCCGCGGCCGAGGTCGAGCGCCGGCTGCACGCGGCCGGTGTGCGGGTCGAACTGGACGCGCGGTCGGAGTCGGTGGGCAGGCGGATCCGCGACGGTGAGCTGGCCAAGGTGCCGTACCTGGCGATCGTGGGCGACCGGGAGGCCGAGGGCGGCACGGTCTCGGTGCGCGCGCGCCACGGCGGTGACGTGGGGGCGAAGACGGTGGACGAGTTCGCCGCCCTCATCACCGACGAGGGGTAGACACCGTGGGCGGTCGGGCCGCTGACGCCGGTGCGCCCGGCGCCGGCCTGTGCAACCGCTGCGCGTTCCAGGCGCTGGTGCCCACGCGCCGATCGGTGTTCAGCCGGTGCCTGCTGGCGGAGCGCGACGCGCGGTTCGTGAAGTACCCGGCCGTGCCGGTGGTCGCGTGCACCGGGTTCGCGGCGCGTGGATCGGACGCGTCCGAGCACGGGGTTCCGGACGGCTGACGAGCGGTCGCCGGTGCGTCGGCGGTCCGGCGTCGCGCACCCGGTTGCGAAGGCGTTGCACTATCGGCACAGAGGTCGCGCAACGTGTGACATCCATCGGCCTACCGTGGGTTCATGCAGTGGGAGCGACAGCACGGACAGGCGGCGGTGGAGACCATCGGGGTCGCCATCGGCCTCACCATGCTGGTGCTCCTCGGGTGGCAGGCGATCGTCGCCGCCAACGTGTGGCAGACGGCGCAGAGCGCCGCCCGCAGCGGGGCGCGGGCGGGGCAGGTCGGAGCACCGGTCGAGCGGGCGGCGCAGGCCGTGCTCCCCGACCGCCTCGCCAGGCGCGCTCGCATCACCACCCGCACCGCACGTGACGGCGTCACACACGTTCATGTCCGCCTGACGATCCCATCGGTTGTGCCGTGGGTCGGTCCCATCGGGTCGGTCACCGCCCACGAGGAGGTGGCGCCGTGATCCGCCGCCGGCGCATGCAGGGGCAGGCATCGATCGAGGCCCTCGCCGCGGTGCCGCTCCTGGTGGTGGCGGTGCTCATCGGTTGGCAGCTCACGATGCTTGTGCGCGGGGCGCTCATCGCGCAGGACGAGGTGCGACGCAAGGCCCTTGCGGACACCGGCACACCCGGAAGGATCGTCCGGGTCGAGCGGCGCGTCAGGAGCGTGCTGCCCGGCGTGGGCGTCCTTCGGATCCGGGCCTCGGCACGGGTGCCCGAGCCGTGAGCCGTCGGCCGCGACAGGACGGGCAGGCGCTCGGGATCGTGCTGGGCTTCGGGCTTCTGCTCCTGGCCGCCGGTGCGATGGTCTTCACCCTGGGTCGTGCGCACGCGGCCAAGGGCGTCGCGCAGACGGGCGCCGACCTCACGGCGGTCGGCGCGGGTCGGGCCATCGCCGCGGATCTCATCGCGGTAGCGGGCCGGCAGGGGCGCGCACGCGAGGCGTGGCGCACCTCACTGCGTGACCGCGCCGCGCGGATGGCCCGGCGTCAGGGCGTGCGGCTGGTGCGGCTCAGCTGGCCGGAGGGTCGTGCCTGGCCGCCGACGCAGGTCCAGGTGACGGTCGCGGTGGCGGGGCCCGCGGGGACGGAGATCCGTGCGTCGGCGCGGGCCGTCGTGCGTCCGGGATGGGGGTCGCTGCCCGAATCGTCCGGGGGCGTCGGACCGGAGTACCGCGGGCCGCTTCTCTACCGCGACGGCAAGCCGATGTGCCCGACCGTGGCCCAGGCGTTCGACCGGATGGACGCCGCGGCCCGCCGATCCGGCGTGGACCTGGTCGTCAACAGCGCGTTCCGATCGGACGCCGAGCAGGCGGTGCTCTTCGCCCGACACCCCGACCCCAAGTGGGTGGCGCCGCCTGGGAGAAGCCGCCACCGCAACTCGACCGAGCTCGACATCGCATCCACACCGGGTGCGTGGGACTGGCTGGCACGGTATGCGCGGCTCTTCGGTTTCGTGCAGCGCTACTCCTGGGAGCCCTGGCACTACGGGTACCTGCCGGGGTGCGGGGATCCCGGTGCCGGTGCCGTGGACGTGGCGGCCTCCCGTCCGGCGCCCGCCGCGGCGGGACGGGACACTTCGGCGGCGCTCCCCGACTGGGTGCCGGCCGTCTACCGCGCCGACGTCATGCGCGGGGCCCGCGAGGGTGGGGTGCCGCCCATGGTGCTCGCGGCGCTCCTTCGCCAGGAATCCGGGTTCAACCCGAGGGCCGTGAGCCGGGCGGGCGCACAGGGGATCGCCCAGTTCATGCCCGGCACCGCACGCGGCATGGGTCTGCGCGACCCGTTCGATCCGCACGCCGCCATCCCGGCGGCCGGACGCCTGCTGGGATCACACCTGCGGCGGTTCGGCTCGATCCCGCTCGCGCTTGCCGCGTACAACGCCGGACCGGGCGCGGTGGAGCGGTACGGGGGCATCCCGCCCTACGACGAGACCCGGGCGTACGTGGCGCGGATCATGGCGATCGTCGGCGATCCCACGCTCGCGGACCCGATGGGCGGGGGCGGCGTCGAGCTCATCCGCATCGACGAACGGCTGGTGTGATGTCGGCCGGACAGGTGCCGTCGGGCGGCGTGGCGGAGTGGACCTATACTCGATCGGATGGCCGCCAACCCCGCGATCCGCCCGCAGCTTCAGAGCCTGCCCGACCGGCCGGGGGTCTACATCTACCGGGACGCGGCCGACGACGTGCTCTACGTGGGCAAGGCCAAGTCGCTTCGCAAACGGGTGCTCTCGTACTTCCAGGCGCCGCTCAGCCCCGACGATCCGCGCTCCCTCACCGCCCGCGGCGGCGTCCACGTGAAGACGGCCGAGATGGTGGACCGCATCGATCGGCTGGAGGTGGTGGTCACGAGCTCGGAGAGCGAGGCCCTCATCCTCGAGGCCAACCTCGTCAAGCGCCATCGCCCGCCGTTCAACATCCGCCTGCGCGACGACAAGAGCTACCCGTACATCGGCATCAGCCTGGACGAGGACTACCCGCGCGTGTACTTCACGCGCGAGCGCCACCGGCGCGACCGCCTCTACTTCGGGCCGTTCTCCAATGCCGCCAAGGTGCGTGAGACCCTCAACGCCCTGGCGCGGATCTTCCCGTCGCGTCCGTGCGAGGGGCCCGAACCGGGGCGCCCCAGCGGCGTCCCGTGCCTGGATTACCACATCAAGCGCTGCCTGGCGCCGTGCGTCGGCTACATCAGCCGCGACGAGTACCGGGAACTGATCGACCAGATCATCGCGTTCCTGTCGGGCCGCTACCGGGGGCTCGAACGCGAGCTGGAGGACGAGATGCGACGCGCGGCCGAGGAGCAGCGCTTCGAGCAGGCCGCGATCCACCGCAACCGGCTGGCGGCCGTGCGCCACCTCATGGAACGCCAGTGGGCCAAGGGTGACACCCTGGGGACGCTCGACGTGGTGGGGCTGGCCGTCGAGGACGACGCCGCCAACGTCCAGGTGCTCCAGGTGCGCGACGGCGTGATGCAGGACCGCCAGTCGTTCCACCTGGACCTGGGCGGCGTGCACGACGTGGCGACCATCGTCGAGCAGTTCGCGATCGAGTACTACGCGCTGGCGATGGTCATCCCGCCGCTGGTCGTGGTGCCCGCCGGCGGTGCGACGCCGGCGCTCACGGAGCTCCTGTCCACCCGCCGCGGCAGCCGGGTGGAGGTGCGCCACGCCGAACGGGGCGACAAGCGCCGCCTGCTCGAGATGGCGGAGCGCAACGCGAGCTTCGCCCTCGACCAGGACCGCCGGCGCCACGAGCAGACGCGGCTGCGTCGGCAGGCGTCGCTGGAGGAGCTGCAGACGCACCTCCACCTGCCCGCCCCGCCGGTGCGGATCGAGTGCTACGACATCTCCAACCTGGGGGCCACGCACACCGCCGCGTCGATGGTGGTGTTCGAGGCCGCCGTGCCGGCCAAGGCCCACTACCGGACCTTCGGCACCCGGATCGAGGGCGGACCCGACGACTTCGCGCGCATCGAGGAGGCCATCACGCGGCGGTTTCGTCGCCTGGTGGACGGCGACGACGACCCGTCCTTCTCGCGCCGCCCCGGCCTCGTGCTGATCGACGGCGGCAAGGGGCAGCTGGCGGCGGCCGTCCGCGGAATGGCGGCAGTGGGGGTGACCGACGTGCCGATCGCGTCGCTCGCCAAGCGCTACGAGGAGGTGTACGTGCCGGGACGATCCGACCCGGTGCCCATCCCCGAGAACTCCGCCGGCCTTCGCGTCCTTCAGGCCATCCGCGACGAGGCCCACCGCTTCGCGCTCAAGAACCACCGCGGACGGCGGGGCCGCGCCCTCACCGGCAGCGTCCTCGACAGCCTGCCCGGTGTCGGGCCCGCCCGACGGTCGGCGATCCTGAAGCACTTCGGCAGCCCCGAACGCTTCCTGGAGGCATCGCCCGACGAGATCGCCGCCGTGCCGGGTCTTTCGCGCCGCCTGGCGCAGGACCTCTACGATCGTCTGCACAAGACCGTCTCGCCGGAGGGCGTGGGTGTGCTGTCACAGGAGGAGCCATCATCGAGCTGACCGTCATCACCGGCATGAGCGGCGCCGGCAAGAGCCAGGCGATGAGCGCCTTCGAGGACGACGGCTGGTTCTGCATCGACAACATCCCGCCGCAGATGATCCCGTCGCTCGTCGAGATCTCGGGCCTGGAGGGATCGCGCCTGGAGAAGGTGGCGGTGGTGTGCGACGTGCGCGGCGGCCACCTGTTCAACGAGCTGGTGCGCATCCTCGACGAGGTCGTCCGCCGCGACGATGTGAACCTGCGCATCATCTTCCTGGAGGCCTCCGAGGAGGTGCTCCTCAACCGCTTCCGCGAGACGCGCCGGCGCCACCCGCTGACGGAGAGCGGCGTGCTGGAGGGGATCACCCGCGAGCGTGAGCTCCTCGATCCGCTGCGCGAACGCGCCGACATCGTCATCGACTCCAGCAACATGAACATCTGGGACCTGCGACGCACGCTCGGTGAGCGCACCGGGGTCGTGTTGGCGCGGTCGCGTCTGGCGCCGTCGTTCATCTCGTTCGGGTTCAAGCACGGCCTGCCCCGCGACGTGGACCTGGTGTTCGACGTGCGCTTCCTGGACAACCCGTTCTACGAGCCGGGCCTGGGTGAGCTGACCGGACGCGACGAGCCGGTCATCCGCTTCCTGGAGGGTGTGGAGGGGTGGGACGAGTTCGTCGGGCTCCTCACCTCGATGCTCGACTTCCTGATGCCGGCCTACGCCCGCGAGGGCAAGCGCCACCTGGTGGTGGGCTTCGGCTGCACCGGCGGTCGCCACCGCAGCGTCCGCCTGGCGGAGATGATGGCCGAGCGCTACCGGCTGCAGGGCTACGAGGCCACGGTGGACCACCGGCATCTGCACCGCTCCACGCAGGGGCACTCGGACGTGGGGCCGCCGACACAGGCCGACGCGGACGCCGTCGCACGGTGACGCGCCGCCTGCGCATCGCCGCGCTGGGAGGGGGGACCGGGCTCTCCACGCTCCTGCGCGCCCTCAAGCCCCAGCCCTTCGACATCACGGCCATCGTCACGGTGGCCGACGACGGCGGCTCGTCGGGACGGCTCAACCGCGAGCTGGGGGTCCTGCCGCCGGGCGACATCCGCAACTGCATGGTGGCCCTCGCGGACGACGAGTCGCTCATGGGCCGTCTGTTCCAGCACCGCTTCGTCGACGGTGACCTGGCGGGTCACCCGTTCGGCAACCTCTTCCTGGTGGCCCTGGCCGAGGTGACCGGCAGCTTCGACCGTGCGATCGAGGAATGCTCACGGGTGCTCAAGATCCGCGGCCGCGTGCTGCCGACGACCCTCGGCCACACCCGCCTGTGGGCCGAGCGCCTCGACGGCACCCACGTCTGCGGCGAAACCCAGATCGGCTCCGGATCCGGCGGCTGCCGCCGCGTCTGGCTCGATCCGGTCCCCATCGCCCACGCGCCGGCCGTGGAGGCGATCGCCGACGCCGACGTGGTGCTGATGGGGCCGGGGAGCCTCTTCACGAGCGTCCTGCCGCACCTGGCCGTACCGGAGATACGGGCGGCGGTGCGGGCGACCGACGCCCTGTGCGTCTACGTGGGCAACGTCATGACCCAGCCGGGCGAGACCGACGGCTTCGACGCCGCCGACCACGTCCGCGTGGTGCAGGAGGCCACGGACGGTGCGGTGGACGTCGCCGTCCTGCACGAGGGGGGGCTCAACCCGGAGGCCGTCCAGCGGTACGCGGCGCAGGCGCAGGAGCCGGTCGCCGTCGACCGCGCGGCCGTCGAGGCGCTGGGGGTGACGGTCGTCACGCGCCATCTGGCCGCCGAGGGGGACGCCGTTCGGCATTCGTCCCCGGCTCTTGCGCTCGCAATATGCGAAATCCTGGAACACTCGGTGCGAACGGTCACCAGGTTGCGACACTTGCAACCAACTCCTCCTTCCGCGTAGAGTCCCAAGCGCATCACTCATCGGGGGGTGGCGATGCCACGTCGGCCGGCGGTCGGCAGGTGCGGGGAGGGGGAAACTGCCCGTTCCATGTCGAATGTCAGGTCAACCCCGGTGTCGGGGTGCCACGTGGCCACCGCTGTTGACGTCTTTCTCTTCTCCCCGGCCGCGTGACCATGCTCTTTCTCTCAAGGAGTCGACTCGATGGGTCCACGCGCGAAAGCAATTTTCCCGCTTGCGCTTGTAATCGGCGTTCTCTCGTTCCTCTGGACCGAGTTTTCGCTCAACTTCACGTTCCACTGGGTCACCGACGGTGACCTCGGCATCGGTCTCGAACTGCCGAAGAACTTCCACCTGATCCTTCCCACGGCGTTCATCGCGTGGGGCATGTTCTTCGCCGCCGGTGGTGACAACGCCGCCTTCGGCAAGGTCCTCACGGCATGCATCATCGGTTCTGTCGCCGCGCTCATCACGATGCCGCTGGCCTTCAAGACCGCGGACCGTCCGGACTTCTGGGGCATCGCCCTGTGGGTGGGCATCTTCGCCTTCATCCTCGTGATGATCCTGATCCTGGGCGACTGGTACTACGTCGCGGGTACGTTCCCGGCGTTCGCATCGGTCTTCCTCTGGTGGATCGCGACCGGCCTCGACGGCTGGGCCCCCAACGGTGGCGGTGAGCAGGGCCTGCAGGCTCTCGCAGACCCGGCGACCGCGGGTACCGGCGCCTTCGGTGGTGTGCTCTCCACCCCGTGGGCGATGGTGTGGCTCAACTCGCTGGTGAGCCTCATCTGCGGCTGCATCTTGGGCATCCTGTCGGCCAAGCTGGCCGCCGCCCTCACCCCGAAGCCCGCCGTGGCTGCGGACGAGGCCTAGTCCTCACCCGTCGGCCGTTCGGCCGGCACACGCGGTTCGCTCAGGGGGCCTTCGGGCCCCCTGAGTCATTTCGGACGTCGGTGACCCGCGTCCGCGCACGCCCTGGTGCCTGGCACTTAACTTGCGTGTCGCGTCACCGCAAGCCTGGTGCCTGACACGTGACTTGCGTGACCCGCGTCCCCGCACGCTCTGGTGTCTGGCACGTAACTTGCGTGTCGCGTCACGTAACTTGCGTGTCGCGTCACCAAAGCGTGGCCGTCCGGTGGCGATTCGGTGACGGGTCCACGACCGCCGACGGGTCCGGTCCGATGCTCATCAGCCGTCGCGCGGGCACATGTTCCACACGCCCAGCTTCGCCGTCCACGCCCGCGCCTCGGCCGCACGGAACGCCGCCAGCCGGCGGAACGGCCGGTTGCGCCGGTAGACGTATACACGGGCGGCACCACGCTCGAGGAGCGTCTGATTGACGGGAACCCGCTCGCCCCGCCGGAAGACGTACGCCAGAAGGCGACCGTAGCGGTCCACGCGATCCTGGTCGGGATCGGTCACCACCGTCACCATCGAACCGCGCGGCAGGAGCACCGTCGCGAGCCGCGCCGCCTGGGGGCCGAAGCACTGCGCGGGGGAGCCCGGGTCCTTCGACTCCGGCGCATCGATGCCGAGCAGACGGACCCGCGTGGTGGTCGGGCCGCCCAGGTCGACGCCGATGGTGTCCCCGTCGCTCACGTAGACGACCGGTCCTCGGGTGATCGTCCCCCGCGTCGTGGCGGCCGGCGGGGGCGTGGCGCGGGGCACGGTGACGGGCGGGGTCCGCGCGGGCGGGGCGGGCGCCGTGACCGTCTCGGTGTGCGTCACCGTGACGGTGGAGTCGCCGCCGCCCGACGCGGCGCAGCCGGCGGCGACCAGACTCAAGGCGATTGACACAGGTATGCGGGACCTCCCGACCATCGGGGCAGTGTCCCAGCAAAGGCGGACGTTGGTAGGCTCGAATGACCCCTTCCGAGAACCAATGTCAGGAGTGTGAGATGGCCCTTCGAGTCGGCATCAACGGATTCGGGCGCATCGGCCGCAACGTCTTCAGGGCAGCGCGCGACGCGAACGACGGCGTCGAGATCGTCGCGATCAACGACATCACGGACGCGAAGACCCTCGCGCACCTGCTCAAGTACGACTCCGTGTTCCGCCGGTACCCCGGCAGCGTCGAGGCGGGCGACAACAGCATCGTCGTGGACGGCACGGACATCCCGATCTACTCCGAGCGCGACCCCGGCAACATCCCGTGGGAGAAGCACGACGTCGACGTCGTGATCGAGAGCACCGGCCTCTTCACCGAGCGCGACAAGGCCGCCGTCCACCTCGGTGGATCGGTCAAGAAGGTCGTCATCTCGGCGCCGGCCAAGGGCCCGGACCTCACGGTCTGCCTGGGCGTCAACGACGACCAGTACGACCCCGACAAGCACCACGTGGTCTCCAACGCCTCGTGCACCACCAACTGCCTCTCGCCGGTGGCGAAGGTGCTGCACGACCTGGTGGGCATCAAGCGCGGCTTCATGACGACCACCCACGCGTACACCAACGACCAGCGGATCCTCGACCTGCCGCACAGCGACCTGCGCCGCGCCCGCGCCGCCGCCGTGTCGATCATCCCGACCTCCACCGGCGCCGCCAAGGCGATCGGCGAGGTCATGCCGGAGCTGAAGGGTGTGCTGGACGGCATCGCCATGCGCGTGCCCGTGCCGGACGGCTCCGTTGTCGACCTCACCTGCGAGGTCGGCCGCGAGACCACCAAGGAGGAGGTCAACGCCGCGGTCAAGGCCGCAGCCGAGGGCCCGATGAAGGGCATCCTCGCCTACACCGAGGACCCGATCGTATCCGCCGACATCATCGGCGACCCGCACTCCTCGATCTTCGACGCGCAGCTCACGATGGTGAACGGCACGTTCGTCAAGATCGTCACCTGGTACGACAACGAGTGGGGCTACTCGTCGCGCGTCGTCGAGCTCTGCCAGAAGCTCCTCGCCAAGTAGTCATGGCGCTCACCGACATCACCAACGTCGGCCACGACTGGACCGGGACCAAGGTCCTGGTCCGGTCGGACCTCAACGTCCCGCTCGAGGACGGGAGGATCACCGACGACACCCGCATCCGGGCGTCGGTGCCGACCATCAAGCACCTGCTGGACGCGGGTGCCGCCGTCGCCGTCTGCAGCCACCTCGGCCGCCCCAAGGGCGAGGTGAAGCCCGAGCTGTCGCTCGCGCCGTGCGCCGAGCGCCTGTCCGAACTCCTGGGCGTCCCGGTCGAACTGGCGCCCGACAGCGTCGGCGACGAGGTGCGCGCCAAGGTCGACGCCCTCCAGCCCGGCCAGGTCCTGCTGCTCGAGAACCTCCGCTTCCACGCGGAGGAGGAGAAGAACGACCCGGGCTTCGCGAAGGACCTGGCGGCCGGGTTCACCCATTACGTCAACGACGCCTTCGGCGCGGCGCACCGTGCGCACGCGTCCACCGAGGGTGTGGCGCACGTGCTGCCGGCGGCCGCCGGCCTCCTGCTGGCGCGGGAGGTGGAGGTCATCTCGGGGATCCTCGAGAAGCCCAAGAAGCCGTTCGTGGCCGTGCTCGGCGGATCGAAGGTCAGTGACAAGCTGCCGCTGATCGAACACCTGCTCGAGATCACCGACCGCATCCTCATCGGCGGCGCCATGTGCTTCACGTTCCTGAAGGCGCTCGGCGACCCGGTCGGCAAGTCGCTGCACGAGGACGAGGAGACGCAGAAGCTCGCGCTCGGCCTTCTGGAGCGCGCGGGCAAGGTCAACTGCACCCTGCAGCTTCCCACCGACATCCTGGTGGCCGACCGGTTCGAGGCCGACTCCAAGCGCGAGGTCGTCCCGTCGGACGCCATCCCCAACTGGGGAATGGGTGTCGACATCGGACCGCGCACCTCGGCGGCCTACGCCGAGGCCATCGCGTCTGCCGGGACCATCATGTGGAACGGCCCGATGGGCGCGTTCGAGATCGAGCCGTTCGCGGCGGGCACCCGTGCCGTGGCCGAGGCCATGGCCGCGGCGTCCGGTGTGACCGTGGTCGGCGGCGGCGACTCCGGAGCCGCCGTCGTCCAGTTCGGGCTCGACGACAAGTTCACCCACGTCTCAACCGGCGGCGGGGCCTCGCTCGAGATGCTCGAGGGACGGACCCTTCCGGGCGTCGCCGCACTCCAAGGATCATGAGCACACGCACACCGATCGTCGCCGGCAACTGGAAGATGAACAAGACCTCCGCGGAGGGCGCCGAGACCTGCACCGCGCTGCGCGCGCTGGTGGAGGGGGTGGATGGTGTCGAGATCGCCGTCTGCCCGCCGTACACCGCCCTCCAGGCGGCGGCCGACGCGCTGAAGGGCAGCAACATCGACGTGCTGGCCCAGGCGGTCCACGAGAAGGAGTCCGGTGCCCACACCGGCGAGATCAGCGCGGCGATGATCGTCGCCACCGGTGCGGCCGGCACCCTCGTCGGACACTCCGAACGCCGCGCCGCCGGTGAGACCGACGACCAGGTGGCCGCCCGCGTGCGCGCCGCGCTGGACGGAGGGCTTCGGGTCATCATGTGCTGCGGCGAGTCGCTCGAGCAGCGTGACGCCGGCGAGACCATGGACTGGCTCACCGGGCAGGTGACCGCCGGCCTCGCACAGGTCGACCCCAGCGAGCAGGACCGCATCGCCGTCGCCTACGAGCCCATCTGGGCCATCGGCACCGGTCGCACCGCCACCCCCGAACAGGCGCAGGAGGCATGCGCCCACGTGCGCAGCGTCGCGGCCGAGCGGTTCGACGGCGCGGCACTGCGGGTGCTCTACGGTGGCAGCGTCAGCCCCGACAACGCCGCCGAGCTCATGTCGCAGCCGGATGTCGACGGGGCCCTGGTCGGCGGCGCCAGCCTGGAGGCCGAGAAGTTCGCCGCCATCGTCCGCGGGGCGGTCGGCGCCTGATGGCGGGTCCGCTCGTCCTGGTCGTCATCGACGGCTTCGGCATCGCCCCGGCGGGACCCGGCAACGCGGTCTCGCTGGCGGCGACGCCCAACCTCGACGCGCTCGCGCGCGAGGGGTCGGCCACCCGGTTGAACGCCTCCGGTCTGCCGGTCGGCCTGCCCGACGGGCAGATGGGCAACAGCGAGGTGGGCCACCTCAACCTGGGCGCGGGACGTCGTGTGGCCCAGATGCTGGTGCGCATCGACGAGGCCATCACGGACGGCTCGATCGCGCAGAACCCGGCGCTCGCGGAGGCCATGGACGCCGCGCAGGGCCACGCCCTGCACCTGGTGGGGCTCATCGGCTCGGGCGGCGTACACGCGAGCCAGCGTCACCTGGAGGCCCTCATCCGCATGGCGCGTGAGCGCGGCGTGCAGAACCTCTACGTCCACGCGCTCACCGACGGACGCGACTCGCGTCCCGACGCCGCGCTCGCCTTCATCGAGGCGCTCGAGAAGGACGGCGTGAACGTGGCGACCGTCTGTGGCCGCTACTGGGCGATGGACCGCGACAGGCGGTGGGAGCGCACCCAGCGTGCCTACGAGGCCATGGTCCACGGGCAGGGCGAGTCCGCGCCCACGGCCGCCGATGCGATCCGCGCGAGCTACGAGCGGGGCACCACCGACGAGTTCATCGAGCCCTTCGTCATCGGCGACGCGTCGGTCGGCCGGGTCCGTCCCGGCGACGCCGTCATCTACTGGAACTTCCGTCCGGACCGCGGACGCCAGCTCACGCAGGCGCTGGCCGACCCCGGCTTCGACGGGTTCGATCGCGGCGGTGACTGGCCCGCGCCGCACATGGCGACCATGACGCGCTACCGCGCCGAATGGACGTATCCGGTGGCCTTCGAGTCCGAGAACGTGACCCTGGGCCTGGCCGAACATGTGGCCGGCATGGGGCTGCGACAGCTGCACGTGGCCGAGACCGAGAAGTACGCCCACGTCACCTACTTCTTCAACGGCGGCCGCGAGGAGCCGTTCGAGGGTGAGCAGCGCGTGCTGGTCCAGTCGCCGCAGCACGTGGCGACCTACGACCAGGCGCCCGAGATGAGCGCCGCGGGCGTGGGCCAGGCGGTGGTGGACGGCGTGGCGGACCCGGAGATCCCGGACCTCGTCATCGTCAACTTCGCCAACGCCGACATGGTCGGCCACACCGGTGTGATCCCGGCGGCGGTCGCCGGCATCGAGGCCGTGGACCGCTGCATGGGCCCCATCCGCCAGGCGGTCGCCGACCGCGGCGGCATCCTCGCCGTCACCGCCGACCACGGCAACAGCGAGGTCATGCTGGAGCCGGACGGCAGCCCCAACACGGCGCACACCATCAACCCGGTGCCGCTGTGGATCGACCGCCCGGGGCTCCGGCTGCGGGAGGGCAAGCTGGGCGATGTGGCACCCACCCTGTGCGCCCTGAACGGCTGGGAGCCGTCGGCGGCGATGACGGGCGACGTCCTGGTGGACGGATAGGGAGGGACTCGCCGTGCCCCTCCGGCCGCGACCGCCGCTTCTGCGGTTCGTCGGCTCCGCCGGAGGGGCCGCGGTGGGGGTGCTCGTCGTCGGCGCCCTGCTGTTCGCCGCGGGTCCGCGCGGGGCATCGCCCGTGCCGGCAGGGGCCTGCGGGGTCACCGGTGCGCCGGGGACGCCGCGGGTGGACGACCCGTACCTGCCCGCGCTCGGCAACGGGGGGTACGACGTGCGGAGCTACCGCATCGACAACACCGTTGACACCGCCGGCGCCCGACTGGTGCGGGGCACCTCGACGATCGCGGCCACCGCGACCCAGGACCTGAGCGCGTTCAGCCTCGACCTGGCCCTCGTTCCGGACGCGGTGCGCGTCGACGGCCGTCCGGCCCGGTTTCGTCGCGTCGGCGCCAAGCTCTCCATCACCCCGCGCTGTGCCGTGCGCGAGGGCGCGCCGTTCACGGTCGTCGTCGGCTACCACAGCGGACCTCGACCCCGCGGATGGTTCCACGCGACCGACGAGATCCTGGTGTCGGGCGAGCCCGACGCATCCCGGTGGTGGTTCCCGGTCAACGCCACCCTGCGCGACTCGGCGCTGTACGACGTCACGCTGCGGGTGCCGAGGGGTCGACAGGGGATCTCGGTCGGCCGGCTGATCGACACCCGCGAGCAGGGTGGACTGCGCGTCTGGCGGTGGCGGACCGACGAGCCGTTGGGCCCCTACCAGGCGTTCATGGCGGCCGGCAGGTTCGAGATGGCATCCCAGCGGGTGGGTGGGGTGGACTTCACCTACGCGGTGTCCAGGGCGCTCCCCGCCCGCAGCCGGCGCATCAACATGCGTCTCCTGCAGCTGACGCCTGGCATCCTCGCCCTGCAGGCGACGGAGTACGGCCGGTATCCGTTCAGCGCCGGCGGTGGGCTCGTGACGGCGACCTTCGACACCGAGGACTGGGCGATGGAGAACCAGACGCGGCCCACCTATCCCGCCATGGCCGACGACGCCGCGGCGCGCCGGCTGATGGTTCACGAACTCGCGCACCAGTGGATGGGCGACCTGGTGCGCCTTGACCAGTGGTCCGACATCGTCGACAACGAGGGCATGGCCCGCTGGGCGGAGATGCTGTGGACCGAACGGCATGGCGGACCGTCGGCCGCCCGCCAGATGGCGACGATGTGGACCGCGCACGGGCCGGATGACCCGTTCTGGGGGCTGCGGCTCGACGATCCGGGCAAGGGCCGGCTGTTCGACCCGGCGGTCTACGACCGGGGCGGCATGATGCAGCAGGCGCTTCGCAACCGGATCGGGGACGCGGCGTACCGGCGGCTCCTGCGCGCGTGGGTGGAGCGGTTCACCGGTCGCACCGCGCGCGTGGACGACTTCGAGGCGCTGGCGGCGCAGGTGAGCGGGCAGGACCTGTCGGGGTTCTTCACCGCATGGCTCCGCACACCGGCCCGACCGGCGTGGACCCCGGAGAACGGGTTCCCCGAATCGCGACCCTGAGGCAGGCCCGTCCGCACGGACGCCGGCCGCCGTGGGTTCGCGCTGCGGCGTCAGAGGTGGTGCCGGTCGATTCATCCGACCGGTCACCGCGTCGATCCGAACGGTGGCTCCCGATATCGTGCCCCGCATGACCTCACGTCCCGCACGCGCCGGCCGACGGGTCGGACCGGTCGTCATCGCCGCCGCCGTCCTTGGCCTCGCGGCATCGGCCGACGCCGTCCCCCGTCGCGTGATCGGCGACGGCACCCCCAGGGGATGCACGTCGACGGCCGTGGTGAACGCCGTCGCCCGCGGCGGCCACGTGACATTCAACTGCGGCCCGGCGCCGATCACCATCCGCATGACCCGCACCGCCAAGGTGCGCAACACCAACCCGGTCCTCATCCTGGACGGCGGCGGCCGCGTGACCCTGGACGGCATGGGTCGCCAGCGGATCCTCTACCAGAACACCTGTGACCGGGCGCAGGTGTGGACCACGAGCCACTGTGACGACCAGGCGACGCCCACGCTCATCGTGCGCAACCTGGGTCTGCGCGGCGGCAACGCGACCGGCCAGCGGGTCGACGGCGGCGGGGGAGGGGCGATCTTCGCGCGCGGTGGTCGCCTGATCGTGCAGCGCTCCACGTTCACCGCCAACCGCTGCGACCTGAACGGACCCGACGTGGGCGGCGCCGCCATCCGGGCGCTCGACCAGTTCCGCGACCGGCCGGTCACGGTGAGCGGCAGCGTCTTCCGCGACGGCCGCTGCGCCAACGGCGGCGCGCTCTCCAGCATCGGCGTGTCGTGGCTCGTCACCGGCAGTCGCTTCACCGGCAACCGGGCGACCGGCCGCGGGGCCAACCCGGCGCGCCCCGGGACCCCCGGCGGCGGCAACGGCGGTGCGATCTACCTGGATGGCAACCGGTTCACGCTGACCCTCCGCGACACGGTGATCGAGGACAACGTCGCCCCGGAGGGCGGCGGCGCGGTGTTCTTCGTCAGCAACGACCGCACGGGCACCGCCGCGATCGTCCGGTCGAAGCTGCGGCGAAACCCCAGCCGCGGGTTCGAGACCGCCGGGCTTCCGGGGATCTTCTTCCTGGGGGCGCGCCCGCCCACGCTGGTCGGGAGCACGCTGACGCGGTAGGGCCCGCCGGGCCCGGTGCGTCAGCCGCCGGAGCCGTTCGCCAGTCGGGCGACCACCGCGGCAGCCTCCTCCATGATCTCGGCCACGATCGCGCCCGCGGGTTGGTCCACGACGCCGAGGGCGGCGGCCTGTCCCGCCCACAGGCTGACGTCGTCGGCGCTGCCGCGGCGGTTTGCGTCGGCGCGCAGGTCGGCCATCGCGGCGCCCTGGGCCGGGTAGCCGAGGCTGGGGGATCCCGCCTCCTCCAGCGCGTCGTGCAGCGCGTTGGTGAGGCCACGGGCCGGACGACCGCTGAGGGCCGTGATGATGCGGGTGTCGGTGTCCCGGGCGGCGGCCAGCCGCGCCCGGTAGCCCGGGTTGGCGCCGCTTTCGGCGGCGAAGAGGAACCGGGTGCCCAGCTGCGCCCCCTGTGCACCGAGCGCCAGGGCCGCCACGAGCCCCGCGCCGTCCATGATCCCGCCGGTCGCCACGACCGGCACGTCGACCGCCCGCACCACCTGCCGCACCAGGGCGAGCGTGCCCACCAGCGCCGGGTGTTCCGGATCCGTCAGGGTGAAGTCGGACCGGTGGCCGCCCGCCTCGCCGCCCTGCGCCACGATCACGTCGGCACCCGAGGCGACCGCGGTGCGCGCGTCGTCGACGGTCGCGACCATCGCGATCACCGGCACCCCCGCCTCGCGCGCCAGGGGCACGACCGGTGCCGGGTCGCCCAGCCCGGTGGCGATCGCGGCGACGCCCTCCTCGAGCGCCACCCGGACGAGCTCGGGTCCGGTGGCGGCCGGCGGTCGCGGCTGCGGGAACACCGCCAGGCCGAGCGCCTGCCGGCGTCGCGCGAGCGCCGAGTGGACGTCGTCGGTGCTCGCGGTCGCCGCCGTGCCGGTCGCCAGGAGGACGTTGGCCGCGATCGGCGCGGAGGTGAGCGATCGGGCCTCACGCAGCGCCGACCGCGCGGCGTCGGTGGTCATGCCGGCGAGCCCGAAGGCCCCCAGCCCGCCGGCCTCGCTGACGGCGGCGACCAGCGCCGGCGTGGTCGGTCCGCCGGCCATCCCCGCCAGGAGCACGGGATGGCGGATGCCGAGGAGGTCGCACAGCGGTGTGTGAAGGCCCATCGGCGCAGGCTACGCCGCCCGGACGGCGACCGCGGGTCGCGTGTCAGGGAAGACGTGCGGCCAGGATGCGCGCGGTGGTCGTCGAGAACCGCCAGCTCGTCACCCATGCGCGCACGCCGTCGGTGGCCGTCGTGGTGAACATCTCCCCGCGGACGCTCGTCGCGATCACCCGGCTGCGTCGCTCACCCAACCGCCTGGTCCGAAGCCACGAGCGCTCGGCATCCGACTCGACCCACACGACCCGCCCACGGGCGATGGACGGGTACGTCACCTGCCACCGTCGCAGCGTCTCGGCCAGGACGACCACCCGACCGCCGATCGGCCGCATGAGGATGCGGCTGCGCCGCCCAGAGGCCTCGTGCCAGACGACCAGTCGCCCGGAAATGGACGGACGGCCGAGGTCGACGCTGGGCCCCACGCGCGTGATGAGGCGGGTGACCCCGGTGCGCAGGTCGCGCACCATGAGGCGGGCGCCGGTGGGGGTCACCAGCACGTACCCCAGGTATCGACCGGCGAGCGCGGGCCGGACGGCGCCGGGGATGACGGTGAGGACCTGCCCGGTCCGCCACAGCCGCACCTCCACACCGCGTGCGGTCGTCACCGCGACGGCGCTCGTGGAGAGCGACGGCTCGCGGGCGTCGGGCAGGACGATCGATTCGGCGCCCGTGGGCGTCACGACCACCGACGCGGCCCCGTCCGCATGGACGGTGGCCGCGCTCGCTCCGGCCGAGACCGACGGATCGGCCCGTCCCGCAAGGACCGGTGTCTCCTGGCCCGCCGCCTGCGGCGCGAGCGTGGCGAGGATGAGGGCGAGGACCGCGACGTTGGCGATCCGCAGGGGCGACCGCCCGGGACGGGCGTGCTCCACCAGCGCCGCCACGGGCACGCGCACCATGATCCCGCGGGCCAGTCCGAAGGCCGCCATGCAGACGGCACCCATGATGGGATCGCCGATCGCGACGATGGTCGCGAGCGTGGCCCAGAGCGTCGCGGTGGGCTGGTAGGTGCCCAGGCCGGTTCCCAGGATCGCCCCGTAGCCCGTCGTCCAGACCGGCAGCGGCAGCCGCCGACGCCACGCCTCGGGCACCTGTCGTCGAAGCGCCGGCACCGGCACCCGCACCAGACCGGCCTCGCGCGCCAGCGCGATGGCCACCACCCCGAGGACGAGCGCGATCCTGACGCGTCCCGCGGGAAGGATCGCCCCCAGCCCACCGGCGACCGCCCCGACCGCCGCGGCACCGACGACGGCGCCCGCGGTGAAGAGCAGGAGTGCGATGCGACTGCGCTGACGGCCCCCGCAGCCTGCGGGGGTGAGGGTCTCGACCATGGCGAATCCTCAGGGCGACCAGGCGCCCGAGACGCCCGCGATGAGTGCCGCCAGGGTGATCGCAATCTCCACGCCGCTCACGTGTCGTCCACCCCGCTCAGCAGGGGACGCCCGTGTCGTAGTAGACGACGCAGAAGACCTTGCGCCTGCCGTGGCAGTACCCGGTGACCGAGCGGTCGCCGT
This sequence comes from uncultured Bifidobacteriaceae bacterium, assembly GCA_964628685.1. Lineage (GTDB taxonomy): Bacteria > Actinomycetota > Thermoleophilia > Miltoncostaeales > Miltoncostaeaceae > CALMEC01. Next base: position 51,597 of record CAZVNM010000001.1, on the reverse strand, counting down.
TGATGCGCCGTGGGCTCACCGAACAGCAGTCCCACAGCTTGCGGATCTGTCCGTCGCAGCAGCGGTACCACGACCCCTGCAGCACGGCGTCGTTCAGACGGTAGCGGCGTCGCACCGTGTCCTGACACAGGCGGCTGCGCGGGGCGGCGGGAAGCGGGACGCCCGCGGCGTTCACCAGTCGGTTGCCGGCCGCGTCGATCGGCTCGCCCCGGTCGTTCACCAGCCGGCCACGATCGTCGACCGGCCGTCCATCCGCGGGTCGCACCGGTCGCCCGCCGCGATCGACCCGTGGCAGCCGGTAGGGGCCAGGGCACGATCCGGTGGTCCAGTAGTGACCGCAGAAGCCGAACCAGTCGCCCTTCATCGGCTCGGTGCCGGGCACCCTGCGCGGCGCGGCCTCGGCCTCCTGCGGCGCCTTCGTCGCCGCCCCCATCAGGGCAGCGCCCAGCACCCCCAGGAACGACCGGCGCGTGGTCGATCCCGCGAGACGCCGCGCCGCACGATCGGCGAGGGAGGCGCTGTCAGGCAGCCTGCTGCGCACGCTCCGAGCCGGCGTCGATCACCCATTGGATCTGCTCCAGGGTGTTCACGAGCCCCTTCGCCCGCACCACGCCGTCCACCAGGTACACGACGTACGGCGTGCCGGGCACGCCCCAGTCGGCGAACACCGCGTCCTCCTGGTCCTCGCGGATCCAGTGGACCGGGATGCCGTCGCGGTCGATCGCGCGCAGCCCGGGCAGGACGTTGATGCAGACACGGCAGTTGAGGCTGACGAACGCCACGATCTCCTCACCCATGCGCCGAAGGTCCACCAGCATCGGGGCGATCTCGCCGATCGCCGGCCCCTCGTCCAGGAGCTCAAGGGCCGTCTGCGGTGCGATCCGCATCGACAGCACCCCGACCTGTCGGTACAGGGCGACCACGGCGAGGCTGAGGCCGATGACGAGCACGCCCAGCACGGCCAGGGCGGTCGAGCGGACCGTCTCGGCCTGCGGGCCCGCGATGCCGGGAAGGCCGACCGCCAGCGTCACGCCGGCCGCGGCGATGAGCGCGGAACGGAGGGTGAGGAGCACGGTGCCCGCGGGGCGTGTGCCGCCGAAGCAGCCGCACGTGGCGGTGCGTCGCCCGGAGAGCCGCATGCGGATCATCGCGCCCGCGAACAGGGCGCCCATCGCGGCCGCCGCGACGCCCGCCGCGCGGGGTGCGACGCCGCTTGCGAGCCATCCACCCAGCGCCGTCTCGACCGTCCCGAGTACGACGGCGACCGCGGTACGGGCCCCCTGCGGGATGCCGTGCTGGCCGAGGGTCATCGTGAACCGCCGCAGCGTCACGAGCTTCGCGATGCCGGCCCACACGAACAGGGTCGCGAGGACGAGGCGCAGTGCGTCTTCCATGGGAAACGTGTTCGCTGCACCGTGCGGACCCCCTGCCCATTCCGACCGCGGGATTCGGTACAGTTCCCCGCCGCGTGCCGAAGTCCCGAGTCCTCATCAGCCGCCTGTCCGCGGTCCTCGTCATGGGACTCGTGATCGCACTCGCCGCCGGCTACGCCCTCAGGGACACCCCCGCACCCACGCGCACCGCGGTGCAGGTTGCCGGGGAGCGGCCCGTGGGCACCACCGTCGGTGTGGCGGACGGTCCGGTCGCCGTCGACGACGTGCCGGACGCGACGCCGCGTGACCGTCCCGGTGGACCGGTCCATCAGACGGTCCGCGTCACGCCGCCGGCCACGCCCCCCGCCGGTTCGGTTCGCGTGCCGGTGCTGATGTACCACCGAGTCGCCGACCCGCGGCCCATCCGCACCGAGATGGAGCGCGCACTCAACGTGGCCCCGCAGGACTTCGCCGCCCAGATGCGCTGGCTGCGGTCCAACGGGTACACCACGATCACCCAGTCGCAGCTCCACGCGGCGATGGCGGAGGGGGCGTCGCTTCCGGACAAGCCGGTGCTCATCACGTTCGACGACGGCTACATCGACATCTCGAAGACCGTCATGCCGATCCTGCGCCGTCACGGGATGGTGGCCACCGCCTACGTGATCACCAGCAGGGTCACCGGGCCGGACCGGGCGTTCATGAAGTTCAGGGCGCTCAGGAGGATCGAGGCGGCGGGGATCGAGGTGGGGTCGCACACCGCCAACCACCTCGACCTCACGGCGTCGTCGGATGCGACCGTCCTGTCCGAGCTGGAGGAGTCGCGCGCGACCCTCGAGCGCGGCCTGGGCCATCCCGTGCAGTGGCTCTGTTACCCGGCCGGTCGGTTCGACGCACGGGTGGAGGCGCTCGCGCGTCGTGCCGGCTATGCGCTCGCGGTCACCACCGAGCCGGGGTCGGTGCACGATCGCGCACGGCCCTTCGCCATCTCGCGGGTGCGGGTGAGCAACACCACCGGCGTGGCCGGTCTGCGGCAGGCGCTCGGCGGCTGACGGCGGGCGTCGTGGGACGTGACGTTCACCGGTGCCCGACGGTAAAATGGTGGAGCGGACAGGGACGGACGCCCGAGTGGACGGCCCCGGGATCCGCGCATCGGTGGGTGTCAGGACCAAGGAGCGGATGGATGCCGAGTGAGGCCGAGCGCAGCGAACTGATCGATCACGCCGTGGAACGGTTCGGGTTCCTCGCGCGGCGTGGGGGCGTGGCGTCGATCGACGACGGACCCGAGTTCACCGTCATCACCCACACGCTCCCGGACGTGGTCGTGGAGTACGAGTTCGACTGGCGCGAGATGCTCAGCACCCTCAGCGTGCGCGACGTGCGCGTGACCGAGCCGCCCGAGGACGGCCGGCTGGTGGTGGGCGGTCGGCACGTGCGTCACGGTCTGGCGGTGGCCCTGCACCTGGCGGGGATTCCGGCCCCGGAGTTCCACAGGGACGCGCGCGAGGTGGAGGGCCACTGGGGCCCCGCCCGTGTGAAGACCATCACCAACGTCACGGCGACCGCGCTCGAGGCCCACATCGATCCGCTGCTTGAGCGGATGGATCGGGTCTTTCCTCTCGAGGCGGCCTGAGAGGTGCATTGCGGGTGCGGCAGGGGGCCACGTTCCCGTGCCGAATCGGTGATGAGCGTGCCGCGGTCCGGCGGCGATCGAGTGGAGGGGAGCGCGTGAGCGAACAGGTTGTCCATCAGGGCAGGATCCTCAACGCCGAGCACTGGGCGTTCGGCTTCCTGGTGCGCCGCGGTGCCCGCCGCGAGGTGTTCGATGGGCTCGAGATGACCGTGGTCGCCTATCAGTTCGGTGACCGCTCGATCGAGGTCGAGCTGGACTGGACCGACCTCCTCACGACGGTGATGGTCTGCGACGACGCCGACGAATGGCCCGGCGGCGGCGTGATGCGTCGCAACGGCCGGGTCGTGCGGCGCATGCTGACGCGGGCGTTCGCGTTGGCCGAGATCCCCGCCGACGGGCTGCGGGAGCGCTGTCGTGCCGTCGACGCGAAGTACGGCGAGGAGCGCATGATCGGCATGCTGAAGGCGGAGGCGGCCAGCCTCGAGGAGCACGTGGACCGGCTGCTCGGCAACTGGGAGTACATCTTCGCCGCCTGAGTCGAGGTACCACGCAAGCCTGGTGCCTGGCACGTAACTTGCGAGCACCCGGCGGGCGATCTTTGCCGTCGCGTGGCCGGCCGCCGTCGAACCGGGAGTAGAGTCGCCGCCGTCACATAACCGGGGAGGCGTGATGGGGACGGCGACGGGACGTACGAGGCGGCGCTTCACCGCGCTTGGGATCGCGCTGATCGCGGCGGCGGGGGCCGGCACGGCACAGGCACGCACCGAGTCGGTCACCCGGACGGCGGGGCCCATCACGGCGACCCTCTCGTACACCAACAACGACCAGCCGTCCGACGTGCTGCGTGTGGCGGACCTCGAGCTCACGGTGACGGCGTCCGACGGGCGGCCCGCACGGACGTTCTCGACCGCTGACCTCGACTACGAGTACCCCGACAACATGATCGAGCCGGCGACCGTCGTCACGGTGCGCGACGTGAACGGCGACGGCGACCCCGACGTGCTGGTGGACACCTACTGGGGCGGCGCCCACTGCTGCTTCGAGACGCGGCTTGTGACCTGGTCGGCGCCCCAGGGCCGCTTCGTCCTCACGTCCCAGCTCTGGGGCAACACGCGCCCGACCCTGCGTCACCTGAACGCCGACGGCATCCCGGAGCTCGTGGGCTACGACGACCGCTTCGCGTACGCGTTGGGTGCCAGCTACGCCGCCAGCATCTTCCCGGCGCGCGTGTGGGTGGTGCGGGGCAGCCGCTTCGTGGACGTGTCCACGCGGTACCCGGCGCTCGGCGTGCGAAGCATGCGCTACGCGTGGGCGGCATACGTGCGGGTGAAGCGCATCGACCGGACCTCGCGTGCCAACGCACTGGCCGCATACCTGGCGGGCGCCTCCAACGCCGGCCCCGCACAGCGACGTCTGGCGTGGCGCAGGGCGGTTGCCGCCGAGGCCCGGACGCCGGCCGTCCTGCGGAGCGTCAGGCGGCAGCTCGAGCGGTGGGGGTACCGGGTCGTGCGATGACCCGCGGCCTGGCGGCGTGTGACTCAGGTGACCGGAGGATGCCGCCGATGACGAGTCCATGCAGCTGCGGGACATCGTCGATCGGGTGCGCGACCAGCCGCTCATCAGCCTCCTGGCCGTGATCGCCGGCGTGCTCGTGCTCTCGATCGCCTGGAGTGCACTGCGTCCGTCGACGCCCGAGCCCAACATCGTGGTGCAGCGGGTCAACGTCCACTACGCAACCGTCGCGGGCCTCGAGAGCCGGCTGGAGATCAAGACGGGCGGGTTCGAGGGTGCGCCGCTCGTGCACACGAGGACGATCAGCCTGGAGCACGGTCGGATGACCGCGATGCTCGAGGACATTCCGAGCCCGGGAGGGGGAGGGCTCCAGGGGCTGGTGACGCCCGCCGGCAACTGGCTGACGATCAGGGGCAGGGGATGCTGGCGCGACTCCGGCGGTCCGGAGGTGGCGCAGCAGATCGGCATCGGGAAGTCGCTGGTGCCGGAGGACGCGCAGGAGCTGTCGGTGACGCGTCGCGGCGACCGGCTGCTGCTGCGCGGCCGCACGCACGAACAGGGGGCGTCGCGACGGTTCGAGTTCGAGATCGACCCCGCCGACTGGAGCATCGTGCGTCGGACCGACGAGGTGACCGGCGTCGGCCCGCAGATCCGCAGCACCGAGGTCGTCGTGCGAACGCTCCCGACGCCGCCCGTGATGCCGACGGCCGACGTCCTCTGCTGATCCGACTCGCCGGGCGCCGGTCAGTCCGCGGCGTCCGCCTCGATCTCCAGCCCTGACAGGTCGATGTCCGCGTCGCGCCACGGTGAGCGCAGCACCGTCGCGGTGACCCAGCCACCGCGAAGGAGGGACGCGTCGGTGTCGTCACCCCGGTCGTCGGCGTGGATCTCCTGCAGGGTGACCGCCACGTAGTCCTCGCCGCGTTCCCGGATGCCGGCCTGGACGGCACCGAACGCCGCAAGGCCCGCGGGTCGCACGCCCCGGGCCGTGGGCACATCCGGGATGTTGACGTTGAGCACCCAGCCGGCCTGTCCGTGCGCGGCGATCCAGTCGAGCGCACGCCGGGACGCCACGCGTGCGGTGTCCCAGTGCGTGGGGTCGGCGGTCGCGAACGACAGCGCAAGGGCGGGGATCCCCTGACCGGCCGCCGTGAGTGCCGCTCCAACGGTGCCCGAATGGAGGATCGCGAAACCGGTGTTGGGCCCGTGGTTGATCCCCGAGAGCACCAGGTCGGGTTCGGGACCGAAGCCGCCGCGACAGCCCACGAAGGCGATCATGGCGGGGGAGGCCTCCACCCCGTACGCGCGCACACCGTCCAGATCCAGGTCGACCGACCGCATCACCATGCGCCCGTCGTCCTCCAGCGCCGAGAGCGACGCCGACGCGCCCGAACGCTCGCCGGACGGCGCGGCCACCACGACCTCGTGCCCGGCATCGCGGGCGACGACGGCCAGCTCTCGCACGCCGCGCGCGTCGATGCCGTCGTCGTTGGTGATGAGCACCTTCACGATCCGGTCCCGCTCACCGCCCGCACCTCGATCCTGGGGATCATCCGGTCGATCAGCTCGGCCTGTGCACTGGCCAGACCGTGGCGCGCCACGCTGGAGGTGCCGGCCGCGGCACCCAGTCGCACGGCCTCCAGCAGACCGTCGCCGCGGGCCAGGCCGACCGCCACCCCGGCGGTGAGGGAGTCGCCGGCACCCCGGTGGTCGGCCTCCTCCAGCTGCGGGGTGAGGATCTCGTGGACGCCGTCGTCGCTCAGCACGAGCGTCGTCTCCCCGCCGCGTGTGACGATGACCGACTCGGCGCCGGCCCGCTGCAGGTCGCGCATCACTCCCACCAGGTGGTCGGTGTCGGCGGATGCCGCGTCGCCGTCGCGCATCAGGTCCTCGTGGCTCACCTTCAGCACCGTCAGCCGACCTTCGAGCGCGGCGTGGAGGATGTCCCCGGAGAGGTCCGCCACCACCGGGGTGCCCAGGGTCGCGAGGTCGGTGGCCAGTCGCTGGTAGACGTGCAGCGGGACCTCGTCGCGATCGACGGGCCCCCCGACGGCCAGGATGTCCGCCTCCATCGCGGTTGCGAGCACGTGCCCGTAGAGGTCGTCGACCTCGTGGCGACCCATGGTGGCGGGCTCCTGTGAGGCGATGACCTGGCGCTCGCCCCCGCGCCGGTCCTGGAGGTGGATGGGGTTCGCACCCGCGACCTCGGTGATCACCACGTCGACGCCCTCGTTGCGCACCAGGTGCGTGAGGATCGTGCCGGACTCGCCCCCGAACGCGCCGCACAGGCGCACATGTGCCCCCAGCGTCGCGGCCATGCGCGCGATCCAGACCCCCTGTCCGCCGGCGTGCACATGGATCTCGTCACCCCCGTGCGCCAGGCACTCGACGGTGACCGTCAGCTGGGGTGCGGGAGCGAACACCGCCACGGTGGGACGCTGCCGGTCGGCGTCGGGGTTGGGCTCGGTGTCGGCGGGATCGGTCATGGTCGGCGCGAGCGGTGTGGACGCCCGCCGCATGCCGGAGGTACCCGCTGCGGACGGCGGCGAAACCGTGCCGCCGCGTGCTCAGGCCAGCTGCGACACCACGTGGTCGACGCTGCGGGTGAGCCGCTCCACGTCCTCGGGGTCGACGGCCGGGAACATCGAGATGCGCAGCTGGTTTCGTCCCAACTTGCGGTAGGCGTCGGTGTCGAGGATGCCGTTGGCGCGCAGGACGTCGCAGACCACGGTGGCATCGATCGCGTCGTCCAGGTCGATGGTGCCCACGACCGGGCTGCGCTTTGCCGGATCGCTGACGTACGGCGTGGTGTAGTCGCTGCGCTCGGCCCAGTCGTAGAGGATCTCGGCGGACGCCGCCGACCGATCGGCGGCGAACGACAGCCCGCCGTTCGCGTTGAACCAGTCGAGCTGCTCGGCCAGCAGGATGAGGGTCGCCACCGCGGGGGTGTTGTACGTCTGATCCTTCTGGGAGTTGTCGGCCGCGGTCTTCAGGTTGAGACCGGCGGGGATCCAGCGGCCGGATTGGGCGATGCGGTCGATGCGCTCGAGTCCGGCGGGGGAGCACGCCGCGAGCCACAGGCCGCCGTCGGACCCGAAGCACTTCTGCGGGCTGAAGTAGTAGACGTCGAACTGTGCGGGGTCGACCTCGATGCCGCCCGCGGCGGACGTCGCGTCCACGAGCACCAGCCCGTCGGCGCCGGTGGGCCGCGTGATCGGCATGGCGACGCCGGTGGAGGTCTCGTTGTGGGTGAGCGCGTAGGCGTCCACGTCCGGGTTGGCGACGGCGTCGGGGTGGTCGCCCGGCTCGGCGCGGATGATCTCGGGCGCCTCCAGGTGGGGCGCGGCCTCGGCCGCCTGGGCGAACTTGGACGAGAACTCGCCGAACCACAGGTGCTGGCTGCGGCGTTCGATCAGGCCGAACGTGGCGGCGTCCCAGAAGATCGTCGCCCCGCCGTTGCCGATGACGACCTCGTAGCCGTCGGGTAGGCGCAGGAGCTCGTGGACACCCGCGCGCACGCGTCCCACGAGGGACCTGATGGGCTTCTGCCGGTGGCTCGTGCCCATGATGGTGGGCGCGACCCTGGCGAGGGCCTCCACCGCCTCCTGGCGGACCTTTGACGGGCCGGACCCGAAGCGCCCGTCGGCGGGCAGCAGGTCGGCGGGGATGCGGATGTCAGGCGTCGTCGTGCTCATCCCGGCCACTCTGCCAGAAACAGGCGCGCACGACCCCGTGCCACTCCGCGCCCGTCACCGTGAGCCGGACGAGCTCGTGACCGCTCTCGTGACACCAGGCCGGCAGGTCGATCTCGATCAGCGGGTCGTCCGCCAGGAGCAGCACCTCGTCCCCGTGGTCCAGCGTGCCCATGCGATCCGCCAGCAGGCGGATGGGCACCGGACACCAGGTGCCGAGGGCGTCGACGACGGCGCGGCTCATGACGTGCGCGGACGCATGGCGCGCAGCTCGGTGACCGCCTCGCGGAAGCGCCGTCCGGCGAGGGCGACCTCCGCCGCGGTCGTCGCGTCGCCCAGCGTGAAGAGCACGGCCGAGTGCGTCCACGGCGGTTCCAGGCCGATCGCCTCCAGGACCGGTGAGGCCTTGCCGGCCGCATCGCAGGCCGATCCGGGGGAGCAGGCCACGCCCTTCGTCGCAAGGAGCAGCGTGAGGGCCTCGGCCTCCGCGCCCTCCACCGACACCTGCAGATGTCCGGGCAGGCGCTCACCCACCGGCGGGCCGTTGAGGCGTACGCCCTCAAGCGACAGGAGCTCTGCGGCGAGCGTCGCGGTGAGGGTGTCCAGCCGTGCGCGTCGCTCGTCCATCGTCCCCGCGGCCAGGTCGGCGGCGACGGCGAGACCCGCGATGGCCGGCACGTCGTGATGGCCGCCGCGCTTGCCGAACTCCTGCACGCCGCCCTCGATCAGCGGATGCAGGCGACACCCCTCACGCACCCAGAGCGCCCCGATCCACCGCGGCCCGCCGATGGACGCCCCGCCCATGCTCACGAGGTCGACGTCCCAGGCCGCGGCATCCACGTCGAGCACCCCGGCGGTGAGGCAGGCGTCCAGGTGGACGGTCACCTCGGGACGCCGCGCCCGCACCGCCGCCACCAGGGCGGGGACGTCGGCGATGGTCCCGATCTCGGCCTGTCCGTGGGCGATGGTGACGAGTACCGTGTCGTCGCGGACGGCGTTCGCCAGATCCTGCGGGTCGACCCGCCCCTGGGCGTCGACCGCCACCAGTGTGACGTCGAGCCCGTCACGCCCGAGCGTGCGGTGCACCGCGAGGGTCGCCGGGTGGTCCACGGCGCTCGTCACGAGATGTGACCCGTCCGCGCGCCGTGCCGCCGCCACGCCCTTGACCGCCAGGTTGCGGGCCTCGACGTCGCCCGAGGTGAACACCACGTACCCCGGCGCGGTCGCGCCGATGAGCGCGGCGAGCGCGGTCCGGGCGTCCTCCAGCACGCGTGCGGGTGCACGGGCCCAGTCGTGCAGGGACTCGGGGTTGCCGAAGTCCGCGTCGACGAACCGGGCCATGGCCGCCCGCACCGGTGGGGCCAGGGGTCCGGCGGCCGCGTGATCGAGGTACGCGCGCTCGGTGTCCACTACCATGCCCCCGGCATTGTAGGCGCGAGCGCGATGGGGAGGGCCCGTGGGAGCAAGAGGGACGGCGGTTGTGGTGGCGGCGGCGATGGCCTGCCTGGTGGGTGCGGGATGCGGCGGTGACGACACCACGACGGGCGCGACGGACGCCACGACGGGGACGACGGCGGCCAACGGCTGCCTGCCCGCCAGTTAACGGCCCGAGGTCGACAAGAAGCCGTCGTACGACAAGGCCGAGCAGGTGCTGAAGGCCGGGCCGGCGTCGATCGTCATGGAAACCTCCTGCGGACGGATCACCATCGAACTCGACCAGAAGGCGGGTGGCCCGATCCCCAACAGCATCGCGTTCCTCGCGAGCAAGGGGTTCTACGACGGGCTCGACTTCCACCGCGTGGTGCCGGACTTCGTGCTGCAGGGCGGCGACCCCGAGGGCAACGGCACCGGCGGTCCCGGCTACGAGGTGGTGGGCAAGGTGCCCGCCGGCTACCAGTACAAGGTCGGCGACGTCGCGATGGCCAAGACCGCCAGCGCCCCGTCGGGTGCGTCCGGTTCGCAGTTCTTCGTCGTCAGCACCGAGAACGGTGCCGCCAGCCTCAGCCAGCAGCCGGTCTACGGCATCCTGGGGCACGCGGCCGACGCCGAGTCGCTCGACACGATCGACAGGATCGCGGCGCTGGGTGTGACCGATGGTCCGCCGAGCCAGCCGGTGTGGATCATCTCGGCGACCCTCGAGCAGAAGTGACGCCGGGCGCGTGAGCGCCGCTCCCAGGATTCAGATCGTCTGCGTGGGGAGGGTCCGTCCGCCCCATGCGGACGCGGCCGCGGAGTACGAGCGGCGGGTGGCCGACCGCGTCGCGCTGCGGGTGGACGAGGTGGCCGCCGAGCCGCTGCAGCGCGGCGTGGACCAGGTGCACCGCCGGGAGGCGGAGCGCATTCGGGCCCGCCTGGTGGACGGCGCATGGGTGGTGGCGCTGGCGCCAGACGGTCGTGCGCCGCGGTCGAGTGAGGCCCTGGCGGCGTGGTTGGCCGAGCGGTTGCAGGTGCCGCGTCCGGTGGCGTTCGTGATCGGCGGGGCGGCGGGGCTCGACCCGGATCTCGTGCGCGGGGCGGACGAGCGTCTCTCGCTCGGGCCGCTCACGCTGCCGCATCAGCTGGCTCGGGTGGTCCTGGCGGAGCAGCTCTACCGGAGCCTGGCGATCATGGCGGGGCACCCGTACCACCACTGAGGGGCCGGGAGATGGTCGCGGTGGCGCTTGCGGTGGGGGTGGGGACCCGTGGCGCGCTCGATGGGGGAAGCCGGTCACCAGCGAGCCGCGGCGCGGGCGATGACATGTCCGTCATCGCCCAGGGCCCGGTGAAGGGGCGATCGAGCGGATCCGTGAGACGCGCGTCCCCCGTTCCCGAGGAGCGGCCCGAGGACCACGGACGCCACGCCCCGCACCTCGTGCATCGCCACGGTCCATGTTCAATCGACGGGAACCAACTGTTCAATTGAGACGTTGCCGTAACAGTTGCGGAACGGAATTGTGAGAGATGGGCGTGGAGCTGTGACGGTGGGAGCTGCGATCGTCGCCGCATGGGACGGGCACATCGGCATGGGCGTCGCCGTCGGCGGCGAGGTGGGAGGCACGATCGGGCGGACGCGGTGTCCACGCCCACGGTGGATCCCGCGGGAACTCGCGCGGTGGATCACGCGGGGACTGGCGCGGTGGATCACGCAGGGACCGACACGGGGGATGACGACGGCGGGTGCGGACCGCACGGCGACGTGGGTCGTCGCTGCGTCATCTGCGGCGGACGGGAGCGGGTTGGTCCGTTTCACATGACCCACCGCGTGGCGGTGCAACTCTGCCCACGCCATCGGGACGTCCGCTACCTCCGCCGCGATGGGGGCCGCGCGTTCGCATCCGCGCTGGAGGAGGTGTGGCGGGCCCACGGCGTCGCAAGCGCGTTTCGGCGTGCCGCGCTGCGCACGCACCGGCGTCGATACGGGGCGCGCGCGGACGCGGGGCGCCTGCCGGGGAGCTACAGCTGGCCGGCCCTGCGGGCGGAGGCGGAACGGCGCTTCGCGGCCGACGAACCGCCGGATGCGGTCATCGACGACCTGCGCACCCGGCACGGGGAGGACCATGCAACGGTGCCGACGCGGCAGACGATGCGACGCTGGTTCCGCGAGGGAAGATGGCTGGACACCGACTCGGCGAACGCCGGGGCACGTTCCGGGAGCGGACGGCCACCGCGGCGTCGCCTCCGACCGTCCTCCCACTCGGTCGGTGGGTCATCGGTGAAGACGGTGAAGTACTGGTACACGAAGAGTGGGAAGCCACCGCACCCACTCCGCCACATCGTTCCGTACGGCGCCCGGTTGAGTGTCTTCCCGCCGTTCGACGCGCTCTTCTTCGACATGAGTCGCCGGGGACCGGCCGATGATGACTTCGGCGATCGCTGGATCCACGGAAGCAGCGGGTGACCCATGTGGGTGCGGACGGGCACTGACGAGGGACCGTGAACGCTCTCCCCGTCACGGTGCCCTGACACGATCGGGGGGTCGGCGCAGGATGATCGCGCGGTCAGCCCCCGGGGGTGAAAGCGTGCCTCGTTCGGGGGCGCTACTTGCTGCGGCGGGTGACGAAGATGTTCTGTGCGTAGATGGTCTTGTAGCCGGTGATGCGGGGGCAGTTCGCGCGCAGAGTGCGCACACTGCCGGTCGGCAGGATCAGCTTGGCGTAGGTGCCGCGCTTCGGCCTGTAGGCCAGGCGGATGCCCGAGTACTTCGCGGCGTCGGCGTTGGACATGATGGCCGTGACCACGCGTCGTGGACCGACCTTCCTGGCGAACCAGGGCAGGCGTCGTGCGTCGACGACCCTGTCGGTCGTGTACTCCACCCGCGGCAGGCGTGAGCGTCCCGCCGGTGTCCTCAGCATGGTGGGCAGACGGTTGCCGAAGCGTCGTGCCCCGAGGATCGATTGTCCCGGGAGCGGGCGGTAGTAGAACGAGGTGACCCCGTCGCGGTAGATGACGCTGTTGAAGCGTGGACGCGTGGGGCACTGGGCGGTGGTGCCGCCCGACGGCCCGCCGGTGCCCACCACGATCGTGCGGCTCGTGCTCGAGCGTCGCCCGACGTTGTCGACCACGGTGACGGTCACCTGGTAGGTGCCGTCCTTCGCGTAGGTGTGGCTCACCTGCGTGCCGGCTGCGGTCGCCCCGTCACCGAAATCCCAGGTTGTGGATGCCACACCGGAGATCGCATCGAACGGTGCCGCCGACATCGCCACCGCCCGCCCCGGGGCGGCGCTCGCCGGCACATCGAGCGCCGTGAGCCGCGGATCGCTGTTGTCACCCAGCACGATGCGAAGGACGCGACTGTCGCCGGGCGCGGTCTCGCTGGTCGTCATGACGACGTCACCGGCGGCGTTGGCGTTGAGCGACGAGAGCCAGCTCGACTTGGCATGCAGGGTCCCCGCCGGGCGCCAGGCCCCGGTGCGCGGGCGCTCAAACGCGACGATGCTCCCGTCCGAGACGCGAGCCACGACGGTCGAGGTCCCCCCGGAGTCGGTGAACGCACCGGCGATGGTGGCCGGAGCGGTCGTCACCGTCTGCGGGGCGCTCCAGTCCGTCGTCCCTGCGGCGAGGGTTGCGACCCTGATGCCCCCTGAGGGCACATCGGTACCGAGCACCGCGATCATCTCGTTGCCGGCGTCGGTGGTCATCTCCCCCCGAACGTACGTCAGCGGCGCCACCGAGATCGTGCTCGTCCGCATCCAGGTTCCCGACGTGCCCCGAATCGTGCCCTCGACGGTACTCGCCGGCTCCGGAGGAGCGTTCCACAGGACGTACAGGTTGCCGTGCCGGTCGAATTCCATCCCCGAGGCGTGGGAACCGGCCGGCGCGCGGTCGGCCCCCTCCGCCGGCCCGGCCCAGCGTCCGTCGGGCCGCATGATGCGGAAGCGGTTGATCGGGCCGCCACTCGTCGACGGTCCCCAGTACACGGCGTACCCACCGTTCACCCGGTCGATGCGGATGGAGGCGGCGCTGTACGAGGAATACCCGGAGACCGAATCGATCTGCTCGGGCATCGTCCAGTTCGCGCCCGGCGCCCGCGTTGCGAGCGAGAGGTCCAACCGCACGGGTGTCCGGGTGAAGTCGGATCGCATGAACGTGAGCAGGGTGGTGCCGTCGACCGTCGTCGCGAGCGAATGCTGTGCTGCGCCGACCGTGCCGGCGAGCGTCACCGGCTCCCGCCAACCCTCAGTCGGTGTGCGATCGGTGACGCGCAGTACGCGTTGGCCGGGCGACACCTCCTCGTAGACGACGGTGAAGCGTCCCTGGGCGTCGACCGTGATCTTGGGGTTGTCCGCGGCCGAGGCGATGCGCGCCGCGGGCTCCCACGCACCGCCAGCCGGTTTGGTGGCGGCGATGAGGTCGAACGCGTTCGCCCCGGTCGGCGTGAGCCAGACGACCGTCACGTCGCCCGCGGGGCTGATCGCCGACGGCGCTGTGGCATCGCCGTACGAGGTGGGCTCGGACGGGGTGTGCGCCGGAAGCCACGCGGAGGTGGCCTCTGCGCCCGGCGCCGTCACGGCGGCCCCTGCGGCGCACGCCGCGAGCGCGGCGACGATCGTGGTTCCGATGCGGCGGGAGGATCGGGCCATGGCGTGACACTAGGAAACGGCCGGACCGGGCGAAGCCCGTGGAGCCCGCGATCGGGCGGGTCTCTACCGGATCTTTACCGAGCACCGCCGACGTCGACCACGGCCCGCGATGCCTATCGCCAGTTGAAGAATTCCCGGTGGATCGCCCGTGCCGGCACCCCCGCGTGACGCAGCCCCGACTGGAACTCCCGCAGCATGCGCGCCGGCCCGCACATGAACACCGAGAGGTCCGCGGGCGGTGCGGCCGCCGTCTCGAGGACCCGCTGGACGGTCAGCCTGCCATCCCGACCGGTGTCGACCAGGTGCAGCCGCAGGGACGGGTGACGGTGGGCGATCGCCGCGAGCTCGTCGCCGAACGGGGCGTCGCCCTCCGCCGTGTAGAAGAAGTCCACGCGCTCCCGCAGACCGGTCTCATCGAGCGAGCGGGCCCAGCTGAGAAACGGCGCGACCCCCACCCCGGCTCCGATCCAGATCTGGTGGTCGGTGCCCCTGCGCCGGTCGAACCGGCCGTGCGGGCCGCCGATGACGGCGGGCATGCCGGGCTCGAGATCCTCGTGGAGGTGTGACGTGTAGTCGCCCAGTGCCTTGACGGTGAAGCGCACGACCGGCTCGGTCGGGGCGCTCGCGATGGTGAACGGGTGGCGGTGCCAGCCGTCCTTCGCCTCCAGGAAGACCATGGCGAACTGGCCGGGCACGAACTCCATCGTCCTGCCGAGCGGCCGCAGCGCGATCTCCACGAGGCCGTCGGCCACGGTCCGCACGGCGTCCACCTCGTAGTCGTTGAGCGCCGCGAAGTGCCGCGCGAGGAGCTCGCGGTAGGCATAGAAGGCAAGGCCCAGGCCGCCGATCCCCACGTACGTCCAGCGAAGGAGCCCCGAGTCGAAGGCGGTGGCGTCGAGCAGTCCGTGCACGAATCCCGCGGCCACGAACAGTCCGGTGGTGCGGTGCAGGGCGCGCCAACGCTCGTACCCGCCGAAGATGCGGCGCACGTCGCGCAGGACGGGGGCGTCGCGCAGTCCGACGACGGTGCCGTGAAGTGCGGGCGGGACCATGGCCCGCCACCGCGGCAGCACCGCCCACAGCACGAGGACGATCATGCCCACGAAGCCGGCCACGGCGAGCGGCGGCCCCCAGGGGTTGGAACGCCCGTTGGATGCGAGCAACAGATGGGGGAGGACCAGCACCAGTCCCGCGATCGCGATGCGCCGGTGCCACACCGCGGCCCGGTCGATCCCGTCGAACCACTCCTCCACCCACGGCAGCATGCTGACCAGGATCAGGGCGAGCGACAGCAGCACGATCGACTCCACGCCGATCAGCTGACCGACGTGGGTCGCCATCGGCTCGCCGTCCGGGCGCGCCACCAGCCACAGGGCGGCGTAGAGGGTGACCACGAGACCGATCACCAGCGGCCCTGCGTCGCGCACCGAGATCCTCATCCTGCCGTGCCCATCAGTTTTCGGATCGGCCACGGGATGATGCGCGGCGACGGGTCGATGCCACCGGCGAGTCGCGCCAGGGCGTCCGTATCGCCGGTGATCACCGGAAGTCCCTGACGAGCCGTGACGAGCACCAGGTGCGCGCCCACGACGTCGGTGGTTCCGGTTCGTGCCATGCGTTCGCGGACCCTCCGTCCGTCACCCATCGGGTGCACGGCGGTGCGGACCCCACCCGGGCGAGCCGGGCCCGTCGGTCACCCCGGCGCGGGACCCGGCCCACCGCGGCGTACGTGGTGTGGATCTCATGCGGGGAGCCGGTCATCGCCGTCAGACACTCGTGGGCATCGCGTACGCCGCGGTCACCCGCGATGAGCACCGCAGCGTCGAGGATCGGCGGTCGAGGGTCTCGGCGATCGCCGCCACGCGCCGTTCATCTGCAGGACCGGCCTCCGCGTCCCATGCCTGCACGGGGGCGGTGAGCGCCTGCCGGCGATCACGACGCTCGGCCAGGAGTCGCAGACCGGCTCGGAGGGCGTTCGAGCCGGTCTGCGAACTCGCCGGCGATCGCGTCGGGGATCCACTGTTCCTCGGGGCTGACCCTGACGCTGGTCGTCGTCATCGCGACGAGCGTAGTACATCGCGTTCCGCGCGAAGCACCCCGCCACATCGGCACGGTCTCGCCCACGGGTGCAGGATGTACCCGTGGACGCGCACGAGGTCATCCTCAACCTCGGAATCATCCTGGCGGTGGGACTCGTCGCCATCCCACTCGCCGGCCTCCTGCGCATCCCGTTCATGCTGCTGCTCGTGGCGGCCGGTGCACTGCTGGGTCCATCGGTGATCGGCGTGGTCGACATGCCCCTGGGCTCGACCGGCGTGGACGTGCTGTTCACCCTGGGCGTGTCGATGATCCTCTTCCACGGCGGCCTTCACCTGTCCCTGCGCGTGCTGCGGCAGGTCTCGGTGGGACTCGGGATGCTGGTGGTGCCGGGTGTCGTCATCACCACGGTGATCTGCGGACTGGTCGCCCATTGGGGGTTCGACGTGCCGCTCGCCATGGGCCTTCTGATCGGGGCGGCCATCGCGCCCACCGACCCGGCCATCCTCATCCCGCTCTTCGAGCGGCTGGGCCTTCGCCAGAAGCTCCGTCAGACGATCGTGGCCGAGTCGGCGCTCAACGATCCGACGGGGGCGGTCATCGCCTTCACGCTGCTGGCCGTCGTGGAGACCCACGAACCGGTCGGCCTGGCGCCGGTGGGCCACTTCTTCGCCGAGCTGGGCATCTCGACCGGGATCGGGATCGCGGCCGGCGTCCTCCTGGCGCTCAGCGTGTCGCGCACACGCTGGGGGCTGTGGCGCGAGTCCGCGGGCCTCGCGGCGCTGACGGTGGTGGCGATCACGTTCGTGTCGGAGCAGTTCGCCGGGGTGGAGAGCGGCTACCTCGGCCCGTTCGTGGCGGGTGTGATCGTGGGCAACATGGATCTCTTGCGTCTGGGCATGCACGGTGACCACGCGCGTGACCTGGACGTGATGATGCGGTCGCTCGCCGACGTCATGGCGATCTTCGTCTTCGTGGTGCTCGGCGCGAACCTGCCGTGGGATGCGATCGGCGCCCACTGGGCGCCCGCGATTCTCGTCGTGGCGACGCTCATCCTGGTGGCCCGACCCATCGTGGTGGCCGTGTGTCTGGGCGTCGACCGTCGCGGCCAATGGATGCGTCCCGAACGGCTGTTCATGGCCTGGACCCGCGAGACCGGCGTCGTGCCGGCCGCGCTCGCCGGCATCGTGGCCGCGCACGGTGTGAAGGACGCCGACCTGGTCCTCGTGACCGTCGCGATGGCGATCCTCGTGACCCTGGCGCTCCAGGCGTCGACCAAACGGTGGCTGGCGACCCGTCTGGATCTGATCGAGTCGCGGGGGTCCGGCTAGGACGCGGGGTCGGTGAGCGGCCGCACGTGGGTGCGGACCAGGATCTCCCGGCCGTCGGCCGACATGTGCGCCTCGTCGACGGCGACGCGCGCCTCGGGACCGTCGAGCTCGACCGACATCAGCCCGTTCTTGAACGAGAGCGGGCTCTCGAACTCCCAGTTGACGTTCGGGTCGCCCACACCCGACGTGCGGGCGAGCGGACGCAGCAGGAACGAGGCCATCCGGTGGTGGAAGAAGCGGAACATGAGCGTCGAGCCGCGCGGCAGCGTGTTGCGAAGCGGCGACTGCACCAGCTGGTGAACCGGCGTGGCGTGGCCCTCGTGCGCGCGCAGGTGGACGCGCGACGTGTACGAGAAGTGGATGTCGCCCGACAGGATCAGCACCGACTTCGGCGGTTCGGGACGGTCGACCAGCTCGCCCAGCAGATCGACCAGCCCGTCGAACGAGTTGCGGTACGCCGGCCAATGCTCCAGGTCGAGGCCCTGGCGGATCTTCTCGCCCCACCGCTTGCCGAACCACCCCCACGCGCCGGTGGCGATCGCCTCGCTCCACCCCTCGACGTGGTGGACGCCGTAGGGCAGGAACGCCGGCAGGGTGGAGGCGATGAGGACGTGCTCAGGCACCGGCTCCGAAAGGGTCTTCTCACGCAGCCACTGCCACTCCGCCGCATCGACGATCGCGCGGTCCTCCGGCGGATCGAGGGTGCGCGAGCAGCGGGTGTCGATGACCACCAGACGGGCCGGGCCCAGCGAGCGGGTGTAGGACCACCGGGTCGAGTCGGGATCCTGGTCGGCGCGCCAGGCGAACGCGTCGAGCGCCGCCGTGGCGGTCGCCTCATCCGACCCCGTGACGCGCGTGAACAGTTCGTCGTCGGTCAGCTCGTCGGGGGAGAGGTTGCCGATGTGCTGGTAGACCCAGTAGGTCCCCAGGCCGCCCACGGCGCGGTCCTTCCACCACGGCTGCGCCTCCATCTCGCGCCGCCACGAGATCGACGTGTTCCAGTCGTCGCGCAGGTCGTGGTCGTCGAGGATCATCGCGTTCGCCACCGTCGACAGCAGCCACCGCACCGCGGGGTGCATCCAGGTGGTCTGGTACAGCCAGGTGTACTCCTCGAAGTTGCGGATCTCCTCGCGGACGTCCTCGTCCGGCTCGTCCGCGTGCAGTTCGCGCAGCCGGTCCACCATCTCCGGCGCCGGCTCGTCCGCGTAGACCTGGTCACCCAGGTGCAGGATCAGGTCGGGACGCTGGTCGGGCGGGTGCTTCAGGACGCGGTCGGCGAGGGCCACCAGGGCATCGGGACCCCACTTGGTGAGGCCCTCGTCGTCGTACGGCCCCAGCTCGCGGCACGAACCGAACGCCAGACGCAGCCGGCGGTCGGCGGGGGCGGGATGGATCTCGCTGGGCGGGTACGGCGAGTCCGCGAGCGGCCAGACCCGTTCGTCGTCCAGGAACACCTCGTAGGTGACCGCGGTGTCGGTGGGCAGGTTCCGCAGCGTGACGAGCACGTAGTGGTGACCGTGCACCGACCAGGTCGGCTGCTCGGTCGAGCCGCCGTCGGAGGTCTCGATGCGGACGGTGCACGGTCGCGCCGTCTCGAGGAAGACCGTCGCCGTGCCCGTCGTGTCGAGGTAGCGCAGCACCGGCCCGACCAGCACCTCGTCCTCGGGACCGGTCGTCGGGTCGTCCGGCACCGCGAGCTCCGGGAACGGATCGGATCCTGCGCCTGATGTCATGTCCGGGGGATGTGCCATAGACGCCGTCGACGGGGACGGAATGCGAGAAGCGGACGACGGGGCTCGAACCCGCGACCTCAAGCTTGGGAAGCTCGCGCTCTACCAGCTGAGCTACGTCCGCGCGCCGAAGAAACCTACCAGACCCGTCACCCACGGCCGCCACGGTCCGCGTCCGCGGCGGGCGTCATCATCGGGGTGTGGACCAACTCGCGCTCAGCCCGTTCGCGCCGGGCGATCAGGTCATGTGGTGGGACGATCACGGGCGCCGCGTCGGTCGTTTCGTGGGGATCGTCACGCGTGGACGCCACCGCGGGCAGGCCGAGGTGGCGGTGGGTGGGACCATCAGTGCAGAGCGCGTGGTGCGGGTGCCGCCGGGACGGTTGACGGCGCTCGTCAGCCGACCGGAACCGGATCGCGGGACGTCGTCGACCTGATCGCCGCGCCGCCCCAGCGGGTCTGGTAGCGCGAGAGGACCGCCCGGTGGCCGGCCGGCAGGTAGTCGACGGCGGCGAGTCGCGCCAGGAGCTGCAGGTGGTAGACGTGATACGTCTCGGGGGCCCGGCCGGGGCGCGTGAGGCTGTAGCGGCTCCAGCCGTCACCGTTGTCGTAGCGCGAGATGTTTCGCACGAGCTCGATGGTCCCGCGCTTCACGAGGTCCTGCGCCCGGTCGCGCAGCGGATACCAGGCGGGGTCGATGCGGCCCATGGTGTTCGCCTGGCGCGAGAAGCGGTCGAGGCTCACGATCGCCTGCATGAAGCCGTTCAGCACCCGGGCGCGCTCACCGGTGGCGTACGCGTACTCCAGGTACCAGAGGCCACGTCCCCTGCCGGGGGCCGTGATGCCGCCCGAACGCCAGTTGACGCCAAACGCGGTGAGAAGCTCGTCCGCCCGCAGACGCGCGGTGGTGAGCTGCGCGCGGGTGGGATCGTCCGGAAGCCCCATCACGACGGTTGTGAGCACCAGGCCCTGGCCCATGGCGTCGCGCCACGGCGGCCGTTCGCCGTCGGGCGCCGTGTAGGCCGAGCGGATCGTGCGGTACCGCACGCCGCTGGGAAGTCGCCGCAGCGTGGTGTTGGCAAGGAGCTCCGCGGTGCCCTCCCGAAGCGCCCGGGTGTTGCCGCGGATCTTGTGCCGCAGCACGTCGCGCGCCGCGCGGACCCAGTTGGGGTAGAAGCCCTGGTCGCGGTAGTAGGTCCAGATGAGCGCCGACTGCGGCGGACGCACCATGCACCCGGCACACGGGACGAAGTCGCGGTTGCGCACCCACCACGCGTTGACCCGCTCGATCTGGGCGCGCGCGGCGGGTGGTGCGGCGGTGGGGGCGACCCGCACGGTCGGGTAGGCGGGGCGGGCGTCCGCGCTGTCCACGGTGCCCGCGGCGGTCCAGCCCGTGAGGATAATCGCAATGATGACGAGAAGGGGTCGGCGCATCGCGGCAGCATATGGGCTCGTGCCCGCCTCGTCCCGCGCACCGGTCACACCGGGGGCCACCGCTCCTCCGGCAGGCGTTCGGCGTCGCCGATCCGCACGCCCGACACGCCGACCGCCTCATAGGGGCGCGCCCATGGTCCGTGCCACTTCACGTAGTCGGCGCAGGTGGCGTCCGGGTCGTCGGGGTTGCGCAGGATCGACGTCGCCAGGGCCAGGGCGTCCGACAGCCCCAGCCCGGCGCCCAGCCCCGCCTCAGGCCCCAGGAAATGGGCGGCGTCGCCGATCACCACGACGCCGGGCACCCACCACTCGGGGCAGCGGACCTCCACCGGCTCGCGGTAGATCAGCTGGTCGACCGAGGTGAGGGCGTCCAGCGCGGGGACGGCCTCGGGCAACAGGTTGCCGAACGCGTCACGGAACGCATCGATGCCGGGTGCGAGTGCCGCCTCCCGGCCGCAGCGCGACACGTCCCACCAGCCGCCCGAGCCCTGCGGCCAGCCCATCAGGCCGATCTGCTGCCCGTCCGAGAGGTAGCGCATCGCGAAGGACCGGTCGATCACCCGGTCGGTCATGAACGACAGGTGGCCACTCTCGGTGGGCCGCACGTCGGCGACGATGCCCGCCATCTCCCGCACCGGCGAGCCCAGTCCGTCGCAGGCCACCACCAGATCGGCGGGCAGCGTCTGGTCGACACCGTCCGCGGAGCGCACCCGCACGCCGGTCACCCGGTCACCCTGGCGCACGAGGCCGGTCACCTCGGTGCGGTCGCGCACCGGGACACCCTCGGCCAGAAGCGCGGTCAGATGGGTGAACGCCACGCAGAGCGCCACCGGATCCTCACCCGGTCGCGGCGCGATCTCCCACGCGTCGTCGCGGACCCGGTCGAAGATGCCCGCCTCGCGGACGCAGGCGAAGCCGTGGAAGGGAAGGAGGAACGGCCGCGGCGCCCACGACCCGTGCTCCGCGCGCTCCACCACGAGCGGGGCGAGACCACCCGCGCGCAGCAGGCGTGCCAGGGCGAGCCCCACGGGTCCGCCGCCGACGATGACGATGTTCATGTCCCAAGCATCCCATCCCGGCGCGGAAGGTGGGCGGCGTCGGCGGGTGGTACGTTCGGGCGATGAGCGCCGGTCGCATCGCCGTCTGTGTCGCCGTTGCGGCGGCGGTGCTCGCCGCGGGTGGATGTGGTGGTGACGACGACGCGAAACCGGTCACGATCGTCCGCTGCACCTGGTCGCACTTCCTCTGGTTCTGCGATCGCGAGGATTACGCCGAGCCACCGCCGCGCGCATCGACGCTCCCCGACTGCAACGCCGACGGCACCGAGCGCGCGGGGGAGTGCGTGATCCGCTGACGCCGGTCGGGCGACCGGCACGCACGTCAGGTCGCCAGATCGCCCAGCGATCCGCCGAGCAGGTCGTCCAGGTCGCGGGCCACCGGTCGCACCTCGTCCGGGTCGAGGGCACCGGGTCCCACCGCGCCGAGGCCCGCCGGGCCCTCGACGAGGAAGTCGCCGTATGCGTCGCCGACCGCCACGAAGCCGGGCAGGCGGTGTGGCACGTCGTAGGCGGCGTTGGCCTGGACCAGCCAGTCGGGCGCCCAGATCCGGACGTCGACGCCGGACTCGTGCAGCAGCTCGAGGTCGGCGCCGTCCGCGACGACCGCGACGTAGTGCGCCGACGCCCCCAGGGCGACGGCGGCGGCGAGATCGGCGGCGGAAGGGGCGACGCCGCGGGCGAGCACCCGGAAGGACGGCCCGACGACGGTCATCTGGCGGGACCGAGGGTGGGGATGCCGACCGGTGCCGGTGGCATCTCGTCGAGCGGCTCCATGTGGACGGTCACACGCTGGTCGTCGCCGAGCACCCCGCTGGACGGCGTGCTCGACAGGATCGTGAGGCGGTGGATCCCGGGGGCGAGCGCGATCACCTGCTGTTGGGGGACGTCGGACGACCACTCCATCAGGTCGTACAGGTCGCGAAAGACGATCCTCCCGTCGGAGCGCACGGCCAGTCGCAGCGTGAACTCGGCGGCCGCGAGCGCGTCCGCGGTCGGGGCGCCGTGGCGGATCTCAAGGTGGAACCGCCCGGGCGATCCCGTCGCGAACGCGGTGATCGTGCCGGAGCGGGCGTGTCGCCGCACGTCCTCCGGGGTCATGAAATGGGCGGTGAAGTAGTCGTCGCCGTCGGCGATGTGTGCGGTGGACGACGGCGCGTGGACGATGATGCCGAGGCCCATGACGTCGAGCGTCATGTCGACCGGATCGCCGGCGACGGGCCCTTCCTGCGGCGGTGCCATCGGCCCACCATACGACCGTCGCGGGCGCCGCGCGCCCCATGGGGAGCGGTGCGACCCGGACGGTCTGCCGCGTCGGCCCCCGAAATGACACCGGCCCCGCCCGCGCGATGTGCGCGGGCGGGGCCGGTGTGCCACCGAAACGGTGGGCGGGTGCTACGAGAGGTACTTGGAGGCGTCGATGCCGTGCTCCGACATCAGCTTCTCGAAGGTCTCACGCATCTCGTCCGGGTAGTCCGGCAGGTCACCCTGCGCCAGGACCTCCTCGGCCCGCTTCTTGATGTTGGGGCCGAAGTCCCAGTCATCGTCCGCCATGAGGCGCTTGATCTCCTTGGCCGGCCACGAGACGACGCCCGCGTCGCGGTGGAACTCGGCGGCGAGCTTGTCGATCTCCTCGAAGCGACCGCTGGTGGGGGCCTGCTCCTGGATCATGCCCTTCTCGGTGAGGGCCTCCTTGAGGCCGTCCATCATCGGGAGGGGCTTGCCGTACTCGCCGTCGTGGAAGAGGCGCTCGAACTTGATGCGGGCGCGCTGACCGCCACCCTTCGGGTCCTCCTTCGGGTACCCGATGACCATGCCCCAGGTGAGCTTGAAGTTGGGGGCGAGGCCGAAGGCCTTCTCCACACCGCCCGGCTTGCGGCCGAAGGCGAGGAGGCACGAGCCGACGCCCAGCGACGCGGCGGCGACGGTGGCCTGACCGACCGCCTGGCCGGTCTCGAAGCGCAGCAGGCCGTCGGTGCGCTCGACCGGGAAGCTCATGAGACGCGGCACCGTCTGCGTCATCGTGAACTCGTAGTTCCAGCCGTGGTACTTGGTGAGGGCGCCGGAGAGGGCGAGGGTCGAAAGACCGTCGTTGGCGCGGCCGTACCAGGCGTTGAGGTTGGTGAGCCAGAAGATCAGGTGCGAAGCCTGGTTGATCATCTGGACGTTGAAGCCCGACACGCACTCCTCGATGTCGTCCCAGAGGTCACAGTTCTCCTTCTGGACGACGATCGCCTCGGTGGCGTTGATGTTGCCCTGACAGGAGGCCATGCGCGCCGCCTGGAGGATCGTCTGGACCTTCCAGTCCTCGACCTTCCTCTCCGGGTCGTAGTAGCGGATGGTGCGGCGATCACCGATCGCCTGCAGGACGTTGACGTCCTTGAAGTCTGAAGCGGAAACGGACATGTGACCCCCTGGTCGGCTTCGAAGCGCGTTTCGTTGGACGGACTCACGACACCCGTCGGCGTCGTTCCGGGGCGGAACCTACCGGACGGACTGGCCCTTCGCATCGTTTGGAGCGATCCGCCCCTCGAAGTGAGACGACGACGGCTCCGCGAACGGGTAGGATCCGGCACATGCCGAAACTTCTTCTCATCACCGCACCGACCGACGAGGTCCTCAACAAGGAGGGGAAGGTCCGCTTCCCCGGGACCGAGAAGGCCATCGAACAGCTCACCGAGGCGGGCTGGGAGGTCACCACCTGTGGCGTTGACTGGCCCGAGCCGCTCAACGTCGCCAACGAGGTGAAGCCCGACGCCGCCCTCGTGTCGACCTACAAGCGCGTGCCGCGCTCGCGCGACTGCGCCTCGATGCTCGCCCGCATGAGCGACATCCCGGTCTACACCGTTGGCGTGCTGCAGAAGGACGACGCGTTCCGCACCATGGCGCCGACGGTCGGCGTGCTGCGCAACATCGGAGAGCTTCCCAAGCCCGAGTGAGTCCGCTCCCGTGGCGCCGGTCCCGGGGGCCGGCGCCCGGCGATCCGCAACGCAGGTTGTGGAAACCGCTGGATGAGCTGGGGCATCCCGGTTAGCATGGCCGCCGTGATCCGGTGTGCCACCTCATCCGCCCGCGCGAGGCTCCTCGTGACGTTGCTCGCGTTGGCGATCGCCGGATGGCTCGCACCGGCCGCCTCGGCGGTGCCGCTTCACATCGTCAAGACCGCGAGCGTCTCGAACGTGACGCCCGGTGACGTCGTCGAGTACACGGTCGACGTGACGAATCCCCAGTCGGGTGCGGCGGGGACCGTGGACGTCAGGGATGCGATCCCGACGGGTCTCACCTATGTGCCCGGGTCGCTTGGGGTATCGGTCGACGATGTCCCGCTGCCGATCGGCGCGGTCACCGGGGACACGATCACCGTCGCGCACAACACCCTGCAGACGGGAAGCAAGATCCGGATCGTCTACCGCACGACGGTCGACGCATCGGCGCCCGCGGGGGCCATTGACAACGTCGTCAGCGTCGAATGGACCGACAGCGGCGTCCGGAACAGTCGGACGTCCGGGCCGGCGACCATCACCGTCACCATCCCGCCCCCCGACGTGTCCATCGCCAAGGCCGTGACCGATTTGAACGGCGGGGCGGTGCACCCGGGCGATGTCCTGCGCTACACGGTGACCACGACCAACGCCGGCTCGCCCGTCACCGCGGCGAGCGTCAGCGACGCCCTGCCCGCCGGGGTCAGCTACGTGGCCGGGTCGCTCACCTCCAACGGGAGCGCGCTGACCGACACCGGTGGTGACGATGCGGGCCAGGTATCGGGTGGGACGGTCACGGTGAGCATCGGCACCCTGGGGAGGAACGCGACGTCCACGGTCACCTTCGACGCGCGCGTGGATGCGGATGTGGTCGACGGCCATGTGATCGGCAATGCCGCGTCGGTCACCTCGACATTCGACGGCACCGCCTCGACCCTCACATCCGCGCCCGCCCGGGTCACCGTGGCGGCGCCCGGGGCGCTCACGGTGCAGAAGACGGTCGCCGACTCCGATGCCGGTGACGTCCTGCGCTACGACCTCCTGGCCTACACGGTCACCGTCACGAGCACCGGTGTGGGGTACGCCAGGGACGTGACGCTCACCGACCCCATCCCGGCGGGCACGAGCTACGTCCCGGGGAGCGCCGCCGTCGACGGCGTCCCGCTGACCGACGCGGCGGGCGACGACGCGGTCGACGCGTCGGCGGCCGGCGTGACCGCCCGTCTCGGCGCCATGGCCCCGGGGACGAGCAGGACCGTCACCTTCCATGTGCGCGTCGCGATCAACGCGGCCAACGGATCGACGATCACCAACGTGGCGACGGCCACGGCCACCGGGGTGGCGCAGGTCGCCTCGCCCCCGGCCACGGTGACCGTCGTGGTGCCGCCGCCGCCCGCGCCGACGCCCCAGCCGCGGCTCGTGGTCAACGAGAACTATCAGCTCGTCTACGACGCCGACCGCGACCGCAGGATCGGCCCCGGTGACCTCGTGCAGTACACGGTGGTCGTCTCCAACCGGGGGACGGGTCCGGCGACCGGCGTGGTGCAGACGGTGCAGGTCTCACCGGTGCTCGAGTTCATCCCGCGGAGCCTCATCACCACCAGGGGCACCGTCACCCACCTTCCGCCGTCCACGATCCGGGCGCAGATCGGGACCCTGGCGGTCGGTGAATCGGCATCCATCGCGTGGGTCGTGCGGCTCGGACCGAAGGCCACCAGCCTCTCGCAGCTCTCGATCGGCACGTCACTGAGCGCCACGGCACCCAACCCGGGGACCGACGAAGGCGCCGGCTCGGGGACGCTGGCCACGGTCCCGCGTCTGCGCATGAGCGTCCACGGGCCGCGGCAGCTGCGCGGCGGCGAGCTCGGCACCTATCGGATCGTGATCCGCAACCTCAGTCGCCGCGATGTCCGCAACCTCACCCTCTCGGACATCATGCCGCCCGGTCTCGCCGCCGTCGCGGCGGCGCCGCGCTACCGGCTGGTGCGCGGCCGGCCGGTGTGGCGGATCGGGATCATCCGCGCCGGCTCCAGCGTGACGGTGGTGCTCCGGCTCCGCGCGGCCAGGTCGGCCCGCGGCCTGCGGCGCAACACCGTGATCCTGAGCGGTCCGACCCTTCCGGACGTGACCCTCCGCACCCCCCTTCGGATCCTTCCCCCGGCCCGACCCGTCCGTGCGCCGCGCGTCGTCGGCTAGCCGGATGCGCATCGAGGACCGGGCGGTCGGCCCGTTCGAGCGGGTCGTCTGGGCCGTGGATGAGGACCGCCGGCTTCGCGTGGTGGTCGCCGTGCACTCGACGGCCCTCGGCCCGGCCGTCGGCGGATGTCGTGTGCACCCGTACCCGGACTCCGCCACCGCCGTCATCGACTGCCTGCGCCTGGCCGACGGGATGACCCTCAAGTCGGCGGCCGCCGGTCTCGACCTGGGCGGCGGCAAGGCGGTCATCATCGGCGAGCCGGGCGCCCATCGCACCGAGGCCGCGTTCGATGCGTTCGCCAAGGTGCTTGACCACCTGGGCGGCGAGTACTACACGGCCGAGGACGTCGGCACCTCAAGCGCCGACATGGATGCGCTGCGCCGGCGCACCCCGTACGCGCTCGGCGTCAGCGAGGCGCTGGGCGGCTGTGGTGATCCGTCCCCGTACACCGCGCGCGGTGTGGCGGCGTCGATGACCGCCGCGTGGCACGCCGCGGCCGGCGCCGGATTGGACGGGGTGCGGGTGCTGGTGCAGGGGGTGGGGAAGGTGGGCGCCGAGGTCGCGCGGCTCGCGCGGGACGCCGGTGCCGTGATCACCGTCTGCGATGTGGACGAGGCCCGGGCGGCCGCGGTGGCGGAACGCTTGGGCGGACGGGCCATCCCCGTGGCTGAGGCGCTGACGGCGGACTGTGACGTGCTGTGCCCCTGCGCCCTGGGCGGGGTGATCGCACCGGAGGACGTGGCGGGTCTCGCATGCCGGGTCGTCTGCGGCGCGGCCAACAACCAGCTGACCTCCGGCGCCGTCGCGACCGCACTCGCCGATCGGGGTGTCCTCTACGTGCCGGATTTCGTCGCGAACGCCGGCGGCATCATCGCCGTCGCGCAGGAGCTGCACGGCTTCGACCACGAGCGGGCGATCGCCCGCGCCGACGCGATCGGCGATCAGATGGCGGCGCTGCTGGACGAGGCGGACCGGACCGGTCGCACACCGCTCGATGTCGCGCACCTGGAGGCGCACCGCCGCATCGAGCACGCGCAGCACGGCACGGCGTCGTTGAGCTGACGGGTCGCGGGCCGGCAGGCCGACCCTCAGCGTCGACTTCACGGTAAGAGTTGGGGTCGTGAGGGCACGTGCGCGCGTCCGAGCGCCCGTGCCGTTCAAGCTTTGGACGCGAGTTGCCGATGACGGAACGCAGATCTCACGAGAGATAACGCGTGAAACGGATTTCGTGCGTCCTCAACTGATCGCTCTCCGGTGAATGGATGCTCGCCGGCGGTGCGACCACTCCGGGACCCTCTTGATGCAACCCTCCGCAATCGCGCTCGAATCGATCGGCTCGCCCCACGATGGGCGCTCGCTGCGGGTCGTACGCGCGCTCCTCGTCCTCGTGATCGCGCTTGTCGGCATGGCGGCCGCCCAGCAGGCGTCGGCGGCGACCACGTTCACGCTGACCTCCTCGCAGTCGTTCTACCGGGAGTTCGACAACAAGACCCCGCAGCCGACCTGTGCCTATGCGTCCTTCACCGTGCGCAGCACGACGACGGTCGCGGACGGATGGGTGAACATCGGGTCGTTCACCGGATCGCCGAGCGTCATGAGCCTCGCCGCGGGTGAGGACGGCTGGGTCCACGTGGGACAGATGGCCGCGAACACCGACTACCCGGTCTTCTTCTACCTCTGCGCGAGCGCACCGAGCACGACGCCCCAGACCTTCACCCTCACGCTGAGCGACGGTCGCGGCGCCGGGGCCACAACCGTCGGGACCAGCTCGCTGGCGTTCGCGTCGGCAGAGGATGCGAACAACGCCAACGCCAACAAGGTCGACACGACGACGGCATCGACATCGTTCGTGGGCGGCAACATGATCATCACCGTCAGGGGCACCACCGGCGGGAGCATCGGGGCGACCGACGTGCTGTCGTTCACGCCGACGTCCAACGCCTCGTGGCCCGCGGGGATTTACGAGCTGAGGTCGACGAGCATCGCGTTCGGCACCGGCACCTCCGCCGCCTGCACGCCCGTCTACAGGCTCATCGACGACCTGAGCACGCCCAACTTCCCGACCACGGGTCTGGACCTGAGCGCGAAGTGCTACGTGGCCGAATACACCTTCGCGGTGAATGGGGTCACGACCGCCGCGGCGCTGCCCATCTCGTACATCGCGAGCGGGCAGGGCAACAAGTACATGACGCCCACGTCGCTTACGGTTCCGCCGGCCACCAACTCCATGAGCGCCGCCAAGTCGGCGTCGCCCAGCACGCTCCACGACGGCGGCACCACCACCTACACCGTCACGTTCCGCAACACCGCGAACGCCGAGGTCACGTTCGACAGCATCGTCGACACCCTGCCGACGGGTGCCACCTACACGCCCGGCACCGCGAAGCTGAACGGCGGCGCGATCGCCGATCCCGCCGGGACGGGAACGCTCACCTGGACGCGACCCATCGGGTTCACGATCCCGGCCAACGGCACGATCACGCTCACCTTCGACGCGACGATCCCGATGGTGGCGGGCACGCACACCAACAGCGTGGTCGGCATGATCGGGTCGACCGTCATCGACACCACGCCGACCAACAGCACCGACAACACGCCCGCCACCGCGGCGGTGACGGTGATCCTCACGGCCGACGTCCAGGTGACCAAGTCGCTGGCGTCATCCGGCCCCCACCTCAACGGGCAGCCGATCACCTTCGACCTCGTCGTGAAGAACAACGGGCCCAACCCGGCGTCCGGGGTCACGGTCACCGACCTCCTGCCGGTCGGCACGACCTACAACCCGGCCACCGGAACCACCTGCACCTCGAGCGTGGTGGGGATGCCCGCCCGCACCTTCGTCAGCTGCCCGGTCGGGACCCTCGCGGTCGGGGCAAGTCGGACGATCCCGATCACGCTGACCCCGAACGCCGCGGGCTCGTACGGCAACGCCGCGAGCGTCACCAGCACGTCGGCCGATCCCGTGTCCTCCAACGACACGTCCTCCACGGTGCCGTTCACCGTGGTGCCCGCCGCAGATCTGTCGCTCGCCAAGACCGTCACCGACCCCGTGGCAGGTCCGTACTACAACGGTGACGAGCTCTCGTACTCCATCAAGGTCACCAACACCGGTCCCGACGCCGCCCAGGGTGTGGTGATCACCGACACGCTGCCGTCCACGCTCACGTTCGTCCCGACCGGCAGTTCCTCGCAGTGCACGGCGGCCGGCCAGGTCGTGACCTGCAACGTGGGGACCGTCGCGTCGGGCGCAAGCGCGACCGCTGTCGTGCGCGTGCGGGTGCTGAGTCCAGGGGCCTCGGTCACCAACACCGCGAGCGTCACCTCGACGACCGCCGACCCGACGGCGACGAACAACACGGCGTCGGTGACGACGTCGATCACCCGCAGCGCCGACGTCCGCGTGGCGAAGACCACGACGACCCCGACGGCGAACGTCCAGGACACGGTCACATTCACCCTCACGGCCTCCAACGCCGGACCCGACGCCGCGTCCAACGTGCGCATCTCCGACACGCTCCCGGGAGGCATGGTCTACGTGTCGTCCACCACCCCGACCGCCGGCACCTTCGACCCGGCGACCATGACGTGGACGCTCCCCACCCTCGCGGTGGGGGCGACGCCCAGCATGACCATCACCGCGACGGTCACCGGTGCCGGGTCCCTCATCAACCGTGCGACCGCGGTCGCCGAC
This sequence comes from uncultured Bifidobacteriaceae bacterium, assembly GCA_964628685.1. Classification (GTDB taxonomy): domain Bacteria; phylum Actinomycetota; class Thermoleophilia; order Miltoncostaeales; family Miltoncostaeaceae; genus CALMEC01. Next base: position 20,872 of record CAZVNM010000001.1, on the reverse strand, counting down.
ACGCACGACCCCAACACGTCCAACAACACCGGCCAGGCGACGATCACCGTGCCGCAGGCCGACATCAGCGTCACGAAGGCGCTTCTCACCCAGGCGCCGACGGTCGGGTCCAACGCCACGTTCCGGATCACCGTCACCAACAACAGTACGACGACCGCCGCGGTCCCCGTCTCGATCGTCGACACGCTGCCCACAGGCCTCACGTACGTGTCGTCCACCGACGGCGGCACCTACACGACCGCTGATCGCAGCGTCCGCTGGTCCTTCGCGTCGCTCGCGCCCAACACGTCACGGTCCGTCGACGTGACCGTCAGGGTCGACTCGTACGAGGAGCGCATCAACTCGGTCACGGCCTCCACCGCCGTCCACGACCCGAACCGCGCCAACAACACCGCCACCGCGTCGATCAACGCGCCCGACGCGGACCTGTCGGTCGTGAAGACCGTGGCAAGCGCCAGCCCCGAGGTGGGGGACACCGTCACCTACACCATCGCGGTCACCAACCACGGCTCGAACGACGCCACCAACGTCGTCGTCACCGAGGCCCTTCCGACGTCGGGCATCACCGTCACGGGAAGCAGCGCGGATGCCGGCACGTTCACCCTGGCCACCCGCCGGTGGGAGATCCCGACGCTCCCGGTGGGCGCCACCCGCACGCTGACGATCACCGCGACGGTGACCGCGACGACGGCGACCAACAGCGTGGCCGTCACGTCCGACGTGTTCGACCCCATCACCAACAACAACACCTCTCGCGCGACGTTCAACGCGAAGCAGGCCGATCTGCGCGTCGCGAAGACCGTCGACAACGCGACGCCGCAGGTCGGTGATCTCGTCACATACACGATCAACCTGTACAACGCCGGACCCGACGCGGCGACCTCCGTGGTGGTGCAGGACCTGATGCCGATCGACCTCGCGTACGTCAGCCACGAGATCGTGCTGGGCGGCGGGACGTTCACCGCGCCGACCGGCACCACCCCGGCGAAGTGGACCATCGCGTCGCTGGCGAAGGGCACGCCCGCCACCGCGCCGGTCGCCACCCTGACGGTCACCGCCCGGGTGACCACGACGGCGGTCGCGGCCGCGGCCACCCAGACCAACACGGCGGTGGTGACCTCATCGACCTACGACCCGGTCGACGACAACCGCAGCTCGGTGTCGATCACGCCGAAGCAGGCGGACCTGGCACTCGCGAAGACCGTGAGCGACGCGACGCCGAACGTCGGTGACACGGTCACCTACACGGTCGCGCTCACCAACGCCGGCCCCGACGCGGCGAAGGACGTCGTCGTCGAGGACATCCTCCCCGCGGGCGTCACCTACGTCGCGGGCAGCGCCAACGCCACCCCCGGGACGGCCACCTACTCGGGCGGCAAGCTCACCTGGACCGTCACCGACATCGCCAAGGGCGCGACCGGCGCTCAGCTGACCTTCCGCGCGACGATCGACTCGCCGTCCGCCATCACCAACACCGCGACCATCGCGTCCTCGGGCACCCACGACCCGACGTCCGGCAACAACTCCGCCGGCGTCACCGTCGACGCCCCGCAGACCGACCTCTTGGTCACCAAGGTCGTCGACGCGACGGCGTCCCCGGCCCCGTACCTGAACGGGCAGCCGATCACCTACGTCATCACCGCCGCCAACAGCGCGGGTGGCGACGTCGCCGAGAACGTCGTCATCCGTGACGTGCTGCCGGCGGGCGCCGAGTTCGTCTCCGCATCGGGCGCCGCCTGCACCACCACCACGGCCGCCGGTGTCACGACCGTCTCGTGCCCCGTCGGCACCATCACGACGGGCGACACCGCGACCGTCAGGGTGACGATGATCCCCCACGCGACGGGCGCGACGGTCAACACCGGTTCGGTGTCGTCGTCGACCCACGACACGACCGCCAACAACAACACGGCCACCACGACGGTCACGGTGGTGCCTGCCGCCGACCTCACCCTGAGCAAGCGGGTGAGCGCCCCGGCCGCGGGCCCCTACTACAACGGGTCGCGCATCCAGTACGCGCTGACCGTCGCAAACGCCGGTCCCGACACGGCGAAGAACGTCGTGATCAGCGATACGCTTCCGGCCGGGCTCACGTTCGCGGCGTCGCCCGGCTGCACCGCGGCCGGCCAGGTCGTGACGTGCGCGGTCGGCGACATCCCGGCGAACGGCAGCGTGACGGTGAACGTCAACGCCGACGTCCTGACCTCCGCCGCCACCGTCACCAACAGCGCGTCGGTGACCTTCGACACGGCCGACCCGGACGGTGACCGCACCGCCTCGGTCGACACGCCCATCACCCCCAGCGCCGACATCGCCGTCGCCAAGCGGGCGAGCACCGCCTCGCCGAACGTGGGCGACGAGGTGACCTACACGGTCACGGTCACCAACGCCGGTCCCAGCGCCGCCCAGAACGTGGTCGTGACCGACGAGCTGCCGGCCGGGCTCACCTACGTCATCGGAAGCGCATCCCCCGCCACCGGTTTCGCGTACGCGGCGGGCAAGCTGACCTGGACCCTCCCGTCGGTCCCCGCCGGCGCCACCGGTGTGACGCTCACCTTCCGGGCGACCGTCACCGCGGCCGGCAGCATCACCAACTCGGCGACGGCCACCACCGCCACGCACGACTCCGACACCGGCAACAACAGCGGGTCGGCCACCGTCGGCGCGGCCCAGACCGACCTGTCGATCACCAAGGCCGTCGACACCACGGTGTCCCCGGGGCCGTACCTGAACGGGCAGCCGATCACCTACACGCTCACCGCGACCAACAGCGCGAGCGGATCGCCCGCCCAGGGCGTCGTCATCACCGACGTGCTGCCGGCGGGTGCCGAGTTCGTGTCGGCGTCCGGCGCGACCTGCAGCACGTCGACGACGGGCGGCATCACCACGGTCTCGTGCCCGGTGGGCACCCTGACCGTGGGCGGCACCGCCACCGTGAGGGTGACCATGCGCCCGCACAGCACGGGTGAGCTCGGCAACACCGCCACCGTCACCTCCGCCACCCATGACGGCGACACCAGCGACAACACCGCCACCGAGACCGTCACGGTCGTGCCCGCGGCGGACCTGTCGCTTTCGAAGTCGGTCAGCTCCCCCTCGGCCGGTCCGTACTACAACGGTCAGGAGATCGAGTACTCGCTGGTCGTCGCGAACGCCGGCCCCGACGCCGCGCAGAGCGTGTCGGTGACCGACACGCTGCCCGCCGGCCTCACCTTCGTCAGCTCGTCCACCGGCTGCACCGCCGCCGGACAGACCGTGACGTGCACCGTGGGGACGATCGCCGCCAACACCTCGACCACGCTGAAGGTCGGCGCGAAGGTCCTGGTCGCTGACGGCGTCGCGTCGGTGAAGAACCGCGCGTCGGTCACGACGACCACCGCCGACCCCGACGGCTCGCACCCGACGGCCACGGTCACCACGCCCATCACCCCGTCGGCCGGCGTCTCGATCACCAAGACCGTCGACCGACCGGCGCCCAACGTCGGCGATCTCGTCGTCTTCACCATCACGGCGACCAACGCCGGTCCCAACACGGCCGTCGACACCGTCGTCACCGACGTCTTCTCGGGTGCCGGGATGACCTTCGTGTCGGCGAGCACGCCGACCGTGGGCACCTTCAACGCCGCCACCCGACGGTGGACGATCCCGTCGCTCGCAAACGGCACGACCGCCACGGTCACGGTGACCGCGCGCATCACGGCGCCGGGCGTCTCGACCAACACGGCCACCATCACCTCGGCGGGCACCCACGACCCGGACACGTCCGACGACGCCCAGGCGGTGTCGGTCAACGCCCCGCAGGCGGACCTGAAGGTCGAGAAGGCCCTCGTGACGACGTCGCCGACCTACGGTGGCAACGCCACCTTCCGGGTGACCGTCACCAACCTCAGCACGACGACCGCCGCAACCGGCGTCACCGTCACCGACACGCTGCCGATCGGCCTGACCCACGTGTCATCCAGCCCGTCGGGCTCGTTCGACGCCGCGACGCGGAAGATCTCGTGGACCGGCCTCACCGTCCCGGCCGACTCGTCGACGTCGTTCGACGTGGTCGTGACGGTCGACTCGCACGAGGCGCAGGTCAACACCGCGACCGTCTCCTCGTCCGTGTACGACCCGGTCGCCACCAACAACACCGCGACCCAGGCCGTCGACGTCCCCGACGCCGACCTGGAGGTCCAGAAGTCGGTTTCGGACACCGCGCCCGCCATCGGCTCCACCGTCACGTACACGATCACCGCGATCAACCACGGCGGGAACACGGCGAGCAACGTCGTCGTGACCGACGTGATGCCCGCATCCGGGATCACCGTGGTGGGCACACCCACCGTGAGCGCCGGCGCCTACAACCAGGCGACCGGTGTGTGGACCCTCCCGAGCCTCGCCGTCGGCGACGCCCAGAAGCAGACGCTCACGTTCCAGGCCACCGTGACCGGGCCGGAGGCGACCAACCGCGCCACCATCACGTCCGACCTGTTCGACCCGATCACCCTCAACAACGAGGCGCAGGCGTCGTTCGGCGGCCCGGTGGCGGACCTCGCGATCGACAAGACCGTGAGCGACGCGACCCCCGACGTCGGTCAGACGATCACCTACACGATCACCGTCAACAACGCGGGTCCCGCCGACGCGACGTCGGTCACGGTGCAGGACCTCATGCCGTCGGACCTCGCGTACGTGGACCACACGGTCGCGGGGGTCACGGCACCCGACACGAGCACGTTCACCGCGCCCAACCTGAGCACCCCGGCCAGCTGGACGATCTCGAAGGTGCCCGCCGGCACGACCGCGACGCTCACGGTCCGGGCGACGGTGACGACCGCGTCGGTCGCTCCGCTCGCGAAGCTGACCAACACGGCCGTGGTGCGAAGCGCGACCACCACCGACCCGTCGCAGGGCAACAACTCCAGCACGGCCACGGTGACCCCCAGCCAGGCGGACATCGCCCTGGCGAAGACGGTGAACAACGGGACCCCGAGGGTGGGGGACACCGTCACCTTCACGCTGGCGGCCTCCAGCCCCAACGGTCCCGCGACGGCCGAGAACACGGTCGTGACCGACGTGCTGCCCGCCGGGCTCACCTACGTCGACGGCAGCCTACCGACCGGCGCGAGCTACGACGCGCCCACGCGCACCATCACGTGGACCATCGGCTCGCTCGCCAAGGGCGCGACCCCGTCCATCACCTTCCGTGCCGTGGTGACGACGCCCGAGGCGCTCACCAACACCGCGTCCATCACGTCGACGACCCACGACCCGGCGGCCGGTGACAACACGTCGAGCATCGGCGTCGACGCCACGCAGGCCGACGTCTCCATCCAGAAGACCGCCGGCCCCGACGCGGCCGACGGCACCGTCGTCTTCACCATCAGGGTCACCAACACCGGACCCGACGCCGCGACCGACGTCGTGGTCGCCGACACCATGCCGACGGGCATCACGCTCGTCTCGGCCGACAGGGGCACGGTCACCGGCGACGCCTGGTCGTGGACCATCCCGAACCTGGCGCCCGGCAGCGTGGAGGCCAAGCTGACCACGAAGGTCACCACCCTCGACCAGGTCACGAACACGGCCACCATCGAGTCGACCTCGTCGTCGGACCCCGACACGGCCGACCACACCTCGAGCGTCGACGTGCAGCGCCGTCAGGCGGACGTGTCGGTCACCAAGACCGCATCGCCGTCGAGCGCCGCCCCGGGCCAGAAGGTCACCTACACGGTGACCATCACGAACGCCGGCACGGCGACCCAGTCGGCCACCGACGTGACGTTCTCCGACGCCATCAACGCGAACCTCGCGGTCGACCCGTCGTCGCTCACCGGTGACCCGGTGACGCTCGGTGGCACCGACGCCGACGGCTTCGGCGGCACGCTCGTTCACAGCGGCACCGGGATCGGGCCCATCGCGCCGGGTGGCTCGGTGGTCATCACCTACGACGCCACCGTCAGGAACCCGTACCCGCTCACGGCGGGCGCGTCGATCCCGAACACCGTGACCGTCGACCCGTCCAACGGCCCGTCGGCCACCGGCTCGACGTCCACCACCATCGCGACGTCCAGTGCGCCCACCGTCCAGAAGACCTCGTCGCCGGCATCGGTGGTGCCCGGCCAGGAGGTGACCTACACGGTCACCGTCGGCAACGCGTCGACGGCAACGCAGGCCGCGACCGGCATCACGTTCTCGGACGCGATCAACGCGAACCTGAAGGTCGTCCCGTCGTCGCTTCCGGCGTCGCTCACGCTGACCGGCGCCGACCCGGATGGGTACGGCGGCACCATCACCCAGTCGTCGACCGGCTTCGGCACCCTGGCGCCGGGCGCGTCGGTCGAGGTCACGTACCGCGCGACCGTCCGCACGCCGTACCCCACCACCGCCGGGGCCATCGCCAACACCGCGACGGTCGGCGCGACCAACGGTCCGTCGGCGTCCAGCTCCACCTCCACGCCGATCAATGCCACGAGCAGGGTCTCGGTCACCAAGACCGCGACGCCGGCGTCGGTCACCCCGGGTGGACGCGTCACCTACACCGTGCGGGTCGCGAACGCCGTGGACGCCACCCAGGCTGCGACCGGGGTGACGTTCAACGACGTGATCGATGCGAACTTGGCGGTCGACCCCACCAGCCTCGCCGGTGACGGCATCCAGCTGACCGGCGCGACCGGCGGGTACGGCGGCACCCTCGTCCACACCGGCGCGGGCCTCGGCCCGATCGCTCCGGGCGACGCGATCACGATCGTCTACGAGGCCGTCGTGAGGACCCCCTACCCGACGACCGCCGGCGCCATCGCCAACACCGTCACGGTCGACCCGGCCAACGGCTCGCCGGCCACCAGCAGCGCGACCTCCACCACCGTGGCGGCGTCCAGCCTGGTGACCGTGGCCAAGGAGGCCACCCCCGCGTCGGTCGCCCCGGGCGGCACGATCACCTACCGGGTGACGATCAGCAACGACGCGAACGCCTCCCAGGCCGCGACCAACGTGACCTTCAGCGACGCCATCAACGCGAACCTGGCGGTCGACCCGACCTCGCTCACCGGTGACGGCATCCAGCTCACCAACGCGAGCGGCGGTTACGGCGGCACACTCGTGCACACCGGCGCGGGCCTCGGTCCGGTCGCACCCGGTGCGTCCCTGGTCATCGAGTACGACGCGACCGTGCGGAACCCGTACCCGACGTCCGCAGGCGCCATCCCCAACACGGCGACCGTGAAGCCCTCAAACGGCGCATCCGCCACCAGCACGACCACGTCCACGTCGGTCGCCGCCGGCCCGGCGGTGGCCGTCACCAAGACGGCCGACCGCACCTCCGTGGTGCCCGGTGACACGATCACCTACACCATCACGGCCACCAACACCGGCAACCAGGACGCCATCGGTGTGACGGTCACGGATGCGGTCGACCCGAACCTGCGCGTCACCGCCCACACGGGCCTGACGCTCTCCGACACCCTCGCGGGTGGATTCGGCGGCACGCTGTCGGCGTCCAACGTCACGATCCCGGCGGGCGGTCCGGCGGTGACCTACACGGTGACCGCGGTCGTGAAGGGTCCGTTCCCGGTCGGTGCGACCGCCGTCGAAAACCAGGTGCGCCTGGCACCCGGCGCCGGCAGCAACCTGCAGGGCGACGTCCTGTCGGATGCAGACCCCGCTCCGGGCGCCCAGCCCATCTCGACGCCGGTCACCGCCGCGCCGATCGTGGCTGTCACGAAGACCACGACGTCGACCACGCTCAACCCGGGTGACCCGATCACCTACGTCATCACGGCCACCAACACCGGCAACCAGGACGCCGCCGGCGTGACCGTGACCGACGCGGTCGACGCCAACCTGAGGATCACGTCCGGCGGTGGGCTCGCCCTCACCGGCCAGGCGGCCGACGGCTTCGGCGGCACCCTCGGTGCGACCGGGGTGACGATCCCGGCCGGCGGGTCCCGCACCTACACGGTCGTCGCTCGGGTGCGGCCCGTCTTCCCGATCGGGGTGGACTCGGTCACGAACCAGGTCGTCCTCACCGCGGGCACCGGCAGCAACCTGCCGGGGACCGTCACATCGGACGCCGGCGCGGCACCGGGCAACCAGCCCCTGGAGACGCCGGTCACCGCGGCGCCGGCCCTGTCGGTGACGAAGACGGCCGACCGGTCCGCGCTCATCCCCGGTCAGACGATCACCTACACCATCACCGTCACCAACTCGGGTGACCGCAACGCCGTCGGCATCGCGGTCAACGACGTCATCGACCCGAACCTGAAGGTCACCGACGGCGGTGGGCTCGCGCTCACCGGCCAGGCGGCGGACGGCTTCGGCGGCACCCTGGCCGTCGCTGGCGTCACGGTTCCCGTCGGCAGCCCGGTCGTCTACACGGTGCAGGCGGTCGTGCGCTCGCCGTTCCCGCTGGACGCCACCGCGATCAGCAACGCGGTCTCGGTCCGAAACGGCACCGGTGGCAACCTGCCCGGCAACCCGACCATCTGGAGCGACGCCGACCCGCAGACCCCCGGTGACCAGCCGGTCACGACCACCGTGAACGCGGCCCCGCGTCTGCACCTGCAGAAGTCGGCGACCGTCGTTCCCGCCCTGGACGTCGCACCGACCGGTGCGTCGCCGGGTGACGTCCTCGAGTACACCCTGACGCTTCGCAACCTGGGTGACCGTGCGGCGACCAACGTGCTCATCCGGGACCTCGCGCCCGACAGCACCGACCTCGTCGCGGGCTCGGTCACGACGTCCACCGGCACACCCACCGAGGCCAACAACAGCTTCACCGTCTCCGTCGCATCGCTGGCGCCGGGCGATGTCGTCACCGTGACGTTCCGCGTCCGGATCCTGAGTCCCCTCGCCCAGACGGTGAAGGAGATCCGCAACGTGGCCGAGGTGAGCGCCGACGGCATCATCCCGCCGGTGCGAAGCGACGACGACGCCAACCCCGACAACGGGCTGGGCGACACGGTGACGCCGCTGGTCGGCGCGCCGAAGTTCCAGTTCACCAAGGCGGCGACGCTCACCGGTGATGTCAACCGCAACGGCGTCGCGGAGCCCGGTGACACGCTCACCTACCGCTTCGTCCTGAAGAACGTCGGCCCGTACAGCGCGCCGTCCATCATCGTGACCGACCCGCTCGACCGGAGCCTGATCTACGTGCCGGATTCGGCGGCGATCACGTTCGGCACCGGCACGGTGACCCCGTCCACGAGCGCCGACGGCCGTCAGGTCCTGACGTTCGACTTCGGCACCGTCGAGGGCGGCGGTTCGGCGGAGTTCGAGTTCCAGGCGAAGATCGCCGGCAACCTGCCGCCGCTCGTGACCGCGATCGGCAACCAGGCGACGGCCACGTCCGACGGCCTGCCGGACACGCTGAGCGACGACCCGACGACGCCCGAGCCGGGTGACGCGACCTCGGTCTCGATCAGCGCTGCACCGCAGATCACGTTCACGAAGACGGTGCGTCTGCTCATCGACGCGAACGGCGACGGGATCCCCAACGAGGGCGACACGCTCGAGTGGTTCATGTCGGTGAACAACCACGGCAACATGGTTGCGGGCAGCGTCACGCTCACCGACCGGATCGACCCCAACACCACCATCGGTGAGGGATCGGTCACCACCGACGTCGGCACCGTCATGCCGGGCGCGGGCGGCGGTGCGGGTGAGGCGGTCGTCCACATCGGCGACCTGGACGCCGGCGGTCAGGCCAACGTGACGATCCACGCGGTCATCCACACGAGCGTCGGCGGCACCCGGGTGATCACCAACCAGGCGGTCCTCACCGGCAGCAACTTCGACCCGATCAAGAGCGACAACCCGGCCACACCGCCCATCGGCGACCCGACGGAGATCGTCACCGAGGTGCCGGTCGCCGGTGCCGAGCCGGGGCCGATCGCCCCGCAGCCGGCGAGCCTCAGCGCGCTCAAGGCCGTCGACCTGGCGGTCGACCGCGACCGTGACGGTCGCATGGGCCCCGGGGACACGCTGCGGTACACCATCAGCGTCACCAACACCGGTGGCAGCGCGGCCAACGACGTCGTCATCAGCGATCCGTTGCCGTCCCAGGTCACCCTGGCGGCCAACGGTCTCGCGTCGACCCGCGGAACGGTGCGCTTCACCGCTCCCAACACCGTGAACGCGGCCATCGGGACCCTCGCCCCCGGGCAGCGGGCCGACGTGACGATCCTCGTGACGGTCCGTCCGCTCGCACGGGCGACGACCATCCGCAACCAGGCGATGGTGTCGGCGACCGGCATCGCGCCGTTCCCGACCGACTCGGCGGCAAGCCCCGGTGGCGCGGCCGACGTGACGACGGCGGACGTCGTGGCGCCCGTCAAGGTCCGTCTGGTCAAGACGGGCCCGGCACGTGCTCGCGCCGGATCGGTCGTCACCTACCGGATCCGCGTCACCAACATCGACCGGCGCGTCGCGAGCGGCGTCATCGTGCTGGACCAGCTGCCCGCGGGCATGTCGGTGGTGCGCGCCGGTCAGGGCGGGAAGCTGCAGAAGGGCATCGTGCGCTGGCAGCTGAAGCCGCTGGCACCGGGGCGGAGCACGACCGTCACGCTGCGGGTGCGCCTGACGACCACGGTCGCCGGCAACCGCACGAACGTGGCGCGGGTGATGGGTGCGAACTTCCCGGCGGCGAAGGCCAACGCGAAGATCCGCATCACCCCGGCCGTCAGGCGTCCGACCCCGCGGGTGACCGGCTGATCGTGGGACGTCCGTCGGGACACGTGGTCACGGTGACCATGTGTCCCGACGGACGTCGATGCGGGGCTTCGTCGTGCACCACCGGGTCTCGGCGACCGGGCGGTGCGCGATCGGGACCACGCCTCACGCCTCGGCGTACGCCTCCATCGGCGGGCACGAGCACACCAGGTTGCGGTCGCCGTGCGCGTGGTCGATGCGACCCACCGGCGGCCAGTAGCGGTCGGTGCGCAGCCCGTCGACCGGGTAGGCGGCCTCCTCGCGCGTGTACTCGCGGTCCCACGCGTCGGCGGCCAGGTCCTCCGCCGTGTGCGGCGCATGGCGCAGCGGGCTCGCCTCGGCCGTGATCTCACCGGCCTCCACCCGTGCGATCTCGGCCCGGATGGTGATCATCGCCTCGCAGAAGCGCTCGAGCTCCGCCAGTGACTCCGACTCGGTGGGCTCCACCATGAGGGTGCCGGCAACCGGGAACGACATGGTGGGCGCGTGGAAGCCGAAGTCCATGAGCCGCTTGGCGACGTCGTCCACGGTCACGCCGCAGCGGTCGCGGATGGGGCGCAGATCGAGGATGCACTCGTGGCCCACCCAGCCGTGCTCGCCGGTGTAGAGGACCGGGTAGTGGGCGTCGAGCCGCCGTGCCACGTAGTTGGCGGCCAGGATGGCGATCTCGGTGGCGCGGCGAAGACCGTCGGCGCCCATGAGCGCGATGTAGGTCCAGGGGATGGGGAGGATGCCCGCCGACCCCCACGGGGCGGCGGAGATGGGTCCGACACCCGACGCGGGACCGGCCTCGGCACGCAGCGGGTGGTTGGGCAGGTGCGGTGCCAGGTGGGCGCGCACCGCCACCGGGCCGACGCCCGGTCCACCGCCGCCGTGCGGGATGCAGAACGTCTTGTGCAGGTTGAGGTGCGAGACGTCGGCCCCGAACACCCCGGGCTGGGCCAGGCCCACCAGGGCGTTGAGGTTGGCGCCGTCCAGGTAGACCTGACCGCCCGCGGCGTGGACGATCTCGCAGATCTCGCCGATCGCCGACTCGAACACCCCGTGGGTGGAGGGGTAGGTCACCATGATCGCCGCCAGCCGTTCGCCGGCGGTCGCGGCCTTCGTGCGCAGGTCGTCCACGTCGACGTTGCCGGCCTCGTCGCACTTCACGACGGTGACCGACATGCCGGCCATCACGGCGGATGCGGCGTTGGTGCCGTGGGCCGACTCGGGGATGAGGCAGACGGTGCGCCCGTCGTCGCCGTTGGCGCGGTGCCAGGCGCGGATGGCGAGGAGTCCCGCCAGCTCGCCCTGCGACCCGGCGTTGGGCTGCAGCGAGACCGCGTCGTACCCGGTGATCTCGCAGAGCGCGGCCTCGAGCCCGTCGGTGAGCTCCCGGTACCCCGCGGTCTGGTCGGCCGGAGCGAACGGATGGATGCGCGCGAACTCCGGCCACGTGATGGGGAGCATCTCGGTGGTGGCGTTCAGCTTCATCGTGCACGAGCCGAGGGGGATCATCGTGCGGTCGAGCGCCAGGTCGCGGTCCTGCAGGCGACGCAGGTAGCGCAGCATCTCGTGCTCGGTCCGGTACCGGCGGAACACCTCGTGGTCGAGGATGGCGCTCGTCCGGGCCATCGCGTCGGGGATGCCCGAGGGGGCATCGGCGTCGAGTGCGTCGACATCGGCGGCGACGCCGAACACCTCCCACAGGGCCTCAACCTCGCGGCGCGTCGAGACCTCGTCGAAGCTCACCCCCACGGTGGTGTCGTCCACCCGCAGGATGTTGATGTCCCGCGCGAGGGCGCCGGCCACGGTCGCGTCGGCGTCGTCCACGCGCACCCGCACGGTGTCGAACCACGTGTCGGACGGCACGTCGACCCCGCCCGCACGCAGGCCGGCCGTGAACACGCCCGTCAGGCGCTCCACGCGGACGGCGATGCGGCGCAGGCCGTCCGCGCCGTGCCACGACGCGTACATGGCCGCCATGACCGCCAGGAGCACCTGGGCGGTGCAGACGTTGCTGGTGGCCTTCTCGCGGCGGATGTGCTGCTCGCGGGTCTGCAGGGCCAGGCGCAGCGCCGGGCGGCCGGCGTCGTCGACCGACATGCCCACGAGACGCCCGGGCAGGGCGCGGGCGTGCCGGTCGGTGGTCGCGATGTAGCCGGCGTGGGGACCGCCGAAGGACATCGGCACGCCGAACCGCTGCATCGAACCGACGGCGATGTCGGCGCCCATCTCGCCGGGCGACGTGGTGAGGACGAGCGCGAGCGGGTCGGCCACCACCACGGCCAGGCCGCCGGCCGCATGCACCCGCTCGATCGTCGTCCGGTGGTCACGCAGGACGCCGGACGAGCCGGGGTGGGCCAGGAGCACACCGAACAGGTCGTCGGGCAACGCGGTCTCGGGATCACCGATCACGACGTCGATGCCGATCGGCTCGGCACGGGTGCGCACGACCTCGATGGTCTGGGGGTGGCAGTCGGCGTCGACGAAGAAGACGTCCGATCCGGCCTTCGAGATGCGACGGGCCATGGTCATGGCCTCGGCCGCGGCGGTGCCCTCGTCCAGCAGCGATGCGTTGGCGAGCGGCAGCCCGGTCAGGTCCGCGACCACCGTCTGGAAGTTGAGCAGGGCCTCCAGCCGGCCCTGGCTGATCTCGGGTTGGTACGGCGTGTAGGCCGTGTACCAGCCGGGGTTCTCCAGGATGTTGCGCTGGATCACCGGCGGCGTGATGGTGTCCGCGTACCCCAGGCCGATCATCGACGTCACGACGCGGTTGCGGGATGCCATCTGCCGCAGACGGGCGATGGCCTCCGCTTCGGTGAGCGGATCGGGCAGATCGAGCGGCTCCTCCTGGCGGATGGCGTCGGGCACGGTCCGGTCGATCAGCTCGTCGAGCGTGTCGACGCCGATCGTCTCGAGCATGGTCGTGACCTCGTCCGGTGACGGGCCGAGGTGGCGGCGTGCGAATGCACCGTGGTCCTCGAGGTCACGGAGCGAGGAGTGAGGGCGAGTCATCGGGGCTCCAGGCGGGTTCGGAAGGTGGTGACGGCGGCCCCCGCTGTCCGTTTGCCTGAGAGATGCACCCGTGCGGGCTTTCTCCTTCGGCGGGATGTCGCCATCCGCTCTCCAGCGTCACCGCGCCACCACGGTCCGTTTGCCTGAGAGATTCCGGGGCGGTTGCTCCTTCGGCGCCGGCTCGAAGCCGGGCTCTCCCACGGCGGCGGTCGGTCGCGGAAGGGTAGCAGCGGCCGCCGCGGCGTCGTGGAGAGTTCCCGCACGTTGGGAGGATCAGGGGTGGCGCCGACCCACCGCCCGGGCACGGTTGGCACCCCACACCCCGTCGGGCCGCGCGAGGCGCGACTCGATCATGCCGCGGGCGTCGTCGAAGACCGCGGGCACCCTGCCGGGACGCAACTGGCTCAGGGCGTCCGCACTCAGACCGGCCACGTATCCGGCGTCGGAGGCGCCGCTCCGCTCGAAGCGGTCGACGGCGCTCTTGGCGATGCGCGCGTCCGGGTTGGCGAGCGCGAGTCCCGCGGCCGCGATCAGCGTCGCGAGCACCGACAGCACCGGCAGTCGCCGTCGCACCGCCGCACTGAGCCCGGCCGCGATCACCCCACCCAGCAGCACGACGAGCCAGACGAGGAGCACCGCACCGGCGACCCGCACCCGGGTGAGTCCGTAGGCGTCCTCGACCAGGCGAAGACGGTTGGCGGCGCTCACCAGCATCAGGATGCACAGGAGGCAGAGCGCGCCCAGCATCGCGCGGACCACCCGGTCGCGGGTGCGGCCGGCGACGGCGATGACGCCCAACGTGATCCCCGCGACGATGAGCAGGTGGATGAACCCCTCACGGGCGTACTCGCCGTACCCAAGACCGACGGTCCGCTCGACGTACCGAGCGCCTCCGACGATCACGCGGATCTGCACGGCGATGAAGGCCGTGAAGACGCACACCACGGCGCCGATCGCGATGCGCGTCTCACCGATGCCCGGAACCCACCGGTCATCATCCGCGCGGTCCGCAGGGGAATCGTCGGACGTGAGGGACACACGGACGAACGCCGCGGCGATGCCGGCGACGAGGAGACCGACGAGGAGCCTCCGGACGTCATCCGCGCCCGGGTCCGGGAGCTCGAACGACCCGAGCAGTTCGGCGAACGCGCGATCCGCCGCGGCGAAGAGGCCGCCGAAGACGATCACGCCCACGGCCCCCAGCCAGATGCCGCGTCCCAACACCCCGACCCGCCGGCGTGAGACCGTGAGGCTCCGCTCGGCGAACACCGTGCGGGTGAGGGACGAGAGACCGGCGGTCACACGGCCCGGTATGACGGTTCCACGGATCAGCGCAGGCCACCGCCCGCCACCCGCACAGACGAAACCGAGGCCGACCGCCGCCGCGGCGAGCGCGGTGACGACGACCCAGCCCGCATCGCGCAGGACGGGGACGGCGGCGAGCGCCGCCGAGATCACGATGATCGACCGCTGAAGTGCGCCTGCCGGTCGCCACCTCACGAGGGCGACCGCGACGACGATGCCGAGCCACGTGAGCGCGAGTCCCAGCCCGACGCGCTGACCCACGACTCCCCAGGCCGTGATCAGGCCCGCGGTCACCGACAATCCCGCGGCCGCGGTGGGGAGGGCCGGGACGTCGGGCCGACGCCAGCCGATCGCGATGCGCTCGTCGTTCGGTTCGTCGAGGATGGAGCGGTGGTCAGCGGGCATGGTCGATCCCTCCGGGGGTCGGATTGGATACGTCTCGTATGGCCGGCCGGGGCCGGGTCAGCGGGAAGCGGGAACCCTGGGTGGGTCCGCGTGTGCGTCCGGCAGCGTGATGACCATGCGGCAACCGTGCGGCGTCACGTTCTCGGCGACGATGGTGCCGTCATGGGATTCGATGATGGAACGGGCGATGGCGAGTCCCAGGCCGGCTCCGGGCACGGTGCGCGACCGGTCCGCACGGGTGAAGCGCTGGAACACCCGCTCGGCGTCGTCCGGCGCGACACCCGGTCCGTCGTCCTCCACCTCCACCCGCACGGCGTCACCACGCCTGGACACCCTCAGCGTCACGGTGGCGCCGGGGGCGTGACGATCGGCGTTGTCGACCAACCCCGCGACCACCTGGCGAAGGCGAGGCTCGTCACCCATGATCGTCAGATCCTCGGGGATGTCGATGACGCACCCGGGAGCGGCGAGCGCGAGGTTGCCGGCCGGGAACGGGCGGGGCGAGATCACCCGGATGCCGGCCTCCAGGGCGGCGAGGTCCAGCAGTTCCTCGGCCATGTGACCGAGGCGCTCCACCTGCTGGAGGAGCGCCTCGGGATCGACGGTGCCGATGCCGTCTGCCGCGTTCTCCAGGTTGGCCCGCAACGCCGCGATCGGGGTGCGCAACTCGTGGGCGGCGTCGGCCAGCATGTCGCGTCGGCCCCGGTCGAGCGTCTCGATCTCAGCCGCCATCGTGTTGAAGGCGACCGCGAGACGTCCGATCTCGTCGGCCGTGCGGACGGTGACCCGCTGTGAGTGGTCCCCTGACGCCATGGCCGTGGCGGCGCGTTCCATCTCGCGCAGCG
Organism: uncultured Bifidobacteriaceae bacterium; assembly: GCA_964628685.1. Taxonomy (GTDB): domain Bacteria; phylum Actinomycetota; class Thermoleophilia; order Miltoncostaeales; family Miltoncostaeaceae; genus CALMEC01. The sequence goes on along the minus strand of CAZVNM010000001.1, from coordinate 4,625 downwards.
GGGAGGTGGTGCCGTGGGCGACGACCTGCACCGCGACGAGGGTGACCACGATCGCGATCGCCACCGCGACGGGCCGCCGCACTCCCAGGTCGTCGGCCACGATCATCGCCACGATCGCGGTGCTCATCGCCACGACGCTCAGGATGCCGACCTTCAGCTTGAGCGACGTCAGCCGTCGCAGTGGGCTCAGCACGGTGGATCGCCCAGCGCGTAGCCATGCCCGTGGACCGTGCGGACGATCGCGGCGCCCGCCTTGCGTCGAAGCCCCGCGACGTGCGTGTCGACGGTCCGCGTGGTCGTGGAGTCGGTGCGCCATCCCCAGACGGCCGCCAGGAGCTCCTCGCGGCGAAATGCTCGACCGGGCGCCTCGATCAGGGTGGAGAGCAGATCGAACTCCGTCGGCGTCAGCTCGAGGTCACGGCCGTCCGCGTTGAGCAGGCGTCGTCCGTCCAGGTCGCATTCGAGTGTCCCCACTCGGACGGTCCCCCGCGCGCGTGCCGCCTCCTGGCGGTCGCTCCGTCGAAGCACCACTTGGATCCGTGCGACCAGTTCCCGCGGGCTGAAGGGCTTCGTCATGTAGTCGTCGGCACCGATCCCGAGGCCGACCAGCATGTCGGTCTCCGCGTCACGGCCGGTGAGGAAGAGCACCGGGACCGCCCGACGGGCCTGGATGCGCCGGCAGACCTCCAGGCCATCGAAGCCGGGGAGCATCCAGTCGAGCACCACCAGATCCGGCCGCACTCGGGCGGCCTCGGCGACGGCGTCCGGTCCCGTCGTGGCCAGGACGACGTCGAACCCCTCGGCGCGCAGCCGCTCCGCCACGGCTGCGGCGATCTGGTCCTCGTCCTCGACGACGAGGATGGTCCGGGTGGTCGTCATCACGGCGATCGTAGACGCCGACGGATGGAGGATGCGTGGGGGAGATGTGCAGGTTCTGCACAGATCGGGCGTGGTGGGTCTGGCCTGAGCACTGGGTGGACGGACAGGTAGTCATGTCCGATGACGCACGACGTCGACCAGTGACGGAACGGTCGCGTTCGTCAGGTCCGTGTGCCGTGTCCGTGTCGGGGGTGTCGCAAGTGAACGGTGGGCGTCGTTCAATTGGAGGTTGGAGTGCGGGCGGCGAGACGATGCGCGACGGAAGGCCGGCATTTGTCGCGTCCGTGTGCCGTGTCCGTGTCGGGGGTGTCACAAGTGAACGGTGGGCGTCGTTCAATTGGAGGTTGGAGTGCGGGCGGCGAGACGATGTGTGACGGAAGGCCGGCGTTCGTCACGTCCGTGTGCCGTGTCTGTTTCGGGGGTGTCGCAAGTGAACGATGGGCGACGTTCAATTGGACGTTGGCGGCGTTCCATTGGACGGACGGCCGACACCCCGACGCCTCGACGGTTGTCCTCGCGAGGCCTCCGACGCCTCGGGGGATAAGCTCGCCGCGTGGATGATCCCCAGGAGCAATCACCGGCCGCGCCCCGTCGCTGGGTCCTCGTCGGACCCACCCATCCCGCCCCCGGTGGCATCGTCCACTTCACCGAGGGGCTCGCACGGGCCCTCCAGGCCACCGGGCCGACCCTCGTCCTCGGCTGGAAGCGGCGGTTCCCGGCGCGCCTCTATCCCGGCACGGTCAACGACGAGCGCTCCACCGCGGTGGTGAGCGCGCAGGGCGAACCGATCCTGGACCTCCTCGACCCGCGCACCTGGCGGCGGGCGGTCGCGCGCATCCGCGCCGTCGGCGCCGACGCGGTGGTGCTCCAGTGGTGGCACGCCCTCCACGCCCCGGTGGTGCGCCACATGGCGGGCCGGCTGCGACGCGCCGGCATCCCCGTGGTCCTCGTCTGCCACAACGTCCAGTCCCACGAGTCCAACGCGGTGTTCCGCCTGCTGACCTCGTGGGCGCTGCGGTCGGTTGACGCGATCGTCGTGCACGCCCAGGCGCTGGTCGCCGACGCCCGTCGCGTCGCCCCAGGTGTGCCCGTGACGGCGGCGTTCCTGCCGCTCTTCGACAACGTCGCCGCGGGAGCGGGGGAGGCGACGGCCGAGGAGGTGCGCGCCGTGAGGGACGCCGCCGGCGCGGGCGATCTGCCGCTGGCGCTCACCTTCGGGTACGTGCGTCCGTACAAGGGGGTGGAGGACGCCGTCGCCGCAGTCGCACACACCACGAGCGGGGTGCGCCTCCTGGTGGCGGGGGAGTGCTGGGACGACCCGCAGCGGTTCCACGACCTGGCGCGCCAGACCGGCGTGGCCGATCGCGTGCGGTTCGACCTGCGCTACATCCCCAACGACGAGCTGCCGGCGCTCTTCACCGCGGCGGACGTCGTGGTGCTGCCCTACCGGCAGGCGACGCAGTCGGCGGTGGCGGCCCTCGCGATGGCCTACGGACGCCCGGTCGTCGCCACCGACGCCGGTGGGCTTGCCGAACTTGTGGAGGACGGCGTCACCGGACGCATCGTTCCCGCACGCCGGCCCGACCTCCTGGCGGCCGCCGTCGATGAGGTCGTCCGCGACGACCGTGACTGGGCCGCGGCCATCGCACCCGCCCGTCGACGGTTCTCGTGGGAGCGCTACGCCGGTGTGCTGCGCGACGCCGCGCGCCCGCGTCGCGACGTGGTCACCCACGCCGTCCTGGACGTCGACTCCCGGCTGCGCAAGGCCGCCAAGCTGATCACGGTGGTGGAGCGCGAACGCCCGCTCGCCGGCGCCCGCATCCTCGACATCGGCACCGGCAACGGGACGATCGCCCACGCGCTTTCCGCCGTCGCCGGTGACGACGGGTCGGTCGCGAGCATCGACGTGGCCGACGTCCGCGTCGAACGCGAGGGCTTCACGTTCACCACCTACGACGGCGCGCGACTGCCGTTCGACGACGCCGCGTTCGACGTGGTGGTGTCCAACCACGTGCTGGAGCACGTCGGCGACGCGGCGGCCCAGTCCCGCCACCTGGCCGAGATCACCCGCGTCCTGCGGGCGGGCGGCGTCGCGTACGTCGCGCTGCCGCACCGCTGGCAGCTGGTGGAGAACCACCATCGCCTGCCGCTCCTCGGATGGGTGCGGGGCGGGCTCGCCGACCGCTACATGCGCGCCGCCGGTCGCGGGGAACGGTTCGACATCCGGGCGCTCGGCCGGCGTGAGTTCACGCGCATGATGCGCGCCGCCGGCCTCGTCGCACGGGACGCCACCGACGATCTCGTCGATGTGACATTCCAGCTGGGGCAGGAGCGCTCAACGCGGCTCCTGCGGCGGATCCCCGGGGCGCGTCGTCTGCTGCGGGGACCGCTGATACCCAGCATCGTCGCGGGGGGGCGCCCGCCGCCCCCCCCCCCCCGGGGGGCGGGGTGAGGCCGAGGGGATTGTGACCATGGTGTTGGTGACTACTGTGCTGGGATATGCCATGGCCGGCG
>CAZVNM010000001.1:0-1222 GCA_964628685.1 uncultured Bifidobacteriaceae bacterium | reverse complement strand
CCCCCCCGGGGCGCCGGGGGCGCCCCCCGGGGGCGGGCCGCGTGCGGCGGGCACCGCTCACCCCCACCAGCGCCGCGGCGGCCCGCCGCCCGCCCCCCCGCGACGGGTGAGCGTGTTCAGCCCTTGGTGATGGTCACCTTGTTGATGGTGATCGGCGTGCGGGGGCGGTCACGGCCGTCGGTGGCCGTCGTGCCGATGGCGTCGACCACGTCCTGACCCGAGGTCACCCGGCCGAAGTTGGTGTGCTTGCCGTCGAGCCACGGCGTGGCGTCGGTGGTGACGATGAAGAACTGGCTGCCGTTGGTGTTGGGACCGGCGTTCGCCATCGCCAGGGAGCCCTTGACGATCTTGTGGTCGTTGAACTCGTCGGCGAACTTGTAGCCGGGGCCACCGGTGCCGACGCCGTCGGGGCATCCGCCCTGGATCATGAAGTCCTTGATGACGCGGTGGAAGATCAGGCCGTCGTAGAAGCCCGACTCGGCGAGTCCGACGAAGTTGCCGACGGTGTTGGGCGAGTCGGCGGCGAAGAGCTCCACGTCGAAGGAACCCTCGCTCGTGTCGAACGTGGCGGTGTACGTGGCGCCGGGGTCGGCTGCGGGCGGCTGGCTGGGCATGCGGTCTCCTGATCTGTCGGGAACCGCGAGCCTACCGACCCGGCCGTTCGCCGACCCCCGTGGCAGGATGCGGCCGATGATCAGCACGCACCGAGCAAGGATCCTCCTCGTGGTCGCGGCCCTCACCGCGGCCGGATGCGGAGGCGGTGCCACCACCGGCACCGGGGGCTCGACCACCGAAACCGGTGGGTCGACCGGCACGTCGGATGCGGCCGCCGGATGCCGGGCCTACGACGACGTCGCCGCAGCGCTCGCCGGGTCGTCCGTCGGTGAGGGCGAGGAGACGACGGTGGCGGGGCTGGATGCATGCCGCTACCCGGACGGGCGTGGGTACGTCCAGATCTCGCATGTGAGCGCCGCGGGATGGGCGGCGCAGCTTCCCGAGGCGATCCGCCAGGTGGAGGCGAGCGGCCTCATCAGCGATGCCGACGGACAACGGAAGCTGGACGAGGCGAAGGCCATCATCGCCTCGGGCGGCACGTCCGACGCCGAGGCGTGTCGGGCGTTCGGGTTGATGGCGTCGCTGCAGAACCGGGAGGCGTCGGACCGGGTGGTCAACGTCGTCCCGTCGCGCACCGATCCGCGGGCCATCACCGGTCAGACCTGCA